>NZ_JBZAZF010000003.1:0-304022 GCF_058248265.1 Bacillus sp. NS1 | reverse complement strand
TGACGAAGGGCAGGCTCCGCGTGTTCTGGTTGAGCTGCTTCTTTCTCTTCATGACGAAGGGCAGGCTCCGCGTGTTCTGGTTGAGCTGATTCTTTCTCTTCATGACGAAGGGCGGGCTCAGCGTGTTCCGGTTGAGTTGATTCTTTCTCTTCATGACGAAGGGCAGGCTCCGCGCGTTCTGGTTGAGCCGTTTTTTCATTTTGAGCCTCTTGGCGCAACGCATATTCAAGAATAGGAGACA
This sequence comes from Bacillus sp. NS1, assembly GCF_058248265.1. NCBI lineage: Bacteria > Bacillati > Bacillota > Bacilli > Caryophanales > Bacillaceae > Bacillus > Bacillus sp. NS1. The sequence continues at coordinate 303,781 of NZ_JBZAZF010000003.1, read as the reverse complement.
CTGATGTTTCTGCTTTCTCCTTAGAACTCACAGTCTCTGCATGTAACTCAGCTTCCAAAGCAGGCGATTCTTCTGCTCTCGAATCTTCACGAAGCTCAGCCTCCGCTGGAAGGTCCGCTTCTTCACGAACATCTGCTATTGCAGCTGCTGGCTCTGGCGTTTCATTTTCTTCTTTAACGACCTCAATCTCTATTTCTGAAGCATCATGTTCTGGCTCAGCTGCTTCTGTCTCATATTCTTCTCGACTTTCTGCTTCACGCACCAGAAGCTCTGACGGCTCACCTTCCTCTTTCACACCTTTTCGCGCCTCGGATTCTGAAGCGACTGATTCCGGCGGCGCAGCTTCTGCTTTTTCTGTTTCCAGCTCTTCACGTAGCCCCGCTTTCGAGACAAAGAGTTCTGGCGGTTCGGCTGGCGTTTCATCCTGCAGAACTGCTTCCGCTGCCGAAGGTGAACCCGTTTCTACTGCACTTTGTATTGGCGGCTCTGAAAACTCTTCCGCTCTGATTGCCGCAGGTTCCTCATATAGAGAAATCTCCGGCTCTTTGTCTGCGGTATCATCCAAAAGCCCTTCGATCGCTAAATCAGCCTGAATCGTTAAAATGCGTGAATCCGTTAATTGGTAGTCAAATGCGTCAATAAAGACGAAGACATCCTGTAAATGGCTCACTTTATTTTTAGGAATGGTAATATCCACCGGAAAACAGTGAGTCAGTTCTGCGCTTCCATCCTCTCTCTTTCTGACTTCTTCAACAAACCGCTTATCTGTATAAAACTCTTCGGTATGTTTGTTTTGATCTATGTTGTACTCACCTGTAAGTTCAAGCGATCCTCTGATTGATACATAATCATTTACTTCCTGAACCCTAATATCAGGATCTAATGAAATAGAAAGCAGTTCAGAAACTTCCTGTCCTTTTTGGAAACAGATCGATTCTTCTACAGAAAATTGCAATCGATGATTTTGCGGCAAGTTCATATCCTCCTTTCATCTAATCCTTAAAATTAGATGTCACTAAAGGTGTATGTATGAACTGGGAAAAATATGAGTGGGCGAGCACAGAAAAAAACCGGTACAAGGATGTCCTTGATACCGGTTTTCACTCTTAGCCGCGGCTGATCTCAGCAAATACTTTCTCAGCTGCCTGGATTGTTTTTTCAATATCTTCATCAGTATGGGCCGTTGAAAGAAAAAGGCCTTCGAATTGTGATGGCGGCAGGAAGACACCTTCATTTGCCATCCCTTTATAATAGTTAGCAAACAGCTTCAAATCAGATGCTTTGGCTGTTTCATAATTGATAACAGGTTCGTTTGTAAAGAAGAAACCGATCATTGAACCTGCGCGGTTAAAGGTATGCGGAATGCCATGAGCCTCAGCAGCTTTAGAAATGCCTTCTTCCAGCCTGTCGCCTTTTTTGATGAAATTCTTGTAGGATTCAGGTGTCAGCTGTTTCAATGTTTCTAAGCCAGCCGTCATCGCAAGCGGGTTGCCTGACAATGTGCCGGCCTGATAAATTGGACCGCTTGGAGCGATCTGCTCCATGATTTCAGCCTTTCCGCCATAAGCACCGACAGGAAGTCCGCCCCCGATTACTTTTCCTAAACAAGTCAGATCAGGCGTTACGCCGAAGTATCCTTGAGCACAATTATAATCGACCCGGAAGCCTGTCATTACTTCATCAAAAATCAGCAGTGAACCGTATTGCTCAGTGATATCACGCAAACCTTGCAGGAAGCCTTCTTGCGGCGGAACAACTCCCATATTTCCGGCAACCGGTTCTACAATAACTCCCGCAATGTCTTCACCGAATTGCTGGAAAGCAAGCTTTACACTTTCTAAATCATTGTACGGAACCGTGATGGTGTTTTTCGCGATACCTTCAGGTACACCAGGGCTGTCAGGCAGACCGAGAGTGGCAACTCCTGAACCCGCTTTAATCAAGAGGGAATCGCCGTGCCCGTGGTAGCAGCCCTCAAATTTTAAAATCTTATTGCGGCCCGTATAGCCTCTTGCCAAACGGAGGGCACTCATTGTAGCCTCTGTTCCGGAGCTGACCATTCGTACAATTTCTACAGATGGCACACGATCAATGACGAGCTTTGCTAGTTCATTTTCCACTTCAGTCGGAGCACCGAAGCTTGTCCCGTATTCAGCCACTTTTTTGAGGCTCTCTACGACGCGGTCATTTGTATGCCCTAAAATTAAGGGCCCCCATGACAAAACGTAGTCAATATATTCATTTCCGTCAATATCAAAGATTTTTGAGCCTTTTCCGCGCTCCATAAAAATCGGATCCATGTCTACCGATTTAAAAGCGCGAACGGGACTGTTCACACCGCCCGGCATGAGTTTTTGCGCTTCTTTAAAAGCCGCTTTTGATTTTTCATAGCTTCTCATCTGCCTCAACTCCTGTCAACTGAATAAAATTACTCCGCAAGCCATTTCGCTGCGTCTTTGGCATGATACGTAATGATCAGGTCAGCACCTGCACGCTTCATGCTTGTCAAAATTTCTAACACTATTTCTTTTTCTTTGATCCAGCCGTTTTGCGCTGCAGCCTTTACCATTGAATACTCTCCGCTAACATTATAAGCGACAAGCGGCAAAGCAAACTCATTTTTTACGTCACGCATGATATCCATATATGAAAGCGAAGGTTTAACAATCAAAAAGTCCGCCCCTTCCTCGACATCTGATTGTGCTTCGCGGAGTGCTTCCATACGGTTGGCAGGGTCCATCTGATATGTTTTGCGGTCCCCAAATTGCGGTGTGCTGTTTGCTGCGTCACGGAACGGACCGTAAAACTCACTTGAATATTTCACAGCATAAGACATGATTGGAATATTGACGAATCCTTCTTTATCAAGCGCTTCTCGGATCACTGTAACAAATCCGTCCATCATGTTTGAAGGCGCAATGACATCAGCACCTGCTTTCGCTTGGCTGACAGCTGTCTGCGCCAAAAGCTCAAGTGATTCATCATTGAGGATGACCCCGTCTTTGACAAGTCCGCAATGGCCGTGGTCTGTATATTCGCATAAGCATGTATCAGCGACAACAACCATCTCAGGGAAGTGTTTTTTAATTTCTGTGATGGCTTTTTGGACAATGCCGTGATCATGGTACGCTTGCGTTCCGCAATCATCTTTTTCTTCCGGGATGCCGAACACGATGACAGATTGAATGCCCAGTTTAACCAGCTCTGCCACTTCATCCTTCAATAGATCTAATGATACATGATAAACATCAGGCATTGACGGAACAGCTTTTTTGCCTTCCAGCCCTTCAACGACAAAAATCGGATAAATAAAATCCGATGGGTGCAAACGTGTTTCCTTTACCATCTCTCTCATTGTTTTTGATGACCGCAGACGGCGGTGTCTGTTAAATGATTGACTCATATTCTCTCTTCCTCTCTTGACATGCTGCACATTAACTCAAGCATGCCATCTATTGTAAATGTATCAGGCGTATGCGATGTAATGCCATACGTCAGCAGTGCGTCCCTTGTTAAAGGCCCGATGCTGATAAAGGCCGATCTGTTCGCCTGCCACTTTTTCAATTCTTCTCCCAAGACATGCATAAACGTATGTACGGTTGATGAACTCGTAAATGTCACATAGTCAAATGAATATTGGCCCGCAGCCTCTTTCAGTGCCTCGATGCCCTCTTCATCTGGAATCGTTTCATAGACAACCCATTCCTTCACTTCAAAACCGAGCGGGACAAGCTCCTGTTTTATCACATCACGTGACAAATTACCTTTAATCACTGTAATTCGTTCCGCCGGTTCAGCATGCTGCTTAAGGGCCTCCGCCAACTGTTCAGCGATATAGTCCTTAGGCATTACATCAACCGATACGTTATGCGTTTCCAGACGGCGAGCCGTTTTTTCACCGACAGCCGCAATTTTTTTATGTGCTGGAAGAATGAGCTGATTTTCCTTTAGATAAGAAAAAAAGAAGTCTGCTCCGTTCACACTTGTAAAAACAAGCCAGCCGGGCGCGGCAAGATCCTCTTTCAACTGTTTTGCAAGATCATTCGGCAAAGCGCGGCGAAACGTAATCAAAGAGGTCAAAACCGCTTTTCCGCCAAGTGCCTCCACTTTTTGCTGAAACGATTTTGCCTGCGCCTTATTCCGGGTGACAAGGACTGTTTTTCCTTTCAGCGGAAAATCATTTTCCATCCTCATCAAGCTCCCGTTTTACACGATCAATTAATTCTTTGGCCCCTTTGTCAGCCATAAGAGCGGCACAGCGCTTTCCTACTTCCTCCGGATCGTTTCCGGTGACAGTTTCTTTATAAATGATTTTGCCGTCAGGAGAAGCGACAAGCCCTGTCAATTCGATTTCATCCCGCTCGTTTAATACTGAGTAGCCTGCGATCGGAACCTGGCATCCGCCCTCCATCGCGTTTAAATAAGCACGTTCCGCCAACACGGTCCGTTTTGTATACTCATCCGTAAACTGAGTAAACAACGCCAATAGCTCCTCATCCGATTCTCTGCACTCAATCGCCAGTGCTCCCTGGCCCACAGCAGGCAAACAGCGCTCAGGGTCTAGGAATTCGGTGACGACATCTTGCTTCCAGCCCATTCTGGAAAGGCCGGCAGCAGCTAAAATAATCGCGTCATAATCCTCAGTTTCCAGCTTTTGAAGTCTCGTATCTATATTACCTCTAATCCATTTAATTGTAATGTCAGGACGCTCGATCAAAAGCTGTGCACTTCTTCTTAAACTGCTTGTGCCGATGACAGCGCCTTCCTTCATTTCTGAAAGCTTTACCCGATTCTTTGAAATAAGGGCATCACGAGGGTCTTCCCGTTCAGGAATACAGCCGATCACAAGGCCTTCAGGCAAAGCAGCAGGCATGTCCTTCATGCTGTGTACCGCCATATCAATGTCTTCGTTCAAAAGCGCTTGTTCAATCTCTTTGACAAACAGCCCTTTTCCGCCCACTTTCGAGAGCGTAACATCGACGATCCGGTCTCCCTTTGTCACGATTTCTTTGATTTCAAAGGCAAATGAAGGATTGATTTCCTTTAGTTTTTGAATAACCCATTTTGTTTGAGTCATAGCGAGTTTGCTCCGTCTGGAACCTACTTTTATTGTTCTCATTGTTTTCTTTCCTCCCGAATCTGCTTGGGACATCATTTAACTGAACCAATGGAATTGCGACAGGCTTCCAAGCAGGAAATAATTGATCATCAGCACGAGAAAACAAGCCGTATTCCACATTGCTGCGACCTTTCCTTGCAGCTCTTTAATCAGCCTGATATAAAGATAATAGCTGTACAGCAAAAGGACGACAAACGAACCAAGCACTTTGGCGTCGAACCAATACAGCGTTTCTAGTGAGACATAAGCCCAAATGACACCGAGAATCAAACTCAGCAACAGCATCGGGACCCCGATGATATTCAGAACATATGCCATATAATCAAGCTTAGACAAATCTTCTATTCTCAACAGCCATTTTCCCCATTTTTTCTTTTTCAGCAGGTGATATTGAAACATATACAGCACAGAAAAAACGAAAGAAAGGGAAAAAGCGCCGTATGAAAGAATCGCCATTGTAATATGAATCACCAAAAGCTCAGACACAAGCTGCCCGGAAAAAGCGGCTGACTGCTGCTCTGTCGGTGAAAAGGTATGAATGGCGATCATAGAAAACCCTATTACATTTGTAAAAAACACGATAAAGTCTACTCGTAAAAGCTTTGTCAGTACAAGTGACAGCGTGACAAGCACCCAGGCATAAAAATAAAGCGCCTCCGTCACATTTAATACCGGAAACCGCCCCGTCACCCACATAAAATAGGCCAAATACACGGTTTGCAGAGTCCAGACAATAGAAAGCAACCAGAAGGCCATTTTTCCAGCCTTCCGGTTGTGTTGAAGAAAGTCTATAAAATAAAAGAGTACACTTAATGCATAAATGACGATTGTTCCCTCATTAAGTCTTGCCATTGCAGTATCAATCATTCAGCATTCACTCACTTACAAGTGGGGCAAAGCCCGCTTTTGATTCAGCCTTGTTAAAAGAATGGACCTTTTGGCTGCTTTCAACAGTTTTCATCATTTGACGGCCCGCAGCTTCTTCAATATCAAAAATCTGCATAAATAAGGCCAGCTTTTCTGCAGAATCAGCATCTGCCGCAAGCTCTTTCACCTTTAGGATGGGATCACGCAGCATTTGGTTAATGATACTTTTGGTATGTTTGTTCAACAGTTTTTTCTCTCTTGTGCTTAAGTGAGGCAGCTTCCGCTCGATGCTGTCCATCGTTTCTGACTGGATGGCAAGCGCCTTTTCGCGCAATGCGGAAATAACCGGCACAACGCCAAGTGTATTCAGCCATTGTTTGAACTCCACAATGGTTTCTTCAATTAACAGTTCAACTTTTTCAGCAGTTTCTCTCCGCTCTTTCATATTCGCTTCTACAATGCCTTCGAGATCGTCGATATCATAAAGGAAAACACCTTCAAGGTCATTCAACGCAGGATCAAGGTCTCTAGGCACGGCAATGTCCACCATAAACAGCGGACGTCCCTTGCGAAGCTTATTCGCGTTTTCCATCATCTCTTTGGACACAACAAAATCACTTGCACCGGTTGAACTGATTAGGATATCAGCCTCCGCAAGCGCGCTTTCAAGCTGATTCAGGCTTCTCGCTTCACCGGAGAAACGGTCTGCAAGCTCCTTCGCTTTCAAGTATGTTCGGTTAATGACAGTGACCTTGCCGATTCCTTGTCCGTGCAGGTTCTCGGCAGCAAGCTCGCCCATTTTTCCCGCACCGAGAATTAATATGTGCTTGCTTGAAAGGTTTCCGAAGATTTTTTTAGCAAGTTCAACTGCAGCATAGCTTACTGACACTGCATTTGAACCAATATCTGTTTCGGAGTGAGTCCGTTTGCCCACTGTAACGGCCTGTTTAAACAGCTCATTAAAAATAGTCCCGATCGTTTTTTCTTGCTGAGCTGTTTTAAAGCTGTCTCGCACCTGGCCGAGAATCTGCGTTTCGCCAATCACCATAGAATCAAGTCCGCAGGCTACACGGAATAAATGCTCAACAGCCGCATCGCTTTCGTAAAATGTTAAAAACGGCGACAGTTCTTCTTTGCTCAATTGAAACCAATCAGCTAAAAACTTTTTTATATAATAACGGCCGGTATGGAGCTGGTCGACTACCGCATAAATTTCCGTGCGGTTGCAGGTTGAGACAATGATGTTTTCAAGAATGCTTTTCTCTTCTTTCAGCTGCACCATCGCTTCTGCCAGCTCATTCGGCTGAAAGCTTACTTTCTCACGTATCTCAATAGGGGCGGATTTATAATCTACTCCCACAACAAGTATATGCATAGCTTTAATTACACCCCCAACGCCCATTCTTTATTTATAATCATTCTAACATAGAACTCATTATTTATAATAATTATAACATAGTTTCTTTCACAAAATGTGAACAGATTTTAAAATTCTTATGCTATATTAGAAAAAGCGAAACAGGAAAGAAGCATTCCTATTGACAATACCAAAAACAGCAGAAATTTACTACACATCAGCTCTAAAAACAAGAAGGTGATATACATGAAACAAAAATCAATTTTACTCCCTTGTCTGCTGCTTGCCGCTTCTGTATATGCATGGCTTGAAAGCGGCCAAGCCGAACTGTTTTCAGGGCAGGATCAATGGCCTGTTCTCCTCATGCTGTTAGGCGCAGCCTTTGTATATCAAGGAAAAAAAGAAGCCGTTACACCGCATTTCTTTATCGGTTTGCTTCTTTTCGGGATCGGCTTGCACTTTTTCGCCAAGCCGAAATGGCCATGGTGGCCGAATGATTTTGAAATGCTCCTATTTATAATCGGCTTCTCACTCTTGGTGTCAACCATTCAGAAAAAAGAATATGTATATGAAGCTGTATCGATGATTTGTTTTTCCCTGTTTTTGTACTTTTACAAACAAATTATGGCATGGCTTGAATCTGCGCATATTCCAACAGCGCTTCTGAGAGAGTATTGGCCGTTTGTCTTTATTGGAATCTGTTTATTGTTATTATTGATAAAACGGAAAAAATCTATACGATAAATAAAACCGGCAGAGAGTTTTCTCTACCGGTTCAGCGTGTTGACAAACCCTCGCATTCGTTGTCAAGCCTGCGCGTCGGTGCTCACGAATTAGAACATTCGCTCCGCTCCAATGCTTGCCTTCCCTAGACTTCAAAGGTTTTCAATCACACTGAAAAAAGATGACAAAATCCTAAAACTAAAATCGTTTTAGGATTTTTCAACAATTTAAAACCGGCAGAGAGTTTCTCTACCGGTTTATCATTTTTTTGATCGCTCCCCAAGCTTCGTCTTTCCCCTTTTTCGTTTCTGAGGAGAAGAGAATCAGCTCGTCTTCCGGATCAATATTTAATGTCTGTCGGACAACCTTCGCGTGTTTGTCCCATTTTCCTTTCGGGATCTTATCTGCCTTTGTCGCGATAATAATCACAGGAATGCCGTAATACTTTAAGAATTCATACATCTGCACATCATCATTAGACGGCGCATGCCGCAAATCAACGATCTGCACCACTGCTTTCAATTCCTCGCGTGACGTGATGTAGGTTTCAATCATTCTGCCCCAAGCTTCACGCTCGGATTTTGACACTTTGGCAAAACCGTAACCCGGTACATCCACAAAATGCAGCTCATCATTGATAATGTAGAAATTCAGCGTTTGTGTTTTTCCAGGTTTAGATGACGTTCTCGCAAGATTTTTGCGATTGATTAATGAATTGATAAAAGACGATTTTCCCACGTTTGATCTTCCGGCCAGTGCAATTTCCGGAAGCCCGCCTTCAGGGTACTGTTCCGGCTTAACTGCACTGATCACGATTTCTGACTTTGTGACTTTCATTTCTTCTCTCCTACTAAGGCATGTTCCAAAACTTCGTCTAAGTGGGACGCCAATATAAATGTCAGGCCCTCTCTGACGCTTTCCGGAATATCCTCTATATCTTTTTCATTCTCTTTAGGCGCAATAATGGTCGTTAATCCCGCTCTATGTGCGCCAAGCGCTTTTTCCTTCAATCCGCCGATCGGCAGCACGCGCCCGCGAAGCGTGATTTCCCCGGTCATGCCGACTTTACGCGAAACCGCACGTCCCGTTAAAGCTGAAACAAGCGCTGTCGCCATCGTAATACCGGCTGACGGACCATCTTTAGGCACCGCACCCTCAGGTACATGTATATGAATATCATACTTCTCATGAAAGTCAGGTTCAATGCCAAGTTCTTCTGTTTTTGAGCGCACATAACTGAATGCAGCCTGAGCTGACTCTCTCATGACATCTCCGAGCTTTCCTGTCAGGATCAATTTCCCTTTCCCCGGAGAAAGCGATACTTCAATCGACAGCGTATCTCCGCCGACGGTTGTATATGCAAGTCCTGTAACTACACCAACCTGATCTTCTGTTTCAGCTTGTCCATATCTGAAAATGCGTTTTCCGATAAAGTCCTGAAGATTCTTCTCAGTGACCGTAATCCGTTTTCGCTCTTCAGCAACAATGGCTTTTGCAGCCTTACGGCAAATCGCGGCAAGCTGGCGTTCAAGGCTTCTCACACCCGCTTCTCTCGTATAGTAGCGGATAATATCAAGAATCGCCTGGTCACGCAGCTGCAGGTTGCTTTTCTTCAGCCCATGTTCCTTGACCTGCTTTGGAAGCAGGTGGTCTTTCACGATTTCGAGTTTTTCTACTTCTGTGTAGCCCGCGATATTTATTATTTCCATTCTGTCTCTGAGCGGACCCGGGATTGTAGCCAAATTGTTTGCCGTTGCAATAAACAGCACTTTTGATAAATCAAAGGTTTCTTCAATATAGTGATCACTGAAGGTGCTGTTTTGCTCTGGATCAAGCACTTCAAGCATAGCAGATGACGGGTCGCCTCTGAAATCAGATGACATTTTATCAATTTCATCTAATAAGAAGACCGGATTCAGCTTGCCGGCTTTTTTCATCCCTTGAATAATGCGTCCAGGCATCGCTCCGACATAGGTCCGTCTGTGTCCGCGGATCTCTGATTCGTCACGCACTCCGCCGAGTGAGATTCTGACGAATTCCCGCCCCATGCTTTTTGCAATTGATTTTGCTAAAGACGTTTTCCCAACACCTGGAGGTCCTGCCAAGCAGAGAATCGGGCCTTTCAGGGATTTTGTCAACTTTTGGACAGCCAAATATTCTAAGATACGTTCTTTCACTTTTTCAAGTCCGTGATGCTCTTCATCTAAGAGACGTCCTGCCTCTTTCAAATCAAGCTTATCATCTGTCTCATCAGTCCACGGGAGAGCGATTAACCAGTCGATATAGTTGCGTATCACTGAGCTTTCCGCAGAACTTGATGGAATTTTTTCGTATCTGTTCAATTCCTTAAGTGCGGTTTCCTTCACACGGTCAGGCATGCCTGCTTCTTCAATTTTTTCCGTCAGCGTCTGAACTTCGCCTGTTTTACCTTCTTTATCGCCAAGCTCTTTTTGAATCGCCTTCATTTGTTCACGCAAGTAGTATTCCTTCTGCGTACGCTCCATCGAACGTTTGACGCGCTGGCCGATTTTTTTCTCGATCTCCAGCACTTCTTTTTCATTATTGATAAAATCAATGACCTTGTTCAGTCTGTCTTTGACGTCAGCTGTTTCTAAGATATCCTGCTTATCCTTTAGCTTAAGGGGCAGGTGAGAAGCAACGATGTCTGCCATTCTCCCTGGCTCTTCGATATCAGTAACCGCGGCGTAAGTTTCCGCCGAGATTTTTTTAGAAATTTTTATGTACTGATCAAAGTGGTCTAACAAAGTCCGCATCAATGCTTCGTCTTCTGTATCTTTTGAATCATCTTCATGAATCAGCTGAATGTCGACCGACGTGTAATCCTCATGCTCATTGTATTTGACGATTTGGGCGCGCTTGAGGCCCTCAACCAACACACGAATCGTACCGTTCGGAAGCTTCAGCATTTGCTTAATTTTTGTATAAGTGCCGACACTAAAAATCTCGTCTTCACCTGGTTCGTCTATCGAAATATCCTGCTGAGTGGCTAAAAATATCATATGATCATGCATCATTGCCTGTTCAAGTGCCTGAACCGACTTGTCACGTCCTACATCTAAGTGCAAAACCATCGTCGGGTACACTAATAAACCTCTTAAAGGGAGGAGCGGGATGCTGCGTTTTAATTCTTCTGCCATGTGACTGACACCTCCGTGACTTTAGTATGAACCATTATAATACAACTTTTTCATCCTTGTACAATAAACGGCATGGTTCCATTTTCTATAAAACAGTCTCCTCGTAGTATACCCTTTCTTTCTGATATGAAAAAGGAAAAGATGTCCTTCATGAAAAAAACCCTATTATAAAAATAGGGTTTAAACGGATTCTTTATTGATTTCAATATTAAACGGTTTTTGTTCCGTCGGCGGATTCACTAAAATTTCATCAAGCACTTCCTGGAACGTCTTCACTGCAATAATCGTGATTCCGTCAATCTGCTTTAAGATCGCCTGCTGATTTTCATATGGGATAATCACTTTTTTCGCACCGGACTGCTTGGCCGCTTTTATTTTCGGAATAACGCCTCCAATGGGTTTTACAAGACCGTTCAGGCTGATTTCGCCCGTCATGGCAACGGTATTGTCAATTGGAATTTTGTGAATCGCTGAGAAAATTCCCGCTGCCATCGCGATACCTGCCGACGGCCCGTCAATCGGAACCCCTCCTGGGAAATTGATGTGAATATCATAATCAGACGGCTTCATTCCCATTGTCCTGAGCACAGTTAACACGTTTTCAACCGAACCCTTCGCCATGCTTTTTCGCCGGATTGATTTTGATTGGCTGCCAATGCTTTCTTCCTCCGCTATCCCTGTAATATTAATTGATCCTTTATCCTGAGCCGCGGTTACACTCACTTCGATTTCCAGAAGCGATCCGCTGTTAGGTCCATATACTGCAAGCCCATTAACAATGCCGACTTGCGGTTCAGCGCCGATTTTCTGCTCGTGCTTCGGCGTAAGCTGGCTGGAATGAATAACCCATTCAATATCTTCAATCGTAATGTCTTTTCTATTCTCCGTTACAGCCATCCCCGCGGCGATTTGAATCATGTTAACGGCTTCGCGCCCGTTCCGCGTATAGCTGGTCAACAGATCCAGACTCTCATTAGAAATGTTTTTTTCAATTTTATCAGCTGCTGTTTTGGCAACTGTTTTCAGCTCATCCTTTTCAAGCTCGCGGAAAAACACTTCTAAACAGCGAGATCGGATAGCTGGAGGAATTTCGTTCGGCATTCTTGTCGTCGCCCCAATCAGGCGAAAATCTGCCGGCAGGCCATTTTGAAAAATATCGTGAATATGATTCGGAATTTGTGTGTTTTCCTCGCTGTAATACGCACTGTCTAAAAAGACTTTTCGGTCCTCAAGGACCTTCAGCATTTTATTCATTTGAATAGGATGCAGCTCCCCTATTTCGTCAATAAACAGCACACCGCCGTGGGCATGGGTAACAGCTCCCTGCTTCGGTTGCGGTATCCCCGCCTGTCCCATTGCTCCGGCCCCTTGGTATATGGGGTCATGGACAGAGCCGATGAGCGGATCGGCAATTCCTCTTTCATCAAAACGTGCTGTTGTCGCATCAAGTTCCACAAAAACAGCCTGCTCTTTAAACGGCGATTGCTTATGTTTTTTCGCTTCTTCTAACACAAGACGTGCAGCAGCTGTTTTCCCGACGCCCGGAGGTCCGTAGACAATGACATGCTGAGGATTCGGCCCGCACAAAGCCGCCTTTAAAGCTTTAATGCCATCTTCCTGTCCGACGATATCTTGAAAGCTTTTGGGGCGGACCTTCTCAGATAATGGCTCGGACAAGCTGATGGCGCGCATTTTCCGAAGCTGCTCCATTTCCTTCTTTGATTCCTTATCTATCGTGACCTTTTGTGTCCTTTGATTTTTAAGCAAATTCCAAAAATACAAACCAATGATGATCCCGAAAAACAGCTGAATAAATAACGCGATCCCTGTCCAACTCATGATGGTCCCTCCTGAAAAACAATTTATGTATCCAATTCATTCCTCTGATTGCTAGTATCTCCCATAGAAGGCGGGAATAAACGTTTTTCCGGAAGAGATTGCGCAACAAAAAAACCTCCTGAATGTCACCATTCAGGAGGTTTGTGCTTATCTTTATGCAGATGTTTTATCTTCGCTTACCTCAGTGCCATCTTTTAATAAGAGGCGAGGTGGATCTCCATGTGTCACAGTTGCCCCGGTAATCACACATTTTTCAATGTCATCACGAGAAGGCAGCTCAAACATCACATCAAGCATGATACCTTCAATGATAGAACGAAGTCCACGTGCTCCAGTCTTGCGTTCAATTGCTTTTTTAGCAATTTCAGAAAGCGCTTCTTCTTCAAACTCAAGCTCTACATTGTCAAGCTCAAGCATTTTCTTGAATTGCTTAACAAGAGCGTTTTTCGGTTTTGTTAAGATCGCAACCAACGCTTCTTCGTCGAGCTTTTCAAGACTTGCAATAACCGGAAGACGTCCGATAAATTCAGGAATTAACCCGAAGCGGAGCAAGTCTTCAGGAAGCACTTTTGAAAGAAGATCTTCTTTCTCAAGATCAGCAGCTTTATTGTCCCCACCAAATCCAATCACTTTTTGGCCTAAACGGCGTTTGATGATTTGTTCGATACCATCGAAAGCACCGCCGCAAATGAACAAAATATTTGTTGTGTCAATTTGAATGAATTCTTGATGAGGATGCTTACGTCCTCCTTGAGGCGGCACACTTGCCACTGTACCCTCAAGAATTTTAAGCAATGCCTGCTGTACACCTTCACCTGACACGTCACGTGTAATAGACGGGTTTTCTGATTTTCTTGCCACCTTATCGATTTCATCGATATAGATAATGCCTTTTTCTGCTTTTTCCACATCGTAATCAGCAGCTTGGATGAGCTTCAGGAGAATATTCTCTACATCTTCACCCACGTATCCAGCTTCAGTCAAAGACGTAGCGTCCGCAATCGCAAACGGCACATTTAAAATGCGAGCCAATGTTTGCGCCAGAAGGGTTTTACCGCTTCCTGTAGGGCCGATTAATGAAATATTACTTTTCGAAAGCTCAACATCATCAACTTTGCTGTTGGAGTTAATGCGCTTATAGTGGTTATACACAGCAACAGCGAGTGATTTCTTCGCTTGATCCTGGCCGATGACATATTCATTCAGAATTTCGCGGATTTCCTGAGGCTTCGGTACGTCTTTAAATTCTACTTCTTCTTCTGTTCCGAGTTCTTCCTCTACAATTTCAGTGCAGAGTTCGATACATTCGTCACATATATATACACCAGGTCCAGCTACAAGCTTACGAACCTGATCTTGTGTTTTTCCACAGAACGAGCATTTTAATTGTCCTTTTTCCTCGTTAAATTTAAACATTCTTTCACCCCTTAATCTTGTCTCACTTTTTCTTTTACCGGCAGAGCAAAAGAAAATGATTCTTGAAACGAACGAGTATGTATTGCATTTTACCATACTTTCCAAAAAGACGGTAACAATGTGTTTCTGACTGGCACATTCTATATGTATGACAAAAAACAGCCCTGCATTAACTATCTTGCCCCAAGAAAAAGAGATAAATCATAATTGTACAAAACAAGGCACGAATCATTCGCGCCCTGTTTTATTATTACTATTATTATGCACCATATTAACGGTTTTCTACAAGAAAATCAATCGCTTTGCGAACTTTTAAATCTTCTTTCATCGCGTCAGTAGAACCGATGGCTTGTTTAATGTTTTCAACAGGCATGTTGTATGCTTCAGCCATTTTAGTAAGCTCAGCATCAACTTCCTCATCTGATACTTCAAGGTTTTCCGCTTTCGCAATCGCCTCAAGAGTCAGGTTAGATTTTACGCGTTTTTCAGCATCTTCTTTCATTTGCTCTTTTAACGCAGCTTCATCTTGGCCTGAGAATTGAGTGTAAAGCTCAAGGTTCATGCCTTGCATTTGCAGACGCTGTTCGAATTCTTTCAGCATGCGGTCAAGCTCAGTGTCGACCATTGCTTGCGGTACATCGATTTCAGCATTTTCAGAAGCTTTCAGAACAAGCTCTTCACGCAATTTAGCGTCAGCTTCGTTTTCTTTCGCTTCTTCTAAACGTTTCTTTGTTTTTTCAGTTAGTTCAGCAAGTGTTTCCACTTCTTCATCGATATCTTTTGCAAATTCATCATCAAGCTCAGGAAGCTCTTTCGCTTTGATTTCGTGAACTTTCACTTTGAACACAGCTGGTTTGCCTGCAAGCTCTTCAGCGTGATACTCTTCAGGGAATGTCACTTCAACATCCTTCTCAGCACCTGCTTCAAGGCCAACTAACTGCTCTTCGAAACCAGGGATGAATGAACCAGAACCTACTTCAAGAGAGTAGTTTTCAGCTTTTCCGCCTTCGAATGCTTCGCCGTCAACGAATCCTTCGAAATCAAGAACAACTGTGTTTCCTTCTTCAACAGCGCCTTCTTCTTTCACAACAAGCTCAGCTTGACGTTCTTGAAGCGCTTTTAGTTCGTTTTGAACATCTTCGTCAGTTACAGTTGCATCGTCTTTTTCAACGCCCAGACCTTTGTATTCGCCAAGCTTCACTTCAGGTTTGACAGTTACTTTCGCTGTGAAGATTAAGCTTTCGCCTTTTTCGATTTTTTCAACATCGATTTCAGGACGATCTACAGGCTCGATTCCAGCTTCTTCAACCGCTTTAGGGTATTCTACAGGAAGAAGAATATCCAAAGCATCTTGGTAAAGAGCTTCTACGCCAAAGCGCTGTTCGAATAATCCGCGAGGAATTTTACCTTTACGGAATCCAGGAATCGAAACTTGTTTTACTACTTTTTTAAATGCATCATCAAGTGCTGTTTTAAACGTTTCAGCATCAACTTCAACCGTTAAAACGCCTTCGTTGCCTTCTTGTTTTTCCCATTTTACAGACATGTGTTTCCCTCCAAAAATCTATTCAGGTTGTGTCGGTCTTCCATTCTAAAGCAATCATTCGGCTTCGTCCAACAAAAACAAAGCTGCCAAAGATCAGAATCATTATGTATAAATGTTAATAATGAACTGCAAAGCCTGTCCAACCGTATTTCTTATAACCCGTTATACACAAATACAACCATTATATTATAACATAACACATAGCGCTTTCAACTATATGGCGCGATTTACAAATAAGAAATTTCTTCAATATCTTTTATCATCGTACAAGCTTCATCGAGTTCTCTGTCAGTAAACTCGTACATCATATGAAGCTCTTCTCTTTCAATTTCAATCCCGTGCATCTCGTAACCGACTTTATGCAGGGCGGCCGCCCAAAGATCGGCTGACAGCAATTTCGGCTGGAACGGATATAAAACGTATAAATGCCTTCTCCACAGTTCTTCTACTGCCGCATATAAGGTTGGATTTTCATTTCCAAGCGTCTCATCCAGCACCCGAAGAACACGGTGTAAAATCGGAGCGGCATCAGGCGGGACAATCTCAGACGGTTCAATTGTCAACGATTCGCCAAATTTAGTAACGTGTACGGGTTTGCTGTACTCGTGCTCAGCCAATAGCATCACAATCATCGTTTTGATAATCGGGTGAGCTGAGGGGTCTTGAAGAATTGTTTTGAGCAGGCCTGTATACTTCGCTACATTGCGGTCTTTTAAGGAATGAATTAAATTCATTTGCTCCTCAGGGCTTGCCAGCACTTTCTCAGTATCAATTGTATCCTCATATTCCTCGGCCCAAGCCTCGTCCTCACGTTCCGGATCGGTCATTTTTCGGCTGAAATCAAGCAGCTTATAAAATTGCTCGGCACTTTCCGCAGGAAGCTGATTTTCTTCCAAAACGGCTTCAATGGTGCTTTTGACTTCTTCGTATTTTTTGAGCTGAATTAAGATGGTCATGTACACCTGCAACACCGTAAAATAATGGCCATAGCCTTCTTTTAGCATCTTCTCGCAGACGCTTTTTGCCTCTTCCAATTCGCCCATCTCCAAAAAACAGATGGCCATCCCTAAGTGAAGATCGGATTCAGTATCATCATATTTCATGGCTTCTGAAAACAGCTCAAGTGCCTCTTGATACTTTTTTTCCTTTAGTGATGACATCCCTTTTTCCACAAGACGGTCTTTCAGATGAGGAAAAGGAATAATTTTTGCGTTCTTCTTGTCATGCGTCATACCTATATTCCTTTCAGGCATTTATTTTGTTCAAGTGTATCAACACCTGTGAACAAAAACAAGAAATGAAAGGTTTCACCAGGCAAAAAAAGCCGCCGGACAAATGCCGGCAGCTTTTTTAGGCTTGAAGCCAAGAGCTTCTTTGTGATTCAAATTGCTTGATTTCATCTTCAAGCAGAAGCGTTAATGAAATTTCATCATAGCCATTGATGAGCATCTCTTTCCAATGCGGATCAACTTCGAATGAAATTTGATTGCCTTCACTGTCATGAATTAGCTGATTTTCAAGGTTAACAGTCATTTCCAATGACTGGTTTTCATACTGACCGACAAGCTTTTTCCAATTGTCATATGGCATGCGGATCGGCAGCATACCGTTTTTAAAACAGTTCTGGTGGAAAATATCCGCAAATGACGGCGCAATGATAATTTTAAACCCATAATCATCAAGCGCCCACGGAGCGTGTTCACGCGATGACCCGCAGCCGAAGTTTTCTCCTGCTATTAAAATGGAAGCGCCTTGATAAACAGGCTGGTTTAATTCAAATTCAGGGTTCGGCTCACCTTTTGCATCATATCTCCAGTCAAAGAATGCAAAACGGCCGTAGCCTGTTCTTTCAATCCTCTTCAAAAATTGTTTAGGAATAATCTGATCTGTGTCAACATTGATTCGATTTAGTACGGCTGCTTTCCCCGTATGTGTTTTCAAAGGTTCCATCTCGCGCACTCCTTACACAACTGTTTTTTCCTGATAAAACTTTCTGACATCAATAAAGTGTCCGTGAATGGCGGCCATCGCAGCCATCGCCGGGCTGACGAGATGTGTCCTTGCACCTTTTCCTTGTCTGCCCTCAAAGTTGCGGTTAGAGGTTGACGCACAACGCTCTCCCTCGGGAACAACATCATTATTCATGCTTAAACACATGCTGCAGCCTGACTCTCTCCATTCAAATCCAGCTTCCAAAAAAATCTGGTCAAGCCCTTCTTTTTCAGCCTGAAGCTTCACGCTTTGAGATCCGGGAACAACGATGGCTCTAACGCTATCAGCTACCTTCTTCCCTTTGATCATATCAGCAGCCTGGCGAAGGTCAGTCATGCGGGAATTTGTGCAGGAACCGATAAATACATGCTCCACTTTAATGTCTTCAATTTTCTGATGAGGGGTCAACCCCATATATTCATAAGCGCGAATCGCTTCTTTTTTGTCATCTTCTGCGGAGAAGCTTTCCGGTGCAGGAACTTCAGAATCAACCGGAAGAACCATTCCCGGGTTGATGCCCCATGTCACCATAGGAGAAATGTCGTTGCCGTCAAGGACGATAGATTTATCGTAAACAGCGCCCGGATCTGTGCGCAACGCCCTCCATTCCTCTACAGCCTTATCAAACTCTTCGCCTTTTGGCGTGTACTTGCGGTTTTTGCAATATTCAAATGTCACCTCGTCAGGTGCAATCAAACCAGCTCTAGCTCCTGCTTCAATTGACATATTGCATACGGTCATTCGTTCGTCCATCGTCATATTTCTGAATACTTCCCCAGTGTATTCAATGACGTAGCCAGTGCCGAATTTCACTCCGTATTTGCCGATGACTGCAAGAATGACATCCTTTGCCGTTACCCCTTTTTGAAGCGTGCCGTCTACGCGCACTTCAAGTGTTTTCGGTCGCTGCTGCCAAAGTGTCTGTGTGGAAAGGACATGTTCAACTTCACTCGTCCCGATTCCGAACGCAAGAGCCCCGAATGCGCCATGGGTTGATGTATGGCTGTCGCCGCATACAATCGTTTTCCCCGGAAGCGTCAAGCCCAGTTCAGGGCCGACGACATGGACAATCCCTTGATCCACACTGTGAAGATCGGCAAGGCGCACGCCAAATTCTTCACAGTTTCGTTCAAGCGCCGTCACTTGGCGTTTCGCCACTTCATCCTTTATCTCAAAACGATTGACGGTCGGGATGTTGTGGTCCATTGTCGCAAATGTGTTTTGAGGTCTTCTGACCTTTCTTCCCTTTTGTCTCAACCCTTCAAATGCCTGAGGAGACGTGACCTCATGGATAAGATGCAAATCAATATAGAGAAGATCCGGTTTTCCCTCACCATGTTTTACAATATGCTGATCCCAAATCTTTTCGATGATCGTTCGAGGCATCATCTTTTACTTCCTCCCTCTACCTATGAACTAAAACCGCTTTAACGTAAGCCGTCACACATTAGAAATTGTATTTTCACTCATGATTGCTGCCTTAACTTCCTCTGTAATGGCCTGAGTGCTGCTGAACTCTTCGCCTCGTGCCAAGTCTCTTGTTCTCTTTCCGGAAGCCAAGACTTTGTTAACCGCATCTTCTACCGCTTTCGCTTCCTCTTCAAGCCCGAAAGATGTTCTCAAAAGCATTGCCGCTGACAATATGGCCGCGAACGGATTTGCCATCCCTTTACCGGCTATGTCAGGCGCGGAGCCATGAACAGGCTCAAACAGATGAAGACCTGAGCTTGATAGGCTGGCTGACGGGAGCATTCCGAGTGAGCCTGTAAGCATGGACGCTTCATCGCTTAAAATATCACCGAACATGTTTTCAGTCACCACAACATCAAATTGATTCGGTGCATAAATCAGCTGCATGGCCGCGTTATCCACAAGCATGTGCTCCAGCTTCACATCAGGAAAGTCTTTTGCAACGTCCTCAGCCACTTCGCGCCACAGTCTGCTTGATTCAAGAACGTTCGCTTTATCAACAGAGGTCACTTTGCCTTTTCTGGCTGCCGCCATTTTAAAACTCTCTCTGATCACGCGTTCAATTTCTGTCCGCTTATAAAACAGTGTGTCTACTGCTTCCTGCTCACCATCAGTGTTTACATAGCGTTTGCTCGGCTGGCCGAAATACAAGCCGCCTGTCAGCTCACGGACGATAACGAAATCAACGTTATCTATATATTCTTTTTTCAAAGGTGAAGCGTCAGAAAGACTTTCAAACACCTTCACAGGCCGCAGGTTCGCAAACAAATCGAGCTGTTTTCTGATGCTGAGCAGCCCTTTTTCCGGTCTTAGCTCCGAAGGATTTTGATCCCATTTCGGTCCACCGACAGCGCCAAGCAATATAGCGTCGGCATTTTTACAAGCGGCAACGGTTTCCTCCGGGAGGGGGTTGTTATGTTCATCAATCGCCGCCCCTCCAATCAGGCTATATTCAAATTCAAATTCATGGTTAAAGCGTTCGGCAACACTTTTCAGCACGTCTGTCGCTGATTCTAATACTTCAGGGCCGATCCCGTCTCCGGGCAATAGAGCAATACGTTTCTTCAAGTTAACCTTTCTCCTTTCTCTTATGATCCGACAGCTGTATGATTTTTAAGTCCGCTCATATTCGACTGGAAAACCAATTGACGGTTGACTGCGTTCAAATAGGCTTTCGCTGAAGCTTCTAATACGTCTTGCGCTATGCCCCGCCCTGCTGATTCTTTTCCGTTCACCAAAACTCTTACATACACCTGGGCAAATGCGTCTTCGCCTTTTCGATTGGACTGAATGCGGTAATCCAAGAGCTCCACGTCTTTATCGATGCAGCGCTCAAGCGTGTTGTAGATGGCTTCCACGCTTCCGGCTCCAGTTGCCGCTTCTTGAATAAGTTCTGCGTTTTCTTGATTTTTCAAAGAAAGTGTAGCCGTAGGAACCTGACTTGTTCCGTAATGCACTTGTAGGGAAAGAAATTCGTACCCAATCTTGCGGTCTGTTACTTTTTCTTCTAAAATAAGAGAAACAAGATCCTCATCAGTGATTTCTTTTTTCTTCTCAGTCAACTCTTTGAACATCGTAAAAAATTTATTAATCTCTTCACTTTCAAATTGGAATCCTAAAGCAGTCAGCCGGTCTTTAAATGCATGGCGTCCGGAATGTTTCCCTAGGACAAGCGCATCTGCTGTTACACCGACAAGCTCCGGTGAAATAATTTCATAAGTCGATTTTTCTTTTAAGAAGCCATCCTGATGGATGCCTGATTCATGAGCAAATGCATTATCGCCCACAACCGCTTTGTTGCGCGGAACAGCCATGCCTGTCAGTTTGCTAACTAAATCGCTCGTTCGCTTAATCTCATTCAATGTAATGCCTGTTTCAACTTGATAGAAATCTTTTCTGATATGGAGGGCAACGGCAATTTCCTCTAAAGCTGCGTTGCCGGCTCTTTCACCGATTCCGTTTACAGCGCATTCGATTTGATCAGCGCCATTTTCAATTGCAGCAAGAGAGTTTGCGACTGCCATTCCCAAATCATCATGACAGTGTGCTGAAAGCTTTGCTTGATGAATGTTCGGAACGTTTTCCTTCATATATTTAAAGATATTTCCGTATTCCGCCGGGGCCAAGTAGCCGACCGTGTCCGGAAGATTAATAACACTGGCGCCTGCGTCAATGACTTTCTCTACGATTTCCGCTAAAAACGGCAGTTCAGTGCGGCAGGCATCTTCAGCTGACCATTGCACAACCGGAAAACGCTCTTTTGCATATTTCACCATTTCAACCGCTCTTTCAATCACTTGCTCACGGGTCATTTTCAGCTTGTGTTTCAAATGAATGTCCGATGTGGCGATAAATACGTGAATTCTCGGATGAGCACCGTCCTTTAAGGCTTCCCAAGCAGCATCAATATCACCTTTTACACAGCGGGCAAGACCAGTTACTGAACAATTTTTAATGGTTCTTGCGATTTCCTGAACAGCTAAAAAGTCACCCCGGGACGAAGCGGGAAACCCCGCTTCAATGATATCTGCCCCGAGTCTTTCGAGCTGCTTTGCTATGGCAAGTTTCTCCTGTGTGTTTAAGTTTACGCCAGGGGACTGTTCACCATCACGAAGCGTCGTGTCGAAAAAATTAATTTTGCGCAACGGAGACCACCGCTTCCTTTTTCTTGCCTTGTTTCACAAACGGCATCATTTCACGAAGCTTTCTTCCAACAACTTCGATTTGATGTTCGTTTTCGCTCGCATTGATGGCGTTGAAACGAGGACGGTTTACTTGGTTTTCAACAATCCACTCTTTTGCGAATGTTCCATTTTGGATATCTTTTAATACTTCTTTCATCGATTCTTTTACTTTAGCGTCAACAACACGAGGTCCTGATACGAAATCTCCCCACTGTGCTGTGTCAGAGATTGAATATCTCATACCCGCAAGTCCTTCTTCGTACATAAGGTCTACGATTAATTTCAGCTCGTGAAGACACTCAAAGTATGCAAGTTCAGGCTGATAACCTGCTTCAGTTAATGTTTCAAATCCTGCTTTAACAAGCGCGCTTAATCCTCCGCATAGAACGGCTTGCTCACCGAACAAATCTGTTTCTGTTTCTTCTTTAAATGTCGTTTCCAAAACGCCCGCTCTAGCACCGCCGATTCCTTTTGCATATGCGAGGGCTTTGTCTCTTGCTTCTCCAGTCACATCTTGATAGATCGCGAACAATGCCGGTACGCCAGCTCCTTGCTCATATGTTCTTCTTACCAAGTGTCCCGGGCCTTTAGGCGCTACCAAGAATACATCTACATCCGCCGGAGGAACAATTTGATGGAAATGAACGTTAAATCCGTGAGCGAACACCAAGGATTTTCCAGCTGTCAATTCATCTTTAATTTCAGCTTCGTATACTTTTTGCTGCTGCTCATCCGGAAGCAGAACCATGATGATTTCGGCTTGAGCTGCCGCTTCTTTTACTGAAAATACTTTATGTCCGTCTTCTTGGGCTTGAGTGAAAGATTTCCCTTGTCTAACACCGACGATAACGTCAACTCCGCTTTCTTTAAGGTTCAGGGCATGCGCGTGACCCTGCGATCCGTATCCGATAACCGCTACTGTTTTTCCTGCCAATACGTTCTCTTTGATATCACCGTTATAATATACTTTTACCATTTCAATCTCTCCCTTGTTATGTTTTATACAATAGATATTGTTTTATTGGATGACGCCTTTTGCTGGGTACCCCTCGCAAAAGCCGTTGTACCTGTTCTCGCGATTTCTTTAATGCCATAAGGTTTTAACAATTCAATAAGCGCTTCAATTTTGTTAGATTCGCCTGTTACCTGAACAACGATGCTGTCTCTGCTGACATCAACGACAGAGGCTCTGAACGGTTCTATGATTCCATTAATCTCTGATCTCGTTGACGGTGCGGATACGACCTTAATTAAGGCCAGCTCCCTCTGGACAATCGATTGATTAGTGATGTCCGTGACTTTCAGCACATCAATCTGTTTGTTGAGCTGCTTTGTCAGCTGTTCAACATCATTTTCTCCTTCAACGTGAACGACAAAGGTGATTCTGGAAATGCCGGTTGTTTCTGTGTGTCCAACTGTAATGCTTTCAATGTTGTAATGTCTTTTTGTGAATAGACCGGTGATCCGGTTTAATACGCCGGAACGGTTCACCACAGTCAATGTGATAATTCTTTTCAAGGTTTCACCCCCACCATTTCATGCAGCCCTTTCCCCGGAGCCACCATCGGGAATACTTTTTCTTCGCTGGCAACCCGCACGTCAATGACAACCGGTTCTTTTGATGTTAATGCCTCTTCCAGCTTTTCTTTCGCTTCCGCTTCTGATGAAATTCTCATTCCTTTAATGCCGTATGCCTCTGACAATTTGACAAAGTCAGGCTGAGAAGCGAATTTAGATTCTGAATAACGTTCTTCATAGAAAATTTCCTGCCACTGTCTGACCATGCCGAGACAAGCGTTATTTAAAATCACGACTTTGACCGGAAGATTCAATTCGCGAATGACATCTAGTTCTTGGAGCGTCATTTGAAAACCGCCATCTCCAAGCACCGCAACTACAGTAGCATCTTTATCTGCAAGCTGTGCGCCAATCGCTGCCGGAAGGCCGAATCCCATCGTTCCAAGTCCGCCAGATGTGACCCATTTATCTGCTTTTTGAAACGGATAAAATTGCGCTGACCACATTTGATGCTGGCCGACATCCGTTGCGACAATGGCCTCCCCTTTTGTAAATTGATGAATATATTCAATCAATTTCTGCGGTTTAAAGCCTTCTTCTTCATTATCTACATACCAGAGCGGGTACTCTTCTTTCCATTCTGCAAGCTGTTTTTTCCATTCGCTTGAATCGCTTTGTTTACCGTCTTGTTTGATCAGCTCCTGCAGGACAATTTTGCTGTCTCCGACTACAGGAATCTGTGTTTTCATGATCTTTCCAATTTCAGCAGGATCAATATCGATGTGGGCAATCTTTGCGTTTCTTGCAAAGTGCTTCAGGTTTCCTGTGACGCGGTCATCAAAACGGGCGCCGATACTAATTAAAAGATCACAATCATGAAGGGCCATATTGGCTGTATATGTGCCGTGCATTCCCGCCATCCCTAAGAAAAGCGGATGGTCGGCCGGAAAGCCTCCGAGCCCCAATAGGGTGTGTGCCACAGGGATTTGCTGCTGTTCGGCATAATTTTTTAATTCTTCTGACGCTTTTCCATGCAGTACGCCCGCACCCGCCAGGATCACCGGTTTCTTTGCGCTGCTTACAGCTTCCACAAGCTTGCGGATCTGCAAATAATTCGGCTCTGTTGTCGGCTGGTAGCCCGGGAGATTCATCTCATGATCGTAACTGAATTCTCCTTCAATTGTTGCTACATCTTTCGGAATATCAATCAATACAGGTCCGGGCCTTCCAGTTGTTGCAATATGGAACGCTTCTTTAATGATACGGGGCAGATCTTCCGGCTGGCGAACCTGGTAGCTGTGTTTTGTGATCGGCATCGTAATCCCTAAAATGTCCGCTTCCTGAAATGCATCGCTCCCGATCACTGATGTTGCGACCTGCCCTGTAAAGACGACTAAAGGCAATGAATCAATCATGGCATCCGCAAGGCCTGTAACAAGGTTTGTCGCTCCCGGGCCTGACGTGGCGATGACGACACCCGGTTTTCCAGATACTCTTGCGTATCCTTCCGCTGCATGGATCGCACCTTGTTCGTGACGGGGAAGGATATGTACCATCCCTGAATTGTAGAGCTTATCGTAAATCGGAAGCACAGCCCCGCCCGGATAACCGAAAATCATTTCTACTTTCTCTTTTTTTAATGATTCAATCAGCATTAATGCTCCGCTCATCGTCTGTGTACATTTGGCAGATGCTGAATCCACCTGTACATTAGTCCCCATTTTAGTTCCTCCTTTTGGATTCTCATCCTCTAAAGATCAATCTTTTTATTAGCTTGATAGCTGATTATTCAATAAAAAAAGCCCTTCCGCCCACAATCAGCCGCGCAGTAAATGCGATAGCTAAAAGGGGCGAAAAGGCTCTTCTTTCCGCGGTACCACCCTTGTTTACGGCCCGTTAAATCGGCCGTCTCATGGATATTTCTATCCGCTTTAATAACGAGTGAATCAAGTTCACCCGGCCAAGTCCTACTATCATTTCAGACTGGCACTCTGAGGCGAGTTCACCTTGTAAAGCTTCGCCGGTTCTCAGCTAACCCGGTTCTCTGTGGAAAGCTTTATCAAGGCTACTTATCCTCATCTGCGCTTTTCATATTCAGTCTCCGGAACAGCTTGGAGCTGTTCAAGGAGGTCATTTGTTTTTTAATTTTTCAGAATCATATTGCGATGATTTTCGCTTGTGAAGCTTGCGTTTATCTTTTGTTGAACTCATATTACGCCGCTTTGGACGCAGTGTCAACAGCATTTTTTAAAATTATTAGACAATTTTGATTAATCAATCTATATTGTATACGCTTTCATTATTGGCGCATAAGGAATTGCAAATGTTAAAAGTTTTTATAATTTTTTTATTAATCTATCAAAGATACACCAGAATTTTTCAATTTCATATAAACATGTCATATTTTATAACATTCTATCATTGGGATATAAATTGCAGTCTGACAGATGACCTTGCAAACCAATTCAATTCGGATAGGCACTTCCGTTATTCCCCCGGCATACAGTGATGGTATCTTGCAAAGAAAAGGTGATACAATGAATAAATCATTAGCTGATATGCAAGGATTCCCCACACACTTTCCCAACTTTCCGCAACCGTATTATCCTACTGCCCCTGCCTTTTACCAGCAAAGCCATCAGCCATTTGGAGGCTATGGATACGGTCAGCCATACAGCCAGGCATACAGCCCGATAAGCACTCCCTCTGCTATGTACTCCTCCTATCCATTTGCTTCAGGATTTTATGGGCAGCAATTTGCAGGGACCGGCTATAGCGGCCATGGCGGAGGTTTCAGTATCCCGGCGACACACGCCGGCGGATTCGGTGGAGCAGGCGCACACGGAGGGTTTCGGTATTAAAGATTACCACAGAGGCCGAACATTTAAATTCGGCCTCTTTTTTTGCTTTAAAATTTCTTTTTCAGAGCATATCATTCTGTAGAATAATCCATACTGTCAGATTTTCTGTCTTTATATTTGGAAAACAGAACGAAATATGATTAACATGAAATGAAAATATGTTCTGCAAACCTACAAGCTCTGAGGAGGAAATAGAATTGTATATAAAAATAGATGATGTAACTGGACATCAGGTGATCTCACTTGTGAAGGAGCACCTACATAGCATGACACTCATGTCCCCGCCCGAAAGCATTCACGCCTTAGGTTTAGAAAGGCTTCGAGAGCCTGAAATAACATTTTGGAGCGCATGGGAAGGTGATGAACTAGCCGGCTGCGGAGCACTTAAAGAAGTGGACAGCCGACATGGAGAAATCAAATCAATGCGAACATCTGCATCCCATTTAAGAAAAGGCGTTGCCAAACAAGTTCTTCAGCACATCATAGAGGAGGCTGGGAAGCGAGGCTATGAGCGGTTAAGCTTAGAAACGGGTTCAATGGCTTCATTTGAACCGGCAAGAAAATTGTATGAAAGCTTCGGTTTTCAGTACTGTGAACCGTTTGCAGACTATGTTGAAGATCCGAACAGTGTGTTTATGACGAAGGTATTGTGAGACGGCTTTATGAGGATAGATAGTGCAGGGGGAAGGTCCGTCTATCTCTTACAGTTTTCCCTTCTAAAAATTTAATAGAGTAAGTCAGCAAAAACCATCCAGCATTGCTTTGGATGGTTTTTGGATGGTTTATTTATATTTATTTACTTCGTACATCAAGATGTTTTTAAACACAACATAATCCTTTTTACTTTCAAAAGGCCCTTTGTTGTTGTCATGCTCATCTATTTCATAAAAGCCTGGTCCCTCGCCAGCATCACGCTGCTTGTACCATTTGAGGAATCCGTTCACTTCTTTCATGGACAGCTGATATTCTTTTTGCAAACCGTTTACCATTGTGATAACTAGAAGAGCGTCTCCGTCCTCTGCTGCTGATTTATCTTCAGAAGGGGTTGTTGATCCTTTGTCTTTATCTCCTGAATTGTCCTCAGAAGGGGTTGTTGATCCATTATCCTTATCTCCCGGATTCTCCTCCGAATCGGATGGTATGTTTAAATCCTTTAGCGAAATAGATATAACTGATTTAATTTTAGAATTTGCATATCCACCAACAAAACTTGATGTCTCCTCCCTTCCACCGATGACGTAAAGCGTATCATCAATAATGGCAGAAGAATGCGCCATTCTGTAGAGTGCTTTCGGATTTGTCACTGCTGTAGCTGATTGACTTTTAGGATCGTACACCTTAATTCGGTTTACACCTCCAGTCATCAGAATTTTTCCTTTGTAAGCAAGAGCAGAATAATACCCTGCTGTGAATCCGGTACCATTTTTTACCCACGTGTCTTTTTCTGGATCATAAACATAAACGATTTGGGGAATATAATGCGTTCCGCCAAGTAAATATAGTTTATTATCAATTACTGCTGTAGAAGCTCCAGTTACTTCATAATTTTTTAATGTCTGTTTTTTCTCCCATTTCTTTGTTTCGAGATCATAACTGTAAGTGGTTCCATCAAACCTATTTTCGAAGCCTACCACGTAAATTTTCTTTCCTATAACTTCAGCGTATATTTGATAGGCTGGAACCTTTCTTTCAAAAGGAAGATCATCCGATTTTTCCCACGTATCTTTTTTTGGATCATATACTTCTACTGTCTTGACAACTCCATCGTTTGACATTCCGCCCAAGACATAAATTTTCCCATCTACAGTAACTGATGCAGCTCCCCCCCTCGCTGTGGGCATGTCGGCTTTTCTTGTCCATTCATTTGTTTTAGGATCGTAGACAAACGTTTGATTCCCATAAGTACCTGATTTTACTGTCCCGCCACCTATCACATATATCTTTCCATCTACTACACCGCTGCTTGCGCCGACACGCGGCTCAGGCAAATCTGCTCTTTCTTTCCATTCAACTGTTTCCGCGCTAACTGTTTGGAGCGATTGAAACAGCGTAATAACGCATAAGAAACAAACAACGAACCATTTTTTCAAAAGAAAACACTCCTTTATTTAATTGTTTCACATAACAAATATCGGCAAGACTACGAATTTTTTCATATCTTTTCCTTTATATTCATTTTTCAGGAAATTCTAATTAAATTTTTCTCTAAAAAACTCGGATGTTTTCAATTTTGTTTATTTTAAAGAGCAGCGGGAATTACAAACGACATGAACGATAAAATATAAAATTGTTAAAGGAGGAGATTGATATGAAAAGTATAGTTGGTGTATACGAAACTCCGCAGGAAACAATCGCAGCGATTGAAGGCTTATTAACAAAAGGGTATGATTCTGATGACATTTCTGTTGTGACAAGCCGGCAAGATACAGATTATCTGGAATCACGCACAGGAACAGAAGTCAATCAAGCCATCGATGCACATGAAGGCGATTCGGAATCTTTTTTCGATAAACTGAAAGATTATTTCACAATGGATGATACTGCTACACACAACAAAGCATTATCCGATTTGGATATTAAAACCGATGAAATAGACAAGTATCAAGAGGATTTGGATGACGGGAAACTTCTGGTAGCCGTCGATACAGATGCAGATGTAAATGCTCCGATAAATAACGGCAATGCCCTCTCAGGCGGTTTTTCAAGCACAAATGAAGTGGCGGATTTTACAACGAAAGAAGAAAAAACAATGCCGCTCCGGGAAGAACAGCTGAAAGTCGATAAGGAAGACGTTCAAACCGGCGAAGTAGAGATAGGAAAAGAAGTGAAAACAGAACAAAGAGATATGGACATCCCGGTGAGACACGATGAAATTTATGTCGAACGCCGCCCAGTGGATGAAAATAAAGCGGACGCTTCTCCCGTCAATGATTCGGAAGAGATCAGAGTTCCAATCGTTGAGGAAAAGCTGGAAGTGACTAAAAAACCGGTTGTCACTGATGAAGTGGTTGTCGGTAAACGCACTGTTGAAGAAAATGAACATATTTCTGAAACTGTGAAGAAAGAAGAGCCACGGATGAATAAAGAAGGAAAAGTTGACGGCTTGGATGATGATCCGTTAAATAACAAATGAAAATCATAAGCTGACAACAAAAAACCTCAAATCCTAAATGGATTTGAGGTTTTTCTTTTGGTACGTCCCAGGAGAGATTCGAACTCCCGACCGACGGCTTAGAAGGCCGTTGCTCTATCCAGCTTCCATCCTTTTTATATCGCTATTCGTTCACGTTCATGTATAACGGTCACTTTCCGAACTTTGACCGATTGACTTAATTTTCTATTATATTTGCTTATGCTTTACAATTCAAGCATTCATATAGTAGAAAACAACCCTATTGAAAAGGTAATACAGTTGTACTTAAATCTGCTATATTAAAACGCAAAGGTATTTATTTAAAGGAGTGGTTTCATGAGAGATAACAAAGAATGTTGTCCATATTGTAAAGCTGATTTACAAGGAGAACCTATTCCTAAAGAATCGCAGAAAGTATATGGTTCTGCCCATTTCACACGAAAAATCGGTGTAAGCATTAGAAGCTGATAGGATTATTAAATGGAAATGTCCAGACTGTAACAAAGAACAGGATAGGGATTGATCATTTAAAATAATGTAATTTGAGATGGACTAGAATTAGATTCGTTTCGACAAGTTAATTCTTTCATGGTGTGTGGATGAACCGACTATAGGTTTATCCCTTTCATGTCCCAGTGAAAATGTAGACACATCCCCCATATTCTTAAGAGAGAAGTGATAGGAATCTTTTACTTGCTTCATATTCCTTAACCCTGCGATAGAATGTAGCCTTAGTCATACTTGATTTCTTCAATGCTTCAACCGCTGTAATTTCTCCTGCTTTCCATTGTTTATAAGCCTGCTCAAACTCAGTTGTAATAGTTGTTTTTAGGTCTTCCAAGGTGTTTGCCCTGTGCCTTAGCTACAGCTATCCTTCTCTTCTTCAGCAACCCACGATAATACCTGTAACATCAAGTAAGCCATGTAAGAACCGATGAGTCATTGTATTTCCGTGTATCCAACAATGGCATATCCATTTCAACAATATGTACTTTGATGTTCTGTTTGATATCTTTCCACTCGTTTAAAATCACCTCTTTGTTACGACCTAGCCTATCTAATGAATGTATGTATAACGTATCTCCTTTTCGCAAACGCAATTTCAAAGCTTGGTATTGAGTTCTATTGAAGTCTTTCCCGCTTTGCTTATCGATATGAATATCGCGCTCATCAATTCCAAGAGCATACATACTATTCAGTTGTCGTGCTTCATTTTGGTCTTTGCTGCTTACTCTAACGTATCCAAATTCTTTGTTGTCCATAATTGATTCCACCTTGAGGCATCGGTATCTTTTCTTTGATATCACTTATAAGTCTACACCCTCTGCTATCGATATTATTATCGAACTCGAATAGGGTTTCACTGCAACTCTTATTACTTTACCATGTTAAATCACATTGAGAATCTGAGTCGTGTCGGAATTTTACCGATTGTCAGTTTGTGAATGAGGGTGGTTTCTGTATCAAACCAAGACACCAACATACCCTATCCCACAACTTGACATGTATGCAACCATAAAAGACACCCAACTAATTTGGATGCCTTCTTATAACTATTTCACTTGTTCTTGTAGCACTTCTTTTAACAATTCAACCGCATTTTCTTCACTTGGGTCGTTCGTTCCGAGTTCACCTCGAAAAGCTTTGGAAAGGATAGAAGATTTCAATTCATCGATTGAGTTTGCTAAGTTTAGCATAACGTTTGCACTTTTTTCCTTTTCAATTACATTTTCAATTTTATCTATTTTCTGCTTTAGTACGTCCATAGGCGGCAATAAGATTTCATGGGACTTAAACTTTTCAAATTCAATACTATTAACAGTAGTTCCAGATTTTGAATAGTTATGTAACAAGTTCCTTTCATTTCCTTTTACATACCATAAGAAGTACTTATTTATTAATTCATCTCCAGAATCGAATACCTTCAAATCTTGATTAACTGTACATTCTGAGAGTAAAAATGCAACTGGGAGCGTTCTTTGCAAAATACCACTCCTTACAACCATTGCGACTGAACCTCTTTTTGCAAGCTTCGCTGATGAGTTGTTTAGACCTTCCTCAGTAATGTAATCCATTGTCTTTGAGATAAAAGTGGTCTTCATATCTTTAGCAGAAATCCATGGTATTCTTCCATTCCAATACTCTTCTTTTGCCTTACTTGGAGTTCCACCTCCAAAAATGGTAAACAAATCCTTAACCTTTATATTTCTCCAACCTGTAGGAAGTTTACCATTACTTAATTCTTCTTTTAAAATAGTTCTTATAATCGATGCCCGACGAAGTTCAAACGTTTCCTTCGCTTCTTCAATCAACTGCTTTGCTTCATCAATTTTACTTAAAAGCCGCTCTACTTTGTCAGCAATTCGTTTTTGTTCATTTAAAGGTAAAAGCGGAAATGCAATACTTTCAATATTCTTCCTAGATATTTGTTGAAAAGTAGTTCCTGTGCTAACCGAATAAAGATGTGACTTAATTGTTTCAAAGTAATACCTTAACAACCTGATATCTATGATATTTGATTTTATTCCTGCTACACCACGTCCAAGACAATATTGTCCATCTGCGATATTTGTTTTTCCTAAAGTTGCTCTAACAGATACAATTAACTCACCATTTTCAGATAATTTTGTGGGCTTAATTGTATATCTTTTAGCATTTGGATATGTTGCTCCCATGTCTGCTGGACCACCTATTAAAGGTATATTGTTTGAATCATCAGTAGTATATTCACCTTTAGGCGACTGTCCCATATTTATCTTACAAACATCTTTTAAAGTTACCCAAACCCAATTCTCAGGTACTTGGAATGGTTGTTCATCCTCTACAAAAAGTGCTTCTTCCAACAATTCATTAACAGTCTTCTTTCTCTTAGTCACTTTTTGACCACCTCATCCTCTTCAACAGCACGCAACTCTTCCACTACCTCATTTAATAACCCCATAGCCTGCTGAAGCTTTACAATTGCTCCTTCTGCTGATTCAATTGGATCTGGTAAGTTTTCATAAGAAGATAGTGATTCATCTGCAATCAAACCGATATCTAAACTATCCCCTTTTTTTGCAATGTCCCCTCTTGTAAACACATTCCAACGCTTATCTTCTACTTTTGAGCGGTCTTCTGCTACATATGCTTTCATGAAGTGTTCAAAGTGTGCCATTGTTAGCTGATTCCGTTTTCCGAATGACGTCATATTGGTGCGGAGATCATATACCCAAACATCCTTTGTATTATCTTGGTCTGTTTTTCCTCTTGTGAAAAATAAGACGTTAGTTTTCACACCTTGGGCATAGAAAATCCCCGTTGGTAAGCGTAAGATTGTATGCAGATTGCATTTATTCATTAAATCACGGCGAATCTGTGCACCAACCCCGCTTTCAAACAAGACATTATCAGGTAATACAACTGCTGCCCGTGCATGACCATCGTCTTTTAAAGCGTTATAAATTAACTGTAGAAAATTCAGCTGTTTATTGGAAGTTTCAAACGTCAGGTCATCACGCGAGACACTCTCTCCACCTTTTTTTGTCCCAAATGGTGGATTGGTTAAAATGACATCAAAGTTTTTCATCCACTTTCCATTACTAGATAACGAATCTCCTTGTTCCAGTCGCCCTTCGATATCATGAAGTAATGCATTCATTAGAGCAAGACGATGAGTCCCTGTGACGAGTTCCATTCCAGTAAACGCTTCTTTCTTTTGGAAAACGCCCAGTTGTGGATCTAAATCATAATAGTTATCTGTCTTATTTTTCAAATACTGGTCTGCCGCAATCATAAAACCGAATGTACCAGCTGCAGGGTCATTGCATTTTTCTCCAGGTTTAGGGTCAATCAGTTGCACCATTACATCAATTAATACACGCGGCGTAAAGTATTGACCAGCACCTGATTTTGTTTCGCTTGCGTTTTTTTCTAACAAGCCTTCATATAAATTACCTAAACCTTCTTCTTTTGCGTTGTACCAATCAAGGCCATCAATGGTCTTCAGAATTTTCTCTAAGTTCTTGGGTTCTGTAATACTTGTAGCAGCATCAGTGTAAATTTGACGCAATTGAGCATTCTCGCTATTACCCAGCTTAATTAAAAGATGTTGATAAAATGTTTTGAGTTCTACTCCTTCTTTTTCTAGCAAATCATCCCATCTATATCCTTCGGGTATTACATTTTCTGTTTGCTGTTCTTTCATCATTTTTAAAAATAAAATATAGGTTAACTCCGTGACATATTGTTGATATGTAATACCGTCATCACGAAGCACATTGCATAAATTCCATAATTTTTGAACGATTTCTTGGTTATTCATCTTTTTTCCTCCTGGAAATCTTCTATCTATTAAATCAAATTTGATGATTTTTAGTTGAAAGCGAACCTTTTCATTATAACCCAAAAAAGTGCCTCAATGAAGAGGCACAGTCGTTAGCTGATATAAAGGTTCTCATTGATCGTATTGACAATATGATCAATATGGTCACCGAACTCACGTTTCAGTAATTTGTAGCCACCAGACGTTCTAAAAGGTTCTTCCGAGAATGCCTCTTCTGCGGTAGGCGCAAGAACAGGCACTTGAAGTAATTGCTTTTCTATTCTCTCTAACCACTTCTTTTGCCTTGGCGTCCAATCATGCAGTGAATACACTTTGTGCATTGCCTGTTTAATACGTGCTTCATGGTCAACGAGTGCTTCACCTAATGCAGCTTGGCGAATAAAACTAATAATATCTGCTGCAACGTCCTCATTTTTTGTCTGTTTCCAAGCGGTTTGTAAATGAGATTGCTTAAAGCCTTTTGTTTCTAAAATCGTCATAAGTTCTCGTAAATCTTGTCTTGTTAGATCTTTTGGCCGTGTACAGATCAGATGCAAAGCGGGAATTTCATTGATATTTTCTTGGATAAATCGAACAAAACCATCCAGATAATCTTCTGGTCGCTTGTTTCCTTCACCATACCCACGAATGACGTCTGTTACTTCATCTTCCTTATCAGATATATAGCGTTTTTCACGTGTTACTTGGTACGTTTCCATGTATTCAAATAGGATATTATGCTGTGTGGCTTCTTGCGGTGAGTATGTTTGAATTTCTTTCACCCATTCATCCACATGTTTTCCATTTGATAATTCTTCAAACTTTCCCATGCCTTCTTCGTCAAATCTTTGTTTGCGACGCTGAATTTTCGCTACTAATTGATCACGATAAAATGAAGCTTCCTCATCAGTCGTCGCATTTATAAGAGAATTATACAACTCACCAATACGATAGTTTTGTTTCTTCACAACTGGTTTCATTTCTGTATAATGTTGCAACTTGTCATATATACCAACGGCATCGTAGATGTTAAAGTGTGTTTTCCCAATCTCTGGGCAGAGACGAGTCGCACGGCCAAGCATTTGATCATAGAGAATACGAGATTGTATTCTTCTTAAAAACACCAAATTTGTGATCGGCGGCACGTCAATACCTGTTGTGAGTAAATCAACCGTTACAACGACATTTGGCAGCCGCTCGTTCTTAAACCTTTTAATGGCATCTAATGGCTTATAGATATAGCCAGTAATTTTCATAATAGCATCATCTTCAATTTCATCGCCACGTTCTTTAAAGGCTTCCTTTAATAACCGAACAACTAAATCTGCGTGTTGGTCAGTGGCTGCAAAGATAAGAGTTTTCTCTTTTCCTGTCGGATCAATGTATTCAACCAGTTTGTTTAGAACCGCCCGATTAAAAGGTTCAGTAATTACCCGTTTATTAAACTGCTCAACCTCAAAATGAATGGTATCTTCCATTTTTTCTAGTTGAATCTCGCCTTTATCAACATCATACACTTCAACTTCTTCGTCTTTTTCAAGAGTAATGCCGACTTGTGAAAGTTCTGTCTTAAACAGATATGGTGGTTCATGGTCAACTAAGTAGCCATCCAGAACCGCTTCACTATAAGAATACTTAAAAATAGGCATACCAAAAATCTCTGTTGTATGAAGAGCTGGTGTTGCAGTAAGTCCTAAACATGCCGCATCAAAATAATCAATTACACGTCGATATTGGCTAATATAATCATTTTGGTCACAGAATTCCAATTCTTCCTCTGACATTTCTTTGTCACTTGTATAGCCACGATGTGCTTCATCTACAATGATGAAATCATACTGCCCGACACTTGGAAGCTTTTCGTTATCGCTATAGAAAAGTCTTCTAACCATTCCCTGCACCGTCGCAATTTGCACCTTCGTTTCAACTTCTGGAGACATGTCTTCTAAAGACTTTACATCGTATATATCAGCAAATGAGTAGCCTTCAATTTTTGTATCCTTAAGTGCATCCTCTGTCTGTTTTCCTAACGAATTACGGTCTACAAGGAAAAGAATACGACGACATTTTTTGGACTTAATTAAGCGATACATGAGGGCGATAGCTGTACGAGTTTTCCCAGTTCCCGTTGCCATCGCAATAAGCATTCTTCGTTGCCCTTCTTTTAATCCCTCTTCAGCGGAAAGTACCGCTCTTTGCTGATAATGACGCAAACCAAACTTAGTAATATCCTCTTTTTCTAATCGTTTATTTGCATCCTTATCATCTTGACTAAGAAGAAGCTGCAAGTCATCAGGTGAATGCCAGCCTTCTAATGGGCGAGCATGATCTAACGGTTTACGTGAATCCCAAAACCAGATGCCCGACTCTTCTTGAAGTTGTCTCAAGTATGGTCGGCCGTTCGTTGCGTATAAAAACGGCACTTTATATTCACCTGTTGTAGGTGTGATGACTTCATCTTCGACTTGTGCCACATTTTTTGCATACACTTTTGTTTGACTTTCTAATGCGCTAGGAATCGTTTTCTTTTTTGCCTTAGCTTCAATAAAGCCAACAAGCTTTAAGCCAATAAATAACGCATAGTCGACCCTGCCGCCAATGACTTTCCATTCAGCAATTGCCATGTTTCGATTTTTCTCTGGCAGCGTTCCGTTCTTTTGATGATTGAGTACAGTTGTGTCTACTTCCCACCCAACAGCACGTAGTTTTCCATCAATAATCGTACGTGTTTCAGCTTCAGTTAATTGCTGTCGACGCATAAAGTTTTTGGATATCTTTTTACGCTCGATTTTTGCCTCTTCTTGTTCTACTTCTGCCTGTTGACGAATTGCCTCTAATTCTTCTTCAAGCTTTTTGACTTTCTCCGCATATTCTTGCTGAAGTGTTTCTGTACTCTGTTCTACTTGTTCTTGAGGTTCTACATACTCTGGTGCTTGAAAGTCCCAATCACCATATACCTCCATAAACCAAATAGACAAGCGGAACGTTAATTGCAACAAAGCTTTTGCTTCTTCTACTTTTCCATAATCCGCTTCATGCATCGCTACATTTCCTTTGCGACGAAGAGCTTCTAATATATCAATTAATTCAGGTTCAAGTAACCTTTCCCGACGCAAAGTGTTAATGCGATCTACTTGTGTTGTACCATATGCCTCTTTAATATTTTCAGCCGCAAGGATAAATTTAGTTAATGTCTCAGCAAACAATCGCAGTTTCATTACTGTTGTATGGGGGTCATGATATACATTTCTCTCAGCTGTCTCTCCCAAGTTAGCAAGTACATCCCATTTCCCTTGAAAAAATGAAAAGTTGCTACTCATTTTTATCACCGTTTCCTAAAAGATTGTTTGTGTCCATTATACTATAATCATGCAAAAATTAGGGAAGAAGATGTATCGCTCTTTTTCTACTCTGCTCCTTAGTTTAGGTTCATTCTTTAACCAAGTGAATAAAAGACGGGTTTTATTAGTTATTGTTTAAATATCGAGGCTACGACATAAGATTTGATCGATAAAAAGAAAAGAAGAGCCTCAATTAAGAGACTCCTACAAAGTTTGTGCCTTTTAAGTTATATAAATCGAATAATTGCAGCATCCGCTCCATATATAGATTCTGCAAGTGTAACCTCTTAACTCCCAAGTCATAGCCAGCAAAGATATCTTCAAGTTCTTGCTGCGTGTAGAAGAGTCTAATAAATACTTCCTCTTCCTCAGTGGCAAATCCAATCTTTTGTTCTTTGTATTCCTGAAGCCTTTGCTTGTGACGTTTCTCAGCCTTTTTCATGATATTTACCTTACGCTTTAGCACATAGTCAGCTTCATTCTCATTTATGAATTGTTCTTTCTCACTCGCATAATTTTCTAGAGCGTCCGCACAATACATTTCGAGATATCGTTGCACTGCTTTACTTGTAGCCTTCAATATCATAGCATATTCTTTCCAGTAATACTTGATTCCTAAGATATTTCCGTTTTCGTCCTCAACTTCAGCTAATGCTTGTTTCCATTCACACTTGAAGCTTTTCACCTTTCTAGCGTTACTATGTGCAATCAAATTGAATTCAACAACATCATATTTCTTCATTAATCGACGTCTAGTTTTTTGAATTTGCTTCATTATTTCGGGATTGATATCAATCTTCCCGTCTTTACCGTACCCTTTCCAGTTCTCATAAAATAAGATGATACCGCATTTCTTCATATGCTCTAAGGTCTTAGCCAATTGCCCATATATCTCAAGGTAGTACTGTGTAAACTCATCTAATAATTTGGTTTGTTCTTCTTCAGTAATGCCGTTTTCAATAACCTTATCGATGTGTTTTGACGCATTTTTACTACTATGTCTAGAACGTAACAGATCATGTTCGAGGTCTGTAATTAATCCAAATTCAATCGCCCATTTTCCTAGGCTCATACTAGCTTGTTTCGTCATATCGTATTCTAAATGAGTCGCTACAATTATGTCCATTGGGATTCTATGTTCAACTTGTTCACGACCACTTCTTACACGACCGTCTTTCTTCATAACCTTTTCATCACGCTTAGTACATTCGTAAATGTTGCTCCTGCCTTGTTTAATGATTTCTATTACATATTCCTGCTCAACTGTTTTACTCTCTAGTTCTTGACCCTAGTTTACCGTCCCTTTTGACCCTAGCCTTCTGAGCATTCGTTCCAAATTCCATTACAAATTCTTCTGTTGTTAATATGAGTTTTCGTTCCACTATAATTACCTACTTTCAATTAGAGGACTGTCATTGACAGCCATTTTTAATCCCTCCTTACATAAGTTATCTAAGTTCTCACTAGCGATTTAGACCAATTGAATGGTGTGCAAGTTTTGCCGTAATATTTTATTTATATCCATATTTATATTATATCAAAAATATGCACACCGTTTTAATTGCCTCAAATCTTTGACATTCCTAGCAGATATACACTATTAAAGTATTCACTTTTGTTGTTTAAGAGTTTTACAAGGAGTGCCTTCCTATAGGAAGGTGCTACTGCCTAGGAGACCTACGTAAGTAGGTCGGGATGGCAACCCAATTTCTTAGTCTATCTTAATCTTAAGGTTGAACCCTTATTTCAATTCATATTTACATTATACCAAACTCCAAATTGGCTACTTTCGTTAAAACCTCTAGGAAAAAGCTTAGGAATAAAACAAAAGTAGCAAACAAGAACTTTTTATAGGTGATTTATGGAATTATACGCCGATATGATGAAAAATAGCATTTACATAGTATCAAATAAGATACTTACTGTTGAAGTGACTCAGGAGACAATGCTTTTATCCTTAAAAGCTTGATATAAACCTCTTTTTTATTTTCCCTCAAAGGTACTCATAATAATGTACTAATAGTAATTTCTTTTTTATTTTAGATTATAAAAACAGAGAACAGTCATTCGACCGCTCGCTTAAATTACATCACTGAAATTGATTTAATGTACTGCTGTTGATATATAATGTATTATCTAACGCCAAATCTTTCATATGTTTCTATTTTGATTTTTTGTTTTATTTCAGATAGGACTGGTTGAATACATTGCTCTGAGCAATATTTATGGTTTGATTCATAATCTGAACCAGCAATTCTCCACCAACTACTATCAGTCTTGCTAGATACCTTTTTTCCACACATTCCACAGGTAAATCCCCAATTCCCTTTTAGATTATTTCTAAAAGGTGTCTCTAATGCTCTAGGCCCATATGATTGAGAATAATTCCACAGGTCATTTTCTGCATTATGCATTCTAATGTTATTCATTTCAACATCACTTAAATTTACATATGCCTTGGTCATTCCCTCTATTATCGCTGTTCCAGATTCTGGACTAATTTCGTATCCATGGTTGTTTAAGACT
Organism: Bacillus sp. NS1; assembly: GCF_058248265.1. Taxonomy (NCBI): domain Bacteria; kingdom Bacillati; phylum Bacillota; class Bacilli; order Caryophanales; family Bacillaceae; genus Bacillus; species Bacillus sp. NS1. The sequence continues at coordinate 263,928 of NZ_JBZAZF010000003.1, read as the reverse complement.
CGAATTTTCCCGCTATTTTCCTCATATACGAAATGAAAAGTAACGTGTTTTGAATCCTCTATAAATTCTTTTATTATATTTTTATCCATAATTTCCCCTCTCATCATATTCAATAATTATTTGTTTATACAGAGATCAACGATTATTACGATAAGGAATTAATCGCCCCCTCATAGGTTTGTCTTGATATTTCAACATACTGAGCCACTTTATTTGAGTGATGGGCTAAGCGTTTCATCCCCTTAGACATCCAGATAAGAGCGAAGGCTATTCGCTACTTCATCAACATCCAAATGCAAATACTTAGTTGTGACGGAAATATCGCTATGTCCTAATGGCTTAGATATCACAGCAACATTTGCCCCCTTATCTAACCAATGATTTTGCAAAACCCCTTCTCAAAGCATGAGGGTTGATATTTTTCAAACCGTACATCTTAGCATATTTGTTTAGCCGTTTTTGAATATTAATATGCGTTGGAGAGTTTGATATAACATCACCGTACTTAGTAATAAAAATCAGACTGTTCTTCTTGCCGTATCCATCTCTAATCATGGCATTTTGTTTTATCAATACCTTTAGCATCCTTTTAATTACGTCGTCAAAAGGTAATTTAATTTGCTGATGATTTTTCATAATACTGCCTCCCAAATTCAGCACATTATTATTGAAGTCTATGTGGCGTTCTTCAAGTTGGGTTAATGTATTTATTAGAATACCCGTTTTAAACATCACTAGGACAGCTGTAGCGTCCCTCAGCTGAATGAAATTGTTTAAGTCCAATAAAGAGAGCAGTACATTAACATCACGTTCTGTAGCACCTTCCTTAACCTTTTGATCGACCTTTATATTAATGGTTTTCCAAAATTTCATTTCAATCCAACCGTTATCAAAACAGCGGGAGAGGAATGCTTTTAGACATTTCAATCGTGTTAATTTAGTTTGATTGCTTACATTCATACTATCTAGCCATTTATAGACCGTATCCGCTGTAATATCAGCAACATGGTTTACGTTTGTTATACTCTGAAAATGCTCTACATGAAGGACATAATCGCTTAGTTGTACGCCTTCTATTCCCGCTAACCTTCATTTGCCTAGTGATGGTTTCGAGAGCATCAGAAACCAACATTGAGTGATCCAAGACCTCAAATTGTTTTATTTTTTCTTTTGGAGCGGTGGAATTCGTACTAGTAATGGTTAATCCATTTAATAATCCATTTACATCAACATCTAATAATCCTTTTCTTTTTGTCACAACAAAAAACCTCCTATATCGAAAGTGATATAAGCCAATAACAGGTGTAATTTCTTACGTGACCGTTATACTGACCGTTTCACTATACGATATAGAAGGTTGATTTGACGGGTTTTAGCACCCGATTTAAATACGTCCCAGGAGAGATTCGAACTCCCGACCGACGGCTTAGAAGGCCGTTGCTCTATCCAGCTGAGCTACTGGGACACGTTTTGTTTTTTTGTTTTTCGCTTTAACTATCAGCGACAAGATTTATTATATATGGGATGCAATAATAAGTCAACGGTTTTTTAGAATTTTTTTCATGAGGAAGAAAATTTTCTTCCTCATGACATTTTCATAGTGTGACTCGGTTTTGCAGATCCTCAATTTCATTGCCTGCTTGGTCGTAAAAACGGACTGTCGCAGCATCATTTTCTAATGTCAGTATAGCATAGCTTTCTGTCCTGCGCACCCTCGGAAGCCGGATGCTGCCTGGGTTAATCATCAGTTTTCCGCGCAGCACTTCGCTTCCCGCGATGTGCGAATGCCCGAAGCAGATTACATCCGCTCCGAGCTCCTCTGCACGATAGTATACGTTTAACAAGGTCTGTTTTATACCGTGAAGGTGGCCGTGTGTGACCAGTATTTTTCTTGAGCCGGCAGTCAGAAGAAGCTCGTCCTTAAAATCGCCGGCAAAATCGCAATTGCCTTTTACAACCGCATAAGGCTCCAATGCAGGATGCCTCGTTTCAAGCTCAGAGTCCCCGCAATGAATCATGAGATCAACTTCTGCCTCATGCCGTTTCGCAATGGTTTGGAGTTCTTCTTCAAGCCCATGGCTGTCACTGATAATCAGCACGTTCATGTACAAGCTTCCTCCTTATGCCTCCAAAAGCTTAGACAGCTTTTTAAGCGCGTCAGCCCTATGGCTGATTTTATTTTTTTCATCACTTGTCAGTTCAGCCATTGTCTTATCTTTATCCTTCACGATAAAGATCGGGTCATAGCCAAAGCCGTATTCCCCTCTCGGTTCTTCTGCAATATACCCTTCAACATGGCCTTCGACTGTTTTTGTTTCCTCTCCAGGGATACTCACAGCCAGCGCGCAGCGGAAACGGGCCGTGCGCTGTTCTTTTTCAATTCCTTTCAGCTCACTGAGTACTTTATCGATATTTGCCTGATCGTCTTTCTGTTCCCCTGCATAGCGGGCAGAATAAACGCCGGGTCTGCCTCCAAGATTATCGATGGATAGACCGGAGTCGTCCGCAATCACCATTTTGTTCACTGCTTTGGCAACAGCTTCCGCTTTCAGAATGGCATTTTCTTCAAATGTATGGCCTGTTTCTTCAATTTCTTCTGTGAAACCAATTTCAGCTAAAGATTTGACATCATAGCCTCTTGGCTCAAGGATTTCTTTGAATTCCTTCACTTTTCCCGGATTATGTGTCGCAATAATTGCTTCTTTCATGATGATCAAGCCTTTCTGTCTTTATTTCAGTTCTGGCAGAGAATCACCCAGCACTTCTTTTTGCTTGTCAATCAGTTCCTGAATGCCTTTTTCAGCAAGACCAAGAAGACCGTTCAGATCCTCCCTTGAAAAAGTCGCCTCTTCCCCGGTTCCCTGCAGCTCTACAAAACGGCCGTTGCCAGTCATAATGACATTCATGTCAACCTCAGCAGAGGAATCTTCTTCATAATTTAAATCTAACAAAATTCCCTGCTCCTTATCAATTCCGACAGAGATCGCAGCAAGAAAATCAGTGATCGGATTTGTCTTGATCGTTCCCGCTTTGATCAGCTTGCCAATCGCAATCGCCATAGCAAGAAATGCACCTGTAATGGAAGCGGTTCTTGTCCCGCCATCGGCCTGAATGACATCACAGTCAATCCAAATGGTACGTTCACCGAGCTTTTCTAAATCTACAACTGCCCGAAGCGCGCGGCCGATCAAGCGTTGAATCTCCATTGTTCTGCCGGAAATTTTCCCTTTAGAAGATTCTCTGATTGTTCTTTGGTTTGTTGCCCGCGGCAGCATGCTGTATTCAGCTGTAATCCAGCCTTTTCCTCCGCCTCGCAAAAACGGCGGCACGCGGTCCTCAACAGACGCGTTGCAGATTACTTTTGTATTTCCCGCTGTTATTAGAACAGAACCTTCCGGATGGCTGATAAAATCCAAATCGAATGTGATTGGACGCAGCTCATCATGTTGTCTTCCGTCATGTCTCATGTTTTACCTCCGATTGTATGTACATAAACCATTTTTGTCCCGGAATTGAATAAAGAAAGAGGCAGCCGGAACGCTAACCTCTTTCTTACTAGTATATCAAAAATCCCAATTTAAAAACTACCCGTATTCACTTGAGAAGGTCTGGAGACCGGTTCTGTGAGCTTTTCGCCTTTTTCATTTACAAGCTCTGATTTCCCGTTTACTTTAACTGAGACACTTTTTACATCCGGCTGCTCCGTTAATGTCAGTACAATGCTGTTCAGCACTTCTGAAGAAATCATTTTCGTCTTTTCATCGGCGCTGCCGAATATAGATTGATTGAAATCTAACGTCACACGTCCATCTTTGATTTTCGGTTTGCTGACAAGCTTCACGTCTTCACTGAAATCCGTTAACAGCCCGCTCACCTTGCTTGGGCCTTTAGCCAATTCATTGATCGCTGCTGTGATGTTGTCTTTTTCCGAATTGTCGATCCGTTTCGTCACCGGCACGTAGTACTCACTGTCTTCGTTTTCCGCCAAATAATAAACTGTGAGCGGATGTGTTGCAGTGAGATCATTCACGCCAGATGTTTCCATGTTAATTCCGTCTTTTCGGCTTAAATCATCTGAGATCGGCGTGCCGCCTACAGGCATCTCCTTCAGTTCATGGCCGTTTATTCTCAGCTTCACTTTATCTATCGAACTGAATTGCGTAAGCGTCCATGTCACAGATTGAACAATTTTCTGTTCGTCTTCCTTCTTATAATTTTTAAATTCATTAGAGAAATCAGCTATTGCTGTCCCATCTTTTTTGATGTCAACGTTAACAGTTGTATCAGCCGGCAGTACGGCTCTGAAGCCATTCGGAAGAATTTCTGACACAGGTCCGCCCTGAACGAGGTATTCAAGCGCCTGTTTAGCCGTGCCTTCACTTTTCGGAAGGGGCAGTGTTTGCGCAACGACATACCCGTTTTTATCAATGAGATAAAGCTCCCTCATGACAGTAGATGAGGCTTGATCCGCTTTGGCGGTATCGTTTTTTTCACTTTCTGTTTTTTCGGCTGCTGTTGTATTTGAATCGGCCCCCGCTTCATCGTTCACGTATGTAACGTCTTGAGGCGGATCAATTTCCTCGGCTGCTTTATCAGATTGAAACAAACCGCATCCGGATAAAAGCAAGGCAGAGGTGAGACAAGTGGCACCAATGACTGCAGGTCCTTTTTTCAGCATACTTTTCCCTCCTAAGGCTGTTTGTACTATTATGTATACGAGCCTTATTAGGAAATAGACCGAAGAATTCCGGCAAAACAGAAAAAACCCGCAACATGCCGTTGCGGGCAAAACTATCTTCTAATTGGTTCTTGGAGTGAGATGCATTCAACATGGCCCACTCCATGGCCAAACCAGTCATCTGCAATTTTTGCAAACTGGTCACGTGCTCCTGTTGTCAGGAACTGATGATCCGGGGCAATCGGAGACTGGTTCAGCAGCCCTTTATAGGAGAGAATCGTGCTGACTTCCCGGGCTGTTTCATCGCCGGACGAAATAATGTTTACGTGCTCTCCCATATATCTCTGAATGGATTCTTTTAAAATAGGATAGTGGGTGCAGCCTAAAATCAGCGAATCAATCGCCGTGTCTTTTAACGGATACAGAGATGTTTTGACAATCTCGTCTGCTGTTTTATCAAGAAACTTCCCGCTTTCCACAAAAGGCACAAGCAGCGGGCAGGCAAGATTCTCAACCTTCAGATCAGGATTTAATGCCAATAGCGCCTCTTCGTACGCATTGCTCTTAATCGTATTCTCTGTACCGATGACTCCGATATGCTGATTTTCCGTCACTTTTATCGCTGCTCTCGCACCCGGCTGTATCACTCCGACCACAGGTATACCGACACTGCGCTGGATGTCTTCCAATGCGATCGCTGTTGCTGTGTTGCAGGCGATCACGAGCATTTTGATGTGGTGGTTTTCGAGTAAATAATTCGTCAGCTCCCACGTATATTGAAGAACTTCTTCCTCAGGGCGCGGCCCGTAAGGACACCGTTTCGTATCCCCGACGTAGATAATATTTTCTTTTGGTAGCTGTCTCATGATTTCCTTTGCAACGGTTAAACCGCCAACCCCGGAATCAATGACTCCTATTGGTTGTTCCAACAAAATCGCCTCATTTTCTCTTCATTTCATGCTGCAGTTTCATCAATGATTTTTCGAAGATGGCTATTTCTTCATCTGTAAACGTTTCGAACATATCACGCAGATATTCCTGCCTTTTTGCGATGACCTCTTGGATAATCCGTTCTCCTTCAGGCAGCAGATGTATCCGGACAACACGTCTGTCCGCCGGGTCCTTGACCCGCTCGACAAGCTCATTTTTTTGCATGCGGTCGATTAAGTCCGTTGTCGTGCTGCATGCCAGATACATTTTGCCCGATAGTTCGCCGATTGTCATATCCCCTAATTCATAAAGCCATTGCAGGCCGACAAATTGCGGCGGCGTAATCGCATATTGGTTAAGGATTTCTCGTCCTTTTTGCTTAATGATCGCAGCAATGTGGCGGAGTGACTTTTCAATATCCGCAACATGCTCCAAAGGTTTTGATGTCATTTGTCCATCCCTCACTCAAGGATCTCTTACGCACAAAAGCGTTCCGTGTCTATTTTCCTTCTTTTTTGAAGAAAATGCAAGACTCGCTGGAGAGAAATAGAGGGCTTTAGGCAAATAACATCAAATAGAAAAATTTGTTTTATGCCTTGCCATCCAAGTTTAGCCTAGCATTCCAAATACGATTTCAAAGCCCCAAACAAACAGCAATAACCGGCTCCTTCCTGAAGAGAAGGAATACCGGCAAGGATTAAAGCTCTAGCTCACCCATTCTAAGAAGCTCAACAACGGCTTGCGAACGCCCTTTCACACCCAATTTCTGCATGGCATTTGAAATATGGTTTCGAACGGTTTTCTCACTGATAAATAGCTCGCTTGCAATCTCCTTTGTTGTCTTATCTTGAACGAGCAATTCGAACACTTCTCTTTCTCTTTTCGTTAGCAGCGGCTTCGATTGAAATTCTTTCTCCTTCAAGTATTGTAACCCTCCTTGCTAAGGTGAGAGCGAATCAGAAACGAATGGGTTTTGATATAGTCGAGATATCATATGTAAGAAGGGCACAGGAGGTGACGTATACAAGAGAATTAGTTTATGGTGTATGAAGAAGCGTTTTTTTCTCCTCATTCGTCCAGCTGACAGCCCTGCCGCTTTCCTTTGAGACTTGTACCATCACAACTGCCCCAGTGAAGCAGGGCTCGCCTTTGCGGTTCTCTCCAAGATAGTGCAAGGTAAGGGATGAGCTGCCGACGGCGCTTGTTTTCACATAGATGCGCAACTCTTCATAAGGCATGACTTGCCGCAAATAATCGCATTGCTGGCTTGCCACGACCGTCATGGTCTGTTTGTTTTCATTCATCATATTCAGCTTTTTAAAATAAGAAATCCGCGCCTCCTCAAAGTAAATGAAAGGGATTACATTATTCATATGGCCAAACATGTCCGTCTCGGAAAATCGCACGGATACTTCATTAAAAAAAGAAAAGGATGTTCTCCATTCTTGGAACGGCATATCAATATAAGCGGGAAGCTTCATCTTTATTCATCTCCTTTTTGTTAAAAAAACCTCTCCCATGCGGAAGAGGTTTTTTTCTTCTTATACTCTGTCGCTTCCGAAGAAATTGCGGAACGCTTGTAAGTTTGTGTCTCTGTTTAAGGCTGCAATGGAAGTAGTGAGCGGAATGCCTTTCGGACAAGATTGAACGCAGTTTTGCGAATTGCCGCAATCTGCAAGGCCGCCTTCATCCATCAGTGCTTCTAATCGGTCAGATTTATTCATGGCGCCTGTCGGATGTGCGTTAAACAGGCGGACCTGAGACATCGGTGCCGGCCCCATGAACTTCGATTTGCTGTTCACATTCGGGCAGGCTTCGAGGCAGACGCCGCACGTCATGCATTTTGATAATTCATATGCCCATTGACGGCGTTTTTCCGGCATTCTCGGTCCTGGTCCTAAATCATACGTACCGTCAATCGGTATCCACGCTTTTACCTTTTTCAATGAATCAAACATTCTGCTCCGGTCAACCTGCAAATCACGCACGACCGGGAATGTTTTCATTGGTTTTAAGCGGATCGGCTGTTCAAGCTGGTCGATAAGTGCCGTACAAGACTGGCGGGGCTTACCGTTTATAACCATTGAACATGCGCCGCATACTTCTTCAAGACAGTTCATATCCCACGTGACAGGGGTTGTCTTTTCACCTTTAACGTTAACCGGATTCCGGCGAATTTCCATCAGAGCGGAAATGACGTTCAGGTTCGGGCGGTATGGAACTTCAAATTCTTCATCGTAAGGCGTGCTGTCAGCTGTATCTTGACGCGTGATAATAAATCGTATGGTTTTTTGTTCACTCATGATTATTTCGCCACCTTCTTCTTCGAGTAATCCCGTTTCCGAGGCGTTATCAGTGATACATCGACATCCTGATACTCAAATTCCGGCGCTTCATACGGGCTTACATGTTTAGCCATTGTTGTTTTGAGCCATTCATCATCATTACGTTCAGGATAATCCGGTTTATAATGGGCACCACGGCTTTCATTGCGGTTGTATGCGCCAAGGGTAACCACCCTTGCAAGCTGAAGCATGTTCGAGAACTGGCGTGTGAACATGGCCCCCTGGTTGCTCCATTTTGTCGTGTCATTGATGTTAATCTTTTTAAACCGCTCCATTAATTCCTGAATTTTATCATCCGTTTTCAATAGCTTGTCGTTATGGCGGACAACTGTGACGTTCGCCGTCATCCACTCACCGAGCTCTTTGTGCAGAACATAGGCATTTTCGGTTCCGTCCATGCTCATAATCTCAGCCCATTTTTCTTCTTCTTTTTTAACGTGAGCGTCGAATAAAGATGAAGACATGTCTTCTGCTGAAGCTTCCAAGCCGTTTACATATTTCACCGCATTCGGTCCGGCCACCATTCCTCCATAAATCGCGGAGAGCAGGGAGTTTGCTCCCAAGCGGTTGCCGCCGTGCATAGAGTAATCACATTCCCCAGCTGCAAACAGTCCCGGGATGTTTGTCATTTGATCATAATCCACCCATAAACCGCCCATTGAATAATGGACCGCTGGGAAGATTTTCATCGGAAGCTTCCGCGGGTCGTCTCCCATGAATTTCTCATAAATCTCAATGATGCCGCCAAGTTTGATATCAAGCTCTTTCGGATCTTTATGAGACAGATCGAGATACACCATGTTTTCGCCGTTAATGCCGAGCTTCTGGTTGACACACACATCAAATATTTCGCGTGTCGCAATATCACGCGGCACCAGGTTTCCATAAGCCGGATATTTTTCCTCTAGGAAATACCACGGTTTACCGTCCTTATATGTCCACACGCGTCCGCCTTCACCTCGCGCTGATTCACTCATCAGTCTTAGTTTGTCATCGCCCGGTATGGCTGTCGGGTGGATTTGAATGAATTCTCCGTTTGCATAATACGCTCCCTGCTGATAAACGATCGACGCAGCAGACCCTGTATTAATCATGGAGTTAGTCGATTTTCCAAAAATGATTCCCGGTCCGCCCGTCGCCATGATGACAGCGTCTGAACGGAAAGATTCAATTTGCATGTTTGTCAGGTTTTGCGCTACAATTCCGCGGCAGGTTCTGTCATCATCTAATACAGCGCCAAGGAATTCCCAGCCTTCGTATTTTGTGACCAGACCGGCAACTTCGTATCTGCGCACTTGCTCGTCCAGTGCGTAAAGCAGCTGCTGTCCCGTCGTCGCGCCCGCATAAGCTGTTCTGTGATGCTGTGTACCCCCAAATCGGCGGAAATCAAGCAGTCCTTCAGGCGTCCGGTTAAACATGACGCCCATCCGGTCTAATAAGTGGATGATAGAAGGCGCCGCTTCACACATCGCTTTAACCGGCGGCTGGTTGGCAAGAAAGTCCCCTCCGTATACAGTGTCATCAAAATGTTCCCACGGAGAGTCACCTTCCCCTTTTGTATTGACCGCTCCGTTTATGCCGCCTTGTGCACAAACCGAATGAGAACGTTTGACAGGAACGATGGAAAACAGCTTAACCGCCATTCCTGATTCCGCTGCTTTGATTGTCGCCATGAGGCCGGCAAGACCCCCGCCGACTACGATAATGCTTGATTGACTCATGATAGCCCCTCTCCCTCTAGTAATCTAGTACTCTTATACAAATGCAAAAATCGCTTTTAAGCCTACGTAAGACAGTGCAACAAAAATAATCAGCGTAACGTATGTCGAAATTCTTTGAGAACGAGGCGTTACCGTGATGCCCCATGTAACAGCGAAAGACCATAAACCGTTCGAGAAGTGGAAAATTGTTGATAAAACACCGACAATGTAAAAGCCAAGCATAGCCGGAGAGCTTAAAATATTTGCCATCATGTCGAAATTGACCTCAGCGCCCATTTGTGCGGCAATACGGGTTTCCCACACGTGCCAGCTCACGAAAATGAGGGTGATGATACCGGTTACACGCTGCAGGACGAAGAGCCAGTTTCTCATATAGCTGTATTGGCCTGCGTTATTTTTTGCAGTAAACGCTATGTACACACCATAAACTGCATGATAAATTAATGGTAAGAAGATAATAAAAATTTCCAAGGCATACCTGAAAGGCAGACTATCCATAAAATGAGCAGCACTATTGAATGCTTCAGCGCCCCTTGCGGCAAACTGGTTGACGACTAAATGCTGAATGAGAAAGATGCCGACCGGTATGACGCCAAGCAAGGAATGCAATCTTCGAAAATAAAACTCTCTGTTCCCAGACATTACTTTACCCCCTGTTTGATAAGTGCGAAATGTGCTAAATCTCTTCCCCCACTTCTTTCAATTGTAAGCACTTTATTAAGATTTATTGACAATTTCATTTTACTCCTCCCTCAAAAGGGCGTCAAGAAAACGCGTACATAAATTATAATTTTCCGAATAGAATAGTTGATTCAAAAATTTTATTTTATCAATATATGTTTCTGTTTAATTTTTCATAAGAATTACAGGATCATTCTGTAATCCGCCCCCCTGTTTGGGCTATAATATACGTGGAGAGAGGGGAGACAGATATGAAGTCTAAATTTGAAGCATCTATTGACAACCTAAAAGAAATTGAAATGAATGCCTATGCCTACGAACTAATACGAGAGATCGTTCTCCCAGATATGCTTGGCCAAGATTACTCTTCCATGATGTATTGGGCAGGGAAACATCTCGCCCGTAAGTTTCCTCTTGAATCATGGGAGGAATTTCCGGCCTTCTTTGAAGAAGCGGGCTGGGGAACCCTTACCAACGTTAGCGCTAAAAAACAGGAGCTTGAATTTGAACTTGAAGGGCCGATCATTTCCAACCGGCTTAAACATCAGAAAGAACCATGCTTTCAGCTTGAAGCTGGTTTTATTGCTGAACAAATTCAATTAATGAATGACCAGATTGCTGAATCATATGAACAAGTGAAAAAGAGAGCCAATAAAGTGGTTCTGACTGTGAAATGGGATATGAAAGACCCAGTGTAATCAAAAAGGCGGTGACTGCATAGTCCCGCCTTTTTGATCGTCATGACACAGCTGAAGGGTGTTTTGAAAGCTCAAATGCATCGTGCAGTGCCTCGACTGCTTTCACCATGTCATTTTCGCTTACGACTGTTGACACTTTGATTTCAGATGTGCTGACCATTTTGATTAAAATGTTTTTTTCCGCCAGTACAGCAAACATTTCAGCCGCTACACCAGGGTTTGACACCATGCCTGATCCAACAATGGATACTTTAGCCAATTTGCTTTCTGTCTCGATTTTCTCGAATTCAAGCGCATCTTTATACTCTTCAAGCACCGCAACGGTTTGGTCTGCGTCTTCTGTTTTAACTGAGAAGGAAATTCCGGTCTGATTGTCTCCGGCCTGCGTTTGGATAATGATATCGACGTTAATGTTTCTTTTGGCAAGTGTTGTAAAAATCGTAGACAAGGTTGTCAAGCCGCCAGTCAGCCCGTAAATGGTTACCCTTGTGATTTGATCTTCAAACGCAATGCCTCTGACAATTAAATTTTGCTCCATGGATGATTCCTCCTCAATTAATGTTCCCGCTTCTGTTTCTGTACTTGAACGCACTTCTAACGGCACTTGGTAATTTTTCGCGAATTCAACGGCTCTCGGATGAAGAACGCCGGCGCCTAAATTGGCAAGCTCAAGCATTTCATCGTATGAGATGCCGGCAAGTTTTCTCGCTGATTTCACATAGCGCGGATCGGTTGTAAACACTCCAGGCACGTCCGTGTATATGTCACATTTATCCGCTTTTAATGCGGCAGCTAAAGCAACTGCTGTTGTATCTGAACCGCCCCGGCCCAATGTCGTGATTTCGCAATCCTCTGTCATGCCTTGGAATCCTGCGACAATGACAATCTTTCCTTGCTCAAGCTGATCTGCCAAAACCGAAGTGTCGATATCTGTAATTCTTGCGTTTCCGTGAACGGCTTCCGTGCGGATTCCCGCCTGCCAGCCAGTATAGGACACTGCGTCATAACCTTTTTCCTGAAGCGCCATTGAAAGCAGGGAAATGGTGACCTGCTCGCCCGTCGCCAGCAGCATATCCATTTCGCGTTTGCTCGGCTGGTCAGAAATTGCTTTTGCAAGGCCGACCAATTCGTCAGTGGATTTTCCCATAGCTGAAACGACAACAACGACTTGATGGCCCTTCTGTTTTTCTGCAATCGCGCGGTTTGCCGCATTTTGAATTTTTTCAACTGAGCCGACGGAAGTGCCTCCGAATTTTTGTACGATAAGACCCATGTATTACCACCCTTTACATTTTGGTTCGTGCGGGTGAGGAGGAAGAGTGCTTTGTCCACAATAAAAAAAGCAATGAGAGGATTTGCTCTCATTGCTTATCAATTAATCATCATGAATGATTATGAACAACGAGATAGCCCTCCAAGAAAATGATTTCTTGACAGCCTTACATTTATTCAATGCACGGCCAGCAAATAATACCGATGGGGTTTTATTTGCTTCGGCGACGCTCCCCTTTCAGCCTTTTTCACAGAATCCATCATTCTCCAAAGGCTTACTCTTGAAGTTCGCACCTCTATCTTCACCATATAACACGATCTAACTATGAAATTAGTTCACATTTTATCAGATCTTTTTTAAAAGGACAACATTATTTTTGCAATTTATCGTAAAGCAGCTGAGCCGCCGCTGCGGGAACACCCGCTTTTTTGATGTCCTCAAGGCTTGCTTCCTTCATTTTTTTTACGGAACCGAAATGCTTTAACAGCATTTTCTTTCTTTTCTCTCCGATACCCGGGATGTCGTCCAAGACGGATTGAAACGCGCTTTTTCCGCGGATTTGCCTGTGAAAACTGATCGCAAAACGATGCACCTCGTCCTGAATACGCTGCAGGAGATAAAATTCCTGGCTGTTCCGTTCCAGGTACACCGCCTCCAACGGATCCCCGATTAGTAAATTTGAAGTTCTGTGTTTTTCGTCTTTCGCTAAACCGGCGATCGGGATATCCAAGCTGAGTTCATTTTCAATGACATCCCTTGCCGCGTTGATCTGCCCTTTTCCTCCGTCAATGATGATTAGATCAGGCAGCGGCAGGTTTTCGCGAAGCACTCTCGTATAGCGCCTTCTGACAACCTCTCTCATAGAACCGTAATCATCCGGCCCTGTAACGGTTTTGATTTTATATTTGCGGTACTCCTTTTTGTTCGGTTTGCCGTCGATAAACACGATCATCGCGGAAACCGGGTTTGTCCCCTGTATGTTAGAGTTATCAAACGCTTCAATTCTGTGCGGGGTATAAATATTTAATGCTTCACCGAGTTTTTGCACAGCCCTGATTGAGCGCTCCTCGTCCCGTTCGATTAAGGAGAATTTTTCTTTCAGCGCGATTTTCGCATTTTTATGGGCCAGCATGAGCAGTTCTTTTTTCGGACCTTTTTTTGGCTGGTGGACGTTTGTTTCCAGCAGCTGCTCGATCATGGATTGATCTACGCTGTCCGGAACTAAAATTTCCCTTGGTAGGAAGTGGTTATTTTTTGAATAGAACTGCCCGATGAACGTGAGAAACTCTTCATCTGCTTCCTGATAAAGCGGGAACATGCTGACATCGCGTTCAATGAGCTTTCCTTGGCGGATGAAAAAGACCTGTACGCACATCCAGCCCTTATCATATGCGTACGCGAATACGTCACGGTCGACTAGATCGTTCATCGTCATTTTTTGTTTTTCCATCGTCGATTCAATATGGGCGATTTGGTCACGAAGCTCTTTTGCCCGTTCAAACTCAAGATTCTCAGCAGCTTCATGCATTTTCTCTTCAAGCTCTTTTTTTACATCATTATAGCCGCCCTTTAAGAAACGGGTAATGCTCTCAACCAGTTCTCTGTTCGTCTCTTCGGAAATGTCCTTTACGCACGGAGCGAGACATTGGCCCAGATGATAGTAAAGGCACACTCGGTCCGGCAGCTTGGAGCATTTTCTTAGAGGATACAGGCGGTCGAGCAGTTTTTTTGTTTCCCTTGCAGCCTGTACATTCGGGTACGGCCCGAAATAACGTCCTTTGTCTTTTTTGACATTACGGGTGACAATCAGCCTTGGGTGGCGTTCATGGGTGAGTTTTATGAAAGGATAGGTTTTGTCGTCTTTAAGCATGACGTTGTATTTCGGATCATGCTTTTTGATCAGGTTCATTTCTAAAATAAGCGCTTCAAGGTTGGAGGACGTCACGATATATTCAAAATCCTCGATTTCCGTCACAAGCCTTTGTGTTTTCGCATCATGAGAACCGGTGAAGTAGGAGCGCACTCTGTTTTTCAGCACTTTTGCTTTTCCTACGTAGATCACAGTCTGCTGCCGGTCCTTCATGAGATAACACCCGGGCTGATCGGGAAGGAGGGCGAGTTTTTCTTTCAGTTGTTTGTTCATATGTTACCCTTCCTTATGTTTAATCCTTTGTTTCCAGTTTATCACGAACGTTTGTTTTTCTCTATGCTTCACGATTGGAGAATAAAAAAAGCGATTCCACAATCGGAATCGCTCTGGCATGCAAGCAGCCGAAAATTAAAGATGTTTGTTTACAAGCTCTTGAAGCGCTTCTTTCGGTTTGAAGCCGACAGAAGTTTCAACCACTTCTCCGTCTTTTAACACAAGAAGTGTCGGGATGCTCATAACGCCGTATTTTCCGGCTGTTTCTTGGTTTTCGTCTACGTCGATTTTTACGATTTTCAGTTTGTCTCCCATTTCTTGATCTAGTTCTTCAAGAACAGGTGCAATCATTTTACAAGGTCCGCACCAAGGAGCCCAGAAGTCAGCCAGTACGACGCCTTCGCTTGTTTCAGCTGAGAAAGATTGATCAGTTGCTTTTACGATAGCCATTATTGAATTCCTCCAATTGTGAAATGATGATTTTTAGTATAGCATCTCCCATTCGTTCACGCTATTTTAATGCTTATAAATTATTTTTTCCTGATCACAATCGGTTTACTCATGTTTATCTGGGTTGAATGGGTTATGTCACTTTGCATTAAAACACGAATCTGATAATCGCCCCAATGACTACAATCGCCCCGATGATCATTAGAATGGTACGAAGCATAGAATAACATCTCCTCTTCACTTGTCATGTACCTTTACCATGCCCTGCCTGAGCTGTTTTAAAACATGAAAAAGAGCGCCGGCATGAAGCTCCGGCGCTCTCGCTCGATCAAGAATCAGCACGCAGGGTGAGTAAGACGACTGACATTGGCGGAAGTTTTACTTTCAGTTTGTTTTTGTTGAGCTTGTATTGGCTGAAAGATTTCGGTTTGACGTGATGAGGATCGTCAAACGTGTTATGCGCATTCATTTTTTCTGCCGTCAGAATGACTCCGGAATGGTCCGCTGTCTTGTGAAGGCCTCTCAGCTCGATCTCAGCCTCCACTTTGTTTTGGTGATCGATGTTGCAGATCGTGATATTGATATCGCCTTCTGCATGTTTCGAGGCCGAAACACTGATTTGCGGCAGCGTTTCACCCTTCCATTCATAATCAGCAGACGTTGTTTCAGTGTCTAGAAGAGAAGCGTCCTGGTGTACCTTAAACATATCAAATACATGGTACGTCGGTGTCAAAAGCATCCGGTCTCCCTCAGTCAAAATCATTGCTTGAAGAACATTTACTGTTTGGGCGATGTTGGTCATTTGCACCCGGCGGCAATGCTGATGGAAAATGTGGAAATGAGAAGCTGCCACCAGCGCATCACGAATGGTGTTTTGCTGATATAAGAAACCAGGGTTCGTGCCTGGCTCAGGATCAAACCACGTGCCCCATTCATCAATAATCAGCCCGACCCGCTGCTCCGGATCGTATCGATCCATAATCGTGCCGTGTTTTTGAATCAATTCATCGATGTATTTGGCTTTTTTCATCGTAATGAACCATTCATCCTCCGTGAATTCTGTGGCTGATCCTTTGCCTTTCCAGAAATCACCCGGAATCGTGTAATAGTGAAGACTCAATCCGTCCATCAGGCCGGCGGCTTTTTTCATGAGCACGTCCGTCCAATTAAAATCATCCACATTTGCGCCGCCTGCAATTTTATATATTTCATTCCCGCTGTAATTGCGGACATAGGTTTGAAAACGCCGGTACAGATCAGCGTAGTATTCAGGATGCATGTTGCCGCCGCAGCCCCAGTTCTCATTGCCCACGCCAAAATATTTCAGCTTCCAGGGCTCCTCTCTTCCATTTTGTTTTCTCCAGTCTGACATCGGCGTGCCTTCTTCAAACGTCATATACTCGATCCATTCCGCCATTTCCTGAACCGTTCCGCTTCCGACATTGCCGCAAATATAAGGCTCGCATTCAAGCAGCTCGCAAAGCATCATAAATTCATGCGTTCCAAATTCATTTGATTCAATTGTACCGCCCCAGTGCGTGTTGAGCATCGTCTTACGGTCACCAACACCGTTTGCCCAATGGTATTCGTCCGCAAAACACCCGCCCGGCCACCTGAGGACAGGAATATGCAGCTGCTTGAGCGCCTCTAGGACATCCTTTCGTATTCCGTTTATATTGGGAATGTTCGAATCCATTCCGACCCAAATCCCCTCATAAATCCCTCTTCCTAAATGCTCCGCAAAATGACCGTATATATTTTTGTTAATGGTTCCTTTTACAATATCTGTTTGGATCACTGCTTGATGTTCAGACATGCCTGATCATTCCTTTCATACGAATATGAAAAGCACCACAGTCAAATAAGTGATCTGTCTTTTGCCTGAGGAGTCAGCATGAATGTAAGCGCTTTTAAAGTAACCATATTATATATGTTCGTACATGTCAATGACATTTTTTCTAAATTTTCTATTTGTACGTACGTATTTAAAGATATAAAAACCCCGAACTTCAGCAGTCCGGGGTTTCCTTTACGCGTGTATATTTAATTGTTTGAATTCCTCAGTTAGTAACGGGACGACTTCAAATAAATCGCCTACGATGCCGTAATCCGCTATTTTAAAGATATCCGCTTCGGGGTCTTTATTGATGGCAACTATCACCTTACTGTTGGACATGCCGGCCAAATGCTGGATGGCGCCCGAAATGCCGCAGGCAATATATAAATCAGGGGTAACGACTTTCCCGGTCTGCCCGATTTGAAGAGCATAATCGCAATAATCAGCGTCACACGCCCCGCGAG
Source organism: Bacillus sp. NS1 (assembly GCF_058248265.1). Taxonomy (NCBI): domain Bacteria; kingdom Bacillati; phylum Bacillota; class Bacilli; order Caryophanales; family Bacillaceae; genus Bacillus; species Bacillus sp. NS1. The sequence continues at coordinate 246,708 of NZ_JBZAZF010000003.1, read as the reverse complement.
AAGCCCCCACTGCGGCTCCCAGCACTTCGGCAAGCTCCTGCAGCGGCTGAAATCCTTCCTTGCTTTTGACTCCGCGGCCGCCCGCAACGATAATTTTTGCTTCAGAGAGATCAACGCCGTCCGCTGTTTTTTTCACAACTTCTTGGATAACCGTACGGAGGTCAGTAAGAGAAACATCAACGCTTTCGATACTTCCCGACCTGCTGGCGTCTTTTTCTGAAGCTTGAATATTATTGGGGCGAATCGTTGCAAAAATCATCGGATCGGTTGAAATGACGCGTTCAAATGCTTTCCCCGAGTAAATCGGCCGCGTAAACACGACATTCTCTCCGGTAACGCTTACATCCGTAGCATCAGAAATTAAACCTGTTTGCAGCCGGGCCGCGAGCTTCGGTGAAAGGTCTTTGCCCATTGCCGTGTGCCCGCATATGACCGAATCTGGTTTTTCTTGGTCAATAATGGCCCTCATGACCTGGCTGTATCCGTCTGCCGTGTAAGCTTTCAACTTCGGATCCTCGGCTGTCAGAACTTTATCTGCTCCGTAATGGATAAGCCCCTGTGCAAGGCTTTGTACATTTTCTCCGATGAGAACACCGATGACTTCTCCATCGCCTGAAATGGTTCTTCCTGCAGCTAATGCTTCAAAGGTGACATTCCGCAATTCTCCATCGCGGATTTCTCCGAGTACAATCACTTTTTTTCCCATTCTAACATCCCCCTGTTTCTTTGAATGTCCAAGCTTTAAATGACTTTAGCTTCGCTGCGGAGCAATGAGACAAGCTCTTTTGCCTGTTCGGCAGGATCACCTTGGAGAAGCTTCCCGGCCTCTTTTTTCGGCGGCAGAAAACGTTCAATGGTTTTCATCTTTGGTTCGGCATCCTCTTCGTCAATATCAAGATCATCAAGTTCTAGCTCTTCAAGTGGTTTTTTCTTGGCCTTCATAATACCCGGAAGCGATGGATAACGCGGTTCGTTTAAGCCCTGCTGAGCTGTGACAAGCAATGGGAGTATCGTTTTGATTTTTTCAACATCTCCTTCGACGTCTCTTTCTGCTTCTGCATCAGTGCCGTTGATTTCGAGTTTGGTGATCGTTGTGATGCACGGAATGTCCAGTAGCTCGGCAAGCCGAGGCGCCACTTGTCCTGATCCTCCATCAATGGCAACATTTCCGCCGAGAATCAAATCAAACTCCTGATCCTTCATATAGTGGTATAAAACTTGAGAAATGGAATATTGGTCGGGTTCTTCGAGATCATCTTCTATGTTGATTAAAACGGCTTGGTCACATCCCATGGCAAGCGCAGTGCGCAATTCCTTCTCCGCTTCTTCGCCGCCGACAGTGACAGCGGTGATCGTGCCGCCGTGCTTTTCCTTCAGCTGGATGGCTTCTTCTATCGCGTACTCGTCGTATGGATTAATGATCCATTCCGCTCCGTCATCCTGAATCTTTCCTGCTTCAATGACGATTTTTTCTTCTGTGTCAAACGTCCGTTTCATCAGTACAAATAGATTCATGATCATATCCCCTTTTATTCGCCTTTGAACTGAGGCTTTCTTTTTTCGAGAAATGCCTGGATGCCTTCTTTGGCGTCCTCTGACTCAAATGCTTCTCCAAATCGTTTTGCTTCAAGCTTTAAGCTGCCTTCATACGAATACACCTTGTTGGAATAAAGAAGCTCAAGCAGAGATGCCAGCGTTTGCGGGCTTTTTTCTGCAAACTTAGCGGCAAGTGCTTTTGCTTTTTCAAGCACTTCTGCTTCATCTTTTGCTCCAATTGACACAAGCCCGAGATCAAGCGCTTCTTTTCCGGATATCGGTTCTCCTGATCCGATGAGCTCTAGTGCTTTGGCTGTACCGACATATCTCGGAAGACGCTGTGTACCCGCAAAACCCGGTATAATACCGAGGTTAAGTTCCGGGAGCCCCAGCTTGGCGTCTTCTGCCGCAATTCTGATATGACAAGCCATCGCAAGCTCCAGCCCGCCTCCAAGAGCAGCACCGTGAATCGCCGCGATAATCGGTTTTGGGAAGCCTTCAATTCTTTCCATCAGCTGCTGGCCGCGCTCAGCCAGCAGTGAGGAATCCTCGTTGCCTTTAAATGATGTGAATTCTTTAATATCAGCGCCGGCTGAGAAAAATCTTCCCTCACCGTGAATGATGATGCTTCGTACGCCTGCATCTGTCTCACATTGATCAAGACAGGAGGACAGCTCCTCTAATATCTGGCTGGATAGCGCATTTGCCGGCGGATGGTGAATCGTCAAAACTGCCACAAATTGATCAACTGCAAGTGATATTGCATTCATAGGACAGAACCCCTTTACTTATTGTGAATTCCGGACACCAACAATTCTAAAACGCTGTCTGACAAGGCAGCGAGATCGTACTTTTGGTCATTCATAACCCATGTTGTCACGGTTTCGTCAATCGTTCCAAAAATCATCTGCCGGGCGAGGCGGACATCGAGGCCTTCTTTTAATTCGCCTGATTGTATGCCTTCCATCAAAATACTATCCAAGATATTTAAGTAGCCTTTTAATATTTCATTGATTTTCTGGCGCAGCTCCAAGTTTGACTGGCGGAGCTCAAGCTGAGTGACAATCGCGAGATTATGGTCATCCGCTAAAAGGGAAAAATGCTTTGAAATCACAAGCGCCAGTTTCTCTTTCGCTGTCGTCTTTTCTTTTATGTCCTCTTCCATTCGCTCAATAAATTGGCCCATTTTTTCTTTGAAAAGAGAAATTAAAATGTCTTCTTTGTTTTTGAAATAGAGATAGATGGTGCCGTCCGCCACTCCGGCTTGTTTGGCAATTTTGGATACCTGTGACTGGTGGTAGCCGTTTTCCGCAATGACTTCTACTGCTGCATCAATAATCTGCATATACTTTGGCCGTTTTTGCTTCAATGTTCATCGTTCCTTCCTATAGAAATGAATGACTATTCATTCATAATTTCATGATAAAAAGGATTTTCGGCTTTGTCAAGTTTATTCGCAGGTGTTCTCTATTTTCTTATGTCATATGTTATTTGACATGATGATTTTCTGCTTCTTCAAGTAAACGTCTTCTTAAAATTTTTCCGACTGCTGTTTTCGGCAGCTCTTTTCTGAACTCATAGGCTTTCGGCACCTTGTAAGGAGCGAGGCGGGATCGCGCAAAACTGTCCAATTCTTCTGCATCGGCTTTTGCGCCTTTCTTTAACACGACAAATGCTTTTACTGTTTCTCCCCTGTAGGAATCGGGTACACCGGCAACGACAATTTCTTGGATGGCTTCATGTTCATAAAGCGCTTCTTCTACTTCACGCGGGTAAATATTATAGCCGCCGGCGATGATGATGTCCTTCTTCCTGTCGGCAATATAGAAAAAGCCCTCTTCATCCATATAGCCCATGTCTCCGGTGAACAGCCAGCCGTCTCTCAGTACAGCGGCGGTTTCCTCCGGTTTGTTCCAATATCCTTTCATGACTTGCGGACCTTTTACAATGATTTCACCATGTTCATACGGCGCGGCAAGCTCACCCGTCTCTTCCGAATAGATCGCTGCATCAGTACTCGGCCAAGGACAGCCAATACTGCCTGGCTTGTTTTTCCCCCAGATAAAATTAGCATGTGTCACTGGAGATGCCTCAGACAAGCCGTAGCCTTCCACAAGCTTTCCGCCAGTCACCTTTTCAAATTTCTGCTTTACCTCCACAGGAAGCGCGGCTGATCCGCTAAGACAGCTTTTAATGGATGACAGATCATAATGCTGCAATTCGGGGTGATGCAAAAGGCCAATATAAATTGTCGGTGCGCCCGGAAAGAGCGTCGGTTTTTGTTTTTCGATGATTTTGAGCGTTTCGAGCGGATCAAACTTAGGAAGAAGAATCATTTCGAAGCCTAGTTTAATCGAATAATTCATCACTGCCGTCAGTCCGTAGACGTGAAAAAATGGGACGATGCCAAGCACTTTTTCAGCCCCTCTCTTCACATCGTACATCCAAGCGGAGCACATTTCAGTGTTGGCTAAAATATTTTGGTGCGTGAGCATGACTCCTTTTGGAGCCCCCGTTGTTCCTCCGGTATACTGGAGGACAGCAATATCATGCTCAGGATCGATCTTCGGGATTGTCAGCTCAGTTTTTTCCTCCCTCATACTGGAAGAGAACATGTGAATGTGATCTTTTTTGTCAAAGTCAATATGCACTTTTTGTTTTTGTGTCAGCGGGTAAAGAATATTCTTCGGAAAAGGCAAATAGTCTTTTACGCTGGTTATCAAAATCTGATCAACAATTGATAACGTTTTCATTTTTATCGCCTTCGGGAAAAGCAAATCTAAGGTGATGATTACGCTTGCCTCAGCATCTCTAAGCTGGTATTCAAGCTCATGCTCGGTATAGAGCGGATTCGTCTGCACCACGATGCCGCCGGCAAACAAGACGCCATAATAAGAAATCACTGCTTGCGGGCAATTGGGCAGCATGACAGCCACTCTGTCTCCTTTTTGCAGGCCATTGCCCTGTAAAAAAGCTGCGAGTTTAAGAGCATCCGTCAGAATGTCATGAAAGGTGAGTTTTTTTCCATAAAAAGATATTGCAGTTTTGTCAGGGAATTGTGCGGCGGAGTCTGTCAGGATGGATTGCAGGGTTTTGTTCGGCAACGGAAGCTCATGCGGGATATTGTCGGGATACTCGGCAAGCCACGGCTTTTGAGACTGCATAAAACCTCCCCTTTCGGTTTTTGAGTTCCACCCTATCATTATAGCAGATGGACAGCAAAAAAAAGAAAAAGAAAGGTAAATCTTTCTTTTTCTCATAATACGAACAGATATATAAGACCAATTAACAAAAAGATTCCCGCCGCGGCGAGCAGTACTTTTGCAAGCTTTTCCATCTATTCTCCGTCCCCTTATATTCCGGCTGCCACCACAAATGAAAGCCCGACAGAAATGACAAATGAAATAAAGCCGACAGCCCGGTTATCATTCTCAATTTCCTTATCAATTTTAAACCGAGGAGTCAAAAATTCAAAAATAAAGTAGCTGAGCAGAAGCATAACAAACCCGTAAACGCCCCAGCCGATCATTTGCAGCAGAGAATTGTGCTGGGAGATGGAGTGCTGAAATACGTTTGCGATTCCTAAAATTTTTCCGCCGGTCGCCATTGCCACCGCAAGATTTCCTTTTTGAATCTCTTCCCAGTTTTTATAAGCCGTCACCAGCTCAAACACAGTCAAAAAGAGGACGAGGCAGAGAACCGCGACACTGTAATACGCCGCGATTTCCACAAGCTCGTTTTCCCAAAAATCACTCATGGCCATACTCCCTTTTATTTTAGTTCAACAACCGTTACGCCAGATCCTCCCTCACCTGCTTCACCAAAACGGGCGCTTTTGACGCTGCGGTGGTTTTTCAGAAGATCCTGCACGCCTTTTCTTAAAGCGCCGGTTCCTTTTCCATGGATAATTGACACTCTTGGATATCCCGCTAACACTGCATCATCCAAGTATTTTTCTACACGGCTGAGGGCATTTTCATAGCGTTCGCCGCGAAGATCAAGTTCAAGCGATACGTGATAATCCTTTCCCTTAACCGCTGTAATGATTTTTTCTTTTTTCGGTTCCGGGGCTGATTTGATAAACTCCAAATCTTTTTCTTTTACTTTCATTTTTAAAATGCCGATTTGAACATTCCATTCATTGCCGCCGGTTTTTTCGAGCAGTGTTCCTTTTTGCCCAAAGGTGAGGACTTTCACCTCATCACCTGGTTTGAAGTCGCGTTTTTGCGTTTTCGGTTTTTCTGGTTTTTTGGACTTTTCAAAGGTAGGAACTGCGCCTTCTAACCGTTTCTTCGCGTTGATCAGCTCGTGATCCTTAAAGGATTTGTGTTCTTCCTTTATTGAGCGCAATTCATGAATAATGTCTTCGGCTTCTTTTGTTGCCGCTTTTACTTTTTCAGCCGCTTGCTGTTCAGCCTCCTCGAGCATTTTGTCTTTTTTGCTGTTGAGCTCGATGATTTGCTGTTGCAGCTCTTTATGCAGCTTTTCGGCTTCTTTTCTGATTGATTCTGTCTCAGAAAGCTCTTCTTCCGCACGTTTTTTGCTTTGTTCCAGCGACGCAATCATCGTATCGACTTCGTTATGCTCGGCCGTCATTTCTGACTTCGCCTGCCCGATGATATGGTCCGGGAGTCCAAGGCGTTTTGAAATTTCGAAGGCGTTGCTTCGTCCCGGCACACCAATTAAAAGTTTATAGGTTGGCGACAGCGTTTCGATGTCAAATTCGACGCTTGCATTCATGACGCCTTCTCTGTTATAACCGTACGCCTTCAATTCAGGATAATGCGTCGTAGCTAATACTCTTGCATTGGTGCGATGCACGTCATCCAAGATGCTCATAGCGAGGGCCGCCCCTTCCTGCGGGTCTGTCCCTGCGCCCAGTTCATCGAAGAGCACTAGGCTGTTCTCATTGACATGTTCTAAAATGCCGACAATGTTCACCATATGGGATGAGAACGTACTTAAGCTTTGCTCAATCGACTGTTCATCGCCGATATCAGCGAATACATGCTCAAATACCGCGGCTTCTGACCCTTCATTTGCCGGAATATGAAGACCGGATTGCGCCATCAAAGTTAACAGGCCTAACGTTTTAAGGGTGACTGTTTTCCCCCCGGTGTTTGGCCCTGTAATGACAATGGTTGAAAAATCGCCGCCAAGCTCGATGTCATTGGCAACCACCTGATCAGGCGGAAGTAATGGATGGCGGGCTTTTTTTAAACGGACAAAGCCGTTGTCGTTCATAATCGGTTTTGTCGCTTTGACCGCTTTTGCGTATCTTGCTTTTGCAAAAATAAAGTCCAGCGTCTGCAGTACGCGCAAATCTAGAAAGAGCTCTTCTGTGTGTTCAGCCGTTTGCTCTGTCAGCACGCGCAAAATCCGTTCAATTTCTTGTTTTTCTTTCACTTTCGCCTGCTGAAGCGAGTTGTTCATATCGACAATCGCCTGTGGTTCAATGAATAGTGTCGCGCCTGAGGAAGAAGTATCGTGCACAATTCCTCCATAGCTTGACCTGTACTCTTGTTTGACCGGAATCACAAAGCGGTCATTCCGAATCGTGACGATCGTATCAGACAGCATTTTTGAAGCGGAAGAAGAGCGCAGCATCGACTCTAACCGGTCTCTGATTCTCGATTCAAGTGTTCTGAGCTGTGTGCGGATTCCTCTTAATGTTTCCGACGCGTGATCAAGCACTTCTCCGTGATCATCGATGCAGGAATTAATGTCCCGCTCTAAATCGGACAGCGTGATAAGCTGTTCCGCATGCTGATAGATCAGCGGGATATCGACGCCGTCTTCAGCCATTTGGCTGATAAAATGTTTCATTTGTTTAACTGCATAAAGCAGGCCTGAGACTTCAGTGAATTCTGAGGGGCTGAGAACGCTGCCGATTTCGGCCCGTCTTAACGCTCCTCTGATATCAGTAAGGCCGCCAAATGGTGCCTGGCCTCTCAGCCGGATAATGGCAGAAGCTTCGTCTACTTCATCCAGCTGTTTTTTGATTTCATCTATAGAAGCAGAAGGCTTAAGCTCGAGAAGCATTTCTTTTCCGAGCGATGAAGCGGCATGCTCAATAACCTGTTCTTTCACTTTATGAAATTCAAGAGCTGATAATACTTTTTGCTGCACGATTGTGTGAGCCTCCTTACTTAATCGTTGCGCTTCAGGAATGCCTCTACGTCTTCAAGCGATCGGGCATTCAAAACGTTTTTCGTTTCCGTCCATCCTTTGCGCGCGGCAGTAACGCCAGTTTTCATATCGTCTAACATCTCAATATTATGGGCGTCGGTATTAATTACCAATGTAACCCCTTGTTCGTTTGCTTTGATTAAATGTTCTGTGCGCAGATCGAGACGCGCAGGGTTGGCGTTGAGTTCAAGCGCCGTATTTGTTTTCTTCGCAAGCTCAATCAGCTTATCAATATCAATTTCGTAACCGGCCCGTCTGCCGATAAGGCGTCCGGTCGGATGTGCGATAATGTCAACATGCTTGTTGGTCAGTGCCGTCTCAAGCCGTTTCATAATGACGTGTTCCGGCTGATTAAAGCTGGAATGAATCGATGCAATGACGATATCCATGTCTGCCAGCACGTCGTCATCATAATCAAGCGTGCCATCAGGCAGGATATCCATCTCGACACCTTTTAAGATACGGAAATTCTCAAATTCCGCATTAAGTGCGTCAATCTCTTTTGCCTGCTGCTTGAGTCTTTCTGCAGTCAGCCCGTTGGCGACCTTTAAATATTGCGAGTGATCGGTGATCGCCATATATTGATAGCCTTTATTCATGCATGCTTCGGCCATCTCTCTGATCGAAAACGCGCCATCGCTCCACGTTGAGTGCATGTGGAGATCTCCTTTGATTTGCCCGGACTGTATCAGTTCAATACTGTCGCTGTAAGTTTCCACTTCTTGCCCGCTTTCACGGAGCTCCGGCGGAATCAGCGGCAATCCGAAGTGCGCATAAAATTCACGTTCACTCGGGAATGTTTTGATGTCTCCTGTTTCAACTGTCTCGACGCCGTATTCACTGATCCGCTCCCCGCGTTCTTTCGCGATTTGGCGCATCTTAATGTTGTGATCCTTTGATCCTGTAAAATGATGAAGTGTTGTCGGAAACTGCTCTTCCGTCACAAGACGAAAATCGACGCTTGTTTCATATTCAAAGGAAAGGATGACAGACACCTTCGTATCTCCGCTCGCGATCACGCTTTTGATGTTTGGCAATGCAAGAAGCTGCTCTCTTACTTCAGCCGGATGATCTGTGGCAATGATATAATCCAGATCCTTCACCGTTTCCCGCGCTCTGCGTAGACTTCCGGCACGAGAAAATTTAATGATATCCGTAAATTGAGAAAGATGCTCTTCAATGTCCCGGGCGATCCGGAGGGCGTAGCCGATCGGGAACCGCTCAGGCTGTTTTCCAGCTTCTCCGAGCGCTTGTAATATTTTTTCTTCTGATTTTTTGCCGAAGCCCGCAAGGCCTTGTACCTTTTGCTGTTCACAGGCTTCCTTTAGAGATTCTGCATCATGTACGCCGAGCTCTTTATACAGCTTTGCGATTTTTTTGCCGCCGAGCCCCGGCAGCTTCAATAAAGGCACGAGCCCTTCCGGCACTTCTTTCTGCAGCGATTCGAGCGTGCTTGACTTTCCTTCATCTATATACTCTTTAATGACGCTGTACGTTCCTTTTCCAATGCCGGACAGCGACATCATATCGTCCATTTCTGATAAGCTGCGGTCGTCCTGTTCCAGGGCTGCCGCTGCTTTTCGGAAGGCTGATACTTTAAACGGGTTGTCCCCTTTGAGCTCCATGTAGACTGCAATGGTTTCAAGCAGCCGGATAATATCTTTTTTATGCATACAATAACCCCCAGACGTTCACATATGTTTCCATCATACTCGAAAAAAACTTCTCCGGACAAGAGAAGTTTTTTATGCCCCGTACTGTGTCCACAGCTCTTCTAAAAGCCCTGACAAATACGGTGTATGGTTAATGATCACATTTGCGAGAGACGATTGCCCCATCATTTGCTGCAGAGCATCTACCGGAAGCACGGATGCGACATACAGCAGCACAAATGTAAATAAATAGACTTCTAGAAAACCGAGAATGGCGCCCAGCACCTGGTTGATTTGTTTGATCACCGGAATGCCGGCTACAATACTCAGGAATGAGCCGATGATTCTCAGTAAGATTTTAGCGATGATAAATAAAACGATAAACGCAATCGCATTATAGTAGGCCGCTTCCAAATTTCCCGTAAAAAAAGAAAGAGCCGGCTGTCCCGCTGAAAAGTCGGGTGCGGGAATCCACTTTAAATGCGGCGCCACATTTTTATAGAATAAAGCCGCAAAGGCGATCGATAGAATAAAGCTCGTCAAGCGGATAAACTGCAGGATAAAACCGCGTTTTAACCCCAGTAAAGTCCCCATCAGGAGCAAGATTAAGATGATGATATCTAGCATAGTTGTTCAATCCTTTTCTTTAAGCTGACGCTCCAGTTTCTCATATTTCTCTTGTAATTTGACATAATCGTGCACCACATTTACCGCTGTCAGCACTGCAAGTTTATTTATATCAAGGTATGGATTTTTTTCATTGATTTCTCTCATTTTATCATCAACAATTCCGGCGACATACCTCATATGGGCTCTGCTTTCTTCACCGATAATCGTGAAGTGCTGGCCGTAAATGTCAACGGTTGTTTTTGTTTTTTTGCCGTCAGACAACGTTTCTCCTCCATTCCGTGAGAATCCTAGTTCTTATCATAACACGTTTATTAAATGAATGGAAAGACGAGCCTCCCGCTGTTATGATACACTGGTATATACAGCGAAAAGTGTAAAAAAAGGAGATTATTACGTGTCCCATTCTGTGATAAAAGTATCGTTGTCTGCTATTGACCAAATGAAAACGACGTACAGCGGTTCGCTTACTGCCTCTGTTCCGCAGGGAGCCGTTTTTCAGGCGAAACCGCCAGGCTGTACCATTACAGCATATAAATCCGGCAAAGTCTTGTTTCAAGGCAAAAACGCAGCTGTAGAATCCGCACGCTGGGGAACAGCCGAGCCGCAGGAAAAGAAAAAAACGGCCAAAAAGCCGGCCGATCCCCGTTATGCCCCTCCGGCAGATATCGCCGGCATGTCTGTTATCGGCTCTGATGAGGTCGGAACCGGAGATTACTTTGGCCCGATGACGGTTGTATGCGCGTACGTCGACAAAACCATGCTTCCTTTAATGAAGGAACTCGGTGTTAAGGACTCTAAAGACTTAAAGGATCCGCAAATCATTGAGATTGCCCGAAACCTCATCAAAACCATTCCGTACAGCCTGCTGGTGTTAAAGAACGAAAAGTACAACAGCATGCAGGAAAAAGGCATGAGCCAAGGGAAAATGAAGGCTTTGCTGCACAATCAAGCCATCACCCATTTGTTAAGAAAAATGGATGGGGTAAAGCCTGAGGCCATTTTGATTGACCAATTCGCTGAGCCAGGCGTCTACTTCAATCATTTGAAGGGCAGAGACATTGTGAAGGAGCGGACCTATTTCAGCACAAAGGCTGAAGGCATTCACTTGTCAGTCGCCGCCGCTTCAATCATTGCAAGATATTCGTTTTTAATGGAAATGGATAAACTGTCGCGTGAGGCAGGAATGACACTTCCGAAAGGGGCCGGCCCGCACGTGGATGAAGCGGCTGCGAAGCTGATTCTCAAAAAAGGGGCATCCGCTCTCAGAACCTTTACAAAACTCCATTTTGCCAATACGCAGAAAGCGCAGCGCCTTGCCGATAAAAAACGTTCATAGAAAAAAGCTTGCAGAGAAATCTGCAAGCTTTTTTATTAGCCTCTCAAAACAGCCTGATATGTGTCTTCTAACGCTTTCAGCACTTTGCTGTGCGCCTTTGTCACTTCTTCTTCAGTCAGTGTTTGTTCAGGATTGACATATTGAAGTGAGAAAGCAACTGACTTTTTGCCTTCCTCCATATGCTCGCCTTCGTATACGTCAAAGACAGATACTTCTTTCAGAAGCTTGCCTCCAGCCTCTTTAATGACGCTCTCGAGCTGGCCGCTTGTGACGGATTTACCTGTTACAAGCGCGATATCACGTGTCACAGACGGATATTTTGGAATCGCCGTATAAACAAGCGGCGCTGTATCCGCTACGAGCAGCGCATGAAGATCAAGCTCAAACACGTATGTCTCTTTTATATCCAGTTCTTTTTCCAATGAAGGGTGGACTTGGCCGATGAAGCCTATTAGAGAACCATTCAATAGAATGTTCGCTGTTCTGCCTGGGTGCAGCTGTTTGCGTTCAGATTGAACAAATTCAATGCTGTCAAGGACGTTCAGTTTATCTAACAGTCCTTCTACGATTCCTTTGGCGACAAAGAAATCAACCGGTTTTTTCTCGCCCTGCCACAGCTGCTTGCGCCATAATCCCGTAACAGCTCCTGCCACGCGTTCTGTTTCAACAGGTTTTGTGTCCTCTTCCTTCGTCAGGAAAACGGAGCCGACTTCGTACAATGCCACTGAGTCCGTCTGTCTCGCCAGGTTGTAAGAAACGGAGTCAAGCAGATTCGGAACAAGACTGTGTCTGAGAATGCTTCTTTCTTCACTCATCGGTAGCGCGAGCACAGTGTTCAATGATTTTTCAATCGCAAACGCTGCCGCTTTCTTCTCGTTTGTCAGTGAGTAAGTGATGGCTTGTGATAAGCCTGCGCCTTCAAGAAAACGTCTGACTTTACGGCGTTTTGCCTGATACGGCGTTAATCCGCCTGTTGTTCCTGCTGTCTCAGGAAGCGTAGACGGAATGTTATCGTAGCCGTACAGTCTTGCCGCCTCTTCAATTAAATCCTCTTCGATTGTAATATCACCGCGGCGTGATGGCACTGTCACAACGAGAAGTTCATTCGCTTCACCGACAGTAAAACCAAGACGCTTGTAAATGCTGATGAGTTCTTCTTTGCTGATTGTCATGCCGAGAACGTTGCTCACTTTGTCAGCAGATACATGAATGTTATTCGCTTCGATTGTCAGGTTGTCTTCCTCAACCGTTCCACTAAGTACTTCACCGCCGGCATACAGATGGATCAGCTGTGCAGCCCGTTCTGCTGCAAGACGTACACGCGCAGGATCAATGCCCTTTTCAAATCTTACGCTTGATTCACTTCTCAAACCAAGGTCTTTGGAAGCCTTGCGAACCGTCTGCCCATTGAAGAACGCAGCCTCAAGCAAAATCGTTTTCGTATCTTCCTGAACTTCTGACTCTGCTCCGCCCATGACACCGGCAACGGCTTGCGCTTTCGTTCCGTTCGTAATGACAAGGTGATCAGCAGATAGCTTTCGTTCTTGCTCATCAAGGGTTACGATCATTTCATTTTCAGCTGCTTTTCTTACTACGATTTCCTTGGAGCCGAATCTGTCATAATCAAACGCGTGAAGCGGCTGTCCGTATTCCAAAAGGACAAAGTTTGTGATGTCGACAACGTTGTTGTGCGGGCGAATGCCTGCATTCATCAGCTTCGTCTGCATCCAAAGCGGTGATGGAGCAATCGTGACGTTTTTAATGATTTTTGCAGTGTATAGCGGGTTCGCTTCTTGGTCTTCGACTTTGACAGCGATGTAATCAGACGCTTGTTCTGATGCAGCCTGATAATCCGTTTGCGGCAGTTTCACATCTGTGTCTAAAATCGCTGCAACCTCGTAAGCAACGCCAAGCATGTTCATGGCATCCGCACGGTTTGGCGTTAAACCGAGCTCAAGAATCGCATCGTCAAGCTGTAAAGCTGCTAAGGCATCGCTTCCTGTTTCAGCGTCATTCGGGAATACGAAAATGCCTTCTGCATACTCTTTTGCCACAAGCTTGCTTTCAATGCCAAGCTCCTGTAAAGAACAGATCATGCCGTTAGATTCTTCACCGCGAAGCTTTGCCTTTTTGATTTTGAAATTGCCCGGCAGCACCGCTCCGACTGTTGCAACTGCGACTTTTTGTCCTTTATCCACATTAGGCGCGCCGCAAATGATTTGTACAGGTGCTTCCGCTCCGATATCCACAAGGCACTTATTCAGCTTATCAGCATTCGGATGCTGCTCGCGCTCCAGCACATGGCCGATGACAACGCCTTTGATGCCTTCTCCTTTGTATTCAATTCCTTCAACCTCAATGCCGGCTCTTGTAATTTTTTCAGCAAGAACAGCCGGGTCCATGCCTTTTATATCAACATAATCCTCTAACCATTTATAAGAAACAAACATCCTAGCATCCTCCTCTTACGCCTGTTTAAACTGCGAAATAAATCTGACATCGTTTGTATAGAAGTGGCGGATATCATCAATGCCGTATTTCAGCATCGCGATGCGCTCAACACCCATTCCGAATGCGAAGCCCTGGTATTCCTTCGGATCAAAGCCAGCCATTCTAAGCACGTTCGGGTGAACCATGCCAGCGCCGAGGATTTCGATCCAGCCAGTTCCTTTACATACTGAGCAGCCGTTTCCACCGCACTTAAAGCATGTCACGTCTACTTCTACTGAAGGCTCAGTAAACGGGAAGAAGCTTGGGCGAAGTCTGATTTCACGGTCTTGCCCGAACATTTTTTTCGCAACGAGTTCAAGCGTTCCTTTTAAATCACTCATGCTGATGTTTTTGTCAACGACAAGCCCTTCAATTTGCATAAATTGGTGAGAGTGCGTCGCATCATCGTTATCGCGGCGGTATACTTTACCCGGACAAATGATTTTAACCGGCCCTTTGCCTCCATGCTTTTCCATCGTCCGTGTTTGCACAGGAGAAGTTTGCGTTCTCATCAAAGTTTCCTCTGTGATGTAAAAGCTGTCCTGCATATCGCGCGCAGGGTGTTCTTTCGGAAGGTTGAGCGATTCAAAGTTGTAGTAATCCGTTTCAACCTCAGGTCCTTCTTCGACTGTGTAGCCCATGCCGATAAATAAATCTTCTATTTCTTCAATGACAACAGTGAGCGGATGGCGGCCTCCGACTGCGACAGGGTTCCCAGGCAGCGTGACATCGATTGTCTGGCCTGCAAGCTTCTGCTTCATTTCCTCTTCTTCAAGCTTCTCGTTTTTGACAGCAATTGCATTGGCGATACGCTCTCTTACTTCGTTCGCGAGCGCGCCCATTTTCGGACGTTCCTCAGCAGAAAGTTTGCCCATTCCGCGCAGCACTTCTGTAATCGGCCCTTTTTTTCCGAGATATTGCACCCGAATATCATTGACAACCTTTAATGAGCTTGCCGCTTCTACTTGTTCTAAAGCTTCTTGTTCCAGCTGTTTTAGCTTTTCTTCCATTTTGCATCCTCCTTTTATGTAAACAAACCGTTATATGTCTTTGGAAAACAAAAAAAACCCGTCCCTTGTACAAGGGACGAGTTGTGGCCGCGGTACCACCCTTATTTCAGACAGACTGATGCTGTCGTCAGCTTCATTGACATAACGGAATCAGATTCCGGTTCACCTTTACGCGCAGTGTGCGCGGTCCCGGTGACAACTCAAGAGGTGAAGCCAATTTCCGGCTGCGTTAAAAATGCTCTCAGTCAGCGGCATTTTCTCCCTGGAAAGCAGTTGATCAGAAATTGAGGTCCTCTGTCACGGTTTTTCAAATATTATGTTCTATTATAGAGAAATCCAACGCTTCGCGCAACACTATCCTCGCAAGTGGTACATGAGGATGGCAGCTGCAATCGCAACGTTCAGTGATTCAGCCTGTCCGTAAAGCGGCACGTACAGGTTCAAATCCGTTTTCTCCAGCAAGGCAGCATCCACCCCTGCGCCTTCATTTCCTACAATGAGGGCAAAGGATTCAGCCTGAGACATATCCCGGTAAGGCACTCCGTTTTGCAGCGCCGTGCCGTACACTTTTACGCCCTCTGCCTTTAATTCATCCACATATGTATGCAGGTTTCTTCTCAATACAGGGATATGAAAGTGAGATCCTTGCGCAGATCGCAGTGTTTTTCCGTTATAAGCATCCGCCGTGCCGTCACCGAGCACAACCGCATCTAAACCAGCCGCATCAGCCGTCCGAATCATCGTGCCGAGGTTTCCCGGATCTTGAACAGCGTCAATCAGCAGCACCCGCTGAGGCAATGCCAGTTTTTCTTCAGGCATATGGCACACAGCGGCGATCTGCTGAGGCGTTTCGGTTTCAGTAACAGCTGAAAACGCATCTTCACTCAGCACGTAGCACTGGATGCTCACATCTAGATCAGACGGAATTTTCGTCTCATCCTTTACAAGGATTTCTTTCACCATGCCCGGGCTCTTCAACGCCTCTTCAACAAGATGTTCTCCCTCTATCAGAAATGTATTCGTTTTTGTTCTTTCTTTTTTCGTGTGAAGCTTTTTCCAATCCTTCACTTTTTGGTTTTTTGCCGATTCTATTTGTTTCACTGTCAGTGTGGCTCTCCTTTTTTTAACATGATGTTATTATATCGCAAGAACAGCACATAATAAACCAGGAGCAGGGTTAGAATATGCGTATTACATTTTAGAAAAAGGAGCGTTTTACATGGATCTTAATTTACGTCATGCCGTCATTGCCAATGTAACCGGCAATAATCAGGAGCAGATTGAGCATACAATTGTGGATGCGATTCAAAGCGGTGAAGAAAAAATGCTTCCGGGGCTCGGCGTTTTATTCGAAGTCCTTTGGCAGCACGCATCCGAAGATGAGAAAAACGAAATGCTAAAAACGCTTGAAAGCGGATTAAAACCCGCCCAATAAGACATGAAACCGGGTGACAGCGCCCGGTTTTTTTCTTATATAATAAAAACATGATGAGGGGGATCGCCATGTTTTTACAGCCGTTATTAGCGAAAAAAATCATTGCTGAAGTCAAAAAAATGTACCAACGTGAAGTCATTATTGTGAACACAGAAGGTCTTATTATGGCAAGCACAAATGAGGAACGGGTCGGACAATTTCATGAAGGAGCGCTCATCTGCGCAAAAGAGAAACACAACGTCATTATTACAAAAGAAGATGAACAGAGATTAAAAGGAGTGAAGGCAGGCCTGAATCTCCCTGTATTTTCTGACCGTGATGTGATCGCCGTCTTCGGGCTGACAGGTGAGCCTGCTGAGATTCAGCCTTATGGGGAGCTGCTTAGGAAAATGACAGAGCTGTTCATTAAAGAATCGTGGCATTTAGAGCAGTCGCAATGGCGTGAGAGAATGCTGGAGTCCTTTATGATCGATTGGCTGCAATTAAAAGAGTGGTCTCCCGGTTTTCTTGAGAAAGCCCAGCTTCTTGGAGTTGACCTTTCCTCCCGGCGCCAAATGATTCTCATTCAAGGGTATGAGTGGTCACCTCATGATATTAAGCAAATGACACATATCTGGAAATCTGCGTACCCTACGGATATGTTCGTCAGGTGGGGAAATGAACGGATTCTGATCAATCACGAAGTGCCAAAGCATGAACAAAGGGACCGGCTTTTGCAGGAGCTTCTTCATATTTGTTCGTTTGCTCAGACCGCCGCGAACAGCCGATTTGCAGCAGCTGGAGCCGGAAGGCCTGTGGCTAGCTCCAGCCTGACAGACTCCTATGAGCAAGCGGAAAAAGCGCTGGCTGTCAGCCTTAAGCGAAAAATGCCCGTATTCGAAGAGGATCTGAAGCTTGATATGTGCCTGACTGAGATCAGCCCGGATACCCGAAATGAATTTCCGCAAAGAGTATTCCGGGAGGCGCTTCAGCATCATGAGCTTATGAATACGATACGGACTTTCTTTTATCACGATTTGTCTTTGAAACAAACCGCTGAAGACATGCATATTCACATCAATACATTGCGTTATCGCCTGTCTAAGGCTGAACAGCTGACGGGTCTTCGTTTTGGCTGTACAGAGGATATCGTCACAATGTATGTTGCACTCTATTTTTTAGATCAAGATACAAAACAGAGAGAGTTTTAGTTTCATTTTTTATATGTTTCTCCATGGAATGATTTGCTTTTCTTCTTTTACAATAGATTAGAAGCGTTTTTTGACAGGGGGATGGTGAAATGATCACCAAAGATGTAAAAGAACAACTGATCCAAATCGTCGGACCGGAAAACTTTGATGACTCCAATGCCGGCCGTCTCGTCTATTCATATGATGCGACGCCGCAGTTTCAGTCAATGCCTGATGCCGTGATTGCACCGAGGACTACAAATGAAGTATCACGAATTTTAACGATTTGCAGCGAACATCGCGTGCCGATCGTTCCGAGAGGATCAGGGACAAACCTGTGCGGCGGCACATGCCCGACTGAAGGCGGACTTGTTCTTCTCTTTAAGCATATGAACCGGATTCTTGAGATTGATGAAGAAAACTTGACCGCCACAGTCCAACCGGGCGTCATTACGCTGGATATGATCCGCGCTGTTGAAAGCAAGGGTTTGTTTTATCCGCCTGATCCGAGTTCTATGAAAATATCAACCATGGGCGGAAACATCAATGAAAATTCCGGCGGGCTCCGCGGATTAAAATACGGCGTCACCTGCGACTATGTCATTGGACTGGAGGTTGTGCTTCCAAATGGTGATATCATCCGCACCGGCGGAAAACTCGCAAAGGATGTGGCCGGATACGATCTCACACGCCTTTTTGTCGGCTCAGAAGGAACACTCGGCGTCGTGACAGAAGCCATCGTCAAACTCGTTCCAAAGCCGGAAACAAAGAAGACACTGCTTGCTCTTTATGAAGATATCGACGCCGCTGCTCAAACGGTATCAGACATTATTGCCGCAAAAATCATACCCGCCACGCTTGAGTTTCTCGACCAGCCTACACTTTTGGTGATTGAGGATTATGCCAAAATCGGACTTCCGACAAATGCAAAGGCGGTTCTGTTAATCGAGCAAGACGGACCGCTTGAAACCGTTGCACGGGATATGGAAAAGATTGAGGCGATCTGCAAAAAAGGCGACGCTGTTTCCATTCAGACCGCTCAAACCGAAGAGGAGGCATTTGCCCTGACTGAAGCCCGGCGTTCTGCACTTTCTGCCCTTGCCCGCCTCAAGCCGACAACCATTTTAGAGGACGCGACCGTTCCTCGCTCAGAAATCGCCAATATGGTTAAAGCGATTAATGACATTGCTGCTAAATACGATATTTCCATTTGCACCTTCGGCCACGCGGGAGATGGAAACCTTCACCCGACATGCACGACAGACATAAGAAATGCGGATGAAATGGAGCGTGTCGAACAGGCTTTTGCCGAGATTTTCGAGAAGGCGATTGAACTTGGCGGCACGATAACCGGGGAGCACGGTGTCGGGGCCATGAAAGCGCCCTACTTGGAGATGAAACTGAAAAAAGAAGGCATTGCCGCGATGAAAGCGATGAAAGCGGCATTTGATCCCCGGAACATATTAAATCCGGGCAAAGTGTTTGCGAAAGACGCCAGAAAACGTGTGGTGACAGAAAGATGACAACAAATAAAGAAATGAAACAGATCCAAAATGAGTTCAAAGAGCGCATGGATGAAGGCGAGCTTTTGAATTGTATGCGCTGCGGCTTCTGCCTTCCTTCCTGCCCAACCTATATCGAGTCAGGGTTTCAGGAAACTCACTCTCCACGCGGGCGCATCGCCTTAATGAAAGCCGTAGCTGACGGTATGATTGAACCGGATGAAGATGTCGAACGTTCGCTGTCACTTTGCCTCGGCTGCCGCGCCTGTGAACCTGTATGCCCGTCAGGCGTGAAATACGGACAGCTGCTTGAGGAAGCGAGAGATATTATCCACCAAAATAAAAAACACTCGCTTGGCGCACGTGTCATCCGAAAGACGGCTTTTCATGGGCTGTTTCCGCATCAAAACCGCATGCGCTCAGCAGTAAGCCTTATCGGTTTGTATCAGCGGTCAGGACTGCAAACCGCTGTGCATAAAACTGGTGTGCTTCGCGTCCTTCCTGAGCATTTGCGGACGATGGAAGCTGTTCTTCCTGATGTTCCTAAAAGCAAAGACATGAAGCATCGTCCGCGTTTGCTGCCGTCAATTGGCCCCATGAAAAAACGAGTCGCCTTTTTTTCGGGCTGCTTAATGGATACCATGTTTTTGCCGACCAACAATGCCACATTGAAGCTGCTGCAGCTGGCAGGCTGCGACATTGTCATTCCGCCTATACAGGCTTGCTGCGGGGCACTGCATGGGCACAGCGGTGAAAAAAACGCGGGCAAAGAGCTCGCGAAACAAAATATTGCTGCTTTCGAAGCGTTAGACGTAGATGCTGTCATTACAAACGCAGGAGGATGCGGTGCCTTTCTCACTGAATATGATCATTTGCTGAAGGATGACCCTGAGTGGTCGGAGCGGGCTGCAGCATTTGCTCAGAAGCTGAAAGATTTTTCATCCGTATTGGTTGAACTCGATTTCAATCAAATGGACCTAGCACTCGAGACGCCGCAGATCATTACCTATCAAGATTCATGCCACCTAAGAAATGTGATGCATACGTCGCTTGAGCCCCGCCAGCTTCTTCAAAGCATTAAGGGGGCCGAATTCAGAGAGATGGATAAAGCGGACAGTTGCTGCGGATCAGCGGGCATTTATAACATTGTGGAAGCTGAGATGTCTATGAAAATACTGGACAGTAAAATGGCTGCCGTCAAAGCAACCGAAGCGATCGTCATTGTGACAGCAAATCCAGGCTGTTTGCTGCAGATGAAGCTCGGCATTGAACGCGAAGGACTAAGCGGTAAAGTCAAAGCCGTTCACCTGGCTGATTTGCTCCTGGAAGCAGCAGGGTGCCAAACATCATAAGAAAGCCCAAAACAGAAATTGTTTTGGGCATGTTCGTTATTCCATCGGACTGCAAATTTCAATATAATGTCCATCCGGGTCAGCGATATAGGCGACCGTCTGCCCCCATGGCTTCACTTTCGGCTCCCCAATAATCGTGACACCTAGTTCTCTTACCCTTTTAATCACCTCTTCAACGTTTTCAGTCACAAATCCGATTTCAAATGTGTGGGAAGAAGATGTATCCGGAATGCTTAGCGGCGTGATTTCTCTGGCGCTTTCTCGCGTATTAAGCGCCAATATCGTAGAGCCTGTTTCAAATTCGACATACGTGCCGTGTTCAGCACGAATCGGCAGTCCTAAAATATCCCGATAAAAATGAATAGCCCGCTTGCTGTCCGATACGTATAGAATAAGATATTTCATTGATAGATTCATTGCCATTCCTCCTCAAAATTTTCATGAGTCTTTCTATCCCGGGATAGAAGCTTCCATCCTTAAGCTCGGATCTCTCCACATCTGTGCCCATTTTTTCACTGCCGCCACGATAATGATGAAACCTAACAGCAGCATAATGATCGATAATACGCCATTCAATACACTATAGCCCGCTGCTTCAGGATTGAGATACACATTTCGCACCATCCAATAGCCCGCATAATTGACAGTGACATATAAATAGGCAAGCGGGATAAGGCAGGTCAGAATGTAACGGCGTTTATCGGCAATTTTCAGTACTATGGTCGCTCCGATAATCAGCCCCACTGAAGCCATCAGCTGATTGGACACGCCGAACAGCGCCCAAATGGAACCGATATCCCCTGAATACAGCAAATAACCCCACATCAAGCAGGCAAGCGCGCTGGCAAATACAGATCCCGGAATCCAGTCTGTTTTCTTCAGCGGCTTATACACCTCTCCGAAGAAATCCTGGATCAAATAACGGGCAACACGTGTACCGGCGTCAATCGCTGTTAAAATAAATACAGCTTCAAACATAATGACAAATTGGAAAAAGTATGAGGCCAAATGGCTGAAAAACGGCATTCCCGTAAAAATATAAGTCATTCCCACCGCAAGCGTGACGGCTCCCCCTGTTCTTCCTTCTAAGTCCAAACCGATTTCTCTGCTCAATTCAGGCAAATGGACGACATCCATGCCGAGCGTACGGAAAACCTCAGGTGTGCTGTTAATCGCAAAGTAATCAGCAGGCTGCAAGGCTGTCGCTGCAATCAGCGCCATGATACCGACAAGGCACTCGACAAGCATTGCACCAAACGCAACCGGCTTCATATCACTCCATTTATTCAGCATCTTCGGCGTCGTGCCTGAACCGACAAAGGCATGGAATCCCGAGATCGCACCGCAGGCAATGGTTATTGAAATGAACGGCCAGACAGGTCCTGCCAACACCGGTCCGCCACCTTTTACGAATTCTGTAAACGCAGGAAACGGGATGGACGGATTGACGACAAACACACCTGCAATCAAAGCGATAAAAACACCGATTTTCATAAAGCTGCTTAAATAGTCACGCGGTGCGAGAAGCAGCCAAACAGGAAGCGCCGCTGCAAAGAACGCATAAACAGGAAGTGCGACTGCAAGCGTTTTCGTATCTAGTGTTAAAAAGTCACCGAGCGCGGTAGTCTGCACCCATGGGCCGATAAAGACCCCTGCCATTAAAAAGAGAAAGCCGATTGTTGACGCAAGCTTTAGATTTCCCGTTTTCTTATAAAATAAGCCCACACCCATCGCAATCGGAATCGTAATCCCTACCGCAAACGTTCCCCACGGATTGCGTTCAAGCGCGTGCAGCACAACCATCGACAGGCCCGCCATCGTAATCGTGATAATAAACAGCATGGATAATCCTGTACAAAAGCCGGCAACAGGGCCGAGCTCATCCTTCGCCACTTCCGACAGCGATTTACCATTTTTGCGCATCGATGCAAACAGCACCACTATATCATGGACGGCTCCCCCGATAACCGCCCCGATTAACAGCCATAATAACCCCGGCAAATAGCCGAACTGCGCCGCCAGGATCGGTCCGACTAGCGGCCCGGCCGCTGCGATCGCTGCAAAATGGTGGCCGAACGAAACCCATTTATTTGTAGGCACATAGTCTTTTCCATCCTCAAGCGTGTGAGCAGGCGTCGGCTTATCATCATTCACTTTGAGAACCTTCACCATCATAAATGTTCCGTATAAACGATAGGCGATAGCCAAAATGCACATTGACGCTATCACAATTGTAACCGCATTCATTTTTCCCAACCCCTTTGCTGTTTTTCATAAATATATCATAATTTCATAGTGAAAAGCGGTCATTTTTTCCTATACAAAAAAGCCGGCTGAAATGGGCCGGCTTGAGACAATCAGTTTAGTTCAATGTCTCCAGATGTTGTGCGAACTTTTAAAAAGAAAAACCGGAGAGCGATCTCCGGTTTTTCTTTCTCTTATGACTGTTTTTTCAGGCGGATCACATTCCAGGAAAGCGGCGTAAAATGTGCGGTTAGGCCATTTTCGCTGACAGACGATGTTCCATTGGAATGCGGGACGACATTTTTTCTGTTATGCTGGTTTGTCGCTTTGATATCCTGATGCTCGAGTACGATATGCTCTGCGATTTGATAGGATTCAAAACCTCTGAGCGAAATCTCCGTCTCCATCTGATCTTCAGCTTTGTTTACCGCAAAAATGGTGAGTGTTTCTTCCTCTTCGGAGTACACAACAGCTGCATCAACATATGGCACATCAGTAAAATCTGAGCAGTCGTACTTCGGAGAAGAAATAAGCGGTTTCAGTGACTCGCCTCTTCCGTAAACAGAAGCATGCATGTACGGATAGAAAATCGGCTGTCTCCATGCTTCTCCGCCTTTTTCCGTCATGATCGGCGCGATGACATTTACAAGCTGTGCAAGGCACGCGATTTTCACACGGTCTGCGTGCTGCAGCATCGTAATGAGCAGAGAGCCGACCAATAGAGCATCTTCAAAATTATAAATATCTTCTAAAATTGGCCGCGCAGTAATCCACGGCTCGACTTTTTTATCCGCCTCATTTGAGTGATACCAGACGTTCCATTCATCCAGAGAGAGGTTGATGGTTTTCTTGCTGCGAGTTTTTGCTTTTACATAGTCACAGGTTGCAGCGACAGATTTAATAAAATGATCCAGATCCATGGAACGGGCCAAGTAGTTTGGCAGATTGTTATCCCGGTTTCCGTAATACGTATGGAGAGATATATAGTCGACATGCTCGTACGTATGCTCCAGCACCTTCGCTTCCCAATCGATAAAGGTCGGCATTCCGCTGTTTGAGCTGCCACAGGCAACAAGTTCAATTGATGGGTCAACCCACTTCATGACCTTTGCCGTCTCTGCGGCAAGCCGTCCATATTCGTCAGCTGTTTTGTGGCCAATCTGCCATGGGCCATCCATTTCATTTCCTAAGCACCATGTTTTGATGCCGTACGGCTGTTCATAGCCATGTGATCTTCTTAAATCACTCCAGTAAGAGCCTTTCGGGTGGTTGCAGTATTCAACGAGATTGCGGGCAGCATCTATGCCTCTAGTGCCAAGGTTGACGGCCATGTTGACTTCAGTGTTGACTTTTTTTGCCCAAGATAAAAATTCATTTGTGCCCACTTCATTGGTTTCTGTCGTTTGCCATGCCAAGTCAAGCCGTCTTGGGCGGTTTTCGACAGGTCCGACACCGTCCTCCCAGTTGTATCCGGATAAAAAATTTCCGCCCGGATAGCGGATGATCGGTACCTGCAATTCTTTGATCAGCGACTGGACATCCTTTCTAAACCCGTCTTCATCCGCTTCAGGATGATCAGGCTCATAAATGCCTTCGTATACTGCACGCCCCATATGTTCGATAAACGATCCATAAATCCGTTTGTCTACTTCACCGATTTTATATTCTTTGTCTACAATCATTCGCGCTTTTTTCATCACACGTTTCCTCCTTCATTAACCTTTGACTCCCCCTACCGTCAGGCCGGAGATAAAGTATTTTTGGAAAAACAAGAAAATAATAATTACCGGCAAAATCGCAAATACCGAGCCGGATATGAGCATGTCATAGTTGTTTCCGTAAGGGCTCAGCAAGCTGGACAGCCCTATTGGAAGCGTAAACATTTCTTTCGACCGAAGCACAATCAGCGGCCATAAGAAGTTGTTCCAGCTGTTTAAAGACTGGAGGATGATCATCGCGCCGAAAGCCGGTTTCATCAGCGGCGCCATAATCCTGAAAAAGATGCCGAATTCCGTACAGCCGTCCATCCTTGCAGAGTCCAGCAGATCTCTTGGAAGACCAAGCGCATACTGCCTGAAAAAGAATACGGCTACCGGCGAAACGATGAACGGCAATATGACACCCGTATACGAATCAATCAAGT
This sequence comes from Bacillus sp. NS1, assembly GCF_058248265.1. Classification (NCBI taxonomy): domain Bacteria; kingdom Bacillati; phylum Bacillota; class Bacilli; order Caryophanales; family Bacillaceae; genus Bacillus; species Bacillus sp. NS1. The sequence goes on along the minus strand of NZ_JBZAZF010000003.1, from coordinate 222,020 downwards.
GCAATCCGACGGTAAGCTTAAACAGCGGAAGCATCATCACTTCAAGCGGAACCATCATAATAATCAGCACAAGGACAAAGATGATATTCCTGCCCTTAAACTCGTAAACCGCAAGTCCGTACCCAATCATCGAAGAAAAAAACAGAGTGAGAACGGTTGTAAAAAGCCCAAGCACAAGACTGTTAAAAAACCATTTGAAATAAATGCTGCCGCCATTAAACAGAAATGTATAATTATCAAGACTCATCACTTTAGGATCAATGTCAAGATTTAGCCCCACACGCAAGAGCTCAGATGACGGCTTTAATGATCCTAAAAGCAAACAGAAAATCGGAAAAATATACAATAGGCTCAGCATAATAAAAAACAGGGTTAGCGCGATTTTGTAAACGCTAAACTGAGGACTGTGCCGCAACATTTATCCCTCCCCCTTAAACGAGCCTGACAGCTTTAATGAAATCAGGCTTACAACAAGGATCACAATCAAAAGCACAATGCCGATGGCCGCTCCGTATCCCATTTCGTTGTAGGCAAGCCCCTGCTGGTACAAATATCCGACAAGCGTCAGACCGATATTACCCGGGGAATTATTTTGCCAAAGGACGTAGCTTTCCTCAAACATCCTAAATCCGCCGATGATGCTGATGGTTAGCACATATACGGTTACTGGCTTGAGAAACGGCAGCGTAATGTGCCGGAATTTTTTCATTGTATTCGCGCCGTCAATATCAGCGGCTTCGTACAGCTCTTTCGGCACATTTTGCAGGCCTGCTAAAAAGTAAAGAATGTTGATTCCCATCCATCTCCACGAGGCAAGCAGCACCATCAAAAACATGCCGGTATGTTCATTGTTCATCCAGTTCTGAGGTGAAAAGCCGAGTTTGAGTAAGATGGAATTGGCCAGCGACGTTTCCATTTCTCCGAAGATTAGCCGAAAAATGATCCCAGCAACAATGGTAGAAGTCAATGCCGGAATAAATAGCGCTGATTTGAATATATTTCTGAATTTGACCAGTTTTGAATTCAGGAATATGGCCAGAAGCAATGGAACAGGAATCAGAACAATCAGCGTCCAAAAGGTGTATTCCAGCGTATTCCAAAGGGCTGTATAGAACGTCGGGTTGTTTAGCGCTGTATAATTAGACAATCCGACAAACGATACCTCTCCCGGCAAAATTCTTTGAAAGCTCATGATGAAGACACTAATGATGGGGTATAGAAAAAATACGAGAAAGGATAAAACGAATGGCGCAGTAAACAGATAGGGCGCCGCTTTTTTCGAATAAAATAAATCTCGCCAGCCTGATTGTTTCGCAGCTGAAGGAACGGGATGAACCGTTCCCGTTTTCACAGGTTTCATGAGAACCTCCCCGCTTTCACTTTTTGAATGGGATTCTATTTCTGTTTCAGTTCACCTGCCGCTCTGTCCAAGGCTTGTTTAGGCGTTTTTTGCTGAGATTTAAGTGCGTCGAACAATACACTTCTGTTAACAAGGTCTGAAGCCTTGGCAAAATCCTCATGTAAATAAATCGGATTGATTTCATCCTTGATATCGAGCAGCACAGAAAAAATACCTGTTCCGTTTTGGAAATAATCCGTATATTTGTTTTTCTCTTTCAATTCCTTGGAGCTCCAGACATCCCAGCGAAGCGGGTCAAACCCGAGTACGCTCCAGAGCTTTTTATTTCCTTCTTTAGAGCCCTTCGCAAAGGCCAAAAACTCCTTTGCTAACCCAACATGCTTGGATTGCTTCGGCACAACAGTTGCCGTACCGCCCAAACCTGCCGAACGGTCTCCTCCCTCTTTCCATGCTGGAAGCGGCCGAATGGCAATCTTCCCTTTCAGATCAGGCATATAATCTATGAATCTTCCCATATACCAAATCGGCATCAGGACTGAAGCGGCTCCGCCTTGGTTCATAAAGCCGTAGTATTCTTCACTGTGATGCCCGCCGCCTGGTGCGGCAATCATTGTTTTATCATTAATCATGTCCTTTAAATATTGAAGTGTTTTTACGTTGGTGTCATTATTGAGGATCAGCTTGCCGTTTTTATCAAAATAGCCTGAGTCTTGCTGTGAAATCATGGATAAGAACGTTCCGGAATCATTTGTTTCCACCGTTCCCATCGGCTTCCCAGTCACTTTACGCACTTTCTGCCCAGCTTTATGGTAATCATCCCATGTTTTAATATCATCAGGATTGACGCCGGCTTTTTTCATCACATCCATGTTATAAAACATCACTGTCGTCCCTACATGGGTATCCAGTCCGTAAAGCTTGCCGTTTTTGCTGTACAGGGTAAGCCGCGCCTCGACGAATTTATCGCGATCCTTTTCAATCAGCGGAGTCAGGTCGGCAAGCGGTATGTCAGAGCCCTTCAAAAAGTTTGAAAAACGGGCCAATTCGACATCGGCAATATCAGGGACGCCTTCTCCCGCAATTAAGGAGATAGACAAGTTATCATGCATTTGCCCATATGGATAAACGACCGTATTCAGTTTAATTTTGCGGTCAGGATATTTTTTGTTCCATTCCTTCACCATTTCCACATAAAACTGCTCATGAAGTCCGTTAAATGTCCAAAAGGTCAGCTCGGTTTCACCCGATTTCCCGGATGATCTTTCTGCTGAACACCCAGCAATGAATAATGTCAACAGCATCATAAGGACAAGAAAACAGGCAGTCAATTTTTTCATTTACGTTACCCCTTCCATTCGAGGTGCGGGCTATTCATATAGACCATGATTGATCAGCGTTTTGTTTTCATTAATGATTCTTAATCCGGTGCAGCGGTCTCTTAAGGTGTGCGCGTGTCTGAAGGCATTCTTGACGGAATCCTGCCCGACACCGATTTCGTCAAAAGACGCAGGGCCTCCGGCTGATCTCAGCCAATCGGCAAGCACTTTTCCTTCCGGAAGCGTTTCATAAGCCAATTGAATGGCTTGCCGCCGGCGTGGAGAAAATTCGTTCAGCCCGTCATCCTGAGCGAGCTTTCTGTATGTGTCAGTTAATAAAATAGCGGCACAGCCGACCTTTGCTCCATGAAGAATCTGAGGCCGGTTTTTCTCCATTAATTCCATCTCAATCCAATGTGAAATATGATGCTCTCCGCCTGATGCCGGGCGGGAATGATCTAAGGCCAGCATGACAAGTCCTGATACAAGTAAAGACTCCATCAAAACTTGTATGCCTGTTTCCGTCTTCATCGCAATGTCTTCTGTATGTTCGATACAGGCATCAAGCGCCTCCTGAACGATCTTAGCTCCTGCTGGCGAATAAGGCTCGCCGGCAAGATGGCGGGATATTTCCCAATCAGCTAAAGACGTTATTTTACCGAGCATGTCACCAAATCCAGCCGCCACCATTGACTGGGGTGCCGCTTTTAATAAATCCAGATCAGCGAACAGCGCACACGGAGCCTTCGTTTGGATGGTAGTTTTCGTACCGTATAAAATAAGCGGCGCCCCGGCTGATGTAAATCCGTCTACAGATGGAGCAGTCGGATAAGAAATAAACGGCAAATCCCTCTGAAACGCTGCAAAGCGCACGATATCATGAATCGTGCCCGAACCGACTGCGACCATGACATCCGTTGTTTTTTTCGTATGGAGCAGCGTATGAATGAGCGATCGTTCATCAGCCGTCACATCTCCGGCCTCATTTTCCGGAATGATCAGGCACTCCGCCTGAAATCCTTCTTGATTCAGCCGGTTTTCCAGATCAGTTCCTGCAATACGATGTGTGTTCGAGTCGCAGACAAGGACAATATGTTTGTCGTTTTTTCTTTTTACATAGTCCAAAAGTGAATCGGCTGCTTGTTTATCAAGAACAATCTCTTCAACTTCTATAGGAAACGTCTTTTCTCCGGCGTGTTCAAAAGCACGCTGAACGTCAGCTGCGATACGATTCATAACAGAATCCCCTCCTCAGCTAATTTGGATACATCCTTAATAGACTCCAGCACATAATCCGGCGTGTACAGACGCTGTTCACCCGGTTTCGCAGAACCAGTAAGCACTAAGGCGCTTTTCATGCCATAAAGTTTCCCCATCGCAATGTCTGATTCAATGCTGTCCCCGATAATCATGCATTCATGTGCGGACAGCCCCATTGCTGTACAGGCAGCCTCCGCCATCAGCCATGACGGCTTTCCGACAACAACCTCCGTCTTCGCTTGAGCGGAAGCCTCTATCGCCCCAATCATTCCGGCTACATCGATGGCATTGCCGTCTTCGTTCGGAAAAAAGCGGTCTTTGTTCGTAGCAATGATACGAGCTCCGCCAGCAGCCGCTTGAAAGGCTTGATTTAAATCTTCATACGTGAGCGTTTCATGGAGGGAGATAACGAGCCAATCCGCTTCCTTCGGTTCATTCGCGTGCTGCACGCCCGCCAGTCTTAGCTCATCAACCAGGCCTTGTTCTCCTAGGACCCACACCCTTGAAAAACGATAATGTTTTTTCAGAAAAGCTGCTGTGACACTTGACGACAGAACAATGTTGCTTACATCCGCTTCAATCCCCGCGCCGAGAAGTTTTTTTCTGCACATGGCACGGGAGATATTCCCCCGATTGCTCAAAAAGACGATTTTCTTCCCCATTCCCCGAAGTGTATTGATCGCTTCTCTTGCCCCTTCAATCAATTCATTTCCTCTGAATACAGTACCGTCCAAGTCAATCAGAATGCCGGCCGGTGACACTGCGGAATCATGACTGGCCATAGTACGCATTTGCTCCGTGTTTTCGATAAAAATGCTTTTCATGAAGGACTGTATTGATTGGGTTTACATCCTTGTTCAGCATAATGGAGTGATAGGCCATTTCCGCAACTGTTTCTAATACAACTGCGTTATGAATGGCATTTAAGGCGTCCGTGCCCCAGCAGAACGGGCCGTGATTATTCACGAGCACACCCGGAACCTGTTCGTAGTTATGATGCTGAAAGGTTTCGGCTATGACTTTTCCTGTATTCAGTTCGTAGTCATGAATGATTTCTTCATTGTACATTTCTCTTGTACACGGAATCGCACTGTCAAAATAATCAGCATGCGTCGTGCCTAAAGGCGGTATGTCTCTCCCCGATTGCGCCCAGCTTGTCGCCCATTGAGAATGGGTATGGACAATTCCCCCGATGTTCGGGAAAGCTTTGTACAAATAAACATGAGTAGGTGTATCTGATGAAGGCTTGAGCGAACCTTCGACGACCTCTCCTTCAAGGTTTAAAACAACCAAATCATCAGCTGTCAGATCGCTGTATTCGACACCACTTGGTTTGATAACAATTCTTTCTTTTTCACGGTCAATGCCGCTGACATTTCCCCACGTAAAGGTTACCAGCTGATGCTCTTGAAGCTTCAGGTTGGCAGCCAGCACTTCTTTTTTTAATGTTTCAAGCATGCTCCATCACCCTTTATGAATTCTTTTTGGCGGCAGATGAAAATTGAAGATTTTTAATTGTTTTCAGACGCTTCATGACATGATTTTCTTTTCCGAAATAGTGAACCAGCTCTTTATATTCAGCGTACAATTTTTCATACACCGCGGCGTTTTCGGCGTTCGGCGTATAAGATATATCTTTCAGTTTTCCCATGTGGGCCGCTGCCTCTTTGATGTCGTCGTATCCACCGTTTTCTTTACCGGCGGCAAGCGCGCCGAAAATAGCAGATCCTAAGGCAGGGGCTTGCGGTGAACCAGAGATTTTAATGTCCATGTTTGTCACATCGGCATAAATCTGCATGACAAACGGGTTTTTCTCAGCAATTCCGCCGGCTGCGTACAGCTCTTCAATCGGAACCCCGCTTTCTTTGAACGTTTCGATAATCATCCGGGTTCCGTAAGCTGTCGCTTCAACTAACGCTCTATAAATCTCTTCAGGCTTCGTCAGCAGCGTCATGCCAAGCAGCATCCCAGTTAAATCAGCATCAACAAGTGTTGAACGGTTTCCATTCCACCAATCTAAAGCAAGCAGGCCGCTTTCACCCGGCGCTTGAAGGTTTGCTTTCTCACTCAGCAGCTCATGAACGCCAATGTTTTTTTCCTCTGCTTCCTCTCGATACGCTTGCGGGACACATGTTTTCACAAACCAGTCAAAATGATCGCCAACACAGGACTGCCCTGCTTCATATCCCGCATAGCCCCGGAGAATTCCGTTGTCCACGACCCCGCACATACCGGGCACGATATGTACCTCTTCGCCCAAAAGAACGTGGCACGTTGAGGTTCCCATAATCATCAGCATTTTCCCTGGCTCTGTGATGCCGACTGCCGGCACGGAAACATGAGCGTCAACATTGGCAACAGCAACAGCCGTACCCGGAAGAAGGCCTGTCAGCTGTGCCATTTTTTCAGTCAGTCCGCCGGCTTTTTCCCCTACTGAATGAATAGAACCCGCTAATTTGTCATTTGTAATCGTTTTCATTAAAGGATTTAATTTGTCAAAGAAATCATCTGACGGGTACCCCGCTTTTTCACTCCAAATTGCTTTATACCCTGCAGTACAGTTGCTTCGCTTGAGCGAGCCGCACAGCTGGTACACGATCCAGTCTGCCGCCTCGATGATCCGGTCAGCCGCTTCATATATGTGAGGCGCTTCTTCGGCAATCTGCATGACCTTTGGAATCATCCATTCTGATGAAATTTTTCCTCCGTACCGCTGTAAAAAAGCTTCTCCTTCTTCTTTAGCGATTTGATTGAGCCGATCAGCATGTTTTTGGGCTGCATGATGCTTCCAGAGCTTCACATAGCTGTGCGGCTCCTCTTCATATTCCGGCAGCATGCATAACGGCTGTCCGGTACTGTCAACAGGCAGGATCGTACATGCCGTAAAATCAATTCCGATCCCGATAATGTCTTTCGGGTCAACCCCCGTCTGTTCGAATAAAGACGGAATGGTTGTTTCCAAGACTTCGAGGTAATCAGCCGGATGCTGCAGCGCCCAGTCGCGCGGCAGCTTTTGACCCGTTTTTGGAAGGACGGTATCAATGACAGCATGCCTGTATTCTTTTACAGCAGCCGCCAGTTCCTCCCCTGTTTCGACATGAACGAGCACTGCTCTTCCTGATAAAGTCCCAAAATCAACCCCTATTGTGTAAGCCAAGTGACATCCCCCTCTCTACTTTTGAAGCCGGTAAAGCGCCTCGTTCCATTTTAATTCGTGTTTCAGCTTGTGAATTGTCGTATCACGGGAAATGAGAACACTTTCGATCCCCGCCATTTCCGCCCAATCGAGCATTTGCTCCGCTGTCAGTTCATAAGACAAGCAGGTATGGTGTGCGCCGCCGGCTAAAATCCACGCCTCCGCCGCTGTTTTCAATGACGGCTCCGGCTTCCAGAGTACACGGGCCACCGGCAGATTCGGCATGTCTTTTTCAATTTCCTGTCCGTTGACCTCATTCAAAACAAGACGGAAACGCCCACCGATATCAACAAGGCTTGCTTGAATGGCTGAACCGCTGATGCCGTTAAATACAAAACGTGCAGGGTCCTCTTTTCCCCCGATAGAAAGCGGATGAACCTCAATTTTCGGTTGATCCAAAGCGACAGTCGGACACACTTCAAGCATATGCGAACCTAGAATCATTTCATTTCCCGGTTCAAAATGGTACGTATAATCTTCCATGAAGGACGTTCTTTTTCCTTCAGCCATGATTTTCATCATTCGTACAAGGGCCGCTGTCTTCCAATCTCCCTCACCGGCGAATCCGTAGCCCTTCTCCATCAGGCGCTGAACGGCAAGCCCCGGCAGCTGCTTCATTCCGTGCAGCACTTCAAACGATGTCGTAAAAGCTGTATATCCGCCTTGTTCAAGAAAAGCGGTTAATCCAAGTTCAATTTTCGCCTGTTCTTTAATGGACGCTACCTTCGCTTCGTCACGTTTTGTTTCCTCGCTGATTATATAGAGCCTGTCATACTCCGCATAGAGCGTGTCAACCTCGTCGTCGGTGATGCGGTTCATCACCTCTACAAGATCTCCGATGCCATACCCGTCAACCTGCCAGCCAAATTGAATATGCGCCCCCACCTTGTCTCCGTCCGTTACCGCGACGTGACGCATGTTATCTCCGAATCTGGCAACCTTAATATGTCTGCTTTCATTTAATGCAGCCGCCGTATCCATCCACTGGGAAATTTCTTTCTTCACTTCTTCATCATCCCAATAGCCGGCAACAACTTTCCGGCTCAGACCCATTCGCGAGTTGATGTAACCGTACTCACGATCACCATGTGCTGATTGGTTGCTGTTCATAAAATCCATGTCAATCGTACCCCAAGGGATATCGCGATTGTATTGTGTATGCAGATGCATAAGCGGTTTTTGATATGAAGAAAGACCTTCTATCCACATTTTCGCGGGAGAAAATGTATGCATCCATGTAATGATGCCGGCGCATGTCTCACTGTACTCCGCTTCTCTTAATAGTTGTCTGATGGTTTCCGATGAAGTGACGACAGGCTTGTGAGTGATTTTATATCTGGAAGAAACCCCGCTGAGCCCCTCGCAAATACTTTTCGCATGCTGATCCACCAGTTCCAGCGTCTCCTCCCCGTATAGGTGCTGGCTTCCTGTTACAAACCAGAATTCATAATCCTTTGTCTGAAGCATGTAAACTGCCCCTTTCTTCCTATAGTAAAACGCTTTCAATTACCTAAACAGATACGGACTAATAAGAAAAAACAAACCATATACAATTAATTTGTACGAACAACTTTATTATATTAGTAGGTTTATTGACTGTCAATCATTTTTGTATTCTTTTACAAAAATGATTGGTTACAAGGTTTTCAGGTGAAAAAACGTCTTCTAAAGAACTGTGATTGCTCTGTCAATCAATCTTCCGATTCGTTTTTCCATTAGAAAAAGCCCTGATGTATCAGGGCTAAACAAATGATAAGATGTGAATGATTAAGCTTTCTCTTAATAAGACGGCCAGCCTGAGCTCCAATTCAAATCATTGATTAACATCTTTGGTATGCCGTTGTCTTTTGCATCATAAGCATGACGCACGAGTATGTTCCCGTTAACGATATCCTGTCCGCCCGGCCCTCTCCACTGTTCATTGCCGGCATCAAGAATCGTACCTCCTCCGTCCATCATGCTTTTACCGTTTCTGTCTACATAAGGACCTGTAATATTTTTCGATCTGCCGTAAGCAATTTTGTACGTACTATTTACGCCTTCACAGCATTTATCGAATGAAACCATTAAGTAATAGTAGCCATTATTGTATGTTAATGTAGGGGCTTCCAGAGCGCCGCCGTTATTTGGTCTGGCTGCTATTGAATATAATGAACCGGTGGGTTTCATTGTATCTTTATTTAATTTTGTTAATTTAATTCCGCCCCAAAATGAACCAAACGCAAGCCAAGGATTTCCATCTTTGTCAATGGTTAATTCAGGATCAATGGCATTATAATTATTTGCACTTGTTGTCCGAGTAACAAGCCCTTCATCCTTCCAGCTGCCCGAACTGAGATTAGTTGCTGAAGCAAGACCAATTAAAGAGGTATTGCTTCCAAACGAAGAAACCGAATAGTAGAGCCAGTACTTTCCGTTGTAGTATGTCACATCCGGAGCCCATTGGTTTCGTTCGAAATTAGGCACATATTGCTTCCACCAAGATAAAGGACTAGTGAAAATTGACTTTTGAACCCTCCATACACCGTTGCTGTCCGCTTTTAGAACACGTAGTCCGTTTTCCTCAGCAAGCCCTGTACCAAAAGCGTACCAAGTATTCCCTTCTTTTGCCATCGTCGGATCATGTAGAAGCTCGTTCGATGCCCCCCAAAAAGCGGCTGATGCCGGTAAAGCGGACAACATTACAGCACCAGCTGTTAAAGCTGCGCAAGAAAAACGCAACAAACCAGAAAACGCTTTCTTTTTCATATTCATCAAATCCCCCTTTTTTTGTGATATAGAAAACTTGTCTATCATCCAGACTAGCACATATTTTCTATATATATCCTTATTGTAGTGTTGCTTATTGAATTTGTACAGACAAAAAAATAGAACCCGCCTTTTATAGCGGATTCTGATGATTTTTATTCATATGTGATTTGGTCAACTGTCTTTCGGTCTAACTTCTTAATGACTTCTGTAATTAATTTGACCGCGTTTTCATAATCGTCACGATGCAGCATGGCTGCGTGCGTATGAATATAGCGCGTTGCAATGGTAATGGACAGCGCAGGAACGCCATTTGCCGTCAAATGGATGGCTCCTGAATCTGTACCGCCGCCGGCAATGGCATCAAATTGATACGGAATGCCTGCTTCCTCTGCGGTAGCGACAACTACATCACGTAAACCTTTGTGAGAGACCATGGATGCATCGTAAACGATAATCTGCGGGCCTTTGCCCATTTTGCTTTGCGCTTCCTTCTCGGAAATGCCAGGCGTGTCTCCTGCTATCCCTACATCAACACCAAACGCAATATCAGGCTGAATGGTGTGTGCAGCTGTTTTCGCTCCCCTCAGGCCAACTTCCTCCTGCACGGTTCCGACACCATACACAATGTTTGGATGATCTGTATTTTGTAAGTTTCTTAAAACATCAATGGCAATCGCACAGCCGATGCGGTTGTCCCAGGCCTTCGCCAGTAAGAATTTTTCATTGTTCATGACCGTAAATTCAAAATGAGGTACGATCATATCTCCCGGGAGTACACCCCATTCCAAGGCTTCTTCACGGCTTGAAGCTCCAATATCAATAAACATCTCTTTTATTTCCACTGATTTTTTTCTCGCTTCAGGAGATAAAATATGCGGCGGCTTAGAGCCGATAACCCCTGTGATTTCACCTTTTTTTGTCACAATGGTGACACGCTGGGCCAACATAACCTGAGCCCACCAGCCGCCAACGGTTTGAAAACGGATAAAGCCTTTATCGGTGATTTGCGTCACCATAAAGCCGACTTCGTCCAAATGCCCGGCGATCATAATTTTCGGGCCGTTTTGCGCACCTGTTTTTTTGGCAATTAAACTGCCCAGCCGATCTGTTGTTACTTCATCAGCAAATGGTTCTATGTATGATTTCATCACTTGCCTTACTTCTCTCTCATTGCCCGGTATGCCTTTTGCATCTGTTAAATCTTTCAGCATGGTCAATGTTTCATCTAATTTTTCCATGTTCCAAAAACCTCCTTCATCTGTCCTGCATTCTTATTATACAAAACCTGGCGCTAACCATACGACTATTTCACTTGAAAATCGGGTATATGTTTTTAGAACTTTCTTTTAGAAAAAGTGAAACCTTTTTCTATGCTCTTCGTATTACATCAGATCATCACAATAAGGGAGGTGCCTTCACACAATGTTTGTCATGGTTTTAAGGATTATATTGCTTGCACTTTTTGCTTATTGTATTTATGCCGCAGTCAAATATGTCGCAAATCCAAAGAGAAGGCTCAAGCTGGCCCAATCAAAAGAACATTTTTATATTATTGATGAACAGAACAATACCCGAAAAAACTTTCAGCTGACGTATAAAGGCGTGCTTTTTGAAGGAGAAAAGCATATTCCTTCCAAGGATCATCCGCTGTTTATCCACACCATCTTTGTCTGGACAGAATCTCCTGAGAAGCTGAAGCATTTCTCTTCAAAAGATTTTGAGAACATTGAAGAAAAAGTGCTGGAACGATATCCAAATTGTAAGATTGACTGGGACCAGCCCATTAAACTCACAAAAAAAGCAGAAGAGCGTTAAAACGCTTTTCTGCTTTTTATAAATCAAACGGGCTGTAATAAATGCCGATCAAGATCGCTTCAATTACCAGAAGAAGCGGCACTCCGTACTTAAACGACGTGTGCTTCGTTTTATGTCTGAAGGTTTGCATGCCAAGCCAGACACCGAGTGCTCCAAACACGATCGCTATCAGCCACAGCCGTTCTTCAGAAATTCTCCATTTGTGCTGCTGCGCTTTTCGTTTGTCAACGCCCATCACCCAAAAACCGCATAGATTAATCAGCACCAAATAGACAGCAATAACCATGTTGCCTCATCCTTTATATAAAAAAGCCGCTCTGCTGGAGAGCGGCTCTATATGATTACTTGTTTAATTGAGCTTTAGCAGCATCAGCAAGCTGATTGAATGCAGTAAGATCGTTTACAGCAAGATCAGCAAGCATTTTACGGTTTACTTCGATACCAGAAAGCTTAAGACCGTGCATTAAACGGCTGTAAGAAAGACCGTTCATGCGAGCAGCCGCGTTAATACGAGTGATCCAAAGCTTACGGAAATCACGTTTTTTCTGACGACGGTCACGGAAAGCATAGTTTCCAGATTTCATGACCTGCTGGTTAGCTACTTTGTATAATGTATGTTTTGAACCGAAATAACCTTTTGCTAATTTAAGAACCTTTTTACGACGCTTACGCGCAACAGTTCCGCCTTTTACTCTTGGCATTAAATTTCCCTCCTAATTGTTCCTTATCCGATTACTTGATGTTAGCAAGCATTTGTTTGATACGTTTGAAGTCTCCTGCACTTACAACAGCACTCTTGCGAAGCTTACGCTTTTGCTTTTGAGATTTGTTAGCGAATAAGTGACTTGTATACGCATGAGAACGTTTTAACTTCCCAGAACCTGTCTTTTTAAAACGTTTAGCAGATCCGCGGTGAGTTTTCATTTTTGGCATGGGATTTCCTCCTTATTGCTTTTCGTTTTTCGGCGCGAGCATTAAGAACATGCTGCGGCCGTCCATTTTTGGTTTTGTTTCGACAGTCGCAACCTCAGCACATGCTTCAGAAAAACGGTCTAACACACGCTGACCGATTTCTTTATGAGTGATTGCGCGTCCTTTAAAGCGGATAGAAGCTTTCACTTTATCGCCTTTTTCAAGGAATTTAATCGCATTGCGCAATTTCGTGTTAAAGTCATGCTCATCGATTGTCGGACTTAACCGAACTTCTTTTAAGTTAATGATTTTTTGATTCTTGCGTGCTTCTTTTTCCTTTTTCTGCTGCTCAAATCGGAACTTACCGTAGTCCATGATTCGGCAGACAGGCGGTTTTGCATTCGCTGCAACTAACACAAGGTCAAGATTTGCGCGGCCGGCGATTTCAAGTGCTTCCTGACGGGACTTGATTCCAAGCTGGTCGCCATTTTGTCCGATCAAGCGGACCTCACGTGCACGGATACCCTCATTAACCAATTGATCTTTGCTAATAATGAGCCACCTCCATAGTTTCTTCGAATTGATTCACAACTCATTTTGACTGCATTCTGCAGGCAAACAAAAAGTGTGGGCATTATAAAACACCCACACTACGAACATCTGTATCAATAAAAATGTACGGTCAACCTGCCAACTACATGCATGTGTCAATCAGGTGAGAAGCGGGTGCTTCTGCTTGTGATTTATATTCAATTCAATAACTATTCTACACAATGCCGGATCTTTAGTCAAGGACGACTTATCCGGAACAACTTTTACATTGTAACATGGGTTTTCTATGAGTGCAAGATAGAAAAAGAAAATCTTTCATCCTCATCCAGAATGTAAAGTTTCTGGACCAGTCAGCCGCGCATCAGGTGTTCTGTTGAATAACCTCGGTTCAGCCAGCGGTGATCCATGACTGATCCCCGGAAATGCTGAAAATAGCTGACTTTTTGTTCCGACATCCAGCCGCTGACACCCCTGCCATGAATAGACCATGAGCCAAAGTAGGTGTAGTGAAGAACCTATAGTCTCCCCCACAAAACCACTGACAGGAAAAAATGTAAAACAAAGTTAATCCCTAGCCGATATAAGAGGCAGAAGGGAGTCTGTCACATGAACAAACTGATACATTTTGCTTTATTTTTCACATTGATATTAACCGGTTGCTCGAATAGCATCAGCACATCTTCCAAACCAAAAGCTGAAACTGGTAAGACAGCTGTAGCATTTCATCAAAAGGAACTGGAGAAAGAGCTGAAAAAACGAAAACTCGTTTCATTGGAAATTAAGTTTGAGAGTCCGCTCGCTGCTGAATTAGGAAAGCTGAAGTCAAAAGAAGAAGCAGAGAAACAAAGACAAATCGCCGACTCGAAAAAACGTGAAAAAGAGCGAGAAGCAAAACGAAAGAAACAGCAAGAAGAAGAAGAAGCGGAGAGACAGCGATTGGCAGAGCGGCAAGCAGCAGAGAGACAGCGGCTAGCGGAAGCTGAAAGACAAGCAGAGCTTGAAAGACAGCGGCAGGCTGCAATCCAAAAAGAGCAGGAAGCGAATGCTCAAAAAAAGCGGCAATCGCAGGCACAACGGCAGAAGACAGAGGCATCCTCATCTAATAGCCAACATTCACCGTCTTCCTCAAACCAGACAGATGATACCATTCAACAGCCGGCTTCAGAGCTTCCTGATGACGACGGATATGGTTATGAAGAACGAAAAAAGTGGCATGATGATCAAGTGGAATGGGGCATTAAACAAGGATATATCGATCCTGAAGACGCACCTTAAAATAGAAAAAGCCAAGGCTTTCAGCCTTGGCTTATCCTCCGATCAGCTGCACGAACACAGGGATGACCAGAACCGTTACCACTCCTACTACGACAACAGCAATACTTGCCATCGCAGCTTCGACTTCTCCCATCTCGATACCGACCGCTACACCGAGTGCATGTCCGGATGTTCCGAGAGCCAATCCTTTAGAAATCGGATTCTTTACTTTAAACACCTTCAAGAACAATGCTCCGAGCGCATAAACAATAACAGCGTTAAAGATGACCGCAAAGGCAGTGATATCGCTGATTCCTCCTATGTCTTTTGATAGAGGAAGCGCAATTGCCGTTGTAGCCGCCTGCGGAAGCATGCTTTTCATCACTGCCGTATCGAGGTGAATGCCTTTTGCAAGCAAATAAACAATCGTCACAGAGCAGATAGAGCCGACAATAATGGAGGACATGATTTGCCACCAGTATTTTTTCAGCTTATCTCTTTGTTTGTACAAAGGAATTGCAAAAGCGATTGTCGCCGGTTCAAGGAAAAACTTAATGATTTCTCCCCCGTTATTATAGTCAGCGTAGGAAAAACCGCCGATTTTTAAAAATGCGATCCCAAGCACCATGGCAACAAACAAAGGAGTGAAAAGAAAGAAGCCTTTCGTTTTCTTAAATAAAAAGGTGCCGATGCCGAATGCAGCAAGTGATACGACAATTCCGAAATAAGGACTCATTGTGCTTTCCATCTGAAGAACCTCCTGTTTCCTTAATGGTGAACGAGTTCTTTATTGTTCTGCGGGCTTTGCACTGTTTTTGTTTTCATGTCCGCTGCGGTATTGCGTTTTCCGCTAAGCGAAAGAATCAGCTGAGAAAACAATCCTGTAGCCCCTAGCAAAATGATCGTTGCGAGCAGAATGACAAGAACAATTTGCAGACCGTATTGCTGCATTACACCAAGCGAATTCATAACAGATATACCTGACGGGACAAATAAAAATCCGATCAGAGAGGTTAAAGACGTTCCGAGAGTTTCTACTTGTTCCAGTTTAATGACTTTCAAACATAATAGGAGAAATAATAAGACCAACCCTACAACCGATGCCGGGATAGGTATTGGGACAATAGCGGCAATCATATTCGAAACCAGCATAATGACGGCAAAAATAAATGCTTGTGTTAAAAACCCGTACACTTTTTTAGCACTCATTTTCTTCACCTCTTTCTCTTTGGTACCCTCATTATAAATAAGAAGCCCCTGTTATGAAGCGCTTACAAGATAACATGTCGAATAGCGGAACTGAGTTGCAGAATCAAATGGCTGAAATGCAAAAAGCCGCCCATTAAATATGGAGCAGCTTTTTTAATTCCTTCGCATATGTCCGGCTGACCGGTATTTTCGATCCGTCTTTCATGATCAGATTGTACGTTGAATTAAACCAAGGCTGAATTTCTTTAATATATTCGGTATTGACGACAAAACTTCGATGGACGCGGATAAAATCCGCATCCGGCAGCTTTTTCTCAATGACAACGAGCGTATCGCTGACCGAATAAGATGTATCGAAGGTTTTTACATTGACATGACCATCTTCCGTTCCAGCATAGATAATGTCCTTCGTATCGACGATTACGATTGATTCTCCGACAGATAGCGCGAGTCTATGCTGGCCGGCATGGATGTTCTGTTCCGTTTCAACGATATCCCGATTTACTTTTTTATATTTTTTTAACGTTTGCTGGATTCTTTCCTCATCGAAAGGCTTTGTTAAATAATCAAGAGCATCCACCTCAAACGCTTTGAGTGCATATTGGTCATACGCTGTCGCAAACACAACAGCAGGAGGATGCTTCATTTTCTTTAACCGCTTTGCAATATCAAAACCGTTTTCTCCGGATAAATCAACATCTAAAAACAACAAGTCAGGCTTTTGATCCATCATTTGGTCAAATGCAGATTCGATATTTTCCGCTTCATTGATCTCCATTTCTTCATTGGACCGCTTGAGCAAGTAAGCCAATTCATCCCTTGCCAGCATCTCATCGTCAACTATTAACACCCTGAGCATGTTCTTCTCCCTCTTTCCTCTGTTGCATTGGCACTTGAAAGGAAACCTCTGTCCCTTTCTGAACCTCACTTTTGATATTCAGTGCAGCCTGCTGACCGAATAAACCAATCAGCCGCTGGTTCAGGTTATAGAGTGCTGTACCTGTTCCCTCCTTAGACGGAAACGGTTTCTTTCCCAGATCCGGCAGGACGTCCGGCGGAATTCCCCGTCCGTTATCCGTCACCTTCATATAGACGGATGTAACATCAGATAAGACACAGACCGTAACTTTGCACATGTCTTGTTTTTTCGGAAACGCATGCCGAAGCGCGTTCTCCACAAGCACCTGTAAAACAAACGGAGGGATTTCAATCTGCTCCAGCCTGCTGTCAATATTGAGTTCAATCTTATATTTCCCGGGAAAACGCGCCTGTTCTAATGACAAATAGGCGTGAAGGTGGTTCAGCTCCTTTGAGAGCGGAATCAGCAGCTGCCTCGCTCCTTGAAGGTTTGAACGAAAATAAACACTGAGCTGCAATAAGAGCTTCCGGGTTTTTTCAACATCCGTGCGGCATAACGCAGAAATCGTGTTGATCGCATTAAATAAAAAATGCGGATTTACCTGTGCTTGAAGCGCTTTGATTTCAGCATCTTTGAGAAGCTTGCTTTGCAGCTCTGCTTCCCCAAGCTCAAGCTGTGTCGAAAACAGCATGGCGAGCCCTTCAGCAAGCTCCTCCTCTACTTGGCTCAGGCCTGCCGGGCTTTTAAAATACATTTTTAAGGTGCCGATTGTATTGCCATTTGATGTCAGCGGCAGGACAATCGCCGCGTGCAAAGGACATTCAGAATGCGTGCATTCAATCTCTTCCTGGGAAACCGCCTTCATAATTTGCCCTGTTTTAATCACCTTTTTGGACAAGCCGGTGATCAAGCTTTTTGATGGAATATGGTGATCCATTCCCGCGCCGACATGCGCAAGTATTTTCTCATTGTCAGTGAGAGACACCGCATCTGTTCCGGTCAGCTTATGGATAATAGCCGCCACACTTTTACAGGAATTTTCATTTAGACCTTGGCGAAAAAATGGGAGCGTCTGATCAGCAATTGTCAGCACTCTATGCGTTTCAAGAGCCCTTGCCTGCTCTTCCTTGCGAATGATCGCTTGAATGATCGACAAGAAAATAAAACTGCCTGTTCCATTGATGAGTATCATCGGTATCCCGATCATGCTGACAAGCTCCCAAGCGGCACTGAACGGCTTCGCCATCAGCAAAATAATCACCATCTGCAGTGACTCCATGCCGATTCCCACAAGAGCCGCGATACGCGGTGTCGGCATTCGGTAGCGCTTCGTAAAATACCTGCCGATCAAGCCTGCAAGAACACCTGCTAAAACGGATGATACCGCACAGCTTAAGGCCGTGCTGCCGCCGAGCGAAAAACGGTGCAGGCCCGCCAGTATACCGATCCCAGCCCCTACAAAAGGACCTCCTAGAAGGCCTCCGATTTCCACGCCCAAAATACGGGTATTCGCGATAGAGCCCGACGGATCTATCGCAAACACCCAGTCATTATTTACAATCATATTTTTTTGAATTTCGATGCCTGTATAATTGCTGATGATGCTAAAAAGAGAAAAAATAGAGATTAAAACCGCTTTTCCTTTATAGCCGTCCTGATTCTGAAGAGCTTGTCTGAAAAGTTTCGTATGGGCGAGTATAAACCCTAATATAACAATAATCCCTACTCTCTCCAGCATCATAATCATTAAATGAATCATTCATGTCACCTGTTCTTTCCGTTTTCATTCTAGCATGGTTTCGTTTTACGGCTGACTGTTTTTTTAAAATCGTCTGAAAACATATTTCACAAGACTTTTATCTATTGTAAAATAAAACATAAGCCTTTTGGCAGAAAGATTTGAATCTGAAGCAGAGGAGAAGATCATGAAAGCCGTATTTTTTGATTTAGACGATACACTACTTTGGGACGAAAAAAGCGTCAGAACAACATTTGCAGAAACTTGCTTACAGGCGGAGAAAAAATATGGCCTTGACCCGCAGGCATTCGAAACAGCTGTTCGCGAAGCGGCGAGAGAATTGTACATGTCATATGAGACGTATCCATATACAGTGATGATCGGCATTAACCCGTTCGAAGGACTCTGGTCCAATTTCTCAGAACCAATCAGTGAAGGGTTTCAGAAGCTGAACAAGATTGTGCCGGAGTACAGAAGAAACGCATGGACAAACGGACTGAAAGCGCTTGGCATTGAAGATCCGGCATACGGCGAATTTTTAGGAGAGTTTTTCGCGGCAGAGCGCAGAAAACGCCCGTTTGTATATGATGAAACATTTGCTGTACTCGATCAATTAAAAGGTAAATATGAATTGCTGCTTTTGACAAACGGCGATCCGAGCCTGCAAAAGGAAAAGCTCGCCGGTGTGCCTGAGCTCGCCCCTTATTTCAATGAAATCGTCATCTCGGGCGCTTTCGGGAAAGGGAAACCGGATGTTTCAATTTTTGAACACTGCCTTGAGCTGATGAATATTGAAAAAGACGATGCGATCATGGTCGGCGATAATTTGAATACTGATATTTTAGGCGCTTCAAGAGCCGGAATTAAAACCGTTTGGATCAACCGGACAGAGAAGAAAAACGAAACTGATGTGACGCCTGATTTTATCATCAGCAGCCTTCATGATTTGTTTCCTATATTAGAGAAATAAAAAAGCATGATCTCTTCAATGAGATCATGCTTTTTTCATGTTATTTCTTCGCTTCAGCTACTGCCTTTTTCACAAAATCATCAAGTGAGATGGTTTCAGAGTTCTGCTCTCCGTACTTACGGACGTTTACCGCTCCGTTTTCTGCTTCTTGGTCACCGACCACAAGCATGTACGGAATTTTTTGCATCTGCGCTTCACGGATTTTGTAGCCGATTTTTTCATCGCGGCTGTCGACTTCAACACGCAGGCCTTCACGCTGCAGGCGTTCCTGCACTTTTTTCGCATAGTCTAAATGCACAGCCGGAGAAACCGGGATAACTTGGAATTGAACAGGTGCAAGCCATGTTGGCAGCGCGCCTTTGTGTTCTTCGATTAAGAAGGCAACAAAGCGTTCCATTGTTGATACGACACCTCTGTGAATTACAACCGGGCGGTGCTGCTTGCCGTCTTCACCGATATAGGTTAGATCAAAACGTTCAGGCAATAAGAAGTCAAGCTGAACCGTAGACAATGTTTCTTCTTTGCCAATCGCTGTTTTTACCTGAACATCCAGTTTAGGGCCGTAGAATGCCGCTTCACCTTCTGCTTCGTAATAGTCATGGCCGATTTCGTCCATTGCCTCTTTCAGCATGGATTGTGCTTTGTTCCACATTTCATCATCATCAAAATATTTCTCTGTGTCTTCCGGATCACGGTAAGACAGACGGAATGTATAATCACTCAAGCCGAAGTCTTCATATACGTCCTGGATTAAACGGACTGTGCGAATAAACTCATCCTTAATTTGGTCCGGACGCACAAAGATATGTGCATCGTTTAATGTCATGCCGCGCACGCGCTGAAGGCCTGACAACGCACCAGACATTTCATAACGGTGCATTGTTCCGAGCTCGGCAATCCGAATCGGAAGCTCGCGGTAGCTATGAATGTCTTGTTTGTAAATCATCATATGGTGCGGGCAGTTCATCGGACGGAGCACAAGTGTTTCATTATCCATTTCCATCGGAGGGAACATGCCTTCCTGATAATGATCCCAGTGTCCTGATGTTTCATACAGCTCTTTGCTTCCAAGCACAGGTGTGTATACATGCTCATAGCCGAGGCTGATTTCTTTATCGACAATGTAGCGCTCGATGACGCGGCGGATTGTCGCGCCTTTTGGCAGCCAAAGCGGCAAGCCTTGTCCGACTTTTTGAGAGTTCGCAAACAGCTTTAATTCTTTGCCGAGCTTTCTGTGGTCACGCTCTTTCGCTTCTTCAAGCATGCGAAGATGCTCTTCAAGATCAGCTTTTTTGAAGAACGCTGTGCCGTATACGCGCTGAAGCATTTGGTTATTGCTGTCACCGCGCCAGTATGCGCCTGCTAGGCTTAACAGCTTAAACTCTTTAATTTTTCCTGTTGAAGGAACGTGCACACCGCGGCATAGGTCAAAGAATTCGCCTTGCTCATAGATTGAAACGGTTTCTCCCTCAGGAATTGCATCCAATAGTTCAAGCTTCAGGTCGTCACCGATTTCTGCAAAACGGGCTTTCGCTTCTTCACGGCTGACTTCTTTTCGAACGATCGGAAGGTTAGCATTGACGATCTTTTTCATTTCTTTCTCGATTTTCGGCAGATCCTCCGGTGTAATCGCTTCTTCCATTTCTACATCGTAGTAAAAACCGTTTTCGATGACCGGACCGACACCAAATTTGACATCTTTGTAAATGCGTTTAATCGCTTGAGCCAGCAAGTGAGCCGTACTGTGGCGCATAATTTGAAGACCTTCTTCTGAGCCTTCTGTAATGATTTCCACTGTACCGTCTTCATTGATCGGCATTCTCAAATCGATTTCTTTTCCGTTCAGTTTTCCGGCTAACGATTTTTTCTTTAATCCCGGACTGATGGATGCCGCGATATCTTCTGTTGTTGTTCCTTTCGCAAACTCCTTGACTGCTCCATCAGGAAATGTGATTTTTACCAAATCTGACATCTATGTCACTCCTTTTTTTGCATATAAAAACCCCGCCCCCTATGAAAGGGACGAGGTTGAATAAACGGAATCGTGGTTCCACCCTTTTTTCCGCATAGCCAATACTCCGGCACCTGCGGCTCTAGCTCTGTAACGGGAGTTCCCGTCAGCCATTACTGCTCCTTTATCAAGGGGTTCACAGCTGAAGTTCAAAGGCGGTAAAGTGAATGGTCCTTAGCTGGGAAGCTTGCAGCCTTGGCTTCCCTCTCTTTGAGCCGGTATCATTCCTTCATGTCCTTATCAATACGTGTGTCTTTCTTAATCTCCTATGTATTATAAATTGTTCAATCCAAAAAATCAACACGAGCGTATTTCCTTTTTTTCAAACCGACAGCCTTATATATACAGGCTGCCGGCCCTTATCCTTCCGAGTGCTTCACCGGTATTTCTGCGTCTGAAAAAGCGTGCAGCGGAAGCATTTCCACTCTCTCTTGAAATACGTTTTGAATGGTCCTTGCCATCATGTGCTCGGGCTGGTCGGTATAAAGCACCACTTCATCAGGCGCAATGGAAATCAGGGGTGCGAGCAAATGAGAATCAATGTACATAGGATGATCGCGGACAAATCGCCTGTCTATGTATTTCATCTTTTCCCGTTCCGGCACATAGCGCAGTTCCCATAATGTAAAAGAACCATCATGGACAATATGCACCTTTTTGATTCGCGGCTGTTTGGCTGTTACATAGTCTCTGAGTGTTTGAATAAAATTTTGATATTCCTGTTCCATCTTATATTCATCTATCGCCGCTTCCGTAATGTCTCTAAGCTGCTTGTAGTATTGTCCGAGTCGGAAGGTCTGAAAAGAACGAATGGAAAATAAGCCTTCCTCTAAACAGATCGTTTGGAGTTCATCCAAAATAGATTGTTTTCGCGAAAGCTTTAGCGGCTCAAACGGAAGATCGTCCGCTTCTCCTTCAATAATACTGTGTGCGAGCTGCAGGATTTGCTGCTGTTCATCCTGGTCCGTGAAGCAGTATGTTCCCTCAATCAATGACAGCATATGTTCGTCTTCTTTGCATTCTAAAAAAAATTTGACCAGAATCGGCTCCATAAAACGCTGAATAGAGAAAGCCGGCTTCGCTTTTTCAATCCCGATTTTTCGTATGCCTTCACGGACAATAATATTGTTCCGATCGTCCGAATGCTGAATGAGATGTAAAAAAGCGGCTGCATCATGGTCATCTTCAAAGATTATTTCAAGCATGTTTGTCCCCCCTTACGGCATCTGTTACAAGTATATGGGGGATGTTTTTAAAATAGACGTAAAGGTCATTGGCAAATCTTAATTTGATTCCTGGAACAAGTTTTGCATTTTCTTTCTGAAGATAAACGGCAGCGAGATAAACACGATATACAATACGAGCACCATAAAGAAAGCGGGCAGATTTCCAGCCAAAAAGCTCGCCCCCAGCACATTAAGCGCAATGGTCCCAGGGATGATTCCCGCGGCCGTCGCCGCAAAATACGGCAGCGCTTTGACATTGGAAAGACCTGCCGCATAACTGACGAAATCAAAATTAATCGGCAGGATCCTCAGAAGAAAGATATAAAAAAATCCGTTATCCTCCATTTGCTTCTGAATGGCTTCCAGCTTCTCGTAATGGCCGTTCTTTTTCGCCGCAAACAAACCGGCCGCAAAAAACGATACAGCTGAGGCGCACATCGAACCGAATAACGTATAAAGCGTGCCGAGAAGCGGGCCAAACGCAAGTCCGCCCGCTATAGAAATAACAGAAACGGGAAATAAAACAAGAGGTCTGACGATGGATATCCCGATAAACATCAGCGGTGCAAAGACCCCGAACGATAATACCCAAACCCTGATCTCTTTCGGTGATAGATTCAAATACCTTTTATTTCCCCAAAAGATTAAACCTGCAACGGCCAGCACTGTCAGCCATTTAAGAGCGGTTTTTCGTTTCATACACTCAGTTCCTTCCCCTTTGAACCGCAGCGATTACGGATGGCGGCGGTTTTCTCCGTCAAGACGGATTGGAGCAGCCAAATATAATATCCGCTCCATCAGTCTTGCCGCTTTTACTTCTTCCTTTTCTCCTCTTTGCGAATACGTAAAATGATGCTTTAGCTCATCAGGTGAAAAATTAGAAGAAAAGAACGTCGGCAGCTGCTGGGACATTCTGTGCTGAAGCACCGTTCCGATGACTTCATCCCTTACCCAGCTCGTCATTGATTCCGCTCCGATGTCATCAAGCATTAATACAGGTGTTGTTTTAACCATATTGAGCTTCTCTTCCAATGAATGGTCTTGAAGCGAATTCTTGAGCTCTCTCACAAATTCGGGCACATATACGATCATGGAGGAATACTCTTTTTCAGCCAGTTCATTGGCAATCGCAGCAAGCATAAACGTTTTTCCTACCCCGAATTTCCCGTATAAATACAGTCCTTTCCCTTTTCCCGTCTCATTATAGCTTTTCAGAAAATCCGTAACATGCTGGAACATCGCGAGCCTGCTCGGATCACTGATATCAACCTGCTGGAATGTCGCGCCGAGAAGGTCCTGCTGGATATACATGCTTTTCATAAGAGATTTTTGTTTTTTCTGCTGGTCTAGCTTCCGTTTGACAGGACATTCATAGTACTCGATATCTATAGAACGGCCATTGACAACAAGCTTCGGATGGTAGCCCTCCAACAGATTGTTGCAATCTTCATCTTCTGAACAATAGGAGCACTTCTTGCTTTGTCCGATATATTCATAAAGCTTATTTAAGCTCTTTTCGATCATTTTTTGATCAACCATTTCTTCGTTTTCCTTCAAAAATGCCTGAACATCTTGATCCTTCATGACTTTTTCCTTCATTTGTTCAAGACGTTTTTGGAAATCCGGTCTGCCGGTTACGCCTTGCAGGGAACGGCCGATTGGTTCCATCTATTACTTCACCCCGCATCTCTGTCTTTAATAGGCAGAGTATTTTTTCAGTTTTTCCATTTCTTCCATCATCTTTTTCTTCTGTTCTTCCAAATCCTGCGGTTGCAGCTTCTGCTGTCCGGACTCTGACTCGGACGCTGGCTGCTTTTCTTTCATCCAGTCAGGAAGTTTTTCTTCGCGAATCACTTTTTGGTTTCGTTTCGAAGGCTGATTTGCTTTTCCTTCAGCCCATTCAAGGTATTGGCGGTTTTCTTCTATCGCAAGCTTCATCGCTTCTCTGACCGTTTTTACCTTTTTGCGCGCCCAATGCGACGCGATTTTTTGGATATAGTTTTTCGACAGCTTCATGTCGGTTTTCAGCATGACGTAATAAATTAACACATTTGTAACGCCGGGCTCGAGCTTCTGTTCAAACATAATTTCTTCTATGATTTTCAGATCAGCTTTTGACGGCTCTGTTCCGTCGGCAATGTCCTGGAGAAGCTTCTTCGGAGAAATCGTCTCAAGCAATGCAATCAGCTTTCCGTCCAGTGATTCCCCTTCCGCCGGTTTTTCGCCTTCACGCAGATGCACCGGCTGTGTTTTTTCCACTAAGTCAGGCAGCTGGCCGTTTCTTTCGATTTGATACCAGTCACTGGCCGCTTTTCGTAAAGCCTCCGTTGTAATGACGTCACGCTCATCAATCGCGCTCATCACGACATTTTGCATCTGCAAAGGATCTATGCCGTAAAGATAAGAAAGCTTTTTGATTGTGTCCCGCACCTGCTGGGTCATCGCTTTTCTCGGAATCATCGTCTCAGATAGACCCGCTAAAAATAAATCAAAATCAAACACATCCTCTGTTATGGTGTAGGACGGAGCCTGTCCGACAGAAGTATACTCTGCACCCTGCGCAAGTCTCACCGTTTCCTCCATATCAGATGTGAGCTTCCATTCACTCGGCTGCAGCGATTCAAACGCATGATTAAACGGCCGCGTAATGTCCTTCGCATCTTCTGAAATGGCCGGGTGCGTGAAAAATTGTTTCAATTGCTGATATTTTGTTTTTCCGACTCTATTGTACAGAAAAACATTCAGCATTCCATCTTCAAAAAAATCATTTGGCCTGAGCGGCGGAAGGAGTTCATATATAAAGAGGCGCTCCTGCCGCTCGGATTCCTTCATATATACTTTCAGCAATCCGATGCCTTCGAGCTTCCCCTGTTCCTGATGGATCGTTTTTAAGTTGGACTGTGTCATCCCCATCAGCTGTCTATGTGTGGACTCTCCGCCCCACAAACGGTTTTGTTCAAGCTCTCCCCATAATGTCATATAAAGAGAGAATGCAACAGGGCCGATTAAGGGCTGATACAGTTGTGTGATAATTTGTCTGTCTATATCCTGCAGCATCGATCTGCTTTTGACCACATACGGATCTACAGGCAGTACATCTTTCCAATAGTCAGCCATACATTCTCAAACCTTCCGAATTTGTTTCTACCTTTCATTTTACACCGTTTCTCATATCTATCAAATGCCAATTTTGCACATGAGAAAAGAGCTAGAAGAATCCTCTTAGCTCTTTTAACGCTCTTTCTTTATTAAGTCTTTTAATTCGTCGATAAAGACGTTTATATCTTTAAACTGCCGATAGACTGACGCGAACCGCACATATGCGACTTCATCAATCTTGGCCAGCCGGTCCATCACCATTTCTCCGACAAGCTCGCTTTTCACCTCAGAGCAGCCTTGATTGCGAAGTTCTTTTTCAATATCAAAGCACATGTCTTCAAGCATTTTGAGTGAAACAGGTCTTTTTTCGCATGCTTTTATGAGGCCGCGCAGCATTTTTTCTCGGCTGAATTCCTCACGCACACCTTCTTTTTTTACGACGATGAGCGGGGTTTCCTCCACTTTCTCAAAGGTCGTAAACCGGTAGTGGCAGGATTCACATTCGCGTCTTCGGCGAATCGATTTTCCGTCATCCACAGGCCGTGAATCAAGGACTCGCGTTCCATTATGCTGGCATGAAGGACATTTCAATAAAATCAGCTCCCAACTATTTCGTTCCCTGCAATGTATTTTCGGCAGCCTCCGCCTTTTTAAAATAGATGTGACAGCATCTGTCGGGAGAGCCGTTGTGTAAAACTGTATCTACAGCATCAGGTGGTTTGTGAAAATCTCTTTCTTATTTTACAAAAAAAATGAAAAAAGAAAAAGCTGACTGCCTTTGTTTCCCTTTGTTTCTTTATAAAAATAAAAGGAGCATAAGCTAAAAAGCGCATAATGGCTTTTAGCTTCAGCTCCCTTTGTGTTCGTATTAACTATAGTACTTTCGCTTGCGCCTGTTTAATTTGCACAGGCCCCATTCCTCTTGGTATTTCAATGTTTTCTCTTGTATCAGCATGTAATGCCTCTGCGATATAGTCAGCAGCAACATTAGGATCTAAGTCTCCACAAGTATAAACATCAATGCTCGCATATCCGTGCTCAGGAAAACTGTGAATTGTTAAGTGTGATTCAGAAATAATCACAACTCCACTTACGCCTTGCGGTGCAAATTTGTGAAATGCAACCTCGCGCACCTCAGCACCTGATTTTAGAGCAGCATTTACAAACGTTTTTTCAATAAAATCCATGTCATTCAGCTTATCAAAATCGCATCCCCATAGCTCGGAGATAACGTGACGCCCCATTGTTTCCATAGTCATGGACCCCCCTTAACAAGAATTAAAAAGTGAAATTCCAACAACTGGGTCGGCCATTTACCACGGGGGAAAGTTAGTCCGGAGAGGTCCTAACCCTTTAAGTAATTCCGAAACAGTCTCAAGCAAGAAGTTCACGAAAAATAGTATACTGTGTTTAAGTCTAATTTGCAAGGTGCGTTTTTTCAGAAATATGCTGTTAAGGGTTTTTTCTTCAAAAAGCGTCCATGACCTTATTTTATACAGCAGACGGATGTTTCATTCGTACCGCTACATGGCGGATCAGATCAACGACTCTGCATGAGTAGCCCCATTCGTTGTCATACCATGCGAGCACCTTTACTTTTCTGTCTTCCATTACCATTGTCGTTAGCCCGTCAATGACTGCTGAATGCGGATTTGTATTATAGTCAGTCGAAACGAGCGGTTCATCTGAATAATCAAGAACGCCGTACATTGAAGTTTTGGCAGCCCGTTTAAATGCCTCGTTTACCTCTTCAGCCGTTACATCTGTTTTCAGATCGACAACGAGATCAACCAGTGAGACGTTCGGAACAGGGACACGCAAGGCAAGGCCGTGAAGCTTTCCTTTCAGATGCGGCAGCACGAGCGAAAGCGCCTTTGCCGCTCCTGTTGTCGTCGGAATGATGGATTCACCGCATGCCCGTGCCCGGCGCAAATCTTTGTGAGGATTATCAATGTTTTTCTGGTCATTCGTATATGCGTGAACTGTGGTCATCAGCCCGCTCTCAATGCCAAATTGTTCATCCAGCACTTTTACAACAGGCGCAAGGCAGTTAGTCGTGCATGATGCATTTGAAATAATGACATGACGGTCGGCGTCGAATTGGTCCTCATTTACTCCCATCACAATGGTAACGTCTTCATTTTTTCCCGGAGCAGTCAGAATGACTTTTTTCGCACCCGCTTCAATATGACCCATCGCTTTATCTTTTGAATTAAACTTCCCTGTGGCTTCAACGACAATGTCAATATCATATTCCCGCCAAGGCAGCTGTTTGGGATCACGGCTGTTTAACAAAAGCACTTTCTTTCCATTCACGATCAGGCTGTCTTCACCAGCCACAACCTCTTTGTCGTACCTGCCGTGATTTGTGTCATACTTTATTAAATGAGCCAGCGTTTCTGCAGAATAACTGGCGTTAATGGCCACTACTTGAATTTGATCGTCTAACATTGCTTTTCTAAAAACCATTCTTCCGATTCTTCCAAACCCGTTGATCGCTACTTTTACCTTCATGTTGGACACCCCTTATCAATTATGCCATTCTAATTTGTTGTCATCTGTAATTAGTATAACACATTAAATCGAATTCGCCAGTACATATTGATAAAAATCAACGATTACAACGCTAATTTATGATGCATTATATGTTTTCTTGCACACAAAATTAGGCGTAAGAACCAAAAAAACAGCCAGCGCTCCGCACTGACTGCTCTCATTTTTTTATGATTCCTGTTTTAACTTATCATTGAGCACACTTTCTTCTAATACAGAAAATGTATCCCCGTACACTCTGTTGATATGATTCGCTCCCCAAGCACACAGCATGTCTAAAATCCCTTCTAAGCTGCGGCCGTATTCGCTGAGCTCGTATTCCACTTTGGGAGGAACCTGATTGTACACGATCCGGTTAATGACACCGTCCGCTTCGAGCTCACGCAGCTGCTGGGTCAGCATTTTTTGCGTGATGTTAGGCATCAGGCGCTTTAATTCACTCGTGCGTTTTTTTCCGTGCGTCAGGTGGCATAAAATGACGCATTTCCATTTCCCGCCGATCACTTCAAGAGTCGCTTCCACAGAGATATTATATTTTTTCTTCTCCATACCGTTCATTCTCCTTACAGGCACCAAAAAGTGACTATAGCACTTAAAAGTACGTACTTTTCTTTTTTGACGATATCTTTCATAATCACATTTGCCGGCTGATTTGAATCTGCTCTTTTTATTTATATAGCTTACTCGGCAGAATTTCAATCATACAACACATTACACAAAGGAGGAACATGATGACTTCAGCCAATAAAAGCAGCATTCCTGCACTCCTGGCTTTGGCCGTAAGTGCATTCGCCATAGGAACAACCGAATTTATCAGCGTCGGCCTTTTGCCGCTAATTTCTGATGACCTGGACATTCCTGTCACAACAGCGGGATTGACCGTTTCCCTTTATGCGCTTGGCGTTACATTCGGTGCGCCTATATTAACTTCATTGACCTCAGGCATGTCACGTAAGACGCTATTGCTTTGGATCATGTTGATTTTTATTGCCGGGAATACGATGGCAGCTACCGCTTCAAGCATCGGGATATTATTAGCAGCACGTGTGATATCAGCTTTTTCTCACGGTGTGTTTATGTCGATCGGTTCGACCATCGCAGCGGATATTGTCCCAGAGGATAAAAGGGCTAGCGCAATTTCGATCATGTTTACAGGCCTCACTGTAGCAACAGTAACCGGAGTTCCTTTCGGCACGTTTATCGGCCAGCAGCTCGGCTGGCGTTTTGCCTTTATGGTCATTATCGCAGTCGGAATCATTGCTTTCATTACCAATGGCATTCTTGTCCCGTCCAAATTACGAAAAGGGACGAAAACAACGATGCGGGATCAAATGAAGCTTGTGACAAACGGCCGGTTATTACTTTTATTTGTCATTACAGCTCTTGGATACGGAGGAACATTCGTTGTATTCACGTACCTGTCTCCACTGCTTCAGGAAGTAACAGGCTTCAAAGCCGGAACTGTTGCAGTAATCCTGCTCGGATACGGAATTGCCATTGCAATCGGCAATATGATGGGCGGAAAGCTGTCAAATCGAAATCCAATTGCCGCTTTATTTTATATGTTTATCGTACAGGCACTCGTTCTGTTTACGCTGACATTTACGGCTCCATATCAAACAGCAGGCCTCATCACCATTCTCTGTATGGGATTGCTGGCCTTTATGAATGTGCCCGGCCTTCAGGTGTATGTCGTCATGCTGGCTGAGCGTTTTGTCCCAAGTGCAGTTGACGTCGCATCCGCGATGAATATCGCTGCCTTTAATGCAGGGATTGCGCTTGGCTCATATCTTGGAGGTGTGATCACCGATTCAATCGGATTGATTCATACCGCTTGGATCGGCGGATTAATGGTGGTCGGCGCAGTCATCTTAACAGGCTTGAGCCGCTTGATGGAAAAACGGGATCAGCAGGAAGCCTGACAATTTTAAAGGAGGAAATCAACATGACAACACATTTACAAGCAACAGCAACACTTCATAACGGAGTAAGAATGCCTTGGTTCGGCCTCGGCGTATTCCAAGTGGAAGAAGGATCTGAACTGGTAAACGCCATTAGAACCGCCATTGTTCATGGATACCGCAGTATTGATACTGCCGCTATCTACGGAAATGAAGCTGGAGTCGGAGAAGGGCTTCGGCAAGGCATTGAAGAAGCAGGCATCTCAAGAGAGGATCTGTTTATTACTTCAAAAGTATGGAATGCGGATTTAGGCTACGAGGAAACACTCGCCGCATTTGAAACAAGCCTGTCAAAACTCGGTCTGGATTATTTAGATCTATACCTTATCCACTGGCCTGTAGAGGGAAAATATAAAGAAGCGTGGAGAGCGCTTGAAGCTCTATATAAAGAAGGCCGTGTCAAAGCAATCGGCGTGAGTAACTTCCAAATCCATCATCTTGAAGACCTGATGACGGCTGCTGAAATCAAGCCTATGATCAACCAAGTGGAATTTCACCCGCGTCTTACACAAAAAGAGCTGATGGCATACTGCCAAAAACAAGGCATCCAGATGGAAGCTTGGTCACCTTTAATGCAGGGACAGCTGCTGGATCACCCTGTCTTAGCAGACATCGCTCAAACATATAACAAATCTGTAGCACAAATCATTTTGCGCTGGGATCTGCAGCATGGCATCATTACGATTCCTAAATCAACGAAGGAACACCGCATTAAAGAAAATGCCAGCGTGTTTGACTTTGAGTTAACACAGGAGGACATGAACCGAATCGATGCGCTGAATGAAAACCTGCGCGTCGGCCCTGACCCAGACAACTTTGATTTTTAATGACAAAAAACACCGTTCATATTGAACGGTGTTTTGTATTATGCCCAGCTGTTGATAATTTCATCAATCTGCTGTTTGGTCTCTTCGAGCGTGCCGCTGTTATCGATGACTTGATCTGCTCTTGCTTTTTTTTCCTCTAAAGGCATTTGAGCGCTGATTCGGCTGACCGCTTCTTCTTCCGTCAGCTGGTTTCGCTTCATCAGACGTTCCAGCTGAAGCTCTTTTGTGACACTGACCACTATAATTTTATCAACTAATGATTCCAATTTACTTTCGAACAATAGCGGGATATCTAATACAACAAATGCCTCCCGATTTGCAATGGCTTCATCACGGCGCTTAAGCATTTCCTGCCTGACTGCGGGATGAACAATTGCATTTAAAGCAAGACGCTTTTGTTCATTTGTAAAAACCAGTGCCCCAAGCTTTTTTCTATCTATATCACCGTTTGGGAGCAGAATGTCTTCACCAAATTCGTCAATGATTTGCCGGTAGGCCGGCATCCCTTTTTCTACCGCTTGTTTTGCAATGATATCTGCATCTATAACTGTTATTCCTTTTTCAATCAGCATATTGGCTACCGTGCTTTTGCCGCTAGCTATCCCTCCCGTTAAACCAATGACTAAGGTCAAGAGATCCACTCCTTTTTACAATTTCCAGAGCCCAATCGTGATCAGCAGAAGCCCCGGCAAAAACGCCATTTTATCGATCCATTTCCACTTAGACAGAAAATGGCCGGCATTGATTCCAATTGATACAAACAGCGAACTCATGATTGCCACGGCAATGCTCATCACAATCGGGGAAAAACCGAGAATGGCTGCGCCTATACCTGCTCCGAAGGCATCAATCGATAAGGCAAATCCCAATA
Organism: Bacillus sp. NS1; assembly: GCF_058248265.1. NCBI lineage: Bacteria > Bacillati > Bacillota > Bacilli > Caryophanales > Bacillaceae > Bacillus > Bacillus sp. NS1. The sequence goes on along the minus strand of NZ_JBZAZF010000003.1, from coordinate 190,280 downwards.
AGACCGCCTCAATTCCATTGATCACACCCGATTTGTCAATATCCGCACTCATAGGTTTTCTCAAAATATGAATGACAATCCCTAATGACCGAACCTCTAAATTAAGCAGTGTTTTTTCATGCAATAAGTATTCTTTGTCTTTTGCCGGTTTGAAAAATTGATACAGAACCCATACACCGATTCCGACCAATATTAAACCGCCAAGCTTCTCCGTTACATATACAGGAAAAAACTTTGTGAGAAAGCTTCCGATCAGCATGGATATAAACATGACAGCACCGGAACAGCAGGCAATAACCAAAATCGCTTTAAACGGTATTTTCATTTTTCTCAATCCGTACGTAAATCCGACTGAAAAACTGTCCAAGCTGACAGCCAACGCCAGCAGCAGTATAGAAACCATTTGCATATCCGTTTCTTCCTTTCTGTTGGTGCTCTTGTATCAGATGTAAAATGCCCGGGATTCATCACAACATATATATGGAAAAGTGAAAAATCCGTGTTTCGAAAATGGCATCCTCTATTACAGAGTTACTGATATATGCACCGACAGCTTGGACGATGAAGCATTATGCTACTTTTTTTTCTGGCACTTCGCGCAAAAATGCGTGCCTCTGCCTCCGACGACAATTTTTGAAATCATCGTTCCGCAATTTTTGCACGGCTCGTCTTTTTTTCCGTACACAAAATGCTGCAGCTGGAACATTCCGATCTCCCCTTGGGAGTTGATATACGAACGGACTGTGCTGCCGCCTGCGTCAATCGCTTCCTGCAGGGTGTTTTTGATTTCAGCGTGAAGTGTATTGATTGTTTTGTCTGATAATTGATTTGCTTTCGTCTCAGGATGGACACCCGCTCTGAAAAGAGCCTCATCCACGTAAATGTTCCCGAGTCCGACAACTGTTTTTTGATCCAGTAGGGCGGTTTTGACAGCACGGTTTGTTTTGGCAAGCCGTTCTTTTAAATATGCACTCGTAAATTCTTCTGCATCCGGCTCCGGCCCTAATTGAGAAAGAGGGAGCTCGCCCGCTTCCTCTCCCGGTTTAAATAAGTGCATGGTTCCAAACTTCCGCACATCCCTGTAACGAAGCTGGGTTCCATCTGTCATCGTGAATATGACATGCACGTGTTTATCGTCTGGCTCCTCCGCCTGATGAAGCCCGTATTTCCCTTCCATTCGAAGGTGGGAAACCATGACATAATGATCTAAATGAAACAGCAAAAACTTTCCCCGTCTTCCGATAGACTTTATGGTTTCTCCTGCTAGATTTCGCGCAAATTCCTCCGGTTCGGCAGGCCGTTTGATGATATTCGACCATCTGATCTCTACCGATTTGATTGTTTTTCCCTTTACAAGCCCGGTCAGAGTGCGCCGGACCGTTTCAACCTCTGGTAATTCCGGCACATCCATCACTTCCTATCTCTGTTTATTTCGCATCGTACCAAGATGGGCCAGATGCAAAGTCCACCTTTAACGGCACATCTAATGCAAGCGCATGCTCCATCACTTCAGGAACAAGCTTTTCAAGAATTTCAATTTCTTCCTGCGGCGCCTCAAAAATCAATTCATCGTGTACTTGAAGCAGCAGTCTTGCTTTCAGCTGTTTTTCTTTCAGCTTGGCAGCCATATCAATCATGGCTTTTTTTATAATATCAGCGGCGCTTCCTTGAATCGGCGTATTCATCGCCGTCCGCTCCGCAAAACTGCGGATATTAAAGTTTCGGCTCGTCAGCTCAGGAATGTAGCGGCGGCGATGCATGAGCGTTGTCACGTATCCTTTTTGCTTCGCATCCTGAACTGAATCTTCCATGTACGCTTTTACGCCTTGGAAGCTTTCCAAATAGCGGTCGATGAATGCTCCGGCTTCCTTCCGGGTAATGCCAAGGTTCTGTGACAGCCCGTAATCGCTGATGCCGTATACGATGCCAAAGTTGACCGCTTTCGCCTGGCGTCTCATCGCAGATGTCACTTCATCCTCGGCAACATGGAATACATCCATTGCCGTTTTCGTATGAATATCCATATCATTTGTAAAAGCTTCGATAAGATTTTGATCCTTTGAAATATGGGCAAGCACCCGCAGCTCAATTTGTGAGTAATCGGCTGCAAAAATGAGCCAGTCTTTTTCAGACGGAACAAAAGCTTGGCGGATTTTACGCCCTTCTTCAAGCCTGATCGGAATGTTTTGCAGATTCGGATCAGTCGAGCTGAGACGGCCTGTTTGCGTTAAAGCCTGGTTAAAGCGTGTGTGCACTTTATGCGAATCCGGTCTCGTCACCTTTAAAAGCCCTTCAATATATGTCGACTGAAGCTTGCCAATTTGTCTGTACTGCAAAATATAGTCGACAATATCATGCTTGTCTGCCAGCTTTTCCAGTACATCTGCAGACGTTGAATAGCCTGTTTTTGTTTTTTTCACGACAGGCAGGCCGATCTTTTCAAACAAGATGACGCCGAGCTGTTTCGGAGAATTGATATTAAACGTCTCTCCTGCAATTTCATGGATTTTTTCTTCATATTCCTTCAGCTTCGCACCCAGTTCTTCACCCATCCGTTTTAAACGGTCCACATCGACCTTGACGCCAGTTGATTCCATTTCGCCGAGAATAAGCGCAAGCGGCATTTCGAGCTCTTCAAACAGTTTAAGCTGATTGTTGTTCTCCAGCTCCTGAACGAGCTTTTCCCGGAGGCTTTGAACCGCTAACGCTTTTCGGACAAGGTGCTCAGACAGTACATCTTCTGACGGCACCGCCCGTTTTGCTCCTTTGCCGTAAACCGATTCGTCGCTTGATACGATATGCAGGCCGTAATCCTTGGCCACACTCGCAACGTCATCATATGAATTGCCCGGATTGATGATATAAGCTGCAAGAAGCGTATCAAATTCCGCCCCTTTCAGATCAATGCCCTGCCAGCGCAAAGCGACAACAGCCCGCTTGCTGTCGAAAACCCATTTCTTCTGCTCGTCATTTTCCGCCCATTCTTTAAACGCCTCAGACTCCACAGCAATGTCTTTCGGAATAAAATAAGATCCCGTTTCATTTACGATCGAAAATCCGAGAATCGGCTCTTCATGATAATTGTCGCCAATCTGTTCAACGACAAACGCGGATGGAGAAACCAACATTTCGCTTGTTACGTCTGTGACGGTTTCGACTTTAATTTCTTCTAACGCCTGATCCTGCTCTGCTTCTTCACTGTCTTCCCCAAGACGTTCAAGAAGCGTGTTGAATCCAAGGTCTTTAAAGATGGCAATCACCTGTTCACGATTAAATCCTTGATATTCCAAGCCGGAAACGGATACCTCAATCGGCGCATCCGTCATGATCGTAGCAAGCTCCTTGCTCATCAATGCCTGATCCTTAAATTCCTCAAGCTTTTCCTTCAGTTTCTTTCCGCTCACCTCGTCAATGGACTCCAGCAGCTTTTCCACGGTATCGAACTGTTTTAAAAGCTTTATCGCTGTCTTTTCTCCTACGCCGGGCACACCCGGAATATTATCCGAGGAATCGCCCATCAGGCCTTTCATGTCAATGATTTGTTCAGGCGTAAGCCCATATTTCTCTTTGACGTGCTCCGGTGTGTAAAATTCAACATCGGTAATTCCTTTTCGCGTAATGGCAACTGTTGTTTTGTCTGTTGCCAGCTGAGTTAAATCCTTATCTCCTGAGAAAACCTTTACTTCAAATCCGTCTTTTTCAGCCGATTTGGCAAGTGTGCCGATAATATCATCGGCTTCGTATTGTTCCAGCTCATAGCGGCTCACCTGGTAGGCATCCAGCAGCTCGCGGATAAATGGCATTTGTTCGGAAAGCTCAGGCGGGGTTTTCTGTCTGCCGCCTTTATATTCTTTAAATGTGCCGTGACGAAATGTTGTTTTCCCGGCATCAAATGCAACGAGCATGTGCGTCGGTTTTTCATCCTCAAGCATCTTCATTAAAATCATTGCAAAGCCGTATACGGCATTCGTATGAATACCTTTATCATTGCTTAACAGCGGCAATGCAAAAAACGCCCGGTAAGCCAGACTGTTTCCGTCTACAAGCACTAATTTTTTTCGTTCCGTCATTCAATATCCTCCTAAGAAGCTTCAGGCTTCCATTCATCTCTTACATAATCATTAGCTCCTCTTATTTTAACAAAGTTCAATTTGAAAGGAAAATACGTAAACTGAGGAGAAGACACAAAAAAGGACGGGAACACAAATTGGTTCCCGCCGTCAAAATTGGCTCCTTGGATGAAGGGGTTCTACTACATCCTACCAGCATAGGTTTAACAGTGCATGAAGATATTGTTAAACCTTTGTAAACATTAGGCGGACTGTTCAGCGGCCCGTTTTAGCGTCACTGTAAAGACCGTTCCCCGTCCTGGCTCGCTTGTGACATCGATTTTCCCTTCATGAGCCTCTATTAAATGCTTTACGATCGCAAGGCCCAGGCCGGTTCCGCCCGAATTCCTGCTTCTGTCTTTATTTACGCGGTAAAAACGTTCAAAGATGCGAGGAATTTCTTCTTTCTGAATTCCGATTCCGGAATCGGCAACTTCAATCTGAATGTCTTTTTCTCTGGACTTTACATTGATAGTTACAGAGCCTCCTTCAGGCGTGTACGTTAACGCATTGTTTACGAGATTAAGAAATACCTGTTTCAGCCTGTACGGGTCTCCCGATACATATAGCGGGTCTTTCGGGACATTCAGTTGTAAGGAGATGCCTTTCTCATCTGCTTTATGCTTAAGAAGCGTTTCAATCTCAGCAAGCATTTTGGCTGGTTCAAACGTTTCGACGCTTAGCGTGAAATTTTGCTGCTCGATTTTTGAGAGATCGAGAAGATCCTGAACCAAAGACTGTAGCCTTTCACTTTCCTTTAGAATAATGGAGAGAAATTCAGAGAGCGCTTCTTTGTCCTCCATCGCCCCGTCCAATAACGTCTCCGTAAACCCTTTAATGGACGTAATCGGCGTTTTCAGCTCATGAGAAACATTAGCCACAAAATCCTTTCTCATCTGCTCTAATTTCTTCGTCTCCGTCATGTCATGGAAAACGAGCACAATTCCTTTCCATTCATCGTCCGGACCCATAATTGGAACGCCGTCCACTTCAAAATAACGCCGTTCAATCTTGATCGGAAGCCTTAACAGCTTGCATTTCTTTGTCTCCGTCATAAAAATGTCTTCGACAAGCTGGATCACTTCTTCATGTTCAAATGCATCATGATAAAGACGGCGCAACATCTGATTCGGATTGATATGAAATTGCTTGGCGTAAGACCTGTTCACGAGATTGATAAAGCCTCTTCCATCAATCATAATCAGCCCGGAGCCGATATTTTCAATGACTGTCAGCAGGCGGTCCCGCTGCATTTCCTGCGTTCTCGTCATTTCCATCAGATCAACGGCAAGGCTGTTCATTGCACGGCCAAGCTTATCAGAACGCCTGATATAGCCGCCATATGTCCTGGCATCATAATTTCCCTTGGACAGTTCTGTTGCTACGTTTGTCGCTGCTTCAATCGACCTTTTATAACGTGAGGTCATACTGGAATAAAAATAAACAATGACGATAAAAGCGGTACAAAGACTGGCAGTCAGCATTCCCCACATTTCGCCTTTCAAGCCGTAACTTTTTTCAGAGGCAGAAAGCAGCACATATCCAGTTTTTTCACCTTCGCTTCTAAGCGAAAGTCCGTAATAAAGCTTGTTATCCGCTGTAGAAAGAACACCCTCATGGCCAGAAACAAGCGCTTGCACCTTTTGAGAATCTGCTGCTCTCCCGTTTGACCCGTACAGCACCTTGCCGTCTGTATCGATAACGGATGCGCTCACATCAAGCGCGCCGCCTGCATCTTTAATGATTTTCTCATTTGCTTGATCATTCAGATTGCCGGCATCAAGAAGCGAAGCCATGTATTTGGCTTCTTTTTCAATGTGTTCCTCTGCTTTCCTTTGGTCAGATGTTTCAAAGAGCTGCTGCAAAAACAGCCCGAGGACACTAAACACCAGAATCATACAGACAACGAGTACAGAAAAAAGGCGCACACGGTATTTATTCATTCATTTTTGGCTCCTCCAGTTTATACCCCAATCCCCTAATTGTTTTAATATAGATCGGTTTTTTAGTATTGTTTTCAATTTTGTCGCGGAGATGGCTGATATGTACATCAACAATTCTCGTATCCCCGGCAAAATCATAATTCCAGACAGCGCTCAACAGAAGATCTCTCGTCAGCACTCTGCCTTTGTGTCTGCCCAAATAGAGCAACAGTTCGAATTCTTTCGGTGTCAGCTCAAGCTGATTTTCTTTAAAGTACGCTTCATAATGATCAGGCAGGATTTTCAGATCGCCAATTACGATCTGACCTTCAATTTCATCGTTTTTCATTTCACTAGAGGGCGCAGCCATTTCCGAACGCCTTAAAATCGCTTTGACTCTTGCATTTACTTCCCTTGGACTGAACGGCTTGGTCATATAATCATCAGCACCAAGCTCAAGCCCTAATACTTTGTCGAATTCCTCATCTTTCGCTGTCAGCATTAAAATCGGAAACATTAGTTTTTGCTGTCTCAGCTGCTTGCATACTTCTATTCCGTCCAGTTTTGGAAGCATCACATCAAGCACAATCAAATCAGGCTTCTCTGTTTCCGCTTTTTTGAGTGCTTCTTCCCCATCCGGGGCAGTAATGACATCATAGCCCGACCGTTCCAAATTGTACTGTAAAAGAGTAACAATAGATTCTTCATCATCCACAACTAAAATTTTCTTGTTCATGCTGTGCCTCCAGTATTATAATTCCCCGACATCCTATTTCTCTATTTTATGTCATCTTAACATGTTTCATGATTTTATTTTAGCGAAAGCAGGACATTCCGACAATTCGCCTTTTACATCATTTTTAAAAGAAATAAAGAAGTGAATGATAACGCTTTCATTTATAGTAAAAAGAGAAAGGCTCTATCAAGCAAGCCTTTCTCTCTTTTTATTAAGATAATACTTTCATGACATTTTTGACTGATTCAACTGATTTATTCAGCTGTGCTCTTTCATAGTCTGTCAGTTCAAGTTCAATGATTTGCTCAAGTCCATTGCCGCCTACAATTGTAGGAACACCAAGGTAGATGCCTTCATAGCCATATTCCCCTTCAAGATAAGCAATTGTAGGAAGGACGCGGCGCTGATCTTTCAAGATCGCTTCGACCATTTCTGTCAGAGAAGCCGCAGGCGCATAATACGCGCTTCCGTTTCCAAGAAGGTTCACGATTTCGCCTCCGCCTTTTCTGGTGCGCTCCACAATTGCGTCAATCCGTTCTTTCGGAAGGAGAGTTTCAAGCGGGATGCCACCGGCATAAGAATAACGCACAAGCGGTACCATATCGTCACCGTGCCCGCCAAGAACGAAACCAGTCACATCTTTCACTGACAGGTTTAATTCCTCTGCCACAAATGTTCTGAATCTTGCCGTATCAAGCACACCAGACTGGCCGATTACGCGCTCTTTAGGGAAACCTGATTCTTTGTACACCGCGTATGTCATTGCATCAACAGGATTTGTCAGCACCACAATGATAGAGTCAGGAGAATATTTCACGATTTCTCGTGTAACGCTTCTCATAATTTTTTCGTTTGTAGAGACTAGATCATCTCTGCTCATACCAGGTTTTCTTGCGATACCGGCTGTAATAACAACAATGTCAGAACCCGCTGTATCCTCGTAATTGGATGTACCCGTAATTTTTGCGTCAAAGCCTTGAACTGGGCTTGCTTCAAACATATCAAGCGCTTTTCCCTTTGTCGGGTTCTCCAATTGCGGAATGTCAACAAGAACAACGTCTGCCAGCTCTTTTTGAGCGATTAAAAATGCAGTTGTCGCTCCGGTAAAACCTGCTCCGATAACAGAAACTTTTTTACGAGTATTTCCCATGTCTCTCTTCTCCTTTATGACTAGTTTTAGGCTGTTTCCTTGCTTAGTCCATGTTTTTAATCAGTTCTTGTCCGAACTCTGAACATTTTACTTCGGTCGCGCCGTCCATTAATCTGGCAAAATCGTAAGTTACGACTTTAGAAGCGATTGTTTTTTCCATAGATTTGATAACCAAATCAGCCGCTTCGTTCCATCCTAAGTGCTCAAGAAGCAGAACGCCTGAAAGAATAACTGAAGATGGGTTTACTTTATCAAGGCCTGCATATTTAGGAGCCGTTCCGTGCGTCGCCTCGAAAATCGCATGTCCTGTTTCATAGTTGATGTTCGCTCCAGGAGCAATGCCGATTCCGCCGACTTGCGCAGCAAGAGCGTCAGAGATGTAATCTCCGTTCAGGTTCATTGTTGCAACAACATCAAATTCGTTCGGACGCGTTAAGATCTGCTGAAGGAAGATGTCAGCAATGCTGTCTTTGACAATGATTTTGCCTGCTGCTTCCGCTTCGCTTTGTGCTTTGTTGGCAGCGTCTTTTCCTTGTTCTTCAGCAATGCGGTCATATTGAGCCCATGTGAAGACTTTTTCGCCGTATTCTCTTTCAGCAAGTTCATAGCCCCAGTTTTTGAAGGCGCCTTCTGTGAACTTCATAATGTTTCCTTTGTGAACAAGCGTTACAGATTTGCGGCCGTGCTCGATCGCATAATCAATGGCAGCTCTGACCAAACGGCTTGTTCCTTCTTCAGAAACAGGCTTAATGCCGATACCTGATGTCTCAGGGAAACGGATTTTGTTGACGTTTAACTCATTTTGCAGGAAGCTGATGAGCTTTTGCACTTCTTCAGAGCCTTTTGCGTACTCGATGCCAGCGTAAATATCTTCTGTATTTTCACGGAAGATGACCATATCAGTATCTTCAGGGCGTTTTACCGGTGACGGCACTCCAGTAAAGTATCTTACAGGTCTTAAGCAGACGAATAGGTCAAGCTCTTGTCTGAGCGCTACGTTCAATGATCGGATCCCGCCGCCGACAGGTGTCGTTAACGGGCCTTTAATCGCGATGAAATATTCGCGGATCACATCTAATGTTTCAGCAGGAAGCCACTCACCTATTTTATTATAAGCCTTTTCTCCGGCATAAACTTCTTTCCACGTAATTTTCTTTTCGCCTTTGTATGCTTTTTCAACTGCTGCTTCCAAAACCTTCGAAGCCGAGTTCCAAATATCAGGACCGGTTCCGTCTCCTTCGATAAACGGGATAATCGGGTTGTTTGGTACGTTTAATACTCCGTTAGAGACTGTAATTTTTTCACCTTGTGCCACAATAAAAACCTCCCAGTATGTAATTCATATTTAGAAAACATTTTATTTTTCTTATATAGAAAACAAAATGATTTTTCTCAACATTCAATCTAAATTGTAAACCACTTTTGATGTTCTGAACAAGAGGCTAACCTCATTAACGCAAGCCAGCCTCCAATGGTTCTTTAGGCTCTTTCTTCAATCGGAACAAATGCTTGTTTATCAGGGCCTGTGTAATCTGCCCGCGGACGGATCAGTCGGTTGTTATCATACTGCTCAAGAATATGAGCAAGCCAGCCAGACATTCTGCTTATAGCAAAAATCGGTGTGAACAAGTCATGGTCAATACCGAGGCTGTGATAAACTGAAGCCGAATAGAAATCAACGTTAGGCGGTAGCTTTTTCTCTGATGTGACGATTTCTTCTATGCGAATCGACATCTCATACCATTTGCTTTCGCCTGTCAGGTTGGTCAGGCGCTTGCTCATTTCTTTCAGATGCTTCGCGCGCGGGTCGCCGTGCTTATACACGCGATGGCCAAATCCCATGATTTTTTCTTTCTTTTCCATCTTGGCGCGAACATAAGGTTCTACATTCTCCACTTCGCCGATCTCTGTCAGCATTTTCATGACTGCTTCGTTTGCACCGCCGTGAAGAGGCCCCTTCAGTGCGCCGATTGCGGCAGTAATGCCTGAATAGATATCAGAAAGTGTTGCGACGCAGACCCTTGCTGTGAATGTTGACGCGTTCAACTCATGGTCAGCATGTAAAATCAATGCTTTGTTGAAGGCTTCGACCTCAATTGGCGAAGGCTCTTCACCGTTTAAAGTGTAGAGAAAATTCTCGGCAATGCCGTAGTCTTCTCTTGGTTCAACAGGCTCAAGACCCTTGCGGATTCTGGAAAACGCTGCAACCAGGCCAGGCACCTTTGCCTGAAGGCGGATCGCCTTTCTGTAGTTGGCTTCCGGGTTCATGGTATCAGCCTCGCTGTCAAGCAGGCCTAGTAATGAAATTGCTGTCCGAAGAGCAGCCATGGGATGAACATTTTCGAGGGAATATGATTTGAAGTGCTCAATAATTTCTTGCGGAACTGCAGCTTCCTTTGCAAGCTGCTGCTTTAACTCATCAAGCTCTTTTTTGTTTGGCAGCCTTAAATGCCAAAGCAAGTAGATGATTTCTTCAAAACTTGCATTCTCTGTTAAATCATCGATATCATACCCCACATATGTAAGGGTATCATCAATAATAGAACTAACAGATGATGTTGTTGCTACAACCCCTTCTAGACCGCGTGTCGCTGTCATATATAACATCTCCTTTTAAATAAATTTCCCCTTTAAGAGTGTTGTAAAAACATGAGGCTTACTTAAAAAGCATGATGCAAGTATTTCTCTCCCCCAAAAAGAAAATGCTTACATTTTACAGCCTGCTGGTACTGAAACCCTTTGCTTATGAAAGAACATAACAAATTCTTATAAGCTTATTTAAGTTTAAGCCTATTCTCATTATAAACAATAATCAGACATTTGTTAAATGTTTACCTATAATTTTTTTTTTCATTCTGTGATTTCCCCGAAAAAACGCCTTTATTTGCGGGTTTTTCTGCGTAAAAAAAAGCGGCCTAAGGCCGCTTTTTTCATGAAGTGAACAGTTTTACGATCTGCATGGCAATATAAGCAATTCCCGCTCCGATCAGCGGACCTACCGCTACTCCGCCAAAAAGCGCAACTGCAAGAATGGTCCCGATCACAAGGGCAGTTGTAATATGGGGGTCATTTTCCAGCAGAGTCAGTCCGTTTTTGGCAATCAGCGCCACTGCGATGCCCGCTCCCAAGGCGATCCATGCATAGGAAGACCGCATTGCTTCTCCAAGCTGCTTAAATCCGATTTCTCCTGTTGCAATCGGAACAAGAACGGCGATGGTAATAATGGTCACACCCCAGTTAATGCCTTTCGATTGGATGGTTGGTAATAATTTTTGGTCAAGTCCAATGATTTTGATGATCAAAAGGACGGATACAGCAAAAAGCAATGATTGATTTTTTGCGATAAGTGCGATAGCCAAGAGTAAAATTAAAAATAAATTCGCTTGTGTAAACACATGCCATCCCTCCTTTAAGTTGTATGTATTCATATTCAGCAGGAGCGTGAATACATATAAAAAATAGGACATGCTGACGAGAGGAGGATCGATTTCGTGAATCAATCTTATATCACTATTTTTTTCAGAACCCTCTTTGTCATATCAATTACCGCAGGATTGATAGCTGCGGCCTATTATTCGTTTCCGTTAACTTATCCGTTCCTGATCGCCCTTATTCTTTCATCAGCGATTCATCCTGTTGTTGACTACTTTGACAAAGTGACAGGATTCCCCCGAACGATAAACGTTCTGGGCGTGCTTGCTTTTTTTCTGCTCGCAGCCTTCGGTGTGCTCACCATTCTGGTAGCCGAAATCGTAACGGGAACAGCCTATCTTGCAAAAACGCTGCCTCCGCATATCAGCACGTTTATCTCATATTGCGAAAAATTGTTTACGACTCATATCCAGCCGCTCTATAACGAACTGACCCTTTTGTTTCAAGAATTGGAGACCAATCAGCAGGCCTCCATCGTCACTCACATCCAGACACTCGGTGATTCCGCCGCTAAAAATGCCGGGCTGCTGCTGTCCCACATTCTAGAAATGATTCCGAGGTTTTTTGCGCTTCTTCCAAACACAGCGGCTGTTCTGATTTTTTCTCTTCTGGCAACTTTTTTTATGACAAAGGATTGGCACAAGCTGAAAGCCATGCTCGTTTCAATTCTGCCGGATCGGGTTACAGCTAACAGCAAAGCGATCAGCAGTGAATTAAAAAAAGCAATGACCGGTTTTATCAAAGCGCAGGCCGTTCTCGTTTTCATTACGATGGTAATTGTATTTATCGGCCTTTCTCTCTTAAAAGTTGAACATGCTGCAACAATTGCTTTTTTAATCGGGCTTGTTGATCTTCTCCCTTATTTGGGGGCGGGCTCCGTATTTGTGCCGTGGATTTTGTATTTATCGATTACAGGCCAGCTGCCACAGGCGATCGGAATCGGTGTACTGTATCTCGTCGTTCTGATTCAGCGGCAGCTGACAGAACCTAAAATACTTAGTAAATCTATCGGGATCGATCCGCTGGCAACACTCGTTGCCCTGTTTGCCGGTTTTAAATTATTCGGGTTTTTAGGACTGATCGCCGGGCCGGCTTTTCTTGTCCTCATCCAAGCCTTCATCACAACAGGCGCATTAAAGGAGATATGGTCCTACATCACAGTTCAGCAAAAATAAAACAGCAGCCCATGTTGCATGGCTGCCGTTTTTTATTTGATGATGATCCGTTTGTTCTTCGACATTCCTCTCAGCCATTTGAACAGAATCGGCTTACACCAGCTGCGGGTAAACGGGATAAGCAAGCAGGCGCCGGCCAAATCTGATAAAAAGCCCGGAAGCATCAGCAATAGACCGCCAATGAAAATGCACAGGCCGTCAACAATCGCTTCCCCGGGCATTTTGCCATATTGAAGATCACGCTGAACCTTGTAATACACTTCGGTTCCTTGTTTTTTTGCAGCTGCTGCGCCGATAATGCCCGACAGAATCATTAAAAGGACCGTCGGCAAAATGCCGATCAGCTTGCCTGAAAAGAGGAATATGCCGATTTCTATTGCCGGAAATACAATAAAAAGCAAAAATAAAAATCTCATATCCAAGCCCCCCACACGTGTAACACGCCTCTGTTCAACAAAAGGCAAGATAAAGAGAAAAGGAAGGGATTCCCCCTTCCGTTTTCACCTGTGATTAAAGAACGCTTGCACGGCCTTGGTAGACTGCGCCTCTGGAAGCGTCAACTGTAATTTCTTGGCCTTCTGTCAATATAGATGTTGCATTTTCCAGGCCAACGATGACCGGAATGCCAAGGCTTAATCCGACTACCGCAGCATGGCTTGTCAAGCCGCCTTCTTCTGTAATAAGGGCAGACGCTTTTTCAAGAGATGCAATCATATCACGGTCAGTGCTTTTTGTAACAAGTACCGCACCGTCAGTCATTTTTTGCTCAGCCTCTTTTGCATTTTGTGCAATGACAACCGGACCGAAAGCTGATTTGCGTCCGATTCCTTGGCCTTTAGCGATGATATCGCCGACAGTGTAAACTTTCATTAAGTTTGTAGTGCCAGACTCACCGACAGTGCCTGCTGTAATGACGATCAGATCGCCGTGTTTTACAATTCCGCTGTTTACTGATTTTTGGACAGCATCTTCAAGCATCTCATCTGTTGTGTTCGCATTTTGGCCGCTTTCAGCGAATACACCTGATACGAGCGCAAGTTTTCTGGAAACAGAGTCATTTACAGTAACCGCAACAATTGGCGCCTGTGGACGGTATTTCGCGATCATACGCGCCGTATGGCCGCTTTCAGTCGGTGTTACGATCGCAGCAGCATTCAGGTTAATCGCCGTATGTGCGACAGATTGTCCAATTGCGTCTGTAATCGTCATTCCCACTTGATCTCTGCGTTTTGAAAGAATTTCTTTATAATTTAAAGCTTCCTCTGAACGGGACGCGATGTTGTGCATCGTTTGAACCGCCTCAACCGGATAGCTTCCGGCAGCCGTTTCACCAGAAAGCATGATCGCATCTGAGCCGTCGAAGATCGCGTTTGCAACGTCACTTGCTTCCGCACGAGTCGGACGCGGGTTGCGCTGCATGCTGTCAAGCATTTGTGTCGCTGTAATAACAGGTTTGCCAAGTGCATTGCACTTTTTGATCAGTTCTTTTTGCACGAGCGGCACTTCTTCAGCTGGAATTTCCACACCTAAGTCTCCGCGTGCAACCATTAAGCCGTCAGACACTTCGAGAATAGCATCGATGTTGTCAACGCCCTCTTGGTTTTCGATTTTAGGGATGATTTGAATATCCTGAGCGTTGTGCTCTTCAAGAAGCTCACGGATTTCAAGCACGTCCGTGGAACGGCGTATGAAAGATGGTGCGATGAAGTCTACTCCCTGCTCAATACCGAAAACGATGTCTCGTGCATCTTTTTCAGTGATACCCGGAAGATTGACGCTAACGCCCGGTACGTTAACACCTTTTTTATTTTTGAGTGTTCCATTGTTCATTACTTTTGTTTTGATTTCGCGTTTAGCGGCATCTACATCTAGTACCTCAAGGCCGATAAGTCCGTCATCTAACAGAATCGTTGAACCTTTTTCAACGTCGTCAACTAAACCTTCATATGTGACTGAAATTTTATCTGTTGTTCCCACTACCTCGTCCATTGAAATGATAAGCTCTTTGCCTGTTTCAAGTTCAATGCCGCCGTTTTCCATTGTATGTGTACGGATTTCAGGACCCTTTGTATCAAGCAGGATACCGACGTTTTTGCCAAGCTTTTTGCTTGCTTCGCGGATATTTTTAATTCTTGCACCGTGTTCCTCAAAATCTCCGTGAGAAAAGTTTAATCGAGCCACGTTCATTCCTGACTCCATTAATTTCGTAAGCATTTCAACACTTTCACTTGCCGGACCGATAGTACAAACAATTTTAGTTTTTCTCATTTGGTTCACTTCCTTCTGAAATCTTCAGCCTTCAGCTGCACGTTAAATAGACAGTTCTTTTGAAAGCTGATACATGTTTTGCTCAACTGTGTGTTTTGTATCCAGTATTTCTATAATATCATGGTCTACAAGCTTATTGTTTTGTATACCTACACAGCGTCCGCCTTTTCCTTCAAGCAGCAGTTCAACTGCATATGCGCCAAGACGGCTTGCCAGCACGCGGTCAGCCGCGCTTGGAGAACCTCCGCGCTGGATGTGGCCCAGTACAGATACCCTAGTTTCAAGATTTGTTTCTTCTTCAATGCGTTTCCCGAACTCAACACCGCTGCCTACACCTTCGGCAACAATAATAATACTGTGTTTCTTGCCGCGTTCATGGCCGCGTTTTAAGCGGGCAATAATTTCGTGCATGTCATAGTCTGCCTCAGGGATTAAGATTGATTCCGCGCCTCCTGCAAGACCGGCCCACAATGCGATATCGCCGGCATGACGCCCCATTACTTCGATCACATATGTACGTTCATGAGAAGTCGCTGTATCGCGAATCTTATCAATTGCGTCAATTACTGTATTTAAAGCTGTATCGAAACCGATTGTAAAATCAGTGCCCGGAATGTCATTATCAATTGTACCCGGTACACCTACACATGGAAACCCGTGTTCCGTTAATTTTTTCGCACCCATATAGGAACCGTCTCCGCCGATAACAACAAGACCTTCAATACCGAGCTTTTTCAAGTTTTCTATCCCTTTTTCACGGCCTTCAACCGTTTTGAATTCAGGACATCTTGCCGTATAAAGCTTTGTTCCTCCACGATGTATAATATCGCCTACAGATCCGAGCTCAAGCTTTTCAATCTTTCCGCTGATCAATCCTGCGTATCCGTTGTAAATGCCGTAAACTTCAACGTCATGATAAATCGCTTTTCTGACTACTGCGCGAACTGCTGCGTTCATTCCCGGGGAATCCCCGCCGCTCGTTAATACCCCTATACGTTTCATTCTCCATTCACCTCAGCAACATATATGATTAAACATAACATGATCATTGCCCTAAAAACAATGAAAAGGGATCTCCATCCTCCCTATGAAACCTTACCTATTATACAATTAAATAAATTGTTTTTAAATAAAATTTAAAGAATGTCACAAAAAATAAACGTGAGCCAAAGGCTTCACGTTTATTTAGTTTACCCCGATATATTGATCTTCAACCGAGACTTTACCAATTGCTTTATATTTTTCATAGCGCTGCTGAACTAATTCTTCTTCGCTCAGCTTTAGCAACGTTTTTAGCGATTGTTTAAGGGTTTCGTCCATATAGCTTGCCTGCAGCTTTACATCGTGGTGCGCTCCGCCTTTTACTTCTTTAATCATATGATCTATAATACCTAATTCTTTTAAATCCGGCGCAGTGATTTTCATTGTTTCTGCTGCTTTTTTAGCAAGACTGGAGTCCTTCCATAAAAGTGCCGCGGCACCTTCCGGAGAAATAACAGAATAAGTAGAGTTTTCCAGCATATGCAAGTGATTACCTACTCCAAGACCAAGGGCTCCGCCGCTTCCGCCTTCACCGATGACGATACAGATAACAGGCACTCGAAGGCCAGCCATCTCAAATAAGTTCTTGGCAATCGCTTCGCTTTGTCCTCTTTCCTCCGCTGCTCGTCCAGGATATGCCCCCTTCGTATCAATAAAACAGATAATCGGTCTGTTGAATTTGTCAGCCTGTTTCATGAGACGAAGCGCTTTTCGGTAGCCTTCAGGATGCGGCATCCCAAAATTGCGGACAAGGTTTTCCTTCGTGTCTTTTCCGCGCTGGTGCCCGATTACCGTTACAGGAAGGCCATGGAACTTCGCAATCCCGCCAACAATGGCTTCATCGTCCCCGTACGCTCTGTCTCCGTGACATTCAAAAAAGTCGGTAAACAGGTGTTCGATATAATCAAGCGTTGTCGGACGGTCCGCCAGACGTGCGATTTGAACACGGTCCCAAGGCTTCAGATTTTTGTAAATATCATCCTGAAGCTTAGCGAGACGGTCTTCGAGCCGTTCGATTTCCGCACTTAAATCCATATCGGAATCTTGGGTGAATTTTTTTAGTTCGGCGATTTTCGTTTGCAGTTCAATCACCGGTTTTTCAAATTCTAATCTTGCAGCCACTCTATGTCACCTCCTGTTTGATGCATATCCAGCAGATTTTCTAATGTTTTTTTCATATCGTCGCGGTGAATAACCGCATCAAGCTGTCCATGTTTTAATAAAAATTCTGCCGTTTGGAAGTCCTCCGGCAGTTTTTCTCCTATTGTCTGTTCAATAATCCGTCTTCCGGCAAAACCGATCAGCGCGCCAGGCTCAGCGAAATTGTAATCGCCAAGGGATGCAAAGCTTGCTGATACGCCCCCGGTAGTCGGATGCGTCATCACTGAGATAATGAGGCCTTGTTCTTCACTGAACAGTTTTAGGGCAAAGCTTGTCTTAGCCATCTGCATCAAACTTAATACGCCTTCCTGCATTCTAGCCCCGCCTGAAGCCGTAAAAATAATAAACGGTACTTTATCAGCTTTTGCTTTTTCAATCGCAAGCGTGATTTTTTCACCGACGACTGAACCCATGCTGCCCATTCTGAATGAAGAATCCATGACTGCGACAACAGCCGGGTGTCCGCCGATGGTGCCCTTGCCTGTTACAACAGCCTCGTTTAAGGATGTTTTCTCGCGATCTTTTTCAAGCTTTTCCAGATATCCAGGGAAACCAAGCGGGTTTTCCGATAACATTCCCTGATTGAATTCCTCAAAGGATTGTTCATCCATCAAGCTTTCGATACGCTGTTTTGCGTTCATTGGGAAATGATAATCGCAGTTCATGCATACCCGCATATTTTTATCCAACTCTTTAGTGAGCATGATTTTTTTACACTTAGGACATTTTGTCATTATGCCTTCCGGAACATCGTGCTTCGCTTGATCAGACGGTACGGAAGCATACTTTTTCTTTTTCGTGAATATATCCTTTAACAAATGATTACCTCCCTTTTGTGAAGGGTTCTCTTCACCGCATGTCATCAAACAGATAGACTTGCTAATAACTTTACCGAAACTATTGTACTTTTTTTGTCAAACGCTGTCATCCTCAATTCGACAACTTTTTATTCAATGACGTATTAGGAAAGGTACGAATGAATTCAGATAAGACGTTGAAATAACAGGATTGGCAGCGCATTCAAAAATAACGTTAAACCCGGCTGAAATTTTTTTAAGACCAATGATTAAAAAAATTTCAGCCGCCAGTTTAACTTGAGAACAGCGCGCTGGTCTCCGCCAACGCGCTGCCATTTTTGGAATGAATTAAAAATTATTCGCCAATAATCGTAAGTTTTCTCGTTTTTTCAGCAACTTCCTCAGGGTCAACAGTGATTCTAGCAACACCTGTTTCCATCGCCGCTTTTGCCACAGCTTTCGCAACAGCAGGCGCAACACGTTTATCAAAAGGTGCAGGGATGACATAGTCTGCGCTAAGCTCATCTTCTGAAACCAGTGAAGCAATGGCTTCAACCGCTGCGATTTTCATTTCTTCGTTAATGTGAGTGGCGCGAACGTCAAGCGCCCCGCGGAAAATACCAGGGAATGCAAGAACATTGTTTACTTGATTCGGGAAGTCAGAACGGCCCGTTCCAATAACGCTTGCGCCAGCCTCACGAGCATCTTCCGGCATAATTTCCGGATTTGGATTTGCCATTGCAAAGATAATCGGATCTTTTGCCATGCTTTGAACCATTTCTTTTGTTAACGCTCCTGCTACAGACACGCCGATAAATACGTCAGCATCAACGATGACATCTTTCAGAGAACCGTCTTTGCGGTCTTGGTTTGTGAATTTCGCCACTTCGTTTTTGACATCGTTCATGCCTTCCGGACGCCCTTCATAAATCGCTCCTTTTGAATCGCACATCACGATGTCACGCACGCCGTAATGGTGAAGAAGCTTGATAATCGCAATACCAGCTGCACCGGCGCCGTTTGCAACAACTTTAATGGATGACATGGATTTTCCAGACAGTTTCAGCGCGTTTACAAGACCTGCTACAGTTACAATAGCAGTACCGTGCTGATCATCATGGAAAACCGGGATGTTTGTTTCTTTTTTGAGGCGCTCTTCAATGATAAAGCAGTTTGGCGCTGCAATATCCTCAAGGTTGACGCCGCCAAATGTCGGTTCAAGCAATTTAACAGTTTCAACGATTTTATCAACATCGTTTGTGTTTAAAGCAATTGGGAACGCGTCCACGCCTGCAAAGCTTTTGAATAGAACAGCTTTCCCTTCCATGACAGGAAGCGCGGCTTCAGGGCCGATATTTCCAAGGCCAAGCACCGCTGTACCATCAGTAACAACTGCTACCATGTTCCCCTTCATTGTATAATCATATACTTTGTTAATGTCTTCGTGAATATCCTTACACGGTTCTGCTACACCCGGGGAATACGCAAGACTTAAATCTTTCGCGTTTCTGACCTCTACTTTCGATTTGGACTCAAGTTTCCCCTGATTGACTTTATGCAGGTGCAATGCTTCTTCTCTTAATGACATTCTCCTAAACACTCCTTATGGATATTTTTTGATTCGTATATTGCTGCGTTGATTGCTGCATTCTGCGGAGTTGATCTATCTGAATATTTAAACAGGATCACATAATTGCTCCAATTGTATAACAAAAAGTGAAGCGTTACCACTGTTTTAAAACGACGTTTTTTTGACCCAACAGCTCTTTTAAGCGATATAACACCTGGTGGTTCGCATTGATATGAAACGACTCAGGAAGCTTAATTGTCTGTTTTTGCCTTTCATAATAGAGATAAACGCCTGTTTCCCCTTTATGCTCCAGCAAAATGCGCTTAATCTTTGCCAGGACCTCCTGACTGTGCTGACTGCTTTCTATTTTTATATAAACCGATGGCGCTTTTTCTGCATCCATATTTTCTAATAATTCTGCCCGGGACATGATGAACTGGACCTTATCCTGTCTTACTTCACATTTCCCCGCTGTGAACAAAAGAGCGCCTTCTCTTAAAACGGGAGAAAGCTGTCTGAATTGTTCAGGGAAGACTACGGCTTCCGTTTCGCCGGTTTCGTCACTGAGCGTTAAAAACGCCATGTTTTGACCTGTTTTCGTCCGAATTGTCTTGATCTTCGACAGCAGGACTCCGAGAGAAAGCTGCCTTTTGACAGCCTGCTGAGCCTGCAGAATGGTTGCTGCCCCGTGCGCAGCCAGCTGTTTTCGGAAAGCAGAGAGCGGATGATTTGAAAAATAAATGCCAAGCGTCTCTTTTTCAAACGCAAGTAAATCCACAAGCGGAAGCTCCTCCGTCTCCACATACTTCGGCTTAATCGAAAACGATTCATCTAAAAACAATCCCATTTGGTCGTCGTCCCCGGCGAATAACTCAGCATGTTCCAAGGCAACATCAATGGTTGCGAGCAGCGTGGCCCGGTTTTGGCCGAATTCGTCCATCGCACCAGAAAAGATAAGTGCTTCAAGCATTTTGCGATTTACGCTTTTTGACGGCACACGAAAGCAGAAATCGAAAAGATCTTCAAATGGTTTCTCTTTTCTTGCTTTATATATATCTTTGACTGCTGAGACGCCTACACTTTTTATCGCGCGGAGGCTGTATCTGATAGATCCGTCTTCAACTGTAAACGGAAAACTGCTTTTGTTCACTGACGGAGGAAGGATACGAATCCCGCTCCCCTTTGCTTCGTAAAGATATTGAGATATTTTATCCTCATTGCCAATGACGCTTGTCAGCAAACCGCACATAAAATATAACGGATAATGAGCTTTCAAATACGCAAGCTGGCAGCCGATCATGCTGTATGCCACCGCATGGCTTCGGTTAAAGCCATAATTTGCGAATTTGACGATTAAATCGTAGACTTCATTTGCAGTGTCTACAGAATACTCCTTTTTTAAGCACCCTTCAACAAAATGGCTTCGCTCTCTATCCAGAATTTCTTTTTTCTTTTTGCTGACCGCCCGTCTCAGCAGGTCCGCTTCACCTAAAGAAAACCCAGCCATGCGGGAAGCAATCATCATAATTTGTTCCTGATACACAATGACACCATATGTATCTTCCAAGATACTCCTTAAATCTTCATGAGGATAGTGAACAGGCTCCCGGCCGTGTTTACGGTCAATAAATAGCGGAATATTTTCCATCGGACCAGGCCGGTACAACGCATTGACCGCCACAATATCCTCCAGGCCGGAAGGTTTAAGCCGCTTTAGGACGCTTCTCATCCCTGCAGATTCAAGCTGAAAAATCCCTGTCGTATCCCCTTTTGACAGTAAGGAGAACGTTTTGTCATCACGGTAGGAAATACTTGATAGATCTATTTTGATATTTTCTTCTTTTTCGATCATTGAAGTAATGGACTCGATCAGAGTCAGGTTGCGCAAACCTAAGAAATCCATTTTTAAAAGGCCCAAGTCCTCAAGATGATCCATCGCGTATTGCGTCAAATATATCCCTTCATGCCCTTCCTGAAGCGGAACAACATCAGTTAACGGTTCTTCACTAAGGACAACGCCTGCTGCGTGGGTTGATGTATGCCTTGGCAGCCCTTCTATTTTTAAGGCAATTGTATAGACTTGCTGAAGCAGGGTTGACTCCCGAAGCCGCTTATCCAGCTGCGGCGACTGCTTTCTCGCTTCATCCAGCGTCATGCCCGGCCTTGAAGGAATGAGTTTTGCAAGCTGATCTGCTTCCTTCGGGCTTACGCCGAATACTCTGCCGACGTCCCGAAGCGCCGCTTTTGCCGCAAGTGTTCCAAAGGTAATAATCTGCGCAACATGCATCGCACCGTATTTCTGCTGAACGTATTGGATGACTTCATCTCTTCTTGTATCCGGAAAGTCAATATCAATATCGGGCATGCTGATACGTTCGGGGTTTAAAAATCGTTCAAACAGCAGGTGATGTTTAATCGGATCAACATCTGTGATATACAGCACATAAGCCACGAGAGAGCCTGCCGCAGAACCCCTTCCCGGTCCCGTGACGATCCCTTTTTCATGGGCATGCTTCATAAAATCCCATACAATCAGAAAGTAATCGCTGAACTTCATCCTTTTGATGACATCAAGCTCATATTGAAGACGGCGAAGATATCGTTCATCAGGCGTCGTGCCAAAACGGGTTCGGAGTCCTGCCGTACAGATGTCCGTTAAATAATCATCAGCGGACTTTCCATCTGGAGTCGGGAAAGACGGGAGACGGGTCTGCCCGAGGCTGACGTCAACTCGGCATTGTTCCGCGATCTCAACAGAAGCTTGCAGTGCTTCGGAATGCTCTCGATAAATGTTTTGCATTTCTTCGAGTGATTTCAAATCGAGATCAGGAAGATCTACTGCGGGTGCATCAGTCAGTTTTTCACCTGCTTTAATCGCTTTCAGACAGCGGTAGGCAGCCTTATCTTCTTTCCTTATGTAATGCACATCGCCTGTCGCCGTAATAGGGATACCGGTTTCTTCAGACAGCTGCAGAATTTGCTCGGACAAGGCTTGATTCCCTTTAAAAGGCTGATAAGAGAAATAAAAGGCTTCCTTTCCGAATATAGACTGAAATTCAAGTGCGGCTTGAGCGGCCTGTTCAAACAGCCCTTCTTCAAGAAGCATTTCAATATATCCTTTTTCGCCGGGCGTTATTGCGATAATGCCTTCTCGATAACTGTGAAGCCATTTCGGCTTTAGCCCGCCTTTTGATTTCGATTGCAGAACGCTGCTGATTTTCAGCAGATTTTGATAGCCTGTATTTGATTTTGCCAGCAGGACAAGCGGGTAGGCTTCAAGTTCGTTATCATCTGTAAAAACAGAAGCTGTCAAACCGATTATCGGGTTGATCCCTCTCGCCTTGCATGCTTTATAAAATTGAATAGCTCCGTACATGACATGATCATCTGTCAGCGCCAAAGACGCATATCCGAGCCTGTCAGCTTCACTGACGAGCTCTTCCACAGCCGCGGCGCTGTTTAGCAGGCTGTACCCGCTATGCACTTGCAGGTGAACAAAAGACATGCTATCACCTCTTTCTCATTACGATCTATTTCTTTCTTTATTATAAGTCCGGTTCCCAAAAGAAACAAACGTTCTTTTTCGACTACTCATCATACTTGTCCTGAAAGCTCAATATGATATAAAAGGTGAGGTGATAAAGATGGATCAGGAAGCAGGATTTATGGTGAATTTTATT
The DNA here is from genome assembly GCF_058248265.1 of Bacillus sp. NS1. Classification (NCBI taxonomy): domain Bacteria; kingdom Bacillati; phylum Bacillota; class Bacilli; order Caryophanales; family Bacillaceae; genus Bacillus; species Bacillus sp. NS1. The sequence continues at coordinate 167,239 of NZ_JBZAZF010000003.1, read as the reverse complement.
AATAGTTACTTCATTGCGTTAGGGGTGCTGATCGGGGGCGCACTCATCGGAGGGCTCGGAGCATATTTGGCAGGCGAGCCCCCGCTTACGGCGATTACAAAGCTTGCGAACCGGTTAAAAATATGGGCGCTTGTTGCAGCTATCGGAGGCACCTTTGATGCGGTATACAGCTTTGAACGGGGCATTCTTGAAGGCAATACGAGAGATATCTTTAAGCAGCTTCTTTTGATTATCTCAGCCATGGGCGGCGCGCAAAGCGGCTGGCTCATTATTTCATGGCTGACCCAGGAGCATCTTTCTTCATGAGGGTTCCCCAGCATTACAAAAAACCGGGGTGGCAGCGCTTTTTTGCGGGAATGATGTGCGGAGCCGTAATCAGCTGGTTCTTTTTCCTGTTTACTTACGGAACATTCCAAGAGGAGCAGGTCAGCCTCATCGAAAAACAAAAAGAGCATGTGAAAGACTTAAACAATCAAATTTCAATCTATCAGGAAGACCTCCATAAACTAAATGAAGATAATAAAAGAAAACTGCTGATTCAAAGCGTCAGCGTTAAGTTACTGAATGGGGATAAATATAAAATATCGCAGCCGGATAAAACGAAATTCGAGGAGCATGTAAAGGATGATATTTCAGAGGTGATTACAAAAGACATAGAGAGCGTCTATCAAACAAAGGATCTTTTAAAACGGACAATCGAAAATAAAGTCTATATGATCAATGAAAAAAAATACGAGGCAACTGTCAGGGAATTAACGATTTATACAAGACTGACAGTAGAACTTGAAATTTCATTCGCCGCGTAATTATGGATTTTTTTTAAATTCTCCAAACTTCTGTCGCTTTTTCCCATTCTTTTTTATAAACTATATGTGAGGCTTAATGGCGAAAGGAAGGAGGAAGGGAAATGGAGGTTTACAGTGACCGTCAGTTAGCAAAAGATCAAACAGCCCGGCTCAGACAAGGTTTTTCTGCATATGCCGAAACACACTCACTCGCTTCCCTCATCAAAAAAGAACTTCAATCTCACAATCTCCAAGTCTATGAGGACCTTACTGATTTTGGCTGCTGGTTCATCCCCGTCACAGATGAACACTAAGAGAGAGGGTCTCCCCTCTACTCGTGTTCTTTACATAATGTTTCCAGATCAGCTAAAATCCGATCGGCTTCATCCCAGCTGTAAATAGAGGCGCCTGAAGCAAGCGGATGTCCTCCGCCGTTATATTTGCGGGCAAGTCCGTTAATGACAGGCCCCTTCGAACGGAATCTGACTCTGATTTGATCGTCTTCTTCTACGAAAAACACCCAAGCGCGAATACCTGAGATATTCCCAAGCGTCCCGACAAGCTGCGACGCTTCTGAAGCCGTTGTGCCGAACTTTTCAAGCGTATCCTTTTTGATGAAAACAGAAGCTGCACCGTTTTCGGATAATGACACATTTTGAAAGATATAGCCGTTAAGCTTCACCACATTCAGTTTTGTTTCATACAATTGATTAAACAACTCTGAGGAAGAGAATGGATACTGAATGAGCTCGCCTGCATATTTTAAGGTTTTTTCCGTTGTATTCGGAAATAAGAAGCGTCCGGTATCTCCGACAATACCGGCGTAGATGAGCTCTGCCGCTTTCGTATTCAGCTTCCAGCCGTGCTCTTTTCCTTCTAAATACAGCTCGTAAATCATTTCACTTACTGAGCTCGCGCTCGTATCGACCCAGAGAAGGTCACCGTATGGATCTTCGTTCGGATGGTGGTCGATTTTCATCAGTTTGGCGCCTGAAGGATAACGCTGATCGTCGATTCTTTCCTGATTTGCCGTATCGCAGACAATGACAAGTGCGCCTTCATATGTTTCATTGTCCACCTCATCAAGGGAATATAAGAAAGAGAGGGACGGTTCAGGTGTGCCGACCGCAAAAATATTTTTTTCAGGATATGTTTCACGCAGGATTTCTGTAAGTCCGCACTGTGATCCGTAGGCATCCGGATCAGGACGCACATGTCTATGTAAGATAATCGTGTCATATAATGATATGGTTCTGATCAGTTCTGTTTTCATTTGATACTCCTTTATTGTTTTTATTCATTAAATCACATTCTCTGCCGACGGAAAAGAAAAATAACGTCAAAACCAAGCCCGTTTTTGTATAGAATGGGTTTGTAAACTTTTACGATGGAGGATTTCATTTATGCTGGTTCTTGTTTTTTTGATTGGGCTTTCAGCCTGCTTTTATGTGTACTATAAAGTAAAAGGCGTTCGGGCTAAGCAATCTTTGGAAAAAGAAATCTGTTCAGCAAAATCAAGCATGGCCTTAGGGTCACTGGTCCTGTTCTACGGGCTCAACCAAATGATATTATTTCATTCTGTATTAACGTTAGTAATCGGCGGTATCTTTATCGTCATAGGAGCAGGAAGCGCTTGGGCAGGTTATAAAGCCTACAGGCATTACTATCCCCTTCACGCCAAAGAAGCTGAAAGAGATCACGCGTAAGGGGCGCCTGAAACGTCCCTTAGCTTCTTTCCATCAGCTGAACCATCAGCATCGCTTTAGACACGATATGGCCTTGGCTGTGCACTTCGACTTCCATTTTTCCGAACTTTCTGCCCGCCTCCAGAATGCGCGGTTTGACTTCGATGACCGACTCCATCTGCACAGGCTTCAAAAAGAAAATGGTGATGCTTTCGATTACGAGCTCGCCGCGTTTTTTCGAGCGCAAAAACCGGTTTGCCGCTTGCGTCAAAATGGTCGTAAACACACCATAAGAAATGGTTCCGAGCTGGTTTGTCATCTGCGGCGTGACTTCATACTCGTAAATCGTTTGATCCTCTTTATCACCACCCTCATCTTTAAATCCCCTTGAAACAATATCATCCAGCTTCTCCCCGACCTGCGGCTGCTTTTGAATCATTTGAAGCGCTTTTAACACGTCTTGGCGGCTGATCATGCCGATCAGTTTTTGGTGGCCGTCAGTGACGGGAAGCACTTCGATCCCTTCCCATACCATCGTTTGTGCCGCTGAGGCGACAGATGTTTTCCCAATAACCGTAACGGGATTTTTAGTCATGACCTTTTCGATAGGTGCGTTTCGGTCGTGGCCGGCAATATCTTTTGATGTCAGGATGCCGTGGATTTTCATCTGGTCATCGACAACCGGAAATCGGCCGTGCCCCGTTTCAAAGTTTTTCTCATACCATTTTTCAAGTTTATCCTTAGGCGAAAGATATACCGTACGGTCAGCAGGCGTTAAGATGTCCTCCACCAGGACAATTTCTTTTTTGATCAGCTGGTCATAAATTGCCCGGTTGATCATCGCGGCGACTGTAAAGGTGTCATAGCTCGTAGATAAAATCGGCAGCTCAAGCTCATCTGCCAGCTGCACAATGCTGTCATCCGTGTTGAAGCCCCCGGTCACCAATACAGCCGCGCCTGCTTCGAGCGCCTGTCTGTGTGCGTTGATTCTGTTACCGACAATCAAAAGATTGCCCGCTGCGGTGTAACGCATCATCGCGTCCAGCTCCATTGCGCCGATGACAAACTTATTCAATGTCTTATGGAGCCCGGCCCGGCCTCCAAGCACTTGTCCGTCTATGACATTTACAACCTCTGCATAGGTAAGCTTTTCAATATTCTCTTTTTTCTTTTGCTCAATCCTAATTGTGCCCACACGTTCAATCGTGCTGACAAACCCTTTATTCTCTGCTTCCTTGATCGCTCTGTACGCGGTCCCTTCGCTTACTTTCATTTCCTTTGCAATTCTTCGCACAGAAATTTTTTCACCGACAGGCAGTGAATCAATATACATTAATATTTGTTCATGCTTCGTTGCCAAGCCTTTCACCTCTAAGGACAGTCTTCTGTTTTCATTATAAGGTTTCGGAGGATTTATACGCAATGAGCGGAGAAAATAAAAAAACATCCCCTGATGAATCAGGAGATGTTTTCACCCGTTTAAAGCTCGATCGTCTCACCGACCGCCATGACTTTACCGACTCCGCCCGGCAGGCTGTCAGCGAAGGCCTCAGGGTCTTGTTCGATGACCGGGAATGTATTGTAATGCACCGGCACGACCTGTTTTGCCCGCAGCCATTCAGCGGCAAGCTTGGCGTCTTCAGGCCCCATCGTAAAGTTATCGCCAATCGGCAAGAAGGCAATATCAATATGATTCAATTCGCCAATGAGTTTCATATCAGAGAAAAGAGCCGTATCGCCCGCGTGGAAAATCGTTTTATCTTCTACAGTCAGCAAAATACCGGCTGGCATGCCTGTGTAAGTAATTGTTTTGTTTTCTTCATCAGTGATGGCTGATCCGTGAAAGGCCTGTGTGAGCTTCACTTTTCCAAAATCGAACTGGCGGGAGCCACCGATGTGCATTGGATGAACATTCAAGCCTTTCCAGCCTAAGTACACGGCGAGCTCGTTCGGCGCTACAACCAGCGCGTTGTTTTGCTTGGCAATTTGCTCAGTGTCGCCGACATGATCATTGTGGCCGTGCGTCAATAAGATAACGTCTGCTTTTACATCCTCCGGCTTTACATCCGTTAACGAATTCCCTGTCAAAAACGGATCAAATATAATATGATGATCCTTCGTTTCCACTGTGATTACAGAATGTCCGTGATATGTCACTTTCATTTCTTTCACCTCGTCACGTTATTTTGTTTTCTTATTTTCCCTTTTTAAAAAGCTGAAAAACTTATGTTGTTTGATTCTTATTAATGACATTGAGGCCTCCGGTGGCTTCAATGACAGTCCCTGTCACAAGGTCTGAATTCTCCTCACACAAGAAAGCGATAATCCGTGCGATATCCTCGCCTGTGCCGGATCTTCCTATCGGCGTTTTTTCTTTGCCGATTCTCTTCCTGGCTTCCTCTATTGATGCTTCCTTCATGTCGCCGACAATGTCACCCGGGCAAACCATGTTGGCAGTTATGCCGAATTCGGCTTCTTCAATGGCAATGGTCTTCGTCAAAGAAGCCAAACCCACTTTCGCAGCGCCAAATGCCGATCGGTGAAGCCAGCCGGGCGTGTGCGCCGCACCTTGGAATCCGTACGTGATGATTCGTCCGAATTGCTGTTTTCTCATAATAGGAATAACCGCTTTGAATAAATGAAAGACGGCGCTTAAATTACCTTCCAGCATGCCGTACCATTCATCATCGGTATAATCGGCTAACTTTTTACGTTCAAATATGTATGGTCCCGCGTTGTTAATCAGAAAGTCGATCCTTCCGAAGCGGTTTAAGGCTGCCTCTGCAATACGCAGCAGATCTTCTTTTTTGGTGACATCACCTTTTACAAATTGCAGCCGGTCAAGACAATCATGACAGGCTTCCTTCAGGCGGCTGACAGCATCCTCATCCTGTCTGTAATTGACTGTTACTGAATACCCCTTTGCAAGCAACGTCTCAGTCACTTTGCGGCCTAAACCCTTCGAACCGGCAGTAATTAAAGCATGTCGCACATGAATACCTCCCAAAGCAACGTCGCCGCTTTCAATAAAGTGTTTCTTCTTCTACTTTACTATAAAAGGCCTTCAATATCACTTTTTACACTTTGACATACAAAAAAAGCTGCCTATACAGACAGCTTATTCAGCAGAAGATGAAGGCTCCTGATCAGGCATATCCACATAACCGCTTTGATATGCTTCTGAAATGAGCCTTGTTGTCTCCTGGCTTTCTTGTTCATCATAAATATAGCGTTCCGGTTCTTTTTTCATCATTCTGCCTCCCATCATTATAGAGGTAGGTTGGCTATAATGACGGAATTTTATGAAGGAAATTTTAGCAAACTCCTGCTGCCACGCAAGCTTTCGCTTTTTCAAGCGCCTGCTCCACCTGTTTGAATCCGGTGCCTCCGGCGCTCATTCTTTTTTCAACTGCGTGGTAAGGGTCTAACACGGTGTAAATATCTTCTTCGAAGAGCTCGCTCGCCTGCTGAAAATCGCCAAACGGCATATCGCTTAAATAGATCCCTTTTTCAATGCATGTGTACACAAGTTTTCCGACCACTTCATGCGCTTCTCTGAACGGCATTCCTTTTTTCGCTAAATAATCGGCCAGTTCTGTCGCATTTGAAAAGTCTTGTTTTGTCGCTTGCTTCATGACCTCTTTGTTGACCGTCATTGTTTGGATCATGCCTGTGAAGATTTGCAGGCTGCCCTCGACCGTTTTCACTGTGTCAAACATGCCTTCTTTGTCTTCTTGAAGATCTTTGTTGTAAGCGAGTGGAAGGCCTTTCATGATCGTAAACAGCCCTATCATATCGCCGTATACGCGTCCCGTTTTTCCGCGGATCAGCTCTGCCATATCAGGGTTTTTCTTTTGCGGCATCATGCTGCTTCCTGTTGCGTACGTATCGTCAAGCTCGATGAATTTAAACTCCTGAGAGCACCATAGAATGATTTCTTCAGAGAAACGGGATAGGTGCATCATCAGCATACTGCTGTTGCTTAAAAACTCCAAAATGAAATCTCTGTCGCTGACGCCGTCCAGGCTGTTTTCATAAATAGAGTCAAAACCGAGCAGTTCTGCTGAATAATCACGGTCGATTAGGAAGGTTGTTCCCGCGAGTGCCCCACAGCCTAGCGGAGATTTGTTAATCCGCTTCATCGAATCCTGAAAACGCTCCTTGTCGCGTTCAAGCATCCAGAAATACGCAAGCAAATGGTGAGCGAATGAAATCGGCTGGGCGCGTTGCAGATGTGTGTAGCCCGGCAAAATCGTTTCGATATTTGCTTCCGCCTTTTCGATCAGCGCGCCTTGGAATGCCTCAATCAGCTCGATGATGTGGCCGACATGATTTTTCAAGTATAAATGCATGTCAGTTGCCACCTGGTCATTCCGGCTTCTGCCAGTATGCAGCTTGCCGCCAAGAGGGCCGATTTCGTCAATAAGCATTTTCTCAATGTTCAAATGAATATCTTCATAATCGACTGAGAAGTCCAATGCTCCTTCCTCTGCTTTTTGCAGAAGGGTATTCAGTCCCTCCCGGATTTTCAGTTCTTCTTCCGCTGTCAGGATACCGCATTTTTTCAGCATGGCAGCATGTGCGAGAGACCCTGTAATGTCTTCAGTGACTAAATTTTGGTCAAATGATATAGACGCGCCGAACTCGTCGACCCATTTTTCCGGTGTTTTTTGAAATCGGCCTCCCCAAAGCTTCTTCATGCTTTAATCTGCTCCTTCTTTTTCACGATGCTGTTCACTTTTGTCGGAAGTCCCCAAAGCTCGATAAACCCGATTGCCGCATGGTGATCAAACGCATCGTCTTTTGTATATGTTGCAAGTTTTTCATCATATAGAGAGTATTCTGATTTACGTCCTTCTACAATCGCATGGCCTTTAAACAGCTTCACGCGAACAATGCCTGTGACATGCTTTTGCGTTTCTTTTAAGAAAGCATGCAGCGCATCTTTCAGCGGTGAGAACCATAAGCCGTTGTAAATGATTTCTGACATTTTTTGCTCGATGATCGGTTTAAAGTGGGCTACCTCTTTAACCAGTGTCAAATCTTCCAATTCTTTATGCGCTTTGATCAGTGTCATCGCACCAGGGCATTCGTATACTTCCCGGGATTTAATGCCGACAAGACGGTTTTCCACGTGGTCGATACGTCCGACACCGTGTGCGCCTGCCATTTCATTCAGCTTTAAAATCAGTTCAGAAAGCGGGTAGGATACGCCATCAATGGATACAGGCACACCTTGTTCAAATGCAATTTCAATCACTTCCGGCGTGTCCGGCGTTTTTTCCAGCGGAGCTGTTAAATCGTATGCACCTTCTGGCGGCGCCGCCCACGGATCTTCTAAAATGCCGCACTCATTTGCACGTCCCCAGAGGTTTTGGTCGATAGAATACGGGCTGTCAAGATTGATCGGAATCGGAATGCCGCGGCTTGCCGCATATTCGATTTCTTCTTCACGTGACCACTGCCATTCCCGAACCGGCGCGATAACTTCAAGGTCAGGGTTTAATGATTTAATGGATACTTCGAAACGAACCTGGTCATTTCCTTTTCCTGTGCATCCGTGCGCAATCGCCTGTGCATCTTCTTTTTCTGCGATTTCAACCAGTTTTTTCGCAATCAGCGGTCGAGATAATGCTGAAACGAGCGGATATTTCCCTTCATACATCGTGTGGGCCTGCAGAGAGATAAGTGCGTAGTCCTGTGCAAATTCTTCTTTCGCATCGATCACGTAAGAGTTTGTCGCGCCGACTTCCAGCGCTTTCTGCTGAACAAATGCCAAATCTTTGCCTTCACCGACGTCCAGGCAGCAGGCGATCACATTATATCCTTGCTCCTGAAGCCATTTTATTGCAACGGAAGTATCAAGACCTCCTGAGTATGCTAATACGACTTTTTTCTGTTCTGACATGATAAAAATCCCCTCTCACCGTGTTTCTTTTTTGTATAAAAATAAATTATATTTAATAAAAATACATTTTGTATGTATACACTTTAACAAGTACTTTTCGTTTTTTCAAGCCTTTTATAAAAAAAACTTCACCTAAATTTCCAGGTGAAGTTTCGTAGTATTTATTCATTTACTTGTCTTTTCTGATTTCTCTGACCACATGTGCAAGCTCGGGGATAACCAGCTTATTCATTGCCAGCTTTACCGCACCGCTTGAGCCTGGTGTTGAGAAAACAGCTGTATGCTGGATGACACCAGCTGTCGCTCTCGACATGATTGCGGCAGAGCCGATATCCTCTGTATAACTCAGCATCCTGAATATTTCTCCAAAGCCGGGCAGCTCTTTCGAAAACAGCGGCGTAATGGCTTCAATTGTGACGTCCCGATTTGCTATGCCTGTCCCTCCGTTTAAGAGAACCGCGTCTGTTTGTTCATCCATGCAGCCCGCAAGAACAGCCTGCTGCAAAGCATCCTTCTCGTCTTTTACAATTTCATATGCAGCAATGTGATGACCGGCTTCTTCTAAAAACGAGATCATCAGCTTGCCGCTCTTATCGGTTTCTTCCGTCCTTGTGTCACTGACTGTGATCACTTTGCACCGAACGATATCGGGAGCTTCCTGTTTATGCTCTTGAACGCTCATTGGCCCACCTCTTTTATTTTTCTGTCTGTCATTATCATGCATGAACAAAAAAGCACATTCAAGAGAATGTGCTTTTTCAACTGATTTATTTTGCTAAACGGACAACGTCGCGCGCAATCATGACTTCTTCATCAGTCGGAATGATCATGACTTTTACTGGAGAATGTGGATAGCTGATGAAAGCTTCCTCGCCGCGCACGTTATTAAGCGCAGGATCCCAGTATACGCCCATGAATTCTAAGCCGCGAAGGACGCGTTCTCTAACTTCCACACTGTTTTCACCGATGCCGGCAGTAAAGATGATCGCATCTACACCGCTCATTCTTGCAGCGTAAGAACCGATGTATTTGTGGATTCTGCTTGCGAAGACTTCAAGGGCAGTTTCCGCACGCTCATTTCCTTCTTTCGTTGCTTCAACGATGTCACGAAGATCGCTTGAGAAACCGGAGATGCCGAGCAGTCCGCTTTTTTTGTTTAATGTATTCAGTACTTCGTCAGCCGTTTGGCCTGTTTTCTCCATGATGTATGGGATAAGGGCAGGGTCGATGTTTCCAGAACGTGTACCCATTGCAACACCGGCAAGCGGCGTGAAGCCCATAGATGTATCAATTGATTTGCCGCCTTCAACAGCAGCAATACTTGCACCGTTTCCAAGGTGGCAGGAAATCAGGCGTAAGTCTTTTAACGGACGGCCGAGAAGCTCTGCCGCGCGCTCAGTCACATATTTATGTGAAGTGCCGTGGAAGCCGTATTTACGGATGCCAAACTTTTCATAGTATTCATACGGCAGGCTGTACAGGTAAGACTGTTCAGGCATTGTTTGGTGGAATGCTGTATCAAAAACAGCAACCGCAGGAACATTTGGAAGCACTTCTTTGAAGGCTTTAATTCCAACAATATTTGCCGGGTTGTGAAGCGGTGCCAATTCAGAAATATCTTCAATTTCCTTAATGGTTTCATCTGTTAATAAAACAGAATCGCTGAATTTTTCCCCGCCGTGTACGACGCGGTGACCGATTCCGTCAATTTCATTCAAATCTTTAATAATGCCGAATTCCGTTAACTTGTTCAGCAGCATTTTAACAGCTACCGCATGATCCGGAATATCAGTTACTTCTGTATTTTTTTCGCCGTTTACAGAAATTGTGAATACGCTGTCGGCGATACCAATTCGTTCAACTAAACCCTTCGTTAAAACGGTTTCTGAAGGCATTTCGAAAAGCTGAAATTTCAAAGACGAGCTTCCTGCGTTAATTGCAATAATTTTGGACATGATTGACGCTCCTTTATACTCTGTATCAACAACTTCGTTTTTCGTACTTTTTCCCGGTGAATATCATCATCTTCTCCGAAAAATATCTGACTTTTCCATTTAAACATTGTCATGTCGGCATTTCAAGTCAACTTGTGTATTGATAACGCTTTCAATAAGAAGTCGTTATTTTCAGATATATCACCTATAGATTTCTCATTGACGAACGCTTACAATTTGCGGTTTTTCTCTCTGTATTTTGTGTTTCAAAGCTGGATTCAATTCGCCCGTCTCCGGTCTTCAAGGCACAAATAAAAACAGCTTAAGCATCCATCACATAACGGCTGCCTAAGCTGCTAATCGACACCTATTTTTCTTTTCTAAACCACTCATCGAATTGAGCCATCATATCAAGCATTGCCTTCTGATTGGAGAAAGACGGAAGATTCGCAAGCAGAATTTGACTCGGTGCTTTCGTCTCCTCTCCTTTTTTCTGAAGCACAAGAATGCTTTTGGCATGAGCCTCTTCTTTAAAAATGGATTTTGGCAGCTGCAAAAGCGCATTGATATGAACCTTATCTTTGAAAAACTGTTTCAGCTTGTCGCTTTGGGAGCTCTCAAATAAATGATTCGGGATCATAAAAAATAAGTAGCCACCCGGTTTGGTATGCTTAACGCTTTGTTCAATAAACAGATGATGCGCGAAGGAATGGCCTTCGTCCGCTTTGAGCTCAAACGCTTCTGCTCCTTCGTCATTCGGATAATAGCCGACCGGCAGATCGCATATGACCGTGTCAACAGGATCGATAAACAGCGGCTCAAGGCTGTCCTGATGGAAAAGCTCAAGCTCTTTTTTCAGAAGGTTCGCTTGGGCATACGCGATCTTCAGCAGTACATCATCAATTTCAACGCCATAGCTATTTGCCGTTTTTTCAGACAGCTGGTTCAGCACGGTGAACAGAAGGTTTCCCGTTCCGACAGCCGGATCAAGAATCATCAGTTCCTTTTGGTCTGCCATAAACTTATTCACCAAATAACTGATGAAAAGCCCGATCGTGTCCGGCGTCATTTGTCTGTTCGGATGGGAGATATCTTTCAGGCCTTTCAGGACAGCAAGCTGAAAAGCTTTGCGCACCCACTCGTGTTCATACGTGCCGAATTCCGCTTTTTCAAGCAGAGCCTGCAGCTGTTCGGTTTTCTCATCAGGCAGTTTCAGCTGATCCGTTTTTTCAAGGAAATACATTTCTCCCGCTTCAGCCAGCGCCTCTATATATGAAATTTGCAATTCATTCTTTATAATGATCGCGGCTTCGTTTAACAGCTCGTAAACCGCACCTACATGGTCTTTTTGCATATATGTTCCTCCTTGCCATGAAAAAAGCTCCGGCGGCAGCCTGGAGCTTTTTTCCCTGCTTACTTCACTAATGCCTTGGCAGCCTCAATTGGCTTTTCATAGTTCGGGTGGTTTGTTGCTTCGCTTACATATTCAGCGTAAACGACTTTTCCGTTCTCATCAAGGACGAATACGGAACGCGCAAGCAAACGAAGTTCTTTAATATACACACCGAACGCTTCGCCAAATGACATATCTCTGTGGTCAGACAGTGTTTCCACTTTGTCAATTCCGTTAGCACCGCACCAGCGCGCTTGCGCAAATGGAAGGTCTGCACTGATTGTATAGACGTTAACATCTCCAAGCTTTGCAGCTTCTTCGTTAAAACGGCGTGTTTGCGCATCACAAACACCTGTATCAATTGAAGGGATAACAGAAATAATCGTTACCTTTCCTTTCATATCAGCTAACGATTTTTCTTCGAGGCTGTTAGTCAGCACTGTGAAATCAGGAGCTTGATCTCCTACTTTCACTTCTTGTCCGACGAGTGTAACCGGACCGCCTTTAAATGTAATCTCAGCCATTATAATTCCTCCCTTTTGTATGTATGACTCTATCATAGTAAAGTTTCCTGCAAACTGCAAAGTTTATGCCAAAAAAAAGTTAACTGCGGCGGCCGCAGTTAACCTTCTTTAATAATTCATATTGTTCATTTGGTTTTGATTTTGGCCTTGTCCCTGACCTTGGTTCTTGTTATTTTTCTTGAACATTTGCTGGATGCGTTCAAGGGTTTGAGGGGCTGCGTCTAAAATTTTCTCAATCAAATGGGTATTTTCATCTAAATGAAGCATTCTGATCCCTGTCGATCCGACAATTAAAAACGCGATCGGCGTAATGGACACACCGCCCCCGCTTCCGCCTCCGAAAGGAAGTTTTTGTTCTCTTGTCTCATCGTCTTCCGATTTCTTTTCTGCCGGCTTTCCGCCAAACTCGCTTCCGCCTGCGGCGAATCCAAATCCAACTTTAGAAACGGTTAAAATCACGCTTCCATCCGGCGTTTCAACCGGATCTCCGATGATGGTGTTAACATCAATCATTTCCTTCAAGTTCTCCATTGCGGTTTTCATTAAACCTTGGATGGGATGGTCTGCCATATACGCTTCCTCCTTAAACTGATGAATCATTCTTTGAAGTCATTCGGGACGACGGATTCTTCTTTAATACGGATAGCTCTCGTCCGTATTTGACGAATTTGAAAGCTGCAAGCATAGCATGTCCAAAGCGAAAAAAGAATATACACTGAAAATGGGTCTTGGAGACAGGGACTTGAAACGATGGAATCACTTCATAGACAGGTTTGTTCACAAAGTCCAGATGGTCGTACAGCATCGCAGCGATGCCGCCTTTCACACCCCATACAGCACCTGTTAACACACCAGTTACTGCCGCGTCATGAATTCCAACGATTGTAACCCATTCGAGTTTTGTGATATGTACATGCGCCAGAAAAGTCGCGTTGGTTTTCCGTAAATTTTTGACCTGGTGCAGAAGCATTTCGATTTTATGAATACTCTGCTGCACATCATCAAACGTAATTTTTTTCTTACTGCTGCTTTCTTTCACTTTAGATTTTGATTTTTGTTTGATATCAACTGTTCCGTCAGCTTTGTTCACCTTAATGGCCGGGATTGATTTTTTGATCCGGATCAGGCCAAACAGCGTCGTGATCTTCAAGGTCAGTTTGTCGTTATCATTTGTGTGAAGATACTCTGCAGCGACATGAACTTTCATTCTGAGAAGCAGCACGATACCTATAAGAATAAGAATGGCTGTCAGCACATATACCATATTCTTCACTTCCTCTAGGAGCATTATCGCCAAATCATAAAAAAATAAACCCGGATGAAGTCCGGGTTTATCGGTTATTTGCTGTATAGTTTTTCATGCACCACAGTCGTATCCGCAATGTAATCATGAATCCCCTGCTTTGTGGGTGAAAAAGCAACGACGATATATAAAATCCAAATCTTGTCAATATACCGTCCGACTACTTCACGAAAAATTACTGTACCCCATGTCAGCTTGCGATCCGGTTTCACAGAAACCACTTTGAGGCCGAACACCATTTTTCCAAGCGTCTGCCTGAAGAACTTTGTCATCAGCGCAAAATAGGCAAGATAAACAATAAGCGTTGTCACACTGTAGGCCGAGAAGGTAAACATGCCAGATGTTTTCGGCAGATCCAATACGGTAAAGAGGGGAGAAACAAGTAAATGATTTAATCCCCATACAACGAGCCAATCAAGCAGGAAAGCCCAGAAACGAACCCAAAAGCCGGCATAGGCATGTGTCAGCTGCTCCGCTTCTTGCGGGCTTTTGATGTCATTATGCTCCAACTCTTCATATGTCACATCCATTATTGATCCCTCCTATTTCGCATAGAGATACATCATTCTCGGCGAACTGGATTGTGAAAGAATTTCTCTCATATTCAGAAAATCAATTTCACTCTTAAACATTTTGTTGGCGCCCATGGAAAACAATGAGCCTAATCCGAAGCTTTCCTCGTAAGAAATGACTGAGGCGTTTTTCAAATCCTTATGATCTTTTTTCATCGCAGAAATGGTATCGTCATAAAAACCAAGCTCATCAACGAGATTCAGTTTTTTCGCCTGCCGTCCGTCATACACGCGTCCGTCCGCAATTTTTTTTACCTCTGTTTTCGACATGCCGCGGCCTTCAGAAATGACATCAACAAAGCCTTCATACGAATTATCAACCATCGATTGCATGATGTTCTTTTCTTCTTTCGTCATCTCACGGGAAGGTGACATAATATCCTTATGGGCCCCGCTCTTAATTGTCTCAAAAGAAATGCCGAGCTTATCAGCAAGCTTGGAATAATTGACGCTTTCCATAATGACGCCGAGTGACCCGGTCAGGGTTTCCGGTGTCGCAAAAATCTTATCTGCCGCCGTTGAGATGTAATAGCCGCCGGATGCTGCCATCGATCCCATCGACACATAAATCGGTTTTTTTGTTTCTTTCTTGATTTCTTCCAGCTTCTTATGTATTTCGGCACTTTCATACACTCCGCCGCCCGGTGAATTCACCTTCAGAACAATACCTTTGACCGCCTTGTCATCTTTTGCACGCTCAAGGTTTTTTAAGAACGTTCTGTGGTTATATCCGTCTGAACCGAGCAGACTGCTTGAATCCCCATTATCCTGAATGGTGCCGCTGACCTCCAATACGGCAATTTTACTTGAGAGACTGCCGTTTTCCAGCGTCTTTTCCTGCGATTCATCCGTCAGTGAAGTGAGATCCGTTTGAGCGCCTTTGACGCTTTCAAAGAAACTCATTGAGATGCTGACGATGATGGACACGCCGAAAATCCCCAGGGCAATCACTAATGCAATCCATCTTTTAGCATTCATTTTTTCTCCTCCTTTTTCCCAAACTCTCTCATTATACGATTCAATATGAAAAATGTTTCATGTGATGAGAAAGCTCCGGCTTAACGGGCTGCCGGCAAACGTGGTACACTTATGGCCAAAGGTATTTTATCACAAATACTGGATGGCAGAAAAACTTAAATATGACAGCAAAGGGGAAATGGGATATGACCGATCAACGCCGTAATGTTTATTTTTTTCACAAACAAGACCAGGAAACAAACGAACAAGCCAGCTCTTTAACGAAATTGGCTGAAGAGCATGGATTTACGGTTGTGAATCAGCACTCAGACGCCAATATCATTGCTAGCATTGGCGGGGACGGCACATTTTTGCAGGCAGTCAGAAAGACGAATTTCCGTGACGACTGCTTGTACGTCGGCATTACCAAAAAGGGGAAAGCTCATTTATATTGCGACTTTCATAGTGATGAGCGTGAAAAAATGGTCGATGCAATGACGTTTGAACAAATTGAAGTCAGAAAGTATCCGCTGATTGAAGTGACAGTGGATAATGCAAGTCCTTTTCACTGCTTAAACGAGGTTTCCATCCGTTCAAGCATCATTAAAACCTTTGTGATGGACGTGCTGATTGATGATCTGCACTTTGAAACGTTTAGAGGTGACGGGATGATTATCTCGACGCCTACAGGCAGCACCGCATATAACAAGTCTGTTGCAGGTGCGGTCGTTGATCCGCTGCTCCCATGCATGCAGGTATCTGAACTTGCTTCTCTTAACAATAACACCTACCGGACACTCGGCTCGCCATTTGTCCTCAGTTCTGACCGAAAGCTGACCCTTCGTGTGGTACAAGACGGCAACGAGCACCCAATCATCGGCTTGGACAATGAAGCACTCAGCACGAGAAATGTGAAAACGATCGAAATCAAACTGTCTGACAAGAAAATCAAAACAGTCAAATTAAAGGACAATTCATTTTGGGAGAAAGTGAAACGCACTTTTTTATAGAAAATGAAAAGGACAGGCTTCCCGCCTGTCCTTTTATTATTTCTCATATACAATCTGGCCGTTTATTACGGTTTTTTTAATGTCTAAAAGATGAAGCTGTGCAGGGTCAATTGTAAAGGGATTATCGCTGAGAACCGTAAAATCCGCGTCATAGCCTTCGGCAATTTTTCCGCGTGACTTCTCTTTATAAATGATCCTTGCGCTTCCTTCTGTATAGAGCTTAATTGCTTCATATACCGTTAAACATTCGCTTTCGTTATAGCTTGGTCCGTTCTGCTCATGACTGCTTTTCCGGAGCACCGCGGACTGGATGCCAAGAAGCGGGTCAACAGGCTCAATCGGAGCGTCTGAACCGCCCGCGCATAAAATGCCTTTAGACATCAGCGTTTTCCACGCAAAGGCTGTGTTCATCCGGTCTTTTCCGAGACGTTCAATGACCCACGGAAAATCACTGGCGACAAAATGAGGCTGAAGATCAAGTGCGATCGGCATACGTACTGCTTTTTCGATTAATTCATCATTTAGCACTTGAGCATGAATCAGCCGATCATGCCGTCCATTTTTGGGTGGATGCTTTTCTATTGCGTTCAACACTTTTTCAAAAGCAAGATCGCCGATTGCATGAACCGCAACCTCCATGCCTTTTTCTCTCGCTTTTCGAATGAGCCGGCCAAGGGTTTCGTCATCATGAACCTGAACACCATTAGTGGATGGATCATCCTGATATGGTTCTTTCAATAAAGCCGTTCTGCCGCCAAGCGCCCCGTCTGCAAAGATTTTCATTGCACCGAATTCCACATACGGGCCGGACGGCTTCTCCAGCTGCTCCCATCGATCGACCGCTTCGTGATGAACGAGCAAATGACAGCGGAATGGATAATTTCCGCTAGCGGCAGCTTTCTCATAAGCTTTCATCGGCACCGAGACATCACCATAATAGGACAGGTCTTCCGAATGTCCGCCAGTCAGGCCTTTTGTCCAGCAGTCTTCTATCGCAGCCGTAAGCGCCTCATCAACATAGTGCTGGGAGACTGGCGGGACAGTCTTCAGAATCAAGTCCTGCGCCTTATCAAACAGAAGCCCGGTCGGCTCACCGTTTGCATCTTTTGCGATGACTCCGCCTTCAGGGTCAGGAGTGTTTCTTGAAATCCCTGCCGCTTGAAGAGCCGCAGAATTGGCAGCTATCGCATGCCGGCATATTCGCTTGAGCAAGACGGGCCTGTCTGGAAATAAGCGGTCGAGATCATGCTTCACCAAATAGTCCGGTGTCTCAAACTGATTTTCATTCCAGCCCTCTCCAATGAGCCAATCGCCTTCAGGAAGCTGCCGCTCTCTTTCCTTGGCAGCCTGCAAAATAGCTTCTTTTGACGTTAGTGCGGACAGATCGAGCTGAAGCTGTTTCTCGCCGTGGCCGATCAAATGTAAATGGCTGTCGACAAAACCGGGAAACATCACTGCTCCGTTCAGGCAGATTTCTTCTGTTTCCGGGGACCCGTACTTTTTCTTCAGACGTTCATAGCTGCCGGTGCCCTTTATGACACCATCCTCAACATAAACTGCCTCTGTCCGATCGCCTTCTGCGAGCATCGTATAAATGAAACCGCCGTGCCATATGGCCTTCATTCACGTTCACTCTCTTTCTTTACGCCTTTTTATTGGCTTTGAGCTGTTCTTCACGTTTTCTTAATTCCACTCGTCTGATTTTTGCAGAAGCCGTTTTCGGCAGGCTTTCTACAAATTCAATCTCTCTTGGATACTTGTATGGAGCGGTAATGGTCTTCACATGATTTTGCAGCATTTTGATAAGCTCATCACTGCGTTTTTCGTGATCTTGCAGGACAACGTACGCCTTAACGATGGAGCCTCTGATTTCATCCGGGCTTGCGACAACAGCACATTCTTTTACTTCAGGGTGCTTAACAAGCGCGTCTTCCACTTCGAATGGCCCGATCGTGTAGCCGGAGCTGATAATGATATCGTCATTTCGGCTTTCAAACCAAAAGTAACCTTCCTCATCTTTTTTTGCTCTGTCTCCTGTTAGGAAATAATCGCCGCGAATTTGTGTTTTCATTCTTTCCGGATCTTTGTAATATTCTTTAAAGAGCGCCGGCGTGCTGAGGTGAACAGCGATATCGCCAACCTCACCAGGTTTGCAGATTTCACCGTCTTCATTAATGATCTCCACCTGATTTCCCGGTGTCGGTTTTCCCATACTTCCTGGTTTAATATCCATATCTTTCAAGACACCGACTAAAAGCGTGCTTTCTGTTTGACCATATCCGTCCCGCACCTTAATGCCGAAGTGCTTTTGGAAAACATCAATCACTTCACGGTTGAGCGGCTCGCCTGCTGACACAGCGCTGTGCAGTGCAGAAAGATCGTAGCGGTCCAAGCCTTCGACCTTCGCCATTAAGCGGTATTCCGTCGGCGTACAGCAGAAGACATTGATTTTGTACCGGTTTAAAAGTTCTAAATATTTTTCTGCTTTGAATCTGCCGTGGTACACAAAACCCGTTGCTCCGCTGCCGAGTACCGCTAAAAACGGGCTCCACACCCACTTTTGCCAGCCAGGAGCAGCAGTCGCCCAGACGATATCCTTTTCAGAAATATCAAGCCAAGCGCCGGCAGATGTTTTCAAATGAGCAAATGCCCATCCGTGTGTATGTACAACACCTTTAGGCTGACCTGTTGTTCCGGATGTATAAGATAAGAAAGCCATATCATCTCTTGTTGTGTCAGCTGTTTGGAATTGGCTTCCGTCAGCTTCAATCGATAAGAGATTTTTCCATTTGGCATCGTTTTCGCCAATAGACAGCTTAATCAGTTTGTCAGCCGTACTGACGTCACGGAAAGCGCCGATAAATTCAGAATAGACGATGGCGCCTTTCACTTCTGCATGTTCAATTCGGTATTCAAGATCTTTCGCACGAAGCATTTCCGAGCACGGAATGACAACCATTCCTGATTTCAGGATAGCCAAATAAACAGCATAGGCTTCAAGCACCCGCGGAACCATTACAATCAGTTTGTCTCCCTTTTTAAATCCAAGGTCAGCCAAAGCCGCTCCAATTTTATTTGTTTCTTCCATCAGCTTTTCATATGACCAAGATTCTTGCTTGCCCGACTCATCCTCCCAAAGAAGAGCGGTTTTCTGTCCAGCGGCACTGAACTTTTCCATTTCATTCACTAAATTATATTGCATAGGGGCAATTAAATCTTCTCGTTTTAACACGAACAACTCCTCACTTTCTCCACCCATTATACATAAATACAGGCTCTTTCCGTAAGGATATGCCTAAAAACAAGCCACGTAAACATAGGTTTTATAGGCCGCTGGTCCTTTTTTTATCTAAAAAACGAAAAAGAGTGGGGATACCCCCACTCCTAAGCCATTATGTGAAATTGTAAATTAGAATTGTCCTCCGCCCATGTTTTGTTGAGCAAAAGATACAAGACGTTTTGTGATCTCTCCTCCAACAGAACCGTTAGCGCGAGAAGTTGTGTCTGCTCCAAGGTTTACACCAAATTCAGAAGCGATTTCTAATTTCATTTGGTCGATAGCTTGAGCAGCTCCTGGTACTAAAAGGTTGTTGCTGTTACCTGAGTTATTGTTAGCCATGTGTCTCACCTCCTTGTGAGTATAGAATGTGTTAAAACACATGGCTTCATTCAAAAAAACTTTGGTAATTGTATACAGGAGCTGGAGCTGTTTTAAAAGAGTTCCGCGAATTTATCGTTTGCTTCTTGTTCGCTATACAGCGTCAGTGTTTCAATGTTTTCAACCGCTTCTTGAATATACGGTTCAAAATCAACAAAGCTTTCAAAGTGTTCGATTTTTTCTTTTTTAGGGCGCGTTTTCGGGCTTGGCGGCGTAAAGATCGTACAGCAGTCTTCAAACGGCTGAATGCTTGTCTCATATGTGCCGATTTCCCGCGATTTTTCGATAATTTCTGTTTTATCCATGGCGATTAACGGACGCAAAATCGGTGTTGACGTCACCGCATTAATCGCGTACATGCTTTCCAGCGTTTGGCTCGCTACCTGACCGAGGCTTTCTCCCGTAATAATGGCAAGCCCGTTTCTCTTTTCTCTGATTCTGTCTGCAATTTGAAGCATGAGGCGGCGGGTTGCCGTCATTGTGTAGTTCTCAGGAATTTGTTTTTGGATGAGCTCTTGCGTTTTTGTAAATGGAACGATATGAAGCGTCATGCTTCCCCCAAAGCGGGATAGGCATTTTGCCAGATCCATGACCTTTTGCTTTGCGCGCTCGCTTGTGTATGGCGGGCTGAAGAAATGAACAGCTTCTACCGACAGTCCCCGTTTCATGGCATAAAATCCGGCCACAGGGCTGTCAAAACCGCCGGATAGCATTAGCATCGCTTTGCCTGCTGAACCAACGGGCAGTCCGCCTGCACCTTTTTCATTGCGAATCGTCAAAAAGGTCGCTTCTTCTCTGATTTCGATTCTGAGCGGGATGTCAGGGTTGCGGACATCGACTGTCAATCCTTCTGTATGTCGCAAAATATGGCCGCCGATTTCAGCGTTCATTTGATTTGTATCTAATTCAAATTGTTTATACGCTCTCTTCGTTTCGACTTTAAACGTATCACCAGGCTGATACTGATTCTCGATAGCCTGCAGCGCAGTTGCCTTAATATCATCAAGGCGGCTATCACACTTAATCGCCAGGCTGAAGCTTTGGATGCCAAATACCTGCTTTAAATGAGGAAAAAGAGCCTCAGGATCTTCACCATTTAATGTAATCGTCATACGGTCCCGATTGGAAAAGTATTTTAAGTTCGGATAGTCTTTCAAAACGAGTCTGACATTTTGCTTTAAGCGCTCAATAAAGCTTTTTCTGTTTTTTCCTTTGGTCGAAATTTCCCCAAAACGAATTAATATATGATCGTAATTCATGTTCTACCTCATCATTTTCTTTAATTTTTTGATGCCAGGACGGAGCGCGTTCATAAACGGTTCTGTCACATCGCTTGTCTGGCTGTAGTTTAAGCTGATTCTGATGCTGCTTCCGGCAATTGGCTCTCCCTTGCCCATCTGTAAGAGAACTTTGCTGGGCTTATGCTCTTTTGCTGAGCAGGCCGATGTTGTTGAGACGAATATATCCTGTTCCTCGAGCATGTGTAAAAGCACTTCAGCTTTAATCCCCGGAACAGAGAAATTAATAATGTGCGGCGCACTATTCATTTGAGGCGTGTTGACAACGACGCCTTCGGTTTCACTCAGCCTTTTCATAAACAATTCCTTAGCGGCAGCCATCTTGTCAATCCGTGTTTCAAAATCAGCAGCGGCAAGATTAATAGCTTTGGCAAGCGAAACCGCACCCGCAGTATGTTCCGTTCCGGCCCGTATGCCTTTTTGCTGAGAGCCCCCCGTTATCAGCGGGATAAGGCGTGTTCCTTCTTTTACGATAAGTGCACCTGTCCCCTTCAGCCCATGAAATTTATGCCCGGAAATTGAACAAAGATCAATGCCGGCTTTTTCAATGGCCAATGGCACTTTATAGATGCCCTGCACATAATCGACGTGGAACAGAATGTTTGGGTGCCCCTTCAGCACTTCCCCTGCCTCTTCAATCGGCTGCACAGAACCGACTTCATTGTTCACATGCATCATGCTCACAAGCACAGTATCAGGACGGATGGCTTTTTTTAATTCTTCTATTGAAACAAATCCGTCTTCGTTCACTGAAAGATAAGTGACGTCAAACCCGAATAACTCTGTCAGCTGTTCTAACGATTCCGTAACGGACGGATGTTCAATAGAAGTGGCAATGATATGTTTGCCTGCTTTTATTTTTGACAAAGCGGCCCCTTTTAAAGCCAAATTATTAGCTTCTGTAGCGCCTGACGTAAATACAATATCATAATTCTTTAGGCCTATGGCTCTTTTTATCTGATGTTTAGCTGCCTGAAGCAGCTGTTCCGTTTCGGCTCCATACCGGTGCAAAGATGAAGGATTTCCAAAATATCTTCTGCTTGTTTGTTCATATGTGTTCAAGACTTCATCGTACGGTTTGGTCGTTGAACTATTGTCTAAATATAACATCTTTTTACTCCTTTAATATGAAAGCGATACAAAACTAATTTTATATGTTACCATAACAAATTACTGCTGAAAAAGTAAATAAAATTACTATTGACTTCTTCATACATTCACCTATAATTAGATTTGTTACTTTCGTCATATTATCTGACAATTAATTGACAGAATATTCTACCATAGTGAAATTAGGAGGATTTATACGTTATGAAATCATCACTATCAGCCAAGGAGACGATCGCCATTGGGCTTATGCTCTTCGCTTTGTTCTTTGGCGCAGGAAATATGATATTTCCGCCTGAACTTGGACAAGCAGCCGGTGAAAATGTTTGGAAAGCGATGACAGGATTTCTCGTGACGGGTGTCGGCCTCCCGCTTTTAGGTGTTGTAGCTGTTGCATTAACAGGGACAGATGCTAAAGGCCTTGCAGATAAAGCACACCCGGTCTTTGGAACTATTTTTACAGTCGTTCTTTATTTAACAATCGGACCGTTGTTTGCGATTCCGCGAACAGGCACTGTTTCTTATGAAATTGCGGCTCTACCTTTTGTAAGCGGCATGCCTGCATGGCTGACACTTCTTATTTTTACGTTTCTTTTCTTTACTGTTACGTACTACCTGGCTTTAAATCCTACAAAGCTTGTTGACAGGATTGGCAAGGTATTAACACCTATTTTACTTGCTGTTATCGCAATCTTAGTCATCAAAAGCATCGTGACGCCAATGGGGGACATTCAGCCACCGCTTGAAGCGTATGCTTCCGGATCATTGTTTAAAGGATTTTTAGAAGGCTATAAAACAATGGATGCACTTGCTTCTATCGTGTTCGGAATTGTCGTTGTGAATGCCGTTAAGGACAGAGGCATCACCAGCCGTAAATCTGTTGCTTCCGTATGTATTAAAGCAGGACTTGTTGCCGCAGCAGGCCTCGGCCTGGTTTACGTTTCACTCGCCTATTTAGGAGCAACAAGCACAGATTCTGTCGGACTCCTTGGTGCAGGAAGCAAAATTTTATCAGAATCTTCACAGCATCTGTTCGGATCATTAGGAAATATCATATTAGGCGTCGCTATCCTATTCGCGTGCTTGACTACAAGCATTGGCCTTGTCTCTTCATGCGGAAATTATTTCTCAAAGCTGATTCCTTCTTTATCTTATAAAGCGGTTGTAACGATTGTCACTGTGTTCAGCTTTATTATTTCTAACTTTGGGCTTTCAAATATTATTTTGTTCTCAGTTCCTATTTTATCAGCTATTTACCCGTTAGCAATTGTTATCATTTTGCTTTCATTTATTGAAAAATCATTTAAAGGCAGACGTGAAGTATATATTCTTTGTTTGATCGCAACTGGTATTTTCAGTATTATCGATGGCCTGAATGCCGCAAGCATTCCGCTCGGTTCTTTAAATAAAGTTCTCGGTCAGTCACTGCCGCTTTACAGCTTAGGATTTGGCTGGGTCATCCCTGCAATCATTGGAGGCATTGCCGGTTATCTGATTTCTCTTGCTACCGGCTCGAATAAAAAACCAGCTGATATCAACCAGTAAAAACGAAAAGCCTTATTGGATCTCCATCCAATAAGGCTTTTTTATATGCTGAATACATATAAAAGGCCGAGCACTTATGCTTCGGCCTTTTTACACTTTATTGATATTGATGAACATTTGCCTTTTGTGATTCTATTTTGCGGACAGCACCTGGTGCGGCTTTTTCAACTGCAGCTGCTGCAATTTCATACGCTTCACTGTAATCATATTCATAAAAACGTCTTTCCGCTTCTTTCAGCTGTTCAGATAAAATATGATTCTGGCTTCTGAACCGGTTTCCGAACTGAATGATTTTTTCAATGAGGATCACCTGCTCGACAAGTTCCTCTGATTCCCGGCTTGCCCTGTTGACGATATCCTCTGCTTGTTTTAAATGGGCTCCGGCTTCTTCCATATTTAATGGAAGTTCGTTTAGTTGATTGACTGTTTCTTGAATGTGATGATACGCGTTTTCTAGCATCTCTTGAATGTGACTCGGAATGCCTGGGATATTGCTTGTCTTCAGCAGTCTTGCCGTCTCAGAAATTGTTTTTTTCAGATTGCTGAGCGTCTCTCTCGCCTGAAGCTCTTCTTTTCTCAGTGCTTGCAGCTTTTCACGATATTCTGCATGCTCTTTTTTCACTTCTTCAATCTGCTTCTCTATGGAAGCAACTTCTTCTACTAAAAGTGAGTAGGCGACGTGCTCTGCATCGAGCTTATCTTTAACGGATGAGAGCAGCTTGCCAATTTCATCAAGGCGCTTTTCAAAAGCCTGCTGCTTGCCAAGCTCGCCAGCTGTCAGTCTGTAGCTTTCCTTCACCAGCTCAGTTTCCGCCTTTGTATCCTCTTTCTCTTCTATCAGCTTGTCATAAGCAATGATCAATTCAGGCATTTTGCTTAGCACAGATTGGCCGGCTTCGACTTCGCCCTCCAGCTGCTGATAAACAGATTGGATATTTTCGTCTATGAGCTGCAGGATTGCGGACGCTTCATCAATATCCAGCTCAGTCATCAAGACATGCTCCGCCCGTTTCAGTTGATTTGACAGATTTTCTAATTCCTTATCAAGCTGGATATGCTCAAGCTTATACCCTTTCTCTTTCATTTCGCGATAGCCGTCCTTGAGCTTTGCAATCTGGCCTGGCACCGTCTGTTTGCAGTCAGCTAGCAGCTTCGGCACGTCATCTATGTATGACTGAAGCCGTTCAAGATTGCGGTCCTGCTCAAGCAGCACTTTTCGTGCAGTAATATAGTTTCCGCCTTCTGTTTCTTCTTCAAATTGTTTGATTCCGCTCCAAATTTCGTCAAGATCCTTTTCAAGGCTTTCATAAAGCTCCCCGTAAAGGTGGCTGTAAGCCAGCAGGTTTTTTCGCGATTTTGAATAACGTTCCCTCACCTGTTCAATCTCTTCACGGCTCTTTTCCTCACTTGTAACGAGGTCGCTGATTTCGCGAAGAATCTTTTCAATGCTCGATTCCGCCGCAGTCAGCAGGTCGTCGATATGAACGAGCACTTGATTGGCCTTTTTAAAACGGTATTTGTCTGCATTTTCCTCGGCATCATAAAGGAGCTCTTCAACTTTCGGCATGTGGGCTGTGACAATCTCATCCCATTCTTCACGCCACTTCTCAAAGAACTCTTCTGTCTGACCCGTCATTTTCAAATGTTTAATTTTGGACATTTCTTCCACAATCGACCGGTTTAGAATTTCAATCTTCCACGATTCCAGCCGGTCAATTTCGGCGTAGATTTTTTTCCTGAAAAAGTAGCCTGCCGCA
This sequence comes from Bacillus sp. NS1, assembly GCF_058248265.1. Classification (NCBI taxonomy): domain Bacteria; kingdom Bacillati; phylum Bacillota; class Bacilli; order Caryophanales; family Bacillaceae; genus Bacillus; species Bacillus sp. NS1. Next base: position 141,803 of record NZ_JBZAZF010000003.1, on the reverse strand, counting down.
AACAGCGCAAGCAGTACAATTAATAATCCAATGACAAACTCCATAATGAGCCCCCTTGCTGTTAACCTTAATCTGTCAGGGTGTTTTATTTATTCAGAAAGATTTCAGGATATGTATTGAGAAAAACTGTCGTTTTCATTGTTATTATGATACCATGTAACCAACATTTTTTGACCAGAAATCAAAAACTTTTTGTGCAAAATCGGCAGGATTTGACTATTTTTTCATGGGGTGACGCCAATGCAAAAGCGAGACGGACATATTCACACACCATTTTGCCCTCACGGCTCAAATGACACACTCAGACAATATGCAGAAGAAGCCATAAAAAAAGGCTTTGATTCGATTACTTTTACCGAACACGCCCCATTGCCGCCCTCTTTTACTGATCCAACACCGCTGAAAGACAGCGCGATGGCACAAGCCTCTCTGGAGCGCTATATCAATGAAATTTCCGGATTAAAAAAAGAATATCGCGGACAGCTTACCATACAGACGGGGCTTGAGGTCGATTATATTGCTGAATTTGAAGACGAAATCAAATTATTTCTGGACACATACGGTCCATACTTAGATGACAGCATCTTATCCGTTCATTTTTTGCGCGCGGGTTCTTCCTATCTGTGCCTTGATTATGATGAGCATACATTTAAGGAGCTGATTTCAGCCTGCGGGAGCATTGAAGCTGTATATGAACAGTATTACCGCAGCATCTATTCTTCCATTGTAGCATCTCTCGGCTCTTATAAGCCAAAAAGAGTCGGTCATATCACACTTATTCAAAAATTCATCAAGCTGTTTCCATACAGCATGTCTGAACATATTCGCGAATTCGTTTCTCAGTGCCTGAGTGCCATTAAAGAAAACGGAATGGAGCTCGACTTCAATACTTCCGGCTTAAGAAAAATGTACGCTGGCGGCATTTATATCGAGGATTGGATGCTGAATGAAGCGAAGCAAAAGAAAATCCCGCTTGTGTTTGGGTCTGATGCCCATCAAGCGGGAGATGTCGGATACGCATATGAGACGTTTTTGGAGCGGTGCTAATTGATAAGCGCCACGTCTCCTGTCCGGAAGACGCTCCTGATCCAAATTTTGATTTCTTCAAAATACATTTTATAAAAATACGGCTCATGCGGCTGCATGTAGAGTACTTCTGAAATATATTGAGGCTGGAGATATGGCATCATTAAGAGAGATTTTAATTGGAGAATAAAATGGGGCAGCGGCAGCGTTAAATGTTCACGCTGTTTTTCTCCTTCCTCAATGATAAGCTGGAAGATATACTTTTCCTTCATTAGATATGTCGACATAATTTCCCTGATTAACGTGGAGTCAATCGTGACTTCCCGGTAGACAAAACGAGTTAATTGACGATGATTATGCTGATAGGATAAAATATCGAAAACCAATTGGAGAAGCTGTTCCTGCGTGCTTTGAGAAGAGATATTGCCTGCCGCTGTTTCAAGCGTTTTGCTGTAGCCTTCGTAAAACTCTGAAACTAAGTGTTCCATCAAACCTCCTTTACCTTTAAAATAGTAGGAGATGTGCGCAACATTTACATCAGCTGACTTGGCGATTTCACGGACAGACGTGCCAGAAAATCCTTTTTGGTTAAAGAGCATGACAGCAGATTCAATAATTTTGTCTTTGGTGCTTACTTTCATACGGCTCACTCCTTCCTCTTGATTACTATTCAAGCAGAAGGCCACTGTTCCTGTAAGAACTTATCGACAAATGCCGGCAGAAAAGCCGGAATTTTGTTTTATATTATAGTAAAAGTGAGGGTTTTCCATGTTCCATGTCGAAAAACAATCTGGAGATAAAGAAAAAGACTATCAGCTTCTGCTAAAACAGCTCGAAGCCATGACCGAAGACGAAACAGATCAAATTGCAAACTATGCAAATGCCTCAGCGCTTCTGTATCATTCTTTGCCTGAAGTCAACTGGGCGGGTTTCTATTTTGCCAAAGAAGAGGATGGGCAGCTTGTGTTAGGGCCGTTCCAAGGTCTGCCGGCATGTGTTCGGATTCCTTTCGGCAGAGGCGTTTGCGGCACAGCGTATGCAAACGGAAAAGTGGAGCGTGTTGAGGATGTAAACGCGTTTCCAGGACATATCGCCTGCGATGCAGCGTCTCAATCAGAAATTGTGCTTCCGATTCATGTAGGCGGAAAAGTTGTCGGTGTTTTGGACATCGACAGCCCAGTGAAAAACCGTTTCGACGAAATTGATGAAAAATATCTATCACAATTTGCCGAAACGCTTGAAAAAGCGTTAGCACAGTAATATAAAAGCCCAAAACTGATATTGTTTTGGGCTTTTTTTATTTTATTGATTCGTGAATCATCAAGCGGTTTTTCCCGCTTCGTTTTGCGCTGTAGAGCGCTTCATCAGCCTCATGCACAAGCTCTTTCAGAGACTTTCTTGTTTCTGCCGTCCAGCAGGAGATACCGCATGAAATGGTCACCTCGGGTTTCGTGTTTTTTCTGACCGCATAAACCAATCGCTCAGTAATCCGTTTACCCACCGCAACCGATACATTCGGCAAATAAATGGCCAGCTCTTCGCCTCCCCAGCGGGCGCCTACATCATGCTTGCGGATGTTGCATTTAATCACCGAAGCGACTTGAATTAAAATCTCGTCCCCAGTCTGATGACCGTACGTATCATTTACATTCTTAAAATTATCAATATCAACAAGAATAAAGACACCCTTTGGGTGGATTTTCATGCTATATTGAATTTTTTCATCTAAGTACACCCTTGAATACAGTTCAGTCAGCTGATCTGTTTTCACGAGATGCTCAAGGCGGTCGCGGAGCATTGAGTTGGTTACAGCCAATGTTGTGTGATGAATCAGCGCTTGAAACAGCTTGTACATTTCAAATGTAAAAGCGTACAGTTCCTGCTTCAATAAAACCGCAAAGCCTAAAAGCCTGTCATTCTCAATCATCGGAGCGGCCATCAGCGAGCCGTAGCCGGCCTTTCCAAAAACAGACTGGCCATTTCCGATGAAAACCCCTTTTTCACCTTCATACAGCTTTTCCTTCAACTCATGATAAAAATCAGGTGGCTTCTCTTCTTTAAAAAACGCTGTGCTTCCGGGGAGCAATGTTAGCTTTTCAAAATGGTCTATATGAAAAAACCCCACTTCTTCAGCCTGAAACGATTCTGCCATTCTTACAGCCAGATCATTCATCGTATCGGGCAGTGTCAGCCGCTGATTCAGGCGGCGTGTCGTTTCATTGATCAATTCCAAATTCGAGATGCTTGCTTTGGATTGTTCATAGAGCTGGGCATTTTCAAACGCTTTTCCCGCAGCGTTTGCTATCAGCGACATTTCATCAAGGTAGACGTCAGTAATAAAACTGCCGCCCGTTCCTTCAGCCATCAACACCCCGTACGTTCCCTGCTGTCCTTTAATCGGAATGTAGGCGGCAGATTCATTTTTCCGCAAAGTATCCCCAGACAAGTATACTTTGAGAGCAAAGGAATCGGATTTTTCCCCTTCCATATACAGCTCTTTTGCGGGAACACCTAAACATTGATCTTGGTCGTGCGAAATAAACAATGAAAACTCAAAAAGAGAAAACGTGCGTGTCAAGCTTTCTAAAAGCTGCTTCAGCACCTCTGTCTGATCAAGCAGTGAATGGAACAGCTCTGTCATTTTGTATATCTTTTTTTGATAGATCGTTTTGATATAGAGTCTTTCCTGTTTCATTGACTGGTTTAAAAATGAAGCAACCACGTCCGGAAGCCCTTCAGGAATCTCTCCATCCTGCCTGCATGTAAGATGAAAGCGTCTGCCGGAGCCGTCCTCAATCATATAAAATGAAGCGTTTATTTTCGAAGCGGAAAAACGTAATTCTTCATCTGCCAGGTTTGCAGCAGAGTCAGATGGTGACGGTGTAAGCGAAACACAAAGGGATGAAAAATAGGTTTGAATAGCCGAAGTCAGCCATAGTAATGAGTCGGTGAATGAGACTTTTTCAGATTTGGTTAGCAAAAAATCGAGCATATGATAATGAAAGGCGGATAATTGTTCTTTTGTTTGTTCTACCATGTTTTTATCACCTAAGAGTTTACCACTAATTTTTGTTTATTATATCATAAACGGCAAAGCAACAATGGAGGAATGGTTGACTTCAAAACAAATAAATTATATAATGACCTTTGTGTGAAATATTGCAGCCTTTTTGTTCAGCTTCTATGTTTTCATTTTGTTCCTTATCCATAAGGTGTATCGTGTAACTCTCTGCTGCTGGAGCGAGGATACATGAAAACAAAATGTACATGGTCGAATAGAGCAGACGGTTTTTATTTTCCACAAAAATAAAACCAAAGGAGGAGTCACATTATGGCTCGCTATACAGGTCCATCTTGGAAACTGTCCCGCCGTCTAGGAATCTCTCTTAGCGGTACAGGAAAAGAATTAGAAAAACGCCCTTACGCTCCAGGTCCACACGGTCCAGGACAACGTAAAAAATTATCAGAATATGGTTTGCAATTGCAAGAAAAGCAAAAGCTTCGTCACATGTACGGTGTAAACGAACGCCAATTCCGCACTTTGTTTGACAAAGCTGGCAAACTAGCTGGTAAACACGGTGAAAACTTCATGATTCTTTTAGATTCTCGTCTTGATAACGTTGTGTACAAGCTAGGTTTAGCACGTACTCGCCGTCAAGCTCGCCAATTGGTTAACCACGGTCACATTCTTGTAGACGGAAGCCGCGTTGACATCCCGTCTTACCAAGTAAAACCTGGTCAAACAATCGGTGTTCGCGAAAAATCAAGAAACCTTTCTATCATCAAAGAATCTGTTGAAGTGAACAACTTCGTTCCTGAATACCTTACTTTTGATGCTGAAAAGCTTGAAGGTACTTTCACTCGTCTTCCTGAGCGTTCTGAACTTGCTCCGGAAATTAACGAAGCGCTTATCGTTGAGTTCTACTCTCGTTAATCGTTTTAAAAACCCCTGCCGCTATGCGGTCGGGGTTTTTTTATCGTCTGTTTCGTCATTTGCCTCTTGCTGGCCAACACTATCTCGCGCCTGCTGCTCCCAATAATCCCGCTGAAGCCTTTCTTTTGCAATCGTAAACATGAGATTCACGGTGAGCGCTCCTTTCTGTTAAAAGGTGGTGATTGATCGTGTTTGCCCTATCTAATATACTCTTTTCCTGTCATTCCTATGCGCTAAACAAAAAAAGATCCTTTACCCTAGCGGCAAAGGATCTTTTTTTGTTTATTTATATGTCACAAGGAAGTATTTTTTCTTCCCGCGGCGCAGGACCGTAAATTGGCCTTCGATGCGGTCTTCATCCGATAAGATATAATTCAATTCCGTCTGGCGTTCACCGTTAATATAAACAGCTCCGTTTTGGATGTCTTCACGGGCCTGGCGTTTAGATGGAGATAATGTAGATTGCACCAATACATCTACAAGTGAAAGCTCTTGGCTGCTGTCAGCTTCCATAGATGGAACATCTTTAAAGCCGACTTTAACGTCTTGGGCGGAAAGCTCTTTAATATTGCCGCTGAACAACGCTTGGGAGATGTTGATAGCTTGCTCCAGCGCATCACGTCCATGAACGAGCGCTGTCACTTCTTCTGCCAGGCGTTTTTGCGCTTCACGCTTTTCAGGCGCCGTTTCTGTTTTTTCAGCGTATGCTTCAATTTCTTCTTTTGATAGGAACGTAAAGTATTTTAAGTATTTGACAACGTCACGGTCATCTGTGTTGATCCAGAATTGATAGAATTCATACGGCGATGTTTTTTCCTTATCAAGCCAGATAGCGCCGCCTTCCGTTTTTCCGAACTTCGTGCCGTCTGCTTTTGTGACAAGCGGAATGGTAAGGCCAAACGCTTTTGCTCCTTCTTCTTCTGATTTTCTGATCAGTTCAAGACCCGCTGTGATGTTTCCCCACTGATCGCTTCCGCCGATTTGCAGCTTACAGTTTTTATCTCTGTACAGATTTAAAAAATCATAAGATTGAAGAATCATGTAGCTGAATTCCGTGTATGAAATGCCGGATTCAATTCTTGAGCTGACCGTGTCTTTTGCCAGCATGTAATTGATGCCGAAGTTTTTACCGACATCACGAAGGAAGTCGATCACATTCATTTTGCCGATCCAGTCAAAGTTGTTCGCAATGACAGCAGGATTTTCTGCTGCATCGAAATCTAAAAATCTGGACAGCTGGTTTTTAATTTTTTGGGACCATTCGGATACGATGTCAGCAGTGTTTAATGTACGCTCCGCTTTTTTTCCGCTCGGATCGCCAATGAGGCCCGTCGCGCCGCCCACAAGCGCAATTGGATGATGCCCCGCAAGCTGGAAACGGCGAAGTGTTAAAATAGGCAGCAGGTGTCCGATATGCAAGCTGTCTGCTGTCGGGTCAAAGCCTGAGTACAGGCGGATTTTTTCTTCATTCAGCTGTTTATTTAATCCTTCTTCATCCGTCATTTGCTGAATCAATCCGCGGAAGGATAAGTCTTCAAGTAAGTTTGTCATAAGATAAAGCTCCTTTTTTAATTAAAATAAAAAACGCCCCTTCGTTTACACGAAGGGACGATTGATTATCGCGGTACCACCCTACTAATAAGAGAATGCAAAACATTCGTCTTATCACTTTGCCTGATAACGGATCAGGTCCGTTCTTTCACTACTGAAAGCCTGGCCGGCTTTGTTTGCAAAAGCGGTTCATGAGTGTATTCGATATATCCGTCTGTGCTGATTTTCACCGGCCATCAGCTCTCTGGAACGTAAGGATATTCTACTTGTCTCAATCTTTACCTTTTCATATGAAGCTATATCATTTTTAACATAAATAAAATCCCGTGTCAACGTCGCCTTTTAATCCTCCATCGTTGACAGATCTCCAGCCGGCAGATTGAGCTCCCACGCCTTCAGCACACGTCTCATGATCTTTCCGCTCCGGGTTTTTGGAAGCTTATCTTTAAATTCAATTTCACGCGGTGCCGCATGGGCTGCAAGACCCTGCTTCACAAATAGACGGATCTCTTCTTTCAGTTTATCAGACGGCTCAAATCCTTCTCGGAGTGCGATAAAGGCTTTAATGATTTCTCCCCGTACCGGATCAGGCTTTCCGATTACGCCTGCTTCTGCAATGGCCGGGTGCTCGACAAGTTTGCTTTCCACTTCAAATGGGCCGACGCGCTCACCGGACGTCATAATGACGTCATCGACTCTGCCCTGGAACCAAAAATATCCCTCATCATCCATGTAAGCAGAATCCCCAGAGACATACCAGCCACCCGGCATGAAATACGATTCATACTTTTCAGGGTTATTCCAAATGGTATGCATCATGGAAGGCCAGCCCTTTTTAATGGCGAGATTGCCCATTCTGTACGGCGGAAGCTCGTTGCCCTGATTGTCAACGATTGCTGCCTCCACACCGGGAATCGGCTTACCCATTGAGCCCGGTTTAATATCCATGCAAGGATAGTTGCAGATGAGCTGACTGCCCGTTTCTGTCATCCACCATGTATCATGGATTCGTTTGTTAAAGACTTTATGCCCCCATCTGATGACTTCTGGATTTAACGGTTCACCGACACTGAGCACATGCCGGAGTGAGGTTAGATCATATTTCGCAGCCATCTCATCTCCCGCTCCCATCAGCATTCGAAACGCGGTCGGCGCGCTGTACCAGACATTGACGCCAAGCTTTTCAATCGTTCCATACCAGCTTTCCGGGCTGAAACGGCCGCCGACGATGACATTTGTCGCTCCGTTCAGCCACGGTGCAAAAATGCCGTATACCGTACCTGTCACCCAGCCCGGGTCAGCTGTGCACCAGTAAATGTCTTCTTCCTTTAAATCAAGAACCCACTTCCCTGTCTGATATTGCTGAATCATCGCTTCATGGACATGAAGCACACCCTTTGGCGTTCCAGTAGAACCAGATGTATAGTGAAGCAGATAGCCGTCTTTTTTGTCCATCCATTCGATATCCAGTCTTGTGCTTTCCTGCTCAGCTGCTTCATCATAACTGATGATGTTTGTGCCGCTCTCAGCCTCTCCGCCGACTACGAATATATGCTGTAAATGAGGCAGTTTGTCAGCCGGTATTCTCTCCAGCAGCTCAGGCGTTGTGACAATAACCTTCGCTTCGCTATTTTCAAGCCGGTCCTTCACCGCCCCCTCCATAAATGCTTCGAACAGCGGCCCAGCGATGGCGCCAATTTTGATGGCGCCAAGCATAATAAAATAAAGCTCGGGTGATCTCGGCATAAAAATAAAAACGCGGTCCCCTTTTTCCACATTTCCATACCGTCTCAGCACATTCCCGGCTCTGTTTGATTCTTCCTTCATTTCTTTAAAAGTGTATTTTTCATCCCGATTTGCGTCTTTATAATAAAGCGCTACTTTGTTTTTTCGAAACGATTCGGCATGGCGGTCAATCGCTTCATACGCCGCATTCAGTTTCCCTGTCTCATGCCAGGAGAAATGTTTCTCTGCCTCGGCCCAATCAAAATGCCGGTACGTTTCTTCATAATTTTTTAAATGATGATCCCCTTCCACTGCTGGTAACGCTTTCAAATTCATGCCCAAACATCCCCCTTTGCTGAAGTTGTCACATTTATTATAGTATATATTCATATTCTTCTCAATTTTTAAAATATAAACCATGTTGAAAACGCTTTATAATTTGTTATTCTTAAAGAAGGCATGTATTTTTATAAGAATTGATGGGACGGTGGATCAGTGGAACATCATAAAACATACCATTCAGCAAACATCAAAACAGCAACCGGCTCCTTACTGATAGAAGGGCCTGTCTCTCCAGAGGATTTGGCAGGTTACGAGTTTCATAACGATTTAACCGCATTTCGCCCGCCCCGTGAGCAGCATGAAGCGCTAGTCGACATTGCCGGCCTTCCCGAAGGGCGCATTATCATTGCCAGAGACGGCCGAACGATTATCGGCTATGTGACGTATTTATATCCTGACCCGCTCGAAAGATGGTCTGAAGGAAATATGGAGGATTTGCTTGAGCTCGGGGCCATTGAGGTGGCGCCAGCCTATCGGGGATGTTCTGTCGGAAAGACGCTTCTAACCGTCAGCATGATGGATGAGCAAATGGAAAACTATATCGTAATGACGACGGAATATTACTGGCATTGGGATTTAAAAGGGATGAAAAAAGATGTGTGGGAATACAGAAAGCTCATGGAGAAGATGATGAATGCAGGCGGATTGGTCTGGTTTGCGACGGATGAGCCTGAGATCAGCTCCCACCCTGCAAACTGCCTGATGGCACGCATCGGAAAAAACGTCAGCCAAGAATCAATTGAACAATTTGACAGGCTCCGTTTTTATCATCGTTTTATGTATTAACTGACACTGACAAAGGGGAAAAAATAATGATTGTTGAACAAATCATGAAAAGGGATGTCATTACATTAACGAAGACGGATACGCTTGAAACAGCAATATGCAAACTGAAGGAATTCCATATCAGGCATCTGCCTGTCGTAGATGAAGACTGCCATGTGATTGGCATGATTACAGACAGAGACATGAAACAGGCCAGCCCGAGTATTTTTGAAGAAAGCAAACGAAGCCGATTTCTCACACGAAGCGTAGATTCTATTATGAAAAAAGATGTCGTCTGCGCCCACCCGCTTGATTTTGTCGAAGAAATATCTGCTGTTTTCTACGAGCATGGCATCGGATGCCTTCCAGTGGTGCAGCATCAAAAATTAATAGGCATTTTGACGAAAACGGATTTATTGCGGACATTTGTCAAATTGACAGGCGCTGACCAGCCGGGATCGCAAATTGAAATAAAAGTAAACGATATCACCAAAAGCCTCACGGAAATCAGCAGCCTTTGCCAAGACCTCCAAGTAAAAATATTAAGCGTGCTTGTCTATCCGCATGACGATCACGGTGTAAAAGTGCTTGTCTTCCGTGTAAAAACGATGAATCCGCTGCCGTTTTTGCAGGAATTACAAAGAAATGGACACCACGTCGTCTGGCCGTCAGAGCAAAGGGATCTGCTATGAGAGACAGTGTATTTATCTATTCTCCATCGTATCAAACCTATATGTTTCATCAGGAACATCCCTTTAATCAGCAGCGGGTTCTGTTAACATACGATTTGCTCAAGACGATCAATGCCTTTGATGATGGAGACATTGTCAGACCCAGACTCGCGGAAGAAGAAGAGCTTGCTCTTGTCCATACGGATGATTACATCCAGGCGGTCAAGCTTGCGGGCGCCGGAAAGCTTCCCGCTGAAGAAGGAGAAAGCTACGGGCTCGGTACAGAAGATACACCCGTCTTTGCCGGCATGCACGAAGCGGCATCACTCTTAGTCGGCGGCACCTTAACGGCCGCAGACTGGGTGATGTCAGGACAAGCCCTGCATGCTGCTAACCTTGGAGGAGGCCTACATCACGGCTTTCGAGGGAGAGCTTCAGGGTTTTGCATATACAACGACAGCGCTGTGACGATTCAATATATCCAGAAAAAATACAGAGCAAGAGTGCTCTATATTGATACGGACGCCCACCATGGAGACGGTGTGCAATTTACATTTTACGATAACCCTGACGTATGCACGCTGTCCATTCATGAGACAGGAAGGTATTTATTCCCCGGAACCGGCCAGATCCAGGAAAAAGGCAGTGGAAAAGGATATGGCTATTCCTTTAATATCCCGCTTGACGCTTTTACAGAGGATGATTCTTTTCTAGAGGCTTACCAGACAGCAGCTTCCGAAGTCGCTGCTTATTTCCAGCCGGATGTCATTATCAGCCAAAACGGTGCCGATGCCCATTACTATGACCCGCTGACACATTTATCAGCAACAATCAACATATACGAAGAAATCCCCCGGCTTGCACACACTTTAGCGCACCAATATTGCGGAGGAAGATGGATTGCAGTGGGAGGCGGCGGCTATGATATTTGGCGTGTCGTGCCCCGTGCCTGGGCCAGAATATGGCTTGAAATGAAGGGAATTGATCCAGGAAACGATATCCCGCCGGAATGGATCGCTAAATGGCAAAAACAATGCCCCGTCACCCTTCCGTCCAGCTGGAGAGATCCAGCCGATTTATATCCTCCGATTCCCCGCAAGCCAGAAATTACAGAGAAAAATGCGCAAACCGTCAGCAAAGCATTATATGCGATACGATCCGAGCAGCAGCAGAAAACAAAATAAAAACGACCTTTACGAAGAGGTCGTTTTATTTTTTGATGACGATTTCCACACGCCGGTTTTCCTTCATATGTTCGTTTGTCTTGTTATCCTTTACAGGCTTTGTATCCGCATAACCGACAGCGATAAAGCGCTTCGAGGGAAGTTTTTCCTTTGATGTGAAATATTGAATAACACCGCTTGCCCGTGCTGCTGACAGCTCCCAGTTAGACGGGTATCGGTATGTCGAGATGTTTCGGCTGTCTGTATGGCCCTCCACCTGAATGTCATTTGGAATTGTTTGAAGAAGAAAGGCAATTTGGTGAAGAAGTGTTTCAGCATTTTTCAGTACCTTTGCCTCACCTGAATCAAACAGCACAGCCTCCTGCAGAACGAGCACGACACCGCGTTCATCCCGTTTGGCTGTCATTTGGGCCTTCAAATGATTGTCTTTTATATATGTATTTACTTTCTTGAGAAGCTGATCCTGCTGATCCTCTTGCTTCTTCGCCTCAGCCGGCGAGGCAGCCTTTTTTTCTATGGACGTTTGGTCCGGCTGGAGCCCGCCGCCTTCCTTTTGGATCGAATCGACTGCCGCTTTAAATTTTTGCAGATCGATTTGGGACATGGAAAAAAGTAAAATAAAGAACACAAGGATCAAGGTGATCAAATCTGAAAAGGTGACCATCCAGTTGGATGATGATTGGCTGTTTTTCCCGCTTCGATTCCTTCTGTCAAAACGTTCTCTTCTAAGCTTCATGTACAGATCCCTTTTTTGTTTTTACTTGATTTGGCTGCTTCCGCCATTCTTCCCGGGAGCTGAAAACGACGAGCTGGCTTTCGAGATTACGAGGATTTTTTCCGGATTGGATTCCGATAATGCCTTCCACCATTACCTGCTTGATGAAGATTTCACTTTCTGTTTTTTCTTCGAGCTTAGCAGCAATCGGGTTGAAGACCATGTTTGCCAGCAATGAACCGTATAAGGTCGTCAGAAGCGCAACGGCCATATTCGGTCCAAGCATATGCGGATCATTTAAGTTTTTGAGCATCAGCACGAGCCCGACGAGTGTTCCGATCATTCCCCATGCCGGAGCAAATTCTCCCGCTTTTTCAAAAACACGCCGTCCTTTGCGGTGCCGTTCCTCCATTGCTGCGATTTCTGAATCCATGACAAGCCGAATCGTTTCTTCATCCCAGCCGTCAATTGCTAAAAGCAGCCCTTTTTTCAAGAATGGATCTTTGATTTCCCGAGCCTGATCATCCAATGATAAAAGCCCGTGTTTACGCGCGTGATCGGAAAGAGAGACAAAGGTTTTCACAAGATCTTTCACATTGTCTTCCTGGCGGATAAATGCCTGCTTTAATACAAAGGGCGCTTTTTTCAGCTCTCTCGGCGGAAAACTGATAAAAACAGCGGCGCAAAGTCCCCCTGTTACGATAAAGAAAGAGGTCAGATCAAGAAAAGAGCGGAAACCGCTTACTCCCGACCCCGAAATAATTCCGATAACAATAATAATTGTTCCTAACACAAAACCAACAGGTGTAAGATAATCAAAACGTTTCATCATTTCTCCCCATGAAAAAAGCAAGAATTCACCTTAGAGGTGAAGCTTGCTCTCTTGTTTTTCTTATGACTTGGTTGACTTTCTTAGTTCTATACGGTGCGGCAGTTCGACGATATGCTCTTCAACCGGCTCTTTATTCATGAGCTTCGTCAGCAGTCTCATCGCAACGGCGCCAATATCATATGTCGGCTGAACAACTGTTGAAAGCTGCGGACGAACCATGAGGCTTAATCTCGTATTATCAAAGCCGATAATCTCAAGATCCTCAGGAATGGATAAGCCTTGATCCTGAGCCGCATGGATAATGCCAAGAGCCATTTCATCAGTTGCAGAAAGAATGGCTGTCGGTTTTTTGTCCAGGCTCATCAAATGCTGCAGCGCTTCAAGTCCGGAATCATATGTGTAATCCCCTTCAGCGACAAATTGTTCATTAAACGGAAGATTCGCTTCTTCAAGCGCGCGTTTGTAGCCTTGCAGTTTTTTCGAGCGGTTGATCGGTTCTGTCATTGGTCCGGAAACGAATGCGATATCTGTATGTCCTTTATCAACCAAAAGCTTCACTGCATCATAAATCGCCTGTTCGTAATCGATTGCGACTGACGGTGTTTCCTCCTGCTCTTCTACAGAAGCGGCAAGTACAATCGGCACTGGTGAACGCTTAAATTCCGCAACATGCTCGTCTGTAATGTTTCCGCCCATAAACACGATGCCATCCACTTGTTTGCCGAGCATTGTGTTTAACAGGTGAAGCTCTTTCTCCATGTTTTGGTCAGAGTTGCTTAAAATAATATTGTATTTATACATTGTCGCGATATCTTCAATTCCGCGCGCAAGCTCTGAATAGAAAATGCTTGAGATATCGGGAATGATGACACCTACAGTTGTTGTTTTTTTGCTCGCCAAGCCTCTTGCCACCGCGTTTGGACGGTAGCCGAGACGGTCAATAGCTTCCAAGACTTTTTTCCGCGTTGTCGGTTTTACATTCGGGTTGCCGTTCACGACACGGGAAACAGTTGCCATGCTTACATTAGCTTCTCTCGCTACATCGTAGATCGTAATATTGCTCATCCTAAAACCACTCCTTTTACTGGATACACTTATCCTTATCTATAGCATAAACACTTTATGTAGAGAAATGTCATAATGTCCGAATTTATGTCGTTTATGATTTGTAAGCGTAAGTCAGTAGTGTACATTATTTTTCATTATTCATCAAATTTATATACTTCTCATGAAATTATACACGTTTTTATAGATGATGAAAACGTATACTTGGATTTTATAACTAATTAAACGAGAAAGCATAAAAAAAAGCCGCAGACGCGGCCTTTTGTATTGTTCAATTAAGCGTTGACTTTAACCATAGGTTTCAGTTCATTCAGCCATTTTTCGAATTCAGGAATCGCCATTTGCTGAGCAGAGTCAGAAAGTGCGACTGACGGATCAGGGTGAACCTCAGCCATTACGCCGTCTGCACCGATTGCTAAAGCGGCTTTAGCTGTCGGAAGCAAGAGGTCGCGGCGGCCGGTTGAATGCGTAACATCAACAAAGACAGGCAAATGCGTTTCTTGTTTCAAAATCGGTACAGCAGAAATATCCAGTGTGTTTCTCGTTGCTGTTTCGTATGTTCTGATACCGCGCTCACAAAGGATAATTTGGTCGTTTCCTTGTGACATAATGTATTCAGCGGCATTGATGAATTCAGAGATCGTTGCAGCAAGTCCGCGCTTCAGAAGCACTGGCTTTTTCACTGCGCCGGCCGCTTTCAGCAACTCGAAGTTTTGCATGTTGCGCGCTCCGATTTGAATGACATCAATGTAGTCCAGCGCTTCTTCGATATGAGCCGGAGTTACGATTTCACTGATCACTGCCAGATCAAATTCGTCCGCTACACGTTTTAAGATTTGAAGGCCTTCAACACCAAGCCCTTGGAAATCATATGGGCTCGTACGAGGCTTAAAGGCTCCTCCGCGCAGAATTTTAATTCCTTGTTTTTTCGCAGCTGCAGCCACTTCAGCCACCTGCTCGTAGCTCTCTACTGCACATGGGCCGACAATGAATCTTTGCTGGCCGTCTCCGATTTTTTCACCTTTGATATCTACAATTGTATCTTCAGGTTTTTTCTTACGGGAGACAAGCAGCGCTTTGCTGTGATCTTCTTCCTGAAGCTCTAAACCGGCTTTGAATATCTCTTTAAAAATGTGCTGGATGGTAGAATTTTCGAACGGCCCGTCATTGTTTTCAATGATATTGTTTAACATTGTGCGTTCTCTGACAGGATCAAATCGGTTGACACCCTGTGCTTCCTTCGCTTTACCGATCTCTTTTACAACATTTCCGCGTTCGTTGATTAATTTTAAAATTTGTAGGTTTAATTCGTCTGCTTTCTGCCTTAAAAGCTCCAATTCTGTGTTGCTCATTATTTTCATCCTTTCCCTGCACATTCATTTTTTTATTTTGTAGTTATCATGCATCTTACTATAAGTAATTCCAAATGGAAATACTGAAATACAAAAAATTTTATAAAAACGCTACTTTATTACCCAAACGCTTTTAAGTGATAAAGTAATCTATGAAGCTATCCTACATGATGTGAGGGCAATGTTCAAGGGTTTTTTCAAAAAAAAAGCGCCAGAAAGTATCTGGACGCTTTTTTCTATGATAAATGCTGCTCAATGGCCGCTTCTGTAATTTGTGAATGTGAGGTATGCCATTTCACTTCACCGTTTTGGATGACGAAAACCTGAGGGCTTTCGTGCTTTATGCTGTATGTTTCTGCGATGAAATTTGACAGCGGCCGTGCTTCTTGTACTTGCAGATAGTAAGCCGGCACATCCTCATGCTGATTTGCAAAGGCATTAAACTCATGAAATGCTGCCTGGCTGATCGGGCATGTAGTACTGTGTTTAAAGAAGACGAAAGTGCCTTCCTGTTCTGCAATGCGTTTAAATTCTTCCTCAGATTGAATAAGTTGTTTTGCCATGATTCAAGATCTTCCTTCCCGGCTCAGCGGTTGATATGCTCAGCCTGCTTTTGTGCATCTTTCAGTTCGTCTTTTACATCTTCTTTCGCTTGAAGGACTTGATCTTTTGTTTCGTCTGCCGCCTGCATCGCTTCTTCTCTCATCTCTTGCATATCAGTTGATGAATCTGTTTTAGCAGATTTGGAACGGTCTCTTAAATCCTTCACCTTGTTCATGATCTGCCCTGACTGATCCGCTACAAGCTGTGTAATGTTGGATGTTTTGTCTTTTGCAATGCTGACATATTGCGTGCCTTTTTCCTTCGCATCTGCTGTCATTTTGTCAGTTTTGTCCCGTAAAGCAACAGCTTGGCTGCCGAGATCGTCGCGAAGTTCTTTGCCTGATTTAGGCGCTAGGAAAAGAGCGGTAGTGGCACCGATGATTCCCCCGATTAAAGTTCCGATTAAAAAATCTTTACTATTAATTCCATCTTTACTCATCATTATTCCTCCTCATAGTGTTTTTTTCTCTTACAGGGTTGATTTTTTCTTTTGCTTCCATTTCTCCCACATTTCCATTGCTGCTTGGCCCCATGTGACAACTTGATTGATCTTGTCTTGATTTTCTCTTACTGATGCCGATACAGACCCTGCCGCCTGTTTCATGGATGTATTGAACTGCTGTACAGAAGTTCCCACCCCTTGAACAGCATGAACGACCGTGTTCAGCTTTTCTGATTTTTCCTGAATATCTTCAGCCAGGCGGTTGGTCTTATGTAAAAGCTCGGCTGTTTCAGTTGTAATGCCTTTCATTTGTCCCTCCAGCCCCTCGAGAGTGGATGCGACGTGTTTTAGTGTCAGCTGCAGTGACTTCAATGTTTTAGACAAGTAGATCACTAATACCAGAAATGCGACTGCGATCAGTGCAACGCTTAAATAAAGAATAATAATCATCTCAAACCTCCTTGCTGCAGGATATACTGCTGTTTACCCGTTTTCTTCAATCATAAACATGTGTACTGGGCTGTATACATATTATTCTCCACTATGTAGGAAAATCCTTTAACAAGCTTTTCCATCAGATAAATAAAAAGCAGTGAGATCACTGCTTTTTTATTATGCCATAACGTTTTCGTAGGCTCTCATATATTTTTGGATATCTCCTGCTCCCATAAAGATGAGAACGGCTTTTTCATGAGCTTTTAAAACAGATGTATCATCTTCTTCAATCAGCTTAGCGTTATGAATTTTTCCTTGCAGGTCGCCGATTGTCAGCTTTCCTGCATTCTCCCGGGCTGAGCCGAAAATATCGCATAAATACACACAGTCAGCCCCGCTCAGGCTTTCTGCGAATTCGTCAAGGAATTGCTGCGTCCGCGTAAATGTATGAGGCTGAAATACCGCGACGATTTCACGATCAGGGTATTTCTGTCTTGCCGCCTCAATCGTCACTTTTATTTCTGTCGGGTGATGAGCGTAATCATCTATCAGCACTTGATCCCCGAGCTGCTTCTCATTGAATCTGCGTTTGACGCCGCCGAATGATTTGAGGGCATGCTTAATGATGCTGGAATCAATTTCTTCATAATGGCATAACGCGATGACCGCCAATGAGTTTAATACATTGTGGTGGCCGTACGCAGGAATATAAAACGTATCATAGAATGTATTGCGGACAAATACATCGAAAGTTGTCCCTTCCGTGCTTTTTACGATGTTTCTGGCTTGAAAATCATTTTCTTCCCCCGTGCCGTAATACACAACCGGGACGTTCGCATGGATTTTCGGCAGGTGCTCATCGTCTCCGCAGGCAATAATCCCTTTGTTGACTTGAAGAGCCATCTCTTGGAATGCATCAAACACATCGTCAATGCTTGAGAAGTAATCAGGATGGTCAAAATCAATATTCGTCATAATCGCGTAGTCTGGCTGATAGCTTAAGAAATGGCGGCGGTATTCGCACGCTTCAAACACAAAGTATTCACTGTTTTCATTTCCCTGGCCTGTTCCGTCCCCGATTAAGAAAGACGTCGGTTTTGCGTTTTGGATCACGTGAGCCAGCAGACCCGTAGTCGACGTTTTGCCGTGTGCGCCCGTAACAGCAACACTAGTGAATTTTTTCATGTAGTCGCCTAAAAACTTATGATAACGTATCACCGGAATTCCGTCAGACACGGCTTTTTCAATTTCAGGATGCGTGTCTGGGAATGCGTTTCCGGCGATGACTGTCATGCCGGGTTTGATATTATCCGCGCTAAATGGAAGAATCGTAATATTTCTTTTTTCAAGCGCTGTTTGCGTAAAAATAAATTTTTCGATATCCGATCCTTGGACAGTATATCCATTATCATGAAGTATTTGGGCAAGCGGACTCATACCGGTCCCTTTTATTCCAACAAAATGATAAACAGTCATAATTGTACCTCCAACAAACGTCTATCTGTTCCCCAGTATATGACGCTCATTTCAATTTGCGACCGCGGCGGCTGAAAAGCCGCACTTAGCGGCGTATTTTATATGTTTTGTTATGTTCAGTATCCGGTTATTTCTTTCCGTTTAAACCTAGATATCAAGATTAATCTATGCACATCTGCTGTAAAGCGGCATAGCTGTTAAATGCTCTAAACACTATCATACCATGTTTAGTGTGAAAATGAACCTATATTATTCTTTTATTAAATCACTTGCTGTGATCAGCACCTCACGAGGCTTGCTTCCTTTTGCCTCAGAGATCATGCCTTCCGCTTCCATCATATCGATCAGCCTTGCCGCGCGATTGTACCCGATTCTGAACCTTCTTTGCAGACTTGAAGTACTCGCGCTGTTTTGCTCAACAACAAACTCACACGCTTCGTAAAACAGTTCATCCTCTTCTTTCAGCGCTGACCCCTGTCTTACAAGCTCTTCTTGTTCAAATAAATAGGTTGGCGGCATTTGTTTTCTGACGTGGGAAACAACGCGGTCGATTTCGCGGTCCGACACAAAGTTACCTTGCAGGCGGACAGGTTTTCCCGAGCCGTTTTCCAAAAAGAGCATATCCCCTTTTCCAAGAAGCTTTTCTGCACCGGCGATGTCAATGATCGTGCGGGAATCAACCTGGCTTGAGACAGAAAATGCGATTCTCGTCGGGATATTCGCCTTAATTAGACCGGTAATGACATCGACCGACGGCCGCTGAGTTGCGACAAGCAGATGAATTCCGCACGCTCTGGCTTTTTGGGCGATCCGGGCAATGCTCTCTTCTACATCATTTGGAGCCACCATCATCAAATCAGCAAGCTCATCAATAACCACAACTAAATACGGCAGCTTTTCGCCCGTGTGGTGATCAGCGGTTAATTGATTAAAGCGGTCAATGTCGCGGACACCTGAATGGGCAAACAGCTCATAGCGCCGCTCCATTTCCTCAACAACCCATTTTAAAGCAGCCGTTGCCGCTTTAGCGTCAGTAATGACCGGGCTGACAAGATGAGGAATTTTGTTGTAAGGGGCCAGCTCTACCATTTTCGGATCAATCAGCAGCACCTTTACCTCACTCGGATCGGCTTTATAAAGCAGGCTGACTAATATTGTATTGATGCAAACGCTTTTTCCCGAGCCCGTAGCGCCGGCAATCAATCCATGCGGCATTTTCTTTAAGTCGATAACGACAGGGTTTCCTGAGATATCCAATCCCAGCGCAGCCGTGAGCGGTGACTTGCTTGTCCTGAAAGCTGAGCTGCGAATCATCTGGCGCAAATCAACCACCTTGCTCGAGCGGTTCGGCACTTCAATTCCGATTGTGTTTTTCCCAGGAATCGGCGCTTCAATCCGAATATCTCTTGCAGACAGGCTGAGTTTAATATCATCAGATAAATTGGTGATTTTATTCACCTTTACGCCTGGTTCAGGATGCACTTCAAATCTTGTAACAGACGGACCCTGGGTCACATGGACCACATTGGCGCGGACATTGAAATTTTTCAGGGTCAAATCAAGAAGCTGACGCTGTTCTTCGATCCACGCAGTATCGTCCTGAACTTGCGCTGGCGGGACATCAAGCAGTGAGACATTCGGAAACACATAGCTGCCGCGGCGCTCCTCTGCTTTTTGCTGCTTATGCGTATCTCTTTTCAGCATCATGACATTAAAAGGAACGGACGGCCCTTTTTGAGGAGATGCGCTTCGTTCAGCCCGTTTCTCCTGCATGACAGGTCTTTTTTGCGGCTCCTCTATAGCTGGTTGTGTTCCGTTCGCACGAATTCCCTGCGGATTTTCAGGGGCTGCAGCAAACGGTCCGGAATCCCGCTCCAAGCCGTCATTCTCAACCGATTCTGTATGGCTGTCTGGCTGAACATCTATCTTCGCGTCCTCAGTTTCTCCCGGGATGTCGTACTGATTATTTATTATGCTGTCTGATGGCTCTTCTGATTCTTTGGCATCAGTTTCTGCTTGAGTCATAGCCTCAGATGATGAATACTCATGATCTGTAAATAAAGAAGGCTCTTTCTGTTGAATTTCCATTTGCTCTTCTTGAACAGATAGGGTCTCAGAAGCTTCTGCCGAGATTTCGTGATAATTGTTTACAGAGCTGTCTGACGGCTCTTCTGCTACTTCGGCCTCAGATACTGGATCTGTCAGAGATTCAGATACTGTTTGCTCTTCATTTTGTTCACCGCGGAACACAGGCTCTTCTACTTCCTCTGACTGTTGTTCCTTTTGTTCTTCTAGAGTCTCATCCGTTGCAGGCATGATGTCTTCACGGCTTACTTCACTGCCTGTAAGGCCTTCTTGTGTCTCAGCCACCATATCTGCCAGTGTCTCAGGCGCTGTTTGCTCTTCATTTTGTCCTGCCGAGAAGAAAGGCGTCTCTTTTTCCGCCTCAATGCTAGCAGATGGCACTCTCTTGTTTGACCGCTCTTCGGCTGGGCGCTGCGCCAGCGCTTCTTCATGCCCTTCAGCCGTTCCGTTTAAGATGCCAGAAGGCTGTTCTTCGAATTGACTATCCGCTTCTTTTTTGGACTGCTCCGGTCTGTCTGGCGCAAGATAGCCGCGTTCACGTTCGATCTCTTCTGACAGCAGAGTGACTTTCTCTTTTACAGATTTGTCCGGTGCCTTCAAGGTTTCAGAAGGCTGTTTCGGCACATCCTTTTTGACGGATGGTTTTTGATTGAAACCATATATAGGCGAAGGGATATTTGTCGGTTTAAACGGTTTCTTCGCCGGCTCTGATGTTTGATATGTATGCTGCTCTTTTTCACCTTTGGAACGTTCCCTGTATGGTGCAGCGCTTGGACGAGGCGCGGGTTTCGGTTCGTCCGATGGTGCACCGCGGCGCCTTCTTAAGTCTTGATTTTTGTATCCGTCAGGCACGATCGGAAAACGGAACTTGCCTTTTGGATATTCATAATATATTTTAGGATCTTCCAACCTTTTTAATTGTCCTTCAGGATGATGATGTACTTCTTGTTGCTGCGGCATTTGAGCGGGTTTTGTCTCCCGTTCAGCCTTCTCTTCGCTCTCGCCTAAAAACAAATCAAAAAATTTATGAAGCCAACTCATAATTTATCTCTAACTCCCTTATAGTTTTCTGGGACGGTTTTTAGTATACCATTGCTGGTCGGCCCAGAAAAGATTAAGCTTTCAGCAAAATAAAGCCGCTAAACAAGGGCTTAGCGGCTTTTCACATGATTCGTTTTTTTGGGCGGATTTATGGGAGTCTAAAACTGAAATGCATCTCCCGCTTCATGGTCTCCTTCTAACACCAGAATTCCTTTTTCAGCAGGGGCATCCGGCAAAGAGAGCTCTTTTGCTGAGCAGATCATTCCGCTTGACGGAACGCCGCGAAGCTCGGCATCCTTAATAACAAGTCCGCTCGGCATCACAGCGCCTACTTTGGCAACAACAACTTTTTGGCCTTGGTCAACGTTAGGCGCACCGCAGACGATCTGAAGCGTTTCTTCTCCTACATTGACTTTACATACGCTTAATTTATCCGCATTCGGATGTTTTTCTTTTGATACCACATATCCCACAACAAACTTCGGAGATAAATCAACGACTAATGTTTCTTCAACGCCGTTTCTGTTTAGAATCTCATTCACATCTTGCACGAATGTTTCTGAGAGCGCAACAGGGCCGTTTTCATCAATGGTCAAGTAAGAAGATGCATTGAAAATGTTGAAGCCCGTGGTTTCCTTTGTTTCGTTATTGAACATTTTGGCGACGTCGCCATGTTTTTCATAGCCTATTTGTTCGCGTGTCACGTCTTTAAGAGAGATCAGAAGCGTGTCTCCTACACCTTCTTTATTATAAAAAGCGTTCATAAGTAAAAATCCTTTCTAATCCTTTTTCGGACGGCTTTTCGCCAGGATGAACACCGGTTCCAGCTTTCCTTCATTGTACAAAAATGAAAGGGCGGTAATCGGAACGGTGCCGCCTGCAAAGAAGCTCATCGACATTTGTCCTAGAATATCATACCCCGATTCATTCCGGATGTCAGCAAGAATCAGCACGTCCTGATGAGGAACAGAGATCGCCAGCTCACCTTCTGCACGTTGCTTGTATTCATTTAAAATCGCTTCGTTCAGAATCCGGCTGGCGTCGTAACCGTCGTTTGCTCTGAAGAAATAAAAGTAATTGCCGGCAACCGTATCCTCTTTGACAACCGTCGGCAGGGAACGGAGATTAAATGCAGCCGTCTCTCTGATCCGCTCTTTTGTCCAGTTTTCCTTCTCGAGCATGCGCTGATCAATTAAACGATAGGTTTTCCCTAGATCTAGCGCGTAATAAATTCTTGTCTCTGCAGTATGATCATCATAAATGAGCGGAATATCTTCGCTGGACTTGTCCGGGAAAGAAGTTGAGCGGATAACCGGATAAATGCGGCTTTCTTTTCCGGTCATTTCCTGAGCCTTCCCTTCCATTGCCGTCATTGCTTCGGAGACATAGTACACAATCTCATCAATGGCTTCGTCTTTTTTCAGTTCCCATTTTGCAATAATTGGCGGCAGGTCGAGCGTAATTCCTTTTTTGGTCGTTTGATCCTCAACACGGAGGGTGTCTTTTTCTCTGTCAAACAGAAAGGAGCGATTCTCGTGCTGAAGGCGCTGTTTCAGTATATCTGACAGCTTCCTTGAGGTCATTTTCAAACCGATGTCCTCCTTTACGCTTTAGCGAGAGAGTCTGTTAAAAACTTTTCAATTTCTTCTTTCGTTTTGCGGTCTTTGCTCACAAAACGATTTACTTCTTTTCCTTCATTAAAAACCACAAAGCTTGGGATGCCGTAAATTTCCCACTCTGCACACGTATCAATGAATTTGTCGCGGTCTACGTAGTAGTAAGTGAATTCAGGGAAGTTCGCTTCCAGTTCAGGCAGAAAAGGCTCTACAAAACGGCAATCCGGGCACCAATCTGCTGAAAACATAAATACCGCCCAATCATCCTTTACCGCTTTTTCCAGCTCTTGTGTTGATTCAATTTTTTTCATTTCATATCCCTCCAGTTGTTTATGTTCTTACATGTTGGTTTATCGATACTCGTCCATTTGGATCATACCAAACTGCTTGCGGCAAAACCACTTATATGCAACGAATGAAATATGTAAGATTGGCTTTCCCATTATCATTATCATATTTCATTTGCATTATCAAGCTCGTTTCGTTTAACATCTTGTACATGAGGGTAAAATTTACAGATGGACATACATAAGGAGGGATTCAGTATGGAGTTTATCGTCTATTTAGCAGGAGAAATCCACAGCAATTGGCGCGAGGAAATCAAAGAGAAAACAAAATCACTGAAGCTGCCGATTACGTTTGTCGGGCCGATGGAGAATCATGACCGATCAGACAATATCGGAGAAGAAGTTATGGGCGTTCAGCCAAACGCCGTTTTGAAGGATGACAAAGCCTCTGACATGAACAACTTCAGAACCGCCGTCTTGATGAATAAAGCAGACTTTGTGATCGCCCTGTTTGGCGAAAAATACAAACAGTGGAACACGGCAATGGATGCATCATATGCAATCGCAAAAGGAAAACCCCTGATTATCATCCGGCCGGAATCGCTCCACCATCCTTTAAAAGAGCTTTCCAACAAAGCAAATATAACGGTTGAAACCGTGAATCAAGCCATTAAGGCCCTTTCCTATGTATTTGAAACAGAATAAGAAAAAAGCTTGTCGATCCGGGCTTACTGCCCCGTTCAACAAGCTTTCATGTAATCCTACATATTTTCTTTAATTGCATCCACCGTCTGCTTATCGCAGGCTGTTACAAGTTTGATGAGCATTTCTTTAGCAGCAGCATAATCATCAATATGAATGATAGAAGCGTTCGTATGAATGTAGCGGGAACAAATTCCGATAACTGCTGAAGGAACACCGCTGTTCGAAATATGAACTCTCCCTGCATCTGTTCCCCCGCCTGATACAAAATATTGATATGGAATATCATGTGATTCCGCCATATCAAGAACAAATTCTCTCATTCCGCGGTGCATGACTGTCGTTCTGTCAAGAATCCGGAGCAAAAAGCCTTTTCCAAGCTGGCCAAATTCATTTTTGTCACCGCTCATATCGTTTGCCGGACTTGCGTCAAGCGCAAAAAACAAGTCTGGTTTAATCATATGGGAAGCCGTCTGCGCGCCTCTCAGCCCCACTTCTTCCTGAACCGTAGCACCCGCATAAAGCGTGTTCGGAAGTTCTTTTCCGTGCAATTCTTTCAGAAGTTCAATGCTCAAGCCGCATCCATACCGGTTATCCCACGCTTTTGATAAAATTTTCTTTTCATTTGCCATCGTCGTAAATGGACAGACAGGAACAATCTGCTGCCCCGGTTTTATGCCAATTTTGATAGCGTCTTCCTTATCATCCGCTCCTATATCGATCATCATGTTTTTGATATCCATCGGGCGATTTCGCTGAGCATCTGTCAGCAGATGCGGCGGTATGCTTGAAATCACACCTGGAATCGGCCCGTTATCAGTTTGAATTTCAACTCGCTGTGCAAGCAGCACCTGGCTCCACCAGCCCCCGAGTGTCTGGAATCTGAGCAGCCCGTTGTCTGTAATGGATGTGACCATGAAGCCGACTTCATCCATATGCCCGGCTACCATGATTCTCGGTGCGCCCTCTTCGCCTTTTCTGACTCCGAAAACACTTCCCAGTCTGTCCTGAACGATGTCATCGGCATATTTAGCAAGCTCCTGCTTCATAAAAGCACGAACCTGATGCTCATTGCCCGGCGCGCCGGGAAGCTGCGTCAGTGTTTGGAAAAGCGCTTTCGTTTCTTGATTCATGTTTTCCCCTCATTTCTATGTAGTCCTTTTATTTTATTAGAAAAAATCAAGTTTTCCAAGCACCCTGACCGAATCTGCTCAATCAGCCGCGTATTGCTTAACAGGATTTGGCGGTTTCTGTATAATGAAAAGTACGATCAACCAGGAGGTGCTTTATTTTGAAATTGCGTCATCTTCTTTTAGGAGCAGGACTTGGCATTTGTACGGCAGTCGTTGTGAAACAATATGTGATGAAGCCTTATATTTCTTCAGAAAAAGCGCTTCGAATCGTAAAATCCGCTTTTAAGCAGCGGGGGCCGATTGACGGATCATGGATTTACACCCAGCCCGAGCCTTACAAATTGAACGGAGAAACGGTACAGGTGTACAAAACCGGCATTACACGATCAGCTTTCGGAGAATTAGAGCAGTATGAGGTCATGGTGGATGCGAAAACGGGGGAAATTGTAGATGTTATTGATACAATCGCCTCTTAATACCGGACAAGCGTAAAATAAAAGCCGCTGCCCATGCAGCGGCTCTTTTTTATTATATCGCGCGAATTGGTTTATATACCGGATACCACATCGCGTCCTGCACAGCCTGTATGATGTCGTCAGGCTCTTCCGTCGCAACGCCTTCTTTAATTGCGGTTTTAGCGACTTCAACTGCAACGGTTGCCGATACAGTCCGCAAATCCTCTACTTTCGGAAGCATCGGCGCGCCAGGCACACCGACATTGACCATACTTGCAATCGCGCGTGCACATGCTTCAAACATGCCATCAGTTATTAATTTTGATTTGGTGACAATTGTTCCAAGCCCGAGACCAGGGAAAACAAGCGCGTTGTTTGCTTGGCCGATATGGTACGTTACGCCGTTATATTCCACCGGGGAAAACGGGCTTCCTGTCGTGACCAGCGCGCGGCCCTCCGTCCATTCGATTAAATCCTGCGGTTTTGCTTCAGAAAGAGTTGTCGGATTTGACATCGGCAAAATGGCCGGACGTTTTACGTGTGAAGCCATTTCTTTTACAATTTCTTCAGTAAATGCGCCGGAAACAGTTGATGTCCCGATCAGGATCGTCGGTTTCGCCTGCCGGACCACTTCAAGGAGATCAATCCCCCCGCCTTCTCCGTTCGGCCGATAATCCTTCACCTCATCAGCCGGACGGGCATAAGGCTTTTGGAAATCGAGAAGCTGATCCATATCATCTGTTAACAGCCCATCTCGGTCTATGCACCAGAAGCGCTGGTATGATTCTTCCTCACTCAGCCCTTCGCGCACCAATGCTTCCCGCAGCTGTTCAGCTATTCCGATTCCTGCTGTTCCCGCTCCGAATATGACAACTCTGTGATCCCTCAACGGCACTTTAGACGCTTTTGCACAGGATAAGACTGCCGCCAGTGAAACAGCGCCTGTACCTTGGATATCATCATTAAATGTACATACTTTATCTTTATAGCGTTTCAAAATGCTGCGCGCATTTTTCGCTCCGAAATCCTCCCAGTGCAGCAATGCATTGGGGAACGTTTCTCTTGCCAGCGCAACATAATCGTCAATAAATTGGTCATAGCGTTCCCCACGCACTCTGGAATGCTGATTGCCGACATAAAGCGGGTCGTTTAAGAGGCTCTCCTGATTTGTCCCCGCATCTAAAACGACAGCCAGCACTCTGCTTGGGTCAATGCCGGCAGCTGCCGTATAAACCGCAAGTTTGCCGATAGAAATCGCGATTCCGCCGACGCCCCAGTCTCCGATTCCTAAAATTCCTTCCGCATCAGTTGCAACAATTAAATCAATCGTATCGCTTTGATCTTTATACTGTTTAAATGCTTCTTTCATACCGTCCGGGTCATCGATTGACAGATAGAGTCCTCTAGGCTTTCTGTATTCATGGCTGTATCTCTGGATCGCCGTTCCGACTGTCGGCGTGTAGACAATCGGGAGCATTTCCCCTAAATGGTCATTTAACAGGCGGTAAAACAGCGTTTCATTCCGATCGTGTAGTGCCGTTAAATAGACATTCTTGCTCAAATCGTCAGGCTGTGCGGAATATTGTTCGTACGCTCTTTTCGCCTGATCTTCAATCGTTAATACCTTCGGCGGCAGAAAGCCTTTTAAACCAAGTTCTTTTCTTTCTTCCTCAGTAAAAGCAACACCTTTGTTCAAAAAAGGAACAGAGAGTACTTCAAGGCCTCTTAATGTTGTTTGAATGTCTCCTTCGTTTGTTACTTTGAATTGTTTCACCCTGCCTCTTCCTTTCTGAGCATAATTAGTACTAGGTTTGCATTATTAGCCGGAAAACATGCAGGGTAAACATAAAAATATGCTATTGCTTCATTCGCTTGACTGAATCTTTGATGTTTCCATCCTCATCCCATTTAAGCGCGCGAAATCCAGCATCATGATAAAAAATAAACCAAGCGTCTTTTTCCGCTGCAAATGCCTGCCACTTCTGCTTTTGCGGTATAGAGGTCATCGGATAATCATCGTAAGCCAGCACCCATAGCGGATTGCGGTGGGCGTGTGTCGGCATCAGATCTGCCATATGTACGGCGGTTTCACCCGCATCCTCGCATATAAGTACACTGTGTCCGTCGCTATGGCCTCCGGTGTGGTGCATAGTAATTCCCTCTGTGATCGTTAAGGTGTCTTCAAAGGTTTTGACTTGGCCGGCAACAGCCTCCCAGTTTTCTTTCCAATACGTATTTTTCGATCTGATATTTGGATGGCGCATTTCATTCCATTCAACAGCTGATGCATAAATCACTGCATTCGGAAAGACAGAGACGAGCTGATCTCCTTCATATTCCGTTAAACCGCATGCATGGTCGAAATGAAGATGTGTCATAGCGACTACGTCTACATCAGCAACCGTCAATCCAAGTGCCGTTAATGATGCTTTCACGCTCGACTCTTGTGTCACTCCATAGTTTCGTTTTTGTTTATCAGTCATCTTGCCGGACCCAATTCCGGCGTCGACGATGATATTGAGCCCGTCCTTTTGAATGAGGATAGGATCTGTCCTTAGTTCAATCTGGTTTTTTTCATTGACTGGATATTTTTTGGACCATAGCGGCTTTGGAACGACGCCGAACATGGCGCCTCCGTCCATATGCGTCACGCCTCCATCGAGCCAGGTCAACGTGATGTTTCCAA
The DNA here is from genome assembly GCF_058248265.1 of Bacillus sp. NS1. Classification (NCBI taxonomy): domain Bacteria; kingdom Bacillati; phylum Bacillota; class Bacilli; order Caryophanales; family Bacillaceae; genus Bacillus; species Bacillus sp. NS1. Next base: position 113,680 of record NZ_JBZAZF010000003.1, on the reverse strand, counting down.
TTTTCATTGTTTCCATTTTCATCCCCCCCTGTCATCATGGTAGCAAACGGGCCATAAAAAAAACAGACTCCTGTCAGAGTCTGTTCATCGTGTCGGCAAACCCTTGCATTCGTTGTCAGGACTGCGCTCCGGTGCTCACGAATTTTAGCATTCGCTACGCTCCCGTGCTCGCCCTTCCTAGACTTCAAGGGTTTTCAATCACGCTGAAAAGATGACAAAATCCTAAAACAATAAACTGTTTTAGGATTTTGTCAATAAACTGAACAGACTCCTGTCAGAGTCTGTTTTACGTTCTCCATTCAACCTCAGCCCGATAGATCGGCTGGCCGAGTGCTGAGAATTTTTCTTCATATTCTGTCATAATATTGCCTTCCAGATTGCTGTTATGCAAATCGAGACTGACATATGTCAGCAGCAGGCCGTACTCAGAAAAGCTCTTCAAAGAGTACTCAAACAAGCCGCGGTTGTCCGTTTTAAAATGAATCGCTCCGCCTTTTCCCATTACTTCTTCATATTTTTTGAGGAAGTGGGAATATGTCAGACGGCGTTTTTCGTGGCGTTTCTTCGGCCACGGATCAGAAAAGTTCAAGTAGACCCGTTTGACTTCACCCGGCTCAAACACATCCGTCAGCGTGTCCGCGTCTATATTCAGAAGCTTTACATTCGGCGTTTCGCTGTCTTTTACTTTTTGGACGGCTGTCACGATAACGCTTTTAAATAACTCAATCCCAATATAATTGATGTCCGGATTTTGTTTGGCCATTCCTGAAATGAATTGCCCTTTTCCTGTACCAACTTCGATATGAATCGGATTGTCGTTGCCAAACACTGTGTTCCATTTTCCTTTATAATCAGCAGGATTGCTGATGGCAATATCTGCGTTCTCAGCCAAAAAGTCATCAGCCCAAGGCTTGTGGCGCATTCTCATATGATTGACACCTCTATCTATTATTTCGACTAACAACATACCATGAATTAAAAAGACCCGCAAGATCGTTTTTCCAGTGTGCCTTCTAGGGCCGATTATATAAAAAAAGAAGTTTCCGTCTGCCGGAACACTCCTTTTACATGCATAAAAACGCTCTATTTTGAACAATTTAACCCGTATGATACTGAAGGGATGTGTACCGTTATGGGTTTACATTATGAGCATCAAGTTCATTTATTGAAGGATATATTGACTGACCATCAATTGGACTGCTGCGGAACCGTCGCAGAGTACGAGCAGCTTGAGCGTGTGATTAAATCGCTGATGGCAAACACCGAGCTCGATTCAAACTTCAAAAACGTGCTGGAAGATGTTTACCGCTACAGCCAATCAGGAATATCGTCCAAATCCATCGACTCACACATACAAGAGCATCAGAACAGCCTGTCTCAATGGGTAGAGCAGATGGATTCGTATTCCTGATTATTCAACGATACGTTTCATGAGAATATGCAGTTCTTCCATTGCGTCATGAAATTCCTTATCATTGCCTTTTGCTTTGTGCCAGGCAATGAAAGTGATTGTTTCAGATAACACATACCAAGCCATTCGTAACCGCAGGCTTTCTGTTAACTCAATGCCGTACATGCTCAGCCAGCTCTCCCAAGCTGGCTTTTCGACGTAGTGGTACAGCAAAGGCCCTAGATCCATCGCCGGATCAGCGATCATGGCGCCGTCCCAGTCAATTAAATACAGCTGGTTGTCTTCAGACAATAGCCAGTTATTATGATTGACATCACAATGGCAAACGACTTTCTCACCGAAATGCACTTCATGCAGATGTTCTTCTAAATACTTGATTCCTTCTTGAATCAGCGGCGAAGATTGCTGCACACTAAATACAGCTTGCTTCAGCTGAGACAGAAGAGCCTCCGGGTTCAGCGGTTCTTTTCCAAGTCTCTTTAGCATGTCCAGCAAGGCTTTTGATGTGTGTATTTTACGAAGCAATTCAGCAACGGGCCGTCCGCTCATATCTTTAGGCTTCAGCTCTCTGCCGGTCATCCAGTGCTGAGCCGTAATGACGTCCCCATTTTCCATCCGTTTTGTCCAAACCAGCTTCGGAACAATGCCTTCGGCGGATAAAACAGCTAAAAAAGGTGAGCTATTACGTTTTAAAAAAAGCTGCTGCCCGTTATGTTTCGCATAATATGCATCTCCTGTAGCTCCTCCGGCGGGGAAGATCTCCCAATCGCTACCTAGTAATTGTCCCAACCAGTTCATATCAATGTTCAACCCATCATTTCTTAAAATATTTTAGAATAAAGGCTAATCGTCTCTAGTCTATCCAGCGAGTGCCTTTTTCGTACGAATCGTATGAAAATAAAAAAGACAGCTATTGAGAGTCTCATATGCTAATCAATAGCCGTCCTTTAAATTTTAGCGCTATAGCACAAACTTCGTCAAGCAAAACTCTTAAGATCTGATGCTAAATATAAGATAACCGTTCCGATGCCGTTTACCGCAACCGCTTTCTTAATTTCTATTTGATGATGAAAGCCTGAAGTATCACATAAAAGCCGGTACGTTTTATCGTTTGGCAGCTTCCATTCAACGAAGTCCGGACTCGCGTGATGAATGACGATGATGTCTTCCCATTCATCAATCTCGTTAAGGTCATAAAGCCTGTATGCGATAAGGTGTTCTTTTAGCGTTAAACATTCAAGATGACGCTGGATGTCTGCAGCGGAATTAAGACGAAATGCACGATGCGTTAATCTCAGCGAAATCAGCCTGCGGATATAGTCAACATCTTCTTTGAACGTTTCACGACGATCCCAATCCAGCTGGTTGATGCTGTCACTGGATTGATAGCTGTTTTCCACTCCCTGCTTCGTCCTGAAAAATTCCTGTCCGCTGTGAATGAACGGCACCCCTTGGGCAAGCAAGATGATCGCCGCTGCCAGCCTTTGCCTGCTTCTCTTTTGGCTGTCAGTTTCTTTAGAAAGCGCAAAGCCCATTTTATCCCAAAAGGTGTGATTGTCGTGTGACTCAACATAGTTGATGGACTGGCTGGGTTCAGGAACAATCGGTGCTAATACCTTCCATCCGGAAGAGCCTGCAATTCCGTGCATGACGGTTTCCGCAGCTTCACCGCTTCCGAGCGCAAAGCCCGCTGCCATGGGGTGAAAGGTATTCCCTTTCACAGCGTCACGAAACGTATCATTAAAAAAGCCGATGCCCGGCATTTTTGTAGCGTTCGCCAAAATCGCTTTTTGTTCATGCGGCAGCGGTGTCGCCAAATCCCATCCTTCCCCGAAGAGCAGGATTCCTGGCTTTATCGCAGTTGCTTTTTCCTTCATATAAAGCACCGTATCAATATCTAAAATGCCGAGCAGATCAAAGCGGAAGCCGTCGACATCGTATTCCTCTATCCAGTAGGTGACGCAATCCGCAATGAATTTTCGCGCCATCCGTCTTTCTGACGCGACATCATTGCCAACGCCGGTGCCGTTTGAAGGCATCCCAAATTCGTCATGCCGAAAAAAATAACCTGGCACTGTCTTTTCAAAAGGGGAATTCTCCCTCTCATAGACGTGGTTATAGACGACATCCAGAATGACTCGCAGGCCGTGCTGATGAAGGGTTTTAATCATTTGTTTTAACTCTGTTTTTCTTGTTTGAGGATCATGAGGATTTGAGGCATAGCTTCCCTCCGGGGCAAAAAAATGAAGCGGGTTATAACCCCAATTGTAAGCATCAAGCGGCTTCTCTTCATCAACTCCGGCAAAATCATTTACCGGCAGAAGCTCTACGTGTGTAACACCGAGCTCTTTTACATACGCCAGACCGGAAGAACAGCCATTTGCGGTTTGCGTATCCGTTTCCGTCAGCGCTAAGTATTTCCCCTTGTTTTTCATGCCGCTGTTTTCATGGATGGAGAAGTCGCGGATGTGCATCTCATAGATGACGGCATCCACAGGGTTTGAGAATGGTTTGAGCGGGCCAGCCCACTTCACTTGATCCGGGCGCAGGACGACCCCCTTCTCTCCATTTACTGTCACCGCCTTTGCATACGGGTCAACCGTTTCTGTCCATTCTGAATTGTTGCAGATGCAGAACACATACTCATACCCGTGGAGATCACCAGTGACAGTAACGGTGTAGACTCCTTTTTCCATCCGAATCATTTGGAATGTGCGCCCGCTTTTATTTGGATGTGAAAGCTTGACTGCAGCTGAGGTTGCGACAGGCGCCCATACTTTAAATTCAGTATAATCCGCAGTGTAAACGGCCCCCAGCTCTCCGTCATAATAGAATGAGTCATCAAAGGCGTCCGTCCGGATGACCGCGCCAATTTGGAGATCCGTTTTGTCGCCGCTGGACGCTCTGACGGCATGCATTTTTCCGAATGTCATTGGACGGTCAGATACGCAAACGTACTTGTATGCTGATTCAAGACGGTATTCTTCCCTGACAGCCAGAGGAAAAACTGCAGTTTCTGTCTCAAGCCAAAAAGGCGGTTTCATGATTTCTTTTTGTTCAGCGGGAATCAGAATGGTAATGATATTTATGTCATCGACATACGCTTCGAAGCTGCGGCTGATGCTGACCATTGGAAGCTCTCTCCTCCAAACACGTTTATGTTTTGACCTTTAGGGGCGAAGGACTCGATGCCAGACGAAACGGGGTGGTGCCCATGATTTCTCCGTCAGCATGGAACGGAATTTTGTCCTTCGTGTAAAACGTAATGTCCTTTGCTTTAAACATCGTAACGCCGTCCATCTTTGTATGTTTTCCAAATGCCATCAGACATAAAAGCCAATATTTTTTCAAGAACGGCTGATTTTCAACGACCACGATATCAAATGCCTTCACACGCGGATTTGCAAGCGGCGCCGCCTTCATGCCGCCCCCGTAAAATGGATGGTTGGATACAACTGCAAACCAGACATCATGAAATTCTTGCGTTTCTCCTTCTATTGTACAGGCTAATGAAAACGGCTTAAAGGTCGCCGAGGCATGCAAATGAGAAAGCGGATACACAAGAAATCGAAGGCGAAGAAAAAGAAAAAAACGTTTCAACGGAAATTCCATCGCCTTTTTATTGACATATGCGTCAAACCCAATCCCGATATGATTCATAAAATAAAGAATCTGCGATTTATCCTGCAGGAAATTGACGCTCCCTAAATGAAAGGTTCGGGTTAACGGACGCTTTAACTTCTTGATTTCCTTTATCAGATCGATTTTTTTAATAGAGAATCCTCTCGAAAAATCATTATACGCGCCCGCCGGCACAAAGCTCAGTTCAATATCGTCAACATCTTTCAACCCGTTAACAACTTCATGCATGGTTCCGTCTCCGCCAATGACAATCAGGCGCTTCAGCTTATATTCCTGTATCGTTGAAATCTGCCTGGCGAGCACCTCAGCGTGTCCCGGATGTTCAGTTAAAAATGAACGGTGCTCAATCTTTCGTTTGATCAATTCCTTTTGAATGGACTTCCAAACCCGCAGGCCGTTTCGATGCCCTGCTGTCGGATTAATAATAAAAAACCAATGGCTCACTTTTCTCACCTGCTTATGTTATGAGAAAACCGCTCAAATCGTTCTCTTTTACTCCAGCCACTCTTGTCTGCGATAGGAGTCAGACATGCAGTAAGACAATAGGGCCTTTGCAGCCTTTACCTGATGATGTTTAATCGGAGCAGTATTTTTCTTCTGCCGCTCAATCCATTCTTCTGCGCCCCGCTTATCTGCTATTTCTAAGCCGTATGGCGGTTCCGGGTAATCGATGTACGACGTTCTGCTCAGAAGCAATTTTCGAACCGGAATCTCAGCCTGTTTTTCCTTTATGATCTTTGACACAACGGAATCCGTGCGAAACAGGCTCAACCCCGGATTTAACACTGATGCAGTCTGAGAGGCTGTTTTCTTCTCCCAAAAACGATTTTTAGACCCGATGTACACACTGTCTTCCTCCGCCTCTAAAAAAGAAACGCAATAAATGTCAAGCGGGGAAATAACCACAATGCTTAATTCAACCGCCGCCTGCTGAATTTGCAGTACAGGTTTATACATAATGAAATAAGAATCAGGCAGCTGCTGGGTCAGATAACGCAAAATGCGGTCTTGCTTCACCTGGTTTGAGAGATGAGATATTTCTGAAAGAGTAGAGCTTGCCCATTTGAGCTGAAAGTCATATAAATGTCTTTTATAAAAAGAAGCAAGCGCCATCCTGCTCTTCGGCAGCCTTACATGTAGATCGTCTTCTTCCTCAAACCATTGGTGTCTCTCTTCTTGTATATCGGCTTTTATCTCTTCTTTTCTTCTTTTCAATGAAAATTTTTTTCGTTTCTGCACCGGTTCCGGCTCTTCGGCACTGGTTTGTCTTGCTTCATGCTGGCGCTCCGCTGCTTCTAATAGTGAAAGCCAGCGCTCTTTTTTCAGCCGTACAAACTGGTTCATATAATGGTACGGATCAAGCTCATATCTCGATATATAATCATGAATTTTGATGATTTGTGCCATATTCGTTTCTCCACTCCGCAATGAATTAAGATAAATGAAATTTGAATAGTTCCTCGTACTTTGGTGATTGGTTCAAGTGTATTTGAAAGAGCGAAAACCGTTCAGCCATCATCGAAACCTCGCCGCTTTCAAACGGAACATGTGCCGGAAATCCTTCCTCGCCTGTCCATTTTCTAGCCAGCGTCATATGAGGGTGATACGGTCTTTTTTCCACTTGAAAGCCGGCTTGAAGAACAGCCTGTTTCGTATGTTCCCGCAGCATTTCAAGCGTTCTGTTTTTCTTTGGCTCCAGATGTAAAACACGCGGCCTTCTGCGGTCGCCGAATACATCTATTTTGCCAAACTCAATCGGAAACGGATCAGTTTCTGAAGCAATCACAGCTAGTGAGCCTTCAAGCTGCTGGATTTGTGTCTCATCCGCCGCTCCGAGAAAAATCAACGTGATATGGTAGTCAAGCGGGTGCACCCATTTTTGAAACGTCAAAACTGGCTCGTTTTTCGCAGCTTGGTAAATCGGATTTGCAATTCCCTCAGGAATGGGAACACCGATGAAATAATGAGGCCGTATATCTGGCATCCGTCTGATACTCCCTTCTTTAACAGCTATTATTTTATCAATAAAGAGGCTGTGCGAATAGAGGAACAGTGTATGAAAACACTCTCACACAAACGTTTATTATGTTAGGATATTATATGACACTTGTTTTATTCAGAAAGGAATGACAATGTTGAAAATCGTTGAAAACACAGCTGATCTGATAGGAGATACACCGCTTGTGAGATTGAATCGGCTTCAGCCGGAAAATGCAGCACAAGTCTATTTAAAGCTTGAATTCTTCAATCCAAGCGGCAGTGTGAAAGACAGAGCCGCTTATCATATGATCATAGAAGCAGAACAAAACGGTTTGCTCCAGCCGGGCTCAGTTATTATAGAGCCGACAAGCGGAAATACCGGAATCGGACTCGCCATGAATGCGGCAGCACGCGGCTATAAAGCGATCTTAGTCATGCCTGATACGATGACGAAGGAACGGATCAACCTATTAAAAGCTTACGGCGCAGAAGTTGTATTAACACCCGGAGCGGAAAGAATGCCGGGCAGCATCAAAAAAGCAAAAGAGCTTGCCGAACAAATTCCGAACAGCTATATTCCAATGCAGTTCGATAACACTGCGAATCCTGACGCGCACCGGAAAACGACGGCACCTGAAATTGCCCGGGCAATAGAGGAAATCGGAAAACCGCTCGGCGCTTTTGTAGCGTCTTCCGGAACGGGCGGAACCATTACCGGAACAGGTGAAGCGCTCAAAGAGCTTTTTCCGGATATCACGGTTCATGTTGTCGAGCCTGCGGGTTCGCCTGTATTATCCGGAGGAAAACCCGGTGCACATAAGCTTGTAGGGACAAGCCCAGGTTTCATACCTCCGATTTTAAATCAAGACGTATATGATGAAATTATCAAAATTTCTGATGAAGACGCCTATACGACGACTAGACGCCTCGCTGCTGAAGAAGGAATTCTTGTCGGGCCTTCGTCAGGCGCTGCCTGCTTCGCGGCAATCGAAACAGCGAAACGCCTCTCTCCTGACCAAGTCGTAGTCTGTATGATAGCCGATACGGGAGAACGGTATTTATCAACTGATTTATGGTCATTTGTTTAAAAAAGGACTGGCTTCAGAAGAAGCCGGTCCTTTTATTTTGCAAGTTCGTAGATCGCCTGCGCATATAGCGCTGTCGATCTGAGCAGGTCATCGATTTCGATATATTCATCCTTTTGGTGTGCGCTGTCAGGACGTCCGGGGAAGAGCGGGCCGAACGCGACACCGGCTTTTAAAGATCTAGCATAAGTCCCCCCGCCGATTGAGATTAAATCAGCTTTTTTGCCCAGCTGGCCTTCATAAACCTTTTGCAGAGTTTTGACTAACGGATGGTCTGCTGACACGTGATGAGGCTTACTGTCTTTGAATTCTCCCAGCTCAAATTCAGATGCGCTTTCGAATGCATCGCGGATTACTTTGCTTTCTGCGGTTACAGGATAGCGGATATTGATCCCGAGCTCTCCTCCTTGCCCTTCCGTATAGCGCAGTGTTCCGACATTTAATGTAAGCTCGCCGCTAATGTCATCCTCACAATCAATATTCAGTTTCTTTCCTCTCGTATCGTCTGAAAACTTGTCTGTCACGACTTGCACAAATCGCTGTCCTGCTTCGTCAAGCTCAGCCTGCTGGAGAAATTCACACAATAAAAGACCGGCATTGATTCCATTATTCGGTTCCATCGCATGGCAGGAAAGCCCGTACATACGCAAAATGAGCTGTCCGTTCTCTATTCCAGCTTCTCCTTTTTGATCTGTCGTGCGAAGCATGTCTTCAAACGAAGCAAGAATCTCTTCTTTTTTCGGCCCTTTAATAACAGCTTCCGCAGCGTCAGGCACCATGTTCAAGCGAAGGCCTGACTGAAATGAGACAAGCACTGCCTCTGCATTGGCTTGGTTTGAGCGGTGCGGGATGAGTAATGAAGCATCAACAATCCCTTTTTCCGCGTTAATAATCGGAAAATCGGCGTCAGGCGCAAATCCCAGCGTTGGCATTTCTTCATGCTTGAAATAATGCTCCACACATCTCCAATCGCTTTCTTCGTCTGTTCCGATAATGATTCTGACACGCTTGGACAGCGGCAGATTCATATCTTTCACGATTTTCAGCGCGTAGAATGCTGCCATCGTCGGACCTTTGTCATCAATGGCGCCTCTTGCATAAATTCGTCCGTTACGGATATCAGCTGAAAACGGATCACTCGTCCATCCGTCTCCTGGCGGCACGACGTCAACATGGCAAAGTACGCCGACAATGTCATCGCCCTCTCCCCATTCAATATGACCTGCGAAGCCGTCAAGATTCTTTGTTGTAAAGCCTTCTTTTTCTCCGAGCTCCAGCAGTGAAGTCAGGCTGGCGTTTACTCCTTCTCCAAACGGTTTGCCGGGTCCGGCGGTTGTTTCGTCCATTACACTGTTGATTCTCAAAAATTCCTGCGTATCACGAATTAAATCCTCTTTTTTTCTGATCACTTCGACTTCCCAGTTCATAACGATCCCCTTTCCGCAAGAAATGACTTGCAAAAACAAAATAAAACGAATAATATTAATGGTGTTTTGTTAAAACGTTCGTAATTGGAGGATACTATGTTTCATCTAAAAGAGCAGCAAACATCCATAAAGCAAGAAATCATAGCAGGGCTGACCACCTTTTTCACAATGGTCTATATCGTCGTGGTTAATCCGGTCATTCTGGCTAACGCCGGAGTTCCTTTCGACCAGGTTTTCACCGCAACGATTATTGCCTCCATTGTCGGAACGCTGTGGATGGCCCTGGCAGCAAATTATCCGATTGCTATTGCGCCCGGTATGGGCTTGAACGCTTATTTAGCCTTTCATGTCGTAAGCGCAAGCGATGGCGGCATTACGTACGCAACAGCTTTCAGCGCTGTATTTACAGCAGGGGTTCTCTTCATTATTCTATCGTTAACACCTTTAAGAAAACAACTTATAGAAGCGATTCCAAATAATTTAAAATACGGGATCACAACAGGGATCGGTCTGTTTATTGCTTTTATCGGTTTGCGGCAGGCGGGAATTGTGGCGGCTGATGAGTCAAACCTGGTTACTCTCGGCAATCTGCATTCACCTGGTGTTATATTAACACTGATCGGCCTACTGATCAGTGTAGTCTTAATGGTGCTGAATGTCAGCGGCGCCTTATTCATCGGAATGGCAGCTACCGCTTTGATCGCCTTTTTTACCGGGCAGCTGCATTTTCCAAAGGGCTTTATGTCGCTTCCTCATTTGCCGGAAGGATTGATCATCTCTAATCCGTTTTCCGCTTTTGGCGATGTCGTCCATCACGGCCTGTACGCTGTCGTCTTTTCTTTTCTATTGGTCACGATTTTTGATACGACCGGCACAATGATCGGTGTTGCCGAGCAAGCCGGGCTGATGAAGAACAACAAGCTGCCGAACGTGCGAAAAGCGCTGCTAGCAGATTCGACCGCGACGACAGTAGGAGCTGTTTTCGGCACAAGTCCGACAACTGCATTTATCGAATCTTCCGCTGGTGTCGCAGCCGGGGGAAGAACGGGGCTTACGGCTTTGACTGTTGCGGTGCTGTTTGCGGTTTCAATGTTTTTCAGTCCGCTAGTCAGCGCCTTATCCGGTATAGCCGCCATCACCTCTCCTGCTTTGATTATTGTCGGCAGCCTGATGATGAGCTCGGTTTCCAATATGAATTGGAAAGAGATGGACGAGGCATTTCCTGCGTTTCTCGTCATTCTGGCCATGCCTTTGACATCCAGCATTTCTACAGGAATTGCGCTCGGCTTTATTTCATATCCGATCGTAAAAGCAGCGCGGGGAAAATGGAGAGAGATTCATCCGCTCGTCATCATTTTCGCCATTCTGTTTTTCATCCAGCTGTTTATTTTATAACACATAGAGAAAACCCAAACGCCAGCCGTTTGGGTTTTTTATGTAAACAATAAAGACACAGTGGCCGCTAAAAAACAGCAGGTGACAAACGCATAATGCAGCGTGTGTATACAGCTTTTTCTGGCCCGGTAATACTCATCACTTTCCTTATCGGCTCCAATTAAAATAGGCGCATCCATCACTTTGTCAAAGATAAGCGTTAGGATATAACGGCAAACGCCTATGTACACCAGCAGCGCAATCAGTTTCAGCCAGATTGGGGACATAATGATAAGAATCATGAATGCTGACAGCAGCATGCACATCCGCCTCGTATACTCACCATTCCTCAGCATGACTTTAAAAAACAATTCCTTATAGCCTGTACAGATCGTCCGTCTTTTAAATATCCTATTTGAATTCCGGTATAATAACGGTTTTCTTCTCATCCTGTCTTTCACTTTCGGGATTCCCGCCTCCTGGCTCATCATCATCACAAGCCCGGCAAGCGCAAGCCTGCTTTTTTTCTCTTCAGTTACCTCTGATTCAAAAGCCGAGAACGAAGCTGCCTTTTTCAAACCGCGGACGAATGCGAATATCAAAAACAAAATGCCAATGAGCGCAAGCAAACGCCACTCAGTGAAAACGATCAGGACAGCAGAACCAGAGAAAAGAACGGCCCTGAAAAGAATTTCGGCAATCCGTCTCGAAATGGAACGCGGCTTTCTGACCCTGTCTTGCTTTAAGGATAAAAAGAATGTATGAAGGCCAAACAGGTAACACAATAGAGCAATACTTTCTGCCAATGTGACGTGAACAGAATAACTGATAAAGGGAAGAACAATGAAAAAGAGCAACAGCCATTTGGCGAGCGTGACCAAAAAAGAATACACCAGCGCGTACCGTTTGAGCTGATAGATCATCTCTTTCTTTTGCAGCAAAAACACTTTGTCTGCTTCCATTAAAAACGTATGGATTGAGCCTGTGCACACAATCAGCACACACACAGCGTACAGCCATCTCCATTCCATCATTTCAGACCACTCATAAAAAAGGCCTCTTTCGTTCATCAAATCGATATACTGATAGATGACAAAAGCAAGCCCCGGCAAAACAATGTAGAGAGCGACTGTCCAGTCAATGACCGCATGGAATACTCTAAACTGATACCTATAATAGTCAAACAGCCTACGAAAAAAGAGCGATCGCCCGTTCATGGCTGATCACCTTGGACCGCCTTATAAAAACAGTCAAGCAATGACTGCCCCGCTAATCCGGTCTGGTCCTGAATATCTTTAAACGTGCCCTGGAGAAACAAAGACCCTTTCTCAATCATGTAAAACCGGTCGCAGATTTTTTCCGCGGTATCGAGTACGTGTGTACACATGAGAATGCCGGCGCCCCGATCTTTTTCAGCCTGAAGCATGTCCACAAAACGTTTCGTCGATATCGGATCAAGGCCGATAAATGGTTCATCAATCACATACATATCCGGCTTTGATAGAAAAGCCTGAATAAGCATCAGTTTTTGCTGCATACCTTTTGAAAAGGTGACAGGCAGCTCGTGCATGACTTGATCAAGCGAAAACGTTCGCAGCAAGTTTTCGGCCCGGTGCGCAAATTCACTCTCTTCAATACCGCGGAGCGTGCTGATCAGATCCAAATGCTCCCACAGCGTTAATTCTTCGTAAAAGGACGGATGCTCTGGAATATATGCAAATGTACAGTCGTTCCAAACAATATGCCCTTTAAAGTCTTCTGAGAGGCCGAGTATCGCCTTGATTGCGGTGCTTTTTCCAGCTCCGTTAGCTCCAATTAGACCGACTAGCTCCCCTTTTTCGACTTCCAAAAAAACATCGGTGAGCACCTTTTTTCGGCTTGTATACCCTGCCTGTTCTATTGAAGCTTCAAGCAATTTTGTCAAATCTCATCCACCTCCAAAATTTACTACGAAACAGAATAAAAAAAGTTTCTTTAACCATAATAATATTGTGTCGAAATACATAGTAATCCAACAAGGATGGCTGCCCAGCTCAAATTGGAAAAAATTAATAGGAGTTATCCCTAGATTCATCACTGCGATATCGTGTATAATGAGGGCGAATTATTTTAAACATTACAGATGTCTGCCTTTGTTGCTATTTCGTACGCAGTTGATAGTCGTGAGTTGTGGTTAGTCAAGTCCATCCGATCTTATGATAGGGAGTGGTTTTTTGAAACCTTCAACAAACCGTATGCTAACTCGAATCAAATCAGTTTACATGTTTATCCAAGAAAAAGGTCTTGTGACAACACAAGAACTGGTTGACGAATTCGGCATTACACCTAGAACGATTCAAAGAGACTTAAATGTGTTGGCATATAATGATCTTGTTCATAGTCCAAGCCGTGGCAAGTGGGAGACAACGAGAAAGAAAGTAAAGATTACCTCATAAATTGAAAAATTACATAGGGCCGCCTGCGAGCGGCCTGATAGATACAGGGCGAAGAAACTTCTGAGCCTTGTTTTTGTGTGCTTATAAATAAAAAATCCCGCATTTCGATGCGGGATTTTTTTTATGCTTGCGGCTCATTCAGCCACTTTAGCTCTTCCTCTGTAAGCTCACGGTATTCTCCCGGCTCCAGAGCGGGATCTAATGAAACTGGCCCCATTGAAAGTCGCTTTAGATAAATGACTTCATTGCCGACAGCCTTTGCCATCTGCTTGACCTGATGGTATTTTCCTTCTGTAATCGTCAGGTATATCACGGTATTGCCGTTGTCGTTTGCTTTGATTTCCGCTTTCGCCGGCTTTGTTTTATAGCCGCCTTCAATGTAGACACCCGTTTCTAAATCGGAGATGCCTTCCGGTGAAATCTGTGATTTTAAATGGACTTCATATGTTTTGGGAACATGTTTTTTAGGCGACAGGAGCCGATGTGCGAGCTGGCCGTCATTTGTGAGCAGCAAAAAGCCCTCTGTATCTTTATCAAGCCTGCCGGCGGGGAACGGCTCAAACCTTATCTCCTCCGGCGTCAGCAGATCGACCACTGTTTGCTGCCGGCTGTCCTCAGTCGCCGACAGCACTCCCTGCGGCTTATTCATCATAAGATAAATGAACTCGCGGTAATCAATCGGTTCCCCGTATACCGTAACCTCCTGCGTATCTGGATCAACGTGCGCCTTTACATCTTTGGCCGGTTTGCCGTCGACCATGACTGCCCCCGCCTTCACAACGGCTTTGACTTCTTTTCTGGAACCATACCCGCTGTTGGCAAGCAGCTTATCAAGTCTCATACCCAATCTCTCCTTTATAAAAGAAAGCCCGCAGTATGCGAGCCCTCAGTTTCATATATTTGTTCATCAGCCGGCATGTCTGCCTCTCTTTAAGAACCCCGGCAAACGGCGGCCTAATATTTTCTGCAAAAATCCTAATCGGTAGCCACAATACAGGTAGACAGCTCCGCCAACAGCGGCCGCAATCACCACAACGATCGCAGCTTGCACCTGGCCATCCTGGTAGGAAATAAAGAAGCTTAATAGCCACTGTACGATTTTCACGGCAATACCCATAATGGCTGATAAGACCAGCATCAAAACAGTCCGTTTGACTAATATCTTGTACGAATAGCCTGCATGGCGCTTAATCATGATAAATCCGTATAAAAGTGAAGCGATATATCCAAGCGCTGTCGCTAAAATCGCGCCGTCAGCCTGCATCAGCTTGATCAAAGGAACATTCAGCACAAGTTTGATCACGACGCCGATCACTAGACTGACAACCGCAAATTTTTGTTTATTGATGCCCTGCAGAATGGCTGCGTTGACCGTAAATAAAGAGAACAGAATCGCAACTGGCGAGTACCAAAGCAGAATGTTTGCCCCCAGTTCTGGATGAAGGCTCTCTGATCCGTAAAAGAACGTATACGTAGGTCCTGACAATAGAGAGATACCGACAACAGCCGGAATAATCAAAAACAGGATCGTCTGCATCGTTTGATTGATCTGCTGATTCAGCAGCTTATAGTTTCCGCTTGTAAACGATTCAGTAATCGTTGGAATTAATGTCAGGCCGAAAGCCGTTGCAAGGGAAACCGGGATCATCACGAGCTTCTGCACATACAGGGTAAGAATCGCCAGCATGTCCTGACTGATGGCTTGATGGCCGGCTTCAATCATCGCTTTGTTAAACGTATTTGTATCAATATAGTTATACAAAGGGATGGCTAGTCCGACAAAAACGTACGGAGCAGCATAGCTGAACAGCTCAAAAAACATTTTCTTGTAGCTTAGGTTTGCTGTCGGTCCCGTATTGGGCATCATCGCCAGCAGACTGCCCTTCCGTTTGTTCCAATAAATATAAAGTACGATCAGTCCGCCGAAGGCGCCGATCAGCGCTGCGAAAGTTGCATAACCGACAGCGATCACAAGGCCGCCGTTCAAAACCTTCAAAATCAAGAATGTCGCACTGAGTAAAAAGATGATGCGGACAATCTGCTCAACAACTTGGGAAACAGCTGTCGGCCCCATCATTTGGTGACCTTGAAAGAATCCGCGGACAAGGCTCATAATCGGCACGACCAAAAGCGCTAAGCTGACCATGCGGATGACATAGACGACATGATCAATTGTCAAACCGTTATTATCCTTGCCTCCCAGCGATATTTCCGCAAAAATCGGAGCGGATAAATACAGAATGAAAAAGGCAATCATTCCTGTGACGAGCATAACCGACATGCCCGCCTTGAGCATTTTTCTGCTTGTTTCATAATCCCCTTTGGAATTATATTTGGAAACAAATTTAGAAACAGCGGCTGGAAAGCCCATCGTAGCAATATTCAAAAATAAAGTGTATTGGTTGTATCCGTATTGAAATAATGCACCGCCTGTCGCCCCGACCATAATGCTGAAGGGAATTAAATAGACCATTCCCAGAATCCGCGATATATATGTACCGAGCGTTAATACAAACGTGCCTCTTAACAGTTTGCTTGACATGTTTCTTCATCACCATTTTCTACGAAGATTCAACTTTTCTATTTTACCACAACTGGGCATTTAGACGGTAATAAATACAAAAGCAATCTTATGAACATTCAGGTTCGCGGCAAAAGACGTTTAAGGAGAGGCCTTCTTTCGCTATAATAATATTGCGGACGGGGTGTTCGCACACGAAACGGAAAAAGAAAGTTGATGATAAAGATGAAACAATATGACGTAATCGTAATCGGCGGAGGCCCTTCAGGCTTGATGGCTGCGATTGCAGCAGGTGAACAGGGCGCAGATGTTTTGCTGATCGATAAAGGAAATAAATTAGGGCGGAAACTCGCGATTTCCGGGGGTGGCCGCTGCAATGTGACGAACCGCCTTCCTGTGGAGGAAATTATTAAGCACATCCCCGGCAATGGACGTTTTTTATACAGTGCGTTTTCTGAATTTAGTAATGAAGACATTATCAAGTTTTTTGAAAATCTCGGCATTCAATTGAAGGAAGAGGATCATGGCCGGATGTTTCCTGTGACAGACAAAGCCCAAAGTGTCGTTGACGCGCTGTTAAACAGGCTGAAACAGCTTCGCGTCACGATCAGAACGAATGAGAAAATTAAATCTGTCATCTATGAAGATGGACAAGCAGCAGGGATTGTGACGAATAACGGCGAATTGATCCATAGTCAGGCTGTCATTATCGCTGTCGGCGGTAAAAGTGTGCCTCATACCGGAAGCACGGGAGACGGCTATGAATGGGCTGAAGCCGCGGGCCATACCATAACAGAGCTGTTTCCGACAGAGGTTCCCGTTACATCTGCCGAACCGTTCATTAAGCAAAAAACACTTCAGGGCTTATCACTAAGAGATGTTGCTGTCAGTGTGTTAAATAAAAAAGGCAAACCGGTCATCACACATAAAATGGACATGCTGTTTACCCATTTCGGCCTCTCCGGACCTGCCATTCTGAGATGCAGCCAATTTGTCGTGAAAGAGCTGAAAAAACAGCCGCAAGTACCGATCAGAATTGATCTATATCCGGATATCAATGAAGAAACACTATTCCAAAAGATGTATAAAGAACTGAAGGAAGCACCGAAAAAAGCCATTAAAAACGTACTGAAACCTTGGATGCAGGAGCGCTATCTCCTATTCTTGCTCGAAAAAAACAGCATCTCTCCGAACGTATCGTTTTCTGAGCTGCCGAAGGACCCTTTCAGACAATTTGTAAAGGACTGCAAGCAGTTTACAATACTCGCAAACGGCACACTGTCTCTTGATAAGGCATTTGTCACAGGGGGAGGGGTATCTGTAAAAGAAATTGATCCAAAAAAGATGGCTTCTAAAAAAATGGAGGGGCTTTATTTTTGCGGTGAAATTCTGGATATCCACGGCTACACAGGAGGGTACAATATTACCTCAGCCCTTGTAACAGGAAGGCTTGCGGGGCTGAATGCCGGTCGCTTTTCCCGTTCTTGACAAGTCTTTTCAATTTTGTACAAAACGCTGAACATTTGAAAATTCTCCGCATTCATGTTACGGTGGGACTTGTTTTGTTTCACCTGATTGCGGGGTAATTTTAAGAGAGGAATGATCTGCCAGAGTACGACCATACTAAGCCTACGAGCAGATATAGGCGTACACAAAAAATTTAGAGGGTGAGAATACTTGAAAAATATATCTAGTGTATTTTGGATTGTGATTGTGATCACAGCTGCCGCTGTATTGTGGGGCGTTGTTTCTCCTGACAGCCTGCAGAACGTATCCCAATCCGCACAATCATTTATCACCAATTCGTTTGGTTGGTATTATCTTTTAGTTGTCTCTTTGTTTGTCGGGTTCTGTCTCTTTTTGATTTTCAGCCCGATCGGAAAAATCAAACTCGGAAAGCCCGATGAAAAACCGGAATTCGGGTTATTATCATGGTTTGCCATGCTGTTCAGCGCAGGCATGGGAATCGGCTTGGTATTCTACGGTGCGGCTGAACCGATCAGCCATTACGCAATTAGCTCTCCATCAGGTGAAACAGAAACCCCCCAAGCCTTTAGAGATGCACTCCGCTATACGTTTTTCCACTGGGGTCTGCACGCTTGGGCCATCTATGCCGTTGTGGCATTATGCATCGCTTATTTCCAATTCCGAAAAGGCGCTCCAGGATTAATCAGCAGTACGCTGTCACCGATTCTCGGCGATAAAGTAAACGGCCCAATCGGAAAACTGATTGACTGTATTGCTGTTTTTGCCACAGTCGTCGGGGTAGCGACAAGCCTTGGTATCGGGGCGACTCAAATTAACGGCGGATTGAGTTACTTATTTGGCATTCCAAATAACTTTCTCGTTCAATTTATTTTGATAGCCGTTGTTACTGTGCTCTTCTTGATTTCTGCGTGGAGCGGACTCGGAAAAGGCATTAAGTACTTGAGCAACACCAATATGGTATTAGCTGGACTGTTAATGCTGTTTGTGCTGTTTGCCGGACCTACCGTACTGATTATGAACTCATTTACAGATTCTATCGGACAGTATATACAAAACATTGTGCAAATGAGCTTCAGACTGACGCCGTACGATCCTGAAAAACGTGAATGGATTAACGGCTGGACGATTTTCTATTGGGCATGGTGGATTTCCTGGTCTCCATTTGTCGGCATTTTCATCGCCCGGGTATCCCGAGGACGGACGATCCGTGAATTTTTGATCGGTGTCTTGGTAACACCATGTATTCTCGCGTTCCTATGGTTCTCTATCTTTGGCGTATCGGCTATGGATCTTCAGCAGAACGGCACATTCAATGTAGCGAAGCTGTCAACTGAAACGATGCTGTTTGGAACACTTGACCATTATCCGCTGGCGATGGTGACATCTATTTTGTCATTAATCCTGATCGCTGTGTTCTTTATTACGTCTGCTGACTCTGCAACATTTGTTCTCGGCATGCAGACGACATACGGTTCATTGAACCCGGCCAATTCAGTAAAATTCAGCTGGGGCATCATTCAATCTGCCATGGCTGCTGTCCTCTTGTATTCCGGCGGGCTTTCCGCTTTGCAAAACACAGCGATTCTGGCAGCGCTGCCGTTTTCTATTGTCATCCTGCTGATGATTGCCGCTCTCTATAAATCGCTCTCAAAAGAACGAAGAGAGATCAAAAAAGCAGAGAAAATCGACAAACCGAGAAGTCCAAGAGTGAAAAAGGCATATTAACAAAAAAGATCTTTCCGCACCTGCGGGAAGATCTTTTTTATTTGCGATATAGAATAAGGGCGGAAAAACAGTAAAGCTGCTCGCCGTCTGGGTCGCACGCCGCCGAAACCGTATATTTGATATCAATCAGCTGCTCCTCCGATATCCCTTTTAGAAATGAATTGATTTCCGTCTGTAAGTCTTTTTCATGCTCTTCATCAAATACTGCCACCTTCAGCATCTTATCCGCTCTCCTTTCTCTATCAATCTATTCCGTTTGGAACAGCGTTATGATAGAGAAATGATGATCACCTCATCTTCGGATAAAAAGCTTCCCGTGTATGGTGTTTTCTCTGCGGCTCATCGTCTTGCTGCTCCACTTTCAGCAGCACAGCATAAACGATTCGCATATGACAGTAGCTGATCAGGCTGACGCTGAAAAAAGGGACAATGCCGGGCAGGTATGCAAGCAAGAAAAGGAGAGCCACTGTCAGCGCAAGCATCACGAGTGTATATTGCAAATAGGCTACACTGAGCAAGAGCGAAAACTTCACGTACAGACGTTTTTTCCAATCAAAATGGACAAGCAGCGGAAACACATAAAAAAGCATGGATACGAACAAAAATCCAAATATCATAATGGCGAAGCGCAGGACATGCAGGAGGAAATGGCTCGGATAAATAAAGGCCAAATCAATATAAATAATCAATCCGATGATGGCCAGTACAGCACCGATCAAATTTGAACGAAAAAATTCTGCCTTGTATTCCCGCCAAAACGTTTTTAGCACTGGAACGCTGTCCTGCCCCTGAACCCATTTCCGCATGACAGCGAATAAAGCTGCGGTCGCGGGCATGACGCCGAACACACCGAGACCGAGCAACGTAAAAAACAGCCAAAGCAGGTTTGTATAAGCAAATCTCATGATCCACTCACAAAAGCGCAGCACCCGCCCCATTGAACCATCATGCTCCACAGCGGCCCCTCCTTTTCGCATTATACATTTTGCATCTGAAAAAGCCTTTTAATGTCGATCGGCTTCTTTTCAGCAACCGAGCGCCACATCCCCTCACCAACCGCGATGGAGTAAGCTCCTGCTTCAGCCCCGGCTAAAATGTCATAGCGGCGCAACGGGTCTTTTCCTAAAAAAAGATCTTCAAGCAATAACGGATCGCCTCCACCGTGCCCGCCCTCGTTTTTGACCACTTGTATCGTCTGCTTTGATTCAAAGAGCGGATAATATTCAATCGTCTGCTCAGGAAAAGCAAACGGAATTCTGGAAGGCTCGTGAAATTCATTTGATTCGATACGCCCTTTTGTGCCATTGATTGTCAGCCGGTAGCCTTCATACGGGGCGGAAAATATGATCGAGTAGCTTAAAAGCGCACCGCCGTCATATTTGACAGCCGCCACGTACGTATCCTCAATGTCAATTTCCTCGTCAAAAATACACGCGTCAGGTCTGTATGCAGTATATAAGCTGGACTGGTCCCCCGTTTGGAGGTGATCATCCTTAACAGAGGCTTTGGAGGAGCGGGGATGCCATCTTGAATAGTAATGGCATTTTTCTTTGACGCTGCACGTCCCGCAAAAACGCCCGTCTTCTTCCGGCAGCGGGTTCCACTCACTGTCCGGCCCATAGTAATTCAAGGCGCCGTAAGCAAATACCTCCACCGGATTTTGCCCGAGCCACCAATTAACGAGATCGAAGTGGTGTGTTGATTTATGGACAGAAAGACCGCCAGAAAGTGGTCTTGACCGGTTCCAGCGTTTAAAATAGCTGGCGCCGTGATACGTATCAATATACCAATTCAAATCAACAGAGGTTACCCTGCCTATTTTTCCGTCCAGAATCATTTCTTTAATTTTCCGATGAAACGGGCTATAGCGATAGTTAAACGCCACGGTGACATTTCCTTTGCTTTTCGCCTCCGCCTCAAGCACCCGATTCGCATCCTGTACCGTCGTCACCATTGGTTTTTCTGTAATCACATCCATATCCCACTGAAGGCTTTTTAAGATATATGCGACATGGGTGTCATCCCTGCCTGCTACAATGACGATATCAGGCTTTGAAACGCGCATCATCTCATCAAAAGCATCTTCGTTGTACTCCGGCACGTGGGCAAGCTCGGGAAACTTCTTCTTGCATACGGCAAAACGTTTCGGATCAGCATCCAGCAATCCTGTAATCTCATAATGTGTTGAAAACCGCTCCATCAGCGGTTTGATAAACATACTGAGAGCTCTGCTGCTCACTCCGCAAATGACGATGTTCTTCAATGTCCTCACCTCTATCGGGCTTCAGTTAGTTGAGAAATCAGCTGCAGCGCTTCCTCTGTTTTTTTAGCGTACACAGGGATAAACGCCGCCATATTGCGATTCAATCGAAAAGTATAGCCGTTCAGCTGTTTTTCCCCTTTTTCGATCTGAACGGCATAGACCGTTTTTTCTCCTGTTTTTTTATTAACCGTTGTATAAGGAGATGTTTTTTCCGATGGCAATCCGTCTAACAGCTGAAAATTTTCTGGATCATCGTACGCTTGAAACATGTCTTCAGGCACGATGAAAACATCTCCCTCACGAGCGGTGATTTCAGTCAGCAGTTTTTCCGGAAAGGCTGGAAAGATATCAACCTTCCCGGCCTTTTGCTCAGCGGCCTCTTTTATGTTTTCCTGTACGCCTGCCTGCATATCAGAAAAGAGGATAACATGCATTCCGTCCGGCCTGCTTGAGCATGATGCCAAAAAGAGCACTGAGATGATCACACACAAAGCCGTACGTATACTTATTTTCATTTCCCCGCTGACCTAAAAAGAGGCTCCAGCTCTGTCATGGCCAAAATAAACGCACCGGCCCCGTGCAGATCGTTTGTGCTTCTTTCCCGGCTGACGTAATAGTCATAGAAACCGGCTGACGTTCCGACACATATATCTTTGACGAGAAACGCACCATCTTTTGTTGTTTCGGTTTTATGCTGAATCAAACCTTGGTACGCTTTTAACAGTGTTGGTTCGTATGCACTGTCTAGATATCCTTTATTGAGTCCTTTTGCGATTGCGTACATGTACAGACAGGATCCTGAGCTTTCCAGCCAGTTATCGGACCTGTCGCCCTTATCAACGATCTGGTACCATAACCCCGTCTCCTTGTCTTGATAGCGGCAGATGCTTTTCATCATGTCCTGCAGCGTTTTTTTCCACACGTGACGGTTTGGGTGCTTTTTCGGCAGCTCTTCAATCATGTCGGCAAGAGACATGACGTACCACCCGATGGAACGCGCCCAGAATTCTGGGGAGCAGCCTGTCTCTTCATTGGCCCAAGGCATTTTTTTCGCTTCATCCCAGGCATGATAAAAGAGTCCCGTTTTAGAATCCTTCGTATGCTTTCTCATCAGCGACTCCTGGAGCACGACCTGATCAAACAGCTCCGGCTCCTGCTTCAGATTGGCGTATTTCAGTGCGAACGGCCCGCCCATGTATAAACCGTCAAGCCACATTTGATAAGGATAGCCGTCCTTGTGCCAAAAACCATCCTCAGACGTCCGGTTCAGTGTCCCATACAAGCTGCGCAGCCTTTTTGCCGCTTTGACATACCGCTCATCCTTGGTCTGCTCGTATAATGGAAAAAGAATAAGACCCGCTTGAATAGCGTCAAGCTCATCTCTTCTAAATAACAGATTGCCATAATCATCGATTAAGAGATCTGCGTAAGCCTTCGCATACTCAAAATACCGCTTTTCCCCGGTTGCTTCCCACAGCCGCAATACCCCACATAAGAAAACACCCTGATGGTAGTGCCAGCGGTTTGCAGGCGGCAGCTCCTCCACTGTGTACGTGTTCATAATCGTTTTTGCCAATGCCTCCGCGTACGTAAGAGGCGATTTTACAGCGATTGATTGATCCATTGATCCCATCCCTTTCTTAATAGATTCCTTCCTCGCCAAATTTCTTCGCCAAACGATTCGCAAGCATGACCAAAATCAGCCCGACCGCCGCTTTAAATACACCGACTGCTGTACTGTAACTGAATTGGCCCTGTTTCAGCCCTGCAGTATAAACGTACGTATCAAAAATTTCCGCCACTTCCCTGTTTGTCGCGTTTAACAGCAAATACACATGCTCAAAGCCAAGCTCCAGCGTGTCTCCGATTTTTAAAATCAACAAAACGACGATGACACTTTTAATGGCGGGCAGGGTAATATGCCACATTTGCCGCAGCCGTCCCGCTCCATCCATTTTCGCCGCTTCATACAGCTGGGGGTCAACAGCTGTAATGGCCGCCAGATAAATGATTGTCGACCAGCCCGCTTCCCTCCAGATGACCTGCAGAATATACAGGGGCCGGAACCATTCTTCGTTCAGCAGAAAATTGATTTTTTCACCGCCAAAAAACACAATCAGTTCATTAATCAAGCCTCCGTCTACTGTTAAAAGCACAAACGAAAGCGATACAACAATGACCCAAGACATAAAATGCGGGATATAAATCAGCGTTTGAACAAATTTTTTAAAGAGAGCGATCCGCACTTCGTTTAATAGAAGCGCCAGCAAAATCGGCACCGGGAAAAATATAACCAGATTCAAAGCAAATAACACGAGCGTGTTTTTTAACAGGAGAAAAAATGTAGGCTCTGTAAACAGCCTGATAAAATGCTTCAGCCCGACCCACTCACTGCCCAAAATGCCGAGAAACGGCTGATAATCCTGAAACGCAATCACAATTCCCCACATCGGGACATACTTAAAAAGCAAAAAATAAATACACCCCGGCAAAATCATCAAGTATAAATATTTCTGTTGCATCAGCTTATTTAGTAAGCGCTTTCTTTTTTCTTTTTTAAAAATGACTGCATCAACAGCCGGCGCTTGCGCTTCTGCGGTTTTCATCTTTTCCAAGCCTCCTTTCACGGGTTCTTGCATTCACTGTAGCGCAGCAGGCAAAAGTCCGTCTACAATCATCTGATCACATCCTGCCTTATCCCTTTATGATCAAGGGTTCAGCCATTCCACCTGAAAAAAAGACACCGATATTAGAAAATGATTATTGACAATATCTATCAATCTTTGGATTAATTGTATTAAGGTGATGTCGATGTTATGAAATGGGGGGTTTTATGAAAGGAAGCCAATACAAGTTTTATTACAAACTAATCACGTTTTTCTGTCTGCTCAGCACCATTCCGGTCATTCTGGTCGGATTGTTTTCGTACGAGCACTCTCAGAAGACAGCTATCTCCAACGTTTCGGAGGAAAAACTCGACACACTCCAGCAGACTCAGCAAAGCATCGAGCATATATTGAAAACTGTCGATCACTCTTTAACCCACTATGTGAGTTCGCCGCCTCTCCTTCGCACACTGTCCGAGCCTTTGCACTCTGACCAATTTCAAATCTATAACCAAGTGAACCAAGAGCTCAACTATCTGCAAAGCTTTGATACCGACCTGTCCAACATGACGCTAGTCAGTTATATGAAAAAATGGTACATGAACAATTCCGGCTTGTACCGCTTGAATACAGACTCTCTTCATGAAGCAGCCGCAGCGTACACGCAACACAAAGCGAGCCGCTCGTATTGGACCCTTGAAGAAAACAATCATTTGATTTCGACAAAAGAAGGGACATCAGACAACTGTCGCTACAATATCAATTTGATTAAACAGCTTCCTCTGAACAGCACAAATACGAAGGGATTGGCCGCCGCGAGCATCCCAAGCTGCTCGCTTGTCAAAAATATGCCTGACTATTCAAACGCCAACAACCTGTATATCATTGATGAAAAAGGCCGTATCATCCTGCATAACAGCATGTCTGATATCGGTGAATCTCTTCAAAACGACGACTTTGTCCAAAACATGCTGGCGCAGACCGCCAATAACGGACAGTTTGAAACAGTAATTGACCGGATTCATTATAAAGTCACCTATCAAAAATCTGACTATAACACATGGACTTATTTTTCTCTCGTTTCCTTGCCTGAACTAAAAAAAGAAGCCAAGTCAATTGGCTGGATCACCTTTACAGTATGCTTTATTTTGTTAGCGCTTTCACTGTTATTCTCTTGGCTTGGCTCCCGCCATTTTTACAAGCCGATCAGAGTGCTTTACGAATCATTTGCAAGGCATGGTGCTATACAAGAGAAACAGCCGCCTCAAAATGAATTCGAGTTAATTGAACAGAGCTTTAAGCAGCTAAAAGACAGAAATGACGACCTTGAAGAGACGATGAAACAGCAGGCGACTCATTTACAGCAGTATTTTATGGTTAGGCTCATGCTTGGAAAACTGACGGATGAGGAGGTCAATAATCGTTTTGAAAGCCTCGGTTTAAAGCAAAATTGGCGGCATCTCGCCCTGCTCGTGCTGCAAATTGATACACTGAATCATACGCCTTATGAGAAAAAAGATATGGATCTGCTTTTGTTTGCCGTCAACAGCCTGATTGAGCGCAGCATCCCGGCAGACAAACATCTTGCCCCCGCCGTCGTAGACAAACAGCAGGCAACCATTCTGATCAATCAGAATGGGACAAAGGAAGAATTCATGGATGAGCTGAATGAGACTGCACGGATGATTCAGGAAAAGGCGGAAACTGAGCTGCAGCTGTCTGTCAGCATCGGTATCAGCCAGCCGTTTGATGCGCTTACAAAGGCGAAAACAGCCTACGCTGAAGGCTCGGAGGCGTTGAAATACCGGCTCAAAGCAGAAAACAAATCGATTATCTTTTATGAAGACCTTGACCAGAAAAAAACCTTCAAAACCCATTTTCCAAAACAGCTTCAGCATGAGCTGTTCGATGCCGTAAAAGCAGGAGACAAGGAGAAAGCGGACAAATGCCTGCACGCGATTTTGCAGTCGATCTTCACTCAAAACACCAATCCGTACCAATTCCAAATCGCAATCGCCCGCTTTTTGAACCATGTGATTGAGCTGATGCATGTGCTCGGTATCGAATTGTTTGAGCTTGAAGAAAACAAAATGCTGTATGACCAAATTTTTGAGCTGAAAACGTTCGAGGATACCGAAAACTGGCTCAAGAATGAGTTCATTGATCCGATGACAGACAAAGTGAACGCCCGCGCGGATGCCCAGTACAAAAATATTTCTGACAACATTATTCATATCATCCACCATGAGTTTGAATCCGATTTGACACTGGACGAAATCGCCCGCAGGCTGCATTACAACCCAAACTATTTAAGCAGCATTTTCAAAAAAGAAATGGGCATTTCATTCAGCGAATATGTCTCCAGCTACCGCCATCATATGGCGAAAAACTGGCTTGCCGAAACCGATATGGCGGTAAAAGACATTGCCGAAAAGCTGAAATACAAAAACTCGCAAAACTTTATCAGATCATTTAAAAAGCTGGAGGGGATTACACCGGGAAACTACCGCCAGCAAAAAAGAAGCATGTAAAAAACCCAAAACAGCTTACACGTTTTGGGTTTTTCCAGTGTTATTTTGCTTGTTTAAACGCTTCTTCGTACTCCTGAATAATCTGCTTTCCGCCGCTTGACTCCCATTTTTCCACTTCTTGATCAAACTGGCTTTCTGTGATGTCTCCAATCATATATTTATAGGTCGCATCATCAATAATTTTCTTCAGTTCATCCCCCCGTTCCGACTCCGCAGCAGAATACAGGCTTTCAGCAGGGTTTGGGACGATGATCTTTTCATTGTCTTCGGTCAGCTCCTCGTACGCCGTCCGAAGCGGATCCCCAGTGTTTTTTAAGTAGGCTTTATCAATGGCGATTAAGGCGGACAGCGGCTGAATATCAGTCTGCCAGTCTTTCACTTGGCTTTCCTCGCGTGTGAACGTTTTGCCCTCTCCTTTGTTGTAATGAACGCCGTCAATGCCATAAGTCATCAGGCTATAGACGTCTTCTTCGGCAATTCGATCAAAAAACGCCAAAATCCGTTTAAGCTCAGCTTCCGTTTTCACACTCGTTTTTGGAAAAGCAAACAAGCCGTTATGCCCTCCTGATGCCCACACCCGCTCTTTCCCATCTGGGCCTTTTATGCGGTTGATGATTTCAAGCTTCATCGATTTATCGGAGGCATGGTCGCGCAGATTAACCGCATCTACCATATTCCCAATGTAGATGCCGGCTTTACCTTGAGAAAACAGCTCCTGCTGCTGGGTTTTGCTTGTGACAGGAAAATCCTTATTCATATAGCCGTTGTCACGCAGTTTTTTCATATAGATCATTGTATCTTTGTATTCCTGCGTCATGAAATCAGGCGTGAATTTGCCGCCTGATTCCTTCCAATCTGTCGGCATGCCTTCATACGAGCCAAGCGTTTTAAACGCGCCGTAAATTAAGTCATTGCGGTCTGTCAGCCCGAATGTATCGTCTTTCCCATCTTTATCCGGGTCGTCCTCCGTAAACGCTTTGGCCACTTCATAAAGCTCATCCAGCGTTTTCGGCGTTTTCAAATTCAAATTGTCCAGCCAGTCCTTCCGAATGACGATCCCCTGTCTGGAAAGCGGACGTTCTCGGTATATCCCGTAGAGCTTGCCGTCGATTGTTACGTTTTTATTAATGAGTTTGTTCATTTTGCTTAAGTTCGGATAATCCTTGATATAATCGCCAATCTCCCAGAACATTCCTGATCTGAAGGCATTCATGACTGACGAATTTTTAATATCCTGAATGGTCACGATTTGCGGAAGATTGCCGGCTGCAAGCGCGGCATTCAGCCTGTCTTCTTTCACCGCGTCTGGAACCCAGGTGATGTCCAGCTCTGTATTTGTCAGCTTTTCAATTTCTTTAATTGCTCTGTCTTTCGGCGGTTGCTGGTGGTACAAAATCGCCATCCAAGACAGCTTTACCTTTGAATCCGAGTCAGCTTTGCCTTCAGCTGAAGACTGATCAGCCCCTTTACAGCCCGCCAGCACTCCTCCGAGTGCAAGTACAAGCACAATCAAAAGCACCCTCCATTTGTTTCCCATCGTACCCCTCCGTTTCATATTTTTTATCCTTTGACAGATCCCAGCAAAGCTCCTTTTGCAAAATGCTTTTGTATAAAAGGATAGACAAGCAGAACTGGGATAGTCGCCACCACTATGACCGCCATTTTGATGGTTTGCTCCGGCGGCGGACTGCTTGACCCCATTTCTGACATATCCCCCTGCATCCCGCTTGATACAATCACGATTTGGCGTAAAAGCACCTGAATCGGCCATTTTGCTGAATCATTTAGGTACAAGATCGCCGTCATATACGTGTTCCAATACGTAACCGCATAAAATAGCGAGATCGTTGCGATCGCAGGAAGAGACAGCGGCAGCACAATTTTAAAGAAAATGCCCAGATCATTGCACCCGTCGATTTTCGCCGACTCTTCCAGGCTTGACGGGATATTTTGAAAGAAGTTTTTCAGAATGATCAGGTTAAAGGCATTAATGGCTGTCGGCAAAATGAGCGCCCAGTAAGAATCGAGCAATCCAAGCGATTTGACTACAAGGAAAGTCGGAATCATGCCGCCGCTGAAGAGCATCGTAAATACGACGAGAAACATGAGCGGCTGCCGGCCGATTAAATCACGGCGGGATAACCCGTAAGCCATCAGTGACGAAAGAAACATGCTGACTGCAGTGCCTATCACTGTCACAAACACAGAAACAAGCAAACTCTTATAAATAATATCTGTTGAAAAAATGTAACGATAAGCATCAAGCGAAAAAGTGGTCGGTATTAAAATAAATTTTTTCGACACAACTTCTTCTACTGTGGCGAAAGAAGCCGCGATGACATGAATAAACGGAAGTACGCATATTAAAGCGAACATCAGCAAAAACCCGTAAATCAAAATATCAAACAGGCGATTTTTCAGTGAATGTGCGATAGCTCCCACCTCTCTTTTGTAAGCGTTATCATTCTTTTTTAAACGAGCTGCAGCATGTGACGATATCGTGTCTAAAATGTAGCAAATCTGTGATTGCCATGTCTATAATCATTTGAACAGAGTCCCTTTCGCTGCGGGGCTTGCCGTGAATGAGAACTGATGACAAAAGAAAAAGAGCATAATCTTAGAAAATGATTATGCTCCGTTCTCTTCCTCTTTCAGAAGCTCGGCAGTATTGATTTGAGGTGAAAATCCAAGTTCATTGACAGCGGATTCAATGGACCATGGCCGGCCAGGATTATCCGAGACAGCGTAATAAGTGCCGTACCGGATATTGGTTTCAATGGCAGCTTTGAAAATCGAAAGTAAATCGGGATGAGACAGCAGCGTCTTTTTCACCCGTTCTTTTTCATGCAGCGTATCCATTTCATCTGTGACGACAGTTCCGATTCGAAGGTTGATCACTGAAAGCTTATTTTCCAAATAAAATAAATGGCCAATCTGTTCCGAGGTCAGCTTTAATACACCGTACAAGTTCTTTGACAACGGATAATCGCTTGTTGTGATTTCCCGTCCTAAGAGAGAACGCCCGTCCTTTTCGTATACATCTGTGACATGATTGCTGCTGGCGAACACGAGCTTTTGAATGCCGAGCTCCGCTGCGGCGCGGCACAAGTAATAGCTTGCCCTATAGAAAACATCCGTCATTTTCTCAAATTCAGCGATGTCCATGACATCGTATTTGATTTTGACAGCCAATAAATTCAAGATCACATCGGTATCTTTCGGAATCTTCTTCAACAGCTCCTCATAATTTGCCGCATCAGCCTGAATGGAAGAGGCAGTGCCATCGAAATCATCTTTATCAAGCACTGTCACTTCATAATCTGATATAAGCCCTTCAGCAAGCAGTCTCCCAATCACACCATTTCCGCCGGCGATCAGCACTTTTTTCACTGTGTTCACTCCCCTTTTTTTATAGATTGCCCATTTTCGCCGGGGCTGACACTTTTTTGGCACTCACATGCTCTTTTAGTTTATTCAAAAGTCACCGGCAGCTGCTCAAGCGCCCGGAAGCCAAAAAGCGGCCGGTACTGCCATTCAGAGCCAGCGAGCTTGAGGCCGGGCATTCGCTGCAGAAGGGTATGAATCGCTATCTTTGCTTCTAATCGTGCCAGTGAGGATCCTAGGCAAACATGATGTCCATGCCCGAATGAAAGATGCGGATTAGGGCTTCTGGTTATATCGAAATCATCGGCGTGCGTGAATATGTTTGGATCTCGATTAGCAGCCCCTAACAGAAGATAGACTTGTTCCCCTCTACGAATCGTCACCCCGTTGATGTCAATATCCTCTGATGCAACTCTGGCAGTCATTTGCGTGGGGCTTTCATAGCGTAAACATTCCTCAACTGCGGTATCTATAAGATTTGGGTTTTCTTTCAGCATAAAAAGCTGTTCAGGATGCTGCAGCAAACAAAGGACTGAATTGCTGATGAGATTAACCGTTGTCTCATGTCCGGCGATCGCCAGCAAAATGCATGTAGATGCCGCTTCCTCTTCCGTCAGCTTATCCTTTTCTTTCCCCTTCAAGAGCATGCTGATCATGTCCTGCTGCGGATGCCGTTTTCGCTTTTGAATCAGATCTTTAAAATATGCCATAGCCTGTACAGCGATATGATTGCCTTCTGTTAACGCCTTTCTTGACCGGGTAAAATCAATGGTTTGAATGAGACTTGCAGCCCATTCTTTTAATTGCTCCCTATCTTCCGCCGGTACACCTATAATGCTGGCTATGACGTAGCTCGCTAAAGGAAAAGCAAAGTCCGAAATCACCTCCATCTTTTTTTCACCTTGCACTTGATCAAGCAAGTGATGGACAGTTTCATTGATATACGGACGATAGCTCTCTGCCATTCTCGGCGTAAACGCTCCGCTGGCCAGCGTGCGTAATCGTCTATGATCAGGCTGATTCTGAAACAGTATCATCTGACTTTGCACATGTTTAAGATCCTGATATTTGATTGACGTCTCAGGAAGCGGAGGACGGACTTTGAATCTGGCATCTTTCAGGATAGCTGCCGTTTCTTCATATCCTGTGACATACCAGCCCGGGTATTTCAAGAAACTCCCTTTATATATAGGATGAACAGCGCGCAATGTTTCGTAAAAAGGATATGGCTTTTTCAAAAACTCAGAAGATGCAGTTGAAAATGCAATTGTCATGTGTACCTTCTCCTCACTATTTAAAAATAAAAAGCAATCGACATCACACCGATTGCTTTTATTGATTCTTTCAGCTTTTCGCACTTAAACTGGCCTTCATTTCTTCGACAGATTCGACTTCGAAGCCCAAATCATTCAGCATTTTATGGTCTTCCGTCTCCTCTTGTCCGGCAGTTGTTAAGTAATCTCCGACAAAAATGGAGTTAGCGGCGTACAGCCCTAATGGCTGTAATGAACGGAGATTGACCTCTCTTCCTCCTGAAATGCGGATTTCTTTTGACGGATTGATAAAACGGAACAGCGCCAGCACTTTTAAACAATACAGCGGGTTTAATTCGTTGACGCCTTCTAATGGCGTGCCGTCAATCGCATGCAGAAAATTCACCGGAATGGAATCTGCGTCAAGGGCCTTCAAGCTTCTTGCAATATCGATGACGTCCTGTGTTGTCTCCTTCATTCCGATAATGGCGCCTGAACATGGAGACAGCCCCGATTCTTTTGCCATTTCAACCGTATTGACCCTGTCATCGTATGTATGCGAGGTCGTAATGTTTGAATGGTTTCTCTGTGAAGTATTCAAATTATGATTATAGCGATCTACTCCGGCTTCTTTCAGCCGCTTTGCCTGCTCCGGCTTTAACAGTCCGAGACACGCACAAACCTTCAGTCCATATGTTTCTTTAATTTCCTGCACCGCGTCTACGACCTGATCCACTTCTCTGTTGGACGGCCCCCTGCCGCTTGCCACGATGCAATATGTGCCGATATTCAGATCGTGCGCCCGCTTTGCGCCTTCCAGAAGCGTTTCCTTATTCACCATCCGGTACGACTGAATCGGCGCTTTTGAAATCGCAGACTGTGAACAATAGCCGCAGTTTTCCGGACAGAGTCCTGATTTCGCATTCATAATCATATTGAGCTTTACCTTTTTTCCATAAAAGTGTTTTCTGATGTGAAAAGCACCATGCATTAAAAGCAAAATATCTTCATCCGGACAGTTTAATATCGAAAGCGCCTCTTCGTCGGTCACTTCTGCTCCAGTAAGCACCCGGTCTGCGAGTTCCATCCATTGATTCATTCTCATACCCCCACTTGATTCTTCAATAATGATAGTTTGATATGGTCTTTTACCATATGTAGAACCGTTTCTTTCGTCACGTTGGCAAGCTTTGGCGTAATCCCTAAAATCGGCACACCGCATAAGCGCTCAATCATTTCAGGATTGGTTTTTTCATCATCGTCAGGAGAATCACTGATTCCATTGATGACAATTCCGGCGATTGACAGACCCATGCTTTGTGCATATTGGACAGTTAAAAAGGTATGATTAATGGTTCCGAGATGAGGACGTGCCACAATGATGACGGGAAGCTGTAACGCTTTTATAACATGACTGACTAAAAAATCCTCTCCCAATGGCACAGAAATACCGCCCGCACCTTCTACAATAAAGCATTCATGTTTTTCTCTTATCCGCTCCCAATGGCTTAAGACCTCTTCCATGGTGACAGCCTTCCCTTCCAGCTTTCCTGCGATATATGGTGCAAGCGGCGCTTTGAAGGCAAAAGGCGTAATGTCTTCATGCGAAAGATTGGTCTGCGACATGTCTTTCAGCAGACTTGTATCACTATCCGGGTGATGACGAGATATACCGCTTAAAAATGGTTTAAACACCCCGACATCTTTTTTATGTTCTCGCAATAAAGCGGCAAGACCGCTGGATATAACCGTTTTCCCCACTTCTGTATCTGTTCCTGTCACAAAAAAACCCCTCAAATGATATGCAGCTCCTTTCCAATTGAATGAAATGATGTCAGCAAATGATCAATATCACTTGCCCTGTGGTCAGCTGTGATGGTTAATCGAATCCGGCTTTCACCTGGCGCAACAGTCGGCGGCCGAATGGCAGGGGCATAAATCCCATTGTCATACAGCTTTTTAGCAAATGTGACAGTTTTACGGGCATCGCCGATGACCACAGGGATAATCGGAGTATGATCACCTTTTACCACATAACCCATGTTCTTCAGACTCGTTCTGATCATGTTGATATAAGAAAATAAAAGCTGACGTTTTTCCCTGCTGGCTTCAATGATGTTGAAAGCCTCATAAGCGGCTGCACAGCTGGCTGGCGGAATAGCAGTTTGAAAGATAAATGTTCTGGCATGGTTGAGCAAAAAGTCTATGAAGACCGCTGAACCTGCCGCAAAACCGCCTTCCGTGCCAACAGCTTTGCTTAAGGTGCCGATCACAATGTCAGGACAAACGCCAAAGTAATCACTCGTTCCCCCTCCTGATTCACCCAAAACACCTGTGGCGTGGGCGTCATCAACGATTACGAAGGCATGATAGCGTTTCGCAAGTGAAATGATCTGATCAAGAGGGGCAATCGTGCCATCCATGCTGAATACCCCGTCTGTTACGATAAAACGGCGCTGATAACGCTGTGTTTCATTCAGCTTGTTTTCAAGATCATCCATATCAATATGCCGATAAACAACTGTATCAGCCTTAGATAACCGGCAGCCATCAATTATACTTGCATGATTGAGTTGATCACTTAAAATGGCATCTTCCTTTTCTGGCAATGATGAAAGGACACCGACATTAGCCAAATAACCGCTCGAAAACAGTAAAGCCGCTTCCGTCCGTTTAAAGGTGGCAATCTTTTTTTCAAGCTTTTCATGCCAAACCGAATTGCCTGTCGTTAAACGGGAGCCGCTGCTTCCTGCCCCAAATTGGAGCAGTGCTTCTTGGGCTGCAGAGATCAAGCGGCTATGGCTTGCCAGTCCTAAATAATTGTTTGAAGACCAAACCGTTTGATTCTCTCCATCAATTTCCCTCTCTGGAATCGGGGCTCCATCCATTGTCCGCAGGTTGCGGTATACGCCGGCTTCCTTCGCTCTGTCTAACCGCTCGTTTAACCAGGCATCAATCTTCAAGGCTGGTAACCTCTTGGATCGCTTGTTTCATAATGGCAACCATTTCTGCAAGCTCTTCGGCTGTGCTGGCGAGAGGAGGCAGAAATGCAATCACGTCCCCCAGCGGCCTTGTCAGCATGCCAAGCTCCCGCATTTTAAGGGAAACTTTGTATCCAACCCGCCAATCAGCAGGATAAGGCTTTTTGCTTTCCTTTGACTGAACAAGCTCTGCACCGCACATAAAGCCCAGCTGCCGAATATCCCCCACGTGGGGAAGAGCGTACAGATCTTGAAGAAGGAAATGGAGCTTTTCACTTTTTTGCGCTACTTGGTCCACAATGTTTTCAGATTCAAATAATGCCAGATTTTCAAGCGCAACCGCACAGCCTAGCTGATTTCCCGTATAGGAATGGCCGTGAAAAAAGGTTTTTTGGTTTTCATAATCATCATAGAATGCCTTATAGATGTCTTCAGTGGCAAATGTAACGGCGATTGGCAAATAGCCTCCTGTAATGCCTTTCCCGGCAGCCATCAGATCAGGCTGGACATTCTCGTGCTCACACGCAAACATTTTTCCTGTACGGCCAAAACCTGTAGCTACTTCATCTACGATCATTAAGACATCGTATTTTGTACATAGCTCGCGCACGCCTGCCAAATATCCTTCCGGCATCACAATCATACCGGAAGCTCCTTGAACCATTGATTCAATGGAAATTGCCGCAATTTCCTTATGATGTTCCTCGAGCAGCTGTTCAAGCTCTCGCAGGCACTTATCACGGCACTCATCAGGATCGCCGCTTTCAGAGCGGTACACATAAGGAATCGGAGCTTTGTAACTATCAAACATTAACGGGCCGTACACGTGGTGGAATAGTTCAATTGAACCGACACTGACGGCGCCAATCGTATCACCGTGATACCCATTTTTCATTGCGATAAATTTTTGCTTCTTAGATCTTCCAATATTCTTCCAATACTGAAACGCCATTTTCAGGGCTATTTCCATTGCTTCTGCACCGCTATCTGAATAAAAAACACGTGTGAGCTTTTTTGGGCTGATGTCGATTAATACTTCGGCAAGCTGGGTTGCTGGAACGTTGGTCATGCCCAATAGCGTGGAGTGCGCGATTTTTCCGAGCTGATTTTTTATGGCATCATCCAATTCCTTTTTTCGGTGCCCGTGGACATTAAGCCAAACAGAAGAAAAACCGTCATAGTATTCCTTGCCGTTTATGTCTTTGACTTTGATTCCAGTACCGCTTTCGATAATTAAGGGGTTCTCATCGTAATCTTTCATTTGGGTAAAAGGCAGCCAGAGGTGCTTTTTACTGTTTTCTATCAAATCATGAGTCATGGTCTTCCTCCCACTCTATCAAAATAGGCTGCTTCTTCAGGTCATGTAAGTACGTGTTTATATCTTCGGAGCCATCAACAAAAAAGATGCGGCAGCCCTCTTCAGTCCCGTATTCTTTCATTGCTGTAATACGCTGATAGCCCATTTTTTTACCTGAAACGTATCCTGTTATGTAATCAGGGTCATCTGACCAGCATAATTCTGCAACGGCTGCCGGGTGCCGGCTAATCTTTGAAGCAAGCGCAAGGGCCTCTTTTATTCTAGAATGTGCCGGCACGTGACAGCGAAGCGCCCATTTTTCAAAATTGGCGTCCGGCCAATCCATTCTGGAGACCCGCACCCCTTTTCCTTTTGTTTGATCAATCCGCTTGCCTGAATGAATATCAAACAAAATAGCTCCCCTGACAACAGCCCATTCAGGGATTTGTTGATATGCTTTTTCAATCACTTCTCGTGAAACGCCTTCTCTTTCCAATAACAATCGGGCAAGCTTTTGTCCCTCTTCTGGGGAGCTCACTTCGTTCGTATGCACCGGCAATGGCTGAATGACTTTTATCGGTTCATGAACCTCTTCAAATTGAATTTGCATAAAATCAGGCTTTCCCCTTGAATGGGATAACCCTTTTTCTAATAAGGCATTGACTGTACGCTTCATCTCATGGAAAGGAATAAGCCGTTCTCCGCCAGATATATGCTTTCCGCCGTCTTCATGAGATCCATTCATGGAAGCCCTCATTCTGACACTATAAAAAGTTTCTTCTTGCATCCATTTTCGCCCTTTCACTGATAACTAAAGAACGTATATCACATTCTATTCTAATTGTTAACCAATTATAAATAAAAGTTAACAATTAGAATATTATTATTCACATATGATTCTGTCAATATAAGAAATCTTCATTTTGTTTTTTAGGGCTGGTTCTTGAAATGAGCAAAAAGACCGTTTTACAGTAAAACGGTCCTAGCCTTAGATGTCTATTCCACTGTGTTTTTTTCGATTTCGATACTTGATGAACAAGGCGATCCCATTTACCATCACCAGTCCAAAAATCGTATTGCCTAACGGTGCCCAGCCATTCTCACCTGTGAAAAATAAGGACAGGGCCACCTTCCCAACGAGTGTCACATTCAATAGGATTAAACCGAATACAAGCGACCGCTTCCAGAAAGCAGCCAAAATAAAACCGAGAAAAACCATCATGAAAGCAATTGTTAAAACAGCCGAGACCGGACTGCTTAAAAGCATTTGCTCGAATTCGAGCACTTTTTGCATTTGCAGATGAATCTTCTTAGGTTCTGGAAACCAGACCATACTGCTCATCATCAATACAAAAGTGATGATAATGCCTTTCCAGCTGTGCTTATACGCAGCATAAACCAATACTAGTAAAAAGAGGGGGCGAATATACCAGCTTATTGGATTGAGATGCCGCCGGAAAGCCCAATCCAAAATGTCTTGTAATTCCATTGGTTCCACTTCCCTCGCTCATAGAAATTTGATGTGTTTCTGACAATACTCTTTAATTTGTGCTTTTCTGCCAGTTTCCCGTAACGGTCACAGCCACTTTTGCAAAAACCGGACAGCTTCATGCCTCATAACTGCTGTTTCGAAATGCCCCGAAGCGGAACGGATCATCCGATAGCGATCAGAAGCTCCCTGTCCAGCATACACAGCCGTCAATTCTTTTTCGATTTTGTCCATACCTTCCACCGGCGTTAACCGGTCGTGTACACCAACAAGGCTAAGGTGCGGGCGCGGCGCGATCATGCTTTGGATCTCCGATGCGGAAAAATGCTTTGCAAGCGACGGGACGTAATAATAAAAGCCATGCCGGTCAAGATTCTTTGTTTTCATCAGGACGTGATGATCTACTTGGCTGCACAAATCCACACACACCTTAATCCGGTCATCGAGCGCCGCTGTCCACCACGCCATCAACCCTCCCATAGACATGCCGATCGTTCCGATTCTGTCAGGCTGAACATCAGGACGAGACTGCATATAATCTAACGCTCTTAAACTGTCATAAATCATCATGCCCCACATCACTCTTCCGGTTAGAAGCATTTCTTTAAAAATCTCGCTTTCCGTTTTTCCCCGCCGATCTCCAAATCCCCAATGATCAATCGCAAGCACGCCGTACCCAAGAGAAGTAAACTCACGGGCAAAAGATGGCGCTTTCAAATAATCCGCTCCTTCAATCAGTTCACTTTTTCCCCTGTCATACTGGCCGCCATGCGAATGCTGAAACAATACGGCTGGACACGGCCCTTCTGCAGACTTCGGTTTCACAAAATAGGCGGGCACCTTTTCATGTCCGTTTAGATCGAGCAGAAGCGTTTCAATGATATATCCTTCTCTTTCTTCAATACGCAATATCTCCGTACTGGTTTTCCTCCGATCAGGCAAATCTCCAAGCAATCGAAACAGCTGCTTTCTTCTTTCCGTACTCATTCCCTCACCCTTCCTTATTCGCTTACTTCACATTTACGAGATGGATCTGGTTTCCCCTTTATTTTTCCAATGCAAATCGCATCATTTACTAAATATTTAGTAAATATAACGAAATATTCCGAAAATAATCATTGTAACCGCTTACTTTCGTATGATAGTATCAATTTATCAAAACAGAGGAGTTAATATTTTACTAAATAGATGAGAGGGATTACTATGGTTCGGATTAAAGATATCGCCTTGAAAGCTAATGTTTCCAGTGCGACGGTTTCCAGGATTTTAAATGAAGATGAGTCGCTTTCTGTTGCGGGCGAAACGAGACAAAGAGTCATCACGATCGCAGAAGAGCTTGGCTATCAAACGGTTGCCAAACGCCGGAAAGCCCGCGGGCAAAAACAGCGGGCCCAGCCGCTGATCGGCGTACTAAGCTGTCTGTCCCCTGATCAGGAACGGCAGGACCCTTATTTTTCTTCGATTCGCAAAGGCATTGAAAAAGAATGCTTTAAACAAGAAATTTTCATTACGAATTCAATTCATCTCGGTTCCTTTCAGGAGCATATTTTTCGGGAACTGGATGGTGTCATTGTCATCGGCCGTGTTCATGATGAAGCAGTGAAGCATATCAGCGGAAGGCTGGAACATGCCGTATTTATCAATCATTCTCCTGATCCGCAAACATACGATTCGATTGGCATTGATTTTGAATCCGCTTCACGCCAAGCGATTGATCACCTTCTCAGCCTTGGTTACAAACGGCTAGGCTACATTGGCGGACAGGAAAAAGAGCATACGCTGAAGGACGGTCAAAGCATTCGCAGAACGATTGAAGACAAACGGCTGACCGCCTTTTTGGAGTCCGCCGCCCCCCAGCCTGAGCATGTGCTGGTCGGAGAATACAGCATGCGTGAGGGCTATCGCCTGATGAAGAAAGCAATCGCTCAAGGCAATCTGCCGGAAGCATTCTTTATCGCCAGCGATTCCATGGCGATCGGCGCATTAAAAGCGTTTCAGGAAGCCGGACTCCAAGTGCCTCGGGATGCTGCGATCGTCAGCTTTAACGGCATTGAGGAAACTGAATTTGCCAGTACGCCATTAACGACGGTGAAGGTGTACACAGAGGAAATGGGCCGTACAGGCGTAAAACTGCTGCTTGACCGCCTCAATGGCCGAACGCTTCCTCACCATGTCACCCTGCCCACAACATTAATCGTAAGACAAAGCTGCGGATATACAGCTAAGGAGGTGACATAAGCAAGCATTCATCACGATAATAAGGAGGAAAAGATGAAACACACTTTTGTTTTATTTCTCTCTCTTATTCTGCTTATTCTGCCCGGCTGCTCAGCAGAGAAAAGCTCAGCTGATATCGCAAAAAAGACGTTAACCATTTATTCTACAATGTCAACGGACAGTGAAAGAGATACGTTCAGAAAACTGGCGGCAGCGTTCGAAAAGGAACACAGAGACATTCGTGTCAGCCTTCATTTCCCAGGCAATGACTATGAAAATATGATGCGTGTCAGAATGGCAGCCAATGATTTGCCTGACCTTTTCGATACACATGGCTGGGGAAAAATCAGGTATGGAGAATATACAGCAGATCTCAGGGATATGGATTGGACCCAAGATCTCGATCCAAATTTAAACAGCATCCTCAAAAATAAAAGCGGAAAGGTGTATGCCTATCCGATCAATCAGGCAAAAGACGGTCTGGCATATAACCGCAATATTTTAGACCAATACGGCATTGATCCTCCGGAAACCATGGATGACTTTATGAAAGCGCTGAGAATGATTAAAGAAAAGAGCAAGGGAGGCATTGTTCCCTTCTGGTTTGCCGGATATGACAAAAGCTCATTTGCCCAATATTACGACCAATTCGCTACACCTCTTCTCATCACAGATCCTGCCCATAATGAAAAAAAACAGCTCACCAACGGCACTTTTCACTGGAGCAAATTCACTTATTTATCAGACACCCTTAAACAAATGCAGAAAGAAAAACTGCTCAATATTGACGCCGTAACCGCAAAAAAATCACAACTCATTGAATTAATGGCCCAAAACAAAATCGCCTTTACGATGCAAGGCGGCACACTCGGCCAAGACGTTGCCCAGATCAATTCGAAGGTCAAGGTCGGCATTATCCCGACACCTGCCATACATGCCGGTGATGATCCGATATGGATCGGCGGTGAACGCTACACACTTGCAGCATGGAAAGACTCCCCTCACGTAAAGGAAGCAAAAGAATTCATCTCATTTATGGCCCGCCCTGCCAATGCCAAACAAATGGCTGAAGCCACATCGCTTCCATCAGGGCTGACCAATGTGAAAGCTGATATTTTCTACGCAAATGACTATGATCACTATCGAGATGTCAAAGTCGAACCTTACTTCGACCGTTTATACTTGCCAAACGGAATGTGGGATGTTCTGGGCACGGCCGGGCAGGAGCTTGCGGCTGACATATTGACGCCTCAAGAAATTTCGAAGAAGCTGGGGAGAGAATATAAACGACTCCGGGAGCAATCGGAAACACAGGGAGCTGAAAACAATGAGTGAGATCGCAAGGGACGTTCATGTGAAACAGGTTAAGCCAAAAAAGCAGTCCTCACTTTGGTGGATGTACATTCCTGCTTTGCTCTCCGTTCTGATCTTTATGATTTATCCGTTTGTGAAAGGCGCATTGATCACCTTTACAAACTGGAACGGCTTTTCACAAATCTACCAATGGGTGGGATTCGCGCAATATGAAAGGCTGTTTTCTGATCCTGACACTTGGCACATCTTAAAAAACACGCTGCTTTACGGACTCGGCAGCACCTTTTTCCAAAATGTGATCGGACTCCTGTACGCCCTTCTATTGAATCAAAGCATCAAAATGAAAGCGATAACAAGAACAATTGTGTATTTGCCGGTGATGATCAGCCCGCTCATTATGGGCTACATCTGGTACTTTTTCTTCTCCTATGACGGAGGCGCGCTCAACGATTTGCTCGGTGTTTTCGGCATCAGTCCGATCAATGCGCTCGCCAGCCCAACGCTCAATCCATGGATTATTGTCATGATTAACACCTATCAATATGTCGGGATCGCTATGGTTGTCTACTTAGCTGGCCTGCAAAGCATTCCGAAAGACTACTATGAAGCTGCACAAATGGATGGCGCGAAACAAGGCCAGCAGTTTTTCAGCATTACACTGCCGCTGTTAATGCCCTCGATCACGATTAATATGGTCATCAACATTATCGGAGGCTTAAAGCTGTTTGATGTCATTATCGCCCTCACCGCAGGCGGCCCCGGAAATGCGTCTCAATCCATGTCCACGTTTATGTATGATTTGTATTTCAAACGGCAGGATGCCGGCTATGCCGCAACACAAGGCATATTTATGGCATTTGTCATTTTGATCATCAGCTTTTGCGCGCTTGCGTACTTTAAAAGAAAGGAGATGGAAATGTCATGAAAGCCGCCCGTTCTAAAAACCTGCGGATCGTTACGCTTTTTGCCGCCATTGTAGCCTGTGCGCATTTTATTCCTTTTTACATCTTGGTGACCACTTCATTAAAAGCAAAAGGAGACTACAGTTCAAAATGGCTGTTTCCAGCCGACATCTCCTTTCACAATTTTTTAGAAGCGTGGGAGCGCGCTTCATTAGGAAACTCATTTATAAACACCATCCTAATCACAGGTTTTTCTGCCTTATTATTGATTATATTCGGCTCACTTGCCGCCTACCCCCTTGCCAGGCGGGAAACGAAACTGAATAAAGCCGTTTTTGCCTTGCTGATTTCTATTATGATCATCCCTCCGTTAACGTCGATGGTGCCTTTGTACCGAATGGTCGTGGACGCCGGAATGGTCAATACACATGCCATCGCCATTTTGATCAATACAGCGGCTTATATGCCGTTAACCGTATTCTTGTATTCTGGCTTCATCCGTTCGACCATTCCAAAAGAGCTTGAAGAAGCCGCAAGAATTGACGGTGCAGGCATGCTGAAAATCTTTTTTACGATCGTGTTTCCTCTGCTGAAGCCGATCACCGCGACCATCTGTATTATTTCCTGTGTCTTCATATGGAACGACTATCAATTTGCGATTTTCTTTTTACAAGATCAAAAGGTTCAGACATTAACAGTAGCCATGGCAGGTTTTTTCGGAGAAAACGCCAACAATCTGCATTTAGTTGCCGCAGCTGCCCTTATGGCGATGCTGCCGATGGTTATTCTGTTTTTGGCGCTGCAAAAATACTTTATTGCCGGCCTTTCATCCGGAGCGGTAAAGGGATAACGTTAAAGGAGGAAGCAATATGAAAAAAATTACATTTATCGGTGCAGGGAGCACCATTTTCGCCAAAAATGTTTTGGGAGACTGCTTGTTAACAGAAGCGCTGAATGGATTTGAATTCGCCCTTTACGACATTGATCCTAAACGCTTGCAGGAATCCCAGCTCATGCTCGAAAATTTGAGAGACCGCTATAACCCGAGTGTGGCCATCAACAGCTATGATGACAGAAAACTCGCCTTGCAGAACGCAAGCTATGTCATCAATGCGATTCAGGTTGGAGGATATAAACCGAGCACAGTCATAGATTTCGAGATTCCTAAAAGGTACGGGCTGCGCCAGACGATCGCCGACACAGTCGGCATCGGCGGAATCTTCAGGTCACTCAGAACAATCCCGGTCTTATTTGATATTGCAAAAGATATGGAGGAAATGTGCCCGGATGCGTGGTTTTTAAACTATACAAATCCAATGGCCTCTCTTACAGGCGCCATGCTCCGCTATACGAATATTAAAACAATTGGGCTCTGCCACAGTGTTCAAGTGTGTACGAAGGATTTATTCAAATCTCTCCGAATGGAGCATGGCGGAATCGAGGAGCGCATCGCGGGCATCAATCATATGGCTTGGCTTTTGGAAGTCAAAAAAGACGGCGTAGATCTATATCCAGAAATTAAAAGGAGAGCGAAAGAAAAACAAAAAACAAAACATCATGATATGGTGCGGTTTGAATTAATGGATAAGTTCGGCTATTATGTCACGGAATCGTCCGAACACAACGCAGAATACCATCCATACTTTATTAAACGGAACTATCCCGAGCTGATCAGCGAGCTGCAAATCCCGCTCGACGAATATCCTAGAAGGTGCGTCAAACAGATTCAAAATTGGGAGAAAATGCGGGATGATATTGTCAATAATAAAAACCTTACACACGAACGCTCAAAAGAATATGGGTCAAGAATTATAGAAGCAATGGAAACGAACGAGCCGTTTACCTTCGGGGGAAACGTCTTGAATACTGGACTGATCACCAATCTTCCTTCAAAAGCGGTTGTAGAAGTGACATGCGTCGCCGACAGAAAAAAAATCACCCCGTGCTTCGCCGGAGAACTGCCTGAGCAGCTTGCAGCCTTAAACCGGACGAATATTAATACACAGCTGATGACAATTGAAGCCGCTGTTACATTGAAAAAAGAAGCAGTTTATCAAGCGGCAATGCTTGATCCGCATACAAGTGCGGAGCTTTCCATGACTGACATCATCTCCATGTGTGATGATTTATTTGCAGCACACGGCGATTGGCTCCCGAAATATAAATAAAAAAACTAGGGGATCGTTCTCCCTAGTTTTTTGGTTTTGTTTCGCCTTCCCAGGCCATCATGCCGCCTTCAACATTAACTGTTTTAAAGCCCTGCTCATCCAAGTACCTGCAGACATTCATGCTGCGCATTCCTGAGCGGCAGATAAACACGTACTCTTTGTCTTTGTCAAGGGTGTCCATTTTTTCAGGAATATCCCCCATCCGAATATGAACGGCTTGCGGGATCATGCCTTCCGCCACCTCTTCATCTTCTCTTACATCAATTAAATATAGTTCTTCGTCCGCCTCAATTTTTTCTTTCAAAGCGGCTGTGCTGATTTCTTTTATCTCCAAAGAAAACACTCCTATTCACAATGATTATGTTCAGTATATCAAAGTCAGCTGGACGATTGCTATTTAGAGACTGATGAAAAAAATCCCCTTTTGGCAAAGGGGATTTTTTCTAGGCTTAGTTTGCCACAATATTGACAAGCTTGCCAGGCACCGCGATGATTTTTCGAATCGTTTTGCCTTCAAGCTGCTCTTTGATCTTTTCATCTGCTTGAGCAAGCTGTTCCAGCTGTTCTTTCGTCGCATCGGCAGGAACCTGTAATTTTGCTTTTACTTTTCCGTTCAGCTGAACAACGATTTCAACTTCATCATCGACAAGTTTCGTCTCATCATATACAGGCCAAGCTTCGTATGCAATCGTGCCGGAATGGCCAAGCTTCTCCCAAAGCTCTTCCGCTAAGTGAGGCGCGACAGGAGAAAGAAGCTTCACGAAGCCTTCCATATATTCTTTCGGCAGCTCTGTTGCTTTATAAGCTTCATTAATAAAGACCATCAGCTGGGAAATACCAGTGTTGAAACGAAGGCCTTCATAATGGTCTGTGACTTTCATGACCGTTTCATGATACACGCGCTCCAATGTTTCACCGGCCCCTTCAACGATTTTGCCATTAAGCTCACCGTTGTCTTCAACAAACAGGCGCCATACGCGGTCAAGGAAGCGGCGCGCGCCGTCTAATCCTGATTCAGACCAGGCGATAGAAGCATCAAGCGGTCCCATGAACATTTCGTACAATCTCAGCGTATCAGCGCCGTGAGAGGAAACGATCTCGTCAGGGTTGACAACGTTCCCTTTAGATTTACTCATTTTTTCGTTGTTTTCGCCGAGAATCATACCTTGGTTGTACAGCTTTTGGAACGGTTCTTTCGTTGGCACTACGCCGATATCATAAAGGAACTTATGCCAGAAGCGGGCATACAGAAGGTGAAGCACGGCATG
This sequence comes from Bacillus sp. NS1, assembly GCF_058248265.1. Classification (NCBI taxonomy): domain Bacteria; kingdom Bacillati; phylum Bacillota; class Bacilli; order Caryophanales; family Bacillaceae; genus Bacillus; species Bacillus sp. NS1. The sequence continues at coordinate 68,919 of NZ_JBZAZF010000003.1, read as the reverse complement.
TTCTGCACCTCCGATATACATATCAACCGGAAGCCATTTTTCCAATTTTTCTGGTGATGCCAGCTGATCCGGATTGCGCGGATCAATATAGCGCAAGAAATACCAGCAGCTTCCCGCCCATTGCGGCATTGTATTCGTTTCTCTTCTTCCTTTTTTACCAGTCTCAGGATCTGTGACTTCCATCCAATCTTTAATGTTCGCAAGCGGTGATTCGCCTGTTCCGCTCGGTTTGATTTCATCCGTTTTCGGCAAAATCAGCGGCAGTTCCTCTTCCGGCACAGCCGTTGATGTTCCGTCTTCCCAATGAATGACCGGAATCGGCTCGCCCCAATAACGCTGGCGGCTGAAGAGCCAGTCGCGCAGACGGTACGTCACTTTCTTCTCGCCGTTTTTCGTTTCTTCCAGCCAAGCGATCACTTTCTCAATCGCTTCCTGCTTGTTAAGGCCGTTCAGAAAATCAGAGTTCACGTGCTCGCCGTCACCAGTGTACGCTGCTTCCTCAACATTTCCGCCTTTCACGACTTCCTTCACCGGAAGGCCGAATGTTTTGGCGAATTCAAAATCACGCTCATCGTGCCCAGGAACAGCCATAACAGCACCTGTTCCGTATGATGCAAGAACATAATCCGCAATCCAGATCGGCAATTTTTCTCCGTTTACAGGATTGATCGCATAGGCGCCTGTGAAAACGCCTGTCTTTGTTTTCGCAAGATCTGTACGCTCAAGGTCACTCTTTGATTGAATTTCTTTGATATATGCTTCAACAGCATCTTTTTGCTCAGCCGTTGTGATGTGTTCCACCAATGCATGTTCTGGAGCAAGTACAGTGTATGTAGCGCCAAACAGCGTATCTGGTCTTGTCGTAAACACCGTAAAGGATTCATCATGTCCATCTATAGCAAAATGAACGTGAGCGCCTTCAGAACGGCCGATCCAGTTGCGCTGCATATCTTTAATGCTCTCCGGCCAGTCAAGCTCTTCCAAGTCTTCAAGAAGCCTGTCCGCATATGCTGTAATTTTCAGCATCCACTGCTTCATCGGGCGTCTCTCGACCGGATGGCCGCCGCGTTCGCTCTTGCCGTCAATAACTTCTTCGTTGGCAAGAACCGTACCGAGCGCAGGGCACCAGTTTACAGGCACTTCATCAACGTAAGCAAGGCCTTTTTCGTAAAGCTTTAAGAAAATCCATTGCGTCCATTTATAGTATTCAGGGTCAGTTGTATTAATTTCACGATCCCAATCATATGAGAAGCCAAGCGACTGAATCTGGCGGCGGAAATTATCGATATTCTGCTTCGTAAACACAGCGGGATCGTTTCCTGTGTCGAGTGCGTATTGTTCAGCCGGAAGGCCGAATGCATCCCAGCCCATTGGATGAAGGACATCATAGCCCTGCATGCGCTTCATGCGGGACAGGATATCCGTAGCTGTATACCCTTCAGGATGGCCGACGTGCAATCCCGCTCCTGACGGATAAGGGAACATGTCCAGCGCGTAAAATTTTTGTTTTTCATTATTATCAAGAGTGGCAAATGTTTTGTTTTCAAGCCAATATGTTTGCCATTTCTTTTCTATCTCTTTGTGCTGAAAACTCAAAGTAAAAACCTCCTTCTGATTGAATACGGCGTTTATGGTTCAAGTATTGACGGGAAGGAGAGGATTATATTCAGAATATTCCCAAACTAAAAAAAACTCCCTCATCCCTAAAAGGGACGAGAGACTTTCGTTTTCCCGCGGTACCACCCTCGTTAGTGCGGCATACGCCGCACTCACTTGATACTTTTAACGCAGTTATGCGTCAGCGGCTTTTCACCGCTGCAACTCTGAGGTGAGTTCGGAAACAAACTTGATTGACTTTCACCAGCCGTCAACTCTCTGCAACAATATCTGTTTCTTACTGCTCCTCTTCATTGTTCTTTTCGCAACCGTAATCTTAACTGTATTTTATAGAATTCTGTTCATAAGTGCAAGCAGGTTTGTATACAATGGGAATGTACCCTGAACGGGCGAAGATTGAGGACAATTATTCGGGTGGAGTTTTGGTTTGACGTTTGGACTCGGCCGGTTCGCCGCCGCTGTTCATTTCTCTCACAAAGTCAAAACTTCTGAGAACAGCTTCACCGCCGTAGCCTGAGATAATGGATAAGATGACAAGTTGAATTCCTGAATCGGGGTCAGCGGATAATACAAGTAAAATGGAAGCTGTCATTCCAATAAACCAATCTTCCAAAAATCCAAGATAGATAAACCGCTTCGTCATTCTGGGCTTCTCCAGCCTGCCTCTCTTTTTCACATGACCGAGAATCCCCATGATTCCTCCAATTACACAAGCAATAAGTACCTGATGCAGCATCTTCATCATCACCTTCCTAAAGCCCTTATTTCGTAAAGCGACTTCAGGCCATCCAGCCCCCTTAAACGATTCCGATGATTTTCGATATCTACATACTGGCAAATCTGAAAAAAGCTTGTTTCTTCCATTATATGTGAACACATGATCGGTAAGCTTGATGCATTGGATTCATTTTTCACCCAGTGACATTGACCTAGTCACTTATTAAGCTTATATAATATTCTTCCGTTCATATGTTCAATCTCTGTTCTTATTTTTAGTGTATACGAGGACAAGCCCTAATGACAAACAACAAACTGCGCTTGCTTGAATCAGAACATGTGTTGTGCTACGGTTACTGTAGAATTCATTAAAAAAAGGGGAATACCAGGCTCTCGCACAGTTAGCTGACAGCCTAAGGGGGATTTATATGGCTAGTTTTCAATCATTTGGAATACAAGGACAGCTGGAAGTTATCAAAAAAGCGCTTGATCACGCGCGGGTTGGTGTGGTAATTACAGATCCTGCACTTGAAGATAATCCTATTGTCTACGTAAATCAAGGCTTTGTTCAAATGACCGGCTATGAAGCCGGAGAGATTTTAGGAAAGAACTGCCGCTTCTTACAGGGAAAACACACAGACCCCGCTGAAGTAGACAATATCAGAATCGCTTTGCAAAATAAAGAACCGGTTACCGTTCAGATCCAAAACTACAAAAAAGACGGAACGATGTTCTGGAATGAATTGAGTATTGATCCGCTGGAGATCGAAGACAAGACCTATTTTGTCGGAATTCAAAATAACATCACCCAGCAAAAAGAGTATGAAAAGCTTCTCGAGGATTCCCTCACAGAAATTACTGCACTTTCAACGCCTATTGTCCCGATTCGCAACGGCATTTCGGCTCTTCCGCTGATCGGCAACCTGACAGAGGAACGATTTAATTCCATCGTCTGCACATTGACGAATATCTTATCAACATCCAAAGATGATTATTTGATCATTGATTTATCAGGATTGGCACAAGTGAATGAACAAACCGCCGACCAGATTTTCAAGCTGAGCCATTTGCTGAAATTGACTGGAACCGAATTAATTATTACCGGCATTAAGCCCGAACTGGCCATGAAAATGAATAGACTGGATGCTAATTTTTCATCGCTGAAAACATATTCAAATGTAAAGGATGCCGTTAACGTCCTTCCGATCATGTAAAAAGATCCCGCTCATCCGGCGGGATCTTTTATTATGAAGAGATAGATGCTTGCTTATTTGTTCCTTTTGCCGGTTTTATCCGTTTGTCATATAAAAGCGTAGTGGCAATACTGATCAACAGCAAAACCAAAAGAGATAAAACAAGAGCCTGAATGCCGAAATGATCAACAAGCAAACCGCCGAACAACGGACCAATCATTCTCCCGCCTGTTGCCGCGCTGTTGACAAAGCCTTGATAAAAACCCTCTTTCCCTTTAGGGGCAAGCTGGTTGGCAATCGTCGGCACCGCAGGCCAGACAAGCATTTCTCCGATGGTCAGGATCACCATGGCAGCCATAAACATCGGGAAGTGCTTTGCCGTCAGCAGCATACTGAAGGATACAATGAAAATGATAAATCCGATGACCATTTGCGCTTTCAGCGACTCCGCCCATTTTTTCACCACAAAGCTGACAAGCGGCTGGCCAAGCACAATTAGAATTCCGTTAACCGTCCACAGCACGCTGTATAAGGAAAGAGATATTCCAATGCTTTGTGTGTACGAAGCAATTGTGGTAGACCACTGAGAATAAGCAAGCCACCCGAGTACATAGCCGCTGCTTAATATGATGAGCGCGGCAAATTTTGCTTTGCTATTTACAGCATCATAATCAAGCACCGATGTTTGAGACGCATCCTTCGTCTGAACATTTCGAAATCCGAAATATACGATAAAGAAAAAGACCAGATACAATGCAGCATTCGCCAAAAATACGTATGAAAACGAGAAAGACGCCACTACACCGCCAAGTGCTGAGCCGACGGCCACACCCGCGTTTTGCGCGACATAGATCGCATTAAATGCCTTCCTTCCCCCTTCAGGCCACACCGATCCAGCCATTGCGTAGCTGGCCGGAAAAACAACACCGGAACCAAAGCCCACAATCGTCAGCAATACAATATAAGCCGGCCAATCATGAAAAAAGACAAGGCCCATCAGGCTTGCTAACGTAATCGCAATCCCAAGCATAATCGATTTAAAGCCCCCGATTTTATCAAACAAAAAACCGCCGCATAAATTTCCTGCCACACTGGCGCCGGAATTCAGCATCAGCACAAGTCCGGCTACTGTTAATGACTTCCCTAAATGATTATGGATATAAATCGTATTCAACGGCCATAAAAAAGAAGCACCCGTCACATTAATAAACATTCCAATGATTAAAATTTTAAGAGCACGCGGCATACTCATCCCCCTTTCTTACCTAAAAAAGCTCATGAAAAAAACGAAACCTAAAACGGCTCCGTACGAATCGAGTTATCATAGCACATTCATTCTATCTGTCTATCTCACATTTTTCAACTGATGAGCGTGAAAAAATCTAACAAATATTGCTCAAAAACTGTAAAATAAATAGAAAAAGGGGTAATTTTATGGAAATGGTATTAGCATTCTTAGGTTTTCTCGCATGTCTCATTTCGCTTGGCTATGGATTGTATCACCTCGTCAGATATGTGCTAAAAAAAGAAAAACGTTTCTCTAAGAAACTCTTTTGGCCGCTTTTGATAGGGGGCCTGGTGCTGCTCTTCACCGGAGCAGGCTTGACAGAACCTGATGCTGCTGCAGCAAATGCTGAGAAAAAGTATTCAGCGCTAAACGCCGAATATAATAGTCTTACAAAAGAGCATGAAGCACTTGAGAAAGAATATAAATCTGTCAGCTCTGAAGCACAGAAATTGAAAGATAACACAGAAGATCAAGACAAGCTAAAGCAGATTGAAAAAGAAAATAGCGAACTAAAAAAGACTCAGAAATCATTAAAAGCTGAGATTAAAGAGCTTCAAGAAAATCAAAAACAGCTCAAAGAAGATACAAAAACGGTAAAGGCTGAAAATGAAACACTCCAACAAGATAAAACAAAGCTTGAAAAGCAATTAAAAGAGGCAAAAAGCCATACTGCCAGTTCTCATGAAGACACTGGAAATACTTCAAGCAATACTAATAAAAGTGATGAATCCAAAACCGCTGATACAGCAGAAGGCTGCAATATTAAAGGAAGTAAAAACGGCATCTACCATACGCCGGGCAGTACATACTACGACCGGACAACCGACCCGGCTGAAATGTTTTGTTCAGTTGAAGAAGCTGAAGCCGCCGGTTACCGGGCGCCAAAACGATAAACAAAAAGCTCCAGAATCTCTGGAGCTTTTTCTGTTTCACAACGACGATTTAATAACCTTCTTATAATAAAGAACTGACAGAAAACCAAAAATTGAGTAGAGCGCAGTATATAACACCATCACCACTATCATCGGCGTCCATACCTCTGACCCGAATAAAAACCAGCCAGATTGGACGGCAAAGTAGCTGTGGAAGAGGCCTACAACCAGCGGAATGCCGAAGTTGTACATTTGTTTGATGCGTATGCCCTTTATCAGGTCGCCCTGCGTAAAACCAAGTTTTCTCAAAATCGTATAATTTGGTTTTTCATCTTCACTTTCACCCATTTGTTTAAAATAAAGGATACATCCTGATGTAATCAGGAACGTTAATCCTAAGAAGCCGACGATGAACATAACGAGACCAAACAGTGATTTTTGCATAATGCTTGTATCCAATCTTGATAAATGCTGATCCTTCTTGTTCACCTTTTGAAAAAGCTCATTTGCTTTTTCAAGCTGGTCTTCATGTTTCACATTGATGCCAATAAATTCAGATTGCGCAAGTTGAATGCGGGGATCTTTATCTTTGTTCAGCCGCTTAAACAAGCTGTCATCCACAATAACAGCGGGCAGACCCCCGCTTGTAAACGTGTAGGATACAAGAAACTCTTCTCTTAATCCTTTATAGTGTAATGGTTGCGTCTCATGCTTGCTTTTTACTTTAATGACACCCGAGTCTTTGAAAACCATTATTTTTTGCAGCAAGTCGGTGTATCCTGAGAAAACGGCATCTCCAGCCGCCACATCGACATCTTTTACATCTTTGTCACTGATAACAGCAAGCTGCGTTTTGCTAGGATCGCCCTGCATCTCTTTCGGGGTTCCATCCATGATATTTGCAATGTCAACATTTGCTTGCAGGACAGGGGTTACTTTTTTTACAAACGAGATGTTATGATCAACCAAACTGCTTTCAAATCGTTTGGCATCTTTCTCATTCATGAATGAAAAATCAGCCGCTACATTTTGTTCAGCAGTCTTTTCTGCCGAGTAATACGAAATATAAGCGAGCGATAACAGCCCGATGGCGAGCGCTGAAACGGTTGTAATAATTGTCAGCAGCAAAGCGTTCGATTTCATTCTGAACATGATCGATGACAGTGACAGGACTTCTGAAATATTTAAGTAGCCGCCCTTGCTTTTTCGAATGATATTAGAGATAAACGTAACCGAACCTTTATAAAAGAGAAACGTCCCGATAATGACAGTCCCCAGGATAAAGCTCATCGCGCCAAACAGTTCATTTATGGTCTTAAATTTTCCGCCAAACAGCTCAGAAGACACATAGTACCCTGTCAAAATCAGCACGATGCCTAAAGCGCCGATCAGCATCTGGAAAAATGATATTTTCTTCACTTTATCTTCAGTGGAAGACGCCACTTTAAATAAAGATAAAATACTTTGTTTTTTGATAAACGTATAATTCATCACCATGATTAATAGGTAAATGCAACAGAACACAATGATCGTTTGGATTAAGGCCTGCTCGGAAAAGTGCAGTTTCGCAGCAGCTTTGACATCGACAATTTTGAACAGAATCATCAGGACAAGCTTCGATATCGAAAACCCAGCCACTACCCCAATCACTAAAGAACCGAAATACAGCATGATATTTTCTGCACTTAAGATGCGAAAGATTTTATCTTTCGTCATTCCGATTAATTGAAACAGCCCGATTTCTTTACTCCGTCTTTTAATAAAAATCGTATTGGCATATAAAATGAAGATCGTCACTACAGCCACAAGCAAAATCGAAGCGGTTTTAATGGCAGCTGCTCCCTTGATTGAAGCCTTCACTTCGTTAATCGCAGGATCATATTGGAGCGTGACAAAGGCGAAATAAAGCGCCACGCTAAAGATTAACGCAAACACATACAAATAGTAATTCCGTAGATTCTTTTTCAAATTTCGCAGGATGAGCTGATTAATGTTCATGCTGCACCCCGCCTAACACGCCTTGCGTTTTCATGATATCCTGGAAAAACGTCTGTCTGTCTTGGCCTCCTTTATTCAGCTGTGTATACATTTGCCCGTCTTTAATAAAAATGACTCTGCCGCAGTAGCTGGCCGCGACAGGATCATGGGTGACCATAATAATCGTGGCGTTGCGTTTTTGATTGAGCTGGCTCAGCTTGTTTAATAGATCAGATGCTGATTTCGAATCGAGCGCGCCGGTCGGTTCATCAGCGAAAATAATGCTAGGGTCATGAATAAATGCTCTCCCAGCCGATGTTCTCTGCTTCTGCCCGCCGGAGATTTCATTCGGGTACTTATCCCGCAATTCATAAATTCCCAGTTCCTTTGCAACTTCCTCAAACTTGCGATTGGCTTCCTTTTTTGATATTTTCGTGATCGATAATGGCAGAAGGATATTCTCTTTCACTGTCAATGTGTCTAACAAATTGTAATCTTGAAAGATAAAGCCTAAATGCTGTTTTCTAAATTCAGCCAGCTGCTTTTCCTTCATAGAAGTCATTTCGTTTCCGTTAATGTTGATCGTTCCGTGACTGACCTGATCAATCGAAGACAGTACGTTGAGCAGTGTGGTTTTCCCTGAACCGGACGCCCCCATAATACTGACAAATTCGCCTTTTTGGATATGGATATCAATGCCTTTGAGCACTTCTTGTTTATTATGCTTGTTTCCATAGCTTTTTCGAATTTTATTTGCTTGTAAGATCATCATTTCTATAATCTCCTTTATATTGGATAATCTCATTATAAAAAGGAATGCCGGTCTTTTCCTTCGAAACAGCGAACAAAAAAGAAAAGCATGTGACATTTTCGTCACATGCTTATGACACGTTCAAATTGATTCCGTTTTGGAAAGGTTAATGTAAAAACGGTCCCCGCACCGAACTCCGAATCAACATCAATATGGATCAATAACGGCGCCGCGGCTTTTTTCGCCAAGTACAGACCCATGCCAGTGGACGCTTGATCATGATGGTCCATTGTGGAGGTAAAGCCTTTATCAAAAATTCGCGGTACATCTTTTTGATCAATGCCCCTGCCAAAGTCTTTCACCTGGAGCTGCGCCCGTTCCCCTTTTTGAAAGCTTTTGATCTCAATTTCAGAGGCTTCGCTGTATTTCACTGCGTTTGTCAGCAGCTGCCTGACGATAAACGCGAGCCATTTTGCATCGCTCAGCACTTCTTCTGCCTCCAACTGAATATCAAAGCCGATCCCTTTTTGGATACACCACGATTGTAAATCTTTGATTTCCTTGGAGATCAAAGGCTGAAGCTGAATGAATTCTACAGACAGATCGTTTTCAATAAATGACATACGTTTTTGATGAAGCTGCTGATCTAGAAGCAGGTGAATACGCAGCCATTCGTATGATAGCTGGGGTTTCAAAGCTTGGTCTTCCATTCTATCAATGATTAAATGCATCGCTGTTAATGGGGTTTTGACTTCATGGATCCATGCCATCAGCTCATCTTTTTCATTTTCTAAAGCCAAGCGGTGCCGGGCAGCGGTTTGCTTCAAGTGTTCCGTTTGCCCTGTAATGCTTCTTTCAACCATCGATTCAAACGGCGTTTCCGGTTCATTTATCGCTGTCACGTCAAGATTGTTCTCCCATGTTTTCAGGCTTTTATAAAACGCCGTTTCTTTCCGATAGCGGACCAGGAGAAATATCATAAAAAACAGGACACACAAATACACCATATAAAGAACATTTTCAAATGAAATGGAGGGATCAACAAAAGCAATAAACAAGATCAAAACCTGCTGAAACAAAAACGCTGCAATCCAGCTTCGCCTTTCGATAAGGAATGCTTTAATCATAGAAATGATCCTCTTCCTTCGCCATATAGCCTTGGCCGACCTTTGTCTCGATATATGTGCCAAGCTGCAGATCATCCAGTTTTTTCCTTAGGCGATTGACATTGACGGTCAGCGTATTATCACTCACAAAACGTTCATCGTTCCACAAGCTTCTGATCAGCTCTTCCCGGCTGACGATCTTGTTTTTTTGTTCTATTAGCTGTTTCAGAATGAACATTTCATTTTTAGTCAGTTCAACAGATCCTTTGTCATTGCTGACGAGATTCTGCTCTGCGTCTACGGCAGCCCCGCACCATGTTTTGATCGTGCTTGGCTCCGTATTATAATGATGCATGCGCCGGAATATCGCTTGGATTTTCGCAATCAGCACATCAAAATGAAACGGCTTTTGAATAAAGTCATCAGCACCAAGCTGCATGGACATCACCATATCAGCAGGATGATCTCGGGAGGATAAAAAGAGAATCGGAACATTTGACCGGGAGCGGATCAGCCGGCACCAATGAAAACCGTCAAATTTAGGCAGCTGCACATCAATAATGACGCAATCAGGCTTAACCGCCGCAAATTCCTGCAGCACTTGACTGAAATCCTGAATGCCGTATACATCATAGGACCATCCCGTTAAACGATCTTTGATTTCATGAAACAGCGATTCATCATCTTCAATCAGCAAAAGTTTAAACAATCGACTCACCGCACTTTTTCCTTTTTTATCAAGTGTATAGCAAAACGCCTTCATACGCTATAGAGAAAGCCGGCTGTCTCAGCCGGCTCGTACGCATTATAGCTCTCTTCTCAACGCAGTCAGCACGTTGGTTTTGGTTGCTTTTCTTGCCGGGTTCATACCCGAAATCACCGCAACCCCTCCACAAATTACAACGGCAATGATCACAAGGCTGGCTGGGATGTAGGAGAAAGTGTAATTCAAATCGCCCGCATCGCCGCTACTTGTTGCCGCAAGAATCATCGGAACGGCTAGGTTGACAAGGTAGCTCACGCCGTAAGAAATGATAATCCCAATGACACAGCCTAAAATCCCGATATACGCGCTTTCCATCAGAAACATTCGGCGAATGATGGACGGACTTGCCCCAATCGCTTTCATAATGCCGATCTCCTGCGTTCTTTCTGTAACCGCCATCGTCATCGTGTTAAAAATGCCGATCGCTGAGATAATAACAGCGATACATCCGACAAAGATCAAGCCGATTTTGAAGACCATGAAGAAGGTGTTGACTCCTTCAAGCTCGGTAGTAACTGATGTGACATAGTATCCATCATCTGTCAAATCATTTGTCAGCTGCTCCACATTCTCAAATTTATCAGCAAAAACGCCAATGTTATTTTCCACATTTCCGCCTTTGAAATCTAAGAATTCCGAAAAATCCTTCTTGAATTGATCACTGATGAAAATGTTTGAGTCCTCCATCCAATCTTGAGATGGCTTTTTTGTAATACCGACAATTTTAAAGTCATATGTTTTTGTTTTTTCAACATCCCCTGTTTTAGGATCCGTTTTCGATACACTTAATTCAATCGTTTTGTTCAGAATATCTTTCGTATAGCCTTCTGGTTCTTTTATATCTTCCGGATTTCCCTTTGCTTCCTCGATTTTTTTGTTATACTCTTCCGATTCTTTTTTCGTCAATAATCTCTTTGCAAAGTCGTATCCTACTACGATTTCATTTTCCGACTTTGCGACTCTTCCTTTGTCCAACTCCATATTGGCCTTCAGTTCATCATTCATATTGGTAAAGATCAAATTAGAGCTTTCATTTGTACGGTTGCCTAAAGTTGCTTTGTTTGGTTCATACACTTGCGTTCTTTCTACAACTGACCTTACATGATCGTACTTCTCTAAATCAGCTTTTTTAATGGGCTTATCCCCTTCCTTGCCCATTACACTGACTTTCGTCACAACCTGCTGGCTCATCGTGATATCTGTAATCGTCTTTTGAATGCCGAATCCAACAGATGACAGTACAACCAAAAACGCACACGCCATTGTCGTCGCAAGAATCGTCATAAAGACACGCAATCTGTTTTTCTTCATATTTCTTCTGATGAAATGAACCTGATCCTTAAACCTCAACGGTAACTCCCCCTTTTAACACACCGTCATGAAGCTGAAATTTTGAATGTCCGATAGAAGCGACTTCATCATCGTGAGTAATGATCACAAATGTAATGCCCCGCTCGCGATTCAGCTGCTGAATCAATTCCAGCACTTCATGTTCCGTTTCTGAATCAAGGCTACCCGTCGGCTCATCCGCTAAGATAATCGAAGGATTTAAAATCAACGCTCGAGCAATACTGACACGCTGCTGCTGGCCGCCTGACAGTTCATTCGGATAATGAGCGGCGTGGTTTTCCAGACCGACGCGTTTCAGCATGTCCTGCACCTTTTGCTTCCGCTCAGAGGGCTTGATCCCTTTTAACGCCAGCGGCATTTCAACATTCTCATACGTCGTTAACCCCGGGATAAGCTGAAAGCTTTGAAAGATAAACCCGAAATGGTCAAGCCGAAATTGCGCCCATTCCTTTTCATTAAATCCAGTAACATCAGTTCCATTAATGACAATCCGCCCTTTTGTCGGAGATATGTAGCCGGAAATTAAATTCAGAAGCGTTGATTTTCCTGATCCGCTTCGCCCGACAATACAGGCAATTTCACCTTTCGCCACGCTTAAGGAAACACCCTTCAATACTGGAACTTCATTCTCACGGCCCTTTTTTCCGATCGTGAAAGAATGGTCGATATGCTGAACATCAATCATCTTTTCTCTCTCCCTTATAAATGTTTTGTTTTTTTATAAATTGCAAAATAGCTGATGAAGAAACCAATCACAGCGCCTGCAGCCATGCCAATGAGATAGCCTGCAAAGCTCTCGCTGGCAGAAAATCCAAAATAGCCAAATCCCATGATTCCTATGATAATAACGATGATCTGCACCGGACGGTCAAGCGGCTTCCATAAGAAAAAGTACCCGTTTCTTTCATTAGATAGTTTGACAAAACTAATATAGCCGATGATGTAGAAGATGATAGTCATGATAGCCGGAATCACTAAATAATATGGTGAATTCTCAGCCCATTTCGAGTCTACATAAATTATCGGAATGAAATACTGCACCCATTTTGGTACTGGACCATGGATAAAATCAATTGATCCGCCAAAAAGAATCTCGAGGTTGATCGCAGGCAGGCTGATGAGTAAAAATGGCGAAATGGCCACGGTAAATGAGACCAAAAGCTGTGCAAAAATATTGCCTGTCAGAGCTCCTCCTGCCATAACAAGCGAATAAGCCAGCATGCTGACAATGATCATTCCAAGGCTGTAATTGTGAAAATAAACGGCCTGATCTGGCTTCAAAAGTATGATCAGCAAAACAGACAAAATATAACCTATGAGCTGCGGCACCACAATCACCATTCCGCCGGTAAGGAACTTCGCATTAAATATCTGCCCTCGTGTATATGGAAGGCTTAATGTAAAATCAAAGAAGCTCTTGCTACGTTCAATCCCAAGCTGGCTGACCGCTAAAACGACTCCCCAAATCCAAAAAAATGAGATAAATGTGCCGTTTAAATAATCAACACTGAATATGCAGGGACCAACCCAATTTTCTTTTGAGGTGACACAGCCTTGATAGATGAGATACATATTTATAATTGATAAGGGATTACCCAATATAAAAACCAAAATGGTGATAACTAAGGCGACTTTATTCTGCCGCCACTCTTTGTAAAGCAGTCCGGAATCCGGCAACTCACTTCCCTCCAAACCTAAGGCATTTCTTACACTTTTGTTTTCTTATAAATAGAGAAGTAGCTCACAAAGAATCCAGCCACTGCCCCAATGATCATACCCAAAATATAACCAATAATGGAATGTCCGGTATAGTATCCAAATAAACCAAATCCAAGGATGCCGAAAGCCATAACCAGAATTTGCACCGGACGATCTAATTTGTTCCATAAGAAAAAGTGTCCGTTCCGTTCACTTGGAAGCTTTTTGAAGCTTATAAAGCCAATCAAGTAAAATAGCATGCTCATTACGGCTGGAATCAATAAAAGATATTTACTGTTAGTCAGCCATTCATTTACAACGTAACTAATCGGTACTAGGTTCGATAAATTGCTTGCCAGAGAGAAATAACTCTCAGGGGAAGGGAACATTTCCCATATATTCACACCAAAAACAACTTCAAGGTTTCCAACCGGCAATGCAATAATTAAATACGGCAATATAGCTGCAGAAAACGCCGTTAACAGTTGGGCAAAAGCATTTCCAGTTAACGCTCCGGCGGCCATCACCAGTGAAAAAGCCATAAAACTAATCACGATTACTCCAACGCTGCTGTGTTCAAAAAAGTAGACGTGTTCAGGGTTATAGCCAAGAATCAGCAGCCACGCAAGTAAAAAGCCAATCAATTGTGACAGCACAATCACAAAACCGCCTAACCAAAATTTCGTCTGGAAAATTTGGCTTCTGTTATACGGGAGGCTTAATATAAAATCCATCGTGCCTTTCGAACGTTCCATTCCGAGGAAGCAGACCGCCAAAATGACCCCCGGCATCCAGTTGATATCTATTAGATTGCTCCTATGATAATTCACAATAAATTCACAATATTGCGGGTCTTGATGAGCCAGACACCCTTGATAAGACAAATACGTATTAACGATAGAAAGCGGATTTGCCAGCACTAAAAACGCAATACTTAGCAAAATCACCACTTGATTCTGCTTCCACTCTCGATAGAGGAGACCTCGGTCTACCATCTCCGCTTCCCTCCAAACTTCGCAATGAACACTTCTTCCAAGTTGACAGGAAGCTCATTCCACACTTTTGGCTTCAGCTCTCTCAAAAAGCTCTTGTTCTCTTCGTCGCTTTTCGGAATCAGCACCGTATAGAACACGCCGGCCTGATCGAGCATCGGAATGTTTTGCTCTCTGATGGCCAAATTGACATCTGTATCAAACGCCATTTGAATTTTGATGTACTCTTCTTTTAGCTCATCAAGATCCATCACATTCGTCAGCCTGTTATCTTCGAGAAAACCGATTCGGTTGCACATCCGCTCTATGTCCTCAAGCCGGTGAGAGGTGATCAGAATGCTCGTATCACGCTCTGCCACTTCATCGACCATCAGCTGCAGCACATCATGCCTTGTCACCGCATCTATTCCATCCGTCGGCTCATCAAGGAGGATCAGCGCCGGCCTTGCTGCAAACGACAGAACGAGCGAAAGCTGTTTTTTCAAACCTGTCGACAGCTCGCGGTATTTTTTCGTTTCCGGAATTTCGTATCTGTTCATCAGCTCATTCGCGTAGGTGACATCAAACTTCGGATAAATCCTTCTCAGGATGTCAACAAGCTGCTTGTATGTATACTTGTCATAAAAAGGATTTTGAACAGGCATGTAGATGATATTCTGTTTGACCTTCGGATGCTTTTTGATTTCTACGCCGTCAAACAAAATCGTCCCGCTGTCTGCAAAAATGATTTGCTGGATTAAACGGAGCATCGTCGTTTTGCCCGATCCGTTCCGGCCGAGCAGCCCGAAAATTTCTCCTTTTTCAATTGTTAATGAAACATCTTTTAATACTTGATTGCCGTCAATCGTTTTTGACAGCT
This sequence comes from Bacillus sp. NS1, assembly GCF_058248265.1. Lineage (NCBI taxonomy): Bacteria > Bacillati > Bacillota > Bacilli > Caryophanales > Bacillaceae > Bacillus > Bacillus sp. NS1. The sequence continues at coordinate 53,733 of NZ_JBZAZF010000003.1, read as the reverse complement.
GCCGTAGTTCAATCATTTTCTGTGCCTCCCTTCACATCAGCGCTGATTTCCTTTATCCATTCTTGCAGTTTCTCCAGCTCAACCCCTGCATAGTGTGCATCGATGATGAGCTGTTTGAGTTGCTCTTTAATCATCGTCATCTTCCCTTCAACCAGTGTCGTTTTTGCATTCTCCGATATATAGGTTCCTCTGCCTCGAAGCGTTTCAATAATCCCCTCTCGCTCAAGCTCTTTATACGCTTTGCTGACAGTGTTCGGATTCGCAATAATGATCGTCGCCAATTCTCTGACAGAAGGAAGCTTATCGCCAGGCTTCATGATCCCTTTCAAACAAAGCTCTTTCATTTGCTGAATAATTTGTTCGTAAATGGGTGTTGAGCTTCTTGGATCGATTTGAATCATTTACTTCCCTACTTTCTATACGATCTGAACCTTTTATAAATAAAACTGATCAATGATACTTTTTTGACATTCAAAACCGATTATCACAAGAACAAGAAAAAAAGAACAAGCGATCACAGATGCCGCGATCAGCATCGGCAAGTTACGTTTGTTTCGTTTTTTATGTTTCATAACTGCCTCCCTTAATTTAATATATAAATGACTTTTCATCAGTGTCTATAGTGTATTACTTCAATTAGTACACTTAATACAATAAATATTTTCCCACACAAAGTCAATCCTTTTTTTACAAAAAAACGGACCCTTATTAAAAGGGTCCGTTTCTTACACATCAAGAGGGTGCTGAAGGATCATGTTATTTTGCAAAGCTTGAAGCTGAAGCCTCATTCTGTACAGCTGCTCCCTCTGCTGATCATTTGACGACAGCCACAGCTTATTTAAGGCATTTACCGCATTTTCAAGCTGCATTTGCGCATCACTGTATTCTTGGTCGTTATAATGCTCTTGTTTTGAAGCGATTGTCAGCTGTTCTTCAGCATAATCATACGCCTGCATACATTGCTGGAGATGTTCATCTACTGATTGTCTTGTTGCCACAGTAACCCCTCCTCTTGGTAATGGAAATAATCCATCATTCATATTGTAGCCCCATCTGACTTCGTTCAATAAAGTAATTTATGGTCGATATTCATTTGTTCTCTTGCAAAATGCGTGCTACAATTTTAGGATGCAATCGTACGCAAGGAGGCACATGAATTGTGATGCAGAACAATCCTTTTCCTTATTCAAATACGGAAAAACGCTATCATACATTGAATTATCATCTCAGAGAACATTTCGGCCATAAGGTGTTTAAAGTGGCGCTTGACGGCGGCTTTGACTGTCCAAATCGGGACGGCACCGTTGCACACGGCGGCTGTACTTTTTGCAGCGCTGCAGGTTCCGGCGATTTTGCCGGGAACCGGGCCGATGATTTAATTACGCAATTCCATGACATCAAAAACCGCATGCACGAAAAATGGAAGGACGGCAAATACATCGCCTATTTTCAGGCCTTCACCAATACACACGCGCCGGTTGAGGTGCTTCGTGAGAAGTTTGAATCTGTTCTCGCACTTGATGATGTGGTCGGCATTTCGATCGCCACACGCCCGGACTGTCTGCCTGATGATGTCGTGGACTACTTGGCAGAGCTGAATGACCGCACGTATTTGTGGGTGGAGCTTGGGCTTCAAACGGTTCATGAACGGACCGCTCTTCTGATCAACCGCGCACATGATTTTAACTGCTATGTGGAAGGCGTCAAAAAATTAAGAAAACACGGCATACGGGTCTGCTCACATATTATCAACGGACTGCCTTTGGAAGACCGGGACATGATGATGGAAACCGCAAAGGCTGTCGCAGATTTGGACGTCCAGGGCATTAAAATCCATCTTTTGCACCTATTGAAAGGCACGCCGATGGTCAAGCAATATGAAAAAGGAAAGCTGGAATTCCTTTCTCAAGATGAATATGTGCAGCTCGTTTGCGATCAGCTTGAGATCATTCCGCCGGAAATGATCGTCCACCGCATTACAGGTGACGGACCTATAGAATTGATGATCGGGCCGATGTGGAGCGTCAACAAATGGGAAGTGCTTGGCGCCATTAATAAAGAACTTGAAAATCGCGGCAGTTATCAAGGGAAGCTCTTTCAGCGGTTCGAGGAGGAATCAGCGCTATGATTTTGAAGAAAATTCTTCCTTACAGCAAAGAACTGCTGAAAATGGCCGCGGGAGAAGGAGATATCGTCATAGATGCAACGATGGGCAACGGGCACGATACGCAGTACTTAGCGGAGCTTGTCGGTGAAAACGGCCATGTGTACGCATTCGACATCCAAGAATCAGCCGTGGCCAATACGAAGGAACGGCTCGGTGAGACATATCAAGCGCGAACAACGTTATTTCACGAAAGCCATGACAAAATCGCTGAATCCCTTCCGCCGGAAACACACGGCAAAGTGGCGGCCGCTGTGTTTAACCTCGGCTATCTGCCGGGCGGGGACAAATCGATTACGACGAACGGCATTTCAACGATCAAAGCAATTGAACAGCTTCTCAGCATCATGAAAGATGAAGGCCTGATTGTTTTGGTCGTCTATCATGGCCACCCGGAAGGCAAAGCTGAAAAAAACGACGTGCTCGACTTTTGCCGGAGCTTGGACCAGCAAACAGCCCGCGTGTTAACATACGGATTTATCAACCAGCAAAATGACCCGCCATTTATTGTCGCCATCGAAAAAAAAGCTCAAATCAGCAAATGATTTGAGCTTTTTTCTTTGAGTTTTTCATCCAGGCCATTTTTTGAAATTTCCGGTAGGCTCTGCCGTTGATATAAAAGAAAAAGGAGGTTTTTCCGCTTGCTTTGATCAGCTTCTTCGCAAGCCGGCCCATCTCCTTTTGGCCCGCCACTTTATCATCTGACAAATAAACGCCAAGCAAGCCGCGATTGATTAAACGATGGAAGTTTTCATGCGGAATGCCTTGTAAATGTTCGTCTGCTTTTTGGATAAAATGTTCAAGCCGCTTCATCATTTCTTCATGCGACTCGTAATACGAGCAGAAATTCAAGTCCCCTTCCAGCAAGTCCTCCTCTTGATCAATTAAATAATCGAGCAGAATGTGAAGACCTTGTATGTAAGGAAAATAACTATTGCGGATTTTTTTAGCGGTATTTTCTGTGAAATCAGGCTGGAACGAATACGCAACAAGACAGAATATGCCTAACGTCGAGCCTGCACAGGCTGAAAATTCATACCATTCCATCTCAGGCAGCTCTGACTCATATTGAGTAAACCACTTCTCAAGCCGCGGAACACGCTCATGCTCAATGACGTGCTTATGCACCTGCAAATCGCAATAATAGCCGCACAGTTCAAGCAGATAAGGTTTAATCATGTCGTAGTGGTCAATTGAACCAAGAACACGCTGGCACGTTTTGACCAACTCATGCAAATACCCGCTGTCATCCTGTTCTTCTCTGAATTGATAATAATTTTGCGGTTCCGCCCCGACTGTCAGTGCGTCCTGCATTGAGGCGTGGAGCATCCGAAAATCTTGCGGGTCAAGTGAGGTGCTGCGGTCGCACAGATTGTCCAGATAATCACTGATCGTTTGATACGCGATGATAAACTCGACGCATTTCTGCTTTTGATTGCCTGACAACAAGGCCAGTATGCCGCCGCCTTCACAGTGGAATGTTTTGTCTCGTATACTTGCGGTTGCCTGTGCTTTTAATTCACTGTTATGAATTGATTCTGATTTTTGCTTCCATATGTCCAGCTCTTGATGAACGAGCGGAAAAATATCTCGATATACTTTTGCCATTAATCCAAAAGGATGTTCCGGTACTGTCAACACATGCACCCCCAATTAGTTCAAATATATTGATCAGTAAACGCTCTTGCTACTTTAAAGACATCTTCTCTTTCGGGTTCATTAAATATTTCATGATAAAGCCCTTCCCACTCTCTGTACGCTTTATTGTGGGAAGCTACACCATTAAACCACTTAGTGACCATCGTTTTGTCAACAAGCTTATCGTCACCGGCCTGCATCACAAAGAGCGGCACTCTCAAAAACGCATCTGTCGGCACCATCGCTGACTCAATTGTTTTTAACAGTTCTCTGTACCATCTGACAGATACTTTCCTGACATATAACGAGTCATTTTGGTCGGCCTCGATGACGTCTTCATTGCGCGTCGCCATATCAATTGATAATCCCGAATCAACCTTAAGCGACGGAGCGATGACATTCAGGCCTCGTGATGCAAGATCAAGCGCTTTATTCACTTTAATTTGCAGTCCCAGACACGGTGATGATAAAATAATTCCCGTAATACGGGGATTTCTTTGCTGTTTAAACCATTCAATCGCAACCAGGCCGCCCATGCTGTGACCGAGAAGAAAAACCGGCAGCTCAAAGGTTCGTGCTTTATCTATCCAAGTATCTACTTCATCAATGTATTCTTGAAATGAGCGAATATGACCTCTGGCCCTTGTGGTTGTCCCCTGACCCGGCAAGTCGCCCATGACAACGTGATAACCCGAAGATCTCCACATTTCAATCAGCCATTTATATCGTCCGTGATATTCACTTGCCCCGTGGATCATCACAATCACGGCAACAGGTCTGTCTGCTTTCCAGGTCCACATGCTCTTCACCTCATACGAAATTTAAATAGAGAAAGAAGGATGAATACTATGATCTACCCTTATAAGGAACACATGCCAGATATCCACCCAACAGCCTTTGTAGCTGATAATGCAACTATTACCGGTGATGTCGTTATCGGAGAACAGTCTAGCATTTGGTTTTCTGTTGTCATAAGGGGAGATGTCGCGCCGACTAGAATCGGAAACAGAGTCAATATTCAAGATCTAAGCTGCCTCCATCAAAGCCCGAACCGGACGCTTCTCATTGAAGATGACGCCACGATAGGCCATCAGGTTACACTTCATAGTGCTGTTATCCGCAAGAACGCCTTAATCGGCATGGGCTCAATCATCTTAGACGGAGCCGAGATTGGCGAAGGTGCCTTTATTGGCGCCGGCAGTCTTGTCCCGCCGGGAAAAATCATTCCGCCTGGCCATCTCGCTTTTGGCCGTCCTGCAAAAGTCATCCGCCCTTTGACCGAAGAAGACCGACAAGATATGCAAAGAATACGGTCGGAATATGTAGCAAAGGGCCAATATTATAAATCACTTCAAAAAACATAAGACCTGCTTCGTCTTACTTTACCATTTTTCAAATTATGTTTGAAAGCAATAACCTTTGTTTACCCGGACGTAATGACAGTTCGGGTTTTGGTTTCTCCATAAAACGTTCACATGGCATCAAACGTATGACTTTTATCTTATCATAAAACTTGATCCGCAACTGTAAGCTGCCTCTGCAAAAAACATATTCCTATTCTTTCCTTTTCTCTAGTTTCTATGACAACACACAAAAAGAGCTCGCTGGGAGCTCTTTTTGTTAGCTGATATTTCGTTCGCTGGCAGCAGCCGCATTTTTCTTATGAAAACCTTTTCCATAATACACGGCAAGCAAGATAAGAAACCAAATCGGTCCGATAATCACGGCTACTCTTGTATCGGGACTGTAAGCCATAAGAATAACGACAAATGCTAAAAATGCCAATGATACATAAGACGTAAACGGAAAGAAAGGCATTTTGTATTTTAAGTGTTTCTTTTCTTCCGGCCGCAAGCTTTTCCGGTATCTAATTTGAGAAAGCAAAATGATCGCCCACGTCCAAATCGCTCCGAATGTCGCAATACTTGTGACCCAAGTAAACACCTTTGCAGGTACAACATAGTTTAACAGCACTCCGACTAATAAAGCACCCGCTGAAGCCAGAACAGCTTTCCCCGGAATACCGCCTTTCGTCAGCTGCCCGTATGCTTGCGGCGCCTCACCCTGCTCCGCTAAATTAAACAGCATCCGCCCTGTGCTGAAAATGCCGCTGTTGCATGAAGACAGCGCGGCCGTTAAAACGACAAAGTTAATAATGCCTGCTGCCGATGGAATGCCCACCTTTTCAAATGTGAGGACAAATGGACTTCCTTGTGAGCCAATTTCCTGCCATGGGTAAATAGACATAATGACAAATAAAGCGCCTACATAAAAAATCAAAATACGCCAAAATACCGTATCAATTGCTTTGGCTAACGATTTTTGCGGGTTTTTCACCTCGCCAGCTGTCACCCCGATCATTTCAATCCCTAAATAGGCGAACATCACCATTTGAAGTGACAATAAGACCCCTTTTATTCCATGTGGAAAAAATCCTCCGTTGTTCCACAAGTTGCTGATTCCGGTTGCAATGCCTCCATTGCCGACCCCTGCGATGATCATCAATAAACCGACAGCAATCATAGATAAGATCGCGACAATTTTAATCAAAGCGAACCAAAATTCCAGCTCTCCGTAGGCTTTGACAGCCAAGAAATTAACACCCGTCATAATGACCAGCGCCGATAATGCCCAAATCCAGTTTGGCACGTCCGGAAACCAGTACCCCATATAAATCCCGACAGCAGTGATTTCAGCCATACAGGTTACAACCCATAAAAACCAGTAGTTCCATCCTGTTAAATAGCCTGCAAGCGGTCCCAAATAATCACGGGCATAGCGGCTGAAAGAGCCAGCGACCGGTTTTTGAATGGCCATTTCTCCAAGCGCTCTCATAATAAAAAACATGACCATGCCACTTATGGCATACGCTCCCAAAATACCCGGACCTGCTAATTGAATAGCTGATGCGGAGCCAAGGAACAATCCCACCCCTATGGCAGCTCCTAAAGACATTAAAGAAATATGCCTTTCTTCGAGTCCGCGGTGCAGCTCTTGTTTTTGTTTTTGCATGCTTTCTTCTCCCCTAGAAAAAAATATCAATAAATCATTTTTCTGAATTTTCCGTGTGGATTGGGTAAATCAATGTGATGGAGAAATAAAAGGATAATAACAAGGCTTTCGACGAATCGAAAGCCTTGTTGTCTGTTACACAAAGATGACTTCTTTAGGCTGATGGCTCAACTCTTCAGGCATATACCGTTTTTCGATATTGATGCTGTGCCAGATCATAAAGATCAGTACAGTCCAGATTTTACGGCTATTATCAGCCTTGTCCGCACAATGATCTTCAAGAAGCTGAAGGACATAATCCTTGTGGATATAAGCATCCGTTTGGCTTTCCTGGATAATGTTCCGCACCCATTCGTTCATTTCGTTTTTCAGCCAATGACGGATCGGTACAGGGAAACCAAGTTTTTTGCGGTTTAATACGTGCTCAGGCACAATTCCTTCAGCCGCTTTACGAAGAAGATACTTCGTCGTGCCGTTCTTCGTTTTCAGCTCATCAGGAATTTTTGAAGCGACGTCAAATACGACTTTATCCAAGAACGGCACACGCAGTTCCAAAGAATTGGCCATCGTCATTTTATCTGCTTTTAATAAAATATCCCCGCGCATCCAAGTGTGGATATCGACATATTGCATTTTGTTAATATCGCTGTATGAACTGCTTTCTGTAAAGTAAGTCTTTGTCACATCACGATATGAAAGGTTCGGATTATAATGCTTCAGCAGCTGCTTTTTAACAGATTCTTCAAAGATTTTCGCGTTACCGATATAACGATCTTGGAGCGGAGTACAGCCGCGCTCAAGCAGGCTCTTTCCTCTCATACCTTCAGGCATAACAGCCGCAACGTGCAGAAGCATCTTTTTCAGGCCTGACGGAATGCGTTCAAACGGTTTAAGCGAAAGCGGCTCACGGTAAATGTTATATCCGCCGAAGAGCTCATCCGCACCTTCACCTGATAAAGCAACCGTTACATGTTTTTTCGCTTCTTTTGCAACAAAGTACAACGGAATCGCTGCCGGATCAGCAAGCGGGTCATCAAAATGCCATACAATCTTCGGAAGCTCGTTCATGTATTCTTCAGGCGAAATGACTTTGCTGATATTTTCAATGCCAAGTGCCGCTGCAGTTTCTTTCGCTACATCGACTTCACTGAAGCCCTGCTGTTCAAATCCGACAGAGAATGTTTTTAAGCTTGGATGAAATTCCTTCGCAACGGATACAATAAAAGAAGAATCAATTCCGCCAGATAGGAATGAACCGACAGGAACGTCACTTCTCATATGAACGTTTACAGAGTCATAGATCGCGTCTCTGACTTCTTTTACAAGCTTATCTTCTTCAGTCTGAACTGGCTTAAAGTTCGCTTTAAAATACGTTTTGAATGTGATATCGCCATCCGGGCGGATTGTGAACTGTGAACCCGGCTCTACTTTTTTCACATTATCATCGAGCGTGCTTGGTTCAGGAACGAATTGGAAAGACATGTACTGCTGCAATGCTTCTTTATCTATTTCAATATCATTCTGAGCAACCATTAAACTTTTTCTCTCTGAGGCAAAATAAACCTGATCATTGATCGTTGTGTAGTACAACGGTTTAATACCGAATGGATCTCTTGCTCCATAAAGCACATGATCGTTTTTATTCCAAATCAGAAAGGCAAACATACCGCGCAGTTTGGACGCAGCTTCTTCTTTATAGTGACGGTAAGTCGCAAGAAGAACCTCTGTGTCCGAATCCGTGTTGAATGTATACCCCTTTGCTTCAAGTTCTTCTCTCAATTCAATATAGTTATAGATTTCTCCGTTAAAGATAATCCAATATGTTTCATCTTCATATGATAAAGGCTGTCCGCCATTTTCTACATCAATAATGCTGAGCCGTCTGAAACCGAATCCAACGTGCTCATCATGGAAATATCCATCACTGTCAGGACCGCGGTGAACGATCATTTGGTTCATTTGTTTGATTAGTTCTTCTTGATCAGCGGTTTGAGCTAACGGATGCTTGTTAAAAACCCCGACAAATCCACACATAGTATTGCCTCCATAATTAAAATTGTCATCATTGAACCCCTATTTATAGACGCTGTGAATAGTATTTGGTTTCACGGTTATGTAAAAAAATAAACATGAATACAACGTAAAAAAGGGAAAGCCGCTTAACCAGTAAGCGGCTATAAAATTATTCTCCTAACGCTTCTTCACGCAGCTTCTCTGCTTTGTCTGTACGCTCCCACGGAAGATCAACATCGTGGCGTCCAAAGTGGCCGTACGCAGCAGTTTGTTTATAAATCGGACGGCGTAAATCAAGCATTTTGATAATGCCGGCAGGTCGTAAATCAAAGTTATTGCGAACAACTTCAATCAATTTTTCCTCAGAAGCTTTTCCGGAACCGAATGTGTTGATTGAGATTGACACAGGCTGTGCAACACCGATCGCGTAAGCAAGCTGTACTTCGCAAGAATCAGCAAGCTCAGCCGCAACGATGTTTTTCGCAACGTATCTCGCTGCATAAGCCGCAGAACGGTCTACCTTCGTTGCATCCTTACCTGAGAACGCGCCTCCGCCGTGGCGTGCATAGCCGCCGTACGTATCAACAATGATTTTGCGTCCTGTAAGTCCCGCATCCCCTTGAGGGCCTCCGATAACGAAACGTCCTGTAGGGTTGATGAAATATTTTGTTTCTTCATCAATCAGCTCTTCAGGAACAACCGGATTGATAACATGTTCTTTAATGTTGCGCTGGATTTGCTCAAGCGTAATTTCAGGGTGATGCTGAGTTGAAATAACAATCGCGTCAATGCGGACAGGTTTGTTATTTTCATCGTACTCAACTGTTACCTGTGTTTTGCCGTCAGGACGAAGGTACGGAAGAATATCTTCTTTACGGACTTCACTCAGGCGGCGGGCCAATTTATGAGCAAGTGAAATTGGAAGAGGCATAAGCTCTTTTGTTTCGTTGCACGCGTAACCGAACATTAAACCTTGGTCACCCGCACCGATCGCTTCAATTTCTTCATCGCTCATTGTGCCTTCACGGGCTTCAAGCGCCTGGTCTACACCCATTGCGATATCAGCAGACTGCTCGTCAATTGATGTTAAAACTGCACAAGTTTCCGCATCAAATCCGTATTTCGCACGTGTGTATCCGATTTCTTTAATGGTTTGACGAACCGTTTTCGGAATGTCAACATACGTAGATGTTGTGATCTCTCCGCTGACAAGAACCAAACCAGTTGTCACAGACGTTTCACAAGCAACACGCGCGTTAGGGTCTTTCTTTAAAATTTCATCTAAAATGCTGTCAGAAATCTGGTCACAGATTTTATCCGGATGCCCCTCCGTAACAGATTCTGATGTAAATAAACGACGATTTTTACTCATGATTTGCTTCCTCCTGCACAAGGCCTCCCGAAAGACCTTGTATATATGATACGGAACTCGCTCCCTCTTATACAATGTAACGTTATATTAGAGAATGTTAATTGGCATATTTATGAAATAAAAAAACCTTTTCCATCGAGGAAAGGGTTTGGTCTTTGTGCCTTTCACTCTTATCGCTCAAGGAATCATACAACCTTGCAACAGGTTAGCACCTTGGTTGTCTCACACAGTTGAACATAATAATAACAGAGAAACCGGTTGCTGGGCTTCATAGGGCCTGTCCCTCCGCCAGCTCGGGATAAGAGTATCCGCTCAATGAAATATCTTATCGTAAAAGGGTTTGCAATGTCAATATGATTCAGAAGAAATAGGCACCTATATTGAGAGAAAACATTGGAAAACGCACACACAAAAAACGTTAAATAGTATAGACTATTTGAAAATATATGTTATACTAATTCACAATTAGCAAAACACAAAAAACGATAAAGGAAGGTTTCATATGAACTCAGTTGATTTAACCGCTGATCTACAAGCCTTATTAACAAGCCCAAATGTGCGTCATAATTTATCAGCAGCACAGCTTACAGAAAAAGTACTATCCCGGAACGAAGGCATTTTAACTTCCACAGGCGCTGTTCGGGCGACAACAGGCGCTTATACAGGACGCTCGCCTAAAGACAAATTTATCGTGAAGGAAGAAAGCACGAAAAATAAGATCGATTGGGGTACGGTGAATCAGCCAATTTCAGAAGAAGCATTTGAGCGGCTGTACACGAAAGTTGTCAGCTATCTGAAACAGCGAGATGAGCTGTTTGTATTCGAAGGATTTGCCGGAGCAGATGAAAAATACAGGCTGCCCATCACCGTCGTAAATGAGTTCGCATGGCACAATTTATTCGCCAGACAGCTGTTTATCCGACCGGAGGGCAATGATAAGAAAACAGTTGAACAACCGTTTACCATTCTTTCTGCTCCGCATTTCAAAGCGGATCCAAAAACAGACGGCACACATTCTGAAACCTTTATTATTGTCTCTTTTGAAAAGCGGACGATTTTAATCGGCGGAACAGAGTATGCTGGAGAAATGAAGAAATCGATTTTCTCCATTATGAATTTCCTGCTCCCTGAAAGAGATATTCTATCCATGCACTGCTCTGCCAATGTCGGTGAAAAAGGCGATGTCGCCCTTTTCTTCGGATTGTCCGGAACAGGCAAGACCACCCTTTCAGCCGATGCTGACCGCAAACTGATCGGTGATGATGAACACGGCTGGTCTGACACAGGCGTCTTTAATATTGAAGGCGGATGCTACGCCAAGTGCATTCATTTAAGCGAAGAAAAGGAGCCTCAGATCTTTAACGCGATCCGCTTCGGGTCTGTTCTTGAAAATGTTGTTGTTGATGATGATACACGCGAAGCCAATTATGATGATTCCTTCTATACCGAAAACACGCGGGCGGCTTACCCGATTCATATGATTGACAACATCGTGACACCAAGCATGGCAGGCCACCCTTCAGCAATTGTATTTTTGACGGCTGATGCATTCGGAGTCCTGCCGCCGATCAGCAAACTGACGAAGGAACAGGCGATGTACCATTTCTTAAGCGGTTATACGAGCAAACTTGCTGGAACCGAACGCGGTGTGACGTCTCCTGAGACGACGTTTTCCACATGCTTCGGCTCACCATTCCTGCCGCTTCCTGCTCACGTCTATGCTGAAATGCTCGGCAAAAAGATCGATGAACACGGCGCAGACGTTTACTTGGTCAATACCGGCTGGACCGGCGGCGGCTACGGCACAGGCGAACGCATGAAGCTTTCTTACACAAGGGCGATGGTCAAAGCAGCGATTGAAGGCAAATTAGAGGATGCAGAAATGATGACTGACGATATTTTCGGCCTGCACATTCCGGTTCAAGTTCCTGGCGTTCCTGATCATATCCTTCAGCCGGAAAACACATGGAACAACAAGGAAGAATACAGAGAAAAGGCTGTCTACCTCGCGAATGAATTCAAAGAGAACTTTAAAAAGTTCGCACATACAGATGCGATTGCACAGGCAGGCGGCCCTCTCGTTTAAAAAGCAAAAGCCAAGAGCAATTACGCTCTTGGCTTGTTTTAATTCACAGAATGCAGAGAAGTCAGCTTGTATGTAATGATGGTCCGGCCGTCTTCCCATTGAAGCTTCTGCACTTCAGCTGTTCCCGACTTTTCGCCGAACTTTGTTTTGCGCACATCCATCGGAATCTCCATCGGATACACACGGTATCCGTCTTTCTCTAACGTGAATATATTTTCATCTATGCGAACTTCTTTTCCTTTTGTCACAATCAATGTATTAAATTCAACAGGCATTCCCAAAGTGAAATCCCCTTTCGTTCTCTTTTTTCTTTATCATACCATATTTCACCGTCAGCGGTTCTTCATCCATTGCGTGAGCTGCCGAACGATACGCCGGTTTTCTTTTGGCGGGAAATAATGTGTGAATTTGCTGTAGTACCACGTCTCCACCGGCTTATGCAGCTGTTTTAGCTTCTCTTCAAATAAATAGGAATGCTGAATCGAAACGTTTTGGTCTTTTTCTCCATGAATTAATAGCACGGGTGCCTGAATTTTGTTTACTTGGTCAAACGGTGTTCTCCATTTGTATTCCTCAGGCACCTTTTTCGGTGTTCCGCCGATGACTCTTTTCATCATTCGCCGTAAATCCTGCCGCTCCTCATATGTAAGGATCATATCACTGACGCCTCCCCAGGAAACGAATGAAGCCGCATGCCGGCCCATTTCAATCGCAGTGAGCATTCCCATAATTCCACCGCGGGAAAAACCGAAGATATGGATTCTGTCCTTCTTAACATTTGGATGCTGCTGAAGTAGATGAAAAGCGGAAAAAGCATCTTCCCTGTCTTCTCCGGCAAAATCCTCGTTGCCCTCTCCCCCTTGATTTCCTCTGTAAAAGGGAGCAAACACAATAAACCCTTGGGATGCAAACTGGATAATCCGGCCTGGCCGAACCATGCCCACGCTCTTAATCCCGCCGCGCAAATATAAAAATCCGTCATATTGTCCCGGTGCCGCCGGCTCAGCCAGAAGCCCCTTTACCCGTAAGCCATTTGAAAGATAGCAGATCGTAAACAGACGCACATGCTGGCTCGGCGACGGAAATCTTCTTTTCTCAACAATCAAGGCAGCCGCCTCCTTTTTTCTATATGCTTTCCTTACTCCAAAATTACATCCTGAGAACCTGATTAGGCATTCACACATTTTTATACCCATCATACGATATGTAAAGCAAAAAAGGATATTAACTTGATGCTAAATAAGGAGGTTGTCTATGTGAATAAATGGTTAAGGCTGGGCTGCGCCTGTGTTGGCAGTATATTTCTGATGGTCGCCCTGGCGGCTTGCAGCCAGGAAGAAACGCTCACCAAAGTCAAAGTAGCCGAAGTGACCCATTCGATTTTTTACGCGCCTTTATATGTTGCTGAGTCAAAAGGATTTTTCAAGGAAGAAGGGCTTGATGTCAATGTAAATACGACCTGGGGCGGCGACAAAACGATGACATCGCTTCTTTCAAACGGCTCAGACATCGCACTTGTCGGGTCAGAAACATCTATTTATGTCGAAGCCCAAGGGGCTAAAGACCCTGTCATTAATTTCGCCCAGCTGACTCAGACAGACGGAACGTTTCTTGTCGCAAGAGAAGATGTCGAACAGTTCGATTGGGATCAGCTGGAAGGAAAAACGTTTCTCGGCCAGAGAAAAGGCGGCATGCCGCAAATGGTCGGCGAGTATGTACTGAACAACCATAAGATTGACCCGCATAAGGATATTAACCTCATCCAGAACATAGACTTCGCCAATATCGCCAATGCATTTGCTTCTGGAACCGGCGAATATGTGCAGCTTTTTGAACCGCAAGCTTCTCTCTTTGAGAAAAAAGGCATCGGCCATATCGTGGCTTCGTTCGGAGAAGAATCAGGCCAGGTTCCTTATACAACTTTTATGGCAAAACAAAGCTATTTGAAAAAAAATGAAGACACAGCCGTCAAGTTTACAAGAGCTATTTATAAGGCGCAGCAGTGGGTGAAAAATCACTCGGCGAAAGAAATCACAGATGCCATCAAAGATGAATTTGATGATACCGATCCAGAAGTCATCGAAACATCCATCGAACGTTATAAAAAGCAGCAATCGTATTCGCCAGATCCCCTGCTAAACGAAAAAGAATGGGAGCTGCTCCAAACCATTATGGATCAATCGGGAGAACTGCCGAAGCACATTCCATACAATCAGCTTGTAAATAAACAAATTGCCGAAAAAGTCACCTTGGAAAAATAGGAGGCGCCATCTATGTCTTTCTTACATGTCGACCATGTAACCCATACTTATTTTTCTATTAAAGAAAAAACGACGGCCGTACGGGACATTCATTTCAATGCCGAAAAAGGTGATTTCATCTCATTTCTCGGCCCAAGCGGCTGCGGAAAAACAACACTGCTTTCCATTATTGCCGGCCTGATTGAACCATCGGAAGGCAGAGTTCTGATTGAAGGAAGTGAGCCGAATCAAAAAGAACATAACATCGGCTACATGCTTCAGCAGGATTACTTATTTCCCTGGAAATCTATCGAGGAAAATGTGCTTCTCGGTTTAAAAATCGCCGACACGTTGACAGAAGAAAGCAAGGCTGCTGCACTCGGTCTATTGCCGGAGTTCGGTCTCATTGATGTAGAGAAAAAATATCCGAAAGAGCTGTCGGGCGGAATGCGCCAGCGTGCCGCGCTTGCAAGAACTCTTGCGCCAAATCCAAGTCTACTTTTGCTGGATGAGCCATTTTCCGCGCTTGATTTTCAGACAAAGCTGTCACTGGAAAACCTGGTATTTCGTACATTAAAGGAGTATCAAAAAACTGCAGTGCTTGTCACACATGATATTGGGGAAGCGATAGCGATGAGCGATACGATCTTTTTATTTTCAAACCAGCCGGGCACCATCCATCAGATTTTTACCATTCCTAAAGAATTGGCCGCGATGATGCCTTTTGACGCCCGCCAGGAGCCATCCTTCCAGACGCTGTTTCAAACGATATGGAAGGAGCTGAATTCTCTTGAGAAACAGCAAAGAAACGATTGATCTTCTCCACGAGCAATATCAATTCAAACAGAAAAAGGAAAAATGGAATGTCCATACCTTTCAGCTTGCCATATTTATTCTCTTTTTCTCAGGTTGGGAAATCTCCAGCAGGTTCGGCTGGATTGATCCGCTGATCTTCAGCTCTCCGTCAGCTGTATGGCATTTATTGCTGGAGAAGCTCGGTGACGGGTCTTTACTGTCACATATCGGCGTCACCTTATTTGAAACGGTGCTTGGCTTTTTGCTTGGGACGTTTATGGGCACGTGCCTCGCTGCTTTGTTATGGTGGTCCAACCGGCTTGCCAGGATTTTAGATCCGTATCTTGTGATTTTGAATGCAATGCCGAAAGTGGCGCTGGGCCCGATCCTGATTGTCGCGCTCGGTCCCAGTTTTATCAGCATTATTGCGATGGGAGCCATCATCAGCGTTATTATCACAACCATCGTCGTGTACACCGCTTTCCAAGAGGTTGACGAAAACTATATAAAAGTCATGAAAACATTCGGCGCAAAAAAATGGGTGATATTTAAAGAAGTGATTCTTCCCGCATCCTCCCCCGCTATTATTTCAACACTGAAAGTAAACGTCGGTTTATCATGGGTTGGCGTCATTGTAGGAGAATTCCTTGTTTCAAAGGTCGGATTAGGATATATGATTATTTACGGTTTCCAAGTCTTCAATTTTACACTCGTCTTCTTAAGCCTGCTGATCATCGCCATATTCGCCACTTTAATGTATCAGGGCGTAGAGCTGCTGGAAAAGAAATGGACGAAGGGCAGGACATAAAAAACCCGGCACATGAGCCGGGTTTTTTATTCGATCCATCCAGCTTCTTTCAGTTTTTTCAAACTGATCGGAAGAACGGAATCCTTCATAATAAAGCTGAACTTTTTATTGCGGGAAAGGTTCTCCGGAAGCTCATGAAACAAAACCGGGCCTTTCGTTTCAAAGTAATCAGCTTGCTTTTCAAGCTTTTCTATATCTGCAAAATATATATTTTTTACAATCACTTTTTCTTTACCGAGAACTTTATACTGTCCGAGGTACTTGAGGCTTTTCACTCTTGCACCCGTCTCTTCCTTTACTTCCCGGAGCGCCGCCTCTTCTGCGCACTCCATCGGCTCTACTTTCCCGCCTGGAAACTCATAGCCCCTGTCCTCATGTTCTGTTAAAAGCCATTTGCCGCCAAAACGGCAAATCACCCAGACGTGCTTCGGACTGTCCGAGAAAGGCTGATCGTCAAAGGAAAGCTGAACAGTATTGTGATAATAATCTTTAAACTCGTACATGTTTATCCCTCAAATCCGTTCCTAGCTATCTTCCATACATCATACCACAGTTATGTTTCATCGGAAGCCTTTTATCAAAAAATAAGGGAAACCCAGCACGCCATCAAGGTCTAAAGCATGCAGACCAGCTCGTACAGTTTTTGCCGTGCCTTTTGCCAGAATGTGCGACTGACGCTCTGGGCTTTATTATGACCCGTGAACAGGTAAAAGTTACGGTTTGCGCTTGAATTTATTTTTTAACGTTTCCAAAAGATCGACAAGCATCTGAGGAACCGGTATGCCGAGAGAGCTGGCTGTCACTACAATTTGCACAGATTCATAAAGAATATAAAACATAATAGCCAAGTCACGAATTGACCCCTGTGTATTCAGCAGCTGATCAAAAAAGTGGCATACAGAGATCAGAGACAACGTGACTAATTTTTTGACAAGCCGGGCAAATACCTTTTTAAACGCCAGTTTGTGAATAATCGTTTCCTTCAAGGTCGTACTGGTAAATTCAATTGCCATAAGAGAGAGCAAAATCAGAAATGAATACTGAAAACCTCCGAAGAAAAACCCCGCTGCTGAAACGCTGACTGCTAAAAACGAAAAGATGCCAAAGTCTCTATCCATTTTTCCCAACATCCTTTCACAGAAACGGCCTTACGATATTCTATGGAAAACAAGCCGAACGGATTGGATTTTTCAGAAAAATGGACTGGTTGTCGCCTATTTTTTCGGATGCAAAATCAAAAGCCGGACGTCTTTTATAAGACATCCGGCCTTTCTTTTTTGGATCTAACCCAGGTAAGCTTTCAGCATCCAGTTGTGTTTTTCAATATTCTGATGGATCGCAAGAAGCATGTCCCCTGTTGTTTCGTCACCGACTTCATCAGCTAAATCCATGCCATTTTTCAGCTCTTCCGCGATAACTGTGAAATCATCATATACGCTTTGAACCATTTGTTCAGCTGTTTCATTTCCTGCCGCTTCTTTTACAGAAGCCGTCTCCAAGGATTCCTTCATTGTCGCAATCGGTTTTCCGTCCAGCGCCAAAAGACGTTCTGCTAAGTCGTCAATATAAGTTGCCGTTTCGTTATACAGCTCCTCAAACTTTTCATGAAGAGTGAAGAAATCTTTCCCTTTCACATACCAGTGATAATTATGTAGTTTCACATACATGACTGTCCAGTTAGCTACTTGTTTGTTCACTGCTTGAATCAATTGTTCTGACATGATTATCTTCCTCCTTGTTATATGACTATGTATACCCTTTATATCGTACGTTAAAACCTCTTTTTTACCCTTATCTGTCACGACATCTTTTACTATGCTACAATTGTTAAAAAACGGGAGGTGGAATGTCATGACGCTTCTCATTACGGTAAGTATTTTGATTGTGCTGGCTGTTTTGTTTGTCACCATTTGGACGACTGTGAAAGCCTATAATGTAAAGCACACCATTGATCCTCCGCAAGAAACTCGTTCTGAGTCAAAAAATCAATGATTGTGTGAATGCTCATCTTCAGACTGATTGCTGGCAGCATCGGCGTCACCGACTTGGACTTTCAAGGTCGGCATGCTATGCTGTTTTTTTGCTGTGACATGGGATTGGACAGTGTATACACCATCTTCCTTAAACGTTGTTTCCAATCGGTATACGCCTTTTTCTTGCTTTGCTTTAAACATGTGGCTGGCGTCTTTTTCTCCTTCTTTCCACACTTCAAACTCTACTTCATCAGCATCCGTCACCGCTTCGTCACCATATGATACCGCTGCTTCATATGCTACGTTTTCACCGGGATTTACTTTTTCAGGGCCGGTCAGCTTGACATCCAATACCTCAGGTGTCTCAGCTGCAGAATTTGCTTTGCTTTCACCTGATCCGCATCCATTAAGCAAAAGAGCAGAAAAAAGCAGAACAACTAACATCTTTTTCATGCCATCACCCTTTCATCGTTTACCTAAATAGTAGCAAACGCTTACAGCAAATGGTACATAAAAGATGATACGTCACAAAAAAGACCTTTTTGCATAAGCGCAAAAAGGTCCCTTTCTGTTTAGCCAAATACTTTCAGCAATTCTTCTTTATCCTGTGACAGCCAGAAGCGCATTAAACGTTTAGCGCCTTCCAGATCATGAAGCTTCGCTTGGCCGCACTGCTTTTCATTCGCAGCCGGAATTTCGGTAATCTCTACAGCTTCCTTCATTGTGTCTTCTAGCAGATCAACGATTTCCGCTGGTGTCGGCTCTCCGCTCACCACAAGATAATAGCCTGTTTGGCAGCCCATTGGAGAAATATCAATGATATCAAAATGATCATATTTCTCAGCGTGAGAACGAATCGTAAACGCGAGCAAATGCTCAAGTGTGTGAATGGTGTCAGGCTTCATCGCCTGTTTATTTGGCTGGCAAAAACGAATATCAAATTTATTTACAACGCCGTCTGTTCCTACTTTATGCACGCCGCAATGTCTTACATATGGAGCAACAACCGCATTATGATCTAGCTCAAAACTTTCTACTGAAGGCATAATGGCACTCTCCTCTTTTTAAAAATGTACATTCATTATAACATACCTTTCCGATAAGGATTATCGAATAACTTTTCAATCTGCGTTTTTTTTCTTATACTTGCATCAGAAAGGTTGCTGAAGACATATGAAAACCCTATTTATCGCTCTGATCAGAGGATATCAAAAATTCATCTCACCCTTGACGCCGCCAACATGCCGCTTTTATCCGACTTGCTCCCAATATGGAATCGAAGCGATTAAAACACATGGGGCTTTAAAAGGCAGCTTGCTGACAATCAAACGGATTTTGAAATGCCATCCGTTCCATCCGGGAGGAGTCGATCCCGTTCCTGAAAAGAAACGAAAACATTAAGCGTTATAGCCGTTTACGACAAGATCCAGTTTTCCTGTTTCAGGATCAATGACTAGACCATGGACAGGAACATTTTCCGGAAACAGCGGATGATGTTTAATGACTTTTACGCTGTCTTTCACACTTGCTTCCACTGAATCAAAGCTTTTAAACCATTGATCAAAGTCAACACCGGAATACTTTAATGTTTCGATGCGTTCTTCCGGAATTCCTCTTTCTTTGATTCTGTTAAGCATGCTTTCGCTGCTGATTTTGCTCATGCCGCAATCGTAATGCCCGATCACACATACCTCATCGGCGTTCAGCTCATACACTGCGACGAGCAAACTTCTCATGATGCTTCCGAATGGGTGTGTCACAAGCGCACCGGCACTTTTAATGATTTTCACATCACCGTTTCGCAGATTCATCGAATGCGGCAGCAATTCAACCAAACGAGTATCCATGCAAGAAAGAATCGCCATTTTTTTATCAGGAAATTTTGATGTTTGATACTTTTCGTATTCCTTTTTTTCAGTAAAAGTCTTGTTAAATTCAAGAATATCATTTAGCAGGCTCATAGCTAGTTGTATTCCTTCCTTGTCTTTTTTCTCTTCAATATATCACAGCATCTGTCTTTTCGTCATCTTATCAAAATGAAACTGGGTAAGAAAAAAAGACAAACCCTCAAGGTCTGCCTTATTTTCCCATATTATATCGTTTTTTGAACTGCTCGACTCTTCCGCCCTTTTCATTGAATTTCTGGCGCCCGGTATAAAACGGATGCGTGTCAGAGCTGACCTCTACTTTAATGACCGGATATGTGTTGCCGTCTTCCCACTCTGCTGTTTCATTAGATGTTTTAGTAGAGGTGCTGAGAAAACGGTAGCCGCTGTTGACATCCTGAAAGATGACTTTGTGGTTCTTTGGATGAATTCCTTCTTTCATGTGTATCTCCTTTCTTCAAATCGTAATAATTACGTTTTATTTTATATCCTCACAAACGTTTTGTCAATCTCCTTACATCCTTCCCTGCGTTTTCGCATTGTAAACCTCATTGCATTTAAGAATAGGAAGAATAATCTAACCGAGGAAGCAAATAATAAACCCAAAATACATACAGAACGTCTTTTTAGAAAGGTGGTTTACGATTGTGGATGATTTAGTTTTGGCCAGAAGCCTTTTTGGCACGACAATGGGCTTTCATATCATTTTCGCAACGCTTGGAGTGGGTCTGCCGCTCATGATTTTAGTGGCGGAATTGATTTATCAAAAAACGAAAGATGACCATTACGCGATCATGGCGAAAAGATGGACGAAAGCACAAGCCGTTTTGCTGGGGGTCGCCATACCGACCGGGACTATTGCGGGCACTCAGCTCGCGCTTTTATGGCCGGGTTTTATGGAAGTCATCGGCCGGGTCATGTCCCTGCCGTTTCAAATTGAAATCTACGCTTTTTTTGTTGAAGCCCTTTTCATGTCGATCTATGTATACGCCGCAGACCGCTTGTCACCGGCAATGAGGATTGTTGCCGTATTCTTTGTGTTAGTCGGGGCTGCAGCGTCGGCTGTTCTGATCACGAATGTCCATGCATTTGAAGGTACGCCGGCCGGTTTTAAAATTTTAAACGGGAAAATTACAGATGTTGATCCGTGGGCTGCGTTCTTCAATCCAAGCTTTTTTATCACCGCAGGCCATGTTGTTTTATCCGCATTTATGACGGGAGCGTTTATCGTTGCTTCTGTTGCTGCATATAAAATGATTCGGTCGAGAAAAAAGGAAAAGGTCTATCGCTTTCACCGGAAAGCCCTTTTGCTCGCACTGACGATCGGCGGTATTTTTTCACTGCTGACCGCTTTGAACGGGCACGAATCTGCACAAATGCTGTACGAATATCAGCCCGAAAAATTAGCCGGCGCCGAAGGCTTGTTTGAAACAAGATCTCACGCCCCTCTTGCTATCGGCGGTTTTACCGACCCGAATGAAGAGAAAGTAAAGTGGGCCATCGAGATTCCATGGGCGTTAAGTTTTCTGGCAGCGAACCGCTTTGATACTGTCGTAAAGGGATTAAATGCATTTCCTAGAGATGAGTGGCCGCCGCTCTTCATTCACACGCTGTTTAATGCGATGGTCGGTGTAGGAATGCTGCTTATCCTTTATTCCATTATCGGTGTGGTCTGGAAAAAGGTGCTCAAGAAAGACCGCTTCCCAACGTGGCTTTTGGTCATTTTCATGACAGCAGGCCCTTTTAGTCTCATCGGCATTGAATTCGGCTGGATTTTCGCCTGTACAGGGAGGCAGCCTTGGGTCATCTATCATCTCTTGAAAACGTCAGATGTCGTAACAACGACTGGCTCGATCGGGGTGCTCTTCTTATTTTTCACATTTGTTTACGCCGTATTAGGCGCAGCTGTCGTCTATGTGCTTCTGTACTATTTCCGCAAGCACCCGGTTGAAGAAGATTTAAATACAGCGGAGTCGTAATGGCTCCGCAAACAGGAAACCAAATGGAAGGAAGATCGACAAATGGACATCTCAACTGACGCTCTGATCGCCATCTCAATTATCTGGGGCTTTGTGTTTATTTACGCCGTCATGGCGACAATGGATTTTGGAGCGGGATTTTGGTCTATGATCTATTTAAATAAGGAGCGTATGAAGGCCACCGATATTGCGAACCGCTTTCTGTCCCCGACTTGGGAGGTCACAAACGTCTTTATTGTGGCCATCGTCGTGGCGCTTTTCAGCTTTTTTCCTGGCGCGACATTTGTGCTCGGAACCGTTTTATTAATTCCCGGCAGTATGATTTTACTGTTTTTAGCGATCCGAAGCGGATTTCTCGTTTTTTCAAACACAGCAAAAGAGCGGAAAATGCTAAGATATATTTCCGGCATCTCCGGCTTTATCATTCCTGCTATTTTAATTTTAGTGCTTCCTGTGACACATGGAGGGTTTATAGAAAAAACGGATGGAATCTACAACTTGAACATGTCTAAAATCTTTTCAAGCCCCAATGCCTATTCATTTATCGGATTTGCGATTTTAAGCACTTTGTTTTTGTCCTCACTGCTGCTTGCTGATTTTTCAAATGTGGCGGAGGAACAGGATGCGTACCGCGCCTACAGAAAAAGCGCCTTAATTACCGGCCCGATTTCACTCCTGTTTGCTGTATGCATTATGCTGACAATGCGGAATGAAGCAAACTGGCTGTACAGCGGAATGATGAATGATTTCTCTTGGATTATTGCATCATTCATTACATTTGTCATTGCGGGAATCGCTCTTTTTCTGCCTAACAAGAGCTTTGGCCAAAACATCGGAAAGCCGCGGCTTGCACTTGTTGCGATTGCGATCCAGTACTTTTTGGCAAGTTACGCGTACGGGCGGGCGCATCTCCCGTATATGATTTATCCCGATGTGACAGTCATGTCAGGCTTTACTGAGCCAGCAACGTTCAGAGCGCTGTTTGCCACGTATATCGTTGCATTTATCATTCTCTTTCCTGGCTTCTATTTCTTCTGGAAAATGTTTATGCGAGATAAACGGTATATCCGTCAGGAGGAATAGAGGGCAAGCCCACCGGCTATACTAAGCCAGAACCTTTATGAGGAGGGGATGGCATGGAGCAGAAAATTCTATGCGAAGTCAACAACTGTTCTTATTGGGGCAAAGGAAACAAATGCACCGCTGATGCCATTTATGTTGTCAGCCATACTGGTGAAACGGCTGAAAACAGCCAGGAAACGGACTGCAAAACGTTTAAGCCGCATGATTTGTAATCAAAAGAAAGAGCTGCATCAGCCAGCTCTTTCTTTTTGCATGTTCAGTGTTCTCAGCTTTTTAGTCACGACCCCGTTTGCAGGTGAAAACAAAAAGGCGCCAGCATAACATACACCTGTCATGGCCGCCATTGCTCCGGAAATCGAAACATTGAGCCACGTTGCGAAGAAATAGCCCATAACCGCCGACAGCCCTCCAATCACCGCACTGATAATCAGCATATAAAGCAGCCGGTCTGTCAGCAAATGAGCCGCAGCAGGCGGGACAATCAGCATGGCTACAACCAATACAGCACCAACCGAATCAAAAGAAGCAACGGTGGTCAGCGACAGCATGCCCATTTGCACATAATGAATCAGCAAAACCGGTATTCCTAGAGCTAAAGCCATTTGCGGGTCAAACGAAGCGATTTTGAACTCCTTATAGCACACACTGATCAACAATACATTTAAAACCAAAACAGATGCCAGCATCCAAAACGCTTTCGGCCCAATATCAATTCCGAATACCGTCATCGTATTCCACGGCACAAAAGCGATTTCTCCCATTAACGAGTGCTCAATATCAAGATGAACATTCGCTCCGTACACAGAAAGCAAAATGACACCGACCGCAAATAAGGATGTAAAAACAACCCCTATGGCGGCATCTGATTGAACCCCCTTGCTGTGGAGAAGCTGAACCAAAAATGCCGTTAACAGTCCAGATACAGCCGCGCCGATAAACATAGGAATCCCATCAAGACTTCCTGTCACAAGAAAAGCACCGACAATGCCAAGCAACACTGTATGGCTGATCGCGTCGGCCAGCATCGCCATTTTTCTTAACACGAGAAATGTGCCAATCAACGCGCAGCTTACACCGACTAATACACCGGTCGCTATAATCCATGCTTCAAAACTCATTTACGATCTGTCCCTTCTCGGCATCGGGGGCCGTCTTCTGAAGCTCAGGCATCCGGCCATACAGCTTTAAGAGTGAAAAAAGCCGCGCTCTTGTTTCCCCAGGCAAACGATCCGGGTCAAAATGATCCTGGTCAATTTCTATATTCGCAAGCTCCATTTCGTGCATCAGGTACATTTCATACATCCGATGCTTCAAAGCCATGTGATAGCCTTTTTCTATCCCAGTGCGTGTCATTTGCCAAATCCCATTTTCAACACGCACGATGCACTTCTCTTTTTCCAAGTCATTCAATACCTTATGGAATAATGAAGGGGATAGCCGCCTTTTTTTCCTTACATTTTCAGCTGTTACATAAAGATCGTTCTTTTCATACTGCTCATAAATCGTCAGCAGCACCTGCTCCCGGCTTGTTTTGCGCCGCAGCCTGATCAGCCTTATTGCTTTTGCAGCCAATCCCCGCTTAGGCGCGCAAATCATTGAAAATAAAAAGATCATCGTTGCTGATAAGATCATCAATGGTCCTGTCGCCATTCCCTTCATCGTCGTGCTCAGCAAGGTTCCAGCCACGCCGCTGACCCCGCCTGTGACCCCGGCAATGACTATCATTCCGGTTAATCGTTCGGTCCAATACCTTGCAGCTATGGCAGGCGTAATCAGCATAGCCGCCATTAATATTACACCAACTGTCTGAAGCCCGATGACGACAGCACAGACGATAAGGCAAGCCAAAAGCCCGTTTAAAAAACGCACCGGCAGTCCCAATCCCTTTGCAAACGCGAGATCGAAAGTTATCAACGTAAACTCCTTAAAGAAAACCATGGAAAGGAGTAATAGAACAGCAGATATTCCGGCAATCAAAATGATATCCGCCCTGACCAACGAAGCGGCCTGGCCGAACAAAAAAGAATCAAGCCCGCTTTGGCTTCCCGTTCCCTGCTGCTGAATATATGTCAGCAGTATGATCCCGACGCCAAAAAACACAGAGAGAACAATCCCGATTGCAGAATCCTCTTTTGTTTTTGAAAGCCGCGGAATCAGTTGAATACACCACGTTCCGAGCAGCCCGGCAAGCGCTGCCCCCAGCAAAAAGAAAGACAGTGATTTTTGCCCGGTTAACAAAAAAGCGAGACACACTCCCGGCAGAGCTGAGTGGGCCATCGCATCACCAATTAAACTTTGCTTTCTCAGCAGCACAAAACTGCCCAAAACACCGCTTGCCGCCCCGAGCAAAAGCGTACCCGCCAGCACCCACTGTGTATTCGGATGCTGGAGCTGCAGCCACAAACTTTCAAACAATGCGCTCACCCCTTATGTCCTTCTGCCAGCACTTTATCTTTTAGAAACGTCAGCCTTCCTCCATACGTTTTTTGCAGGTTTTCGATCGTAAAAACGTTTTCCGCCGGTCCGAAAGCGATTATTCTTAGATGAAGCAGTAGGATCCAATCAAAATAATCCTCGGCGGTCTGCAGGTCATGGTGGACGACAAGCACTGTTTTTCCTTTTTCTTTGAGTTCCGCTAAAAGCGTCATAATTGCCCGCTCCGTCGCTGCATCAACGCCGGCAAACGGTTCATCCATAAAATAAATGTCGGCGTCCTGGCATAGCGCCCGGGCAAGAAACACCCGCTGCTGCTGGCCTCCTGACAGCTGGCTGATCTGCCTTTTCGCATAATCAAGCATCCCGACTTTTTCTAAAGCAGCCTTCGCCATATCCACATCGGCTTTTTTGGGCCTTTTCAATAAACCGATACGGCCATACCTTCCCATCAGCACCACATCGAGCGCGTTTGTGGGAAAATCCCAGTCAACCGAGCCGCGCTGCGGTACGTATCCGATTCTTGTCCGCTGATCTTTATAGTCTTTGCCGTAAATAGAGATGTCTCCTGAAGCGCAGGGCACAAGACCGAGAATGGTTTTGATCAAGGTTGATTTTCCCGCGCCGTTTGGACCGATAATGCCAATCAGTTTTCCTTCAGGCACCTGCAGCGAAATTTCCTGCAGAACAGGCTTTTTATGATAAGCGACCGTCACATTATCAAGCTCAACAGGGAACATACCTTCACCTCTTTTCTTTATTTAAGCGCTTTAGTAATTGTGTTGATATTGTGGCGGAACATTCCTTCGTAGGTGCCTTCTTTTGTGCCCTTTTCGCCCATGGCATCCGAATAGAGCTGACCGCCGATTGTGACTGTATGGCCTTTTTCTTTAGCCCCCTCCACCACCGCATTTATTGATTTTTCAGATACGCTGCTTTCTACAAAAACAGCTTTTATTTGTTTTTCTGTCAGGAGATCGACCAGCTCCTGAACATCCTTCAATCCGTAATCCGAATCTGTGCTGAGTCCTTGCAGGCCTTCCACCTGAAAACCATACTCTTTTCCAAAATACGCAAAGGCATCGTGAGCTGTAACAAGCACACGGCTTTTCTCCGGAATATGTGCGATCTCCTGACGCGACCACTTATCTAAATATTGCAAATCTTCTTTGTACTCTTTGGCATTTTTCTTAAAATCATCCGCATGCTCAGGCATCGCTTTGCTGAATTGCGCTTCGATTTCATCCACTGCATAGATCCATAGCGGAATGCTAAACCAAACGTGCGGATCAAACGTCTTGCCTTCTCCGGCAGAAATAAGCTTGCTTTTAGGTATGGCCTCAGCGACAGCCGCTGTTTGTTTTTGTTCGCCTATTTTTTGGAGAACGTCCTCCATTTTCCCTTCCAAATGCAATCCGCTGTACAACACAACATCGGCTGACATTAATTTTTTCGTATCACCTTGTGATGCTTTGTAAAGATGCGGATCAACCCCCGGTCCCATTAAAGAGGTGACTTTTACATGCTTCCCTCCAATGTTTTCGGCTGCATTGGCAACTTGGGATGTTGTTGCCGTTACCTGTAACCGGTGATCGGCGCTTTTTCCAGCTGAATCCGTACCACATCCCGTTAAAGCAAAGCAGGCAAAAAGCATTGCTGCCATCAGTCCCTGTTTCATATATTCCCTCCTCTTTGCCACCAATGTCTGATTGTATTATCTTATGTTTTTATTTCTTAGACATGTGACATTAAATTAGCTAAAAGCATATTTTATTTATATAGGACAAAAAGTTTCCCTTGTGCAAAAATATCGCGTTTGTCCACATTTGTCAAGCAACAATTGCATAAAAAAACCGGCTGGGTTAGCAGCCGGTCCAAACGAGAAGGAATGTATTCAATGAACGCTTTTACTATAACAGCACACTGACATTCTCTCAAAATGGCAAAATGCTTTTTTCTTATCCATGCTGTGTGAAAACATCCATTTTGGTCACATATTTTCTCATAATGTCCTGATTCACTTCAACCCCTAAACCAGGCTGTTTCGACACAGATATAAATCCATTATCAATACGGATATCAGGGGTTACAATATCTTCATCCCAATAACGCGAAGATGATGAAATATCACCAGGTATTGTGAATTGCGGCAGTGAAGCAAGCGCCACGTTTTGGGCTCGGGAAATGCCTGTTTCCAGCATTCCGCCGCACCAAACCTGCATATGATGCTCTCTGCATAAATCATGAATTTTTAAGGCTTCTGTTAAACCGCCGACACGTGAAGGTTTAATATTAATGATTTTGCAGCTTCCGAGCTCAATCGCCCGTCTTGCATCATCAGCTGAACAAATGCTTTCATCAAGGCAAATGGCCGTGTTTAAATGTTTCTGCAAGTGGCGGTGGTCAACGATGTCATCAGCTTGGAGCGGCTGCTCAATCATCATTAAATGGTACTCGTCAAGCTCCTTTAAGCGGCTGATATCCTTCAGCTCATAGGAGGAATTAGCATCGGCCATGAGCGGGATGTTTGGGAATCGGCTGCGAATGGCCTTGACCAATTCCACATCCTGCCCCGGCTGAATTTTTATTTTTATTCTTTGATATCCTTCTTTTTGATAGCTCTCAATTTCCTTCAGCATATCGTCAAGAGGCGCCAGGCCGACAACAACCCCAGCAGGCACTTTATCTCTTGTCCCGCCCAATGCCTCGGCGAGGGGTATGCCCTTCTTTTTCGCATAGATATCCCAGACGGCCGATTCAAGTCCTGCTTTTGCCATCCGATTTCCTTTATAGCGCGCGAGACTGTCCGGCACGTCGGAAGGGTGATTGAATTCACGTCCCACAACATTGGGAATAAAAAAATCCTTTAACATGTGCAAACATGTTCCAATGGTTTCCTCGGTGTACCAAGGCGAAGAGAACGCAGACACTTCTCCCCAGCCTGTGACACCGGATGTATCAATAGCTTCCACGATCAGAAATTTACGCTCCTGAAGCGTTTCAATACTGTTTTTGAATGGTTTCTTTAAATTCATGCTCAAATGGTAAAGCGTAATTTTCTCTATTTCGATCATAGCAGTTCTCCTTTACGCGCATCCTTCAGCTGATTTCGCATGAGCTTATTAGACGCATTGCGCGGCAGGCTGTCCAGTACAAAGAATTTTGCCGGAATTTTATACTTCGCCAAGCGTTCTTTGCAGTAGGCGGTCAATTCTTCTGCGCTCACAGGCTTGTGAAGGACAAGATAGGCGTGGGGCACTTTCCCCCATTTTTTGTCCTCTGCCCCTGAAACACCGGCTTCGGCTACAGAAGGGTGTGAAAGCAGCACTGACTCCACTTCAGCTGGATAAATGTTTTCTCCGCCTGATATGATCAAATCTGAACGTCTGTCCAGTACATATAAAAAGCCTTCGCTGTCCAAATACCCAAGATCACCTGTTTTCAGCCAGCCATTTTGAAAGGAGGCTTCGTTTGCGCTCTCCCGGTTAAAATAGCTTTTCATCACATTCGGGCCTTTGACCATGATTTCACCGTGTTCAAACGGTTCACACACCTGTCCGTCCCGCTCTATTTTGATTTCGCATGAAAACAGCGGTTTACCTGCAGATCCGAGCTTTTCCATACTGAATTCCGGCGCCAGGGTAACAATTTGTGAGCATGTCTCTGTCATTCCGTATGACTGAAAAACAGGGAATCCTTTCTCACGGCACTCCTCCAGTAATGGCAGCGGTGCAGGACCTCCGCCGAGCAGAATGCACCTGATGGATTCAGGACAGCGGCTTGTTTCTTCCAAAAGACTGGCCAGCATTGTCTGCACCGCAGATATCATTGTCACTTGATACCTGTTGATAGAATCCAGCACATCGCTTACTGAAAAACGCTGGTGAAGCACGACAGTCATTCCATAGATCACAGATTTAAATAGCGCGGACAATCCACTTATGTGAAAGAGCGGCAATGCGATAAGCCAGCGGTCTTGTTCTGTTATACCCAAATTAAGCGCGGATGACACCGCACTGAAATAATGGTTTCCGAACGTTTGCTGAACTCCCTTGGGCTTGCCAGTCGTACCCGACGTATACATCAGCGTTGCCGTTTGATCCAATTGCATATAAGCTTGGATCTCAATTTCCTCTGCGGCTTCTTTCATCAGTTCGTCCACATCAATGGTTTGAACGGTTTGCTCATAATCTTGCTTGTCAACGTTTGAATCTGTCAGTAAAAAGCGGGCGCCGGAATCCTTCAGTTGAAACAGCCTTTCATGTGTTGACAGCTTCGTATTCAGAAGCACCGCCTTAACACCAAGCAAAAAACAAGCATGAACGGCGTATACCATTTCTGCACGGTTTTGGAGCAAAATAGCCGCAGTATCTCCTTTCCGAACCGAATGAGCAGCAAGCTGCGCCGCCATTCGCTTAGACGCAGCAAACAATTCTGCAAAGGTCACGGTTTGGTCTCCATAGATGAGAGCGATTCTCTCAGGTGTCAGCTGTGCCCGCTGCATGAGCCAGTTAGGCTGTTCTGTCAGCATGTCATCATCTCCGAGGTAAAATGTCTGTATTGAAAAGAAAACAGCTTGGACCGCAAAGTCTCAAGCTGTTTGTTTACTAAGTATTGCTGATCACGGGAAACGAGGGAACTGTCCGAAATCAGGTTTGCGTTTTTCCTTAAAGGAATCACGGCCTTCTTTTGCTTCATCAGTTGTGTAGTAAAGAAGGGTGGCATCCCCTGCAAACTGCTGAATTCCAGCAAGTCCGTCTGTGTCCGCGTTAAACGCAGCTTTAAGAAAACGAAGTGCGGTTGGGCTTTTTTCAAGCATTTCTTCACACCATTTAATCGTTTCTTCTTCAAGTTGTTCCAAAGGAACGACTGTGTTGACAAGACCCATGTCAAGCGCTTCCTGTGCGTTGTACTGACGGCACAGATACCAGATTTCACGGGCTTTTTTATGTCCTACGATTCGAGCCAGGTAGCCAGAACCATAACCAGCGTCAAAGCTTCCCACTTTAGGGCCTGTTTGTCCGAAAATCGCGTTGTCGGCAGCGATTGTCAAGTCACATACGATGTGAAGCACATGGCCTCCGCCGATCGCATACCCGGACACCATTGCGACAACCGGTTTTGGAATGACACGGATTAAACGCTGAAGATCCAGTACATTTAGACGCGGAATCTGGTCGTCTCCTACATATCCGCCGTGGCCGCGCACTTTTTGGTCTCCGCCTGAACAAAATGCTTTGTCTCCGGCACCGGCAAGCACGATAACTCCAACGTTTTGATCGTCTCTCGCGTCAGCAAACGCATCAATCATTTCAGCAACCGTTTTAGGGGTAAACGCGTTATGTACCTCAGGGCGGTTGATTGTTATTTTTGCAATACCATTATACGTTTCGTACAATATTTCATCGTATGTCCGTTTTGTTTTCCATTCTGCAGCCATATGATGACCTCCTTTTATTCTCTATGTGAGTGTGTCAGATGCTTGTCAAAAACTCACTCACTATTTTACCAAAAAATCGCGGTTGTTCCACATGGACCGTATGGCCGGCTTTTGGAACAATCTCTATTCTACTAGATGGAAGCTTCTTATGCACCTCTTGATTGATGGCGCAAAACTTTTCGTCCCATTCTCCGCAGATCAGAAGCACGGGTACGGCTATTTCTTCTACACGGTTCCACAAGGACGGCTGTGAACCAGTGCCCATACCCGTTAAACTATTTGCAAGCCCAATCTTATTGTTTCGCAGACGGCCAGACCGTATCCTGTGCCGAATATCTTCACCCAGCCGCTGCTGGGATGAAAACAAAGGGATGTTCTCCCAATACTGCACAAAAGCATTGATCCCATCACTCAAAATAAAATCAGCAAGCTTCCGGTCCCGCATGATCCGGTCCCGCCGTTCCTCAAGCGTTTTAAGCCCCGGTGTTGTGCTTTCAAGCACAAGTGCCGATACCCGTTCGGGATATGCCGTCGCAAAAGAATAAGCAAGCCTGCCTCCCATAGAATACCCAATCAATTTCACCTTGTGAAGTTTTAATTGATCAAAAATCTCGGCAAGGTCAGAAACTTGCCGGCTTGTGCTGTATCTTTTCCCATTCAGTGGGGCATCGGTTTCACCATGCCCTAAACAATCAATTTTGATCAACCGGAAATCAGGCAGCAGTCCATCAAGAAAAGTCCATGATTGTTTGCTGCCGGTAAACCCGTGCAGGCAGACGACGGCTTCGGAAGCATTCGGCCGCTCGTCTGTCACAGCATATTGGACACCATCTGAAACAGCTATGTTTACAGTTCCCATTGTTTTTTCACTTCCCGCACAGCCTCATTAAGCATATCGCGATGGAGCTGAACTCTCGATTGGCGATCCGTTTTGATTTCTATCAAATGTAGCCCGGGCTTGTCTGCCTGCGGTGCGTAAGCTGCTTTGAATTCATCCCACGAGGCAGGACATGAATATGTTCCGCCGTATAGTGCAGCCGCATGCTTGAAATCGAGCCCTGTCGGCGTGCCGAACAAATCTTCAAAGTGTGTCTTGTCAGAAGCCTGCGGCAAAAATGAGAAAATCCCTCCGCCGTCATTATTCACGAGAATAACAGTAAGAGGAATGCCCAGCTTTTTGGCAGCCAGCAGTCCGTTTAAATCGTGATAAAAAGATAAATCTCCAATCACGAGGGTAACAGGTGCTTTTGTTCCTTCACATACCCCCATGGCAGAGGAGACGACACCGTCTATCCCGTTTGCGCCCCTGTTTGAATAAATCCGAAAATTGCGTTCCTGCTTTTCAAAAAACGTATCAACATCCCTGATCGGCATACTGTTACCGACAAACAGAGAACTGTCTTCAGGCACAAGATGCTGAAGGATTCGATAGAGATTGCCTTCAAACGAAACCTCTTTACTGCTGATTGTTTGCAGATGCGCACGGAACCGTTCATTGACAAACTGCCACTTTTCCAGCCATTCTGATGATCTGGTCATATCAGCATGTTCCGCTATGATTGCTTCAGCAAAAGCAGATGCATTGCAGTGAATCATATGCGCGCTTGCCTGTGTGGGATCTCTCCATCCTCCATCCTCGTCAATCACAATCTGCTGAATTGCCGGAGCATCTCTGAGCCATAAGAAAACCGGTTTTGAAACAGGCATCGGTCCAAAACGGATGACAACATCAGGACGAAGTTTCGACTTAAGCTCATCATCTTTTAAAAATGAATCATACGCATCAATGACCGTGCTTTTATCATGAACACCGTTTCGCAGATTAGACAGCGGATCCGCTAAAATCGGATACTTAAGCGCCTTTGACAACTCAATAATGTTTTCCTTATCCGCATCACTATGGAGCTCTCCGCAGACGATCATTCCTTTTTCAGCCTCTGCCAGCATTGCAGCCATCTCAGAAAGGGATTCGCGGTCAACAGACTGCGTACCCATTTTCACAGAAACGTGACGCCCTGTTCTCATTCTTCCAAACGGTTCATCTGAAAGATCCGGCATCAGCGGTTCACGCAGCGGCACATTCACATGCACAGGTCCCATTGGGCGCTTTTGTGCTTCCCCGGCGGCGCGGCCGGCCAGCGTTCGAATATATCTCAGCATTTGCGGAGACTCTTCAGGAAGAGCAGAGTCTGTGAAAAACTTAACAAAGTTACCGAATAAGAAGTGCTGATTAATAGCCTGCGGTGCGCCTACTTCGCGCAGCTCGTGAGGCCGATCAGCAGTTAACACAATAATGGGCACTCTTGAATAATGGGCTTCAATCACAGCCGGATAAAAGTTGGCCGCGGCTGTTCCTGATGTACAGATCAAAAGCACGGGACGCTGCTTCGCTTTTGCCAGCCCTAAAGCAAAAAATCCGGCAGATCTTTCATCTATTTGGACATGAATGCTGATATCGGGATGCGCAGCTGCAAGAATAGCCAGCGGTGTGGATCTTGAGCCCGGACAAACGACGGCATCCGTAATCCCGGAAAGGGCGAATTCATCAATAAAACTTCCAATATAATGAGTAATTGGGTTGGCTGTCAACGCCTCTCACCTCCTAATGCAGAGATCATAGGCTTCAATTTAATCTGTGTTTCCTCATATTCCGATTGCGGGTCTGAGTCTTCCACAATGCCGCATCCGGCAAACAGCCTTGCTGTACTGCCCTCGATCAGTCCGGAACGGATGGCCACTGCGAATTCCCCGTTATCCTGGCTGTCAATCCAGCCGATAGGTGCCGCATACCAGCCGCGGGACAGCGGTTCGATATCTCTGATCACTTCAACAGCTTTTTTCTGAGGCGCTCCCCCAAGCGCCGGTGTGGGATGCAGTTTCTCAATTAAGTCAAAAAGCGAAGCAGACTCACGAAGCTGCCCGACAATCGGCGTAAATAAATGCTGAACGCTTTTCGTTTTGTACAATACAGGTCCATCAGGCTTTTCAACCTCCGAACAGCTTGATACAAAAGCGTTATGAATCATGCCTACAACAATATCGTGCTCCAGCAGATTTTTCTCATCGTTTAATAACTCAAGGCCTATGCGGCGATCTTCTTCTTCATTCGTGCCGCGTTTAATGGAGCCTGCCAGACAAGAAGACATAACAGTGCTGCCGTCTCTTTTGATCAGTCTTTCCGGAGACGCGCCGACAAAGGTTTTTCCTTCCTGTTCGATTGCAAAAACATAGCTTGTCTGCTGATCGTTCAGAAGTGTTTTAAGAACCGGTTCAATTTGGACCGGGCCGTCAAACATGAGCAGCAGCTCTCGGGCAAGAACCACCTTATTATATTGTTTCTCTTTAATTTGCTTTGTTGCCGTTTCGATTGCTTTCAGCCAATCATCCTTATCCAGCTCTTGAGCTGCTGCAATCACAGCCTGATCTTCTTGATTTAAGTCGGAAACCATAAATTCGGCTGCAAAAGCCTTCAAACCTTCCAACACTGCCTCTGCATCTTCCTCTTCGCTTACCCATCTGTTGACTGTTAAGAACGGGCCTTCGGCAGTCATCGTAAGCATAAGCGCAGGCACAAAGAAATCCCCTTCCGAGAAATGGTTCCATTGTGTACCTTTTTCTTCGCAAGGGTCAAAAGAAAATCCTCCGAATAACACTGGTCCCACTGCAGAATGCTGCAGCTTTTCTTCTTCATAAATATGAAAAGCCGTCTTTTTAAAGCGCTCCCATTGTTTAGAAACCTCGCGATACCGCTCGCTGTTTTTTTGATTTGTCTGGAAAACCGCTTCTTTGCCAAGACCGACTATTGTCAATTCACTTTCAGGATCTGACCAAAAAAATCGATTGCCTGTATATTTTTTTGCTCCGTAATTGAAAAATGATAGAGGGTCAAGAGACTCGATTTGTCTCGAATAGCTTATTAAGACAGCATGGTTGACTTCTTTGGCTTTATGTAATGCATGTAGAACTTCCTTTCGGAACGTACGCTGCACCGTTGTCACCATGAGACATTCCTCCATAATCCTTAAAATGCTTTTAATACCATACACCTGTGTCTCCTTTGTGTCAAACACACAGATCATGCAGTCCAAATGGCCTGCCTTACCTATTATAAACCTAATTTCAGAAATGAAAAAGAAACAAACCTTAAATTATTTTCTCCACTGATAGCAAAGGTTGTATCCGCTTACCATATAAGGGAAATCTCCTATATTTCTCCACAGGCCATTTATGAAAGTTCTCAGACGATCTGTTCATACTAAAGGTATGCATCACAGAGAAACGAGGCGATCACATTGCTTACAAAAGACCAGCTGCAACATTTAAAACATGAACTGGAACAAACAAAAGAAGATATCTTAAACCGTTTCAAAGACAATGACCATTTTCAGCTTAACTCAGCCTTTCCTTATGATTCAATGGGTGAGCTTTCAGCTTATGATAACCACCCCGGAGATCATGCAACCGAACTTTACGAGCGTGAAAAAGACATCGCTCTCGACTTACATGAGCGGGAGCATCTCCGGGACATTGAGCATTCATTGAAAGCGATTGAAAACGGTACGTACGGTATTTGTGAAGTCAGCGGAAAGGAAATCCCTTATGACCGTCTTGAAGCGCTTCCAACTGCCACGACGCTCGCAGAATATTCGTCACAGGATGTCGTTTCCAAAGACCGTCCGATCGAAGAAGAAACACCTTTCGGACAATTTGAATTTGACGATGATGAAGAAATCAGAGCGCCCTATGACAGTGAAGATTCCTACCAGGACGTCGAAAAATACGGAAACTCGCAAACACCTCAGGATATGGAAAACCCTCCGCTCAGCTATGATGATATGACGATGAATGCCGAAGAAAATATTGGCAATACAGAGTCGTACGAAAATTTCATCGCAACAGATATCACAGGCAAAGAAATTACAGTTTATCAAAGCAGAGCTCATGAGCGCTATGAGGAAGAACTCGATGAAGAGGGAATCATGACAACATTCGGCGATCTCCACGCTGATTGAACCCCCGCTTATTGGGGGTTCTTTTACGTTTTCAGCATCTCGGTAATCAGCTTCAGATAATCCTTTTGCAGTCCGATGTCATACCGTTTGCCCTCCAGCAATTTCCCATAAACATCGCATGCCCCAAGTGAAGCTTTAATCGCATCCGTTAGCTGCACTTCTCCTCCGGCATCAGCTTCTGATGTCTCCAGCTTCTCAAAAATATCCGGTGTAAAAATATAACGTCCTGCTGCGGCAAAATGAGAAGGCGGGTTTTGTTTAGGCTTTTCCACAATATCCTGAATGCGATAAAGCCCTTTTTCAACAGCCTCTCCTTTTATCACACCGTAATGGTGCAAATTCTCCGTTTTTGTTTCTTTTAAGCCGATCACACTGCACTGATATTTTGTATGCGCTTCAATCAACTGACCCAAAGCCGGCTGATTAGCAGTAAAGATCAGATCATCGGGTAAAACGACGGCAAAGGATTCTCCGCCTGCAAATTGTTTTCCCAAAGAAATCGCGTCGCCAAGACCTTTTGCATAAGGCTGCCGCACATAATGAATCCGTATATCCGGAATCTGATGTTCACTGAGTAAATGCAGTTTATGCCGGGAGGCCAGAAAAGCTTCAAGCGCCAAAGAGGAATCAAAATAGTCGACTATCAAATTTTTTTGGCTTGATACAACCATTAAAATATCTTCAATGCCTGACTCCTTCAGCTCTTCAACAATATAGTGAATCACAGGCTTAGATCCTACCGGAAACATCTCTTTCGGAATCACCTTCGTCACCGGCAGATTCCTCGTTCCGAATCCGCCGGCAGGAATGATCGCTTTTTTTATCATGTTATTTTCCCCTCAGCTCATGTTTATTACATGATATTCCAAGAGCGCCCCCCGATGTTTGTACATCCGAAATTAGGCGGATGCAACTGGGCAGAAAGCGGAATCACGAACCAGCCCTTTTTTAATAGGATATTGATATATGACCAGTAATCTTGTAAAGGAGCTCAGGTGATGAAAATTTGTGTAATTGGCGCCGGATATGTCGGTTTAACCCTATCAGCGGCACTGGCATCCATTGGGCATGACATGATATGCACAGACAAAGACGTCAAAAAAATCGAGCAGCTAAAAAATGGAGACATTCCCTTTTACGAGCCTGGGCTTTCAGATGCACTACATCATTGCGGCAATCTCTCGTTTTCTTCTGAAGTGAAATCGAGCATGGAGGAATGCCCCGTCATTTTTATCGCAGTCGGAACCCCTCCACGTTCGGACGGATCAGCAGATACGAAGGCACTGGAATCCGTCATCAGCGATTTGAGCCAGGCAATCGGATCGTATAAAACCATCATTACGAAAAGCACTGTTCCGCCCGGGACAAATGAAAAAATAGCAAAACAGCTGATTGCCTCCGGAGTGTCCGAAAACTTGTTTAACATCGTATCCAATCCGGAGTTTCTGCGGGAAGGCAACGCCTTGTATGACATGCTGCATCCTGACAAAACAGTCATCGGTGTTCAGGAAGGAGATCACGTATCAGCAGCAATCATCAAATCCATTTACAAACACATTGACACCCCTTATATCATTACAAGCTTAGCAGGAGCAGAGCTCATCAAATATGCCAATAACTTCTTCTTAGCAGCGAAAATTTCATTCATTAACGAAATGGCCCGCATATGTGAAGCCTATCAATCAGATATCTCAGATATTTCCCGCGCCATCGGGCTAGACCCGAGAATCGGAGCACACTTTTTACAGGCCGGCATCGGATTCGGCGGCTCTTGTTTTCCAAAGGATCTGCAGGCGCTGCAATTTGCTGCTCAAGAAAAAAACACGGAGACCTACCTGCTGCAAGCTGTGCAGCACATCAATGACACCCAACTCGGCCTGTATATCAAAAAAATAAAGTCATTCTTCGATACACTTCACGGCAAAAAAGCTGCTGTACTCGGCATTTCCTTCAAACCGCATACCGATGACATCAGGAATTCTCAAGCCGTCAGGCTGATGGAAAGGCTGACAGAGCTGGGATGCCATGTTCATGCATATGATCCGGAAGCTGTTCTTCCAGAACATTTGCGGCAACTGGTGACTCAGCAATCTCAAGCTATTGATGCAATAACAGAGAGTGATTTTTTATTTTTGGCAACAGAATGGCCTGAATTTTTAGCATTAGATTGGAAAAAGGCTGCAAGCATCATGAGAGGGCGTCTTGTGATCGACGGGCGCAACGTACTGAAAAAAGAACTTCTCGAGGACTGCGGCCTAATCTGCACAGGAGTTGGTCGCCCATGAAAATACTTGTTACAGGTGCAGCGGGATTTATCGGCTCTCATCTCTGCGAAGAATTGCTGAAGGATAAGACACTTGACATTATCGGAATCGACGACTTTATTGGTCCGACTCCATTTTCTTTAAAATTCAAAAACCTTGAAGCCCTGCTGCCAGAAAAACGATTTACGTTCATAAAGGAAAATCTGCTGACAGCAGATCTTTCCCCCTTGCTGGATGGAGTGGATATCATCTTCCATTTGGCAGCCATACCAGGTGTCCGTTCAAGCTGGGGCGATCATTTCCACCCATATGCCGCACATAATATACAAGCGCTCCAGAGGCTCCTTGAGGCCTGCCGGGAACATCCGATTAAAACATTCGTCTTTGCTTCCACCTCTTCAGTCTATGGCGATAAACAAGGGAAGGTCAGTGAAGACGCGGCGCTTTCCCCTTTATCTCCGTACGGCGTCACAAAGCTTACGGGAGAAAAGCTTTGCCATGTGTATCAACATAGCTTTGGCATTCCGATTGTGATTCTCCGATTCTTTACCGTATACGGGCCGAGACAGCGGCCGGACATGGCTTTTCACCGGCTTATCAAGCAGCACCTTCAGCAAAAGCCGCTCACCATCTTCGGTGATGGGCAGCAGTCAAGAGATTTCACCTATATCGGCGACTGTGTTAAAGGCATCACCGCTGTTCTTGGGAATCCCCATCTTATTGGTGAAACGGTGAATATCGGCGGCGCAGAGCGTGCCTCAGTCTTAAAGGTTGTCTCCCTCATTGAAGACATTTCCGGTAAAAAAGCAACACTGCACTTTTCGGATAAAATAGCAGGGGAACCAAGCAAAACGTGGGCGGATATTTCAAAAGCAAAACAGCTCTTACATTACGATCCCGCCACGTCCTTAAAGGATGGCTTGGCCAACGAAATCGCCTATTTAACGTCGCTGTATCAGGGGGAATGAAAATGAAGCTTGCCTTTATCTGTACAGAAAAGCTGCCGGCGCCCGCGGTACGCGGCGGCGCAATTCAAATGATGATTGACGGTGTCACGCCCTACTTCAGCAGCCGGTACGATCTGACCATTTATTCAATAGAAGATCCATCACTTCCAAAAAACGAAACGAAAGACGGCGTACATTATATTCATCTGCCAAAAGAGCATTACCGCGAGGCGGTAGCGAAGGAGCTGCGAGCCTCTTCCTTTGACCTTATTCATGTGTTCAATAGGCCTTTGAATGTCTCTTTATATAAAAAAGCTTCACCAAACAGCAAGATTGTTTTGAGCCTGCATAACGAAATGTTTTCAGAAAAAAAGATGACCTTCGCGCAAGGAAAAGAAGTACTCGACAATGTCTCAATGATCACAACCGTCAGCGAATTTATTAAACAAACCGTTATTGAACGGTTCCCCGAAGCCGAGGACATTACACAAGTCGTATACTCCGGCGTTGACATCCGCTCCTATCCGCCTGCCTGGACGATGAAGGGTTCAGCTATCAGAGAAACATACCGGAAAAAATATGGCATTGAGGATAAAAAAGTCATTTTATTCGCCGGCCGTTTAAGCCCGACAAAAGGGCCTCATCTTCTCATTCACAGCATGAAACGGATTTTGCAGCAGCATCCCGACGCTGTACTGGTCATAGCAGGCGGGAAGTGGTTCAGCGATGACGGTGAAAACCAGTATGTAACCTATCTGCGCAAGCTCGCGCTGCCATACAGAGGCCATGTGATTTTTACGAAATTCATCCCCGCAGACGACATTCCAAACCTCTTTCTGATGGCAGATGTATTTGTGTGCAGCTCTCAGTGGAATGAACCCCTTGCCCGTGTGAATTATGAAGCAATGGCGGCCGGCACGCCCTTAATTACCACAAACCGGGGCGGAAACGGGGAAGTTGTAAAACACGAAGTCAACGGCCTTGTCATCGACAGCTACAACAAGCCTTCTTCATTTGCGAAAGCAATTGACAGAGCCTTTACAGACCAGGAATTAATGAACAAAATCACAAAAAACGGCCGGCACAATGTAGAATCTTCATTTACTTTTACCCATGCTGCCAAAAGGCTCAATGCCGTTTACCAATCCGTTCTGACACCGGAAAACAAACAATTTTCGCCGCCTCTTCTAACGAAAAACCTTGATTTATCATTTATCAATCAGCTTTTTGTGAAAGCAAAATCATAAAACCTACAGCTCGTGCTGCAATACGGGCTTTTTTTTCGCTGCAAAGCGCATGAAAAAAGGCATAAATGTGATTTTATGCCTTGCGCTTTACAGTTTGAGAAAACCATGGAGATGGTGCGGATTCACTTGGAAGAACAATAATTTCCACTCTAGCTTCCTCCACAAATTCTGGTTCTTCATCCTCCTCTTCAATTGGAGACGCTGAACGTTTGGTATCTGGCTCCTCCTCAAACTCACGAATGGTTTCGGATTTCGTTTCCTCTTCATCCATAACTTTGTGGTCTGTTTCCTTTCCCTTCGTCTCTTTTTGAAATTCTTTTGGTGCATTGATGTTAGGGAGCTCTCTGATACTGCCCGCTGCCAAATGCTTTTCCTCTTCTTCCTTCTCAGCTGAGCTTGTGTCATGTGCCTGCCATCCCATCGATCCGGGCGGTGTAAATACGAATTGGTCGAGATCGAGTTTAGAAATGGAGGCTTTTTGTCTCGAAGACCTCATGTCAATTCGCCTCCCGATACGCTTTTATTTTTTTATACAGCTCCGGCATTTTATTCAAAAACGAATCTTTAGATTCTTCAACAGAAATCATATTTTGCAGCGCCCAATTGTACTTCTCATCTGACCACGTTTTCTTTTGCTTCAAATAATATTTATGGCCGATTGCACAAAACAAATGCGGAAACGCGAGATCAATCCATAGCACCTCGTACTGTTTTTCTGTGAGCGGATACACTGCATCATAGGCTGCAAGCAGTGCTACCATAAAATCGGTATCCCATACAGAAAGCTTAACCATGACTTTATTTAGAAGGATGCGCAGATCTCTTGACGGCAAATCGTAGGTAATCGAGTGAAGCTCTTTTAAAAAAGGTTCCCCGTCGATCTCAGTCAAACGCGCCAATGTAAAATCCTGAAAACAGAATCCGCCTTGTTCGAGCGTTTCTTTTGTCCAATTTTCATACTCTGACTCATCAAGCGCTTGCAGGGCTTCTTTTCCCCTTGCCAGCATTTTATCTGCATGTTTTAAGAAAGTTTGCGAAAATAAGTCATCTGGATAAGATGCTGCGATCTGCATATTCCCTTCCAACTCTTGCAGTTTCCACCGGTATAATTTATGCCATTTGCCGAGCCTGCTTCTTTTCTTGCTTTCATCTGTACAAACATATCCTTTTGACGCATGATGAAAACGGCCGGCAAACGACATAACCTTTTTCATCTGCTCTGCATCATAGTAAATCATTTCTTTTCCTGTCACTTTGTCATATAAACTGTAAGAAACCCGATCCGTGCCTAAGCAGCTCCCTCCATTTTTTGTTTGATGAATCGGCGCAATTGGCAGCCCTTTTTCTTGTAAATGGGCATGTGCCTGGGTGATAAAAAGCA
Organism: Bacillus sp. NS1; assembly: GCF_058248265.1. Classification (NCBI taxonomy): domain Bacteria; kingdom Bacillati; phylum Bacillota; class Bacilli; order Caryophanales; family Bacillaceae; genus Bacillus; species Bacillus sp. NS1. The sequence continues at coordinate 11,960 of NZ_JBZAZF010000003.1, read as the reverse complement.
TCCGTTCCGGTTTCATCTGCGCTTCTTTTAATAGCTTTTGGCCTTGATCGGTTTGTATCTCCCAGATTTTGCGCCCGCTTTTGTTTGATTTCAGCGCCACATGATCGATATGGAATGGATAATAGCTGAGGATATCGGACACAATCTGTTCTTCATGCTCTTTTTGGTACACTCTGTTCACCCCTTCTATCTGTTCTTTTCATACACGCTGAGCAGATTTTCCGCCACTCTCTGCCAGCCGAATTGGTTTTCTGCCTCACGACGGCTGTATTTCCCAAGCCGTTCCCGTTTTTCCGAGCTGCTGAGCAAATCATTGATATATCCAGCGTATTGTTTAGGATTTTCAAAGTCATGAATGATGTAGCCGTTTTTCCCTTCCTCTATGACCTCTGGATTGCCTCCCCGATTGCTTGTAATAATAGGCAGTCCCGCAGCCATCGCTTCATAATGCACCCTCGCTAAAGGCTCCTGCCACTGCGAAGAGCACACAAATACATCTGACATGGTATAAAGGCGAGGAATGTCCTTTGGCTTCACAAATTGAATAAATGTCACATGATCCTTTTGCATCGCACCAAGGGTATGAAGATGTTTGACATAGTTATTTAATTCATTATCTCCGAACCATTTTGACCCGATAAACACCATCATGACATCGGGATGCTCCTCGATTATGTCCGGCAACGCCTGCAATAAAATGTGCGGGCCTTTTACTTTGCTGAGCCGGCCGACAAACAGGACAATTTTTTTACCGTGAAGTTCCAGCTCGCTTCGCATATCTTCGCGAGCCCGCTGTCCTTCTTTCGTCCAGCGGGGATGGTATGTCTTCAAGTCCACACCGGAATACACCGTTTTTGTTTTTGATCGTGCTGACGGAAAACGGCTTGTGATCGTCCGGCCAATATAATCACTGACCGTAACAATCTGTGCTACAGAATCGATGCATATCTCGCCTTCTGCCTTGCTGATTTTATCGTAAGCGAACATTTCATTGTGAACGCTTAAAATAAAAACAGCGTCTGGTGCCTGTTTCTTCAGTTTCGGCACCCAGCTTGGGCGATTACAGATATGCACAAGATCAAAACGGCTCTTTTTCAGCTCTTCCCCAACAGCATCTTCATAACGGTCTTCATCCAAGTGCACATAATGGACTCCGTCTGCCGTCTCTCTATCAGCGAGATTTGGATCTTTAATAGAAAACACAGTCACCTCGTGTTTCTTAGCAATCAAAGGGGCAACTGCTTCGAGGTAAATTTGAATGGCGCCTCCTCGAACCGAGGGAACAGGAAGCTTCTCTGTGGCGATCAGTGCTATTTTCATACATAGCCTCCATTCCTGCATGATTTTTAACTAGTTAGAATCATGATACGGCTGAACAACCAACTTGTGCGGAATAGGACTGCCCTAAAAACAAAACGGGTAAACAACCAGATTCTTCTATCAAATATAGTCAAATATCTCAATCATTTTTTTCTTTTGATTCATAATGTAGGAGTAAAACAGGTAAGGATGTGTCCTTTAATGGCAGAAAACCAAGAAGTCATTGAGGAGGGGAATTCATCAGAGCTTCCTTTATCAGCAGAAGAAGAAAGAAAGTTAACCGAACTGGCTGAAAATGTGCTTCAAGGATGGGATGTGCAGGCTGAAAAAATAGACGTCATTCAAGGAAACCAGATGGCGCTTGTGTGGAAGGTACACACAGGATCCGGAGCGGTTTGTCTGAAACGAATACACAGGCCCGAAAAGAAAGCCTTGTTTTCCATTTTCGCACAAGATTATTTAGCAAAAAAAGGAATGAACGTTCCCGGCATACTCCCGAACAAAAAAGGCAGCCTATATTCCAAGCATGGCTCCTTTCTATTTGTCGTATATGACTGGATCGAAGGAAGACCGTTTGAGCTGACTGTAAAGCAGGATTTGGAGTTTATCATGAAAGGCCTTGCTGATTTCCACATCGCTTCCGTCGGGTATCAGCCGCCAAATGGAGTTCCAGTGTTTACCAAATTAGGACGCTGGCCGAATCACTACACGAAACGATGCAAACAGATGGAAACGTGGAAGCTGATGGCGGAGAAGGAAAAAGAAGATCCTTTCTCACAGCTTTATCTTCAGGAGATAGACAGCTTTATTCAAGACGGACTGCGCATCAAAGACCGGCTTTTGCAATCGTCCTATGTGCCATGGACTGAACAGCTGAAAAAAAGCCCTAACCTTTGCCACCAGGATTACGGAACCGGAAATACCCTCTTGGGGGAAAATGAACAAATTTGGGTCATCGACTTGGATACCGTATCATTTGATCTTCCTATTCGAGATTTGCGCAAAATGATTATTCCGCTTTTAGATACGACGGGCGTTTGGGATGAAGAAACATTTCATGTCATGCTGAACGCATACGAATCCAGGGCCCCATTAACTAACGAACAAAAACAAGTCATGTTTATTGATATGCTGTTTCCTTATGAGCTTTACGACGTCATTCGCGAAAAATATGTCCGCAAGTCTGCTTTACCGAAGGAAGAATTAGAGTCAGCATTTGAATATGAACGCATTAAAGCGAACGCATTGCAGCAGCTGATCTAAGACCATCATTTCCCCCGCATATCGGGGGTTTGATTTTTATAAAATAAAGGGTAAGGGTAAGTACAAATGTAAAATAAATACATACGGAGGTTCAAATATGAAGAAGATTATCGGCGCCATCGCGGTTTTTGTGATTACATATGCGCTGTTTTCAGCCGCAGACTATCTGTTTCCAATTGACCAAGAATGGTACAATTCACTGAAAAAACCAGACTGGACGCCACCCGGATCTGTGATTGGCATCATTTGGGCCATCCTGTTTGCCCTGATCTCCCTTTCAGCTGCCATTGTGTATGCCGCGTTTTCATTTAAAGATGCGAAAAGCTTTTGGCTTACACTTTTGATTAATTATGTGCTTAATCAGTCTTTCAGCTATTTTCAATTTACCCAAAAGAATCTGCTGGCTGCATCGATTGACTGCCTGCTTGTCGCGATCACAGCACTCATATTAATGATCGTAGCGAAAAAATACAACAGAGCTGCAAGCTATCTTCTATTGCCTTATTTTTTATGGAGTGCATTTGCGACGTTCTTATCCTTTACAATCTATTCAATGAATTTGTAAACAAAAAAGCCGCTTATACAGCGGCTTTTTCACATCATCGGCTGGATTCCCCAAATATTTTTCGCATATTCCTGTATCGTGCGGTCGCTTGAGAAATATCCAGAATGGGCAATGTTTAAAATCGAACGCTCAGACCATTTCCGCCGATCGCGATAATCAGCTTGAATACGCTCCTGCGCATCTGCGTATGAGCTGAAATCCTTAAGTACAAAATACTCATCATTATGCGGGAGCAGCGAGTCATAGATCGATTCAAATTCATCTGCTTCCCCTTCAAAAAAACCGTTGATCAGCTGATCTGCTACTTGTCTGATTCTGCGGTCATGCTGATAATATTCCCTCGATCTATAGCCGCCGTTTTCCTGGTACGATAGAACGTCATCTGCCTTTAAACCAAATGTATAAATACATTCAGACCCCACCCGCTCAAGAATCTCAATATTTGCGCCGTCATGCGTGCCGATGGTCAAAGCGCCGTTCATCATAAACTTCATATTTCCTGTACCAGATGCTTCCTTGCTTGCGGTTGAAATTTGTTCACTTACATCTGACGCCGGAAAAATCCGCTCAGCCATAGAAACTCCGTAATTTTCCAAAAAAACAATCTTGATCAGCTGTTTGACTGCCGGATCATAGTTGACCTTTTCCGCGACAGAGTGGATCAGCTTAATGATTTTCTTGGCATAATAATAGCTTGGTGAAGCCTTTGCCCCGAAAATAAAGGTTTGCGGGTAGATTGAAAATCCGGAGTCCTCCTTGAGACGGTTATACAAATACATAATGTGCAGAACATTCAGCAGCTGCCGTTTATATGCATGAAGCCGTTTCACCTGAACATCGAATATGCTGTCAGGATTCACAACCACCCCCGCCGAGCAAAAAATCAAATCGGCAAGCTCTTGTTTTTTCCTGCTTTTGTTGTTTTGAAACTGTTCAATGAAAGCAGGATCAGAGGCATACGATTCTAAGCGAATCAGTGATTCCGGCTGTTTGACCCACTCATTGCCGATCGCCTCCGTGATGATAGCAGACAAGCCGGGATTCGCTTTTAGCAGCCAGCGCCTGTGGGCAATTCCATTCGTCTTATTGTTAAAACGATTTGGGAACAGCAAATGAAAATCGCGCATCTCCCTTTCCTTTAAAATATCGGAATGAATTTTGGCAACGCCATTTACACTATAACTGCCTATAATAGCCAGATGAGCCATTTTGACAACACCATGCGCCGTAATCGCCATGTCCTCTATTCTTTTCCAGTCTCCCGGATACTTTTCCCACACCGCACGGCAAAACCTTTCATTGATCTCTTCAATAATCATGTACATTCGTGGGAGCAGCGGCTTAAACAAATGAATCGGCCATTTCTCAAGCGCTTCTGACAATGTCGTATGATTTGTATAAGAAATCGTATGTACGGTGATATGCCAGGCCTCTTCCCAGCTCATGTTCTCTTCATCGAGCAAAATCCGCATCAGTTCAGGCACCGCAAGCGCAGGGTGAGTGTCATTAATATGAATGCTCACTTTTTTATGCAGGCCGGATAAAGATTTATGTGTTTTTCGGTAGTTGTTCACAATGCTTTTTAAGCTTGCGCATACTAAAAAATACTGCTGCTTCAGCCGTAAAATTTTCCCCTCATCATGGGTGTCATCGGGATATAAGAATTCAGAAACCGCTTCTGTTTCCCGCTTATAAGACAAAATATTACCGCCGTGATAATGCGCATAGGGCTCGGCGTTCCAAAGCCTTAACGTGTTGACGGTGCCCGTTTTATAGCCGATGATCGGGATATCATAAGGAACAGCGGTAACAATTGTAGCTTGCTCGTGGCGAAAATGCAGACGCCCGTTTTTTTCTGTCATATGCACCTCGCCCCAAAACGGCACGTCAACTGATTGATCCGCATTTCTTACTTCCCATACATTCCCGTTTTTCAGCCATTGCTCAGGCAGCTCCACTTGATGCCCGTCTACAATTTTTTGTTCAAACAAGCCATGCTTATAACGAATACCCATCCCGTGCCCCGGTAAATTCAATGAAGCGAGAGAATCTAAAAAGCAAGCTGCCAAACGCCCAAGTCCGCCGTTTCCGAGACCTGCATCACTCTCCATTTGAAGGATCTCCTCTAAATGAATGCCGATTTCCTTCAAGCCAGCTTCTACAACATCACGAACGCCAAGATTCATTAAATTTTGTTCAAGGAGCTGACCCAGCAGAAATTCGATTGACAAATAATATGTCTGCTTCCCGGAATTGGACCTGCTTTTTTCATTCGTCTGGATCCAATCAGCGCTGATATACTCTCTGACCATATTGCCCAACGTTTTATATTGATCCAGTTTGGCAGAGTCCTTGAAGCTTTTTCCGCACGTCATTTCCAGACGCTTCAAAAATAAGGCTGCAAAGCGTTCTTTACTCGAGAACATCCCGTCCACTCCTTGTCACATGCTCGAAAATGCGCTGATACTCTTTAGCTGACTTCTCCCAGCTGTAATCTGCATTCATTGCGGTCTTCATGATGCTCTTCCATACATCCTTTTGGCGATAAAACGACAGCGCCCTCTCAATCGTAAATTTCAGATCATGCGCATTGAAAGCTGAAAACGTAAAGCCATTGCCCGTTCCCTCTTCCTCCTGATAGGAACGGACAGTGTCGTAAAGACCGCCCGTCTCCCTGACGATTGGAATGGCGCCATATTGGAGAGCAATGAGCTGACCCAAGCCGCACGGCTCAAATTTCGAAGGCATCAAAAACATATCAGAGCCCGCATAAATTTGATGGGCAAGCGGCTCGTCAAACCCAATATACGCTCGGCACTTCTCATAAAAAGCAAATTCTGCATACCGGAAATAATCTTCAAATTCACGTTCACCTGTGCCCAGCACAATCAGCTGCAAGTCTTGCTCCTCAAGAAGTTCGTGCATAATTCTGCGAACAAGATCAAGCCCCTTTTGTTTCGTGAGCCTTGTCACCATACTGATTAGAGGAATATCATTTCGCTCTGGAAGCCCCATCCGCCGCTGAAGCTTCGTTTTATTTTCTTCCTTGCATGCAAGATGCTCCGAATCGTAATGCGCCTCTATATAGGGATCGCTTTTCGGCTGATAGAAAGTATCATCAATGCCGTTTAATATACCGGTTACATCATTTTCTCTATATCGCAAAACCTGCTCAAGCTGTTCACCGTAATACGGCGTCAATATTTCATTTCTGTAAGTGGGGCTCACAGTTGTTACATGATCAGCCGCAATGATGCCCGCCTTCATAAAATTAACAAATCCGTTGCATTCTAACCTTTCATAATGAAAATGATCCATCTCAAGCCCTAGCAAGTCATGAGTGACATCAGGCGGAAATATGCCTTGAAACTGCAGGTTGTGGATTGTGAACACGCTTCTCATCTGCTCATAAAAAGGATGCTTTTTGTATTCCTCCTTCAGCAAATAATTGACCATCGCTGTATGCCAGTCGTGAGTATGAACAATATCAGCTTGAATATTTATAGCTTCGGCGGCTTCCAGCACAGCTCTTGAAAAAAAGGCAAACCGTTCACCATCATCATAATGCCCGTACAACGAATCCCTATTAAAATAATATTCATTGTCGATGAAATAATAATTCACATCATCTTCGGCCATATGTTCAATTCCGCAATATTGCTGACGCCAGCCGACGGCTACCGTACACTCAGCCGTTTTTCCCATGCGCTTCTTCCATCGCTCAGGTATTTGGCTGTACTTCGGAAGCATCACAGCTACTTCATTCCCTAATCGTGCAAGTGCCTTTGGCAGAGCTCCGGCTACATCGGCTAGACCTCCTGACTTAACAAACGGAGTACATTCAGAAACAGCAAATAATACCTTCAAGAATTCATCAGCTCTCCTTGCACCAAACCTTTTCTTAATACAAGCGGCTGCTCAGCTGTTCCCGCAGCCTCAGTCTCATTGCCGATTTTAACGTCCTTATCAGAAATGACCTGCTCAAGCAGGCAATCTTCGCCAATCTGCGTTTTTTGCATAATAATGCAGTTTTTCAGCTTCGTACCCTTTCCGACATGAACCGCCCTGAACAAAATGCAGTTTTCAACCTCTCCTTCAAGCACACAGCCGTTTGCCACCAAAGAATTTTTGACAGTGCTGTGTTTTCCGTATTTCGTCGGCGGCTCATCCTTCACTTTTGTATAGATCGGCTGCTGCGGCAAAAACACCTGCTGCCAATAACGAGGCTGTATGAGCTCCATACTGTGCGTATAATACTTTTCCACCGAATCAATGACAGCCGCATAACCCGAATATTCATAAGGGCAAATGGTCAAGGAGGAGGATTCCTTTTCAACAGCCTCCTGAATGGTTTTATAGCCTTTTTCACTATGCCCGTAGATCAGATCCTTTAAAAGCGTTGTAGACATGATATAGATTTGCAGCGACTGGCCGTCCTGAAATACCTCGGTGACGTCGCAGCCAACCTCCTGATGGCGTTTCAGCACATACTGAAATTGAATGTTGCATACTGTATGGCTGTTGGAGATGACTGCATATTGCTGTGTGCTCCTGTGGAAGTAATCAAGATGGTCGGAAAACTGGCGAAACGAACCGAATTCATCGTATTCTTGGTGAAGGTGTGGGGACGGGAAAAAAAAGAGGCCATCCCTTTTTCGATGCAAATCCCATTCCTTGCCCGCTCCAAGATGATCCATAAGCGAACGATAGCGATACTTCGGAAAAATCGCAACACTCCTAATATCCGCATTCACCATGTTGGAAAGCATAAAATCGATCAGACGGTACCTCCCGGCAAAAGGGATCGCCCCCAGCGACCGCTGTGCCGTTAAATCCTGAAGAGAATGCTTATATGTGGTTTCATCTATAACACCTAACATTTGATTATTGAACACTGACTCTGCCCCCTCTTCAGTATTAGATCAATTCTTTTTCTACAAATTCCTCTGAAACAAGCAGCACCTCCCGAATGTCGTTTTCGGATCGGATCACTGCGCCATCCGGCAGCACCAGACCCTTAGGAACGATAGCATTTTCAATCACTACATGCTCGCCGATCGTCACATCCGGCATAATGACTGACGATGTGACATTCGCATGCTTACCGACAGTAACACCTTGAAAAAGAACGGAATGAGACACATTTCCATACACAACACAGCCTTCGTTCACAAGCGAATCATGTACCTGTGCGTCAGATGAAATAAATTGCGGAGGCTGATTCGGATTGACGGAGTAAATTTTCCACTTCCGTTCAAACAGCTTCAGCTCCGATTCCTCTTTTAACAAATCCATATTGGCTTCCCACAAGCTCTGTACTGTTCCGACATCCTTCCAATATCCTTTGAACGGATAAGCAGAAAGCTTCTTTTTCTCCTCCAAAAGCAGAGGAATAATGTCTTTGCCGAAGTCGTGGCTTGAATAAGGATTCCGGTCGTCCATCTCAAGATACTGTTTCAAAAGCGGCCAATTGAATATATAAATTCCCATTGAGGCAAGATTGCTCTTAGGGAATTTGGGTTTTTCATCGAAATGTGTGATCATCCCATCTGCATTGGTTTTCATGATGCCAAACCTGCTTGCTTCCTCCCAGCCCACCTCGATGACAGAGATGGTCACATCCGCTTTCTTTTCAATGTGAAAATCAAGCATTTTGCCGTAGTCCATTTTGTATATGTGATCTCCTGATAAAATCAGCACATACTCAGGATCGTACTGATTTAAATAATTGAGATTTTCATAAATGGCGCTTGCCGTCCCTTTATACCATTTGACTTCTGATGACTCGGCATAAGGGGGTAAAACCGTCACGCCGCCATTATATCTGTCAAGGTCCCATGCACTGCCGATGCCAATATAGGAATTCAGCTCAAGCGGCTGATATTGTGTTAAAATCCCGACTGTGTCTATGCCTGAATTGGAACAATTGCTGAGGGTAAAATCAATAATCCTGTATTTTCCCCCGAAAGATACAGCCGGTTTGGCCATATTTTTTGTTAATCCGCTGAGACGGCTGCCCTTCCCGCCGGCAAGGAGCATGGCTACACATTGTTTTTTCATCTTTTTATCTCTCCTCTTTTTTTAACCGCCCGTAAAATCGAAATGCCGTAAGGTGGGATGGTCATCGTGATATAACATGGTTTATGATGAAGAGCTCCCTTTTTGGCCGTTAACGGCTTTTTGTTGATTTGTCCTGAGCCTCCATAAGCTTCACTGTCGCTGTTCAGCACCTCGATGTATTGTGTAAGGAAAGGAACTCCAACATCATATTGATGATAGACCGCGGGAGTAAAATTACAAATGATGACAAGCGCCTCACCGTGCCTTTTGCCATAACGAATAAAAGAAAAGATTGATTGTTCGTCATTATGGACATCAATCCATTCAAACGATTGTGCACGATGATCATGTTCATAAAGGATTTTGCTTTTTTGATAAAAGCGGAGAAGATCTTGCGTAAAAACGCTGGCTTTCTGATGCATGGGGAAGGAGTCTAAAAACCAATCTAGCTGTTCTGTATCTTTCCATTCATCAAATTGAGCAAATTCTGATCCCATAAAAATCAATTTCTTTCCGGGATGAGCCGTCATATAACCGAGCAAAAGCCGATACTGGGCAAATTTCTGCCAATAGTCGCCAGGCATTTTATTAAGAAGTGATTTTTTTCCGTATACGACTTCATCATGAGAAAACGGTAATACAAAATGTTCACTAAACGCATATAGTAATGAAAAAGAGATAAGCTGATGACAATACCGCCTTTCTTCTGGCGGTGTCTCCATGTATTTCAGTACGTCATTCATCCAGCCCATATTCCATTTAAAATGAAAACCGAGCCCCCCTTCCTCAACGGCACCTGTCACTTGAGGCCATTCCGTGGAATCTTCCGCAATCATCATGACATGAGGATATGCCTCTCTCATGGTTTGATTGAGTTTTTTTAAAAATTCAACAGCATATGGATTCGTATGGCGTTCCTCCTGATTTGGCCAATACAGGATATTAGCCACAGCATCAACCCTAAATCCATCTATATGATAGAGTTCCGCCCAGTACAACGCATTAGAAATTAAAAAACTATGAATTTCCGGTTTTCCAAGGTCAAAATTTGCCGTACCCCATAGCCAATTCTCCCGGTCACGTTCTTCTTGATATTCATAAAGTGGCTTTCCATCAAACATATAAAGACCATGTGCGTCTTTACAAAAATGTCCGGGGACCCAATCCAGAATGACTCCGATGTTTTCTTGATGGCATTCATCCACGAACTTCATCAAATCATGCGGCGTGCCAAACCTGCTTGTCGGGCTATAATAACCCGTTCCTTGATATCCCCAGGAACGATCATAAGGGTGCTCATACACCGGAAGCAGTTCGATATGTGTAAACCCATGCTCTTTGATATAAGGAATAAGCGACTCACCTAATTCTTTATAGGAGTAATGCCTGCCATCAGAATGTTTCTTCCAGGAACCGAGATGAAGTTCATAAATGAATATAGGTTTCTCATACAGCGTCTTGGCCTTCTGTTTCTTTTGCCAATTTTGATCTAGCCAGTTGTATCCTGCCAAATCGTAAGTAAGTGACGCTGTATTTGGCCTGACTTCTGAATAAAAAGCATATGGATCTGCCTTCAGCCTGATCTCACCGCTATTTGTCACGATTTCATATTTATATCGTTCCTTTTCTCCTAAATCTGGAATAAACAACGTCCAAATGCCATTATTGTTCACTCTCTGCATCACATGCTGTTCTCCTGACCAGCTGTTAAAATCCCCAGCCACTCTTACTTCTGACGCATGAGGCGCCCACACACAGAATTCATATCCGCTTTGGCCATTCAGCTCGCGATAATGCGAGCCAAACAGCTGATAGCTTTTAAACAGACTGCCTTCGTGAAAAAGATAAACATCATGTGCTGTAGGGCTGGCAGCGGCCATGTAATCATCCTTTCTGACATCATAGTTTTCATTTATAGTATTTATTCGGAGAAATAAAAAAAAGCCCTTTCATGAAAGCGCTTATACTTATTGACAATTAACTTCATTTTCCGGAGAAAAACGAAATATATGGAGATTTTTGTTGCTATATATTTAATAAAGAATGAAGTCTATGACATATCAGGATTTATAAAAAATAAAAAACCTTGCAGGATATGCAAGGTTTTTTGGATGACCCGTACGGGATTCGAACCCGTGTTACCGCCGTGAAAGGGCGGTGTCTTAACCGCTTGACCAACGGGCCGATGGTTGAGAACTTATATCGAAATCTTATGGCGGAGAAGGAGGGATTTGAACCCTCGCGCCGCTTACGCGACCTACACCCTTAGCAGGGGCGCCTCTTCAGCCACTTGAGTACTTCTCCAATATGGCTCCACAGGCAGGATTCGAACCTGCGACCGATCGGTTAACAGCCGATAGCTCTACCACTGAGCTACTGTGGAATATTAAAGGTCATGGTATGGTGGGCCTGAATGGACTCGAACCATCGACCTCACGCTTATCAGGCGTGCGCTCTAACCAGCTGAGCTACAGGCCCATGACAATATAGAAATGGAGCGGGTGATGGGAATCGAACCCACGACATCAGCTTGGAAGGCTGAGGTTTTACCACTAAACTACACCCGCAATTTTATATTTGGGGCGATTGATGGGAATCGAACCCACGAATGCCAGAGCCACAATCTGGTGCGTTAACCACTTCGCCACAACCGCCAAAATATATATATGAATAAATGGTGGCTCGGGACGGAATCGAACCGCCGACACACGGATTTTCAGTCCGTTGCTCTACCAACTGAGCTACCGAGCCT
>NZ_JBZAZF010000002.1:0-1009063 GCF_058248265.1 Bacillus sp. NS1 | reverse complement strand
ATACTCGGCATGTTTGTGAACACGCTGGCGCTTCGGACACGCCCGGAGGGCGGGAAGCCGTTTGTGCAGCATTTGCAGGAAGTGCGCGAGACAGCATTGGAAGCGTATGAGCATCAGGATTATCCGTTCGAAGAGCTCGTCGATAAGCTCGGGGTGACGAGGGATATGAGCAGAAACCCGCTGTTTGATGCCATGTTAGTCGTTCAAAATAATGATCACCAACCATTGCATCTGCATGATTTGCAAATGAAGCCGTCACAAGTTTCTCATCTCGTTTCTAAATTCGATTTGACATTACAAGCATCTGAGGGTGACGGGAACATTCATTTCCATTTTGAATATTCAACCGCACTGTTTGAAAAAACAACTATAGAACGCTGGGCATCGCATTTGACTAATGTACTTAACATCATCGTTAAAAACCCTGAGGTAACACTCAACCATATCGACATTTTGACTCAAGAAGAGCGGAATCAGTTGCTCAATGAGTTTAACACCGGGCAAGCGAATCAATACGAAGAACAAACAATTGACCGTTTGTTTGAGCAGCAAGCTGCACGAACACCAAAAGCTTCTGCACTTGTCAGCGGAGACAAAACACTGACATATCAAGAGTTGGACGAGTGGTCCAATGGAATCGCTCGTATATTGCGCAGCCGAGGTGTTAAACCGGACACACCAGTAGGCATCATGATGCCTCGTTCGTTCAGCATGATAGCGGCCGTACTTGGTGTTTGGAAAGCAGGAGGCTGTTACGTTCCCATTGATCCGGAATACCCGGCGGAACGGAAACGCTATATCCTCAGCGACAGCGGAACGAAACTGCTGATGACAATAAATGAAACGGATTGGGGAGAGCTTGCTGATTTTGAAGGAGAGATCTTGACGATAGAGAGCGCGGAGGCATACGACAAATCGCCGCTGCCGAAAGTGTCGTATGCCCATCATATGGCTTATATCATTTATACGTCAGGAACGACGGGCCGTCCAAAAGGGGTGATGGTCGAGCATAAAAGCATTGCCAACACTCTTCAGTGGCGGCGTAACGCTTATGCTTTCAACGAGACAGACGCCATACTGCAGCTCTTTTCTTTCTCATTTGACGGCTTTTTAACAAGTATGTTCACACCGCTTTTATCAGGTGCAAAAGCAGTTCTGCTTAAGGAAGAGGAAGCGAAGGACATTCTGGCCATCAAGCATCAGCTGTCTCCTCAACGGATTACACATATGATTATTGTGCCTGTTTTATATCGAGCGCTTTTGGATGTATTGCAGCCGGAAGATGTAAAGACGCTTAGAATCGTCACTCTGGCGGGAGAAGCAGCTGACCGCGAATTGATAAACCGTAGCCTGGCCATATGTCCGCACACCGAACTCGCCAACGAATATGGACCGACAGAAAACAGTGTGGCCACTACCGTCATGAGACATATGGAAAAGCAGAAATACGTAAGCATCGGCCAGCCGATTGACGGGACCCAAGTGCTTATTTTAAATGGCAATCATCAGCTTCAGCCAATTGGTGTTGCGGGAGAGCTTTGTATAGCAGGAACGGGGCTTGCAAGAGGGTATATCAACCTTCCGGAGCTGACAGAGAGAGCATTCATCCAGAACCCATACAAACCTGAAATGCGAATGTACCGAACAGGAGACGCCGCCAGATGGATGGCCGACGGAACACTCGAGTATCTGGGTAGAATTGATGAACAAGTCAAAATCAGAGGCTATCGTGTAGAAACAAAAGAAATTGAATCGGTCATCCGTTGTATAAACGGTGTAAAAGACGCCACCGTACTCGCTCATGTAACAGCATCAGGACAAACTGAATTAAGTGCTTATGTTGTGACCGAACCAGAATTGAGCACAGATACGATACGCTTAGAATTACAAAACAAGCTGCCGGTGTTCATGATTCCTGCGTTTATTGAAAAACTGGGCTCACTTCCATTGTCACCAAACGGTAAACTGGATCGCAGAGCACTTCCAAAACCTGTATTCAAGGGTGAAACTGAACGTCCATTCCGCACACCTGCCAGCAAGATGGAACAAATACTGGCAGATATATGGAAGGAAGTACTGGGGGCAGAAAAAATCGGAACAGCTGATTCATTCTTTGAGCTTGGAGGAGATTCGATCAAAGCGTTACAGGTTTCCGCACGGCTTCACCGGATAGGAAAACAAATGGCAGTGAAAGATTTGTTTAGCCATCCGACTATTCAAGAATTGGCAGCTTATATCCGTGATTCAGATACAAGTTCCAGCCAAGCTCCGGTTGAGGGAGACGTACAATGGTCACCTGTTCAGAAATGGTTTCTTTCTCAAGATATAAAAGAAAGACACCATTTTAATCAGTCCGTTATGCTGCATCGAAGCACCTCTGTACAAGAAGACGCACTTCGCAAAACTTTAAAAGCAATAACGTGTCATCATGATGCGCTGCGGATGGTGTTTACACAGAATGAACATGGAAAGTGGAGTCAATATAATCGGCCGCTCAGTCCTTCGGACGATGCGCTGTATGGCCTTCACATTGTTGATTTACAAAATCCAGACTGCACTGACGAGAATAGATCGTATGAGCCTCTTATCAAACGCCATGTACGTGATATTCAGCAGAAAATGGACCTGAAGAATGGCCCGCTGCTGCAAGCCGGTCTTTTCCGCACAACTGACGGTGATTTCTTATTTTTATCTGCTCATCACTTCGTCGTTGACGGCATCTCGTGGCGAGTTCTGCTTGAGGATTTGGCTTTAGGCTATCGCCAAGCTGCAAGCGGGGAAGATATCCAGCTTCCGCCTAAAACAAGCTCATTCAAAATGTACGCGAAAAAGCTCTCTGACTACGCCGGAAGCCAGCAGCTTATGAAACAGTTCAAGTATTGGCGTGAAACCGAGGAATTTGAAACAGAAGCACTGCCTTTTGATCAAATCGACGGAACCATAGCAAACGAGAGTAAACGTTCCACGATTTCGTTTACCTTAAACGATAAAGAAACAGCTGCGCTCTTAAAAGATGCCAACAGCGCATATAAAACAGATACTCAGGATATGCTGCTTGCTTCTGTTATTCTTGCGCTGCGCCATTGGACCAATCAATCCGCCTTCAAACTATCATTAGAGAGCCACGGGCGAGAGGATGTATTAGACGGAATAGATGTGAGCCGTACGGTTGGATGGTTTACCGCCATTTATCCATTATTGGTTAAACTGAACTCAGACCTTCCTGATCCGGAAGAATACATGGTTCATGTACTAAAAACAACAAAAGATACACTGAGACGCGTACCGGACAAAGGATTCGGCTACGGTGTCATCAAATATTTGACTCCGCCTGGCAAAAAAGACATCGATTTCACAGGTTCGCCAGAAATCAGCTTCAATTATCTGGGTCAGTTTGAAAGCGGCAGCACAGCTGAAGTACCTGAGGAGGACGCCTTCTCTTTCTCTCCGCTGGGTGCCGGGGATGATATCAGCGCAACATGGAATCGTGAACAGTCGCTGGATATCAGCGCAATCGCCGCAGAAGGAAAAATGGCTGTCAACATGACTTATGACAATACCCGCTTTCAGCGCAAAACGATGGAACAGCTTAGCGGGTATTGCCGTCAATTTTTATTACAGCTGATCGAACACTGCCAGAACAAAAGAGAAACTGAAAAGACGATTAGCGATTTTGATGATCAAGAACTGACCGAGGACGCGCTGCAAGAGATTGCTGATATGCTCAGTTTTCACTAATGAATCCGTGAAGAAAGGTGCAGACACTATGGATAACATCAAAAAAATCAAGAACATTTATCCTCTGAGTCATATGCAGGAGGGAATGCTGTTTCATTCCTTCCTTCGTAAAGAGGAGGGGGCGTATGTTGAGCAGTCGCTCTTCACCATCAAAGGAAGCCTAAGCTATGACTGGTTTCAGCGCAGTATTCAAGCCATCATCGACCGCCATGATATTTTCAGAACCGTATTTTTGCCGCACGTCCCGCATTTGTCGGGACCTCGGCAAGTCGTAATGACAGAACGCGAATTCCATTTGTACAGCGAAGACATTTCCCATCTGCAAATAAACGACCAGAATGAGTTTATTGATTGCTTTAAGGAGAAGGACAAGCAGAAAGGCTTTGATTTACAAAAAGACATGCTGATGCGGATTTCTCTATTCAAAACAGCTGAAGATGAGCATGTCTGTATCTGGAGTCATCATCACATTTTAATGGACGGCTGGTGCCTCGGCATCGTTCTGCAGGAATTTATGCAAATTTATCAATCTATCCATGCAGGAAAACCACTTTCTTTGGACCCTGTCCGTCCTTACAGCACCTATATTTCCTGGCTGACAAACCGAGACAAAGAAACAGCTGCGGAGTACTGGGGTTCGTATTTAAAAAACTGCAGCACTCCATCACCTCTGCCTCGTGTGTCTGATGAAGAAAAAAAAGAAGGTTATCACCGTGAAGATTTGATATTTTCATTAAATAAACCACTGACAGACAAGCTGAAAGAGACTGCCAAACAACACGGCGTCACGCTTGCCACCCTTATCCAGGCAGTCTGGGGCGTGATGCTGCAGCAATATAACCGCACAGACGACGTTGTATTTGGCGCAGTTGTATCAGGCAGACCATCAGAAATTCCGGGCGTGGAGCAAATGATAGGGTTGTTTATCAATACCATTCCGGTTCGGATTAAAACACATCAAGACGAAACGTTTCAAGAGCTGCTCAAACGCTGCCAGAAAGATATGCTGGAAGCTGAGCCGTTCACCTGCCAGCCTTTATTTGATATCCAGGCAAACACCGCTTTAAAACAGGAACTGATTGATCACATTATTGTATTTGAAAACTATCCGTTACAGCAGAAAATCGCCGATTCAGCTGATCGCGCCGATTCACCATTGCAAATCGATCAAGTTACGGTATCCGAGCAATCAGGATATAACTTTAACCTTGTCGTTGCTCCCGGGGAAGAACTTGTTATCAAGTTCAGCTATAATTCGTTCGTTTACGATACTGCATGGATTAGCTGTATCAAGAGGCAATTTACGCAAGCACTAAGCACAGCGGCATATCACCCTGATATTCCCATTGCTGATTTTTCTGTTCTTGATGAAACAGAAAAAGAGCAGATTGTCACCCAGTTCAACAATACAAAAACAGAGTATCCAAAGAATCATACAATTATAGATTTATTTCGTGAACAAACAGAAAAGACGCCAGACTATACCGCAATTGTGTATGATAATATGTCTTTTTCGTATGAAGAGCTTGATAAACGCTCTAATTCACTCGCCAGAGAGTTATATCAAAATGGGTTTCGGAAAAACGAGACAGCAGGAATATTGGCTGCTCATTCTCCTGAATTTATTATCAGTGTGCTTGCTGTTTTAAAAGCAGGGGGAGCATACCTCCCGCTTGATGCTGAGCTTCCGCCTGAACGGGTCAGCTTTATGCTCGAGGAAACGCAGGCAAAAATGCTGATTGTTCAAAAGGGGCTGGAGCAAAACGCTGCGTTCTCAGGAACATGTATTACTTCAGATGCACAGACATTGATGGAAGAAAGCCATATCCCTATCAACATCGTCTCCAGCCCGGATGATCTTGCATACATCATGTATACCTCAGGATCAACAGGCCGGCCGAAAGGCGTCATGATCACGAATCGCAATGTCGTGTCCCTTGTCAGCAATAGCAATTACACGTCTGCGTCCATTAATGATCGGTTTATTCTGACTGGATCTATCAGCTTTGACGCCGTCACCTTTGAAATGTTCGGGGCGCTTTTAAATGGGGCAAGCCTTCATATCATTGATAAATCGACAATGCTGTCACCTGATCGGTTTGGGACGTATTTGCTTGAAAATGACATCACAGTACTATTTTTAACAACGGCTCTTTTTAATCAGCTGGCTCAGGCTCAAGCAGACATGTTCCGCGGGCTCCATACGTTATATGTCGGCGGAGAAGCACTCTCGCCTGCCCTTATGAATGCTGTCAGACACGCCTGTCCAGATCTGGCACTTCATAATATTTACGGGCCTACGGAAAACACGACATTTTCAACCTTTTTTGAGATTAAAAGAGACTATGCGGGACCGATTCCGATCGGAAAACCAATCAGCAATAGCACCGCTTTCATCTTAGATGCAAAAGGGCGTCTTTTGCCAATAGGCGTTCCCGGCGAGCTTTGTGTCGGCGGCGATGGGGTCGCAAAAGGCTATTTGAACAGAGATGACTTGACAAATGCTGTTTTTTCTCCCCATCCTTTCTTGTCTGGAGAAAGAATATACCGTACTGGTGATTTGGCGCGCTGGCTGCCTGATGGAAACTTAGAATACATCAGCAGGATTGACAGGCAGATTAAAATCCGTGGAAAACGAATTGAGCCCGCCGAAATTGAAGCTCGCCTTTTAGAAATGGAAGGCGTTCAGGAAGCGGCAGTGACATTTAGAGAAAAAGATGGAGAGGCGCAGCTGTATACTCATTACGTTGGCGATGACAAAAGAACTGAAAAGGAAATCCGCGCCGATTTGGCGCGTGTGCTCCCAGACTATATGATCCCGCAGCACTGGGTGCGTGTGGACCGGATGCCGCTTACCGGAAACGGAAAAATAGACCGCAGCGCGCTGCCTTTTCCAGAAAATAAGAATGACAAACGACAGGACATCACATTGCCAAGAAACTTGGTAGAAGAAGAATTGGCAAACATTTGGAAGAATGTCCTCGGTGTCAGCACAATCAGTATTGATGATGACTTCTTTGCTCTTGGCGGACATTCACTAAAAGCGCTGCAGGTCATACACACACTGAAGCACCAGCAGCAAATTGACATACCGATTGATTTCTTGTTCGAACATCCGACAATCGCTCAGCTTGCCGAAAAACTTTATTCCAAACAGCTGACAGCGGCAGATGAACAGCATGTGATCAAACTGAACCAGCACGGCGCGCAAAACCTTTTCTGCTTCCCGCCGATATCAGGATTTGGCATTTATTTCAAAGACCTAGCTTTATTGCTGAATGATAAGGCAGCCGTCTATGGATTTCACTTTATTGAACATGACAACCGCATTGAACAATATGTTAATTGCATCACGGACATACAGCCTGAAGGCCCATACGTTTTATTAGGCTACTCTGCAGGCGGAAACCTAGCTTTTGAAGTGGCACAGTTTATGGAGCGCAAAGGATTGGAAGTCAGTGACTTCATTATCGTGGACGCTTATCTAAAAGAACAGCCTCTGCCTATTGATACCGAGAATGACGAATCTGCAGCATACCTGCCTGAAGCGGTCAGAGAAAAGGTGATGAAGAAAAAAAGAAACTATCAGGAATATTGGGCACAATTGCTGAATGAAGGGCACGTCAAAGCAAACATTCATTTCATTGATGCGGGAATTCAAACCGAAACCAATGAACATACCGGCCTAACGAAATGGGAAGGTGCCTGCGAAAACTACAGGGAGTACACGGGTTTTGGCGCTCATAAAGACATGCTGGAAGGCGCATATGCTGAAAAAAACGCTGACATCATTCTCGACATTTTAGACAAAATCACTTTAAATAACGAAATACTGCAAAAACGATAAGCGAATTAGCGGACAGAGGCCATTCTCTGTCCTTCTTTCTTTTTGTATTAAGAATGGATAGAAGACACTTGGGAATGATAACATCATCCTTTTTCTTGGAGGCTTGTCATGGATCGTCTTTCTTTGCTTACTTTTATCATGTTGATTCTAGCCAGTTACAGGCTGACACATTTGATTGTATTCGACAAAATCACGGAATTTATCCGAAAACCTTTTATGAAAAAGAAAAGGATCGTTGATCAAAACGGGCATGTAGATGAAAAAAGTGTGCCGGCTTCTAACTTTGGATACATGCTCAATTGCTACTGGTGTGCCGGCGTTTGGTGCGCCATCTTGATTGGACTGGGATATCTCTTTTTGCCTCGTATTGCAATTCCAGTGATCTTTATTTTAGCCATCGCAGGAGCACAGGCGATTCTTGAAACAGCTGTCGGTGTCGGCGTAAAACTCATTGATGTGTTAAAGAGCCTGCAAACCATGATAGATGATAAAGAGTCCTAAAGCAGCGGAACAAAATGCTTCAGGACTTTTTTCATTTATCTGGTGACATAGACATAAATCCTGATTTCTTCAATCCGATTAAGCACCCTTTTACAGCCCGGGAATACCGTAATAGCGAATAGTGAAAGTGATGTAATGGGGGAGAAGAAACAGAATGAAGGTTTGTCAAAAGTCGATTGTCCGTTTCCTTGTCAGCTTGATCATCGGAACGTTTGTCATCTCCGTTCCATTTATGGCCAATGCGCAGCCGGACAGGGAACTGAGAGCCGTATGGATAGCTTCCGTATTAAACATTGATTGGCCGTCAAAAAAAGGGTTATCAGTGGCAGAGCAAAAGCAGGAGTATATCAAACTGCTGGACGATGTACAAAAAATGGGGATGAATGCCGTTATTGTTCAGATTAAACCGACGGCAGATGCTTTTTATCCGTCAGCTTATGGACCGTGGTCTGAATACTTAACCGGTGTCCAAGGGAAAGACCCGGGCTATGATCCGCTTGCATTTATGATTGAAGAAACCCATAAACGAAATTTGGAATTTCACGCATGGTTTAATCCTTACCGCATTTCAATGAATCATACGGACCTTAATAAATTGTCTGAGGATCACCCGGCACGAAAGCATCCAAACTGGGTTGCCGCTTATGGAAACCAGCTTTATTATCATCCGGGCATTCCTGAGGCGAGAGATTTTATCGTCAAAGGTATTGAAGAAGTGGTGAAACATTATGATATCGATGCCGTTCATATGGATGATTATTTCTACCCTTATAAAATAGCGGGACAGGAATTTCCTGATCAAGCACAGTATGAACAATACGGAAAAGGGGCTTTTTCCAATATTGATGACTGGCGGAGGAATAACGTGAACCAGCTTGTCAAACAAATCAACCAAACAATTAAATCTGCAAAGCCATACGTCAAATTCGGCATCAGTCCCTTTGGAGTATGGAGAAACGCGGCAGACGACCCAACCGGATCGAATACCAAAGCAGGCGTCAGGAACTATGACGACCTTTATGCAGATACGAGACATTGGATCCAAGAAGGCGACATCGATTATATTGCCCCGCAAATCTATTGGAGCATCGGCTTCAACGCAGCAGCTTACGATGTGCTGGCTGATTGGTGGAGCAATGAAGTGAAAAATAGACCTGTTCATTTATATATTGGCCAGGCAGCCTATAAAATCAATAACAACTTTGATCCGCCATGGTCTGACCCCGAAGAGTATGTGAGACAAATCACCTTGAACCGTCAGCTTGAGCTTGTGAAAGGAAGCATGCATTTCAGCCTCAAAGACCTCAACAAAAATCCACTTGGAATCAAAGACAGGCTTGTCACCGAGCTTTACAGCAAACCAGCATTGGTTCCGCAAATGCCATGGCTTGACAGTACCGCACCAAAAAAACCGAAGCTTATGAAGGTCACCGAAGACAAAAACGGCAATCTTCTGCACATACAAGACCACCCATCAAATCAAAAAATGAAAGAAACAGCCTATTATGCGATATATAGAGCCGAAGGGAAAAAGCACAAAACATTGCTGGGAACCGCAAGAAAAACAAATGGACAGCAAACCTTCTTAGATGAAACGGCAGACCAAAACAAGAAGTATACGTATTATGTCACTTCAGCAGACCGGCTCCATAACGAAAGCAAGGCTTCCAAACGAAAGGCAAAATGAGAAATGAGAAGGACGGCTTTCTAAGTCGTCTTTTTTCACAAGAGTTATTTTAGGAGGAAGGATACTTTTGGTGAACCGCTGAATTGTTAGAGAAAAGAACAAAGGGAGAGACTCATATGAATTTGGAAGCGGTTTTTGGACATTTCCCAGTATTGGAATCTGAGAATCTCGTACTAAGTAAAATCAAAGAGGTGCACGTACAGGATGTATTTTCAATCTACGATAATGACAAAGTATTTGAATACTGCGGCATCATTCCGAAACATAACATAAAAACAGTAGAGAAAATGATTAGCCATTTTGATAGAGATTACAACAAAAAAAGCAGAATTAAGTGGGGAATTTTTCTAAAGAGTCAAGAGAATACATTGGTTGGAATCATTGAAGCGATGGATTTTAACCAAAAAATAGACATGGTATCAATTGGATACTACTTAGCTGAAGAATACTGGGGGAAAGGTTTTGCCACTGAATCCGTCCGCATGCTTGCCTCATTTTTATTTGAGAAAGTCAATGTAAATAGAATTCAAGCTGAAGTCATGCCAGCTAACAGGGCTTCAAAAAACGTCCTCATAAAAAACAATTTTATGAAAGAAGGATTAGTCAGACAAGCTTCCTATTGGTCCGGTAAAGGAGTTGTCGATTTAGAAATATACGGCATTCTTAAGAACGAATACGTATAAGTCATTTCTTTTTCAGTAAAACCCCCTGAATAGAAAATTTAAAAAGTCAGTTATTGAACTAACTAACTTATAGGGAGGAGCACCATGGCAAAACCAAATGTCATCTCCAAGGAAGCACTCATTCAATCTGCCAAAACATGTATCTCAGAAAACGGTTTAGAAAAACTAACGTTACAATCAGTTGCGAAACAAGCCAATGTCACTCAAGGAACGGTTTATTACCATTTCCGCACAAAAGAAAATCTCATGATGGAGGTCGTTCGCCACGTATGCGGCAGTTCTTGGGCGAACGTAAAGAACAGCCGGCTCCCGTCAAGCGAAAAGCTGAGAGAAGCATGGCTGTCAGCAAAATCACGAACAAAAGAAAATGCTGATTATCACCGGTTATGTTTATCACTTGTCGTATCAAGCTTTCAAAATGAACAAATCAAAGAGCAGCTAAGTCATCTGCTACAATCTGAAAATCAATGTCTGACAGAAGAGCTCACTCAATTGTGGGGCAAATCTCCAATTGATGGCGTTTCCTTAACAACCTGGGGAACGATGCTGAATGCTATAATTGACGGGCTTGCCATACAGTCTCTCGTTTTCGATGATTTTCCACTAGAAGGTGTTTATCAAGAGCTCGAATGGATCTTGGTGAAGCTGACTGAAAAAATGAGGTAACACGAAAGGAGATCAACCATGTTCACTCAAAAATTAGGTCTGGTCCTTACGTTTTCATTTCTCATCTGGTTCGGTGCCACACTATTTTTTGTTCTGTTCGGAGACGCTGTGTTAACTGATCCGGCTGAAGAGCCTTTTTTGCTTAACTTTCTTCTTCTGGAAGCGGGCACTGCTCTCGTTTTATGCCTTGTGTTCTTTCTCTATCATAAACTCGATCGATCACAATACGCGGTGATCAAGCTGGGCGTATGGGGATCGGCGGTCGGTTTATTGATTGATACAGCTTCCCTTTGGAATCATCCCATCATCTTCCCGGCACTATCAAAGGGGCAGGTCATTGCGTTTGCCATATGGATGGTATGCGCCTATAGCATGTATTTGCTCCTCCCATTGATGTTTTCACATAAAAACTGATCCAGTTTTAATTTTCTGACTTCTTTTGTCAGGGAATGATTACAGAACTCGCCTAATAGGATGTTACAAAGATGTGAAGGAGGAAATCAAGTGAATTTTGATCTGACAAAAGAACAACAAATGGTTCGTGAAATGGTAAAGGATTTTGCGAAAAAAGAAATTGCTCCTCACGCTGAACATGTAGATCAAACGGGCGAGTTCCCGATACAAACATTTAAAAAAATGGGTGAGCTCGGGCTGATGGGTATTCCATTTCCCGAAGAATACGGCGGATCGGGCGGCGATACGATTTCATATGCCTTAGCGGTTGAAGAAATCGGCAAAGCCTGCGGCAGTACTGGATTAAGCTATGCTGCAGCAGTCTCGCTCGGCGCAAGTCCTCTTTATTACTTCGGAACAGAAGAACAAAAACGGGCGCATTTGACTCCGCTGGCTTCGGGCAAAGCCCTTGGGTCATTCGGCCTGACGGAACCAAATGCCGGCTCAGATGCAGGAGGCACTCAAACGAAAGCCATTACAAAAGGTGACGAGTATGTAATCAACGGCGAAAAGTGCTGGATCACGAATGCAAGCTACGCACGAACGGTGATTGTAACCGCAGTAACAGGCAAAAATAAAGACGGAAAAAACATCATTTCCGCCTTGATCGTGCCAACTGACACACCTGGACTTACGATTACGAGTCCGTACGATAAAATGGGCGTCCGTGGTTCAAATACAGCGGAAATTTTGCTTGAGGATGTGAGAGTGCCTGCTGGCAACTTACTCGGCGATCCAACAAAAGGGTTTAAGCAGTTTCTATACACGCTGGACGGCGGACGAATCTCAATCGCTGCTCTTGCAGTCGGCATCGCCCAAGCAGCACTTGAAGCATCATTGGCATATGCGAAAGAACGGAAGCAGTTCGGACAGCCGATTTCTTCCTTTCAGGCCATCCAATTTAAGCTTGCTGACATGGCGATGGAAATTGACCTTGCACGGCAAATGGTGTTAAAAGCCGCTTGGCTGAAAGACCATAACCGCCCGTTCACAAAAGAAGCGGCGTATGCCAAGCTGTTTGCATCTGAAATGGCGACAAGAGCTTGCAACCAAGCCATTCAAATTCATGGAGGTTCAGGCTACATGAAGGAATATGGGGTAGAGAGGATGCTGCGGGACGCAAAATTAATGGAAATAGGTGAAGGCACATCTGAAATTCAGCGTATCGTGATCGCCAGACAGCTTTTGAAATGAAATGTAAACGCTTTCTGATTACTTAGAAAGGAGGAACAATTCATGGCTGAACTCATCCATTCCACAATCGGCAGACTGCTGGAACAAACCGCTGAAACCTATCCTGATCAAGAAGCGGTTGTCTATCCAGACAGAAATATACGCTATACGTACGCCCAATTTGACAGTCTGTGCCGTCAAACCGCTAAAGGACTTATGCGGATGGGGATTGAAAAAGGAGACCACGTAGCCATATGGGCTTCAAATATTCCCGAATGGCTTGCCGTTCAGTTCGCCACCGCAAAAATCGGAGCCGTGCTCGTGACCGTCAATACGAATTATCAAGCACATGAGCTCGATTACTTGTTAAAGCAATCGGATGCTGCCGCTCTAATTGTCATGGATTCATACCGGGGCACTTCTTATACAGACATCGTGAAGAGCCTCATTCCAGAGCTGCAAGAAGCAGAGCCCGGCCAGCTGAAATCAGAACGATATCCCTTTTTAAAAACGCTGCTCTATATTGGCGATAAACGTTTGCCGGGCATGTATCATTGGGACGATACAGAGATACTGGCGAAAACAGTGACGGATGCTGAGTTGGAAGCAAGAATGAACAGCCTTGAAAAAGACGATGTGATTAACATGCAATACACATCAGGAACGACAGGGTTTCCTAAAGGAGTGATGCTGACCCATTTTAATGTCATCAACAACGCTGTCAATATCGCTGAATGTATGGCATTAACCTCTCAAGACCGCATGTGCATCCCGGTTCCGTTTTTTCATTGCTTTGGATGCGTGCTTGGGGTTTTGGCGTGTGTCTCCGTTGGGGCAGCCATGATCCCTGTACAAGAATTTGATCCCGTTACCGTCCTCAAAACGGTAGAAAAAGAGAAATGCACAGCGCTTCACGGTGTGCCGACCATGTTTATCGCCGAGCTGCATCATCCGGATTTTGATGCATATGATCTATCAACGCTCCGAACAGGCATCATGGCCGGCTCTCCCTGTCCAAGTGAAGTGATGAAAGCTGTTATTGAAAAGATGGGCATGAAAGACATTACGATCGCCTATGGACAAACTGAGGCTTCACCGGTCATTACGCAAACGAGGGCACATGATTCCTTCATAAGAAGAGTCGAAACAACCGGGCGCGCCCTGCCTCATGCAGAAGTGAAAATTGTAGAACCCGGGACATGTCAAGAAGTTCAAAGAGGCGTGCAGGGAGAGCTGTGCACCCGCGGCTATCACGTCATGAAAGGCTATTATAAAAACAAGGAAGCAACCAAAAAAGCAATCAATGCCGACGGATGGCTGTTTACCGGAGATCTTGCTGTCATGGATAAAGACGGGTACTGCCGCATCACCGGAAGATTAAAAGATATGCTCATCAGAGGCGGCGAGAACATTTATCCCCGGGAAATTGAAGAATTTTTATACCGGCATCCTGATATTTTAGATGTACAGGTCGTTGGTGTGCCTGACGCAAAATTCGGCGAGGAGGCCGCAGCCTGGATTAAGCTGAAAGACGGAAAAAGCGCTTCACCTGAAGAGCTTAAAGCCTATTGCAAAGGGAAAATCGCCCGCCACAAAATTCCGCGTTATGTTATTTTTACAGACGAGTACCCGATGACGGCTTCAGGCAAGATTCAAAAATATAAACTGCGTGAAAAAACGATTGAAATGTTCAACTTATCATCAAGTCAATGAGGTGAAGTCATGTTTACAAAAGTACTGATCGCCAATCGCGGAGAAATTGCAATGAGAATTATCCGAACGTGCAGCCGTCTCGGCATCAAAACGGTCGCGGTTTATTCAGAAGCAGACAGAGAAGCTCCCCATACAAAGGCGGCCACAGAGGCTTATTTGATCGGGGAATCAAGAGTCAGTGAAAGTTATTTAAATATAGAAAGAATCATAGAGACGGCGAAAAAAGCAAACGCTGACGCCATCCACCCGGGATACGGGTTATTATCAGAAAACAGCCGATTCGCTGAACGCTGCAAGCAAGAAAACATCGTGTTTATCGGTCCTGCACCCGATATCATTGCAAAGATGGGCAGCAAAATTGAAGCTCGTAAAGCAATGGAAGCGGCAGGTGTCCCTGTAGTTCCCGGTGTTTCTGAATCCCTCGGAGACATTCAGGCTGCCTGCCGCACTGCAAGTCAAATCGGCTATCCTGTCATGCTGAAAGCTTCAGCGGGCGGAGGAGGCATCGGCATGCAGCTTATTCAAAACGAGGAAGCATTAAGAAAGGCGTACGAGGGAAACAAAAAGCGCGCAGCAGATTTTTTCGGTGATGGGTCAATGTATATGGAGAAGGTCATTGAACATGCCCGCCACATCGAAGTTCAACTTTTAGCCGATCAGCATGGCCATACAGTACACCTGTTTGAACGCGATTGCTCTGTTCAAAGGCGGCATCAAAAGGTTATTGAAGAAGCGCCGTCACCATTTTTAAACGATGAACTAAGAATGAAGATCGGGCAAACGGCCGTAAAAGCAGCGAAAGCGATCGGCTATACGAACGCAGGAACGATTGAATTTATAGTTGACCCGAATCAAAACTTTTATTTCCTCGAAATGAATACGAGATTGCAAGTTGAACACCCCGTGACTGAAGAAATAACAGGCCTGGACTTAGTAGAGCAGCAGCTGAGGATTGCTGCGGGCCATACACTCACATTCTCCCAGCAAGACATCAAACGAAACGGGCATGCGATAGAAGTTCGAATATACGCGGAAGATCCCAAGACCTTCTACCCGTCACCTGGTACGATCACCGCGTTTTCACTCCCTGGCCAAAAAGGAGTCAGACACGAATGTGCAGTAGCAAAAGACAGCACCGTCACTCCTTTTTATGACCCGATGATTGCCAAAATGATTGTCAAAGGCCAAAACAGAGCGGAGGCCATTGAAAAACTGGAGACAGCGCTCCACGACTATCAAATAGAGGGAATCAAAACAAATCTTCCGCTTCTCATACAGGCTGCAGCTTCAAAAGCATTTAAAGAAGGAGATGTCACAACTGACTTTTTGAAACAACACCTATAAAGGAGGCAGATATCATGACGGTTATCATACAAATGGCGGGAAACCTGTGGAAAGTGCACGTCAAAGCCGGCGATCAAATTGAAAAGGGCCAGGAAGTTGCCATTTTGGAATCAATGAAAATGGAAATCCCGATCGTTGCAGACAGAAGCGGAACAGTTAAAGAAGTCAAAAAAAATGAAGGCGATTTTGTGAATGAAGGAGACGTGCTGCTTGAACTGAGCGATCCCACTCAATAATTTGGAGGAAGACCATGTCATATCCTAAAAAAGTGACAATCAAAGAAGTCGGCCCGCGTGACGGCTTACAAAACGAGTCCGTATGGGTACAAACAGAGGATAAAATCGCTTGGATCAACCAGCTTTCCCGGACAGGACTTTCGTATATTGAAATTACATCCTTTGTTCATCCGAAATGGATTCCGGCACTTCGAGATGCTATAGACGTGGCAAAAGGCATCGACCGTGTAAAAGGGGTAACGTACGCGGCACTTGTCCCGAATCAAAAGGGACTGGAGAATGCGCTTGAAGGAGGCATTAACGAGGCTTGCGTTTTTATGTCTGCCAGCGAGACGCACAATAGAAAAAACATCAACAAATCCACTACTGAAACTCTTCATATCCTCAAACAAGTAAACGATGACGCAAAAAAAGCGAACCTCTCAACAAGAGCCTACCTCTCAACCGTTTTCGGCTGTCCGTACGAGAAAGATGTCCCCATTGAACAAGTCATTCGCCTTTCTGACGCTCTATTTGAATTCGGGATTTCTGAACTGTCGCTTGGAGATACAATCGGAGCGGCAAATCCCGCCCAAGTTGAAACCGTGCTAGAAGCTCTTTTGGCACGATTCCCGGCCAATCAAATTGCCCTGCATTTTCATGATACGAGAGGAACAGCGCTGGCCAATATGGTCACAGCTCTCCAGATGGGCATCACTGTGTTTGATGGCTCGGCAGGCGGGCTTGGGGGCTGCCCATATGCCCCGGGTTCGTCCGGAAACGCCGCGACTGAGGATATCGTATACATGCTTGAACAGATGGACATCAAAACAAATGTAAGTCTCGATAAACTGCTATCAGCAGCCAAATGGATAGAAGAAAAAATGGGCAAACAGCTGCCAAGCCGAAATTTACAGGTATTTAAATCATCTTCATAAAAGAGAGGACAAATACCATGAGAGAATCAATTCTTTTTACTGTCCAAAATGAACATATTGCGTTGATCACCTTAAACAGGCCTCAGGCGGCAAATGCTCTTTCAGCGGAAATGCTTCGAAACCTGCAATTGATTCTTCAGGAAATTGAATTCAACTCTAACATCCGCTGCGTCATCCTCACAGGCGCCGGTGAAAAAGCGTTTTGCGCGGGGGCAGACCTGAAAGAACGGATAAAACTGAAAGAAGATCAGGTTCTGGAAAGTGTAACCCTCATTCAAAGAACGGCGGCTTTACTTGAAGCCTTGCCGCAGCCGGTCATAGCTGTGATAAACGGAAGCGCATTAGGCGGCGGGCTTGAATTGGCATTGGCATGCGACCTTCGAATCGCAGCTGACTCTGCCGTTCTGGGCCTTCCGGAAACAGGGTTAGCCATTATCCCAGGAGCCGGAGGAACCCAAAGGCTGCCGCGTCTGATTGGCAGAGGAAAAGCAAAAGAATTAATTTATACAGGCAGGCGAGTAACTGCACACGAAGCAAAAGTGATAGGCCTTGTAGAGCATGTCACGGCTCCCTGTGACCTCATGCCAAAAGCAGAAGAACTAGCCGCAGCCATTTCTGTCAATGGGCCAATCGCTGTCCGCCAGGCTAAATTCGCAATCAATAAAGGGTTGGAGACAGATCTCGCTACAGGTCTGGCGATTGAACAAAAAGCATATGAACATACCATTTCGACAAAAGACAGGAGAGAAGGGCTTCAGGCGTTTCAAGAAAAAAGACGGGCCGTATACAAGGGAATATAAAAGGGAGGCTATGCTCATCATGGATTATGAAAAGGAACGAACAGAACGGGCCGAACGGATCCGAAAAGGCGGGGCGGAAAAGTATCATCAGAGCAACCAAGAAAAAGGCAAGCTCTTTGTCAGAGAGCGGCTTGCTCGTTTGTTTGACGATGACATCGAGCTGGAAGACGCTTTCTTTGCGGAATGTATGTCAGACGGGCTTCCCGCTGATGGAGTGGTGACTGCTATCGGCAAAATCGGCGGCAAAACCGTTTGCGTCATGGCCAATGATTCAACAGTGAAAGCAGGGTCGTGGGGTGCAAAAACCGTTGAAAAAATCATCAGAATACAGGAAACAGCCGAAAAATTAAACTGCCCGCTCCTTTATTTAGTTGATTCCGCTGGCGCCAGAATCACCGACCAAATCAATGTGTTTCCAGGGAGGCGTGGTGCGGGAAGAATTTTTTACAATCAAGTCAAATTATCGGGGCGCATTCCGCAAATCTGTCTGCTTTTCGGACCGTCTGCGGCAGGGGGCGCTTATATCCCGGCCTTCTGTGACATTGTCGTCATGGTGGACGGTAACGCCTCTATGTATTTAGGCTCGCCGCGGATGGCGGAAATGGTCATTGGCGAAAAAGTGTCTCTCGAAGAAATGGGAGGGGCCCGTATGCATTGCTCAATCTCCGGCTGCGGAGATATTCTTGCAGAAACTGAAGAAGAAGCCATACGTCTGGCACGGACTTATTTATCGTACTTTCCGGCTAATTATCAAGAAAAAGCGCCTATGCAAGAGAAACGCCCGCCAAAACAATTCGACATCCCGCTTGCCGACGTCATTCCGCAAAACCAAAATGCGCCTTTTGATATGCAAGAGCTGATTGAGCGGGTCATTGATGAAGGCTCATTTTTAGAGATTAAAGCCTTATTTGCACCGGAAATATTGACGGGAATCGCACGAATTCACGGACAGCCCGTCGGCATTATCGCTAATCAGCCAAAGGTAAAAGGAGGCGTCTTATTCCACGATTCAGCAGACAAAGCGGCTAAATTTATTACCTTATGTGACGCGTTTCATATCCCATTGCTGTTCCTAGCAGATATCCCCGGCTTTATGATCGGCACAAAGGTAGAACAAGCGGGGATTATCAGGCACGGTGCAAAAATGATTTCAGCAATGTCGGAAGCAACTGTTCCAAAGCTCTCTGTCATTGTCCGAAAAGCATACGGAGCAGGGTTGTACGCAATGGCAGGGCCGGCATTTGAACCGGATTGCTGCTTAGCGCTCCCAACCGCCCAAATCGCCGTCATGGGCCCTGAAGCAGCTGTAAACGCCGTCTTTGCTAAAAAAATCGCCGAGCTGCCGAAAGAAGAGAGGGCGCAATT
This sequence comes from Bacillus sp. NS1, assembly GCF_058248265.1. Classification (NCBI taxonomy): domain Bacteria; kingdom Bacillati; phylum Bacillota; class Bacilli; order Caryophanales; family Bacillaceae; genus Bacillus; species Bacillus sp. NS1. The sequence goes on along the minus strand of NZ_JBZAZF010000002.1, from coordinate 989,940 downwards.
TATCAACAGCAAACGGGAAGAATACAAGGAGGACATCAATATATACCGTCTGGCTTCAGAAATGATCATTGATGCCGTTATCCCGGCCAATTCGCTGCGTGATGAGCTGGCCAAACGGCTCAAAGCATACATGTCAAAGGAAATGACATTTACCAATCGAAAGCATCCGGTTTATCCTGTATAAAAAAGCCAAGGGCTTAGGGAGCGCAAAAAGCGCTCTTTTTATATATTTACAATAATAACATTATGTAAACTAATCAACTTTGCATAAAACGCTATGTTTTTTAGAATAGTAAATAAAGGCTGCCGCACCTCTAGCGGCAATTGTCAGTTCATCATAAAAAGGGGCCTACATTATGTATCATTTATATTCACATAACGACTTGGACGGAGTAGGATGCGGAATCGTAGCAAAATTGGCATTCGGGAAAGATGTTGAGGTCCGGTATAACTCTGTCAACGGCTTAAACGCTCAAGTACAGTACTTTTTAGAAAAAGCGAAGGAGAGCAAAAGACAAGACGCGTTATTCATCACCGATCTCGCCGTTAACGAAGCAAACGAAGAGAGATTGAATGAGTATGTTCATGCGGGAGGAAAAGTAAAGCTGATTGACCATCATAAAACAGCCCTTCATTTGAATGAGCATGAATGGGGATTTGTCCAAGTGGAATACGACGATGGAAGGCTCTCATCTGCGACATCGCTTTTATATGGCTATCTCGTTGAAAATGGCTTCATGAAACCGACAAACGCATTAGATCAATTCACAGAGCTCGTCCGTCAATATGATACATGGGAATGGGAACGGTATGATCAAAAACAGGCGAAGCGGCTTAATGATCTTTTCTTTCTGCTGTCAATCGATGAATTTGAAGAAAAAATGATTCAGCGTCTTTCTGCGCATGATGAATTTTTCTTTGATGATTTTGAAGAGAAACTGCTTGATTTAGAAGACGCAAAAATCGAGCGCTATCTCCGCAGAAAGAAAAGGGAAATGGTGCAAACCTTTGTTCACGAACATTGTGTAGGCATTGTACACGCAGAATCGTACCATTCAGAGCTGGGAAACAGGCTCGGTAAAGAAAATCCGCACCTCGATTATATTGCGATTTTAAGCATGGGATCAAAACGAGTCAGCCTGCGCACCATTCATGATTACATCGATGTGTCAGAAGTCGCCGGTCGATACGGAGGCGGAGGGCATGCAAAGGCATCCGGCTGTTCAATAACCGACGAAGTATATGAATTGTTTGTTGCTGAAGCATTTCGGATTGATCCTGTCCGGCCAGATGCTTTCCGTAATATCTATAACCTAAAGGGATCGGCGAACGGATCATTATATGAAAATCGCGCACAAATGAGATTTTTCCTATTCCCTTTAGACAACGAGTGGAATATCCAAATTAACGGGGAAACACAGGATGAAACATTCGCAGCATTTGAAGAAGCAGAATGGTTTATTAAAAGAAATTATGCCGCATCGCTCGTGCGGGATGAAGTGTTTGTCGCATTTTTAGCGGAGCATTTGAAGCTCGCGAATCAGCATCGCAAATAAAAAATATGCATAGGGGAATGAACCATCCCTATGCATATCTGCTAACTACCGTTTAAATAGGGCTGTACGTTTTTTAATCACAAAATAAAGGGCAATAACGACAATAGCCAGTATCATAATCGGTGTTGTATAAGTACCTGCAATGTTCTCAACGTCATCCCACTGACTTCCGAGCTGAATGCCTAAATAAACAAACAGGATCGACCACGGAATGATAGCAAGTACAGTCAGTACCACAAATTTGAGAAACGGCATTTTGGCAATGCCCGCGGGAATTGATATCGCATGTCTGACAACCGGTATAAAACGGGCCGAGAAGACGACCCCAGCGCCGTACTTTTGAAACCAGTTTTCCGACATGTCAATATGATGCTTTTTAATCAATAAGTACTTCCCGTATTTGTCCAAAAACGGCCTGCCGCCATACCGACCGATCCAATAAATAAAGATCTGGGCAATGGTGCCCCCGATAACACCCGCAATAATTGCGCCAATAAATCCAATCGTGCCTTCCGAAACCATATAGCCGCCATAGGCCAATACAATTTCACTCGGAATGATCTCAATCATCAAGCCAATCGCAATGCCCGCATATCCCATATTCATCAGCCAAGTTAAAATTTCGCTTATCAAACTGCCCACATTCTTCACAACCTGTCCTAATCTTTTTCACTATTATATGACTGATTGACGAGCAAGATGGTTACAATTTTTTTACCGCAGCATTTCTTTCGTTTCCCGTTTGATCACACCTTCTAAATAAGCCAAAAGCTGAGATCTCATTTCGGGGCGCATTAAGCCGATTTCTGTGCTCGCTTTAAAACAGCCCAGCTTATCGCCAATGTCATATCGATTTCCTTCCAGCAGCCGTGCATGGATCGGCTGCTCACGGCAAACCTCACGAAGCGCATCTGTGAGCTGAATTTCGTTGCCCGCGCCTCTGCCAATGGACTTTAAAACGGGGAAGATCGATGAATTCAGCACATAACGTCCCATCACGGCGATTTCTGAAGGCGCTTCTTCAGGAGAAGGCTTTTCCACTAAATCTTTCACTTCAAATACATGCCCATGAGAGCCTGATGTATTGATAATACCATATTTGCTGACATCCTCAGAAGGAACTGACTGTACACCGACAACCTCTGTGCCATAAGCGTCGTATACGTCCATTAATTGCCGAAGAGCCGGTGTTTCAGACACCATAATATCGTCGCCTAAAAGGACGGCGAACGGTTCATCGCCAATAAAGTGCTCCGCACACATCACCGCATGACCTAATCCGAGCGGTTCTTTCTGGCGGATGTAATGAATGTTGGCCAGATCGGCAATCTGCTGCATTTCCTTAAGCGTCTCCGTCTTGCCTTTTTCCCGCAGATTGAATTCCAATTCCGCCGACCGGTCAAAATGATCTTCAATCGAGCGTTTGTTTCTCCCTGTAATAATAAGTATATCTTCAATTCCTGACTCTGCGGCCTCTTCTACAATGTATTGGATTGCTGGTTTGTCGACGATTGAGAGCATTTCTTTCGGCTGGGCCTTTGTCGCCGGCAGAAACCTCGTTCCTAAACCCGCTGCGGGAATGACCGCTTTTCTCACTTTTTTTCTCATTCATCTTCACTCCTAACCCTGTATGTTTTCAGCGAATCTCCAAATACCCAGATTCGGTTTCCGATAAAATTCATCATCATTCCGCCAATAGTGGCGGCGAGCTTACTCATCAAAAGCGAACAGCCGCCTTTTTGAAACAAATAAAGCAGCAAAAAGGTAATCCCCGACGCGGCAATATTAATCATCAGAAAGCGCACGATCTCTTTCCCGTCAGCCTTACGTTTTACACGAAACGTCCAGTTTCGGTTCCACACATAGCTGTTGATGATGCCTGCCGAATAGGAGCATATCTGCGCCGGCAGATAAGGGACATGACAAGCGGTGAGAAGAAAGAAGACACCAAAATCTAACAGCGTATTGCCTACGCCCACAGTGCAAAAACGGCCTAATATTTTTATTTTTTCTTTCAGCATAACGGCACCCGGTTTTGACCTCCCTTCATAAAAGATGTGGGTGGCTGTCATATTTGTTGATATGAATTACTTTAGCGGACAGTGTTGAATAAACAATTACTAAAATATGAACAAAACATGAAAAAGTAATGAGGCCTTGCAGATTCATTAAGTTAACATTTTGCTAGGAACTTTAATATTCTGTATAAGTGTTAATAAACATTTTAGTTAGCATTATTTTTCAAGATGAGAAAGGAGGGGAATGTGATGCAGGAAGAAACATATGAGAGCTTCCCAGGACGCCCCCACAAAGAGAAAAACACATTTCCGGTGGAGAACGGCTCATCACTTACAGCGGTTTACAGGAAGCGGAGAATAGCTTATTACATAATGACTTCTCGTATTCAAGAGAGACAGATTCAGCTTGAAAGCGCTAATGAACCTATCAAAACGATTCGTACTTTACCCGATTGCCGTACATTAAACAGCAATGGAAGAGAATGGACAAGAAAACGCCTGGAAGCTTCTGCAAAATGGGATCTGCAACCAGCTGAAGGACATTTTTGATACAAGAAACGTGCCGTATGAACGTGTTCTGGAAGACGTCATCTTTCTGGTCGTTCCGCTGCTGTCAGGGAAGGAGAAGGAGATCGCTGCTTAAACCAGCGACAAAGCAAAAGGCGCCAAAGGTCAGGCTGTAGTCATGGACGGCGGGAATACCGCTTAATAGTTCTTATGTTCTTGAAAACTCTGTTCACAGAAGGATGACAAAATATGACGTGTACTGTCACTGGGATCGTTTGCGGGAGACACAAAGTTTGACAAAATGTAAATGATCCAGAGCAAAATGCCGCTGTTGGCAGTCAGCGGCATTTTTTTATTAAAAAGGTGAGAGTAATATTGCAAGGATTACTCTAAAAATCGCCCATTTTATGCGTTCTTCATGCCCAGTTGTCATCAAATGTTAAAAAAATATCATCTGTTTTAAGGAAAAAGGAGGATGTCAAGTTATTAGAAAAAAGTGTAGCGTATGTTTATGGGTTCTAGCTTTATTATTGAGTTGCTTATCTGGAGAGTCTGCGTATGCTGCCAGTACTACAATTGAAAAACATGCAGGGAATACAAACCCACTTATAGACCATCATTTGGGAGCAGATCCGTTTGCGCTGACCTATAATGGAAGAGTCTACTTCTATATGTCTAGTGATGACTATGAATATAATAGCGTCGGAACGATTAAGGATAATTCATTTGCCAATTTGAACAAAGTGTTCGTTATCTCTTCAGCGGATATGGTGAACTGGACAGATCACGTAGCCATTCCGGTGGCAGGTGCCAACGGGGCTAATAGCAGGCGGGGAATTGCGAAATGGGCAGGCGCGTCCTAGGCCCCGTCAGTCGCAGTTAAAAAGATAAATGGTAAGGATAAATTCTTCCTTTACTTTGCAAACGGCGGCGGAGGCATCGGGGTTCTCACCGCAGACAGCCCGACCGGACCGTGTAGAAGCTGAAACGTTTGCCTGGAAAGGACGTATTTTGACCGAGAAATCCTCAGCACCCGGCGGGCCGGTAAATAATCAACACGTAACAAGCATTCATAGGGAGACTGGATTGCTGTAGGAAATGCAGACTTCGGTGCGGGCGGTGCCAGTGGACGTTTAAAGCAAATGTAGCATCCACTATTGGCGGGAAAATAGAAGTGCGTCTCGCAAGTGCAAAATGTACCTGCCACAGGTGGAGCGCAAACCTGGAGAGAAATAGAAACTGCGGTAAGCGGCACAACCGGTGTGCACAAAATCTTCTTTGTATTTACCGGAACAGGTACAGGAAACTTGTTTAATTTTGATTACTGGCAGTTTACGCAAAGATAGCACTGGTTGTTTGCAATATGAAAGAAGACAGAACATATTTTTCTAATACCGTAAAAGACATATGAAGGAGAGGAAAAAATGATTTCATGCGTAAAAAAACCAATTTGTTTATTATTGGTATGTTTCTCTGTGCTATCAGTAATGTTAACAGGGCCAGGCGCTACTGAAGTTTTGGCAGCAAGTGATGTAACAGTTAATTTATCTGCAGAAAAACAAGTGATTCGCGGTTTTGGAGGGATGAATCATCCGGCTTGGATTGGGGACCTTACAGCAGCTCAAAGAGAAACCGCATTTGGCAATGGACAGAATCAGTTAGGCTTTTCAATCTTAAGAATTCATGTAGATGAAAATAGAAATAATTGGTACAGAGAAGTGGAGACTGCAAAGAGTGCGATCAAACATGGAGCAATCGTTTTTGCTTCTCCCTGGAATCCTCCAAGTGATATGGTTGAGGCTTTTAATCGTAATGGTGACACATCAGCTAAACGGCTGAGATATGATAAGTACGCCGCATACGCGCAGCATCTTAACGATTTTGTTAGCTTCATGAAGAATAATGGTGTGAATCTTTATGCGATTTCCGTCCAAAACGAGCCTGATTATGCACATGACTGGACGTGGTGGACGCCGCAAGAAATGCTTCGTTTTATGAGAGAAAACGCCGGCTCGATCAATGCCCGTGTCATTGCGCCTGAGTCATTTCAATACTTTAAGAATATGTCAGACCCGATTTTGAACGATCCGCAGGCTCTTGCCAATATGGATATTCTCGGCACTCACTTGTACGGTACTCAGATCAGTCATTTTCCTTATCCTCTTTTCAAACAAAAAGGAGCAGGGAAGGACCTTTGGATGACGGAAGTATACTATCCGAACAGTGATAACAACTCGGCGGATCGATGGCCCGAGGCATTGGATGTTTCACATCATATTCACAATTCGATGGTAGAGGGAGATTTTCAAGCTTATGTGTGGTGGTACATCCGCAGATCATATGGTCCTATGAAAGAAGACGGTACGATCAGCAAACGCGGTTACAATATGGCTCAATTCTCGAAGTTTGTACGTCCCGGCTATGTAAGGGTTGATGCAACGAAAAATCCTAATGCCAACGTTTACGTGTCAGCCTATAAAGGTGACAACAAGGTCGTTATTGTTGCCATTAACAAAAGCAACAAAGGGGTCAACCAAAACTTTGTTTTGCAGAATGGATCTGCTTCTAAAGTATCTAGATGGATAACGAGCAGCAGCAGCAATCTTCAACCTGGAACGAATCTTAACGTAACGAGCAACCATTTTTGGGCCCATCTTCCATCTCAAAGTGTGACAACATTTGTTGCAAATCGTTAAGTATACTAAGGCAAAGGCTGCCGATCAAGTCTCATTTTCAATAGAATGTCTGAATTTAAGCGATTTTCTGATTAGAAAATCGCTTTTTCGTGTAGTGCGTCATTTTGAAGCCGTTTTAAACGCAAGAGACATCAGCTGGTCAAGGGAAAGGCCGTAGGTCGAAACCTCCAATTCAAGAAAAGGTTTCATAAACGCTAGTTATGAAGCGTTTTACTATTTGTTGCTGATGAAGATGAATCACTGCATCAAATCCATATTACAAAACAGAAGATACTAAATTAGAGGGAGAAGAAGTGTACAAGGAAGTAAACATAGATCCATTTTATGCGTTGTAAACACTAGTCAAATAAGTATTTTATCATTTAATGGATTCACTTTTATGTTCTCTTTACAGAAAGTAAAAGTGGATCCACTCTGAACGACGGATGCACTTTTACTGAGATATTATGAATATTTATAGAAGGGTATTGTAGAACCTTGTCGAAATTTTATAGAAATATCTCGTTAAAAGAGATTTGTACATGTATTAGCCCATTAACATTAAAAGAAGCAGCAAGTTCGGAAATAATTATTGGGCATCATATAGTCCTAAACTAAAAAGGAATGTTCGTTGAATACGATTTTGGGTTCTTGTAGAAACAGCCCTAAAACAGTTTTGAAAAGCGCTTATAGCGTAATGTATGTATTTCACATTCGCCACTTTTATTCATTAAGGGGGAACAAGAGAATGAAAACTTATGACGCATTTCCAGAACCAATTGGTGGCTATACTGTCGGTCGAACCCAGATGGATTTTGAATACACGGCATCAGATCACTCAAAAAGAGAACTGACGGCGTTTGTGTACTATCCGTCCGACAGTAGCGAAGGTAAGACTACATCAACGTACATGTTTCCTGATGTCTACGAGATGTTTAATGAGCAGCCACTTGTCACTGCGTATCTTAAAGGGAAGGATGTTTTCTCTATAGATATCAAGACCCAATGTTACGACGACCTTGCTCTCTCCGGGAAGGAAAAGCGCTATCCGGTGTTATTCTATGTTTGCGGCGGTGGCGGTTCTCCAGAATGGGGTACAGTGATCTGTACAGACTTGGCAAGCATGGGATATGTTGTGGTAAGCATCGGCCATCAGAATAGCACGATGTATAAGCGAAAAGATGGGAGCCTGTTTAATGTATCAAAGGATTTTTCAGATGTCATTATGACGTTTTCTGAAGATCCGGAGATGCTGGCGTTGGCTGGTAAGATGGAGATGCGGCCTGACGATGAAACCGCCATTGAGATGTGCCATAACGTGCTTACACTGCCGATACTTGCCAAGTTAACAGAGTATAGTGAATTACAGGCAGAAGATGTAAGGTATGTAGCCGATTATCTTTACAAACTGGACTCTGGAGAGCTGAATTCCATCTTTAAGGGCAGATTGTTGCTTGACATCGGCATAGGCATAGTCGGACATTCTTATGGAGGGCCTACAACGGCGATTGTTTGCCGGGACGACGACCGGTTCGCCTGCGGGATTGGCTTGGATAGCGGTGCGTTCGGCCTTCTCGACAGCGACCTTAAGAAACCCTTTTTGCTACTGTTTTGTGAACCTAACTATAATATGAATGCGATAATTGGCGCTAACAATAGCATGGAAACCTATTATTTCTCTGTTGATCGTGTTGCGCATTTAGATTACTGCGACATCGTGTTTACCAGTGTTAATGAGGAACTCAGAGGCGAACGGGATGCTATGGAGATGCGAAATCTTGTTACAGACTATACGAAGAACTTTTTTGATCATTACTTACTGCAGAAGGCTGCAAGTGTGGAAAGTCTGGCATACGATGGCGTGGACTTGATCAAGAAGACCAGCAACAAGTGACATATGTGGGACGGAAGATGCAGATCTAGTTGCTGTAGGGAGAGGGATGCTCTGTCATCCATATTGGGCATTGAAAGCAGCAAAACAATTAAAAAAATTAACTGACGAAATGGTTCCATGAAGCTGGTTTCTAAATATTGATTTTAATTTATTATTACAAGCTCAAGGGTGCAATGTTTTGTCATATATTTCATTGCACCTAAACAATTATTGTTTTCGTGAGCTACTTTAAAGGACCGAATTCGACTATGTCTTGGCCATTTCTTATACAGATAATAATCCTGGCATAAGAGAGGCTGAACAACAATGGATCCACAACTTAAACTCGGGCTCTTCTAGTTTACATAATATATATTCTAGGAAGTAAACAAAATAAATGATTTTCTGTCTCAATACCAAAGTATACTTAAGTTAGTGAGACAGAAAATGAAATTTAACTGTTGAATTGTCCAAATCAAAAAAATGGCGTTGTCAATCCATAATAAACTGCTTCTAAATCGTCCAGCGTCATATCGCCATATGCACATTTGATAACCGAGTCAGCAAATACATCGTAGTCATAATCCGTTGAAAAACCTTGCTCCAGCTGTTTTTCGTAAGCTTCGATCTGTTCTTTTTGCTGTTGGATGTCTTTTTCCTTACCTGGATAGTCCGGACCATTTATCGCATGATTCATTTCTTTGAACAGCATCATATACTGCTTCAGTGTTTCATCCACAACGTAAACCTCCTTGTTTTGCTGTATAAGATGATGAAAACGGACATCATTGCTGATGCCCGCCAAAAACTAAACTATTTGGGTTCTGTTCCCCAAATCAGTTTTCCGTGATTATATATTGTGATTTTTTTCGTTGTTTTAAACGTATTAGATTGGAAAAAGGAATAATCCTCGCTTTGTGCATAATTGCTCCAGTCGTCATTGTGAAGACGAAGCTGAATATCCCCTGTGCTTGCTCCTGGTGACAGCGTTCCGTTTTTAAACCCTAGTTCAAGATAGGTATCTGCACCCTGCTTAGGTTTATGTAACGTCACAAACTTGTTGGTCACATTGCCGCATCCGATCTGCGCGTAGTCACAGTCAAAGTTTTGATGTTTGTTTTTCGCCTTATACCAGTAACGGACAGTGACATCTTTTAAACCTACCGTGGTGTTGCCGTTATTTTTTATGTGAAGCTGCGGGCGAATTTGGTTTCCGTTCACACTTCCATCACCTGCTCTATATTGCACAGTGATGCTGTTTTTCTGTGCGGGTTGATCTTGTGTTGGCGTTTCAGGATTTTGCTTCGTCGAATCTTTGGTGCCGAGAATGTTTTCTCTTACGAATGTACCTGAAGCGGATAAATCTGATAACGGCCAGCCGCCTGTTTTAGATGCCCCTGGCTTTAAAGCTGAAGAAGATTCCTGCTTATCAGAAAGATTCCAGTTCACCCAGCTAATGTTCTTGCTGTTGAGATAATTCAGCCATTCCCGCGACTGGTTAAGATATACTCCTCCATTCCCGGAAGCATCGCTTGTCCCCCACTCCGTCACAAAAATAGGCGCTCCTTTGCTGAGTGCATAGTTTGCTTTATCCCGTAAAAACTGGCCATGTGTGCCGGCATAAAAATGAAGCGCGTACATGACATTTGCATCCTTTAGCTGATCATCGGCAGCGTCATTCACATCCTGGCTCCATGTACCGGTACCGACAATGATGATGTTGTTGGGATCGTTTTCGCGGATAACTGAAATCACTTCTTTCGCATACGGTTTAATATCACGCTTCCAGTTCACATCGCCGTTTGGTTCGTTCGCAATTTCATAAATGACATTTGGCGTGCTTCCGTAAAGGGTTGACATTTCCCTGAAGAATTCTTTTGCCCGCTCTTTATTTTGATTTGGATTGCCGTCATTTAAGATATGCCAGTCTATGATGACATATATCCCAAGCTCTTTTGCCGCTTCAACCGCTTCTTTCACTTTGTTTTTCACAGACGGATTATCAACATAACCGCCGTCTGCCGTATACATTGCCGCTCGGAATACCGTAATGCCCCAATCGTCTCTCAGCCATTTTAAGCTGTCTTTATTGACAAAATCACCATACCATTGTAACCCATGTGAACTGATCCCCTTCAGCTGCACCGCCTTGCCGTCTTGATTGACTAGCTGTGTACCTTTTATGCTAAGCTGCCCATTTATGGATACCGGCGTTTTTGCCCCTGCTGCAGATGCTTTTGAAGCAGGCATGCAGCCGATTGCTAGTAATGCAATGAATAACCATACGATTAAGATAGAGACTGACCGTTTCATATTCTTTCCTCCTTCAAATCATTATGTGAAAAATGTGCCTAGTACCTCACCGCTCTCCTCCCTTTCGCTTTTTTAGCACGGACTCATTGTAAAAATCTTTCACATGGTTGTCTATCAACCTAATTTCTTGTTTTTAGGCGGCTTGAAAGCCTGTCTATTTGCTCTTTTTGTCTTGTTTCAGATACTGCTGACACATGTGGACTAAGCGCATAGGTGTTTAACCAGGACTTTACACGTTATTTTTTTATCTAATCGAAACATTCTGCTTCTTTCCAGTAAATAAAAAGCTGCATTCAATGAATTGAATGCAGCCGTATTCTTATGCTTCTTGTCTTTCATCTTCCCAAGTTTCAGTGTTTTTCAGACCTGGGATGTTTTTCGCTTTGAATACAGGATCAAGCCCTTGTTTACGTTGTTTCGCGTAATCCTTATACACTTTGTAAGCAACGTTTGACAGCAGCGTAATAACAATTAAGTTAATCAGCGCCATGATACCCATAAAGAGGTCCGCCATGTCCCAAACAATCTGGAATCCTGCTACACATCCAAAGATAACCATAGCAATAACCGCGATACGGTAAATGTTTAGCCATGTTTTGCTTGTTTTAATAAATTCAATGTTTGTTTCACCATAATAGTAGTTTCCGACAACTGAACTAAAGGCAAACAAGAACATTGCAATTGCTATAAAACCTGGCGCCCAGCCTCCAATATGGTGGCTCAGAGCAGTCTGTGTAACCTGGATGCCGTCACCTTTTGGTGTTACACTGTATAGTAAGATGATAAACGCTGTAGACGTACATACGATAAATGTATCGAAAAACACGCCTAATGTTTGAATAAATCCCTGCTTTGCCGGATGCGAAACATGAGCTGTCGCAGCAGCATTAGGCGCACTACCCATTCCCGCTTCGTTAGAGAAAAGTCCGCGCTGTGCACCAATGACGATGATTGCTCCCAGTCCTCCGCCGACAACTTGTTCGAATCCCAAAGCATTTTTGACAATTGTCGCAATAACGCTTGGGAATGCAGAAATATTGGTGAATACAACATATAGAGCAATGAGAATATAAAGACCAGCCATGACCGGAACAATCAATTGTGTTACTGCGACTACACGTTTTAAACCGCCGAAAATAATAAAAGCCGTTAAAGCAGCAAGAACAATAGCCACAACTGTTTTGTTCACATGAAATGCGCCTTCTAACGCTCCTGCAATTGTATTGGATTGAACAGCGTTAAAGATTAAACCGAATGATACAGTAATCAAGACAGCGAATACGATGCCGAGCCATCTGATTCCAAGACCTTTTTGAATATAGTAGGCCGGTCCGCCGCGGAAATCGTTTCCGTCCTTCACTTTATAAAGCTGTGCTAACGTACTCTCAACAAAGCTTGAAGCCATGCCTACAGCAGCTACAACCCACATCCAAAATACAGCGCCCGGCCCGCCTGTCGCAATTGCTAAGGCAACACCAGTCAAATTCCCTGTACCGACTCGGGATGCGGCAGAAATAAAGAACGCCTGCATAGATGAAACACCTTTGTTTCCTTCAGGCTTCTCTCCCACTATTCTGAACATTTCAATAAAATAACGGAATTGGATAAAACCAAAACGAAGTGTAAAAAATAATCCAAGTCCTATTAAAATATAAAATAAATATTTCCAGATAAAATCACTTGGAATATTAATCAAACTGTTGAAAAAAGACTCCATATTTACCTCCCGTTTTCATCAATTCATTGTGAATTCATATTTGATGTTAGATTTTTTAACATACTGAGTCTTATTATATCACAATATGTCGAATTAGGAAGTTTTTTCGGGAAGATTATTGTTCTAGATTGAAGTTCACGCCTTCGGTCCCCTCTCTATTATTTTCCTATGAATAAAAATATTTCTTGCAAGCTTGTAAAAAGTGTTCTCTTTTAATATGTAAGAATTGCTTTCCTGACCCTTCCCGTTTCCTTTGATACAGTCATAACTCCTAAACAACAAGCATATCTTTTAAAATGTGTTTTTATTCACACCTTAGACCGGGTATACATACACTAATAAAAGAAATTTCTCTTTCAAAAATAAGCAAAAAGATATATACTTAACAAAGTGAAATTTGTTTTTAAATTTAATAAATCAGGTTTACTTTTAGGATGTATTAGGGTATTATTATAAAAATATTCAGTAATATTAAAGGAGGGGGAGATCATTTGAAAAAAGTAACGATACTGAAAGCGTCCATCTTATTTTTGGCGATTGCCAGTTTTCATTTGTTCTCAATTCCCCACGCCTTTGATATCGGCCATCATTATAAAGCCGTAGCCGACCAGCAGGAAATGCATGAGATGAAAGCCGGCCAAAATGCTGATGATGAGAAGAAATCCATCACAGGGGCATTTGCGCTGACTGCTTTATGGGCAATGGCTGTTCTGCTTCTGACCGCTGAAAGCAAAAGTACGGGATATTCCCGCAGGCGCCAGCGGAAAAAAAGCTTTATACTGGCCAAATTTTATCAATCGTCTTATTTCGGCAAACTTCATGTTCAACATCACCCGATTATATAACGAAAATATGAGGAGGCTGTTAAACATGTTGTTTATCTTAAGAATGGTGATTTTAGGCTTATTTTCTTTCACAGCGCTGAATTTATTTGTATGGCAAGGAATCGAATTTGTTCATGCCTTTACAGATCTTTTCACCAGCCATGAAAGCTAATTGAAACATGAAAGCTAATTGAAAAACGAAACCCGCTCATATCACATGAGCGGGTTTTTTATTATTGTTCTGTATGAAGGCGCCAGACAGCTGTGACCTTGCCTGATTCCTCTTCATCAATAAAGAAAGAGCCATTGCTGTATCTGTCGTTTGTCCGCAGGTCTTTAGCCTGCAGTTCTTTTCTGTCGCCTTTTTCTGTTTCCACCATAAGTCGCTGTTCAAGACCGCAAGCGAACATTGCTACGACCCGATGAGGGTTCTTCTTCAGTTCCCTTAGCATCACGACACCGCGTTTTGCACGGGATGTTTTTTCAAACTCGGAAAGACTCATGCGTTTCACCGCTCCCCGCTGTGTGAACAATACAATTGAATCAGATTCTTGAAGGATCTCTCCAGAAACAACAAAGTCATCTTCTTTTAAGTTAATCCCTTTGACACCAGCGGCACGCGCGCCAACTACATTTACTTCGTCTTCTCCAAACCATAAGCCATATCCTAGGTGAGTGGCCATAAAGATCTGGCTATCCCCATTTGTTACATGCACATCAATCAGTTCGTCTTCACCCTTCAGATTTAGGGCCACAAGCGCTTTAGAATAACGCTGTGCTTTATAATGGGTGAGCTCTGTCTTTTTCACCATTCCGTTTCTCGTAAAGAACAAAAGATACGCCGACGGATCAAATTCTTTGATCGGTATAGCCTTTACAATCGTTTCATCACGGTCAATCGTGATCATATTTGAAAAATGCTGGCCCATGTCCTTCCATCTGATATCAGGCAGCTGATGAACCGGGCAATAGATGTAGCTTCCTTTGTTCGTAAAGAGCAGCAGCACATCCGTCGTATTCATTTCAAACTGATGCAGCATCCTGTCCGTATCTTTCATTCCGAAATCCTGGCCGTTGGAAGCGGCAAATGAGCGCTGGCTCGTCCGTTTTAGGTAACCATCCTTCGTAACGGTCACATATACATCCTCAGACGCTACCATAACTTCAAGGTTAATCTTAATTTCCTCAATTTTTTCTTCAATCACGGAGCGTCTTGTGTCTGCATATTTCTTTTTCAATGCTTTTAAGCTGTTTGTAATCACTTTTAACAGCTTTTTATCATTGCTCAGAATGGATTCGAGCTCTTCAATTTTTTTGCCGAGCTCTTCTGCCTCTTCCTTCAGTGCTGTGATATCTGTATTGGTTAAACGATATAGCTGCAATGACACGATGGCTTCAGCTTGAGGCTCTGTAAATTCATATTTCGCTATCAAGTTGTTTTTAGCGTCACGTTTATCGCTTGAAGAACGAATTGTAGCAATGACTTCATCCAAAATAGACAAAGCTTTCATGAGACCTTCTACGATGTGATGTCTATCTTTTGCTTTTTGAAGCTCATAAACGGACCGGTTTGTGACGACTTCCTTTTGGTGGCCAATATATGCATCCAAAATAGACGGTAGGCTCATCAGCATCGGACGGCGATTATGGATAGCCACCATATTAAAGTTATAGGTGATCTGCAAATCGGTATTTTTATATAAGAAATTCAAAATGCCTTTTGCATCCGCTTCTTTTTTCAGTTCAATGACCACTCTCAGACCAGTTCGATCCGTTTCATCGCGAACCTCTGAGATGCCCTCAACTTTTTTATCAATGCGGTACTCGTCCATTTTTTTCACTAAGTTTGCTTTGTTTACTTCAAATGGAATTTCCGTAATAACAATTTGTTCACGTCCGCCTCTGATTCCTTCAATTTCAGCTTTTCCGCGGATAATGATTTTTCCTTTTCCTGTTTCGTAGGCTTTTTTTATGCCGTCAACGCCTTGAATAATACCGCCTGTCGGAAAATCAGGCCCTTTAATGACTTCCATCAGTTCATCAACAGAGCAAGATGGCATTTGAATGCGTTTAATGACAGCATCAATGACTTCACCCAGATGATGAGGGGGAATGTCGGTTGCGTATCCTGCTGATATCCCGGTAGATCCGTTGACCAATAGGTTAGGAAACATCGCCGGGAGTACGACAGGTTCCTTGCTT
This sequence comes from Bacillus sp. NS1, assembly GCF_058248265.1. Classification (NCBI taxonomy): domain Bacteria; kingdom Bacillati; phylum Bacillota; class Bacilli; order Caryophanales; family Bacillaceae; genus Bacillus; species Bacillus sp. NS1. The sequence goes on along the minus strand of NZ_JBZAZF010000002.1, from coordinate 974,255 downwards.
GTATCATCGAAGTTCGGCACAAATTCAACCGTATTTTTATCAATATCCCGAAGAAGCTCAGATGCGATCGGAGATAATCTCGCTTCTGTATAACGCATGGCTGCCGGGGGATCTCCGTCGATACTTCCATTGTTCCCATGCATTTCAATTAATACATTTCGCACTTTCCAATCCTGGCTCATCCGCACCATTGCTTCATAAACCGAACTGTCACCATGCGGATGATAGTTACCGATGACATTACCGACCGTTTTGGCCGCTTTTCTGAAGTTTTTATCAAACGTGTTTCCATCTGTATGCATCGCATACAGGATTCTGCGCTGTACCGGCTTTAAGCCGTCTCTTGCATCTGGAAGCGCCCTGTCTTGAATAATATATTTACTATAGCGTCCAAAACGGTCGCCGATCACCTCTTCTAATGGTAAATCATGAAATAATTCTGGCTGTGACAACATTAAACCTCCTCAGCGACCGATAAGTTTTCATTTTCTAAAATATTGCTTTCTTCATCTAAGCCAAAAGCGACGTTTTTCTCAATCCACTTTCTGCGCGGCTCTACTTTGTCTCCCATTAATGTCGTGACACGTCTCTCTACACGTGCCGCATCATCGATTTTGACCCTAACAAGCGTACGGGACTCCGGATTCATCGTCGTTTCCCACAGCTGGTCTGCGTTCATCTCTCCAAGACCCTTATATCGTTGAATCGTATAGCCTTTGCCGACTTTTTTCAGGACATCATCCATCTCTTCATCAGACCATGCGTATTCAATGATTTCCTTTTTCCCGCTTCCTTTGCTGACCTTATATAAAGGAGGCAGTGCAATGAACACTTTGCCATGTTCAATGAGCGGCTTCATATAGCGATAGAAAAAGGTAAGAAGCAGCACTTGAATATGAGCGCCGTCCGTATCGGCATCGGTCATAATGATGATTTTGTCATAGTTGATATCATCGATTGAGAAATCTGCTCCGACTCCGCCGCCGATCGCATGAATGATCGTATTGATCTCTTCATTTTTAAAGATATCAGCAAGCTTAGCCTTTTCCGTATTAATGACTTTACCGCGTAAAGGCAGAACCGCTTGGAATCTGCGGTCTCTTCCCTGCTTTGCCGACCCTCCTGCTGAATCCCCCTCAACGAGATACAATTCATTTTTTGCCGGGTTTCTCGAACCCGCAGGCGTCAGCTTCCCGCTTAATGTCGCTTCTGATTTTTTTCGTTTTTTGCCGCTTCTTGCTTCTTCACGGGCTCTGCGTGCCGCTTCGCGTGCCTGGCTCGCTTTGATTGCTTTTTTGACAAGAAGCGTTGCAGTATCCCGGTTTTCCTCTAAAAAGTAAGCAAGCTGCTCTGAAACAATCGCATCAACTGCTGATCTCGCTTCACTAGTACCGAGCTTCCCTTTTGTTTGTCCTTCAAATTGAAGAAGCTCCTCAGGAATCCGAACAGAAATAATGGCTGAAAGCCCTTCCCTTATATCGGTGCCTTCCAGGTTTTTATCCTTTTCTTTCAGCAAAGCCACTTTTCGCGCATATTCATTAAAAGCACGTGTCATCGCTGTTTTTGCACCTGACTCATGAGTCCCGCCGTCTTTTGTTCTGACGTTGTTAACAAACGATAAAATGTTTTCAGAATAGCCGTCGTTGAACTGGAACGCAAAGTCCACTTCTATTGAATGATGCTCTCCCTCAAACGAAACCACTTCAGACAAGACGTCTTTTTCCTCATTTAAGTACGCGACAAACGCCTCTATGCCGTTCTCATAATAAAAGACCTCCTGCTGGTCATTGCGCTCGTCAATCAGCTCAATTTTTAATCCTTTTAACAAAAATGCAGATTCTCTTAAGCGCTCAGAAAGCGTTTCAAAATTATAAGTCGTTGTACTGAACATTGTTGGATCTGGCTTAAAGTGCGTTAGCGTTCCTGTCTTTTTTGTTTTGCCGATCTTTTCGAGAGATGTGACAGGTTTTCCTCCGTTTTCAAAACGCTGCTGATAGACGAAACCGTCCCGCTCAATGGTAACCGTCAGCCATTCAGATAAAGCATTCACAACTGATGCACCAACTCCGTGCAGCCCTCCGCTTGTCTTATATCCGCCTTGGCCGAACTTTCCTCCGGCATGAAGCACCGTTAAAATCACTTCAGGGGTTGGTTTGCCGAGCTTATGCATTCCGGTTGGCATGCCGCGGCCTCTATCCTGTACAGATATACTGTTGTCTTTATGTATTTTGACGATTATGTGATCTCCATGGCCGGCAAGCACCTCGTCGACAGAGTTATCTACAATTTCATAAACCAAGTGGTGCAAGCCTCGCGCGTCAGTAGAACCAATATACATACCGGGCCTTTTCCTGACAGCCTCAAGGCCTTCGAGCACCTGTATGGCATCTTCGTTGTAATCAAATTGCTGTTTTCTAGCCAAACGTACAAACCCCTTTCAAAAACTAACATTGTCTTTCTCTTTTCAGTGTTACACCATCAATTTGTATAAAGTATTTGTTATAAACCTCGCCTCGAGCCGGTACTGCCTTGGACTCCTCATTATAACCAATATGTTTGCAATCGCAACATAGAGCTAACGAATCAGTTCGCAAAACATCGGCTAGTGCTGTTTTCACACTATGAGAACGTATGTTTGTTTATTATATATAAAGCAGCAGACCTTCGCAAATCGAACGGCCGAAACCCAGCTAGACAAGGTATTCAAAAAAAGCTGTTCAAGCTTTATTGTATCTGTTTCACCGTAATACGCAAACAATATCTTAAAATTAAAAAGCAAAAATCCTTGAATTCACAAGGATTTTTGCAGTTCTGCACCTATTTTGTTACAGCGTGCGCCACTTTTATGCACAGATCCATGATAACCGTTCTGTCTTTTTCCTTTAGCATCTGGTAAGCTTCTTCGTTTACCAGCCCCTGCTGTGCCCAAAATACTGGAGCATCTGTCTCCAGAAACTCTTTCGCCACGCCTGGCAGCTGCTCTGAGCGCCGGAATACATTGACAATGTCAATCGGGCCGTCAATCTCTTTTAAAGATGAAACGGCTTTGACACCTAGCGCCTCATCAATTGTAGGATTGACGGGAATGATTTCATAGCCCGCATCCTGCATCGCTTTTGAAACCATATATGACGTTCTATCCGGGCGGTCTGAAAGCCCCACCACCGCGATTCGCTTGCTTTGATCAAGAATCTCTTTAATTTCCGTTTTGGATGGGTTTTGCATCATGTACCACTCCTTTTTTATTTATTCTACACGATCAAAATGAAAGAAATCAAAATATGATGCATGTTTGATTAGATTTGTAAGTAAACTTTATAAAAAACTTATCATCAGATCATGACATCTCATGTTAAAATAGAAAGAAGGGATTTTGAAAAAGGAGAAATGTAGATGTTAATTGCTTTATTGATTATTTTGGCCTACTTGATAGGCAGCATTCCATCTGGCTTAATTGTGGGCAAGCTTGCCAAGGGAATTGATATTCGGGAGCACGGAAGCGGCAACTTAGGCGCTACTAATGCATTCCGTACGCTGGGCGTAAAAGCTGGTTCGGTTGTCATAGCCGGAGATATTTTGAAAGGGACGCTGGCAACTGCATTGCCTTTCCTCATGCATGTTGATATTCACCCGCTACTAGCAGGAGTCTTTGCGGTCTTAGGCCATGTGTTTCCCATTTTCGCTAAATTTAAAGGCGGCAAAGCCGTGGCAACGTCCGGAGGCGTTTTGCTATTTTACGCACCTTTGTTATTTATCACGATGGTCGCGGTATTTTTCATCTTTTTATACTTGACTAAATTTGTTTCTCTGTCATCGATGTTAACAGGGATCTATACTGTTATATATAGTCTCTTTGTCCATGATAAGTATTTATTGGTTGTCGTTACCCTGCTCACTATTTTTGTGATATACAGACACCGGGCGAACATTAAACGAATTATCAATAAAACAGAACCTAAAGTGAAATGGTTATAAACCTTCTCTTTTGACACAGAATAGCCTAATACGTTTATAATAGAGAAAATTCAAATGAAGAACAAAGGGGTGTTCTGTTATGAATATGACAATTAACAAAGACGCACTGAACTGGTATAAGGAAGAGCTCGATTTAGAAAGCGGAGACCAGGTTCGCTTTTTCGTCCGCTACGGCGGCTGCAGCAACGTTCAAAAGGGATTTTCCCTCGGAGTGGCGAAAGACGCCCCGCAAGAGGCTGGAGCCACTACAGAAGCCGGCGGCATCACCTTCTTTATTGAAGAAAGTGATCTATGGTACTTCGATAACCACGACCTTCTAGTCAGCTATTCAGCAGACGCTGATGAACCGGTTTTTGAATACCAATAAAAAAAGAACGCACGTTATGTGCGTTCTTTTTTTATAGATGAAATCGGGCAAGATGATCTGTCAGGTTTTCTTGTTCCAAAATATATTTTTGCGTCTCACCCAGCAGATCAAAGTGAGGAAATTCACTTTTTTTATGTATCCATTCTTTTTTTAAACCATACGCCGCTCCCCACTGAATCAGCTTATCAATATCTGCACAGCCTGCTTTTGTCACAGTTTTTGCTTCCGGAAACCGGTCATCCAGCCAGTAATGTGTTAAAAATGCGATTTCTCCTCTTTTTACTGCTTGTTTCCACCGGTTGAGTTCCTCACGTTTCACTCCAAACGCCATATCTCGTTCACTTCCCTATTTTTTGGCCTTTTCATATGCTGCGTGCCAATCAGGGAAAGCTTTACGGAACTGTATAGGCTTAAAGCTTTCTTTATCTACACAAATATGAGATGAGGTAGCTTCGATGGAAAGCTCACCGGCCGGATTATAAATGTGATAACCATAGACGGTTTTAAAGCCGTTGTATTGCTCTATCCATGTGTGCACAACCGCAGTTTCTCCGTAATGAAGCGGCTTTTTATAGGAAATATTGATATCAACGACTGGAGACAGAACGCCTTTCTTTTCCATATCACTGTATAAAAAGCCTAAGTCCTTAATGAGGGCGGTTCTGCCGACCTCCATCCACACAAGATAATTTGCGTGATAGACAATCCCCATTTGATCTGTTTCTGCATAACGCACTTCTATTTCTGTTTTTGATATATGCAAGATTACTCTGCTCCCTTAACGTCAATTTAGCCCCATTTTACCATAATCAAATCAGAAAGAAAAAAACCAGGTTTCCCTGGTTTTTATGAACGGTATCCGTTTTGTCTCGCTGCGGATTCGTCTTGAATTTCATTGCGAAACGCTTCGATACTCTGTTCGCGTCTTTCATTTTTTTCTTTGATACGCTGTTTATCTTCTCCTGAAGCAAACTCCATTGATGCTTCTGCTTCTTCTATGTTTTCAATTGTATTTTGAACCATATCCTGCAATTTTTCTACGTTATCAGAACGATCATCAGGATTAGGCTGTTGATATTGATTTTGATTCTTTGTCATTCGGATGTACCTCCTAGAAAAAATAAACTCGATTCGGCGTTACTCGCCTTTTGTCTGCATGATGATTGGCTGCTGTCCGGAAGTATCATGCATTTTTTCCCCTTTATTGGCTTTATATTTTACAGGCTTAGTACCCAAGTGGCTTGGAGCATATTGAGGCTGACCGTTTTTCTTGTTGTTTCCCATGTTTATCCCTCCTCAACAGATAGGATTCTCAAAAGGAGGGGTAAACATGAATACAAATTAAAGGTTATTTTTGCTTAAATCGCTGTTCAAGCTTTTCCTCAAGCTGATTTAAATACTCCGTATTGGTCATCAGCTCTTTTTTGTTTTCCATGACAAGCTCATGAAAAGAACGCTTTCTCATCTTCTTCACTCTTCTCACCTCCGCATATTCTTTTATTTTCTCCAATTCTGAAAACTTGTAAGCATATCTGAACATAAAAAAACTGAATCTAATCAAGATCCAGTTTTTGTTCCATTTCTTTTTTTGTCATGGTGCCAATGTGTATGTCTTGTATGACGCCTTTTTCATCTAAGATATACGTCGTTGGGTATGACAACACATTATAGTCAGCATTAATCCCTTTTTTATCAATCAGGATGGGAAACGTTAAGTCATACGTATCAGCAAACGCCTGAACCTGTTTTTCGCTTTTCTCTGCTGAAGTGAAATTAACCGCAACAACCGCAAGTTCGTCAGCGTGCTCTTTTTGCAGCTGTTCCATCGCAGGCATTTCCTGACGGCACGGTTTACACCAAGTTGCCCAAAAATTGAGCAGCACTTTTTTGCCTTTTGTGTCTTGTAAGGAACGTTCCTCTCTTGATAGCGTTTTCAAAGAAAAATCAGGTGCTTGCTGTCCCTCTTCAATCCCGATTTCTTTTTTGCTGTATGTTTGATACAAATTCCATCCCATATAACCGGCAAGCATGATAAGCAGGATCCCTGCGAGCCATTTTTTCAGCATATGCCACCTCCGCAGCACACTTTGTCATAAAAAGAAGAGAAAGCTTAATGCCTTCTCTTCCTATTGATTCATCAGGACTGCTTCATTTTATCGCGAAGCACCATTTGCAGGATGCCGCCATGGCGGTAGTAATCAATTTCAACTTCACTATCAAAGCGGACAAGTGCTTCAAATGTTTTTGCATTTCCGTCTTCATCAATTGCTCTTACTGTAACGATATCACGAGGGCGTACGCTTTCATCAACATCTACCTCGATGACTTCTTTACCAGTTAAGCCGAGTGTTTCCGCATTTTCACCTTGTTTAAATTGAAGCGGCAGCACACCCATGAATACAAGGTTGCTTCTGTGAATTCTTTCAAAGCTCTCAGCAATTACCGTTCTGATGCCAAGAAGGTTTGTTCCTTTTGCAGCCCAGTCACGTGAAGAACCCATACCATAGTCTTTTCCAGCTAATACGACAAGGCCTGTTTTATCTTCTTTGTATCTCATGCACGCATCATAGATGGACGTTACTTCACCAGTCGGCCAGTACGTTGTAAATCCGCCTTCTGTACCCGGTGCAATTTGGTTTTTGATGCGGATGTTTGCAAATGTTCCTCTCATCATAACTTCATGGTTTCCGCGGCGGGAACCGTAGGAGTTAAAGTCACGAGGAGAAACACCTTTCTCTTGCAAATACTTTCCGGCAGGCGTATCTTTCCCGATTGCTCCCGCAGGAGAAATATGGTCAGTTGTGACTGAATCGCCGAATTTACCGACAACACGCAGACCTTTTAACGGCTCAACCTTACCTGGCTCAACGGACATTTCTTCGAAGAATGGCGGGTTTTGAATGTAAGTTGACTCGTTATCCCATTTATATAACGCTTCGTCTGTTGTTTCAATCTCGTTCCAACGCTTGTTGTCATCAAATACTGTTTCATACTCTTTGCGGAAGAGCTCAGGCGTAACAGTTTGCTTAACAAGTGAATTGATTTCGTCCATTGAAGGCCAAATATCGTTAAAGTATACGTTTTTACCATCTTTGCCCACACCGATCGGATCGGTTTTCAGGTTAATGTTTACCGTTCCAGCCAGCGCATATGCCACAACTAGCGGCGGAGAAGCAAGATAGTTGCCCTTAACAAGCGGGTGAATACGCCCTTCAAAGTTACGGTTTCCGGAGAGAACAGACGTAATCAGAAGATCATTTTTTGCAACCGCTTCTTCGATTTCTGGGGAAAGCGGACCTGAGTTTCCGATACATGTTGTACATCCGTACCCAACGAGGTTAAAACCAAGTTCTTTCATGTATGGAAGAAGGCCTGAATTCACAAGATACCCTGTAACGACTTTAGAACCCGGTGCAAGTGACGTTTTTACGTAATTAGGCACTTTAAGCCCTAACTCAACCGCTTTTTTCGCTACAAGTCCGGCGCCGATCAGAACGTACGGGTTGGAAGTATTCGTACAGCTTGTAATCGCAGCAATGGCGATCGCACCCGTTTTCATAACTGTTTCTTCGCCGTTAAGGAGTTTAAACTTAATTTCTTTTTCTTCTTCATCAGCATTTAAACCGAATCCTTGGTTACCCGCAGGGCTGACCAAATGCTTTTTAAACGTTTCCTGCATAGCAGAAAGCGGAATCAAATCCTGAGGGCGTTTTGGACCTGATAAGTTTGCTTCAATTTGAGACAGGTCAATTTCAACCACATCAGTAAATTGAGGGTCTTCCGCATCTGGTGTGTAGAACAAGCCGTTGCTTCTGCAGTATGCTTCTACTACATCAATATGTTCAGGATCACGACCTGTCAGGCGCAGGTAGTTTAGCGCTTCTTCATCTACTGGGAAGAACCCGCATGTAGCACCGTATTCCGGAGCCATGTTCGCAATTGTTGCGCGATCTGCAAGCGGCAGTTCAGCAATTCCCGGTCCAAAGAACTCAACAAACTTGCCGACAACACCTTTTTCACGAAGCACCTGTGTCACTTTTAACGCCAAGTCAGTAGCGGTTGTTCCGTTTGGAAGCTTTCCGACAAGTTTCGCGCCGATTACCTCAGGAACCGGGAAGTAAGATGGCTGTCCAAGCATTCCCGCCTCAGCTTCAATTCCGCCGACACCCCAGCCGAGAACGCCAATACCGTTAATCATTGTGGTATGTGAGTCTGTTCCGACAAGCGTATCAGGATATGTTACAAGTTCGCCGTCTTCTTCAATGGCATGAACGACGCTCGCCAGGAACTCTAGGTTTACCTGGTGTACGATACCTGTTGCAGGCGGCACTGCCTGATAGTTATTAAACGCTTTCTTTGCCCAGCTTAAAAATTTGTAGCGCTCTGCATTTCTTTCGAATTCCAAGTCCATATTAATAGCTAACGCATCTTCTGTGCCCGCTTTATCAACCTGTACAGAGTGGTCGATAACGAGATCAACAGGAATTTCAGGGTTAATTTTATCAGGATCTCCGCCGACAGCTGCCATCGCTTTACGCAGTGAAGCAAGGTCTACTACTGCCGGAACCCCTGTGAAGTCTTGTAAAATAACACGAGACGGTTTAAATGGAACGTCGATTTCCTTTAATTCGGCAGTTCCCCATTTTGCCAAATTTTCCACGTGTTCTTTTTTGATAACGAATCCGTCAACTTGACGCAATACTGATTCTAAAAGAACTTTGATGGAATAAGGAAGTTTCGAAACCTTTCCGATACCTGAATCTTCTAACGCCTTTAAAGAGTAGTAATGATATGTTTTCCCATTAGTAGTAAACGTTTTTCTTGCTTGGAAAACGTCTTTTGCTGCAGTTTTTTGCTCGTTTGCCATTCTCCAAAATCCCCCTTCAGATCAGATCATTCTCAGATGAAGTAAATTCCATCACAATTTTCTCACAATTTCATATTAAAACAAAATCATACATAAGTAAATATCAATGTTTTTATTAAATACAATAAGTTCGGCTTATCGGACAAATGTACCGGTAATTATTACTGTTTAAGCTCTCTCATATAACGCAACAAAAGGAGCCATATTATGATTGAGGTGATAATGATGGTCAAAAGAAAAGCAAATCACGTAATTAACGGGATGAATGACGCGAAAAGCCAAGGCAAAGGCGCTGGCTACGTCGAAAACGACCAGCTTGTACTGACTGAAGCTGAACGCCAAAATAATAAAAAAAGAAAAACCAATCAATAACCGGACTCTTTTAAGGAGGTTCTCATTTTATGACCAATAAAAATACAAGTAAAGATATGCATAAAAACGCCCCTAAAGGACACAATCCGGGTCAGCCGGAGCCTCTCAGCGGAAGCAAAAAAGTGAAAAACCGAAACCACACAAGACAGAAGCACAACTCAAGCCATGATATGTAAAAAAAAAGCAGACCTTAGTGTCTGTTTTTTTATGCGTTCACCCATTTCTGATATTCCGCATATGATGTAAAGCAAGGTTGATATGTGGAGGAATGCTTCCATGACCCATTCAAAACGTAATGATGCTAATGATTTCGATAGTATGGATGAATGGCTTCGGCAATTTTTTGAAGACCCCTTCGCCTGGTACGACGAAACATTGCCTATTGATTTATATGAAACAAGTCAGCAGTATATTATAGAAGCAGATCTGACTTTTTTACAGCCGACACAAGTAACGGTTACCCTGTCTGGATGCGAGTTCATTTTAACAGTCAAATCGTCAGGGCAGACTTTTGAAAAACAAATGATGCTTCCTTTTTATTTTAATGACAAAACCATTCAAACCGAATGCGAAAATCAAATACTCACAGTTGCAGTAAATAAAGAAACAGAGGATGGTTCTTCTTTTTCTCTTCAATTCCCTCTTAGCTAACATAAAAAGTCACTTTCATCCCCTATTATGAAAGTGACTTTTTTTCCGTCCATTTATCGTCAAATACCCTCTAGTGACTCTCCCATGGCCAAATAGCAGATTCACTATACAATAGAATATGATCTACTATCTCTTTTGACTAGACGTCTATCACTTTTTCTATTCTTTTTTTACTGTGTTCTTCTAATCTTTCTTCGTATACAATATGGTTAGAATAAGGGGGAATGATTGATGCTGGAAGGCTGGTTTTTGTGGTTTATTCTGTTTTGGGTAATCATGATGGTTGTCTTATTATCAATCGGCGGTTTTTTTATGTTTCGAAAGTTTTTAAAGCGTTTACCGAAAGAAGACGGCAAGTCAGAGCTTGATTGGCAGGATTACTATATTGAAAACAGCAGGCATTTGTGGAGCAATGAAAACAAACAATTTCTTAATGAATTGGTATCGCCGGTTCCGGAGCTGTTCAGAGATGCAGCAAAAGCGAAAATCGCAGGCAAAATCGGTGAGCTTGCATTAGAAGAAAAGGTATCAAAGATTGATCAGCAACTGATGATCAGAGGCTACATTCTCGCAACTCCTAAAAGAGACCACACCTTCTTAAAAAGACATCTGCGGGACAAAAAAATTGATCTCGAGCCTTATCAGACTCTTCTTAAATAAAAAACCTTTCCTGATAGGAGGAAAGGTTTTTTAATTCATTTGAATATTAGCTGACTGCAGCTCGTTATGAAGTTTTCGATATGATAAATACATGGCGATTCTCCACGGGACGATCATACCGAATGCCAGAATCCAAAACATTCCACTCAGTGCGCCGTAGTCAATTGATGTGCTCAATATCGATTTCATCGCGATTCTGATCACCAAAAGGCCGACTAATATAAATACGAATGCTTTAGAGCGTTTCATGTAAATTTCATTATTTTTAATTTCAAACTTAGAAGTTTTGATGAGAAAAATTGAGAAAATCACGCCTAAAGTGATTGATTCTAAAAACTCTGCACCAGTGACCCAAAATACCGGAAATAAAAACATTAACGCTCCCGTACTCATAAAAATCGGCGGAAGAATGATTTTTTTCGGTGAAACGGGCTTGTCAGAGGACTTTATTCTGACCACCATCACAGCTACAGCCATTAACACAGCAATAATCGATGAAACTATAATCATCATACTTATCATTCCTTTGTTTCTAGGAGTGTTGATACTATATACTATACTCCAAAACAATAAAAAAAACCATTTTGAAAAGAAATGACGTTAATATCCCATAACGCGGCTGACAGCTTCCAACACTTTTGTTTCCTCGAACGGCTTGACAATAAAGTCCTTTGCCCCCAGCTCAATCGCTTCCGTTACAATTCTTTGCTGGCGCATGGCGGTGCACATGATGACCTTCGCTTTAGGATCAAAGGTTAAGATATCACGTAGCGCCTTAATGCCGTTTTTCACTGGCATTGTAATATCCATTGTCACGATGTCTGGCCGCAGTTTTTTATACAGTTCCGCTGCTTGCTCACCGTCTGCCGCTTCGCCTGCGATTATGTAATTTGCCTCTTCCAAGATCTCTCTGATTTTCACCCTCATGAACTTGGCGTCGTCTACAACTAAAACTCTTGTCATATTCCCCTCCAACAATCGATTTCCACATATAATAGTCTTATTGTACCAAAAACAAAAGGACTAATAGTAGTACGAAAGTAATTTACCGTCAAAAACCAGTAAATCCTCCAAAAAGATCTGACAGCAAAATAATAATCAGGCTCATCCAATTAAAGAATAACAACACACCGATCACAATCATCAAAACGCCGCCTGCTTTCATGATCAAAAGCTGGTTCTTTCTTATCCACTTCAGCTTTGTGATGAAGAAAGACAATAATAGAAACGGGACAGCAAAACCAAGTACATATAACATCATGTACGGCACCGCTGAGCCTGGATTTGTGCTTGCAAGTGTGATCACAGCAGCCAATATCGGACCTGTACATGGCGTCCATCCCGCCGCAAATGCCATTCCGATTAAGACGGAGCCTAAAAATCCGCTTGGTTTATGTTTAAAATGGATTCTCCGCTCTTTCATCATGGCCTCAGGCCGGAACACACCAAGCGTAATGAAACCGAACAAAATAATAAGCAATGCGCCAATTTGCCGAATCGCATCGTGATAATCCCTAAACAGGCTGCCAATAAAAGATGTTCCATAGCCTAAAGCGATAAAAATGACTGAAAAGCCAAGCAAAAAACATAAAGTATGAAACAAGCTTCTTTTCTGCAGCAACAGCTTTTCTGTTTTCACATCATCCATACTGACTCCTGTAATATATGACAAGAAAGCTGGGTAGAGCGGCAGGCAGCAAGGCGAAATAAAGGATAAAAATCCCGCCCCGAATGTCAAAAAGTAATTCACGTCTCCCATGTCATCATCCCTTCATGATTTGACATTCCTTCAAGTTATGACAAAATCATTTCATTTTTTTAACACTTTCACTTGAAGGATTTCTATTTTCAAAAAAAACTTATATAATTTAATTTGACATTGAGATATTGTACTCCTTCTCATTTGAAAATTAGTATAAATATGGATATAATATAAACATTCACTTTGAAGATCTAATGTATGAAAGGATACATCCCTGTGATTAGAGAGCATCTATTAAATGAAATTGAAAAAAAAAGAGCAGAGCTGCTGCAAATTGTCATGGCGAACGGAATGACATCTCATATTACGATAGAGCTCAGTCAGGAGCTTGACCATCTTCTCATACAATATCAAAAGCAGCGCCTTCGAGCAGTAGCGGGTGATGAATGATTGCAAAATAAAAAACCCGTATAAGGGTTTTTTATTTTATAACCATGTTTCTCTATATCATAATCTTTACGTATTATTTCGTTTGATTATTCATGGCTTTCATCATTTGATTGATTTTCTTTTGAGAAGGTTTCATTCCCATTTGCATCATCATCATGCGTAACATTTGTTCATTAATAGGCGGATTCTTTTTAAGATAGCTCATCATATATTTACGAGCAATAAAAAACCCGAGTGCAACACCTATGAGCAATGCAACAACGCCCACTAGGATGCCAACCCATAAAGTCATTTTATTTCCTCCTTCATGTTGTCTAGTTTAAAGTGTACTAAACCAAAAGCTATTATACAACATTTACATCTCTTTTTCTTCGGTTTTAGACAAAATTTCTTTCTTTCACCGGATTTAGCCATCCATAACGCTTCGAATTGAAATCCATAGCCAGAAAGCAAGGGCTTACTTTTCTCAATACTTCAAAGAAAATCGTTTCTGCCTCGTAATCCCCCGAAGCCACTATTTCTATCATATGCTCCTTCATCATAAGCGTAGCGTGGCCTTTTGCTTTCGGCAAAGCTAATCTATAAATATAATCCAGTTGTCTGTAATCCGTATTGTTTAAATTCATTTTTAATCGCTGATGCATATGTAAAATCGGGATTGGCTGTGTAATATATTGAATCTGTTTCTCTGTCATTTGATACTGCTGCTTTGTCAGGCTTGTCCAATGATAGTCTTGAAACAGCTCAAACATAACCGATTCCCGCCCGAAATAGTGATTAGCAAACTCCTCTTTTATCAGGTGCGTATAGTAGTGACGTTCCATCTTTTCATCCCCTTTTCCAGCAGCATTTCATTTGCTCTCTATTATACAAAAGAAGAAAAGAAAGAATTGTCTATTACTGTTAAACAGCCAATACTATTTTTGTCGGATAAACAAGAAAAAGAGGATGATTTGACTCATCCTCTTTAAAAGACTCTTACTTATTGATTAATGCTTTAACTCGGTTCACTACGTTTGGAACTGAGAAGCCGTATTCATTGATGACGGTTTCACCAGGAGCAGATGCACCGAATCGGTCTATGCCGAGCACGTCTCCTTCAAGCCCTGTGTATTTGCCCCATCCAAATGATGCGCCCATCTCAATCGCAAGACGTTTTTTCACCTCTGCAGGAAGAACAGAGTTTTTGTATTCATCAGATTGTTTATCGAAACGGTCCATTGAAGGCATGCTGACAACAGAAACATCAATATTTTCTTTAGCCAATTCAGCCTGTGCTTCAATCGCAAGACCTACTTCAGAGCCAGAAGCGATAAGAAGAGCGTCAGGTGTTTCGTTTTTAGATTTAGAAACGACATATGCACCTTTTTCTACTCCTGCCAATGCTTCTTCAGCTGTTTGATCGATCGTAGGAAGGTTTTGGCGTGTCAATACTAACGCTGTTGGCTGATCAGTGCTTTGCACTGCAAGCTTCCATGCTGCCGCTGTCTCATTGCCGTCTGCAGGACGCATCAAGGAAAGATTAGGCATCGCACGGAGTGAAGCAAGCTGCTCAACAGGCTCGTGAGTCGGGCCGTCTTCACCTACAGCAATACTGTCATGTGTGAAGACATAAGTGACAGGAAGACCCATTAATGCTGCAAGGCGAATCGCCGGACGCAGGTAATCAGAGAAGACAAAGAAAGTTCCGCCGAATACACGAAGTCCGCCATGAAGCGCCATACCATTTAAGGCTGCACCCATTGCAAATTCACGAACACCAAACCAGAAGTTTTTGCCTGAGTAATCAACCGCTGTAAAATCACCGGCATTTTTAATTGTCGTTTTGTTTGATCCCGCTAGGTCAGCAGATCCTCCGACAAAGAAAGGAATTTTTTTCGCAAGGCCGTTGAGAACTTCACCAGAAGATGCACGTGATGCCAGGCTGCTTCCTTTTTCATAAACAGGAACCTCTTGATCCCAGTCCTTCGGAAGCTCTCCTTTGATTGCAAGCTCAAGCTGTTCAGCAAGTTCAGGATAAACTTCTTTATATTTAGCGAATTGGGCTTTCCATTCCTGTTCCTTTTTCTCGCCTGATTCTTTAACCGCTGAAGCGAAATGCTCATATACTTCTGACGGAACGTAGAAATCTTCTTCATACGTCCACGCGTAAGCTTCTTTTGTTAACTTGCTTTCCTCTTTACCAAGCGGAGCACCGTGAACACCAGATGTGCCGGCACGGTTAGGTGAACCGAATCCGATTGTCGTTTTCACTTCAATTAATGTAGGTTTCTTTTCATTTTGGCGTGCTTTTTCGATAGCCGCTGTTAATTCTTCAATATTGTTTCCATCCTCAACATAAAGAACTTCCCAATTCATTGCTTCAAATCGCTGTTTCACGTTTTCAGAGAATGAACGGTCGAGATCTCCATCGAGAGAGATGTCATTAGAATCGTATAATACGATCAGACGGCCAAGCTGAAGATGGCCTGCGAGTGAAGCGGCTTCAGAAGAAATACCTTCCATTAAATCACCATCACCGCAAATACTGTATGTATAATGATCGACTACGTTAAATGAATCACGGTTGTAAGTTTCAGCTAAATGGCGTTCAGCGATAGCCATTCCGACTGCCATGGCAATTCCTTGGCCAAGCGGACCTGTTGTCGCATCAACACCGGCAGTATGTCCGAATTCCGGATGTCCAGGTGTTTTGCTGCCCCACTGGCGGAATCCCTTAAGATCTTCGATGCTAAGATCAAACCCGCTTAAATGAAGCATGCTGTATAAAAGTGCTGATCCGTGTCCAGCAGATAAAACAAAACGGTCACGGTTAAACCAGCCAGGGTTTGCTGGACTTACGTTCATAAATTTTGTCCACAGCGTGTATGCCATTGGAGCGGCCCCCATTGGCATCCCTGGGTGACCAGAATTTGCTTTTTCAATAGCGTCTATTGACAGTGTGCGAATGGTAGCAACTGATTTCTTTTCAATTGTATCCATAAAAATCCCCTTCCTTATGTGTTGTACCCTTACATCATAAATGTCTGACGACTTTTTCTCAACTGTTTCAGCTTAAATTTGAGAGAAACTTGTTGAATTTTGTCACATAAGAGTTTTGCTTATAGTATATGCAAAAGAGGAATACGATATTTCCGTATTCCTCTTATATTAGTGAAGTTTGTTATTTCTTTGTTCTTTTTTTAGCTTTTCTGGTGTTACATCATTGCCTTCAGGGTCAATGATTTTCACACTTTTTAATGTGTTTTTCATAGAAGAGCGAAAACCTTTCAGGTACTCTTGACGAAGCTTTTGCTGTTCGGCTTTTTCTTCTTCAGTCATAACGCCAGCTTTAGCTTTCGCAGCAAGTTCATTAATTCTGGCAATTTTTGCGTTTGAAATCATGTTAAACTCCTTTATTGCATTTTGTCTATATAGTACTAGATCAAAAAGAGTTTTACAACTGATTCACTCGGCTGTCTCGTCATTCTCTATGTATTCCTGAAACCGCCGGTGGACGGTCGCTTTAGACACATCATAGCCAAACCCTCTTAGCGTAGCCGCGATTTCTGCGAACGTCAGTTTATTCGCTCTTAGACGGACGATCTCTGAGATTGGGACCTCTATTCTATCCTTTCCGCTGTTTTCATGTTGATTTTTCAGGTTTTTTTGCGGTTTAAAACCATTTTTTACTGCACGCTTCATTCCCCGCTTGATTTTCATGTTGTGAATTTTCCGCTGGTATTCCTCCACAATGCTGACGATCTCCAGCACCATCGAGTCAGCCTCCGATAGCTCCAGCTCACCTCTGTGAGCCGTTGTATAGACCTTCACACCTTCTCTGTAGATACAATGAAGCAATGCGATTTTTGCATTTCCCCGCCCGAGCCTTGTCTCATCCTGAACCAAAATGACATCAATTCCAGAATTTTTGATCTCATCAAGCAGTTCAAATACACCGTCCCGATCCATTTCGTATCCGCTGGCTTTTTCAGAAATCACTTTGAGGACTTCCATGCCGTTCTCGGCTGCAATGGCCGTAAGCTCCTCCTCCTGCCGCTTTAATGAAGTCTCCTGCTGTTCTTTATTTGTGCTTACGCGGGCATAAATGAGTGCTTTCATTTTTTCTATCTTTCCTCTCTATCTTACAGTTGCCAATTCATATGCATCCTGATGCTTCTTTTTCAACGGAATCACCAACTCATCTCCCGGCTGGATATCAGACGTCTGAAGATGATTGTTATCAGCTACCCATTCAATAAAATCATTTTTGTTTATCTTTTTTGTATCTGCTACCTGATCAGCAATTGACCAAAGTGTGTCGCCCTGCTGGACTTCTATTTTAACATACTGATTAAGCTCCTGACCGCTGCTTGTATATGATAGCAAAAGGATAACCGCGCTCAAAATCACTGTGAACAGACCGACAAAAATAATAGATTCTTTACTCATGATCATAACCTCCAACAGGAATGTTTGTTCGCTTTTTTATAATTTCAGTATATACGAACAAATGTTTCTGTCAATTGTTTTTTTCGAACCTATGTTTGTACTGTAAGGAAAATCATGCTATAATCTACTTAAAATCGACGTTTTGAGGTGCGAAAAATGACGAAGCTATCAAAAAGGCAACTTGATATCCTCCGTTTTATTAAAGCAGAGGTTAAATCAAAAGGATATCCGCCTTCCGTGAGAGAAATCGGAGAGGCTGTCGGGCTTGCGTCCAGCTCAACTGTACACGGCCATTTGGCCCGTTTGGAAACAAAAGGGCTGATCAGACGGGATCCGACAAAACCTAGAGCAATAGAAATACTTGATGAAGAAGTAGACATTCCGCAAAGCCAGGTCGTAAATGTACCAGTCATTGGGAAAGTCACGGCGGGATCTCCTATTACAGCAGTAGAAAATATTGAAGAATATTTTCCTCTTCCTGACCGTATGGTTCCTCCTGACGAGCACGTGTTTATGCTGGAGATTATGGGAGACAGTATGATTGAAGCTGGTATTTTCGATAAGGATTATGTCATCGTTAAACAGCAAAATACAGCGAACAACGGGGAAATTGTAGTGGCGATGACAGAAGATGATGAAGCTACGGTAAAACGTTTCTATAAAGAGGATACTCACATTCGCTTACAGCCTGAAAACCCAACGATGGAACCTATCATCTTGCAGAATGTCAGCATTCTAGGGAAAGTGATTGGCGTGTTCAGAACCGTCCATTAACCTATTGATCTATCAGATGCATGAAAAACCCCCTCTTCCTTTACGGAGAGGGGGTTTATTGTACGAAAAAAGCAGGCTCGCCCTGACTTTTGGGTGCGAGCCTGAATAGGAGGAAAAAGAACATCATGTTTACACCATAATTATCCACTAAATAATTGTTGAAGTCAAGAAATTTTCTTTCCTTCAGGAAACTTTTATCATAATAATGTCCGTTTAAAACATTAGACGTTATCTCCTTAAAAATGTTTCATTTTCTTAGGTCGTGGAATGATGCTGCTTCATGTTTATGTAAGGAGCGCGGCAATTGAGTTTTAATGAAAATTTAGTACATTGTATAGTTGGTTCAACATTTTCCAAAAAAACAGCTCACTTCTCTTGATCAACGTGAGCTTCAATTAAAATGAAACATATTGTATACCATAACTGCCCTTTACCCGAACACTTGTGCAGTTTTCTGAATGTTCTTCTGCAAATATACGGTAACGGTGAAATGAATCGATAGCAACCTTATCCTGAGCACTAAAATCAAACCAGCTGCCGCTGAATTGCCTCGTACTCAGTGTTGTATATTCTCCCATAAGCCCCATCCACTGAAGTTTAACCTCAACTGAACAAGTATTGGCTCCCAATATCGTAAACTGATAGCCTAAAAAATAGTCGATCGCCGGAACATCACTGATATTTTCCAGAACAAACGTTTTTGTGCTGTCATTTAAAATAAAGTCTGTTGTGTAATCAAAATCTAAAGCTGACGCATGGGTACTGCTAATGCTAAAAAAACAAATCAAAACTGTTGTTAAGCCTAGGATTTATATTTTCAATCACATCCCTCCCTTTACCATATTTTAACCATACATGATTTTTATGTATGTGTTCTGTGTAGTAGCAAGAGGTCGTCTCAATCATAAAAATTCATATGCGTTTTTTGCTGTTTATAATACCGAAGCCTGTCTTGAAGGGTTCCGGTATGAAATTCAAATTTATGGCCGTCAGGGTCGGTAAAATAAATTGATTTTCGATCGCGTTCATCTCGTTCTCTGCCAGGCAGAATATTAACATGAAGCCTTTTTAATTTTGCTGACATTTCCGCAAACTCATGATCTTCAATAGTAAAAGCAATATGTGTATAAGACGCCTTAATGTCATTTCTCGGAATGTCAGGTTCTTCATTAAGCGCAAGCCAGATGCCATTTAAATCAAAATATGCTGTTGTTCTTCCCTTTACCAGAAGCTTTGCATCAAACACTTTTTGATAAAAATCAATTGATGTATCCAGATGAGAAACTGAAAATAACAAGTGATTGATTCCTTTTATCTTCACAAATCATCCCCTCCTTGAAAGCTGATCATTCATTTGTACGACTTTTTCCCAAGAAAGTTTCATCCAGCCAGAAAAAAATACCAGTGTAAACAAAATCGGATTGTTTAAAATAATGACTGTACAGCGATGGCCTTTTATGGATTCGATTTGAATAATTTGTTTACTGCCAAGGGTTTTCTTCAAAAATAACAATTTAGGTGGTCAAATGAAACATATCATTGCTCTTGCTTCAAAGGTTGCTTTTACTCTCGCCCTTTTATATGTGATTTTGGACAGATTCTATCACGCGCCCTTTTTAAGTGTGATGTTTATTGCACTTTTCTTAGGTTTTGTTTCCTATCTATCCGGTGACATACTCGTCCTTCCCAGAACAAACAATATTACAGCTTCATTGGCTGACTTTGGACTTTCATTCGTTATTCTTTGGGTCTTTGTTTTAACCCAAACAAGAAACGGTTTCTCACCATTTTCA
Organism: Bacillus sp. NS1; assembly: GCF_058248265.1. Taxonomy (NCBI): domain Bacteria; kingdom Bacillati; phylum Bacillota; class Bacilli; order Caryophanales; family Bacillaceae; genus Bacillus; species Bacillus sp. NS1. The sequence continues at coordinate 954,213 of NZ_JBZAZF010000002.1, read as the reverse complement.
GCTGCTCTGCTTTCCGCTGCCTGTCTAACTGTTTTTGAATACTTTTTTCATCGGTATTTGCTAAAAAATGTGCTGGATGAAACCTTCCGAAATGAACTGTCAGTCAGAGATAACATGCTGCAGTATCAAATAGAAGCCTCAGACGAGCTATTTCCTGACGTTACGAAAGAGCAGCATGAGGAATAGGAGGCTTAGTGCCTCCTATTTTTCAGTAGCTATTATTGATAAAACGGGACATTACCTCAGTAAAATCATAAAACCTTTCATTTTGAGTAACAGATCTGCTTTTTAAAGAAAAAATGCCGAACAAAGATCTTCTAAAACCTGTGCTCATTTCTAACTGGATGCTCAAACCTGTTTTTGATTTATTTGCAATGTTATTCGGACTTACACCTGCATGCGGATGGTCTGTACTGAGCAATACAGCTGGAAAACCCTCATTTTGCAGTTTTTCAACTAAATCTGCCGCTCTTATGCGATCTGTACCGCCGACTTCGATCTGCTGATCTTCTTCTGCATACCCATGCAATGAAATGACATATTCATGACTTCCTGTCATCTTCAGAGCCCAAGGCTCATCAAAATGCGTGCTTGTAATATGAAGCACTGAGTTTCCTGAAGATTTTAAGCCTTCAAATAAATACATTGAGTACTCTTTGCTGAGCTCTCTTGCTATTTCACTTGTCCCGCCTTCAATACCTCCTCCGTGAATCGCTAAAATAAGGACAGGGCTGCCGGCTTCCTTCGTAACAATGCCGTAATCAGAAGGGTCTTCATTGTTTTTTAATTCCTCAAAATTCTGATATACATCTTCAGCATATATTGAAGAAATCGGAGTAAATACCATAAAAACAAACAATAATTTTACAATATTAAGAGTTGATGGAAAACGTTTGGCTATGTTACAATCAACATGCTTCAAGGAATGGAGCAAACGGCGGAGCAGGGATACTTTGGCCGGTTTCATCTACTCCGCCTCTAAGTCCATATCAACAGGATGTCGGTTTCTTTGAGGCTTTAGCACGAATTTCTCGTCCTCCTTGTTAAATTTTTGTTAAATTCACAATATTATATACCATTAGCCCGGGCGCTGTTCTTCCCATTTCTGAATTTATGAAAAGTAAGTTGGAACCACCTTCCTTTTTCCCTATTCTCATATCAAACAAAAAAACGCACCTGCCCTTTGGCCTGTGCATTTTTATTTTCTTTTCATTCTTCTTTTCTTTTCTTTATTCAGTTTCATGATGTTTTTTTCAATTTTCCTTATTTTTTGCCTTTGCGGGATTGTTTTCACTTCATAATAAACAGCGATAAACCCGCTTAATGTCACTGCTGCGATGTAAAGGACACGCTGTTTGATCATCCGGTCAGCGCGCCCATGATTACCCGCTTCTTTTTCCAGTCTTTCGATCACGTCTTTATCGAACAGCTGATCGACATACACTTGTTTCATTCCCACTGTAAACCCCGCAGCTAGCCAAAGAATCAGAAAACAACTGATATAAAACATCATTAATCCTTCCTTTCCCTTCTAGATGCGGCGCAGAATTGGAATGTATCTGATCTACTCACTAAACAGCTGGATGACGAATCCTCTTCTTTATGTTAGGTTCTTTCATTTGGACGGACAATATGTAATGATGTAATGTACAGTTAGAAATTTAATTCCAAACAGCCACATGTGATGAACAGCAGTTAACTTGTTGTCATGCATAGCTTCTATCAGAAAGGTTTCAGATAAAGGCAGCGGACAAGTTCCCGCTATTGTTTGCAGATAAATCCCCTCATCCCCGGCTCCGCTTTTTCTCCGCCTGCTTGTCAAAACCAGCCTCTCCTGATGATGATAAGGCTTTAAAATGCCTGTCATGCTGCTGAATGGAAGCGGGAGGGAGATGTTCATATACCCTTCTCCATTTGAACGATACACTGAATATAAAGCTGTAAAAATGGTTTCGTCTTTTTCATTTGTTCTGATCCAGGCACGCACTTTTTTTCTTCCGTCTTTTTTCGAATTGACACCCTTTATAGTGCTGTACATCCTATACCAGTCTGGGTTCGTCGACAGATGTATTTGGCCGGTTCTTCTGCTGAACCATTCGTAAACAATTGCAAACGGCCGAAACCATGTGCTCCACGTCACTTTTGCCTTTACATTATAATCAATGGTTTGTTCATAAAACGATAGTATGAACGGCGCCAGATTTTCCGGTAAAAAATCTTTTGAACGAAGGCTTCCCATATCATTCACAAGCCCTCTGTACGGAACGTTATCTTCAGCTTGAATGTTAGCTAAAAAGTCTTTTCCAATCCTTCTTTTTCCGTAGATACGGCTGAATGCCTTTCCGCTGTCTGCATCAAAGGGCTTCGGATCTTCTATTCTCCATCCTATGAGAGCGGGCAATATAACAAAAAACGCGTTAACAAAACCGTGAATCCAAATCATCTGATTAATGGTTAGTGTAACGTCTTGCCGAAATACACCAAATGAATAAACCATCGAGAAAGTGATCGTTATCATTAGTACGGCAGAAGAAAGCCGAATAAGAAATTTCCCTGTCGTGCTTCGAAAAGCTGTGGTGAACACCAAAAATGTGTGAAGATAAAGCGCCGCCATATAGATGCCAACCGCAATGATATCAAGTGTTTTTGAATATGTGATGCCAAGCGCGATAAGAAGGGGCGAAATTAAAATCACCCATGTTATCCACCTGTACAATATCCGATTTTTTCTGGTGATTCTCCCGAGCAAGCCATTAAAGATCGGGATAAGAAAAGCTGAATAGTGAAAGTGGACAGCAGTCAGCAAAATGATGAGAGGGCCGAATTGCATGATCTGCAAATGTGCAGCATAAGCAAAAAACCAAAACCCTCCGCCCGCCAAATAGATAAGCCCGAACAGAACTGATGTCTCTTCGATTCTATGTATCTTTGTTTGCCGGAGGCGAAGAATCGCATATAACGCCATAAAAACTGTGTACATCCACCAGATCAGCGCGAAACCCCCGATGTCTGTCACAAGAGCCAGCACCGCAAAGATAGCTGCTGCCGGATAGCACTTCATTAACGCAGATTCTAGAGATTGAGCAGCCCGAAACTGAGGTTGATAAAAGACAAAAGGAAAAATTCCCGGTACGAAAATAAGAATGGATAACAAAACAAGTGCCTCTGCCACTGAAATATGGGGTGTTTCCGCTGCAAGAAATCCTATAAAGCAAAGCGCACTGACCATGCCATTTCGTTTCAGCATGATTCTCTCTCTTCTTCCTGAAACGTTCCTTTATAAAAGAAAAGAGTCCCGAGAATTGTATTTTGCACATGCACTTGAATGGTGAAGCAATTCTTGCTTTCGTCAAACGTTTCGCAAACAACGGATGTACCCGTCAGCCATTTTGGCAGCGGTATTCTTTTTCCGCATAGCAATAGCCATTGCTTTTCCGATGTAATCGTAAGAGAGCCATCAGGAGATGCCTCGAACGCTAAAACAGACAGCAGAAGATGAGGTTTGCCGAAGAAATCAAGTATTCTATCTTCTTTTTCGTCGTATACCATTATCGCGTCAAAGAAACGTTTATTGCCTTTAAAGTAAAATGTACGATTCCATTCTATCCCGATATGATCCCGATTCATAAGACAAGTTCTATTTTTTATCATAAATGGGATGTCTTTGCCTCTTTCTGAAAAGAAGCACCTGAAAAAAACACCCAGCTTTAACAGCATTCTGACCAGAAAAGAGCCTCCGCTTATTTCTGACATCGTTCCTGTCCCGCTGAATGTATGAGATTCGTCTAATTGATATCGTTTTTGCAGCTTGGGATGCAGCAAATGATAGTTCTTGATCGTTTTTTCGTATATCGAACTCACAATGTCACTTCTTTCTCTTTCGTTTTGTATGCCGGGCACTGGGGAGCTGCAGACTAAGAATGCCGCTTGCCGCAGAAAAAACACTTAACAGAATCCATAATAATATCTCAGAACCTAGAAAAGCGAATCCAGCAAAAATACAAGCCTGGACAACATGAATGATCCACTTTCTCTTTAATGGAATCAGCCACAAAATACCGCATCCTATCTCAGCTGTTCCTACTAAAATGCTTGTTTCAAAACCTGTAAAACCTTGATAAATCCAAAACAGACTGAAAAACAGACACATTAACACATAGACGATAGCAGATCGAATGGAGTGTTTCGGATGTTTATTTTGCTCAATCCAAAGTCTTAAAGCATCGAAACTCCATGCAGTCGCCCAGCCAAGAAGCGGCCGAAATAATAAGCAATCGATCCATCTTCCCGGCACTCCGTAGGCTGTTTTGTATTGGTACTGTGTTAAAAACGTCATTTTCCCGTTGTCTCGTTGTATATACTTCCAGTACCCGCTGCCATGCTGAATCAGAGATAACGGATGATCAGAGCTAAAAGCCAGTGAGGAAACTCTTTCAGATGAACATTTGTCGAATACACCGACTGTTTCTCCTGTACCCGATACCTTTAAACCAAAGCCTATCCTTGTTTCGTAAAGAAACTGCTGCCTTTCGCAAGGCTGCTTATGCAAATACGTGATGTTTGAAAACCGGAGGTCCCACTCTTTATGCAACGATGGGTTTTGTGTATATTCCCAGAGCTTATCCAGATCAGATCTCATTTTGATTTCTACATAAATCGGTTTCTGTCTCATAGCCCCTCCTCCCTTCTATTTGAAGCAATTCCTATATTAGCATATTGATCGTTTTTAAAAATACATCTTCCTAAAAAAAGTATTTTAATCCTGAAAAATGCATAGAAAAAGAAGAGATATTCCCCTCTCTTCTTTTTAAGCATCTATTTATTTCATCACTGAGTTTTAACCGTTCCATAATGATTAATTGTGGCGTTTACGCTGTAAGTGATGTCAGCCTTACTGAAGGTGTCATCCCAGTTATTTTTCATCTTTTTCCATAAGCCCGGATGCTCAAGTCTTAAAGATTCATCAAAACCCGCAACATCTACTTTATATTCATGCTGGATTTTTTTTAATACATTATCGACTATTTTCTTTACTTCATTTTCAGTATTGGTTTCAATACGTTCTAAAAACTGAGTGTCCAACGTCTCTTTTGTGTTCCAGTTTTCAACCAAATCTCCTTCTGATTTTATATCGACATGGAATGAAATATCTGTTCCTTTTACTATCGGCTTGATTTTGCTTTTTATGTTATTGATATCATAAGCAATCACCTGTTGGCTCTTTTTATCATAGCTTTTGACAACTCCGCCTTTTCCCTCCCCGGCAATCCATGTAATCCCCTCCGTTTCATATTCATTTAAAGTGCCGATCATTTTTTTAGACTTCCCGTTGATTACCGCTGCTCCGGAAAACTTGACCGCTCCATTTGCCGAGACCACATTTTGCAATAAAAAACTGCTGCCGGAATGCAATTTTCCGATTAGTTTCGCGAGTGTCACAGGGGGAAGAATTCGTGAAACTTTATGTTCATTTTCGCCTAATCCAATCAGCCGAAATGCAGGAATTTCACCGCTCTCTTTCAGCTGAAGGGCATCTCTCGCCTGCCCTTTTGCAGATAAAACAAGACAGCTCAGCCTGATTTCATTATCACGAAAAAATTGATCTAGCATTTTGTCGATAGGATATGTACGCAGCACATCTTCACTCATGACCACAACTTTTAAATGCGGGCTAAATACTTCACGGTCCCTTCTTAACGCAACCTCACTTCCAATCTGCTGTAACGAATCCCCCGTTTCACTAATATTAATATACGCTTTTTGCGCCCCTTGTGCGCCACCGCCTCCTCCGCTTGTACCCGCGCCTGCCGCTTTTTCATTAACAAATTGATAGGTCAGCGTAATGTTGTCTTTTTTCGGATAGCTCCCGCCCTCTTCTTGTAACTCTTTTTCAGTGTTTGTTTCTCTTCCTTTATCAATTGCGATAGCGAATGTGAGACCCAGCTCTTCTATTTCCCGGCTGCTCCAGCATCCTGTTACGCAAACCATCAGCAGACATACTATGACAATAGCGGACACTGGATGTTTTATGTTACTTTTCACCTCTTTTCCTCCATTTCGATATGACTAAAAGCAAAATCGGCAAAGCGCCAAATATATACAAAGCCAAATGACTGACCATATCGCCCAAAATAAACACGTCATTTTCATTTTTTGGCATGCAAGAGAAGATATAAATAACAGGAAGCAGCCCAAACATACAAGAAAGTGGTTTCTTTTTGAAAACTTGCGAGACTCCCAAAGAAGCTGCATAAAAAGTGATAATAAATGTCGCAAAAAGCTGCATAATCCAAATGACAAGCAGAAATGATTCAAACCGTTCAAATATTAAACCAGGTATTTCAAAACTTCTCATCAGGTCAAGTCCCGGCCATGTTCTCGTCACAACTCCATCAACTGATAGTGCACCGATAACCATAATCAGCGTAATGATATAAAAACAGCTCACAACACCTGTCCCGAACACAACAGCTTTCATTGCATTCTTTGGTTTTTTCATAAACGCCACTAAAATGAGCATAATTTCCGAACATGTAAACGAAAGGGTCGTTGTCTTTACTCCTTTGAGAATCGGCATTATTCCATCCCCAAATACAGGGCGTAAATTGTTGATCTCAAATATCCCTATGCTCATGAGGGCTATCGTTAAAAAGATGATGACCGTAATCGGAAAGATCATTTCAAAAAGCCGGGCAATCGGATCAAGCCCTTGTGTAATCGAATAAAGCCCAATCCAAAGAACTATCATAATAATGGCCCAAGACGGTGTCCCTTCAAGGAGAAAAAACTCCACGATTTCGGACATGACTCTGACTTCAAATGCACCGAGCACCAAAAAATAAGCAATGAAAACGATACTGATCAAACCGCCGATCCATTTCCCTACAATATGTCTGGAATATTCATAAAATGTTTCCTTAGGATACTGCTGGCTTAATTTAACTATGATGATCCCGGCTATTACGGCGATGACCCCGCCTAATAAAACTGAAATCCATCCATCAGGAGATTTCGTTTGTTCTGTTACTGTCCGAGGGAGCGTAAGAACTCCGGCAGCAAGCATATAATTAATGATGATAATCGTTGCTTGAGCGGTTGTAATTTTACTGGTTGGGCTGAACATGAGACTTTATCACCATCCTGTTTAGTTCATCACTTCACCCGTTTTGTATTATCTGTATTCATCATTTTAGGCCGGCGCTTCATGACTAAAAGAGGCATTCTGATGACGAAATCTTTCCAATCTTTCAGGTGATAAGGCACTGCCGGACTTGCGTATGGGACACCAAAACTCTTTAGCTTTACGACATGGCTGCTTAGCAGGAGATAATACATAATGACACCAAATAATCCAAACACCGCCGCGCAAAACATTGCACCAAACCGAAGCATTCGAAGTGCTATCCCTGTACTGTAATGCGGGATGGCAAATGAAGAGATTGCTGTGAGCGCAACGACAATGACCATGATAGGACTGACAATCCCCGCTTGCACTGCTGCTTCCCCGATAATTAATCCGCCAACTATTCCTATTGCAGGTCCGATCGGTTTTGGCAGACGAAGCCCCGCTTCCCGTAAAATTTCGATCGCAATTTCCATAAATAAGGCTTCAATGAGGGATGGAAATGGAACACCCTGACGCGTCCCAGAAATTGAAATAGCCAGTTTGGTCGGAATTAACCCCGGATGAAAAGAAATAAATGATATATATAAAGCCGGCGCAAATAACGTTATGATTGCCGCAATGAACCTCAGCAATCTGATGAGCGAGCTTGGGAACCATCGTTCATAATAATCTTCAGGCGATTGGAGCACCATGCTGAAAGTAACCGGAACAAGCAAGGCAAACGGCGTGCCGTCAAGCAGAATGGCTACTCTTCCTTCCATTAATCCGCTTATGACTCGATCAGGCCGTTCTGTACTCTGTACTTGCGGGAATGGGCTCAAATAATTATCCTCAATTAGCTGTTCAACGTAGCCTGATTCCGGCAAATGATCGATCTCAATCCCTCTTACTCTTTTTTTTACTTCCTCGACCACTTTGGGATCTGCAATGTCATTCATATAAGCAATGATTAAATCCTTTTTTAGCCGTGTCCCTACTTCAAATTTCTGCAATGTTAATTGATCATTTTTTCCTTGCTGTCTTAAAAGAGCTGTATTCGTACTCAACTCTTCTGTAAAACCCGTGCGCGGCCCTCTGACAAGTGCTTCTGAAAGCGGCTCTTCGATACTTCTATTTTGTTTTTTTACTGTTCCCAGAAGAAAGGCCTGCGGCATTCCGTCAATAAGAAGCGCTGTTGAACCCATAAAAACATTCAGCACGATTTCACTGATTTTCTCTGATTCTATGACATCACCGATTGATCCGATTTGATTCTTTATATACTGCGAAGTCAATATACCTTTACCGGATTGAGAAATTGCGTCGCTTACCTGATGAGGCTGATTCATGACTAACGCTGATAGTCCTTTATTGACCAAATCCTGATCAGACAGTCCATCAACAAAGATCAATGCTGCTTTCACATGTAAATGAGTGATCTCAAGTTCACGGAAATGAACGTCTCCGTTATGTCCGATTTTCCTTTTTAGATGCTCAATGTCATATCCGGCATTACCGGTTAACACATCATGATCCTGCTTTTCAGTTTTTGTATGATCTGATTCTTGATGCTGCTTCTGTGTTTTGTACTGATTGCTCCGCCACCTCATAATTGCACCTTCTTATATATGAATCCAAGTAAACACTTTATTGATTGCATATGGAATGAGAAATACAACTAACGCTTGAAACCACACAATCCAGTCAGTAAGTGTTGATATCATGTTATCCATCTGTCAATTCCCTTCTGTCTAATAGGATTATTTTTCCCGCACATCTACTTTTTATGTTCGTCTTTTTTTTCAATAAAAAAAGCATGATGAACGTCTTCATCACGCTTTAAAGGAATCAAATTTATAGAAGGTTCAGAAGAAAGCCGCCAATCACACCAGTGATTACAATCACCCAAGGAGGCAGCTTCCAATAAGCAAGCATACTGAACAATATGGCCGCAAATGCAAAATCAATCGGATTCAAAATCGCACTTGTCCAAATTGGAAAATAAAAAGCTGAAATTAAAATTCCGACTACCGCTGCATTCACTCCTGCAAGAGCTCCCTTTAGGTTAGGATTTCTCCGCAAAACATCCCAATAGGGCAACGCACCTAAAATCAGCAAAAACGCAGGCAGGAAAATGGCGATAGCAGCTAACATTCCGCCCTGCCAGCCGCCCATGACTGCACCCAGATAGGCGGCAAATGTAAATAACGGACCCGGCACAGCTTGTGCTGCACCATATCCTGCTAAAAATGCTTCTTTGCTGATCATTCCAGCTGGTACAAATTCCCGTTCCAATAACGGCAATACAACATGTCCCCCGCCAAAAACCAAGGAACCAGCCCTGTAAAAGCTGTCAAACATAGAAAGCCAGCGCAAATCCGCAGATTCTCGCAGAACAGGCAGAAGAACAAGCAAGACGAAGAATAATGAAAGACACACTGTTCCGAATGCCTTAGAAATAGGAAAATGGAATGCTGATTCTTTTTTGTCGATAGAGTCTTTAAACAGTAAAAAACCAATTGCTGCTGAGATGATTATAATACCTGCTTGGACAAACGCGGTTTGCCATAAAAGTGAAACAACCAATGCAAACAAAGCAATCGTTTTTCGCTTAACATCAGGCGTCAGTTTTTGAGCCATTCCTGTTATAGCATGTGCAACAACTGCAACCGCCACGATTTTCAAACCATGAATCCAGCCGGCTTGCTCTATATCGGTACTTTTTAACAAAAGGGCGAATATAATAAGTGCCAAAACAGAGGGTAGCGTAAAGCCAAGAAATGAAACGATACCGCCAAGTAACCCGCCACGCATAACACCAATCCCAATCCCAACTTGGCTGCTCGCCGGTCCAGGCAAAAATTGGCATAAAGCAACCAAATCAGCATAGCTTTTTTCATCCAGCCATTTTCTTTTGCGAATATATTCTTCATAAAAGTAGCCCAGATGAGCAATGGGACCTCCGAATGATGTAAACCCAAGCCTTGTTGAAACAATTAAAATTTCTATCAGAGTTTTAAAGCTGTTGCGCTTATGTTTGTGCATTGCTCCCTCCCATGTTCTCAGCATTTTTAAAAAGCAGAAACACTCCACTTAAGTATAAAAAACTGAAACATGTTTGCAAGCGCTAGTTTGAAATGATAACGAATCTTAACTTTATTATCATAAAAAGGCTCAAATCGAGCCTTTTTTACAGTCCTGAATAAACTAATATTCCAGTTTGAAGCTTTCTGCCTGATCTGACACTTCCACAGGTATTCCCATTATCGTTTTTGGTTTGGAAACGTAAACAAAGCGCATCTCTTTCTCTAGTTGCTGAAACGTTTTTTCACTAACTACGATTCTAGCCGGCTTTCCTGGACTGTTATCAATGGCTGCTTTGATTTTTCCAAGCATAAAAAACCTCCTGTTTTAGATTAATATAACCATTATGAAATTGATGACAGCTAAAACTCCTGAAACATAGCTATACGTTTATTCCTTCTCCAGAAAAACAGCACATTAGCTAATAAAACAAAACTGATGAACGCATCAAATCCGCGCAGAACGATTTGGCTGAACAGGATTTCCGGTTCAAAAATAACCATTGCCGCTGCACAAACAATCAGGAATGAAAAGACGAAGATGTACTCTCTCTCCGTATTTTCTTTCTCGTACACCCAGAACAACCCCTTTCACAGATCAAACTGGATGACTGATACAATGTTCACCAACAGGCTCCAGCATAAATCATGCAAGCTATGGACATGATCTTATTAGTTATTATATGATTTAATTGAAAAAACATCATATGCCAAGAGGTAAGCAGAATGAATCAAAAACACGAAAATAAATTACCGGATATTAAAAAAAATATGATCCTGGAGGCACCTATTCAGAAGGTCTGGGAAACAGTCTCCACTTCAGAAGGCATCGCCAAGTGGTTTATGCCCAATGACTTTCAGCTGAACGAAGGACAAGAATTCCACTTACAATCACCGTTTGGGCCGTCTCCTTGTAAAGTTTTGACTGTTCAAGTTCCCACTGAACTTTCATTTGAATGGGATACAGATGGATGGGTCGTTACCTTTCAATTAGAAGACTTGGGAGAAAAGACGAGGTTTACCCTTATTCACGGCGGCTGGAAGGAGCCAAATGAAGTGATCGGCAAAGCAAACGAGAAGAGCTCTATTATACGCGATAAGATGGATGGAGGCTGGACAGGTATTGTAAATGAACGACTTCGTAAGACTGTCGAAGAATAGACAAAGAGAGAGGTGTCTCTCTCTTTTGTTTTCAAAAGTCTAAGGCCATCAATCATAAAACGTAACGGTTTTTGATTTACCAGAGTAATCGGTAACAAAGAACTCGGCCTTGTTATTGCTCCCATCTACAAATTTTCCAATACTGCTAAAGGTATGGCATTCTCCGGGTGAAAAATAGTTTGACCCTACATAATCATCAGGATTGTCACCGGCATCATCCTCATATAAGTGCAGCGAAACAGAAAAAGGAGTGCTTCCTGAAAGGCATACTCTAAAATCTCCTCCGCTCGAATATACCGTCGGACTTGAATAAGTATATGTGTAAGTCCCCAGCTTATCCCACTCTCCAGCTCCTGCAGTCCCCGTTTGTTCTGCTTGTGCTGTTAATGGAAAAACCGCAGCGAATCCTAAAACAGACAGGAATCCAATTACCTTAGTAAATCGCATCATCCAAATCTCTCCTCTACTTCAATCATATCAAGTCACAGTACTATACGTATCATTTCTTTGAATTCGATTCTGATATGCCTTCCCGTATGGCCGATATGATCTCAATACTCCTTACCTTGTTCGTAAAACCTATAGATACTAGCCAGCGTCAACCACATTTAATCCAGCTCAACCCTCCCCGCTTTTTTTTGCAAATGGCATTGGACATTATATTCAGCTGCAGCAGTATTATGAATCCCGCATGTGATTTCGTTGCGCCAGCTGCCGGTTTTTAAAATGTTCAAAATAAACGCATTTTCATTTTAACCGTCATCTCTTATCATTTGTTTAGCTGGTTATTCTTCAGCAAGAGAGCATGGAATTAAACTGCACAAATTTACTCGTTATTTTATTTGTAAGGTTTTTCGTATTTGGACATGATAAACTGCCCGCGCTTGGCTGTTATGCAGGAAAAGCCTTATCAGAATGTAAACAAGTGACCAGCTGACTGACTAAGGATGTGAGAAAAAGTGATTTCAGAAAACAAAGAAGACAAACTAATATAAGATAAATGATTGGGCCGATGAAAAATCGGCTTTTATTTTGATTTGTTTCTGTGTCATCTGCCTCTTTTTCTATGATTTGGACAGCCCTTTTTTTCTTCTATGATTTTAACTGTCCAAGCCGCACAATCAATTCGCCATATAATAAAGCGTATCAACAATAAAGGAGGAGTAAATATGGGTTATTACAAAAAATATAAAGAAGAGTATTACACTGTCAAAAAAACGTATTATAAGAAGTATTACGAATATGATAAAAAATACGATCACCATGATAAAAAATATTACGACTGTGATTATGACAAAAAATATTATGACTATGATAAAAAATATTATGATCACGACAAAAAAGACTATGATTATGTTGTAGAGTATAAAAAGCGTAAGAAACATTACTAAACTCCATTAAACATCTCCTCGTTTTCACTTTTTCCCCGGCTAATGCCGGGTTTTTTTGTTTGACCTACTGTTGGTATAATCTGAAGTTTTCCTTAATGACTGAATCTAAATTCATGTTGAAAATTTAGTACATAGTTTAATTAGTTTATGTAAGTGCGATTTGTTCTGCTTCCAAGTATTGTTGTTATAAAGGAACTTTTGTAAGCTTTTTAAGGGTCATATATAAAATGAGAGATTCTTTGTCTAAAAACATAGCACTTTATCTCATGTTACTTTGCCTATTTATATCAATTGCCATGAAAAACTTTGATGTAATAAAAACGATTGCCAATGTTAGCTGCTTTGTATTCGTTTTGCTGTATGTTAAAGAGGAATTGAAAACATATACACGTAACTCGTTGGCGATCCTAAGTATTTGTTTTCTTTTTTTAGTCGGTATCTGTTCTTTTATGATTTTGCATGGACAAGCAGTTATTAAAGATCATCCCTTCTTTATCGGCTGGAAAACAATGGCGGTCATTCTTTTGATTATCATTTCTTTAAGCATTTGTGCTTTTATTTTGAGGAAGATTTCAAATCGGTTAAAACGATAGTGAGCTAATCATTTGATCTAATAAATGTATAAAGTTTCAGATTGGAAGAGCAGTTTCGCCATATATAAACAATCCAACATGAAATTTACTGGCAAATGAAATATTTTGTCGATTTATATACATAAACACAATTCCAAAATAAGGTATAATGAATAGCGAAACCACTATCAAAAGGGGGAATTTTGTTGAAAAAAGTATTGATTGCAGGTGCAGTAGGAACAGCAGTTCTTTTCGGAACACTTTCATCGGGTATTACAGGCTTGCCCGCGGCAGACACTCAAGTCGCAAAAGCAGCTTCTCAGCTGCCTAAAGGCATCGGCGGCCGCGCCTACCTGAACAGTACTGGCCAAGTTTTCACAGCTAAAATCAAGCTTCCGGACACGGTAAAACATGAAGACTCGGTCTCCACTCCTTATATTTATTCAGGATTTAGCGCAACTAATGGAACTGAGGCGGATATCGGGCTTCAGTACAGCAAACAATACAACGTCTGGAAGCCCCTCATGAAGGTGGGGTCCAAAAATGAAGAAACGTACATCGAAGGAAAGGACAAATTCACATACACTAAAGGCTTCCGTCCAGGAAGCACAGTCCAAATGACAATCTATAAAAATTTGAATGGCAATACACGCATGACCCTTTGGGGAACGAACAATGATGGTTATACCGGGCGGATTATCACAGAAATCCAAGGAACCAACATCGGCACGATTTCAAAATGGAAAACACTTGCTACCGCGGCGGTATCTTATGAAAGTCAGCGTAATTCCATCAAAACAACTTTTTCAACTGCTTTTAACAATATTACAATTGACAATAAAGCCGTCACACCTGTGGTAGATACACAGGATTCCGCAAAGGTTTCTGTTTCAGGAAATAACGTTACGATTTCTGTTAATAAATAAAGAAGCAGAAAAAGGCCGCCGGCATTGCCAGGCGGTATTATTAGGACAATTACACAAAAAATAGCATGCTGTTCATAGCTTGGTTTATTTTAGAAATAATCATCAGAATCTTCAGCTCATTTGTTTATTATATCATATTTTAATTTAGGGTGGAAATTGTATGAAATATGGAAAGACAGGTCCTATTGGAATGCTTTTGGTTATTATAGCGCTTCTAATATCAATGTATTTTATGTTTAATACAAAAGCGTTGATACCTGCTGGATATGATCTCGCCATTCATGGAATTGTAATATCCAGAACCTTAATGATCGCTTTCACTTTGTATTTAGTTTCAAAATTAGGATATTTTCTTCTAAATAAAAAAGATTAACTTTAAAAGTTAATCTTTTTTATATGAGTCTTTAAAATATATATGTATTAATCTTTTTAACTTCTTCGATAATCCAATTTAATTCATCTTCCTGATGTCTTAGAAATAAAATTAAGATCGCCTACTACAATACAGTGATCAATAAAGAGGCAGCATTAAACTGCTACCTCAAATAAAAGCTTGTCCCCATGCTTATAGTTAATTAACTTGAAATCATCAATCGTAAAGTCATAAAAATCTTTGACTTCAGGATTGATCCATAATTCAGGTGCTTCAAACTGTTCTCTTTCCATTTGAATTTTCAAATTGTCGATATGACGTGTGTACACATGGCAATCACCAATGTTAAAGATATATTCACCAAGCTCATAACCAGTCACTTGAGCAATTATGCGCTGCAAAACATTATACTGGAATACATTAAATGGATTCCCCAATGCCATATCATTACTCCGTGCTCTTACCTCGAGATGGAGCTTACCTTGCTTAACATACCATTGAGTTTCGTATACACATGGCGTTAAAGCCATTGCGTCTAATTCATCAGGATTCCACAGCATTGTAATGTGTCTGCGTGAAGATGGATTGTTCTTCAATTGATGAAGAAGATGATCAACCTGATCCACTTTTTCTCCATTTAGATTTCTGTTTTTCTTCCCCAGCTGAAATCCATATGCATTTCCGATAGTGCCGTTTTCTTGTTTCCACTGATCCCAAATATGTACGCCCATTTTGTTTAATTCAGTAACATCGTTAGATTTTAACTGCCAAATCCAAAGCAATTCTTTAATAGCTGTTTTCCAGGCTACCTTTTTTGTCGTTAAAATAGGCACTTCTGAGTTGTCAAACCTCATTTGCTTACTGATGACGCTAAGTGTATGAGCCGGTGTTCCATCAGAGTCCCACTTGGTTCTGACATTGAATTCTTCATCTGAGATTCCATTATTCATAATGTCCTTTATGATTGAATTGTATTGTTTATCGAATTGAGTCATGACTATTCATATCCTTCTTTCATTTTCAGTTCCTTGGCATAATGTATTACGAAAACAATATTAACGCAAATACTAAGCACGTGCAGTGCATATAAATCGAGATTTTTATTCCAATCACTGTAAAAGAGGAGTTAGCCCCCTCTTTTACACCTGTATATCCTCATAGCACAGTCTGCCACATAGCTCATAGTTACCGCCTGTTTGATACATACACCGTTGATAACATTGTTGAGGATTATAAGAAATGATTTGATATTGAGGCACATGAAAATTTAAATAGTAAGGTGTTTGTGTATACCAAATTGGATATTGTCTAAACACATTATATCCTCCAATCGCTCCCTCTGTTTAATGCATTGTATTTTACCTCCATATCAATTGTCATTTGTCCATGTGCAATTGGGCTTTCTTTAAAACAAATTCCCTATCATTTTATTCATTTGATCATTGACCTTTCTTTTATGATATTCTGACCGGTTCTGCTGTTTGTTGAGGTCTAACATTAAATCTTTTTAAAGGCAGCATCAAAATAACATCATAGAGCTCTTGAATTTTCGAGACGTTCAAATATCCCTCTTTATGAATCTTCTGCATACACTTTATGATTTTATACTTATTTACAGTTATTGAGTCCTTTCGCCTTTTAATAAGCAGTTAATCTGTTTTGTTTTTCAGAAAGTTTTTTTAAACAGCCTCTTTTTACTATTATTATTTCATTTGACCATACCATATTATTTAAACCTCATAAATTAATTTCGAATGAAATAAAAGGAGGAATTTAATTGGGTTATTATAAAAAATATAAAGAAGAGTATTACACTTGGAAAAAAACGTATTACAAAAAGTATTACGACCATGATAAAAAGCATTATGATTGCGACAAAAAATATTATGATCATGATAAAAAACATTATGATTACGACAAAAAGTATTACGACCATGATAAAAAACATGATGATTGCGACAAAAAGTATTATGATGATCACGATTATCATTACGAAAAAAAGTATTATGATGACGATGAGCATTATTATGATTTTGTCGAATCGTATAAAAAACATCACTAAATCGCTTAAACATCTATTTATCCCCGGCGACATACCGGGGGTTTTTTTATGCTATTTTTCGACGATCGCAGATTTTTTTGTGAAGACTTGTGTCTCATTTCATCTTATATTTTGAACTTGACCCATAGCTGCTCTAAATTCAATTATTAATCAAAACATGTTATTTAACCTGGCTAATAATTAGCGTCATTATTTGTTTTTAGTTGCCTTCCCCTACCTATAAAAATCTAGATAAAAGTATTCTGTTATTTAATATCCCCCCTGCAACCTCTCCTAATATGTGTTAAATTTAAAATGACTGTTTATATAAGGAGTGTTATTTTTTGCTTAAACTTATTAAGATCTGTTGTTGCCTCATTCTTTTAATGTTATTAATCTATTCATTTTTCAACTATAACCCTAAATTTTTTTCTTATGTTCAACTGATTTTTGTTGCACTTTTTATTTACTTTGGGATTGATTCTTTTAGGAAAAAACAAAGATATCATGGAGCTCTTTATTTTATTATTGCGGGATGCAATTTTTACTTAAATATTGGAAATATAGTCTGAGCATAACATTTCGATTTATGCGTATGATGATATGTACCCTGGCTGAAACCTCCATTGTTCAGATCACAGCATGAATACAGCCAAGGTTTTTATTATTTACTTCGTTCCAGTTGAACCGTGTCCGCCTCTATCTTCATTCCCTAAACGCCCAACTTCAATTAATTCAAGTGCAGGCATCTTTTTCATGATTCTGAACTGGCAGATCCGATCCCCTTTCTTAATCTCTGTGTCACGTAACGCATAAGCAGGAAAGAACCAGAAATCGTTGTCTCCCTTGTACGACTCATCGATAACACCCATTGAGTTTGTTTGAATAACGCCAAAGTTCTTATATGTACTTGAACGAGGAACGACATGAGCTTCGTAACCTTCAGGCAATTCCATTGCTACACCTAATGGGACAAGTTTAAATTCACCTTTTTTGATTGCTACATCTTCAGCAGCTCTAAGATCAATCCAATCCCCTTGCTCAATTTTGCTGATTCTTGTTTGTGTTTCATCTATATATTTGATTTTAATTTGCATTGTCATATGTATTACTCCTTTAACTTTATTGAATGATCATACGGTAAGGCCTGTTCTTGCGTCGTTTTCATCAGTTATAAATTGAACTTCCCCAAAATCATTCTTTATTGCATTGAAGTATAATTTTTCAATCGTATTTTTGTTTTTACAGTATATCGAAACATAACTGTTATCAGCTATCAATAGGACAAATTCGCAAT
This sequence comes from Bacillus sp. NS1, assembly GCF_058248265.1. Classification (NCBI taxonomy): domain Bacteria; kingdom Bacillati; phylum Bacillota; class Bacilli; order Caryophanales; family Bacillaceae; genus Bacillus; species Bacillus sp. NS1. The sequence continues at coordinate 936,264 of NZ_JBZAZF010000002.1, read as the reverse complement.
CACTGTCAACAAACTCTTCATATGTCTTGACTAGATCAACTGTTTTTCCAAATGGAAATGCTTGCAGTTCAACAAAAATGGTATAGTACTGATTTGTTTTTAATCGATTCGCAAAGTCAGTCCCTTCTACAATGGCGTAATCATTAAAGAGCTCCTCATCACCTAGCTCTCCGTCTACAACAAAATAGGATTCTCCACTCGCTTGCCACAAATAATTAGCTATTTCAAATGGCTGCAGTATTCTCCATAGATAATTTCCATATTCATTCGGTATTTGAAAACTTACTCCCCTTTTCATGTATATCCCTCATTTAAATGATTCTCAATATGAATTTAATTATATACTCATATGTTCGATTTGTGGAACAGGACGTTTGATACCGATCTTCTTTTACGAATTTTCTCAGTCCTTCTTATTTAAAAAGTTCTTCCAATATTCAGTAACATAGGCATTCCCCTTTCTTTATCAAGAAGAATTAGCCCGGCCAGCACCTTCATATAAATGTCCTGCTTATTTTTCCCGAGCACTTCTACGCGGAAGATTTCCGGTTAATGGAATCTTTCCGGAAGACAGAACCGTTTCATGTTTGGGTTATAGATCACTGAAAGCAAGTTATTTATGTACAACTTCGGCATCGGTAACATCTTGTTTACCATAGATTGGCTGTTGAATGATTTCAAATGAAGTTGAATAAAATAAGATGGAAAGTATCCAACAATTAACATTTATGTTTGCGGCTAAATGCGGTTTTTACTATTCCATAAGAAGGAAGGAAGCGTTAATGACAAAGCTTTGCCGAGAAGTTTGGATCGAAGTCAATCTTGATGCCATAAAAAAAAATTTACGAGCGATTCGCCGTCATATTCCAAATAAGAGCAAAATTATGGCTGTCGTAAAAGCGAACGGTTATGGTCATGGGTCTGTAGAAGTGGCGCGTCATGCACTGGAACACGGGGCGAGTGAGCTCGCTGTTGCCAGCGTGGAGGAAGGAATCGTTTTACGAAAAGCGGGGATTACAGCACCTATCCTTGTGCTTGGTTTTACCTCCCTTAGTTGTGTGAAAAAGTCAGCAGCTTGGAACATAACATTATCAGCATTTCAGGTTGATTGGATAAAAGAAGCTAACGAGATATTGGAAAAAGAAGCGAGTACTGACCGGCTGGCTATTCATATTAACGTGGATACTGGCATGGGGCGATTAGGTGTACGCACAAAGGAAGAGCTATTAGCAGTAGTGAAAGCACTAAATGCAAGCAAATCCCTCAGGTGGGCAGGGATATTTACACATTTTTCAACCGCCGACGAAGCAGACACTACACTAACCAAGCTGCAGCACGAAAAGTTTATTAGTTTTCTCATCTTTTTAAAACATCAGGGCATTGAACTGCCCACCGTGCACATGAACAACACGGCGGCAGCTATCGCTTTTCCGGAATTTAGTGCTGATATGATTCGTTTAGGCATAGGCTTATATGGTTTATATCCTTCAGCCTATATCAAACAACTAAACCTCGTGAAACTTGAACCTGCATTAAGTTTAAAGGCGCGTATCGCTTATGTGAAAACGATGCGGACAGAACCTCGAACCATTAGCTATGGTGCTACATACATTGCAGAACCCGACGAAGTAATTGCTACACTCCCGATCGGATATGCTGACGGTTATTCTCGCGCGCTTTCCAACCGCGGGTTTGTTCTTCATCGAGGGAAACGAGTGCCAGTGGCGGGAAGAGTGACTATGGATATGATTATGGTTAGTTTAGGAGAAGACGGTGAAGGTAAACAAGGAGAGGAAGTCGTGATTTACGGTCAGCAAAAAGGAGCTGAGATTTCAGTTGATGAAATTGCTGAAATGCTCAATACGATTAACTATGAAGTGGTGTCTACATTAAGCCGCCGCATCCCTCGTTTTTATATAAGAGATGGCGAATTTTTCAAGGTATCAACTCCAGTACTATACGTGTAGGTTTGTACTTGCAGTTTTTTATAAATACATTAAAATTCCTCTTTTATGCTGAATCAAAATTCCTCTACCGGAGGGATTTTGATTTTGTTTAAAAAGTTTATGATTTTCTCAATCAAACAAAAAAGCCTTCCTATAAGCAGAGAGAGATATAGATAATTAAACCTCAATAACTGATTTTTCAGGGGTATCTTTATCGTGCTGAGATCGGAAGTGCTCTTCTAGTTCTTCAAGTGTACGCCCCTTTGTTTCCGGCATGAATTTATACACAAAACCGATTGCCAATACACCCAACGCGACGAATATAAAGAATGTAAAAGATAAACCTACAGAACTAAGCAATATCGGAAAAGCAAAGCCGATCATAAAGTTTAAAATCCACAGAAAAAAACACTTATTCCGGAACCAAGTCCTCTTAATCTTTGAGGGAATATTTCCGCAATGACCAGCCAAGTCACAGGCCCTACGCATCCTTGCATAAAGGCAAGAAATAAAACGGTCAAAGAAAGTACAACATAAGGGAGTGCTGCAGATCCATCAAGCACGATTGAGAAAGTTGCTATTAATAAAAGTGCTGTAGTCGTTCCCGCCAAACCAATCAATAATATTGGACGCCGGCTCACTTTTCCGACCAGCCAAATCCCAAATATAACTGCTATAACCGATATCAACCCATTCCCAATATTAGCGATTAAAGCCGGTTTTGTACCAAAGCCAGATTCTTTAAGGATTTGAGTGCCATAATACATAATTGAATTAACACCTGTAATTTGATTCACGATAGCAATACCGATTCCAAGCAGTCAAAGACGGCGCAGCCATGGTGTAGAAAAGTACTTGAGTGATGCTTTCTCTAGGTCTGTATCTTTTTCTACCGCTGCTTTAATTTCCCTAAATTCAGCTTCTGCCCGTTTATCTTCTCGAATTTGTTTAAGAACACGCAGCGCCTCACTTTTTTTGCCTTTGGAGGTTAGCCATCTTGGGCTTTCTGGTACCATGAGCATGCTCGCAAATAACATTAATGCCGGAACAGCACAAAGGACAAGCATGTATCTCCAAACATGTCCGGTATTTGCCATTGTAACACCAAGAACCGCATTAAAAACATATGCTAAAAATTGCCCGCCGACAATCATTAGCTCATTTTGGGTTATCATACGCCCTCTCTTCTCATGCGGTGCCATTTCTGCCAAAAAGGCCGGTACCATCGCTGAAGCTCCCCCAACAGCCAGCCCGAGCAAAAAACGAAAAACCGCCATCGGTGCACATAAGCTATTGTTATGTTGTAGTGATATTTTTGTCACATTATTGCCATTTCTGATATTATCATAATTCCAAAAGCATTTTCAGTCAAAATCATTTTCATAATCCTTTGTTTTCGTTATGTCATAAGTATATTTTAGTCACTTCAATGTGAAGTTTGCAATCTTACTGTAAGTATTTTCAGTGTATTTATCCTCCTTAGTGTAATGGACATTTTTCATTCACAAAAAATGTCCATATCGTTATAATGATGATGTTCAACCGAGCATCATGAACTTACATTCTAAAGAGGGAATCCAATGAAAAAAGTATTGGCCAGTATGATTGCAGTTTTGAGTATTACTTTATCAGCTTGCGGATCAAATCACGCAGAGAAAAGCCATTCAGATTCTAATAAGACAGAGCAAGCCTCTCATGATACTTTATCTAATGAAAATAACCAGCCAGAGCAAAAGGATGGCAAATCTCATTTAAAAGATCACAAGAAATTGGTCGATGTTACATTAGATAAAGTAGTTGATGGGGATACGATTAAGGTTAGGTACAACGGAAATATAGACACAGTGCGCTACTTGCTCATAGACACACCTGAGACGAAGAAACCAGATTCATGTGTTCAACCATATGGCGAAGATGCATCTAAGCGTAACAAGGAGTTGGTTAGCAGCGGTAAGCTGCAGCTGGAATTTGATAAAGGCGATCGCAGAGATAAGTATGGAAGACTGTTAGGTTACGTTTATGCAGATGGCAAATCTGTTCAAGAGACATTATTGAAAGAAGGACTGGCCAGAGTCGCGTTTGTATATGAGCCAAACACAAAATACATAGACCAATTTACGAAAGATGAGCAAGTAGCAAAATCAGAAAAACTTTTAATTTGGAGCAGGAATGGTTATGTGACTAACAGAGGATTCAAGGGTTGTGTGAAACAGACAAACATTTAGGTTGAAAAAGCATCAACGTATCTGAATGCACCCCCAAAGAATTGAGTGAAACTTCCAATGCAAATGAAAATGAAACCTCTTCTGCCCCTGCGTCAATTGGAGGATCTGGTTTCCATTCTGCTTATCAATCTAAAATAGATAGGGAAAAAAACGCCCCGTCACGTTAATGTGAGGGGTACTTTGCATGTAAACATTTATCGTAAATCAAGAGTTTGGACTGATACCAAATCAGGATTTAACTCAAAAAAGGGTTATTTACTTTTCCCTCCAATAGTCAGTACATTTGTTGGCGGCCCCATGATCCTTCCACAATTCATAGTCATAGCCACTCTGGGAGCCAATTTGATTTGAGGTGATAGTCGTTATCGCCTGTGCTGACCATGTTGGTAATGTTAGCACTAAACTAAATAAAACGGCTAAGAAAAACTTCATTCTTTTTTGTTTCAACTGGCATTCCTTCTGTTTGATTGGAATGTATTTGGTCCTTACCGTACTGTCGTGATGTCATCAAAGGCCTTTGATGCCTCGTCGTTAATGTTTCTTTCGTTGATCTCCTGACAAAAAACACACTCCTTACAAGCACTTATCATTAGTAATTTCGAAAGCTCTTCAACGCTGTATTTAAATCCTTTGTGTGAGTGTAAATTTTCTTATACAAATCAAATAGTGTTTTATATTTTTGAGCATTTTCTTCCTTTGGATAATATGCAGCAGTCTCACGAATGAACTGCTCTGCACATTCTTCAAGGGATTCAAACCACCTGCTTCCAAAAGCAGCCAGCATAGCAGCCCCCATGGCTGGGCCTTGTTCATTTTTCAACTTAATGATCTTCGCATTGAAAATATCAGCTTGCATTTGAAGCCACGGTTCATTTTTAGCTCCCCCACCAATAGAAACAACAGTATGAACTGATTTTCCCGCATCGCGGAATAGCTCAATTGATTCATGTAAAGAGAATGTGATGCCTTCCATTACTGCCCGCAAAACATGCTCTCTTTTGTGGGCTCCATCCATTCCGATCAAACTTCCCCGAATAGAAGAATCAGTATGCGGCGTTCTTTCACCAACCAAATAAGGAGTGTATAGCAGTCCATTTGCTCCTATCGGAATAGATTCCACCCCCTGCAATAATTGCTCAAACGATTCGTTTGGTGCAAACATTCTCCTAAACCAGTTTAGGCTGTATCCCGCAGCAAGCGTGACTCCCATCGTATAAAAAGAATCCTGTTTTCCATGATTAAAAAAGTGAACTTTCCCTTTAAAATCTCTTTCTTTTTCTTCTTCGTGGGAAAGTATGACCCCTGACGTCCCAATACTGCATAATGTTTTTTCGGAAGAAAGAATACCAGCTCCAATAGCACCGCAAGCATTATCCGCTCCCCCAGCGTACACTTTTGTTTTTTCCAACAGCCCTGTCTCCGCCGCAACGTTCGGAAGCAGCGATCCTGCACAATCATGAGATTCAACAAGCGGAGGACAAATATCTACAGGAATGCCAAATTGATTGCAAATCTCATCGCTCCACTCCTTGCGGGTAATATGTAAAAGTAAAGTTCCTGCTGCATCGGAGTATTCGGTGTGAATCGCACCAGTCATACGGAATCTCAAATAGTCTTTCGGAAGCAAAAAAACAGCAGTTTTTTTAAAAAGTTCAGGCTCATGTTCCTTCACCCATAACATTTTAGGTAGTGTAAACCCTTCCAGAACACGGTTTTTTGTGATATCAAGCAGATGATCGCCATATGTCTCGGTCATCCTGATACATTGAGGTGTCGTTCTGGTATCATTCCAAAGAATGGCATGACGTAACACCTGATGATCTTGGTCAAGCAGTACTAACCCGTGCATTTGGCCCGAATAGCTTATCCCGTCAATATCTTTGGCTTGCACATCGGAGATAGAAACCAATTCAGCCAATGCTTTAATTGTTTGCTGCACCCAATCTTCAGGATTTTGCTCACTATATCCCGCCTTCTTTTGAATGAGCGGATAACTTTTGGACGTCTCTGCACAAACCTTGCCGTTTTGGTTAACTAAAATGGTTTTAACAGCACTTGTTCCAAGATCTATTCCAATGACATACTTCATTTTTCCACTCCTCACCATCTAAATAAATCCCAATTCCCGTCATAACAACAAAGAAAAGGAATCATGACGGGTAATTCGGGAGAGAGACCTGGCTTTCCTGATATACTATTTTATAGCAGCATCTGGAGCTTCTTTCATCTGTTATACTTCTAAAATGTATTGATTCAATATAGCTTTTAATTGCTCCTGTCTTCCAGATTCATTTTTAATTTGTTTATTATTAAGCGCATATTGCTCAAGTGTTCTGAAATTAGCTCTTCCTTCTATAATTTCAAGACCAATCCCTTCAGTAAAGCTGCGATAACGATGTTGAATCACATCTTCAAACACACGGTCCTCGATTAATTTGTGGGCGACTTTCAATCCTCTTGCAAATGCATCCATCCCTGCAATATGGGCATATACTAAATCATCAGGCTCAAAAGAAGATCTTCTGACCTTCGCATCGAAGTTTAATCCCCCGCTTCCAAGGCCGCCATTTTGCAGGATTTCATACATTGCTAATGTCGTAGAATATAAATCTGTCGGAAATTCATCGGTATCCCAGCCTAAAAGGGGATGACCCTGATTTGCGTCAACAGAGCCAAGAAGGCCATGTACTCTTGCAACCCGTAATTCATGTTCAAATGTATGACCGGCTAATGTGGCATGATTGGCTTCGAGATTTAATTTAAAATGATTGTCTAAACCATATTGCTTCAAAAAGGCAATGGTTGTTGCTGCATCTGTATCATATTGATGAGTGGTCGGCTCTTTTGGTTTTGGTTCAATTAAAAACTGTCCTGTATACCCGATTTCCTTCGCATAATCCACTGCCATATGCAAAAATCTCGCTAAATTATCAAGCTCCAATTTTAAATCGGTATTTAACAATGTTTCGTATCCTTCACGGCCGCCCCAAAATACATAGTTCTCGGCGCCAAGCTCTTTTGCTGTTTCTAAGCCTTTTTTCACTTGTGCTGCAGCATACGCAAACACATCTGCATTGCAAGAAGTCGCAGCACCATGGACGAAACGGGGGTTCGTAAACATGTTTGCGGTATTCCATAATAGCTTAACGTTGCTATTTCTCATGTAATCTTTAATCATGCCAATGATCATATCTAAATTCTGATTTGTCTCTTTTAACGTACTTCCTTCTGGTGCAATATCTCGGTCATGGAAAGCGAAGAATGGTACATCTAGTTTTTCAAACATCTCAAATGCTGCTTCTACTCTCACCCTCGCGAGGTCCATGCCTTTATAATGATCCCATGGTCTTTGCATCGTAGCTGCTCCAAAAACGTCTGTGCCATCAGCGGTAAATGTATGCCAATAGGCAATAGAAAATCGCAAATGCTCTTTCATCGTTTTTCCGCTGATTACTTCTTGGGAATTATAATATTTAAATGCTAAAGGATTCGTGGAATCTTTCCCTTCGTAAACCACTTTGTTTACGCTTCCAAAATAGTTAACTGAATTAGAATGAGATTGAGCCATGTGATTTCCCCCCTTAAAAATAAATTAAAAACATAATCCTTCAAAAGCAGGTGCATTTTTTGTAAGCTGATAAGTTAGTTTATTGTCCAAACAAACTAACTCATTTTCATCTTATATAACCTCATCAGTATTTTCAATATTTTTTTAGTTTTTCATAAACACATTAGATATAATAAAGGTAAGATTAGCTATATACTATGTCATATCTAAAAACAAAAAATAAACTTAATCTAAAGATGATACAAATGGAGTGGATGAAGTGGATAGCGCTGATCAAACCTTTGTCAAAAAAGTAAATCAAAAGTTGTTATTAAAAGAAATACTTAAGAATTCACCTATTTCTAGAGCAAAATTATCTGAAATGACTGGATTAAATAAATCAACTGTTTCATCACAGGTAAACACGTTAATGAAAGAAAATCTTGTATTTGAAATAGGTCAGGGACAATCAAGCGGCGGACGAAGACCTGTCATGCTTGTTTTTAATAAAAAGGCCGGATATTCCGTAGGAATAGATGTTGGTGTAGATTATATTAATGGCATTTTAACAGACCTTGAAGGCACGATCATTCTTGATCAACACCACCATTTGGAATGCAATTCTCCCGAAAGAACCAAAGACATTTTAATTGATATGATTCATCACTTTATTTCACATATGCCACAATCTCCGTATGGGCTTATAGGTATAGGCATATGCGTGCCTGGGCTTATTGATAAAAATCAAAAAATTGTTTTTACACCGAACTCCAACTGGAGAGATATTGACTTAAAATCATCCATACAAGAAAAGTTCGCTGTGACCGTTTTTATTGAAAATGAGGCAAATGCTGGCGCATATGGTGAAAAAGTATTTGGTGCGGCAAAAAATTACGATAACATTATTTATGCTAGTATCAGCACAGGGATAGGGATCGGCGTTATTATCAATAATCATTTATATAGAGGAGTAAGCGGCTTCTCTGGAGAAATGGGACATATGACAATTGACTTTAATGGCCCTAAATGCAGCTGCGGAAACCGAGGCTGCTGGGAATTGTATGCTTCAGAGAAGGCTTTATTAAAATCTCTTGAGACGAAAGATAAAAATGTGACCTATCAAGATATCATAGACCTTGCCCACCTGAATGATATCGGCACCTTAAATGCATTACAGAATTTTGGATTCTATTTAGGAATAGGCCTTACCAATATTCTAAATACTTTCAATCCACAAGCCGTCATTTTAAGAAACAACATAATTGAAGCGCATCCTATGGTTTTAAATTCAATTAGAAGTGAAGTGTCTTCCAGGGTCTATCCTCAATTAGGCAATAGCTATGAATTATTGCCTTCTTTCTTAGGAAAGAAGGCACCGGCATTAGGAATGTCCTCTATTGTTATTGAACAATTTCTGGACATGGTTACAATGTAATTTTTATTAAATGCACAACTCATCTTTAAAGATGAGTTTTTTGTTTTAGAAGTATGCACATAGGGCATCTTGTAATAGGAAAAAGGAGTTCCAAAAAAAGAATTCTCCTTTTTCATGTGCACATTATTTTTCTTTATAACGAAAATATTTAAAGTCGGCCGGAATATGATTTCCACTAGTATCTTGACATTGCATCCCTACAAAGGCTCCCGTGAAGAACCCTCCACCACGTATGTAATCATCAGATAATTTTTTCGATTCCAATGTAATGTCAATTTTGTGCCAATTTTCCTTGTTAAAAGAATAAAAATAATAATACTTCTCCTGTTCAATATTTGCTCTTAAATATACATACTTTACTTCACGAGGAATAACAATTTTATTTTTTAATGGTTGTGAAAAAGCAAAGTTATCACATATTGTTAAATAAAGAATACGGCCAAGTTCTTCATCATACGTGACTTGAAGAGCCGTCCAGTTCTCTGTATTGTAATAATTCACCAATCCAGCGGCTTGTTGAAAATTTTCCGGATAAAACTCAACAGCAGTTTCGGCTTCAAAATGGAGACTTTGCCAGCGTCTGGCTACAAATGCCTGAGTAAATGTCGAGGTTAATGATTCATGACCGAATAATCGTAAATGATTTGGCGCTTGAGTCAATGAACCTAATTCATTCGTGAATGGAATCCTTAAAGTTTGAAAATTTATATTTAATTTTGAATCCTCAAATTCATCAACTTCCGGGTACGTTGCTTCAAACATGGTTTCGGGTATAGAAGGTGCTTCTACCTCCAAGCTTCCTTCTTTTCCACCTTCTACATAGGGCCATTCATCTTTCCAGTAAAGTTTTTGAATAGCTGTTTCTCTGCCCAAAGGACAATATCCTCTCTGCTGAAAAATTGAATCATCGTCAGGGTGAATAGGACGTCCCGTTAAATGAGCTAAATACCACTCATCTGTATGTGTTTGAACAATGGATGCATGTCCACATTTTTGCAATGGATTTCCTGGGTCATGCCATGACGTTAAGATTGGATTATCGGGATGAACTTCATATGGTCCCTCAATATTTGTAGAACGGGCAATTGTAGCAGCATGTTCGAACCGTGTTCCTCCTTCTGCAGTTAATAAATAATAATAGTTCCCGATATGATAAAGGTGCGGAGCTTCTGTCAGTTTTCTATCAGTTCCTTCAAATATAACTTTTGGTTTACCGATTAATTTTTGCTCTTTATCAGAATATTCCTGTATAACAATTCCTCCAAATGAGTGCCGATCAATACGGTGATCCCATAACATATTTAATAAATATTTTTTTCCATCCGTATCATGGAACAAAGAAGCATCAAACCCCGAGCTATTTAATGTAATCGGCTCCCCCCAATCACCATTAATCGTTTCACAAGTAACTAAATAATTGTGACAATCTTTCCATGCGCCATCTACTACCTTAACATCCGTATAGATCAGCCAAAACTTCCCATCACTATAGCTTAAACATGGTGCCCAAACCCCGCCTGAATTTGGATTTCCTTTCATGTCTAATTGTGAAACTCTCTGTAATGGATGTGCAACTAAGTGCCAATTTACTAAATCTTTTGAGTGGTGTATCTGGACTCCCGGAAACCACTCAAATGTAGATACAGCGATATAATAATCCTCTCCTACCCTACAAATACTTGGATCGGGATTGAATCCTTTAAGTACTGGATTGGAAATCTTCATTTGGGACTCCTCCTCAGTTTATTTTCTTTTTTAAGCTTTGAAATCATCAATATGATCCAAATAAACTTTGTCTCTTTTCTCTAATTCTCTAACCATGTTTCTATATTTTTGCTCATCTAAGTTATAAAAGTGAATATCAATTAAAGCTAGAGCCAGCAAGAACACGGGAATAATGGTTGTTGTAATTAAGATTCCAGTTAATGCCTCCGGAGTTTGTGCCTGATTTGCCACATATCCAAACTTATCTAGAACCAACCCCGGGACAATCCCTCCCAAGGCCATGCCAAATTTAAAGAAAAATCCGATAATAGCATATATGAGCCCACCCATTCTTTTCCCAGTCCTGTACTCCCCATATTCTATTGTTTCAGGAATGAGCGCCCACATATATCCGCCGGCAGTGAGACTTCCAGCAGCAGCGATTAACCGAAAGAAAAGTATGAGGTATACATGATTTGGCGGAACAAACAGTAAAGCTAAGAGGCCGATCATATTCAGTAATAATGCGTAGTTTAGTAATTTCTTCTTCCCCAATAATTGATGAAGCCTCGGAATAAACGGTAAAATGACCAAAGCGGGCAAACTTCCTATCAAACCGTACCACTTCACCAAATCCTCTCTTTCTAAATTATACGTTACGTAATAAATGCCCACCGAATTACTGATTGAATTCACTCCAAAAATAATAATAAAGAATATACTTAATACAACAAGTGGACGATTAACACGAAATTGCTCAAATATATCCGAAAATTTAATTTTCTCTTCAGATTTTTGAAGAGTGACACGCTCTTTTGTGCTTTTAAAACAAAAGATTAAAAGGCACCCGCCTATCATTCCCAAAATACCCATGGTTAGTTGCCAGCCAAGAGATTCGTTGCCGGAAGTATCGCTTAAATAAGCAGCCAGTAAGGGAACAAAAAATGCAACGACAAGTCCCCCAAGATTGGCAAATAACATACGCACAGATGTTATACTAACAACTTCTTGATTATTTCTGGTCATTGCAGAAGTTAACGCGCCATATGGAACGTTTATCGTTGTGTATGTAAGTGACAAGCCAACATAGGTCAAATAGGCATATATTAATTTCCCCATATCCGAAAAATCCGGGGTTGTAAAACAGAGTATTGCCAGTACGACAAATGGAAATGCTCCGAATAAGAGATACGGTCTAAAGCGCCCAAACCTGCTATTCGTTCTGTCAACTATTGTTCCAATAAAAGGATCAGCGAGAGCATCGATTATTCTAACCACTAAAAACATAGTACCAGCTGTTGCTGCCGGTAAACCAAATATATCTGTATAGAAGAACAAAAGATAAGTAGACACTGTTGCATAAATTAAATTGCATGCAAAATCTCCAGACGCATATCCAACTTTTTCAACCATGCTAATCTTCTTTACATTTTCACCGAGCATGATTTCTCCCCTTTTCAATCCTTTAATATGGAACAATGGGAAACGATATGAAAATTTCCTCAAACGCACAGGAAGAAAACGCTTTCAAAAAAGCGTAAAAGATTATAGTGGTTTACTTCCAAAGAGTATTTTCATCATTTAAATGATAATCAGCAAGCAGGAAATTCATCTTTTTTCGCCATACCTTATATGTCTGGAAAAATCAAGCCTCTCATCCCCCCTTTATTCATATTTGTTTAAGCCTAAATCTTATGGACAATAAAAGTTCATCCCTTTAGTTTGTTGCTTAGACAAACTAACTTGACTTAATATTATATAATTCTTTTGACTATTTCAATACAAGGGGTAAAATAAATATTGATTTTTGACTTCTTTCTGTATACTCAGTGTGTCAATATTTAAGAATCAGTAATGACGCCCACTCCTTTTAATTTAGAGTAAAAATGGTGTGACTGATGAGAATTTAATAACTGTGATATTTATCTTTATAATAAATTAGAATCCAAGCAAATTCCATGTTGTTATTTTCTTACACTTTGTTTTAAAAATGAACAAAAGAGAATACAGAAATTCATTCTGTATTAGTTTATTCAATATGCTAATTTTACTTTGATCTTTATGATTCTTCTTTATTCTTCTATAACCATCTAATAAAGACTATTATAAACTTAAGATAATCATCAATAGTTAGCAAATGATATTTCGCTCCATCATCCTCAATAGTCTACAATGCAAATGGCTTTAAATCTTCAAGCATTCTCATTTTAATACGACTCCATTAAATTTATAGGGAAAGTTATAAACCTGAGGGAGAATACCCTACCTCCAGCAATGCCAAGGCCGTTCGCCTAGTAGAAAACAACCTTTAACCATCACTAAGGCATATATTGGAATTTCAACTAAGAGACCGTCACCTCTTACTAACTCACAATTACAATGATTATTGATTTCTCAAGGATCAGCAACCCGTTAGCTACCCCTGATTAAAGATGATCTGTTACCACACTGTTACGTTAGAACTTCCACTACTTTGATATCCCTCTGTCGCTAAGACTTGGTAAGACCAATTACTACCCAGATTCATTCCATATCTCTTCCATGCGTTAACGTGATTACTGAAAGTGATTGTAGCGTTGCTTCCAGTTGGTCTCTTCGACTGGCGAACACTCCAGTACTGCGTAAAAGTAGTTTTATCGCCATCAATGGAAGGTGCATTATAACGTGTAGTTGTATATACGTCATATGTACCCCCATCACTGTAAACCGTACCTTTATACGTTCCAGTAGGTCTATAAGTCCCCCATGAATCCACTACATAATATTCTATGAGAGGTGATCGCGTCCAACCATATAAAGTCAAATATCCATTGCCATTCGGCGCCCAAACTCCGGCATTATAGTTTATTGTCCTGAATGGGGAACCTATAGTCCAACCTTTACCAACAACGAAATTTCCGGTATTAGACCAATTCACACTGTAATTCCCGCCAGACCCATTAACAGCGTTTACTGTTCCGCCTCCATCCGTCCAATTTTGCCAGTAGTCTGTGCTAGCTGCAGAGGCGGTTGCGGAAAACAAGCTAATACTCATTAAAGCTGCTGTTAACCCAACTAAGATATTCTTTCTAAACTTAAACATTTGTTACCTCCTATAATATTTTTTCTGACTTTGACATGAGGTAGCACTCGTATATATTTAAAACATTCTTAATTACTACCCCCCAAAGCTTTTGATCGTCCCCTTCAATATAATACCATGAGTTCACGAGTGAATATTACATATATTTGTAATTTAATTACAAGGACCCAAAAATTACATTATAGGTAATCTTGTTTCACTAACCTAATCCTTTTTTCGTAGAATCGCAATTCTTGTTTCTAAATCTGATGGAGTAATATCTGCGTTAATCCCCATTTGAACCATTCCATATAAAGGAGATATACATTAGAGAGTGTGAAGTCATTTTAGCTGCCCCAGGTGGCGCTCCTGACTTTGAAGCTGTAATGGAACGTTTCGTGTCCATAAAATCAGCTCATAAGGTTGTTTACTGTGTCTTCAAATGTTATCTATAAAGACAGTCAGTCAATAGCAGCTAAGCCGCTCGCTGAGCGTAAGACAGTTTTGAATTTCACTTGAACTGAATCATCCAAATGTCTTTGTTATCGAAGGATTCAAGGAAACGAACACTAGCTTACTTTGCCTTGGCCAGCACAGTTTTAAGACTAAGCACGGTAAAAATCGCATGCCTTCCTTTGCATCCTGGAGAGTATAATCTCTCCGTTACATCACTCCTTAGTGCCAAGCAATTTAAACCAAATGAAAATTTAGTTCATGGATCAATTTGTTGCTCCCTGTTGAATCAATGTTTTATTTTGACAAATCTCATTTCACCTTTGTTAATGAAAGCAGCCATATGAATGTCATATAAAAGAGAGTTCATTTTTCAGCTCCTTGAAATCTAAATAACATCACGATTTTAAGTTAAGTGAGTATCATCTTGAGAAACTCCCCTTTAATTGTGCAAGGGTTTTCAGTAAGTCGTTGGTTGACTCACGAGATTGCTATGGCTTGTCTATTTATATTTCTAATAATTTATAATTTTGAACATGCTAAGGATTTCTCTAAAAAATCTCTAATAGCATTAGGAGCAATCTTTATAACTCTAATGCTAGGCATTTATCAACTCCTTTCCTTGACCGGTGATTACTTTGATAGCCACAGCGTAAATAGTAAATAACGACAAAGGAAAATTAAATTCGATTCTAAATTATTTAGAATTAAAGTCAATGTTTTCAGACGCGGAGGATTTAGCAGCAGATGCAGCGAAGTATTACAATGAAAAAGAAGACCATAAAGTGGCTGTTGCTTATTATGAGAAAGTGCTTTATGCCCGCAACCAAATTCAGAGAGGGGATTGTCTTTATAAAACTTAAACATGCATCTGTCTTTATTTTAGCCATTGTTTTAATTGGATTTGTAAGCATTTATTTAACTAACACTCAAAAAGATGTCCAAGAAGCACGCAGAGGACATACAGCAAGTGTTGGTTATTTCACTGATGGACATTCATTTGAAGTTGCTAGTAGAGGTCATACTTCTTAAATCTGTATCATTTCCCCTTCAAATTTTGAAGGGGGTTATTTTTATGATTTATGTCTCCCAGTAAGTCCGGCTCTGTGAAGCGCAGTTCCTGCAGGAGTATAAGAAACTGCTCTCAGAAGCGCTGTCGATTCGTATTTACTTCTAATTCCAACCATAACGAATCCAAGCTTTCTTTTTTCAAACAGGCTTATTTTCTGACTAGAGTCATCTTCAATAGAATCGTTATTATCATTATTTTGACCGATGTTCCCTTTTTAAAGAATCATGTATGATCGTTAAAGAATGCACTTTCAAAGGAGGGTATCGTATGAAACGAGTGTTGTTGCTTCTTGTCACTATATTGTTTATGAGTTTGTCTGCAGTCACTTCTACTGCCTCGGCTCAAACAGGTGGATCGTTTTTTGACCCTTATAACAGCTTTAACTCCGGATTATGGCAAAAAGCAAATGGTTATTCTAATGGAAATATGTTTAACTGTACTTGGCGTGCGAATAACGTATCAATGACGTCATTAGGTGAAATGCGTTTGGCGCTAACAAGTCCATCTTATAATAAGTTTGACTGCGGAGAAAACCGCTCTGTTCAAACATATCACTATGGACTTTATGAGGTCAGAATGAAACCAGCTAAAAACATAGGCATCGTTTCATCGTTCTTCACTTATACAGGTCCAACGGATGGAACTCCTTGGGATGAGATTGATATCGAATTTTTAGGAAAAGACACAACAAAGGTTCAATTTAACTATTATACAAATGGTGTAGGAAACCATGAGAAGATTGTGGATCTCGGATTTGATGCAGCCAATACCTATCATACGTATGCGTTCGATTGGCAGCCAAACTCTATTAAATGGTATGTCGATGGGCAATTAAAACATACTGCTACAAGCCAAATTCCGACAACACCAGGAAAAATCATGATGAACTTGTGGAATGGTACGGGTGTAGATGAATGGCTCGGTTCCTACAATGGTGTAACACCGCTATACACTCATTACGACTGGGTGCGTTATACAAAAAAATAATGTCAGATGTTAAGAGCCTGCTACCCCCGATATAGCCTGGCTCTTATGATTGTAATGTGAAGTTGTTGGCATTCCCTATAGTAAAACTGAAGAGCAAATTAAAGAAACAATTCTATTTTTAAATTTATTGAATTGGTTTCTTAACTAAATAATAACAAAAAACGATTATATTTTTAGTCGCTTTTTGTTATGACTTATTTTCACCAGTAAGGCCAGCTCTATATATTGCCGTCCCTGCAGGCGTATAAAAAGCAGCCCTTAATATCGCCTTTGAACCGTACTTATTTCTCATCCCGCCCATTACAAATCTAAGCTTTCTCTTTTTTTCATTGTCTTTTTCATACAGGCTTAACTGCTGATTAACATCCTCCTCAATATTGGATAAAGTAACTGAAATACTTCTCGCTGTTTTGTCTGTATAGAACTTATCAAACAGTATCAAGTAAAGTAATATTGATAAATATCCCAGATTCAGACACACCATCAAAGCCATTTAAAATAGGCATTATAAATCTTTCTATAGCCGAAGTTGATATTCTGTAATTCAGCCAAATGACGATGCATAATCACTTGACTCTAATAAGCAGGATGACGTTCACGCTGTTGTACTCAATATGAGCTCTAAAGATGTACCGTTTAATCCTAATCGGGCTGTTATTATTACAGATACAAAGGAACATCTAGTATCACAAATGTGAAACTAGGCCGGAGACTTTTTGGGAAAGGTTAATAGATTTTCTGGTTACTTAAATACAGCAAATATTAGTAGCATTCAGGTGATCATCCCCACCTTCTCGCTAAATTAAGGATTGAGAAAAGATTTGATCTAAAAATAATGAGTTTGAGTTTTAATAAAACTAAGAAAAAATACATGTACTAACCCAGGCTCTCTTCGGGCTTTCCTATTCACTAAAAACAGAACTTACATTGTATTTTCGTCATTTAAGATATCTCATCCAAATAAAAAAATCAGTAGTAGCAGTGTAAGGACAAAAGCTGTAACAGTAATTTTAAATCCCTTTGAAGCTTTCTTTTTATTTTTCAGATTGTTTGTCATATAGTAAATATATTAGCATCTCTTCAATTTCTTTCTCTAGATCATTGTTCTTTACATCAAATAATGTTCCCCTACCGGTTCCTTTAAATCCACCGTAGTAATACCATAAATCAATTGTAAAAGTGTCTAAATCTTCATCATAGGCTGTCACAGTTCCATAATTAATTGTTATTTGGGAACGGTATTCTTTTTCCAAGCACCTCTCAGCTGTTAAATCACTTAACACATCTCCATCTATGTCTCTACAAATTTTGATGCTTAGGTTACGTTTGCCCTGACTTCCAAAAACATCTGTGTATTTACGTTGCAGTTTTTCTGCTACTACTTCTCCTAAGCCTTCCAAGGCATATATGTTTTGTTTTAATTCTAGATTTATATCCTTCTCTAGAATATGCAAATAGCCATCAGCGATTGGTCTTTGATTTTTCTGTTTCTTGAATATAAGTCTTAAAGCTTTCCACACATGTTGTCCTCCTTACAGTTTAAAGCGAAACTAAACGCCAGAAAGAATGAACTCTCTGTCCTATGCTGGCTGTTATACCAACTATGTTATGTACAGGATATTTTATATTCGGGATGTATTCAAAACTGCTTAGAAAGCGAGTTTTCAGGAATGCCAATACATAAAATCATTTTATGAAGATTAGGCTGGCATTGCTGACCAATCGATTGTTAAAATTGATTTTTTAACGAGTGTATTCCTGGTATCTCAGAGAAGGGCGACTTCTAAGATGCCTACATGGAAGCATCTTAGAACATTGCTACAAACATAAGTTTATTGTTGGAACAAAAGAGAATATTAGAAATTAATTCTGTATTAGTTTTTTCAATATGTTAATTTTACTTTGGTCTTTATGATTCTTCTTTGTTCTTCTATAGCCATCTAAAAAAGACTTATTATAAACCTTGAGGTAATCCTCAATAGTTAACAAATGATATTTCGCTCCACCATCTTCAAAAACCTCTAGGCTATTATAGTCTACATCTGCAAATGGTTTTAAATCCTCTATATAAGCTATGCCTAACTTAGTATTCGCTTTCCTAAATTCATGCTCGTGTAAATTAACCATTTTGTATCCTTGCAGTTCCATAAGTTTTTTTAGTTTTTCCCACTTTTCCCCTAAAAAGATTAAAGGAATAAGGATATCAATATCTTCTGGGGAAAAGTCCAAGCCAGTTACCTTTTCCAGACCTAAAGATCCATATAACAATGGAATAATGTCTAACTCTTTATTAAGAGTTTTAGCTATATTTATAAATTCATTATACAATTTCATTTTTGACATCCCCCATTATTGGTCAATAATGATTTAAGAATCAACTGCTCCTTGACGTTTCTTAATTTCTCAAATTCACCTTATAGTAAATATACCCCTACCCCTTTTTTCAATTATAATACGAATTGGAATTTAGAGGGTAGTTGTTTATTTAATAAGGGGAAGATGTTATGATGCTCATTTTACTTAAATTCAATTGCTGTCATTGCCTTGTCGAGAAAAACTGAGTCCCGGACCCAAAAGATTAAAGCAAACGAAATGCCAAATAAGTAAATTTCATATCCCATTACAAAGTTTAAGGTGTTCTTTGGAACAATAATTACAGCGAAGAATAGTCATACGAATAACTGAACAGATGCAAAGGCCGTACTGATACGTTCATGTCACTATGACCAAGAAAGCTAGTTATATTTAAAACCCATCTATTTATATCTTCGTTCAATTTATACCTACTGGACTTTATCATCTATCTAACATTAATTCTTCCATTTAAATTTGTCTTCATTGTGTGTAAAATGGTTGTTTTTTAGATGACTAAGATGCCTCATCAAAAAAGCGCGCTGCTTTTTGCTACAGGTGCGCATTTTGGATGAGGGTATAGGTATTTATGACGAATTGAATGATTTATTAAACTATTTTCTATTTTCTTTGTCAGTTAAGCTTCTTAAGAATGGACAATTAGGTAGTTCAGTATCACTATCTCTTAGAAAATACTGTTTCCATTCGTGATTATCTACATTCCCGTAACTGTTTAAAGCAGGATGAATGGAAATGGTATCATATTTATTAATTCTTTTTCTTACTTGTTCTTTAATCTTTTTAGCGTATTTTTCGTTCTTATTAAATTCTTGAAGAACCCAACGTGAGGCTATCGTATGACAAACTTAATTAAAGGAATTGAAGCAGCTGCCCAAGCATGTCTTTTACCTTGGCAAAAGGATGCACTGAATGCTTTTAGTAACAAAATGAAAGATAAAGAACATCTTTTTCCATGTATTCCAGCTACTCAATCTTTTTCACTTGGGCACCTCAGGTATGGATTTGTAGATGTTAATCAGCAGTTGAGTTTATTTGAAGTGGATAATGAAAAGAGAAGGAAACTCGGATTTGTGATGGATGGGATTAGAAGTAAATATGGATCAAAAGCGATTCTGAGAGCAGTTTCTTATACATCTGCTGGTACTGCGCTTCACAGAAGTGTTACGGAACAGTGCCTAATTATTAACAGGACAAACACCTATACAACACTTTTGCGATAGTCTAATGATGCAAGTCCTCAATATTTGATAACGTGACTGAAATACTTCTCACAGTCTTACCCGAGTAATTAAAAAGCATCAAACAGCATCTATAAATATCCATCGTGATATTTGTAGGAAGATCAATTGTTTTGGATCGATAAAATCCGCCACCAAGCTCATCAACCAATTCCCAGGTTGATTGTCCGACCAACTTTATTATGTGTACGTGCTCTTCTTGCGACTTCCTCACAAATCTCCAGAAGAACAGGCTTAATCTCTTCTCTCCTTGTATAATTCCTCAGTAAAATCTGACTCTTACCAAAACTAATCTGCCCTTGCATCAACGGAGCTCCTATTTCTGATAAATCAATTCCATGCGCATGATAGTACAACTGGTTTCCCATTATTCCGAACTTATTTTCAATCAGCTCTAAAGGAAATTTAGCTAACTGACCTACAGTTGATATCCCCATTCGTTTCAGGTTTCTTTCCATCCTCCATCCTATCCCCCACATTTTAGACAAAGGGTAAATCTTCCAGAGTTTATTTGACACATCTTCATATCTCCAACGTGCAATACACTTTTCGTTATCTTACTCTCCAGGTCAAGTGCAAGCTTACTTAACAACATATTGTCTCCAATACCTACTGTGCACATCAAACCAATCTCTCCACATGCTGCTTTGAATTGCTTTGGACATTTCTTCAGGATTTTCTTTTCCTGCATCTAAAAAAGATTCATCAATTGAATACGTATGAATACATTTTCCAGGAACAAATCTGTAAAACAGCTTTGTAATCTCAGTCGAAACTCTGATGAAAAGCTTCATTTGTGGATTTGCAATGTGTATTCTTGGATCTTCAGGTATCTCAAATAGTCCCGACCCTGTTTTGATTCCAAAATCTTTTTTAAGTGCAGGAGATGCAGCTAACACTACACTTCCCTGTCTCTCCGTATTTCCTACAACAGCAAGATAGCATGTTAAAGGATTAAGCCCCATTGTTACAGCTGATACAGAAGCATAAAAGGATTTCATATCGACACAAAGTATATTCTTACATGGAAATTGTAAGTAATCAATCATTGTATGTAACTCCTATGATGTAATTCATGTTGATATAAACTGTATTGTTGTTCTGGTCTTTTATGTGAAGCTTTTGTTGTTCAAAATTAATGTAATGGACTCTGCCGGCGATATTTTTCACGAATTCATTGTTAAAGAGTTTGGATTGTTGCGGCCGAGAGGACTTGAATCTCACGTTATACACCCACTAGGCCCTCAACATTGTAAATGTGTATCATAATTATGAAAGACATTAATAAATAGGTACCATATGGTACCTATTTATTAACTTTATTCTGAATTTCTTGTGAATTTTGGCAGACCGAATATAATTGCTATGATGCCGCAGATCCCGATTAAAACAGGATAGTAAGAGTAATGCACGATGCTGACAGGTGATATTTGTCCAAACTTCCCTGCCGATAACATCTGCGCGCCATAAGGAATTAAGCCTTGTATTACGCAGGAAAAGATATCTAAGATACTTGCTGACTTTCTATTGTCGATTTTAAATTCATCAGAGATATTTTTGGCAATTGGCCCAGCTGCTATAATAGCAATTGTATTATTGGCAGTAGCTAGGTTAGTAACGCTGACCAATCCGGCAATACCGGCTTCAGCACCCTTTTTCGAATGGATCCTTTTGGAAATGAATCTCATTAAAAAGTCAATCCCTCCGTTATGTTTCATGACGCCGACCATTCCGCCAATTAACATTGAAAGGATGATAAGTTCAGACATTCCTGCGATCCCATCCGTAATTGCTTTAAAATAAGAATCAAGCGTCAAGCTTCCGCTTGCAAACCCTATTATTCCTGTTAAGATCAATCCGCAGAAAATAACAGCCACTACATTAAAACCAATTAACGCAAAGACTAACACGGCAACATAAGGAAGTACTTTAAACCAGCTGTAAGATTCAGCTCCGGTATGTCCTACGTGTCCTGTCGGTATTAAAAATAATAAAATGACAGTTATGATAGCAGCGGGCAAAACAATCAAAAAATTTGTTTTAAATTTATCTATCATTTGTGTTTTTTGTGACCGTACTGCCGCGATGGTGGTGTCCGAAATAAAAGAAAGATTATCTCCAAACATAGCTCCGCCCACAACAGCTGCAATAGTAATTGCAGTGGGCAAGCCAATTTCTCCGCTCAAACTGGCGCTAATTGGAGTAACTGCCGCGATAGTTCCCGTTGATGTTCCCATCGAAACAGAAATAAAACAAGAAATGATAAAAAGCCCTGGCAGTATAAACTGATGCGGAATAATGCTCAAAGCAAGGTTGACGGTTGAATTTACCGCTCCCATCGCCTCAGCTGCAGAAGCAAAAGCCCCTGCTATTATAAAAATGATAACCATAATAATAATATCAGGTTGTCCCGCACCGGAAGCAAACCATTCTATTTTCTGATTGAGCGATTGCTTTTGGTTAAATAAAAGCGCGAAAGCTGATGCTATAATAGCCGCAATCAGTATCGGCAATTTATAGAAATCTCCAGTCATTACACCAGAGCCGACAAAAAGACCTACAAATAAAAATAGCGGCAATAGCGCCCAGGGATTTCCATTTTGTTTCATCTAAGTAGCCACCTCTAATTTCAGTATCAAAGTCGTTAAACATAGTCTAAGCAACATTCCATACTTTAAAAGGCTACAGTAAAAAAGTCAAGCGGAAAAAATAGTCTAGTAATTATTAAATTAATAACAGAAAAGAAAGAAGAATTTTTCAAGGAGAGAAAAAATACTCTCATTATTTGGAAGGTTACATATTCAAATAACACTGTTTGATGAATGTGTTTAAGTGGGAATAACCAAAAAAAATTAAAATTTATTTTATTAAACTTCGACAGTGAAATTTCAGAGAAACGAGAATCATTTACAAAAAATACCTTTCAAATGCTAGTTTCACATTCTATCAAATCAAAAAATCCCTTGACACCAATAGTGACAAGGGATTGAAAGATTAATATTGAGACATATACTGTTCGCGCTCCCAAGGATGAACTTGTGTGCGGAACATATCCCATTCGATTTCTTTTGCTTCGATGAAGTGTTCGAATAGGTGCTCGCCTAGCGCTTTGACCATGACTTCGTTTGATTTGAATTCTTCTAGCGCTTCCGCAAGTGTTGCTGGAAGGTCAACGATTCCGTTTTCCATGCGCTCTTCTTTGCTCATGACGTAGATGTTGCGGTCGATTGGAGCTGGCGCTTCTAGTTTGTTTTTGATTCCGTCTAAGCCTGCAGCAAGCAATACGCTAAGTGCAAGGTACGGGTTAGCAGCTGGATCTACGCTCCGTACTTCAACACGTGTGCTGATGCCGCGGGAAGCCGGGATACGGATAAGCGGGCTTCTGTTTTGCGCACTCCATGCTACGTAGCAAGGTGCTTCATAGCCAGGAACAAGACGTTTGTAAGAGTTTACTGTCGGGTTTGTTACTGCTGTAAAGCTTGTTGCGTGTTTCACGATACCTGCAATGAAATGCTTCGCTGTTTCACTTAACTGAAGATCTGCGTTTTGGTCATAGAATGAGTTAACGCCATCTTTGAAGAGTGATAGATTGCAGTGCATACCGGAACCGTTCACACCGAACAACGGTTTTGGCATAAATGTCGCATGCAGACCGTGTTTGCGGGCAATTGTTTTGACAACCAGTTTAAACGTTTGGATGTCGTCACAAGAGCGGACCGCGCCAGCATATTTAAAGTCGATTTCGTGCTGGCCAGGCGCTACTTCGTGGTGAGACGCTTCGATTTCAAAGCCCATCTCTTCAAGCTCAAGAACGATATCACGGCGGCAGTTTTCTCCCAAGTCAGTTGGAGCTAAGTCGAAATATCCGCCTTTGTCGTTTAGTTCAAGCGTCGGCTCGCCTTTTTCGTCTAATTTGAATAAGAAGAATTCAGGCTCAGGCCCAAGGTTGAAATCACTGAAGCCGAGGTCTTCCATTTCTTTCAGAATCCGTTTTAAGTTGTTTCGCGGGTCACCTTCGAAAGGTGTGCCATCCGGATTGTAGATATCACAGATGAAACGTGCTACTTTACCTTTTTCAGCTGTCCATGGGAAGATAACAAATGTATTCAGATCTGGATACAGGTACATGTCTGACTCTTCGATGCGAACGAATCCTTCAATAGAAGAACCGTCAAACATGACTTTATTATCAAGCGCTTTTTCAAGCTGGCTTACAGGAATTTCAACATTCTTGATTGTTCCAAGAATGTCGGTAAATTGAAGACGGATATACTTCACGTTTTCTTCTTTTACTAATTTTACGATATCTTCTCTAGTGTACTTTGCCATTTCGTAAAACTCCTCCTCTAAAAGGTAAATGTATATAGCAAAACAGTTGCTAACGGATTAATGAAAGAAGCGGGACATATCGCCTTGACGGAATGTATTCCCTCTTTGAAAACGGCCGGCTTGCATGAGCTCGTTTTTCAGGAGCTGTCTCAGTTCGTCATCGGACAGATCATGTTTCATTGGTTTTTTCGTCTTCTCGTTTTGTTTTTGCTCCGGCTCGGCTTCCGCTTTCGCCAGAATTTGTTTAATTCCTGCCATGTTTACACCTTGTTCTATCAGGTGCTTGATTTCTAACAGTTTATCTACATCATGAAATGAAAATAATCGTCTATTCCCTTCGCTTCTGGCTGGAAATATCAGTCCATTCTCCTCATAATATCGAATTTGTCTTGCTGATAACTCAGTTAACTGCATGACAATTCCTATTGGAAATAAAGGCATTGAGCGGCGAATATTATCACTCATCTCAATTTCCTCCTTTTCTTAACTTAGTTTCATTATAGGTGATGTTATATTTTGTGTCAATACGATGTAAGGATTCTTAACATCAAATTCAGTGAAATTTTTAAAAAATTTAAATTAATTGCTTTTCCATTAGTAAATTCACCGCACTGCATATGGCATTCTTCACATGCGAATAGGTTAATCCACCTTGAACATACGCTACGTATGGTGGACGGATAGGGCCATCTGCTGATAATTCGATGCTTGCTCCTTGAATAAATGTGCCAGCCGCCATAATGACATCGTCTTCGTATCCCGGCATATAGGCCGGATAAGGCGTCACGTGCGCATTGATCGGCGATGCATATTGAATGGCCTGGCAAAAGGCAATCATCTTTTCCCTGTCAGAAAACTCAACGGATTGGATCAAATCTGTTCTTTTCGCATCCCATTTCGGGTTTGAAGTAAAGCCCAGTTTTTCAAGGAATCTTGCGGTAAACACCGCTCCTTTTAAGCTTTGTGACACAACGTGAGGCGCCAAAAAGAAGCCTTGATACATTTCTTGGAGCGAGTAAAGAGATGCTCCTGCTTCTCTGCCGATGCCAGGTGACGTCATACGATATGAGCAAGCTTCAATCCATTTCGCTTTTCCGACGAGATAGCCTCCTGTTTTCGCAAGACCGCCGCCGGGATTTTTAATGAGAGATCCCGCCATCAGATCGGCTCCGACATGGCAAGGTTCCAGCTCCTCCACAAATTCTCCGTAACAGTTGTCCACAAAGACGATCAGGTTTTCATTGATTTCTTTTACAAAACGGATCATTTCTTTTATTTCACTAATTAAGAAAGAAGGACGATTCGCATATCCTTTTGAGCGCTGAATGCCGATTACTTTCGTCTTCGGATTGATCGCAGCAGCGACTGCATCATAGTCTATTTTTCCGTCTTCCGTCAGATCAACCGCATTGTAGCCGATTTGAAAATCCTTTAATGATCCAGCGTTTTCTCCGCCTCTGACGCCTACAATTTCTTCTAGCGTATCGTATGGCTTGCCCGTTATATAAAGAAGCTCGTCCCCCGGTCTGAGTACACCGAACAAGGCAATCGAGATGGCATGCGTTCCTGAGATAATTTGCGGCCTTACAAGCCCCGCTTCTCCGCCAAACACATCCGCATAAATACTTTCAAGCGTATCTCTTCCGATATCATCATAGCCGTATCCTGTAGACGGCGTGAAATGAGTGTCGCTTACTTTGTGTTTTCTATAGCTTTCAAGCACTCTCCATTCATTGCGTTCGCTGGTTTCTTCTATTTGTTTATGAACGCCGGCAATGTCCGCTTCCACTTCCATTGCCGTTTTTTTCAATAATTCTCCGTGTGTTAATGTGTCAAACATGCTTTATATTTCCTTCCTACATATACTTCTTTAATTCACCGATGATGCTTTGCTCTTCTTGTACATAACCTGATATGTCGTACCGTTCATTTTCTTCATTAAAATAGAATCGGTCAACCATCGTTTCCGATTTGATTCTGGAAAGGAGCTTTCCTTCACTTGCCGGCACATGCGCTTCAAAAGACGTTAACAGCTCTTGGCGCAGATAGCGCTGAATCGCTTCTTTAAACGTATTAGCGTCTTCCTCAAATTTCGCACTGACCATGATGTGATCCCTTCCGGCGGACGGAATAAAATCAGGCAGCTTTTGATCACGCTTGTTGTAAGCCGTGAGCATCGGGATATCATCAGCTTCAAGCTCCTCTAGCAGCCGAAGCACCGTTTTTTCGTGTCCAGGGTAATCCTCATTTGAGGAATCAATCAAATGCAGGATCAAATCCGCTTCTTTTACTTCCTCAAGCGTTGATCGGAATGCAGCAATCAATGTCGTCGGAAGGTCCTGAATAAACCCTACTGTATCTGACAGGAGCACGCTGTAACCACTTGGCAGGACCATTTTTCTGGTCATTGGGTCCAGTGTGGCAAACAGGAGGTCTTCTTCATAGCTGTCAGCACTTGTCAGGCGGTTGAACCATGTTGATTTCCCCGCGTTTGTATATCCGACAAGCGCAATTTGAAGCACACCGTTTTTCTTTCGTCTTTCACGGTACCGGCTTCTATGGCGGATAACGGTTGAAAGCTGTGTGTTGATTTCGTGAATGCGATTTCTGATATGGCGGCGGTCGGTTTCCAGTTTCGTTTCCCCGGGACCTCTCGCCCCAATTCCTCCGCCTTGCCGGGAAAGATTGATCCCTTGTCCAGTTAGACGCGGAAGTGCATATTGCAGCTGAGCCAGCTCAATCTGAAGTTTGCCTTCTCTCGTTCTCGCCCGCTTTGCGAAAATATCTAATATCAATTGCGTGCGGTCAATCATCTTTACTTCAATCGCTGTTGCCAATGACTTCAGCTGACTTGGCGACAGCTCATCATTAAAGATAAGGAGATCAGCTTCAAGTTCTTCCACCAGTGCCTTTAGCTCCTCTACCTTCCCTTTTCCTATATATGTAGCGGCGTCAGCCCTGTTCCTTTTTTGTGTGACGCTGGTCAATACTTTTCCGTCTGCTGTTTTTGTCAGAGATGCAAGCTCTTCCATAGAATTTTCAAAATGCTCATCCGTGATATGCGGCAGCTGACATCCGACTAAAATAGCTTTTTCTTGTCTTGTTTCTTGTTCGTTCAAATGGATGTTCCTTTCTTTTGCATATTGGGCAGTAGTATTATCATACCAAACCCTGCATGTGTATACCACAAATCGATTGCTTTGAAAAGTAAGAAATACAAGCAAAAAACAGACCTCTCGAAAACTGAGAGGTCTATACAGAACCAGACGCTTCTTCTTTAATGGAAAGATCTTGGCTTTTAATGGTCATCAAATCGTTTTTTAAGTATTGATCGCCCATTAAAAGCCTCATGGCTTGCGCTCTGATCGATTTTTCGATCACATTCCTGACAAAACGGCCATTGCTGAATTTAATGGGACTTGTCGTGCTTTTGACTGTCATTAAGTAATCTTTCAATTTCCATTCCGCTTCTTGACTGAGCTGGTATTCCCTATCAGCGATCATGCGTTTCGCAATCTCCATGAGCTGGGTGACAGAATAATCCGGAAAATCAATGGAAATGGGAAATCTTGATTGGAGACCGGGATTTAATGAGAGAAAATGATCCATTTCCCGAGAATACCCGGCAAGGATCAAAATAAACTCATGCTGTTTGTCTTCCATATGCTTTACAAGTGTGTCGATCGCTTCTTTTCCAAAGTCCTTTTCGCCGCCTCTTGCCAGCGAGTAGGCTTCGTCTATAAACAAAATGCCGCCTAATGACTTTTTAATTAAATCTCTCGTCTTTTGGGCGGTGTGGCCGATATATTCGCCGACCAGATCAGCCCGCTCCGCTTCTATCAAGTGGCCTTTAGACAGGACATTCATTTCAAAGAACAGCCTGCCGATCAGCCGCGCAACCGTCGTTTTTCCTGTTCCCGGATTTCCTTTAAACATCATGTGCAGCGCTTGCTTTCCCACCTTCAAGCCTTGCTCCGCGCGTTTTTGGTTCACAAAAATCCAGGCGTATATTTCCTTGATGTTGCGTTTCATTTCCTCCATCCCAACCAGTGCGCTCATCTCTTTTTCGATTTCCTTCAAAATGCCGTGCTTTGCTTCGTTTTTTTGCAATGCAGCCTGATATTCCGCCTCTGCCTCAGCATTCGTCAGCACCTGCTTTTGCCCGTTAAGAATAATGTTGATCTGTCCGTTGTTTTTATATGTCACAGCGCGCTCCAACATTTTCACCTCTCTGTTCTCTCTATATGATATTCAAGCGGTTGCCGTTTGTGACAAACGCCTATCATGTGTCGAAACAATTGCTTTTTTCGGGAATGATAAGGAATCTTGCGCTTTCCCGAGAAATACTTTATTTCTTATTGTATTCAAGGACATGGTGTGGACAAACCAAGAGATTTTATTTTTAACAATTTTGTAAGGAACACTGGAGCTATGCCTTTGACATATAAACCTCATTATTACTATTATCTCAATATCAGAGTTCTATAATCCATTGACCACACTTCCTATATCGCTTTTAATAGCTTAAACGAATCTCTCAGCGGAAGATCCCACCCGAAGCTGTGTTCTTTGTCCGTTGCCCCCTGTTTGATATGATGCTTTCGGCTTCAAACAGGAATCAGCTGACGGTCACTCCCGCCAGCATATTGACCACGGTCATTCGTTTAAAGATACATTTCTTTTTCTTCTATTATTAAGGAGATGTCTTCAACGACACGTTTCCCTTGCCTTTTATTTCTCAGCATATGAAAGGAGCTAAACGTATTAATTTACGTTCCAAATGCCTGACACAGAGCCGAAGACCTGACGGAATCAGTGGTGGAAATAGGGCCGAACCCGTAATATTCACATACAAATGACATATTCACATTTTTATTTCAGATAGAATCTGCTGTCGCTTCATGTTGAATTGTGCGCTTTCCCGAGAAATAATTTCCGTATATGAAAGGGTTATTTCCTCATTTTTCAGACGAATGATAATCGTACAAGCAGGAGCCGTGTTTTTTCATATCCTGTAATGAGGTGATGAAGAATGGTTAAGATTTTTATTGATCCTGGGCATGGCGGGTCTGATCCAGGCGCCGTAGGAAATGGACTTCAAGAAAAAACGTTAACCCTGCAAATCGCTTTAGCTTTGCGTACGATATTGACAAACGAGTATGAAGGGGTTTCTTTGCTGCTGAGCCGGACAAGCGACCAATATGTCAGCTTAAGCGACCGGACAAACGCGGCTAACAACTGGGGAGCAGATTTCTTTTTGTCCATTCACGTTAATTCCGGGGGTGGGACAGGTTTTGAAAGCTATATTTACCCGGGTGTGGGAGCCCCGACGACGACTTACCAATCGGCAATTCACTCTAATGTGATACAAGCTGTCGACTTTGCAGACCGCGGCAGAAAAACAGCAAACTTCCACGTCCTAAGGGAGTCGGCAATGCCTGCCTTATTGACCGAGAACGGCTTCATTGATACCGTTGCGGATGCAAATAAGCTGAAAACAAACAGCTTTATTCAAAGCTTAGCGAGAGGCCATGCAAACGGGGTGGAGCAAGCCTTTAGCCTTAAAAAGACATCCAACTCAGGGTTATATAAGGTTCAGATCGGCGCATTTAAAGTGAAAGCGAATGCGGACTCACTCGCAGGCAGCGCCGAAGCGAAAGGCTTTGACACGGTTGTCCTTTTAAAGGATGGATTATACAAAGTACAGATTGGCGCATTTTCATCCAAAGACAATGCAGACGCTCTTGCTGCCAGAGCGAGAAATGCCGGCTTTGACGCTATTGTGATTCTCGAATCATAGTCTAGACGTGGACGAGCGTCTTATAAAAAACCCGGCTCCTCATCACGAGAAACCGGGTTTTTTTATTCAAGAATATCAACAACAAATTGTGACCATGTTTCCAGACGGTTATAGATGTCGTCCTGTTTTAATTCAGAGACTTTCATCCATTTTCCAGCAATTTGTTCTTTCTCCTTCACTTCCACTTCTGAGCCTGGCTTTAATTGAAGCGCAGAAAGTATACCGATATGTACTTTACCGACACTGTTTTCATCATCATTGATGAGTCCCAGTGTGACAATCGCTTGTTTATCTTCTTCATTTATTTGCAGTTCTTCGTCAAGCTCACGGTCTGTGTTCAGCTTTAAGACTTCAGCAAATGAGGCTGCTCCTTCAATCGAGTTCATATGGCCTCCAAAGCCGAGAGAAAGCTTATTGTGCAGACGTGATTCTCCGCCGCCAGCCAGCCGCTCGTAAAGGAAAACTTCATCTTCGCGCTTAATGACGACATAAGGAATCGGCTGCTTGAAATGCGGATCTTCTTCTGCGTCCCCCCTTCTCATTTCATGATAGCCCGCTTCGATTTGAGCCATGATTTCTGTTACTCTGCTATCTTCACTGCTCACACCCTGGAAGGTTAAGCTTTCTTTCTTAAACACGTCATCGCGCGGGGCGACCAAAATCATTTCGTCCATTTTTCCCATTGCTACTGCGTCCTCCTCATTTGAACCTTCAAGCCGAAAAGAGCAGATATTACATCTGCTCTTTTTCATCTCCAAAATAAAAGTCATCGTCTTTGAGCGGCTCAACTGTCGCCTTTTTATAACCGTTCCCCTTCATAGAGAAGAAGTCATGTGATTTTGTTTTTGTATTTAATCCATTTAAAACGATCGGATTAATATCTTCCTCTTCAAAGTATGGATCAAATCCAAGGTTCATCAGCGCTTTATTGGCATTGTAGCGGATGAATTTCTTTACATCGTGTGAGAGTCCGACTTGATCGTACAAGTCTTCTGTATACTCAAGCTCATTTTCATATAACTCATTCAGAAGGTCGATCGCAAATTCGCGAAGCTCTGCTTTTTTCTCTTCTGTCTGTTTATTGTAAATTTCCTGAGCAAGGAGACCCACATAAACGCCGTGAATCGCTTCATCACGAAGGATCAGGTTAATGATTTCACCGCTTTGCATCAGTTTTCCTTGTCCGTAGAAATATAATGGGTAATAGAAACCGCTGTAGAAAAGGAAGCTTTCCAGATAGACGGAAGCAACCATCGCCTTGAACAGTGAAATCTCGTCATCTTTTTGAATGGCTTTGTAAAGCCCGACGATGATTTGCGCTTTTTTCTGCAAATATTTATTTTGTTTCACCCATTCGAATACTTCATTAATCGTTTCAGTCGGTGCCAGGGTCATGAAAATATTAGAGTACGACTTCGCATGGACAGCGTTCTCCATCATCGCCATAAAGTTCAGCACCGCTTTCCGCTGGTGGCCTTCTACGTGTTCAGCCACGATCGGCATCCCCGTATTCCCTTGCTCTGTATCAAGAAGAGTCAGTCCGGCGAGTACCTTCATATAAGTGTCCTGCTCATTTTTTCCGAGATACTTCCATGTGAGGAGATCGCCGTTTAAAGCAATCTCTTCCGGAAGCCAGAACTGTTTCACATTTTGGTTATAGAACATTTGAGTAAAATCGTCTTCATGCTTTGACCAGTTTGCTGCGTCATAAATTTTTGTCACTATAAACTCTCCTTTAATCAAACAACACAAGAAAGGCAGCTGTCTTGCCCAGTATCTTTCGTTCTTGCATAGTAAATGGTTTTAATTCCTCTGTGATGTGCATACAGATCGATTCGGTTTAAATCACGAGTCGTCATTGTGTCTTTTAAGAACAATGTGAAGCTGATTCCCTGATCAATGTGCTGTTGGATAGTCGCGATCATATCTACAACCTTGAACATGTCCATATCGTAGGCTTCTTTATAGAAGAACCAGTTGTTAGATGCAAGCCCAGGCATTGGGTAGTACGTTTTTGAGTTGCCGTATGTTCTTTCTTCAATTCGTTCCATAATCGGCATAACAGACGCCGTGCTAGATTGAACGTATGAGATAGAGCCTGTCGGTGCAATGCATAATCTGTAGCTGTGATACATGCCGTGTTCAGCTACAAATGCTTTTAGCTTTTCCCAGTCCTCTGTCGTCGGGATATGCATGCCTTCAAACAAGTTAGCGATTTTTTCGTATTTCGGTGAGAAATCAGTTGAAACGTATTTGTCGAAGTATTCACCTGTCGCATAGGTTGATCCTTCATATTGATCAAATGTTTCGCCCTTCTCTTTTGCGATTTCCGCAGAACGCTGGATGGAGTAGAAGTTCACCATCATAAAGAACGTGTTTGCAAAGTCACGGGCTTCCGGACTTTCATACGCAATGCCGTTTTGCGCAAGGTAGCCGTGAAGGTTCATAGCGCCGAGACCGATTGATTTCATCGCTTTGTTTGCCCGTCTTACAGCAGGCGCATTGCGGATATCAGTCGTTTCAGACACGTGTGTTAAAGAGTCTGTCGCAAGCTTAACTGTCTTTTCGATTGATTTATGTTCCATGACGTTGAGAATGTTAAGCGAGCCTAGGTTGCAGGAAATATCCAAACCGATTTCATCTGCTTCATCATAGTCCGTGTATGAAGAAACCTGAGATGCCTGCAGGACTTCAGAGCAAAGGTTAGAAAATTTCACCTTGGAAATATGGTTATTCGCATGCACTTTATTCACGTTATCTTGGAACATGATGTATGGATAGCCTGATTCAGAACGAAGCATCGCCAGTTTTTCAAGCAATTTCCGAGGGTTGATTTTTTCCTTTTTCACCCGAGGGTTGTCGACAAACTTGTCGTACATTTCATTCATGTCCATCTCATCCATGTGCTGGCCGTACTCTTTATAAATCGTGTGCGGATAAAATACATAAGCCGCTTTGTCCTCTCGCGCCAACTCAACGAACTTATCCGGAATGACAACACCGATAGACAGCGTTTTGACGCGCACATCTTCATCGGCAGAAATCTTTTTCGTATCGAGAAAATCATTGATATCGCGGTGGAAAATGTTTAAGTACGCCGCACCAGATCCTTGTCTTTGTCCCATTTGGTCAGCGTAACGGAACGCGTTATCAAGAAGCTTCATCACGCCTACAACGCCTTTTGTGGCATTTTCAACATCTTTAATGGCTTCACCTTTCGCGCGAAGCTTGGACAGGTTAAGAGAAACCCCGCCGCCCAGTTTAGAAAGCTGCATGGAGATATCGATCGCTCTTGAAATGTCGTTTAAAGAATCATTGACTTCGAGCAAGAAGCAGCTTACAAGCTCACCGCGGCGTTTTCTGCCAGCGTTCAAAAATGTCGGTGTGCTCGGCTGATATTCCTGATTGATCATCAGGCGCACATATTCTTTTGCTTTTTCAGTGTCGCCGTTTGCGAAGAACAGCGCAACAATTGAGATCCGGTCCTCATAACGCTCGAGGATTTTTTTCTTGTCATTCGTTTTCAAAGCATAGTCATTATAGAATTTAAACGCACTCATGAAGGAAGGAAAACGAAACTTCTTAGCGTAAGCTGTCTTAAACACTTCTTTAATGTCTTCAAAAGAATAAAGGCTTAAGAATTCCTCTTCGTAGTATTGGTTTTCTATCAAATAATCCAGCTTCTCTTTTAAATCGTGAAAGAAAACTGTGTTTTGATTGATATAATCTACAAAATAGCTATGTACAGCCTCTTTATCCTTATCAAACTGGAATTTTCCATCTTTTTGGATCATGATTTCGTTATTTAACTGGATCCATTTTGGCACTTGATTTTGTGACAACTCTTTCTACCTCCTGAGTAAACAATTCAACGTCTTTAGATGTGCCGCTGAGTTCAAATTTGTGCAAGATCGGCACCTGATATTGTCTTGAAATGGTATCGGCGCTTTTTGCAAAGTTATCGCCCCATACTTTATTGCCGCTCGCAGCGACTCCTAATAAAAGATGGGCGTATTTTTCGAGAAATGATTGTGTTGATGCCGGTACCTGACCGAAGTTTGTCGTGTAGGTGACCAAAACAAACGGAGTGTCCAGGTGGTCAATTTCGTCCACCTTGCGTATCTGCTGAAAGCCTATTTTATTCACAAACCGCTGAACATTCCCTGTTTTCGAATCAAATATGATTTGTACCACGTTTTATCACGACCTATCAAAAAATATGAATCTCTCATCACTAACACTATATATAGTATACTATCCTCTGACAAAAACACAATATATAGATTTGTTTTTGTGAAAAATTCATATTTTGATCAAATCAGGCATATGGGCAGACTCATAAGGGCCCAAAAAAGAGAGCAGAACGAGAATCATCTCTCGTCCTACTCAGGGTGTCGTTTTTAAGCCGATGTATATCATAACATGAAAAAAAACTGCTTAGTAGTCTAGATTTTTTTTTCTTAAGCTATCACAGCATTTTTCGCTCTCTACTGTTTCTTCTATTTCAACATCCGCACCGATCTCTTCTAAAACCGCCTTCAAAGCGCTGATAATTGACGCTTCTCTGATTAATTCTTTTCCGTTCACAATGATGCTTGTTCCGTATTCATAGCAAGAATCATCTTCACAAATTTCTTCCCAATGATTCACGATCACTTTATGCTTCATTTTATTTCACCCTCTGTTTGATCTGTGTCTGTATTTAGTTTAGCGGGTAGCATCCGCTTTGTAAATTCGGATGCTTGTGAATTTTATTCAAGCTCATCATCCGAGTATTCTGTCTTCAGCTTTACCTCATTGCGGGACTCATTATACTCATAAATTTTGATATAGCCGTCCTCTACAACGCCAAAATGATTATGTTCAAGCGGGAACGAGGCTGGCTGTGGCGTTTCATAGCCTGAATTGCCGCTGTCTGTTTCAATGATGGTATCTTGATTCCCGCACGCTCCGAACAGCAAAAATACGGCTATCCACACAAGCGCAATCCTAATTCGTCTCAGTTCTTCACTTTCAAACAAGGTCGCGTCACTCCCAAATTCAGATTTTTACATGATATTCGAGTTAGTTTTGCATATGTTGATCTCATAAAAAAAGACCGTGCCTTGGCATGGTCAGCTTACTAAAATACAAAGCTTGGAATGAAAGTGGCTCAAGCTTAAAAAATGGCTGCCGGGATTCCCCCGACAGCCTCCCCATGCCTTGACATGGTATTTTTTGATCTATTCGAGTTCAAGCTGGACGTTTTTTTGCGGCGCAAACGTTGAGATCGCATGTTTATAGATAAGCTGCTGCTTACCTTCCGATTCCAGCAATACGGTAAAGTTATCAAAGCCTTTCACCTGGCCACGCAGCTGAAAGCCATTCAGCAAAAAAACAGTGACATACGTATTTTCTTTCCGGATTTGATTCAAAAACTGATCCTGAATATTAATCGGTTTCATGTTTCGTCCTCCTTGATTCTCTATATCATACAGTTTCGATTAAAGTTCGAGTTTTCCTGCTATATGTGTGAAAATTTCCTTTTTTTTCAGCTCCATATCAACGGGCGGTGTCATATCGAACCAGGTAACCTGCATTTTGTTGCGAAACCACGTCAGCTGCCGTTTCGCATACCGTCTTGAGTTCTGCTTTAGCTGATCGACGGCATCAGAAAGTGTCACAAAACCGTCAAAATATGCATATAACTCCTTATAGCCTATCGCCTGTATCGACTGACAGTCTCTCACGTTTTTGTCGTAGAGGCGTTTCACTTCGGGAAGAAGACCGGCCTCCATCATCATATCAACCCGCTGATTAATTCTTGCGTAAAGCGTGTCTCTATCCATTGTCAGTCCGATTAACACTGCATTGTACAGAAGTTCTCGTTTTTGCTCCTTCAAATGCTGTGACATCGTTTTTCCAGACGTGTGTAATATTTCCAGCGCACGAATAACTCTTCTCGTATTATTGGGATGAATCGCAGCTGCTGCCTCTGGATCTGCCGCAGCAAGTTTGGCATGAAGAAAGTCAGCGCCTTCCCGTTCAGCAGCCATTTGCAGGCTCTGTCGAAACACAGGATCGTTCGCCTCTTCCGTAAATGTATAATCGTAAAGCACAGATTGTATATAAAGCCCTGTACCGCCGACAATCATTGGAAGCTTTCCTCTTTTTGCAATCTCGCTGATTTTGTTTCTCACTAAGCCTTGATAATCGGCGGTGGAGAAGGAATCTTGGGGATCTAAAATATCAATCAGATGATGGGGTACTCCCTCCATCTCCTGTTCAGTGATTTTAGCTGTTCCAATATCCATTCCTTTATAAACCTGCATCGAATCTCCGCTGATAATTTCCGCATTCAAGGATTTAGCTAGCTGAATACTTAAATTTGTTTTCCCCACTGCCGTCGGTCCGACTAAAATGACAACGGGCTGCTTCGTATTATTCAATATATATCACTCTCTTTTATAAATCTCCCCCCATTATAGCATTCATCATGTGCAACCACCTATCCATTTTGCCCTTTTTTTGCACCGGTAAACATCCTTCTACCACCCGAGCGGCTCATTGCCGACGATTTCTCTCGTCTTTCCTTTCAGGGCATGGCGATGCGTTTTTCTTCCGTCATCTTTCGGATCATACACAACGCCTCCGTACCGGATCTTAATCGGCTCGTTATAGGCCAGATACGTCGTTTCTTCGATTTCGTGATAATGGGTGCCGTCTGCTAAGGGAATCGCAGGCCCTGAGATTCCGTAATACCGGTGAAAGTGGCCGTTTTCAAAAGAAGTGATCCCTGTAAAGTGATGTGTATGCTGATCGGTATTCGATCCATTAGCTGGCTGAGTAAATCCTTCAATGAGATGATAATGTCCCTGTTCTCTCGTTGTTTTGACGTGATAAGCATGTGCATGAGGCGGCGCTTTTGACCAGTCAGACGGATACAGGCCCAATGTGATCACATCCCTTCTTTTTCATCAAACGCCCAATCAAATCTAGGTAGGCTGAATACACTGCATCATCTACAATTTATTACAGGAGGAAAGAAAAAATGAACGAGATAGAACATTTCACTGCTGAAGACACAAGGATATTTGGAAGACCTTTCGGATTCGGAAGACCTGGATTCGGCTACGGGTTTGGAAGACCTGGATTTGGGTTTGGCCGGCCATTCGGTTTTTACGGGGGACCTTTTTTCGGCGGACTAGTTGGCGGGCTTGTAGGAAGCGCTTTATTTAACCCTTATTTTTATGGCGGATACCCCTATCCGTACGCCCCATTCCCTTACTACTATTAAACACACAAGGCCTCTTCAAAAGGGGTCTTTTTAAGTGACTGAAAATGAATCGCTTGACTCATACATAGCCATACACTAATATTTTTCTAGCTGAAGAACTTTTCTAATCTAAAATTACAGTTCAAGTGAGGAGAATGTACGATGTTGGTAGGATATATATTCCTCACGATTGCCATATGCTCGGAATCGATAGGAGCGGCCATGCTGAAAGTGTCTGACGGCTTCAAAAAGTGGAAGCCAAGCGCTTTGGTCGTGATTGGCTATTCCCTCGCCTTTTATATGCTGTCGCTGACCTTAAACCATATCCCCCTCAGCCTCTCGTATGCGACTTGGAGCGGTGTGGGCACGGTGCTGACGGCAGTGATCGGAGTGAAATGGTTTAAGGAAGAATTGAATGGCAAAGGGCTTATCGGGATTCTTTTATTAATATCAGGGGTCGTGTTACTTAACTGGCAGTAAAGGAGTGATAATGATGAAAGGATTGCTTTATTTGGCTCTTGCCATTGTATCTGAGGTTTTCGGGAGCACAATGCTGAAGCTTTCAGAAGGATTTACACAAGCCTGGCCCATTGTTGGAGTCATTGCCGGATTTCTTTCTGCTTTTACCTTTCTAAGCTTTTCTTTAAAAACAATTGACTTATCAAGCGCGTATGCGACATGGTCTGGCGTTGGAACGGCGCTTACAGCCATTGTCGGGTTTTTGCTTTTTGGCGAAACCATCAGTTTAAAGAGCGTGTTCGGGCTCACGCTAGTCATTGCAGGCGTAGTCGTGTTAAATCAGTCGAAAGCCCCTGCTAAAGATAAAAAACAGACGGTCTGTGAGTGACCGTCTGTTTCATTATTCGCCAGCCAGTTTTACGGAGGCTTCAAGCTGTAGCTCGACATTTCCTTGAATGGCGCGTGAAATCATGCATGACGACTCCGCCTTTTCACAAAGCTTGTGCGCCAGTGCGACATCTTCTTGTGAGGCGTCATGTTTGAGCACAACGGAGGGACGGTGGATGATCTTTTTGTATGTAAAGACTCCTTTGGTGACGTCGACAATGCCTTCTGACTCCATCTGCAAGTCGTCCTTTTCCAGCCCGCTTCTTTCCATCATCGCAGCAAGTGTAATAATGTAACAGGTTGCTGCCGCCCCGAGAAGCATCTCATCCGGGTTGGTCCCCTCTCCTGGTCCATCCATTTCTTTAGGAATTGAAATAGAGGTGATTAAGTTACCGCTTTCGATCGTACCGACATCATTGCGGTTGCCCGGCCAGTTCGCTTTTAAATAAAAATGATGATCTGCCATCGTAAGTTTTGCCTCCTTTTATGATTCTATTTCAGTCTACTGATCTTCTCTTATCTTGTCTTCTGATCTGCTTGTTACGAATACTCTTTTTCAAGGACACTTTTGATCGCACTCACATAAGCATAAAATTCACTGTTCTTTGTATATTTTCTATTTTTATAATAAAAATCATCGAAAAATGCTTCTCTCTGCTCGCGGCTGATTTCCAGCTGGATACTCAGCCCCGTTTCCCCTTGGTTGTTAATATTTTCGGCACTTAACCCAGCAAG
Source organism: Bacillus sp. NS1 (assembly GCF_058248265.1). Classification (NCBI taxonomy): domain Bacteria; kingdom Bacillati; phylum Bacillota; class Bacilli; order Caryophanales; family Bacillaceae; genus Bacillus; species Bacillus sp. NS1. The sequence continues at coordinate 897,258 of NZ_JBZAZF010000002.1, read as the reverse complement.
ACCGCTTTTAGACGACGCTAACTCAGCGGAAAATCCCCTTCTCTCAAGGGCTCTTACGATCATTTTCGCCCGCTTTCGGTCTGTGCCCCCAACAAGTGTATTCTTGTTCTCCCCTTTATATCCGTGAAAAGCCACAACATATTGATGCTCCTTGATTTTCTTTTCAGCCAATGGCTCATCAAAGTTGGTGCTTGTAATGTGAAGCGTTTGGTTATCGTGTGACTTCAACCCTTCAAACAGGTATGTAGAGAATTCACTATTGAAATACCGCACAAGCTCGCTTACTCCGCCTTCAATTCTTCCGCCGTGCGGAGACATAATTAACACTTTGCTTCCTTTTTTCTCACTATAAGAAATATCATAATCGGCTGGGCTCTCATTCTCTGCCAAGCTGCTGAAATTTGAATATGTATCTGGCTGATTAGATGGTTCGGGTTCTAATGAGTAATGAACATATCTCAGGAATAAGGCAATGGCTAAGACTAATATGACATTTAGTATAAATCTTCTCATGTTTAACTCCTTTCATAAGAATGGCACGGTTCATTATATGAGGTTTAGCCAATAGGTTTTATCTTACCATTGTATACGCTATATCATCAGTGAAAAAGTTCCCGGTTTCAAAAAATCAATTGATTGTCACGGTTAATAGCGGTTCATTTGAAATATGAGTGAAAAAAGATTGAGAGGAAAGATAAAAAAGGTAGGAATAACCTCACTTGGCAATTACATGTATAGAGGTTTAAGGAGGGTTTTATTAGCAGCTGCCCGGTTGCTGGACGGACAGCCTATTATCGGCCTGCCAAATAGAGGTTTTGTTTATTTGTTCTCACAAAGTCACAGGAAAGGATTGAATCCAACAAAAACGTTCTGATCTGTTGTTTCGAAAAACAAAACGCTTTGATTTGCGTTTTGCTTTTCTGTCTTACAATAATCGTTCTTTTACTAATCGTTCCGTCTTTCTTCATATATATAATGCTGATTGGTATTTGGCTTTCCAAAGACCGATGTAAGAAGAAATTCATATAGCTGCTCTCCCCTTGCCAGTTTGATATGACAACATTATAATACGAACAAATGTTCCTTTTCAATCCCCAATGATTGCCACGACTCCTGAATCTGATTCAAAAGATTCATAAAAACCAACTCTTGTCCGTCTCTTATAAAGGACAAACAAACTTACCAAACCTACCATCTGTTCATAGAGTATACAGAGAACCTTATAATAGGAGGAAAATACATGTTTGGGTACTCTATGGTACAAATGGTGAGAGCAAATGCTCATAAGCTAGATTGGCCGTTACGTGAAAGCGTACTACAGCTTTACAAGCCCTTCAAATGGACTCCTTGCTTCTTGCATCAGTTTTTCGAAACCAAATTGAAAAACAGAAAAAAAATGTCAGTCATTATTGAATTTGAGGAAGGCTGTCACGAGACAGGCTTTCAAATGGCTGGAGAGGTGCTGCAAAAAGAAAAACGCAGCAAGCTAAAAAGCCGCTTCAATAAAATCAATTGCTGCAGCGCGGAGGTTACTCCTTCAGCGTTACATTCACTTCTTTCTGAATGCAGCGATATTCGCAAAGTATATTTAAACCGCGAAGTCAAAGCGCTTCTAGACACGGCAACCGAAGCAAGCCACGCGAAGGAAGTCATCAGAAACGGGCAAACCCTGACAGGAAAAGGTGTTACTGTCGCTGTTGTCGATACAGGAATCTACCCGCATCCTGATTTAGAAGGCAGAATTATCGGATTTGCGGACATGGTCAATCAAAAAACAGAACCGTATGATGATAATGGTCATGGCACACACTGTGCAGGTGATGTCGCAAGCAGCGGCGCATCCTCCTCCGGCCAATACCGCGGACCTGCACCGGAAGCTAATCTAATCGGCGTGAAGGTACTGAATAAGCAAGGTTCAGGAACATTAGCGGATATTATTGAAGGTGTGGAGTGGTGTATTCAATACAATGAGGACAACCCGAACGAACCGATTGATATTATCAGTATGTCGCTCGGGGGCGATGCGCTTAGATATGATAATGAACAGGAAGACCCGTTAGTCAGAGCGGTTGAAGAAGCGTGGAACGCAGGGATTGTCGTCTGTGTTGCTGCCGGAAACTCAGGGCCTGATCCACAGACCATTTCAAGCCCGGGCGTGAGCGAAAAGGTGATTACAGTAGGTGCGCTTGACGATAACAATACCCCAAGCAGCGAAGATGATACGGTCGCTTCCTTCTCAAGCCGCGGACCGACAGTCTACGGGAAAGAAAAGCCCGATATTTTAGCGCCGGGTGTTAATATTATTTCCCTTCGCTCTCCGAATTCTTATATCGATAAGCTTCAAAAGTCAAGCCGTGTAGGGTCTCTGTACTTTACAATGTCTGGAACATCAATGGCAACTCCAATCTGCGCAGGAATCGCAGCTTTAATCCTTCAGCAAAACCCGGATCTTACACCTGATGAAGTGAAAGAGCTTTTGAAAAACGGCACGGACAAATGGAAAAATGAAGATCCGAATGTTTACGGAGCGGGCGCTGTCAACGCGGAAAATTCAGTTCCCGGCCAATAAACAGCACCATATAGCCGGCAATTCTCTCTGTAGAACTGCCGGTTTTATATTTTTAATTTTCATAATAATGGGATAAAATAATAGAAAATGGATGAAGGAAGTGGCAAAAGTGCCTTATTATATCTGCAAAACATGCGGAGTACAACATGCGCAGACTGTACATCCGCCGAATTCATGTCTGATTTGCGATGACGAAAGGCAGTATATTCCTCCGGATGGACAATCTTGGACTACCCTTGAAGACATGCGTGAGAAAAAAAACCTTCAAAACATCCTCAAAAAGGAAGAAGAGCATCTTTACAGCATCAAAACTGAGCCAGAGTTTGCGATCGGACAAACAGCACATTTGATCCAGCATGAGGGCTTCAACATGCTGTGGGATTGCATTTCATATCTTGACCAAAAGACAATTGACCACATCAAAGAATTAGGCGGCATTCAAGCCATCGCTTTGTCTCATCCGCATTATTACTCTGCTCAGGTTGAGTGGGCTGAAGCGTTTCAGGCCCCGATTTATATTCATGCGGATGACAAAGAATGGGTGAGGGTGACAAGGCCAAGCAATCACATTCATTTCTGGTCGGGGGAAACTCTCAACATGAAGCCGGGACTGGACCTTTACCGTCTGGGCGGACATTTTAAAGGCGGTGCCGTTCTCCATTGGAGCAACGGCAATGATGGGAAAGGCTGTCTATTGACCGGGGATATCATTGCAGTTGCGGCCGATCGGAACTGGGTCAGCTTTATGTACAGCTATCCAAATCTCATTCCCCTTCCCGCTTCCAAAGTTGTAGAAATAGCAGCCAAAGTGAAACCGCTTCAATTTAATCGGATTTATAATGCTTTTTCAAAAGTTGTCAAAGAGAATGCCGACGAAGCTGTCCAGCGTTCTGCCTTACGATATATCAAAGCTCTGAACAGCGAATTGTTTCATACATAGAGGGTGAGGCGGCTCTTTTTCGTGTAAAAGATGCAGCAATTGGGAATAGTATCGTGTAGATCAAAAGGAGGAATATTGATGGCACATACGAATACACAGCTTTCTCAATGGCTGGAATCAAAAGTCGGCCAAACACTTGATATTAGAAAAGGTGAATTGACCCATGATGAAGAGATTTCAGACTTGGACCAGATTGTTCTCCACCTTCAAAAAGTGGGTATACGCAGCACGAATCATCCTGATGACTATGTTGCAAATGAAGAACTTGTTTTAGAAGGCGAAGGAACAACATTCACTGAGGACGGCGACGTACCGCTTCCGCAAAATGCCTATGAGATTCCTTTATTAGGTGATATTCATATTCACCAAGAAAACGAAGGATTGAAGGTTGTAACAGATCGTGCAGTATATACAATTGATGTCCAGCACAGCTGACAGTCACTTTCATCAAAATAATACAGCTTAGCGCCTTTGAGCATTCATTCAAAGGCGCTGCTTTAGATAGAACCACTTTTTCATTTTTTTCGTTCTTCCCCCTATTGAATGACGCCTAAAATAGATATATAGTTTTAGAGACAGGATTAAGTTTCAAATAATTCTGTTTTTTGCAAGCTGGTTCTGCAACTTGTTTAACAGAATGAAATCATCTATTTACCCTATTAGGCGAGGAGAATGCACATGGAAAAATTGATGTTTCATCCGCACGGAAAAGAATTTCATCAAAATCCCTTTTCAGTTTTGGGCCGATTTAGAGAAGAAGATCCCATTCACCGATTTGAATTAAAACGGTTCGGAGGCACATATCCAGCTTGGTTAATCACCCGATATGATGATTGTATGGCCTTTTTAAAAGACAATCGGATTACAAGAGATGTTAAAAACGTGATGAGCCAAGAACAAATCAAAATGCTCAATGTCAGCGAAGATATCGATTTCGTTTCTGATCATATGCTGGCAAAAGACACACCTGACCATACCCGCTTGAGATCACTTGTTCATCAAGCATTTACTCCACGCACCATTGAAAATCTGCGCGGCAGCATCGAACAAATTTCTGAACAGCTTTTAGATGAAATGGAAGAAGAAAATAAAGCGGATATTATGAAATCCTTCGCTTCCCCTTTGCCTTTTATTGTTATATCTGAATTGATGGGAATTCCTAAAGAGGATCGGACACAGTTTCAAATCTGGACCAATGCAATGGTTGATACCTCTGAAAGTAACAGAGAGCTAACAAATCAAGCCCTTCGTGAATTTAAAGACTATATCGCCAAGCTGATCCACGACAGAAGGATACAGCCAAAAGACGATATAATCAGCAAACTCGTACATGCTGAAGAAAACGGCAGCAAGTTAAGCGAAAAAGAGCTTTATTCGATGCTGTTCCTGCTGGTCGTAGCGGGCCTTGAAACAACCGTTAACTTACTCGGATCGGGCACCCTCGCATTGCTTCAACACAAGGAGGAATGTGAGAAGCTGAAGCAGCATCCTGAAATGATTGCTACAGCTGTTGAAGAATTGCTGCGATACACCTCGCCTGTCGTTATGATGGCAAATCGGTGGGCCGTCGAGGACTTTACATACAAGGGGCATTCAATCAAAAAAGGAGACATGATCTTTATAGGCATCGGATCTGCCAATCGCGATCCAAACTTTTTTGAGAACCCGGAAACATTAAATATCAATCGGTCGCCTAACAGACATATTTCTTTCGGCTTTGGCATTCATTTCTGCTTAGGAGCGCCGCTTGCCAGACTGGAAGGCCACATTGCATTCAACTCGCTTCTAAAGAGATTTCCGGATATTGAACTCGCGGCAGCGCCTGATGATATCCATTGGAGAAAAAATGTCTTTTTAAGAGGGTTAGAAAGTCTCCCTGTGTTACTTTCAAAATAACATATTCAAAACGCCCCCTTCAAAAGGGGGCGTTTGTGTTTCTCAGCGCTTCACCAATTCATCTTCTTTTTCTTCTTTCGCTTCATGTTTTTTCCGGAAAGCCTTAAGGAAATTCGCGTTTACTACTCCCCTGTTTGAATAGAGCTTTTCGCAAAATTCTAACATGGCTATAGATGCTTTAGGTTCCGTTAATATCATGAAGTGGTTGCTTGATTCGACATCTATCAGGTTGAAATGGGGAATTTGCCGCTCCCATTCCTCCCAGTAGGCAGCTTGATCGAACGATGCTCTTTCATTTGAGAAAGTGAAATAAATGTCTAAATCCCCAAAGAAAGACCTGCTTTTATTGCGGAAGTAATAACATTTTACAGCCTCAGGGTCAGGCAGAGGCTGTACAGTGTACGATTCAACATCATAGGCACGCTGCGTTTTCATCATTTGCTTCGTCTGCGCACGTATTTGCTTTTCCGGTTTGTTTAATCCCCGTTTTTTTGCCAAGTCAATCAGCTCAGACAGGAATTCTTCATCCTCTCTGCTTGTGTCTACCTCTTCACGGCTGATAAGAACGTCAGTAAGTTTATCCGGATTCGCAATCGATGCCAGCAACGTATTGATTGTTTGCAGCATTGACGTTTTCATAGAAGCCTCATTTTCTTTCGTCTCAGGATTGTATGGAGAGTCAATCATCACCATGCTTTTGACAGATAGGCCTTGGCTTTGCAACTGGCGTGTGACTTCATATGCAATCATTCCGCCTAAGGAATATCCGCCTACATCATAAGGGCCTTCCGGCTGTATGGCTCGAATGATCTCTATATAATAGGAAGCCATTTGTTCAATTCCTTGTAAAGGAGCATGATCAGTCATAAATCCTCTAGCTTGAATGCCATAAAAAGGGCGCTGGCTTTTTTGTGCAAATTGCTGATAGATTTCAACGCCTCCTACCCCGCCATGAAACCAAAATACAGGGCGTCCCCGCTTGCCGTCATTTAACGGTATCAATTCCGGAAACGTGCGAGCGTGATCATTTTGTAAGGATGTATCCTCCTGTTTCTTTGCGATCAAGTCCGTCATGTCCTGCACAGTTTGGCATGCTTGCAGCTCCGCCAAGGTGATGAGAGGGTCAACCTTTGATTGCAATTGCTGTAATAACTGTATGCAAGAAATCGAATCAAATCCGTAATGTTGTAATGGCTTATGAGGATGCAGTTCTTCTGGAGCCATCCCTAATACATCAGCTAAGATATGATGATCGTTGCTGTGCATCTGCTCATCATGTGAAACGGAAGGCGTATACTCTATTGCTTGAAAGCCATTCCAGCAGCTTCTCTTTTCAAATGGATAGGTTGGCAGCGGTATTCTTCGGGCATCTTTTCCTTGATATAGCCGCTCCCACGGGATTTGCATCCCTTTTGTCCAGCAAAATGCAATCTTTTCAAGGTTGTTTTCAGACAACAGAGTCTCTATCACCATTTCTCTTAATGGACCATCGAGCAAAGCTTCGATATCTGACGAGCCCTCTTCCGCATTTCCGCTAAAGACAGGTACAGAGATTTTCGGCTTTTCGCCTTTTTCAGCAGCTGTTAAGCAGTCTTGCAAGCCGGTCACCAGCTCTTCTTTATTGCGGACAACCAGCGCCAGCCGGTCCCCCATCGCCTCTCGCCCGGTTTGAAGTGTAAAAGCATAATGTTGTAATGACAGTTCTTGTTGTTTGTTCACATAATCGAGCTGCTGTTGAATAACTGCTTTTAGCCTGTCTTGATTCTTTGCAGAAAGAACCACAATGTGAGCTTCATTCTTATTCACCGCTGCTTTTGGTGAAGGAATATATTCTTCTATAATGACGTGTGCATTTACGCCTCCAAAGCTATAGCTATTGATACTTGCTCTGCGCGGGATTTTTCTTCCTGATCCGTCCTTCATATCCTCCCACTGCTGGTTCTCCGCAGTCATCTGGAAACGGGTTCCACTGATTGACACTTGATCATTTAATGAAGAGAATCCTGATATGCCTGGTATTGTTTGATGCTTCATCGCCATGCTGACCTTCATGAGAGCAGCCATGCCGGAAACCAGTTCACCGTGTCCGATGCTCGGCTTTAAGCTGCTGATATAACATGGCGCCTCCTCCTCTACTTCCTGTGGAAGTTCCAATTCAAACTGGTTTAAGCCTGACTTTAACGCCTCTATTTCTATCGCGTCTGCCAATGGAGAGGCGATCCCATGCGCTTCTATATAGGCCACCGTTTTTGGATCAATTTGTGCTCCTTGATAAGCCTTCAGCATTGCATCCTTCATACCGGCCGGATTTGGTGCATGGAGTGACATTCCCCTGCCGCCATGCGATACACCTGTACCTTTAATGACCGAATAAATATGATCGGAATCCTCAATGGCTTTTTGCAAAGGTTTAATAATGAGAACCCCTGCCCCTTCACTTCTGACAAAGCCATTCGCATCTGCTTGAAAGGATTTCGCCTGTCCTTCTGCACTCAAATATCCCATTGAGTCGAAGCCAATAAAGCCTTTTGGTGAAAGCAGCAAGTTCACAGCCCCGACAATGGCTTGCTCACATTCGCCGTTTCGGATAGATTGTATGGCTCTATGCAAAGCCACAAGAGCTGAGGAACAGGCAGCTTCATAATATTCGCTTGGCCCTTTTACATCCAGAGCATAGGAGATACGGTTTGGAATTAAGGAAGGAATTACGGCTGTATCCGTATTGCCGGCTGCGACGAACACTCCAGTCGGCAGGCTGGATAAGGCCTGTCCTGTTAAGCCTGCATCTTCCATCGCCTTCCATGCATGTATCAAGAGCAGAAACTCCTGCGGATCCATATGTGCCGCTTCTTTAGGTGATATGCCAAAAAATAGCGGATCAAACTCACCTATCCCTTCTATAAATCCGCCCCATTGAAGGCTTGATTGTTCCTCTTTGTCAGCTGAAGCAAATTTACGCCAGTCCCAGCGTTCTTTCGGCACTTCAGAGATACAGTTCTTTCCGTGAATGATGTTATCCCAAAATTCCGTTACACTGTTTGCTTTTGGAAACTGTCCCGACATGCCGATAATGGCTATGCCATCGGCTGTATGTTCGATTGCTTTATCCGTCTTCATCTCATGTACCGGAATCTGTTTCATTTTGTTTTCGATTTGAGCTGGGCGTTCCTGCAGTTGATCGGCTTCACCAAACAGCTGGACAAATGATGCTTCATGTTTGTCTGCAAAAAATTCGATAAGCTCTTGAACAGTCGGATACTCAAAAAACAACGTCGGATTTAATTCGATTTTTGTTTCTGATTCTAACTCCCTTGTCAGCGCAACCAATTGAGAAGAATCGATCCCCAAATCCATAATATGCGCTTTTGAAAGAGACAGTTTTGACGGGTCGGCCATGTTTACTGCCAGTTTATCTGTTACATAGCTTTTGATACGGTCTTTTAGCTCGATGACTTTGATGGCCTGATTTTCATTTCCTCTTTGATTTGAATTACGCAGTTGCTTTAGCGAGTAGCCCGAATAGTGCAGCACTATTTCTGACGATTCATTGATCACGTCTACATCGAATAGCAGCATGTCACCTGTATTTTTAACCAATGTAATCAGAAGCCAGCAATCCTCTTGTATCGCATGTTTTGTAAATTGGATATCATTGATTCCAAATGGCAGGAAGCTGCCCTCAATGTCAAATTGCTCTAAGAAACTGAGGATAGCCAAGTAGGCGCTGTTTGTCATCAATGGGCTTACAGTGTAATGATGGTTTGCCAGACCGCTTTGAGGCAGGCGAATTTTTGCCAGTATCGATCTATTGTCTCTGTAAAGATGAGTAATTGTCTTAAATAACGCTCCCCACTGAGGGCCGTTTCCGGCTTTATACATCTGATCGATGTGTTGAAGCTCGGTTAATGAATGCTTTAAGCTCTCAATATTGACTTTTTTTGTTTCAAATAAACTATTTTGGCATTGCCCGATGGCAGCAGGCTTCCATGTATCAGAAGCCAGTTCGCGATACATGATTTGTAATTCTATGACATGATCTTTTCGAAGTGGCTTTGCCTGCAGTTCAATAGTCTCGCCTTGTTTGATGACAACTGGATTGATATAGCTTAATTTGCTGATGCGGCCGCTGGTTTCCTCAGGAAACATGTTAAAAAATGCATCAATGGCCAGACTGCTGTATGTTGCGCCGACAAGCACCCGTTCATTGTTGAAGACGTGGCCTTGCACGTAAGGCTCATCATATGTGAATTGATCTTGTATGACCGGATGATTGATATTGCTTTCGACAGCCGGTGGTTTCCCCTGCTCCGCCGGAAGATCGAAATGAAATGCTGTATGATGATCAAATGCATAGTGTGGCAGATGAACCCAGCCGGATCGGTTCCCTTGAGCTGCTTCTTTAAAATCAACGGATGCCCCTTGTGCCCATTGCTTTGCTGGGTTTGTTTCTCTATCCTTTTGGGCTGATCCAGCACATGGCTGTAAATCGAATGATGTATAAATACCTTGCTGGAGTGAGCTTTCTTTTGATGTACGGAACATCTTCAGTTTTTCGACCAGATCCTGAGTCGATGTTACTGTAAAAGCAGCCCTATGCTCTAAATTGTGATTCCTCCTGTGTAAAGCCTGTACTATTGGTTCAATATCCAGAGCAGCTTCCTTCTCTAAAAACAATTGCATGTTTTCAAGATAGCTGAGCAGGCTCCATTTTGTTTTTGCTGAAAAAACGGCTGTAAATTCCTGCTGGCGGTTCGCGATATGTCTCTCTGGAGCCGTCTCTATAAATTCTTCTATAATGAGATTGGCGTAGGCTCCCCCCGCTCCAAAGGAATTGATCATGCTTCTGCGGGGCAATTGCTTTCCAGTTTGAGGATCATTCAAGCGATGCCATGGCTCCGTTTGTTCCTGAAGATAAAAAGCCGTGTTTTCCAGTTTAATATTTGGATTGACAGGTGTTGCGTTAATTGTCGGCACCAGCGTGCCCTTCTTCATTTGCAGCAGCACTTTTGTCAGCTGAGAAATGCCGGAAGCCGCCTCCAAATGCCCCAGATTGGATTTGACAGAGCCTATCGCACAAAACTGTTTCTTATTTGTATATTGCTGAAACGCGTTTGTCAGTGCAATCACTTCAATAGGATCGCCAAGTGCTGAGCCATTTGCCGCTGATTCAATATAGCCGATAGTCTCCGGATCAATGCCCGACTGTTCAATCGACTTGGCGATTAATTTTGCTTGCTGCTTCGGATCTGGAGCTGTATACATCTGTCTTCCGCCGCTATGATTGGCGAAACTGCTTTTGATGACAGCATAAATATGATCCTGATCCTCAATTGCCTTCGATAGCGGTTTTAACAGAACAGCTCCGACGCCTTCCCCAGGAACAAGCCCTGTTCCTGTGCCAAAACTTTTGCTTTGATTTCCGCTTTCCAGCAGATTGGCTCGCTCCAAAGAATCATACTTTGAGAGATCGAGTGTTAAATTGACCCCTCCGGCAATTGCCATAGAGCAGCTTTTCAATTTCAGGCTTTCACAGGCAAGGTGAATGGCGTTTAATGAACTGGAGCATGCTGAGCTGACAGCGATACTCGGTCCGGTCAGGTTGAAAAAATGGGAAACGCGGTTTGCGATATGCCAGTCTCCCCCATTTGAGCTGAGGACCGCCTGCTCTAATGATGGGATATTCCAAAAATACTGGTTATACATATTCCCGATAAAGACGCCCACTCCGGTGTCGCCATCCCGCAGTTCATCCAGCCGGGTGCGGGTATAGCCGCCATCCTCAAATGTTTCCCAGACGGTTTCTAAAGATAAGCGGAGTTCCGGCGTCATTTCCATCACTCGGCTTTGCTCCATCTCAAAAAGCTGATGGTCAAATGCTTCAATATCTTGTAAAAATCCGCCATAACGCTTCTTATCTGCCGGCTGTATTGCATCTATTGATAATGTTTTCAATAACGATGTGCGCCATCTGGATTCCGGTGCCTCTGTAATACAATTGTCTCCAGCAATTAAATGCGCCCATAGCTCTTCTAAACTGTCAGACATCGGATAGCGTCCGCTGATCCCGATAATTGCGATATCTTCTGTACTCAGATCATTCGACCGCGCCACTTGGAAATTGCTTATCGTTTCCTTTTTTAACTCGCTATTTGATGCTTGCTGATTTTCTTTGACCTGCTGCTCTCCAGCAAAACGGCGTGTGGCAAAAGAAAACGGCTTACTAGCAGCTGCACGCTCCGTTTGAACAGGAACTTCGTTTTTGGCAGGCTGGGGTGTTTCTTTTAACAGTGCTGTCCGGAGCTTGCTTTCGTGCTCCTTTACTAAATAATCAACGAGTTCTTTTGTATTGTTATGTTCAAATAAAATGGTTTTTGGAAGATCCCCCGTCACTTTTTCTAATTCACGAATGAAATTCACCTGCAAAATCGAATCAATTCCATACTTCTCGAATGTCGTATCTTCATGAATACGCTCTGGTGATAGTTTGATTGATTTTGCCAGCGTATGCTTCACAAATTGAGCCGTTTGCTCAAAGAGAGAATCGTTTTCTTGTGAATGATCTTTTTCTGCATCTATTTGTAAATGGCCTGTATCTTCTTCTGTCTCAGTTTTCTTCTTTTGACGGACGACTCCGTTACTTTCAGCAGCAATGATCTGCTGGCCGAGCTTATGTGATTGTTCAGCCATAAAGGATACATAGCGATATCCCTCACTCTCAAGCACCATCTTCCAAGTGTCCGGATACAGGCCCGGGCAGCCCGGTATACGGAGGTCAGGATCCTCATACAGCCACCAGCCCTCTAAAAGGCCGAACGTCAAATGCGAATATATATTATGATCACTTATTTCATTTAAGAGGAGCAGCCCGTTCTTTTTCAAAACTGCTTTTGCATTTCGCAGCGTCTGCCGGATATTTTTCGTGGCATGCAGCACATTCGCTGCGATGACAGCGTCATAGCCTCCCGCATCAATATGCTGTTCAGACGCCGGCTCCTCCACATTAAATCGTTTATATGTCAAATACGGATTGTCCGGACCGTACTTGTTTTCTGCATGCATTAAAAATGCTTTCGACAAATCTGTATAGCAATATTCTTTTATATGTGTCTGCCAGGCTTTCAATTTTTGAAAAACAGTCGCGCTTGTACCGCCGGTTCCTGCTCCGATTTCTAATATTCGAATCTTCGCCTCAGGCTCTTGCTTCAAACGTGCTTGCAGGTAGGCCGCTAACGTGTCCGCCAGTACATCATTAAAATAGTCTGCGACTTGATTGTTTTTATAGACCCCTTCTACTAAATCCATAGATGAATTCGGAAACAGGATATCGGTGGCAGACGCCTTGCCGGTCAATATCTCCGGCAAGGCTTTAATTGCTGTCTCCACCAATGTCACCATGGCTTTCATATTATTGTCTTGAAGCAGGTCTGATTTTTGTTCATTCCATTCCTTCCACAGCTCACCTAGAGTCCCTATTGAGCGCGTTGGAACAAGTCCGTTCTCCGTTCTCTTGAGAAATTGATGCCGTTCTAAAATCGATTGGCTTTCTTCAAACCATCTGCCATAGAAATTCTCCAATACCGGCTGGGATTTACTTTCTGTGAAAAACCCTATGGACTGCAATTGTGCGAAAAGCATTTTACAGAGAATGTCTTCTGTATTCAGCATTGGCGCTTCCCTCCTATAACAGTTGTTGAATCTTTGTGCGGTCACCCGGGTGATAGCTTCGCAGCTTTTGAATGGCGGAGCCGTGAGTTTCCGGATAAACTTCAATTGTTTCTTCTGTCTGTTCCGCTTCATCATTCGTTTCGTTTGCCATTTTCATCATCACTAGCTGCTTCAGCGGTCCCCCGAGCAGCAATTCCAATGCTTCCATCGCTTCAGGGGCTTCAATAGAGCCAATGCCTGCCTGAGCCATTCTCTTCTGATATTCCGGTGAGGAAACCACACCTACACTTCCCCAATAACTCCAATTCATCACGGCTACTGTACAAGGCCATACTTGAGAAAGCCGCTGTGCAAAAGCATCCTTAAAGCTGCAGCCGGCAGCGTAATTGCTTTGTCCGGAAGCTCTCGCAAACGATTGTACGGAAGAGAAAAACAAAACAAAGTCCAGTGGTTCTTGCCGGAAAACTTGAGTCATTCGCACACTTACATCAACTTTTGCAGAAAGAACGTTTCTGAAACATTCCTCATTCATATTCATCAGGCTTCGGTCTTGTAAGACAATGGCCGAATGTATGATGCCGTTGATTTCTCGATGCATTTGTTTCGTTGTTTCATAAGCGCGCTCTAATTCCTCCCGGTTAGCCGCATCAGCTTGAATGTAAAACGGTGCAGGCCCCAGACGCCCAAGTCTGTCCAGCTTACTTTGTATAGCTGCATCCATTTTTCTTCTGCCAATCCAAACGATCTGCGCCTGGTATGTTCTGATCATATATTCGCTCCAGGCTTCGCCTATTCCGCCTGCTCCGCCTATCACGACATAAACGCCTCCGTGTTTATACTTCGTGTGCACCGGTTGATTGTTGTGCACCGGAATCAAGCGCAGTTTATGCCAGAGCTGATCTCGATAGGCCCAAGTGTTCCCTTCTTGATCAATTGGCAAGGAAAAGATCTCAGACACCGGCAAGTCCTCATGTTTCCTGACATCGATCAGCTTTGTCTGCCAATTTGGATATTCTTTTGCCATCGAACCGATCAGGCCGTGTACACCTGCATCGACCGGGTCGACAATATCATGCTGATCGACACATTGCGTGTCCTCCGTCACGACCGTCCAGCTCATTTCCTTCTCTCCATAGCCTAAAGAGAGCATTGCCTTAATGAGCCTGAACATTTGAATCATGCCTTGTTCTTGGGCTTCAATCATTTCATCGCCGACTTCACACTCTATCACGCGAGATGGAGACAGCCACACAATATGGTCAAACGATCCGAGAGTTTCAAGCTGGCTGGCAATCTCATAAATCGATGTGTTCGGCTCAATGTATAGCTCCTTGGCAAACGGGAACTGCCTCTGAACAGCTTTTCTGCTGTTGACGTCCCCTAAAATGACAACACGTTCATCAGCAGGCGGAATGCTGCTCTTCTCCAGTTGCACTTGATCCCATACCGGAGCCATAAGAAGCGCTCCATCAAGAGATGCCTTGATATCCGGTGATATCGGCTCATCTTGCGGATGTATGTCTTTTTCCAGCACCCTTGAGGAAATACCCTTGATTCGTACACACACTCGGCCTTGTTCATCACACAGATCCATATCCAGTCTCTGTATTCTGTCCTCATTTGGACGAGATGTAACAGACACCCACATTTTATTTGTACACGGACTGAATATTTTTAGCTCTTGCAGCGCAAAAGGCAGGGAAAGCTGTTCGTCGCCAGAATTTAGCTTCAGCCCGATCGATGCTTGCAAAGCAGAGTCTGCCATACTTGGATGAAGAACGAATTCGTTCACCGTGTGAGATACACCAAGAGGCAGGGAAAGCTCTGCCAGGGCTTGATTGTGGCCGATATAAAGCCGATCAATTCCTTGAAAACCAGGTCCGTAGTCAATGCCGATCGCCTTAAATAATTCATAACATTGCTTGTGTGAGAGTGTGCTTAGGCAGCATTGATCTTGAAGCTCGCTGATATCCTGAACTGGAATGTCTCCTGCCTCGCTGATTGCAGCACTGCCTTGACAGTGTATTTTCCGCCCATTGTACGCATCCTCTGTAAAGATGTTAAAAGCAATCTCACCGTCCTGCTGGGGATCCAGACTGATATCGACTTGAACAGGCTGGCCATACGCCACAATCGGCTGAACCCACACAACATTTTTGATGTGAATAACAGATTGTGTATCTTTGATTCCTCTCACTGCTCTCGTAACGGCAGCATGAACCATCTCAAGATATGCCACACCCGGCATGACCGGGCTTCCCTTCACCTTATGATCGGTGAAAAAGAACTCAGCGCCTGTAAAGGTCGAGCTGAAACGCTGCTCTGATAAGTCGGATGTGTTGGACTGTACTAATGGGTGCAAAGCTGCTGTTTCGACAATAGTTGCTGCATGATGTGTGACTGCTTCCTCTTTCATATCCGTTATCCAGTAGCGTTCTTTCGCAAATGGATAGGTTGGGAGGCTGATGC
The DNA here is from genome assembly GCF_058248265.1 of Bacillus sp. NS1. NCBI lineage: Bacteria > Bacillati > Bacillota > Bacilli > Caryophanales > Bacillaceae > Bacillus > Bacillus sp. NS1. Next base: position 881,719 of record NZ_JBZAZF010000002.1, on the reverse strand, counting down.
GTTTCGGCTGTTTGCCGCCATACAGTTTACTCCAATCTATTTCCATGCCTTTTATCCATAATTCAAGCAGTCTTTCATATATTCCGGGCTCCCAGCTGCTTTTGAGCGTTTTCTGCACTTCATCATCTGATCTCAATGTCTGTACGATCCCTCTGTTTGCTCTGCCTGACATGTACTTCGCACTTGCATGTCCGGCTATAAAGAGGTTCAGTTTTTCCAGCAAGTCCTCTGCCGAAACAGCGAGGATCCCTAATCTCTCCTCCATTGCATCACGCCCTTCTTGGAGTGTATAAGCAATATCAGTGAGATCACGAGATGTGATAGATTGGCTGGTGACAAAGTCTGCTAATTGCTGGGCCTGGTCTTTCAGGCGATCTTCATCCTTTGCCGACAAGATAAAGATCCCCGGGTGTTGTGCTGTCACGGCTGGCGCTTGTTCAGGATGAGTTGTTTCTTTTGGAATATATTCCTCAATGACTACGTGGGCATTGACGCCGCCTATGCCAAATGAACTGACGCCGGCGCGCCTCGGCAGCTCTCGGCCGGCTTCATCCTGCAGCGCCTTCCACTCTCTGGATTCCTGCACAATATAAAACGGGCTGTCTTCCAGTCTGATATATGGATTGATGGTTTCACTGTACAGGCTTTTTACAAGCGTCTTATGTTTTAGCTGCAATAATACTTTAATGACACCCGCCACACCGGCCGCCAGCGATAAGTGACCGATGTTTGTCTTTGCAGATCCAAGTCCACAATGACTGCTATGAACATCCGTGTCTCCCGTTTTTTCATACAGCTCTTTAAATGCTGCTTTCAGGCCGTTGATTTCTACTGGATCACCAAGCTCTGTCCCGGTTCCATGTGCTTCAATATAGGTCACGGTTCTTGGATCGATCCCCGCTTTTTCATATGCTGTTTTTACAACATCCGCCTGAGCCTTCGGATTGGGCGTCGTCAGAGAATTTGCGCGTCCTCCGTGATTTACGGCACTTCCTTTGATGACACCGTAAATATGATCACCGTCCCGTTCAGCCGCTGTCAGCTTTTTCAGGAAGAGAATGCCGGCACCTTCACTGACTGCGAATCCATCAGCTCTATCAGAAAATGTTTTGCATCTTCCTTCTTTGCTCAAAGCCCCGGCCTTATCATAGGCGATATGGCCTTGCGGTGTTACGACTGTGTTGACACCTCCTGCAATCGCCATTTCACAGTTTCCGTTTTCAATTGCGCAAACCGCATGATGAATGGCGACCAAAGAGCTTGAGCATGCCGTGTCAATTGGTTCGCTCGGTCCATGAATGTTCAGAAAATAACTGACTCTATTCGGTCCCGCAGAAGGGCTCATATTCGCAGCTGCTGCGCCTTCGATGTCTACATTTGACAAAAGCGAACTGTACCCCGTGTTTCCAGTCCCGATGTAGATGCCCGTTTTGGTTCCTGACAGCCTTCGCGCTGAGTATCCCGCCTCTTCTATCGCCTTCCACGCATAGGTCATTAAGAGGCGCTGCTGAGGCTCCATCTGCTCAGCCTCAAGCGGCGATATGCCGAAGAACAATGGATCAAAGTCCGCTACTTCATCAATAAAACCGCCCCATTTGACGTTTGTTTTATTCGCTTCTTTTAGAGGGTCTCCGTAATACTCCTGCCAATCCCAGCGGTCTTTTGGAACTTCTGTAATACAATCCGCGCCCGCTTTCAGGTTCTTCCAGTATTCCTCGATGTCCTTTGCCTTCGGAAAAACGCCGCTCATCCCAACAATCGCAATAGGCTCAGGCCCGTGATCATCTGCCTGTTGCACTGGCGTTACCGATGGCTTTGCAAAGCGGTTTTCAGCTGAAAATGTCATGTTTTTTATGTTTTTTTCTACAAGATGTAAAGGTTGCTCAGCTTCGACAGGCGTTTGAACTGTAAAGGCATTTGGATATTCTTCTGACAGATACGCTGCAAATGCATAAACAGTTGCGTGCTCGAAGAAGATTGTAGGCGTGAGATCCAACTTGTACTGCTCATTCAGTGTATTTGCAAATTCAGTCAATGTTATCGAATCAAATCCATATTGATTAAATTCCATATCCGGGTCAATCTCTTCAGGTTTGATTTTGAGCAATTGAGAGATTGCTTGCTTTAAAGCTTCTTGAATATGGTCAAACAAACTGTCTTGATCCATTCTTGCTTCAGATGTCACCGGTACCTGCACTGTTTTCACTGGAACATCATCAGAAGACGGCTTTTGAGTCAGCTTTTCCCTCATCATGTCTCTGATCCCTTCCATGACGATGACGTGATCTTTGCCAAATGCCAAACCTTTATACAGCGCCTGAATGCCGGTCTCGGTCCGCATTGGAGTCACACCTGTGTTTTTCAAAGTCATGTTTTCAATTCCTTTATTCGCCCGCATGCCGCCTTCTTTCCAGAGCGGCCAATTGATCGACAACGTTTGCCCGTGCCTGTACATGGCGGTCACAAGCGCATTTCGATAAGCTGCATAGCTGTCCATAAACGCGTTGGCCATCGCATAATCCGCCTGCCCCGCGCTGCCGGCAACACTTGATATTGAAGAAAAGAGGATAAAGAAATCTAACGCGAGATGCTCGGTTGCCTCATCAACATTCACAAGCCCTTTTACCTTAGGAGCGAAAACTTGTGTCAGCTCTTCATTGGTTTTGTTTATAAGATAGTTATCTTTAATCAGCCCTGCGCTGTGAATGACGCCATTTAAGTCTCCGTAATCAGACGTGATGCTTGTGATGAGCTCGGAGACTTCCTCTGCTTGTGTCACATTAACCCGCCTGTATTCTGCGTGAGCCCCCAAGCGCTGAAGCTCATTAAGCTGCGCCTGCTGATCCGCATTCAGCGCAGATCTGCCTGTCAGAATGAGCACAGGCTGTTCGGCTTGACGAGCAACCTCTTTTGCAAAAATAAACCCGAGTCCTCCTGCACCGCCCGTGATGAGGTATACACCCTTATCTCTCCACGGCAGGTCTACGTCCTGATCAGCCATTTGTATTTCACGCAAATCATTGATGTACCGTTTGCCAGTTTCATATTTAATGTGCTGATCTCCTGCATGTCTTTTATTCTCATTCAGTTTTTCTATCATACTTTCAATGTTTTCGTTTGAATCGATCTCAATGGTCTGGCCGATTAATTTTTTGTTCTCAAGGCTGGCGGTTTTAAGGAGCGCCGATAGCCCCGAGAATGAGTACTGTTTTCTTTGGGCAGAAGTTAGCAGTTGGACCAGGATATTGCCCTGCGGCTTGCTTTCGAGAAGGCTCTGTACCGTTTCAAGCGCTTGTTCGGCATAATCTTGGAACCTCTCTGCCAGTCCTTCGTGAAAAGACTCCAAAACGATGCATTCCGCTCCTATCATTCCTGATTCAATGCTGTCTTTTGAGAGGCCATTCATGTCACAAAGCATGACAATGTGCCGTTCGTAATGAGGCTCAGGATTTTCTTTTTCACAAGCCTTAGGCACCCATTGTTCTTCAAACATCAGGGTTTCCAGCGTTTTATCTGGTTTTGACGACCCAGAACCGCCTTCCGCTGCCCTGAAAGACAATCCTTTCATCCGTACGCAAACATTGCCATTCTCATCTAACATATCAATATCCCGCTTTTGCACCTTATCAGTTGCCTTGCTGCCTTGACTGTATCTTGCGTATACCCACATTTCTGAAGAACATGCTCCGAAGACTTCAAGCTCTTGGACCGCAAAAGGCAGCGTCAGCTGGTTATCCCCCGCGCCTGTCAAAATGCTTGACGCCTGCAAAGCAGAGTCCATCAGCCCCGGGTGCATGTTGTATTGGCTGAGCGTATCTAAAGCAGACGGATGCAATGACAATCTTGCTAAAACAAAATGTTCGGCTGTATAGATTTTTTCCACCCCGCGGTAAGCAGGACCGTATTCAAAACCGATCATTTGATAGGTGTCATATACTTCATTGACGCTGAAATGGCTTTCTTGACACTGCTCCCGCAAGGATTGCAGGTCAACCACCGGCAGGTTTTCAGCAGGACTCAATACAGCGCTGCCTTGGCTGTAGACGATTGGCTGTTCGCCCCCGGCTTCTGGATTACCGTAAATTTCATAAGAAATCTCACCATTTTCTTCCGGTAAAAGCCTGATGTGTACTTGCTTCGGCTGGTCTTCTACGACAATAGGCCGCACCCACACCGCGTTCTTTAGCTTCATGGTGTACGGAACACCTTGTACCTCTGCCGCCTGCTCAACGGCTGCCCGCGCCAATTCAAGATGCGCCACTCCCGGCAAGATCCGTCGGCCTTTGACAACATGATCAGCAAGGAAAAACTCTTCTCCCGTATAGATTGAGCTAAACCTTTGTTCCGAGAGGTTCGATGTGTTTTGATGCATTAACGGATGCAGCACGGCTGCGCCAGGGCGGGAGGTTTCTTTGTTTGCTTCAGGGCTGCCGCTTTTTTCGATATGATCAGAGACCCAATAACGGTCTTTTGCGAAAGGATATGTCGGCAAGCTGATGCGCTTAGGCACATTCTCGCCATACAGTTTCGTCCAGTCTACATCAAGCCCCTTTACCCATAATTCAAGCAGTTTTGCGTACTTTCCCCGTTCCATCCATTTTTCGACGGCTTCTTGAATCTCTTCGTCCTCTGTCAGCATTTGAAGTGTGCCTTTATCAATCCTGCCTCTAAATAAATCCTCGACATCGCTTTTGCCTGCTGCAAAGTCTTTTAACTTTTGCTGTAAATCCTCAATGGAACCCGAAATGATCCCAAGACGTTCTTCCATCGCGTCCCGGCCGGCTTGCAGTGTATAAGCGATGCGGGTGAGATTTACGTCACTATATGTTTCCTTATCAAGCGCATTTGCCAGCTGCTGTGCATGTTCTTTTAGCCTCGCTTCGTTTTTGGCTGATAAAACGAAGATACCCGGATGTTCAGGCGTGATGGACGGTATATTTTCATCTGCTGCTTCCGGAATATATTCTTCTATCACCACGTGGGCGTTTACGCCGCCGATACCAAATGAACTGACACCTGCCCGGCGAGGCAGCTCTTCTCCCCGTTCATTTTTCAGCGGTTTCCATTCTTCCGTTTCCCTTACGATATAAAACGGACTGTTTTTAAGCTGAATATACGGATTCACAGTTTCGCAGTGAAGACTTTTCACTAAGGTTTTGTGCTTTAGCTGCATTAAAATTTTAATGATCCCTGCTGCACCGGCTGCCAGCGATAAGTGGCCGATATTTGTCTTCACAGACCCCAGGCCGCAATAAGGATTGGCTAATGCATCTCCTTCATTCACACCCAGTGCTTTAAAAGCTGATTTCAATCCGTTAATTTCAACCGGATCTCCAAGCTCCGTCCCTGTTCCGTGCGCTTCAATGTAGGTCACGGTTTTCGGATCGATTCCCGCTTTTTCATATGCCGACTGAATGACATCCGCCTGCGCCTTCGGATTAGGCGTCGTTAAAGATGCTGCACGGCCGCCGTGATTGATTGCGCTGCCTTTTATGACACCGTAAATATGGTCTCCCGCTTCTTCAGCCGCCTTTAATTTTTTCAAGAACAGGATGCCGGCCCCTTCTCCATGGGCAAAACCATCGGCTTGATTTGAAAACGTCTTGCATTTTCCTTCTTTACTCAGTGCCCCCGCTTTATCAAAGCTGATATACACCTCAGGAAGGATAATCGTATTCACGCCTCCGGCTATTGCCATGTCACAAGTACCTTCCTCAATTGATGAGATGGCGTGGTGGATAGCCACCAATGAGCTGGAACACGCGGTATCAATCGGTTCGCTCGGCCCATGCAGATTCAGAAAATAACTGACTCGGTTCGGACCAACTGAAGGGCTTGTATTGGCCGCCGCTGAGCCTTCTATTGCCGAGTTGGCTTTGGACAAAAGGGAGCTGTACCCTGTATTTCCCGTTCCGATGAAGACGCCTGTTTTTGTGCCTGACAGACGTTTCGCGGAATATCCTGCATCTTCGATCGCTTTCCAGGCATAAGTCAACAGTAAGCGCTGCTGTGGTTCCATTTGTTCAGCTTCGCGTGGGGAAATGCCAAAGAATAATGGATCAAAATCTGCAATTCCGTCAATAAAACCTCCCCATTTCACGTTCGTTTTATTGACTTCCTTCGCCGGATCACCTTCATATTCCCGCCAATCCCAACGGTCTTTCGGAATTTCCGTCATGCAGTCTTTGCCCTCTTTTAAGATCTTCCAGTACGCATCAACATCTTTCGCCATAGGGAAAATCCCGCTTATTCCTACAATGGCAATTGGCTCATGCCCAGCATCACTCTGTGTGGCGTTTGGCAGCATGACGTGCTGCTTTCTGCGTCTTTTAGTTTTGACACGCAAGGTTTGCTCCGGTTTGGCAGCAGGTTGTATCTGGGCCGATGCAGCGCGCACAGCAAATGTCTTCGCGAACACTGCTTGATATTCTTCTGACAAATGCTTGCCAAACGCATGAATCGTCGGGTGGTCAAAAAAGACGGTTGGTGTCAGCTCTAATTTATAAGCGCGATTGATATGGTTGGTGAATTCCGTCATTGAGATAGAATCAAATCCATACACCGCCATCTCGGCATGATCATCAATCGTTTCAAGCTTAACCTTTAACAGCTTGGCGACCTCCCGCTTTAACATCGCCTTTACTTTATCCAGCAAACTGTCTTTATCAATGTTCTGTACTTGTTCAGTCATGCTCTCTGTTTCCTTCTTTTCCATAGGTGCTAAGGCGGTTTTTGCGGTCATGTTTTGTTTTATTTTCTGCACATCGCCTTCAATCACCATTACTTGGTTTGCTTCGGAATGAAACGCTTGATATAATGCCTGAATTCCTTTTTCTGCTCTCATAGGAACAATCCCGGCCATTTGCACAAGTCTTTTCTCTGTTTCTTGATCGACCTTCATGCCGCCCTCTTTCCATAACGGCCAGTTGACAGAAATCGTCTTCCCGTGCCGCTGGCTGAGATCGGCAAGCCTATTTCGATAGCCTGCATACATATCCATAAATACATTGGCTGCTGCATAGTCAGACTGACCGATGCTTCCTAAACTTCCTGAGAGAGATGAAAAGAGAATAAAGAAGTCCAATGGCAAATCCTTGCTCGCTTCGTCTAGGTAAACAAGCCCTTTTACTTTAGGCGCCAGTACATCGTGCAGGTCTTCGGCTGATTTATTGACCATGTAGTTATCTTTGATGATTCCCGCGCTATGAAGAATGCCGTCCAGACGGCCGTATGTTTTCTGGATTCCGTCTATGAGCTGGTAGACTTCAATCTTATCGGTAACATCCGTTTGCTGATAGGTGACCTCGGCCGCTTTGCCGTGAAGCTCTTTCAGCTTTTTGCTTTTGTTTTCGCTAAGAGGTGAGCGGCCCGTCAGAATGACTGTCGCATTCGTCGTTTGTTCCGCAATTTCGTTTGCAAAAATAAAGCCTAAGCCTCCGGCACCTCCTGTAATGAGATAAACGCCATCGTCTTTCCACGGCTTGCTGATGTCATGGTTTGCCGGTTTGATGTCACGCCAATCAGCAATGTATCGTTTACCGTTGTGATATTTAATATATGAATCGGTGCTCATTTGATTTTCTTTCAGTTTGCCAGCAATGCTTTCTCCACTTTCTTCACTGCTGACTTCAATCATTTGGCCGGTTAGTTTAGCATTTTCCTGCTCGGCCGTCTTCAACAGTCCAGTCAACCCTGAAAACAATTGCTGTTCTCCTTCGGCAGAGGTTACGATCTGAATGAGAATGCCGTCTTTCGGTTTCATGCGAATGATCTCTTGTACCTTCTTAAACACTTGTTCCGTATAAGAATGGAAACGCCCATCTACTGATGAAGGCCTTGCCTCCAAGCTATATACATGAACATCCTCGATGGCTGCTTCAATCTGCTTTCTGGTCTCATTGTCATATTCACATAGAAATACGAGATGCTCTGCATATTTCTTTGCAGCCTCACCTTCAGCTGCCTTTTGTTCTTGCCAAACAGGCTGAAGCAATAAAGTTTCGGCGTTTATTTTTGATGGTTCGGTTTGTATATCAGCCTCCATCACTCTCGTCGAAAATCCTTTCATCCGGACGTAAACCGTGCCTTGATCATCGCATAGATCAATATCGACTTTCTGTATCAGATCCCCCGGTTTGTTTTTCGCGTTGAATTGAACATAAACCCACAGGTCAGTCACGCATTGATGCAAGACCTCAAGCTCCTCCAAGGCAAATGGCAGTGCCGCCTTAAAGTCTTCACTGTCTGAAAGCTCCGCCCTAACGACGTTTTGTAAATATTCAGCCGCCTGTAACGCCCCATCCATTACACTTGGATGAAGAACATAATCATCTGACGTATGCATGACAGATTCCGGCAGTGATAATTTGGCAAGCAGCTGGCTGTCACCTTTATATACGGCCTCTACACTCTTGTAACCGGGACCGTAATCGGCTCCGATCATTCCTTTATAAAACAAGGAAGCGTCCATTCTGCTTTGATCACATCGGGTTTTGATCTCAGAAAGATCCAGCGATTTTTCTTGCTTTACCTGAATCAATTCAGCTACACCCTGGTTATATACAACGGGTTCTGCATCAACGGATTCCGGCTCCCCATACATCCGATAAAGAATGTGTCCGCCGTCTTCATCATAAAGTCCGATGTTTACTTTAACCGGCTCATTTCCTGCTACAACCGGACGAACCCACACGACATTTTTCAGTCTGATTCCGGTTTCATGATCCTCCAATCCGCCAATTCCTTGTTCTATAGCGGCTCTTGCCATTTCAAGCGTGACCGCCGCCGGCAAAATCGCCATGCCTTTAATGATATGCTCTGAAATAAAATACTCTTGTCCTGTGAAGATGGAGCTAAACCGCTGCTCAGACAGAACCGATGTATTATGGTGCACCAAAGGATGCAAACGCGGTGGTTCAATTGCTGTGATATCGCTGGTGCTGCTTTCAGGCCAGTACCGTTCTTCAGCGAAAGGGTATGTCGGCAAACTGATGCGGCGCGGCTTCGTATTTTGATAAAGTCTTCTCCATTCAACGTGAAAGCCTTTTGCCCACATCTCGGCAAGCTTTTTCAATTCTCCTTTTGATATCTGTGATGCAGCCAATTCTTCTGCTTCAGCGTTTCCAAGCAACTGTTCGGCGGATGTCATTCTCGTTTTTTCTCCTTGAATACATCCTTCTGCGAGCGGCTTTCCATCAACAAAATCTTCCACCTGCTGTTTCCATTCTTCCAGATCGTTCGCCATAAAAATGACCCTGCTGTCCATTGCTTCCCGGCCGATCTGGAAGGTGTATGCAATATCTCTTAAAGAGATATGTGCTTGCTCGTTATGACTGATATAGACCAGCAGTTCCTTCACATATGCTTGGAGCCGCTCTCTGTTTTTTGCTGAGACAGGAATGAGGCAGGGCAGATTGCCCTCGTTCTCGGCCCTCCCATCAGAGTGGTTTTCATATTGCTCAAAAATAGCATGGGCGTTAGTGCCGCCAAGACCGAATGAGCTCAGAGCCGCCCGATGGACACCTTCACTTTTCTCTAACGGCTTTCGTTCCCGGACAACATAAAAGGGAGAGCTTTCAAAGTTAATATTCGGATTCGGCTCCGTGCAGTTGATGGTCGGTGCAAGTTCATTATGGTACAAGCTCATCGCAACTTTAATGCAACCGGCTAACCCAGCAGCTGTATCTAAATGGCCGATATTCGTTTTCACCGAACCAATTCCACAAAATTGTGTTTTGTCAGTGTATTGCCTAAACACTTTATTTAAAGCAGACATTTCAATAGGATCGCCTAATTTTGTTCCCGTTCCGTGCGCTTCAATATAACTGACCGTTTCGGGATGAATGTTGGTTTTATCCAATACTTGCTGTATCACTTCTGTTTGGCCTTTTACACTTGGCGCATAGAAGCCGGCCTTATCTGCACCATCATTATTAATGTCTATTCCGCGCATAATGGCATAAATATGGTCTCCGTCTTTTACGGCATCCACAGCTTTTTTCAGCAGGATGACCGCTACGCCTTCACCTCCGGCCATTCCATCTGCTGAAGCATCGAACGCCTTAACATGTCCGTCGCTTGAAAAATTCAACCCGTTTTGGTGAACGTAGCCGATCGCTGATTGCGCGTGTAATGTTGCGCCTCCGACAAGTGCGTATTGAGATTCACCTGATGTCAAGCTTTTGTATGCCTGATACAAGCCGACTAGTGATGAAGAGCAGTTAGAATGAACAAAATAGCTTGGCCCCTTTAATCCGAGCTTATGCGAAATCATCGTCGGAATGGTTCCGCTTTGGGCTAAAACCCATGAGACATAGCCGTCTGGTGATTCATGCCCTTCTGTTGCCTCCTTCGGCAATAACGTTCTGTATGAATTGTTGCTTGCAGACATATATACACTTGTGCCCGGAATCTCCTTTGCCACATATCCTGCATCCTCAATCGCTCTCCAGGAATGCAGCAATAAGAGGCGGAGCTGAGGGTCCATATACTCAGCATCTTTCGGAGAGATTTGAAAGAAACCGGGATCGAATAAATCTTTCCCTTCGATCGCCGATTGCACAGGCACATAGTCAGGATGTTGAATCAATTCTTCCGGAACTCCGCTTTCGCGAAGCTCTTCTTCAGAGAAGAACTGAATGCTTTCTTTGCCTTCTTTGATGTGATTCCAAAAATCATGATGATGTTTCGCACCCGGAAACTGGCAGGATATCCCCACAATCGCAACACTTTCGTCAAAATAAGGCGGAATCGTCTGCTGCGGGTATTTTTCATCTCTTTTGACCTCATGATTGCCTTCATTTTGAGTCGCAGCTTGATCTGAGTTTTTCATCTCCAAAATGTATTGGCTGATCGCACGGATCGTGGAATACTCGAACAGCTCAGTGACACTAAACTCACAGTCCAGTTCTTTTTTGATTCGTTCAGCCACAGCTACAGCCAGAAGCGAATCGCCGCCAGCATCGAAAAATCCGTCTTCCGGCCCAAAGCCGCTGACCTTAAGCGTTTCCTCCCAAATACGAAGCACCTGATCCTCTATTTTCGTTAACTGCAAGTGATTTGGATTCTTTTTATTGAAAACGATGTCTCTTTTTTCCAGTTCTTTACGGTTCACTTTCCCGCTAGGCGATAACGGTAGCTCATCTAAGCGGATAAAGTGTGAAGGTATCATATATTCAGGCAGACTGGATTTTAGATGACGGCGCAACTCTTTTGGATCTGCAGGGGAATGTCCGCTTTCCTCTGTATAATAAGCAGCGAGCTGTTGATGGCCTTCCAGCTGCTTTACCACGACCGCCTGATCTAAAATGCCCGGATATTCACTTAGCTTTGTTTCTATTGCACCCAGCTCGACGCGAAAACCGCGTATTTTGACTTGGCTGTCAATCCGTCCTAAATATTCGATGTTACCGTCAGGAAGCCATCTTGCTAAATCACCCGATTTATAAAGCTTCGTCCCTGGTTCAAACGGATTGTCAATAAATTTTTCAGCCGTAAGCCTTGGCTTATTATAGTATCCTCTTGCCAAACCGGCGCCTGCGATGCAAAGCTCACCAGGCTGTCCAATCGGGGCAGGCTTCAAATGCTGGTCCACAATATAAATTTTCACGTTGGAGACAGGCTTTCCAATCGGAGTATGGTGACTAGCGATATCTCCTTTTCCGCACCCAAAATACGCAGCGTAAATGGAGGCTTCGGTAGGTCCGTAAATATTGTCAACACGGCAGTTTTTAAAGATCGATACCGCCTTTTTCACTAATTCTTTAGGGAAAGCTTCACCTGCAACCATCATATACTTGAGCGGTCCATTATCAGTTAACTGCTTGTTGTCTTTCGCCGTTTCTAAAAAAACATGGAGCATAGCCGGCACAAAATTAATGTGGGTCACTTTGTACTTTTCAATACAATTCATGCACTGCTGCGGTGATTTCTCTCCGTTTGGCGGAAGAATCACAAGGCGGCCATTTCCGATAAACCATCCGAATAATTCCGAGACCGATACATCGAACACATAGTTCGTCTTCAGTAAATATGCATCCTCAGCAGTCACGGGATAGTTGGATTCAAGAAAATTCAGGGTATTCATAATGCTTCGATGCTCTACCATAACCCCTTTAGGCTGTCCGGTGCTTCCCGATGTGTAAATGATATAAGCGAGATGCTCCGGGTTTACTTCTCGCTTTAAACCGCTGCTTTGCTGATTTGCATAACCATTTCGGCAAGCCAACTCGATATTGATTGCTTTTACATAGCTGCCGTTTAATCCGCTGATCGTATGATGAACGTTAGGTTGGGTCAGGACGATGGACGCCTGACTGTCTTTGAGCATATACTCTAACCGTTCTTGCGGGAAGCTTGGATCTAACGGCACATACGCTCCGCCGGCTTTCAGTATTCCTAAAATCCCGATGATCATATCAAATGAACGCTCTGCACAAATTCCAACAGGGTGTTCAGGCCCAACCCCCTGATGTTGAAGGTAGATTGCCACAGATGTACTTTTTTCATCTACTTCTTTATATGTAAGAGACCTGTCTTCGAAAATCACGGCAACCGCATCTGGGGTTTGTTTCGCCTTTTCCTCAAACACTTCATGTATACACTTGTCATTTGGCGTGTTTGTCCCTGTCGCATTCCACTGTTCCAGTAAACTATTCTGTTCTTGATTTAACTGCAAAGAGTAGGTTTCAAGCGGCAAAGACGGGTCCTCCATCATATGTTGCGCGAGCTTCATATAGTTCTCCATGATACTTTCAATGAAGGACAATTCATATAGATCAGGGTTGTATAAAAGATGAAGCACTGTTTCATTTTCCTGCTCGTATATTTCGAGTGCCAGCTCAAACTCTCCCTCTTGCCGAATATCCTCCATATATTCAATGCCAAGTGTTTGATATGATTCAAGCACTTTCTGCAAGCCTGTTGCCTGAAAGAAGTTTTGATACAGAAAGGCTGTTTGAAAAACCGGGGAAGCCGCAGCCGGTCGGTCTACATTGAGCTCTCTTACCAATGCAGGGAACGGATATGCCGCATGGTCCAGACCGTCAGCCATTGTCAGCTGAAGCTCCCGAATAAACGCTGTAAATGGCTGGGATCCGATATTCTTGCTCCGAACAGCCATCATATTGATAAAGTATCCGATAATAGATTCAAAGCTATCTTCAGGCCGTCCCATTGTCGGAACGCCGACAATGATATCCTTTTGTTTTGTATAGTGATGCAGCAGTACCTTGTAAATGCAGAGAAACACAGCCGATTCATTCACATGATAGGTGCGGGCAAACGATTTGATTTGATTTCTCAGGTGATGAGGGAGCAAGCTTTTATAAGCTTGCCCCTTGAATTTTCGTGCTGAAGATCGCGGACGGTCAGCAGGAAGATCAAGAACTGGCAGATTCCCAGACAACTGTTCTTTCCAGTAAGCGAGATGCTCTTCCCCTTCTCTGCTGTTCAGCATCCGGGTTTCCCAATCGACAAAATCGTAATAATCAGCTGTTAATGGCTGCAGCACAGGCTCAATCCCATTCAGCAATTGCTGATACGCCTCGAAAAGCGCCGATATCAATGTCAGCATCGACACACCGTCAAATATGATATGGTGAATCGTTATGAGCACAATGCATTCTTCTTTTGACCGATGAAAAAGATGTGTGCGGAATAACGGGCCAGCTTCCAAACGAAAAGGTTCTTTTGCTTTGTCTTTTAGAAAAGGCAATACCTCTGCTGATTTCATCGCTGATATATCCTCTTCCTCAAAATAAAGAGCCCCAGATGACTGAACCGTTTGAAATGGAATGCCATTCTCCTCTTGAATCACACTAGTTAAAACAGGATATTGTTTCTGTACAAACAGAAGGGCTTTCTTGAACGTCACTGCATGTATTGGTTTGCTGATGCGAAAGCATAAAGGAATATTATATGCACTCATGTCAGGAGACATTTTCTGAAGCATCCACAGCCCTTTTTGCCCTTCTGAAAGCGGACTTTTCAACTGCCGCTTCTTGCCTTGAAGATGTTCTTTTACTTCAGAAATGGTTAATTCTCCTGATCTGAAGGCATCGAGAATTTCTTTATGATTCATACGATTTACTCCCTTCTATGATGTTTTGCACACTCTTAAAATCCAATTTTCCTTGCGCCACCTCTTGCATCAATCCGATGATTTGCTCGTCTGAATACGTGCCCTTTGTTTGATGTGCTGCCGCGCTTTGATTGTGTCTTTCCGCTTTCAATGCCAAATGAGCAGATAGAGATTGAACCGTCTGACATTCAAGGATTTCCCGGCCGGCCATTTTCATCTGGGTGGTTTTTTCGATATGACGCATCAGTTTTCGGCCAAGAATTGAATCCATCCCATAATCCAAAAAGTTTCTTTTGAAATTGATGCGATCCTCAGATATGCCCAACTCTCGTGCTAAAAATTGAACAATGATCCTTTGTATGTGTTTTTCTCCATTAGGCTCGTCAACCTCTTTTTTCATGTCTTGTTTATGGGGATTAGCGGCCTCTTGATGATTGCCTGACGAAACCCAATACCGCTCCCTTGCAAACGGATAACCAGGTAAAGGAACCATCCGAACGTCAGCGCCTTCATGAAGGAGTTCCCAAGGAATCTGATATCCTTTGACCCAACATTCTGCAATGTTTTCCAAATTTCTTTCTTTTGCGAGTGCTTGCAGTAACGCTTCATCTTGTTCTTCTAACATCCCTTCCGTATGTCCTGTATAAAGGGATGCCTGTTGGCCTGATACCCCACCATTCTTCATCGCTTCCGCATATTCCTTCAATTTTCGCACCAATTGCTCCTGATTGTTCACAACAATCGCGAGCCTTGCTTCCATGGCTTTTCTTCCCGCCTGAAGTGTATATGCAACATCAGATAAAGAAAGGTTTTGATTCTGCTCAAGATACATAATCATGCGGTTGACAGCATCCTGTAGCCGGTCGTCATTTTGGGCTGAAAGCACGATGGCCTGCTGGATTTCATCTGATTCTTTATGCCGTTGCGTGATCGGCTGCTCATCCGGGATGTATTCTTCAATGACTGCATGCGCATTGGTGCCGCTGATCCCTGTCGTACTGATGGTTCCCATCCTCGGCTTCTGATTTTTCCTGAGCCATGGACGGTTCTCTTTGCATAGCACAAACGGGCTTTCTTTAAACTGAATATACGGGTTGTCCGATTCACAATGATGAGTAGCCGGAATCGTCTGATTTTTCATTGCCATCAGCATACTGATTAAAGCAACCACCCCTGATGCTGCAAATGTGTGCCCGATTAAAGGTTTAATCGAGCTCATCATGCAGAATTGCTTCTGCTTCGTATATTTGCTGAATACGCTCGTTAATGCTTGGACCTCAAGCGGATCTCCAAGATTTGAGCCGGTACTGTGTGCCATCACATATTGAATATCGAGCGGGTTGATTTCATTTTTTTCATAAATGTTTTCGATCAATTCCGCCTGGCTGAAAGGATTTGGTGCAGTAATGCCATTGGTTTTGCCATCGTAATTCACACCGCTGGCCTTTATGCAGCCATAAATATGATCTTTATCTTCAATTGCCTTTGATAATGGTTTCAGGAGAACAGCAGCTACTGCTTCTCCTGGCACCAGACCATTGGCATCCTGGTCAAACACTTTGCATTGTCCATTCGGAGAAAGCATTTCGGCTCTTGTCAGTGCTTCAAAAGACATTTGAGAAATATTCAGGCTGACGCCGCCAGCTAAAGCCATTTCGCAATCTCCTTGACGCAGGGCTGAACACGCTTGATGAATCGCCACAAGTCCAGATGAACATGCTGCTGTCAACGCCATATTAGGCCCTTTTAAATCTAATGCGTATGCGATTCGCGCAGCTAATGTGGCGTTTTGTGTTCCGTTAATGTAATCCGTATCTCCGGTTAAATGCGCATATTCCCCTTCTTCCACACCTACGTAAACACCACAGGATTTTCCTTTTATCCGATGTCCCATATAGCCAGCGTCTTCAAATGTATGCCATGCTTCCTCTAGAAAGATGCGCTGGCGCGGGTCCATGCTTTCAGCTTCTTTAGGCGATATTTGAAAAAACAGTGGATCGAACCGGTCTATTTCCTTCAAAAATGCACCCCATCTCGGCACTGCTTTTTCTGGATCTCTGTTAGCTCTCCCCCAGTCCGAGCGTTCTTTCGGAATCTCAGAGATACAATCTTTCCCGTTTTTCAGATTGTCCCATAGCTCATGAACCGAATCAGCTTGAGGAAACCTGCCGCTCATGCCGATAATGGCGATTGGCTCAGCGTGAGACGGCCGGACGCTTTTTTTATTGGTTTCTGGTTCTACAGAAACCGGAGCATCAGCTTCAGAAGGCTTTTGTGCCTCAGATGCATCATCCCGGTAAAATGCTTCGATCAGCTCTTTGTGATCCGTTAAGAAGAAGCGGATCAATTCTTGTAAAGTTGAATAGCCAAAAAATAAAGCCGGTGTCACTTCAATGTTGAAATGCTTTGATAATACATTCGAGAATTTAGCCAAATAGATCGAATCAAATCCGAAGTCGGCCCAATTTTTATTCAAATTCAGCTTGTCCTTCGAGATTTTAAGCAATGCGTGAATATGCTCTTTCAGATCATGTTCTAAACGTTTTTCTACGCTTAACGTTTTTATCTCTTCCCTTTTTTCTTGCGCCGCAGGAGCTTGAATGACCGGTTCCGGAATAGCTGGTTTAGTCATTCCTAAAAAGCGGCTGACCCGGCTGGATTGACCGGCAATCACGAGATGCTGAGCATCCTGCTGAGACAGAATGTGTTCAAACATACGGATGCCTTCATCGGCTTCTAAGAAACGCTGGCCGCTTGATTTCAGGTACATATCGGTTGTTTCTTCATCACCGATCTTCATTCCGCCATCCTTCCATACAGGCCAGTTGATGACAAACGTTTTGCCGCTATCAAGCTCGTTTCTATATTGTGCATAAGCCATTTGGAACCGATTCCCAATCGCATAATCACAACAGCCAAAATCTCCTAAAATCGCGGAAGATGAAGAAAAATAACAAATAAAATCAAGAGTTTCATTTTTAAGCCATTCATCAAGCGCTATCGTACCGTTGATTTTTGGTTCAATGATGCGCTGGAAGCTTTCGATCTCTTTGTCAAAAATTGCAGAATCGCTTTCGATTCCGGCTGCATGAATAACACCATTGATGGTACCGAATCGATCTTTCCCTCTTTTTACGCAGTCTCCCATCGCGATAGGATCTGAAACATCTGCCTCTGCATACATGGCTTCGCCGCCTAGATCCTTTAATTCTTTTATTTTCTTTTGCTTTTCGTCATTGAAAGGCGACCGCCCTGTCAAAATCAGGTTTGCGGCATAGTGTCTAGCCAAATGCTTGGCGAATAAATAACCAAGCCCTCCTAAACCGCCTGTAATCAGGTAGGTACCGCCAGACTTCAATTTACTGTTGTTCGGTTGTATCGTTGTCTGTTCAATGTGGCATACACATCGTTTCCCATTCTGATACAAAACGGTTTGTTCCGTTGAAGCCTGTAATTCCGTCCAGATTTTACTCGCCCAATCATCCATCAATTCTTGATCTGCCGGCTGAAAGATCCCAGTCACTTTTGTGTGTGGAAGGACAAGCCCGAGTGAACGTTCAAAGCCAATCCATGATTCCAGATAGCTCTGGTCAAGACCATTTTCAAAACGTCCTGCCAGCAGCAGCCGCGAAGGATGAAGCCTTGCTGCGGTCATCCCTTGTAATAGATAGACAATACAGGAATGTTCCTTTATACAGCTCGCGTCTTCTGCAGGCCACATATAGAGGATTGCATCTGGCTCTCCATGTTCCTCCTGAATGCTCTGGAAGGCTTTTTCAAAAGTGACGGGTTCCTCCCGTACAATCTGATAGCTGAACTGGGACTGTTTGCTGTACAACTCGCCCTGCGAAATAAAAATGACCTTGGTGTCTTGATCAACATTTTTCACAGATGCAGCGAAAGCGTTTTGCTTTTCTCTATCCGTCAGAAAACAAATGAGCGTTTTGAAGCGTTTCGATGTGAGAGTTGCCGGTTCTTCTTTCCACACCTCTTGAAAAGTCATAACCTCAAAATGTTCTTCTGTTTGCTGTTCATGATGCTGTTCTATAGGCGCTGGGACCTTTGCCTGGCCTGGTGCCCAATAACGTTCTTTTGCAAATGGATATGCCGGAAGACTGATCCGGACAGGCGTAATGGTTCCGTACAGCTTACACCAGTCAAAAGACAAGCCTTTCACCCAAAGATCCAGCAGTTTCGTGTATTTCCCTTTGCTCATCCATGCCTCTATGATTTTTTCTGTATCTTCATCTGCCGATAAGACCGCTAATGCTTTTTTGTTATCATCGATGCGATCCAAGTACAGGCTGTCTGCTTTGTTTTCGATAAAATCGTTCAGCTTTCTCCTAAGATCCTCTAATGATTCCGCTATAAAGCCCAGCCGTTCCTCCATTGCTTCACGGCCTGTTTGCAAGGTATAGGCGATCCTGATCAAATCTGTTTCGCTGTACCTTTTTTCGTGAATGGCTGTAAGCAGCTGCTCCGCTCTTTCTTGAAGACGTTCCCTGTTTTTCGCTGACAGCACAATCAGCGCAGGGGGATAAGATTCAGGAGTTTGCGCTTCTGTTCTCGGAATATATTCTTCCAGGATCATATGGGCATTGGATCCTCCGGCGCCAAAACTGCTCAATCCGGCACGTCTCGGCACCTCCTGCCCGTCAATCACCGGGCGTTTCCATTCACCAAGATGCTGCTGAACGACAAACGGAGTATGGCTGAATTCAATGTTTGGATTCAATCGCTCAGAATGCAAAGATGGGGCAATTTGGCCGTATTTAAACTGAAAAAGTATTTTTGTCAGTCCTGCAATTCCGGCTGCACTTTCACAATGGCCGATATTTGATTTGCTGGAGCCGATCGCGCAAAACTGTTTCTCTTGCGTATCTTCCTCAAATGCTTTTGTTAATCCCGCGATCTCAATCGGATCTCCTAATGCGGTGCCTGTTCCGTGAGCCTCCAAATAACTGATAGTTCGAGCAGGAATGTTGGCGCGCTCAATCGCTTCTTTAATCAGCTGTGCCTGTGCATGAGGATTAGGAACGGTATATCCATTTGTTTTCCCTCCGCTGTTAATCGCACTGGCCTTTATCACCCCGTAAATATGGTCGCCGTCTGCTATAGCTTGCTGCAATGGTTTTAACACAATGGCTCCTACGCCTTCTCCATCGACAAATCCATCTGCGTCATCGCCGAATGATTTACAAGTATCACTTGCAGAGAGCATATTCATGACAGATAAGTTCTGATAATGGACCGGGTCGACAACTAAATTGACACCGCCGGCAATGGCGCAATCGCTCGATCCGCTATAAATGCTTTCCAGCGCTAAATGAATCGCTGTCAGAGAAGATGAGCAGGCAGTATCGACTGCAAGGCTCGGGCCTTGGAAATTCAGCAAATAAGATATTCTATTTGCGATTGACCAATAACCGTAGCCGGTCGGATAATTTTTGTTCATGACTCCGGCAAATACACCGATTTTTCTGCTTGTACAGAGCGTGTTAGGTGTGTATCCCGCATCTTCAATGCTTGCATAAGCGGTTTGCAGAAATAATCGCTCCTGAGGGTCCATTCTTTCTGCTTCGAGCGGAGAAATTTGAAAGAATAATGGATCAAACTTGTCCATATCCTTGATAAATCCGCCCCATTTCGTATAAATCGACCCTTCCTTTCCTTTTTCTTTATCGTAATAGGTTTTCCAATCCCAGCGTTCTTTCGGGATTTCCTCAATACAATTTCTTCCTTCTTTTAGGTTGTTCCAAAAGTCTTCTGCTGTTTCTGCCTGAGGATAACGTCCGGAAATGCCGATAATGGCAACGTCACGGCTGGCAATAGCGTGTGCTGGCGTTTCTTTCTCCCTGCTGAAGCCAGGCTTGCGATAGCGCCTCTTTCCTTTAGCCGCATGTCCAGACTTCTGTGAAGATTCATTCTTGCTTGTGACCGGTGTCTGTTGTTGAACTTGACGGTCAAGACCTGTCAGTTTCATCAGCGCTTCTGTTTTTGTTTGGATTAGATGCTCCACTAATGCGTCAATGGTCTGGTACTCGAAAAATAAAGTACTGCTTACATGGTCGAATTCTTTACGCAAGGTATTTGTCAGCTGGACAACAACGATAGAATCAATCCCGTACTTTTCAAGCGGTTCAGATGACTCAATCTTGCTTGCAGGGATTTTCAATGTTTCTCCGATTAGTTTTTTCATATATTCTGTGCTTTTTTCTCTGAGGAGAGTATGATTTGATTGTCCGGCTTTCTCCGAATCTATGGTTTGTATATAGGCTGGCTCCTTATCAGACGCTGGAGACACATCCTTCTCTGGCAGGATCACATTTTTCATCATTATACGGCGAACCAGCCCGTTGCTTGACGCTCCGACAATCTGGTGACTGAGATCATGGTCCGCTTCGGCCGGGAAGAATACAGATTCAAAGCCTTCACTTTCTAGTGCCTCTTTCCAGTTATCGGGATATAATCCTGGGCAGCCAGGAATCCGTACTGCAGGATCTTCGTACAGCCACCATCCTTCCAGGAGACCAAAGGTGATGTGAGGGAACAGGCTGTTTCCCGCCATTTCATTCAGCAGCAGCATTCCGTTGTTTTTCATCACTGCTTTTGTATGCCGCAGGGTTTGACGGATATTTTTTGTCGCATGAAGGACATTAGCGGCAATGACGACATCATAGCCGCCAGCCTCGATTTCCTGCTGGTCAATCGGTTTTTCCACGTCAAAAAGCTGATACGTCAGGTACGGATTCTCCGCCCCATATTCCTTTTCTGCATGCAGCAAAAATGCTTTAGACAGATCTGTATAACAGTATTCTTTGATATGGTTTTGATAGGGTTTCAGTTTTTGAAAGATTCCGGCACTCGTACCGCCTGTGCCCGCGCCTATTTCCAGAATGCGAATCGATGCCTCAGGATCGTGTGTCAGCCGTTCATCCAGATAAGCGATTAATGTATCGGCAAGCACTTTATTAAAATAGTCTGCCACTTGGTTATGCTTATAAATGCCTTCCACCAATTCCATTGAGGAATGCGGGAACATGATATCTGTGGCAGGCACTTCCCCTGTCAAAATATCCGGTAATGCTTTCAGCATGGTTTCTGCTAATACAACCATCGCCTTTGTATCGCTGTCTTTGAGCCATTTTTCTCTTTTCGCATTCCATTCTTGCCAAAGCAGCCCGATATCCTCTGCTTGATCCTTCCTTATCAATGAATCTCCATCTTTCTCAAGGTAATCATGCTGCAGAAGGAATTCACTGCTTTGCTGAAGCCATTTTTCATAAAATTCGCGAGTCTTGTATTGTTGAAGGCGTTCAACTGATAATCTATGACCATCAAACAGCCCGGCCGTTTGAAGCTGGCCTAATAACAGCCTGTAAAGAAGATCGTCCAGCTCTTCATGTGTAACTCTTTGTACTTGTCCTGTTTTCGGCAATCGTTCCTTCAGGCTTTCAGTGTCTGCTGACGGGTGCTCGGGATAAAGGGTGATGAATTCATTCTGATTCACGCCTTCGACTGCTACAGGTTTTGTCGTATGAATGAAAGCCGTTTGGCTGACTGGCCCAGAAAGCAGTGCTTCCAGCGCCTTCATGCCTTCCGCAGGCTCAATTAAGCCTAGGCCAATTTGATTCATAAGCTGTACATACTGTTCATCCTCGGCCGCTTCACTGTTTCCCCAATATCCCCAGTTCATGACTTTTACAGGACAAGCCCAGCTTTGGGAAAGCTGGTGAGCAAATGCATCTGCAAATGCGCAGCCAGAGGCATAATGGCTTTGCTTTACGTTTTTGATATGAGCTACAAGCGAAGAGAAGAATAGAACAAAATCCAAACGTTCATATTGAAATACTTGGGCCATACGGACACTGACATCCACCTTGGCCGTCAGTCCGGATTTAAACTCTTCCACCGTCATTTTTTCCAGGCTTTGTTCAGATAAAACCATTGCAGAGTGAACGATCCCATGAATATGAGGATGACGCTTTTTCACTTGATCATAAGCCTGCTGCAATGAATGCATATCCGCTGCATCGGTAGCAATATAGTAAGGTTCAGGGCCAAGCGCGGAAAGACGGTCTACTTTTGCCTGGATGACATCATTGATCTGACTGCGTCCAATCCAAACAATTTGCGCCTGATAACGGCGGATCATGTACTCGCTCCATGCCTCCCCGATGTACCCGGCACCTCCGATGACCACATACACTCCGCCTTTTCGATATAGCGTGTCATCTGACGGTGAATGGCGGTATGGGATCAATTGCTGCTGATGCCATTGCTGATTCCGATAGGCCCAAGTGTGGCCGAGGCGATCAGCAGGGAGCGTAAACATTTGTTTTACTGGCCATGTGCAGCCTTCTTCGAGATCAAGAAGACGGATTTTCCAATTTGGATATTCCTTTGCAATTGTGCCGGCGAGTCCATGAATGCTTGCATGAGCTGGATGGATAGTTTCATGTTGCGTAACCGGCTGCGCTTGGACGGTCACAAGAGACCATTCTAGCTGATTCTCACCATAGCCTAATTGAAGACATGCCTTCACAAGCTTAAATGCCAGAAGAACAGCCTTTTCTTGTCCCTCACTAAACATATTCTCCGAGTATGACGGAGCAATCCACAATACATGGTCAATGTTGCCGCACGCTTGCAGTTTATCTGCTATTGCATCAATGTCATCTGCAGACCGGATATCGATAAAGGAAACCTGAGGATGATACTGCTTTATTAACGCCCGTTCACCTTCTGTACCACCGCATAAAACAGCACGCGTACCGATAAATGAGACATCGCTCTCCTTATTTGGAGAAACCGATTCCCAGACAGGGATCATCATCGTATGCCCTGTCAGCGAAGAATCAGCTGCTGTTTGAGGCTTGGTCAGCTGCTCTCTATCAAGTGCCCGCATCGAAGCGCCCTTCATTCGAACACAAACGTTCCCGTTCTCATCGCATAAATCAATATCATACTTTCTGACTTTGTCCTCTGCTTTGCTGTCTGGGCTGTATCGAATATAAGACCATATCTCCTCTGGACATGGGCTGAAAATGTCTAGCTCCTGCAATGCAAACGGGAGAGACAGCTGATGAGCTTGTATGTCAGCATTAACTGAGCTGACGATAAAACCGACTGTGGCATGGAAGGCAGAATCCATCAAACTCGGGTGAAGCATAAAATGCTGCTTGCCGTCTTTTAGAGAATCGGGCAAAGAGATTTTGGCAAGCAAATGATCTTGTCCGACAAGCACTTTTTCAATCCCTTGATAACCCTCGCCATAGTCAAGCCCAATCTTTCGAAACACCGTATAGCATTGTTCTGACATCACTGTATCCAGACTGCATGCTGCCTGGATTGATGCAAGGTCTACATCAGGAATGGCCGCTTCAGCTGAAATGACCGCACGTCCTTGACTGTGTATTATCGGGGTTTCTTCTTTATTTTCTGAATTGCTATAAATGTCAAAAGAAATGTCCCCATTATCCTCAGGATAGAGGCCAATATGTATTTCTTGTGGTTCACTTCCTATCGTGAAAGGACGAATCCAGACGATGTCCTTAAGCGACACAACTCTTTGTTCACCTTCCAAATCACCTGCAGCTTTTTCTGCTGCTTCCCTTGCCATTTCTAAGTAGGCAACGCCTGGCAGGGTTTTCTGCCCCTGCACAACATGATCAGATAGGAAAAATTCCTTGCCTGTAAAAATTGAGCTAAAGCGCTGCTCAGTGAAGTCTGACGTATTGCGGTGCACCAGCGGATGTAAGGTATGATCTACAGTGCACGTTTTTGTTTCAGGGGCCGGTATCCAGTAGCGTTCCTTGGCAAACGGATAGGTCGGAACACTGATTTTAATCGGCTTGCGATCGCCGTACAGCTCGTCCCAGATAATCCGATTTCCTTGAACCCATGATTCAGCCATTTTCTTCAATTCGCTGTCTGTTGATGTTGGCCCGATGGCCTCCTGATTCTCCTTGGCTTGTCCGGACCAGCAGCCGTCGATCTCTTCTTCACCATTTGCAAACGCCCGAAGTTTAGCCGTTAAATCCTTTATGTCCTTTACGATGAAGGCTGCCCGTTCCTCCATTTCCATCCGGCCTGTTTGTAATGTATAAGCTAACGCTACAAGATTGACGTCCTCGCTAAGAAAATCAAGGAGTTTAAGAGCGTAAGCCTGCAGCCTGTCTTTGTTTCTC
This sequence comes from Bacillus sp. NS1, assembly GCF_058248265.1. Lineage (NCBI taxonomy): Bacteria > Bacillati > Bacillota > Bacilli > Caryophanales > Bacillaceae > Bacillus > Bacillus sp. NS1. The sequence continues at coordinate 857,449 of NZ_JBZAZF010000002.1, read as the reverse complement.
GCAGACAATGGAATCATTACTTCTTCATTTTCCGCTAAAACCGGCTCTGAATGGCTCTCTGCCGGAATATATTCCTCCAAAATAAGATGTGCATTTGATCCTGAAGCGCCAAACGAACTTAAACCGGCGCGGCGGGGATATGTGACGTCCATGCCGTTTTCTGTCAATGAAGGCTGCTCCCATTTTTTCGTTTCATGCTGGACAAAAAACGGGGTTTGATCGAGCTGTAAATACGGATTTAGCTCTTCAGAATGCAATGACGGTACCAATGTTTTATGATGCAGCTGCAGGACAGTCTTAGTTAAGCCGCTGATGCCTGCTGCAGATTCGGCATGGCCAATATTTGATTTCACAGAACCGATTGAGCAGAATTGCTTGTCTTGTGTATTGCGGCTTAAAGCCTTCACCAATCCTTGTATTTCAATCGGATCCCCTAATGAGGTGCCAGTGCCATGGGCTTCAACATAGCTGATGGTGCGTGGATCAATTCCTGTTTTCTCCAAACATGCTTCGATAACATCAGCTTGAGCGACCGGGCTTGGAACTGTAATTCCGCTTACTTTTCCTACATGATTAATGGCACTGCCTTTGATAACAGCATAGATCCGGTCGCCGTCCTGTTCAGCTTTTCGGAGCGGCTTTAACAATACTGTTCCGACACCTTCTCCAGATACGTAGCCATCCCCGCCTTTGCCGAATGTATGGCAATAGCCGTCACTCGAATGCATCCCCACACTGCCGTAGCTGATATATTTAGCCGGATGCAGTGACAAATTGACGCCTCCGGCAAGCGCGGCCTCGCATTCTCCATTCCGGATGCTCTCTATAGCAAGATGAACCGCAGTTAATGAGGAAGAGCAGACCGTGTCCACCGCCATGCTTGGGCCGTGGAAATTACAATAGTAAGAGACCCTGTTGGCAATTTGCGCATAATTGAGCGATAAAGGAAATGGATTGTGCTCTGATAGAGCCTCCGCTCCTATAAGGGAGTAGTCTTTATGCATAACACCTGCAAATACGCCGACATGCTGCCTATTATTTTCCCCCTGCCGTGAAGAAATTGTTTCTGGTGTATATCCCGCATCTTCAATAGCTTCCCAGCACGTCTCTAAAAATAAGCGTTCCTGAGGGTCCATGGTTTCCGCTTCACGTGGTGAGATCCTGAAAAATTGAGGATCAAAGCAATCAGCATCCTCGATAAACCCGCCCCATTTCGACATTGGCTTGCCTGAAGGTGAATCCAGCCCGTTGTTTTCCTTCCATTCCCAGCGTGAGTTGGGGATCTCTGTGATGCAGTCGGTACCTGCCTTAAGATGTTCCCAAAATTCCTGTATGTTTTTTGCCTTAGGGTAACGTCCAGCCATTCCGATAATCGCAATATCCTCCCCAATCTTGGGTGAAGTGGGAGAGACGGCTGAAGAATCCCGCATTGGAGCAGGAGACTGGCGGACTGCATCGTCCGCCTCTCCCATTGAATAGTGATCAGAAAGATGCGAAGCTAGTTCTGCAATTGTTGTATATTCAAACAGCAGCGTTGGAGAGAGATCTGCTCCTATCTTAGCCCCTATCTCCTGAACCACATTAAGCAAGGATGGTGAATCCAGCCCAAGCTCATAGTATCCGGCGTGGATATCCATCTGTTCTGCAGGCCTATCAAGCTGTTCAGCAAGCAATTGACGCAAATACGTTTCAATTGCGGTATAGTCCCGGCCGGGATTCTGTAAGACAGCTTGTCTTTCTTCTTGAATTTCTTTTGCAGAATGAAAGGCTGCCGTATCCCTTACAGACTTGCCTGCAAACTGTTTTAGCTCGGCTACTTTTTGTCCTGATGAATTAAAATATTCAATCGTCATATAAGTGAGTTCTTTCTTCTGGCGCAAAGATGAAGAGAGGATCCGCGCTGTACATCCTTTTTGCAATCGTTCTGAAGCTGAAAACGATTCATAACACAACGGCAAATACATCGTTTGATCTGAGAGCAGGCAGCTTGAACTTATGCCGCTGCCGTCAATGAGAGTCGGATGAAACAGAAACGCTTCAGAATGAAGCAGCGCTTCCTGTCCGACTGCTAAATCAATCAAAGCACCTTCCTTGGTTTCAAAAATCTGCCCTTCCGCCTTCATCATGCCGGTATGCACTAATTGTTGAGAGCGGCATTGTTCATATATTTCATCCAAATTCAGGATCCTGTTAGCTGTACGTTTCCACTGATTAAGGTCTATTGTTTCCGCAAAAGCAGTCCGCTCTTTACGATACATGTCAGCTGTCACATATTGTTTTTTGTCCGATAGCAACTCGCCATGCTGTTTTTGTCCGTCGATGATGATGGACCATGTCCCTTTCTTGCTTTCAGACACGTGAATGGTCAGCGCAATGTCATATGATTCATCTGCGATCAAAGGGTAATAAATGGTCAGGTTTTTCAATTCAAGCTCTTGATATGCATAACCATGTTCTTGGAATACTTGGTAGATCAAATCTATATAAGCAAGGCCGGGTAATAACGCTTGTCCATATACCTTATGGTTGGACATGATAGGATTATTTAATGAAATGGTCAGTTGTTCAGTTATCATTTTCCCACTCCTCTCTTATTTGAAAGTTTTCCAAAACATTTCTTTAGGAGCTCCCATGCCTGAAAGCATTGTTTTCTGCACGGTCTGAGCTGATGGTTCTAATAAAACGGGCTGCCGATTTAATTCCGGCAAAGGCAGAGGTTTTCTTCTGATTGCACGCTCAACCGAGTCTTTCCAGGCTTCTACAATCAGATGGGCATTCGTTCCGCCATCGGCAAAGCAATTGATTGCCGCAGCTGGCATTGTCTCCTTCCACTCGGCTTGCGATTTACAGAAATACAAATCTGTCTCTTCTATATCAAAATGCGGCATGTTTTCGTCGCCTGACAGGAATGGAACCAGTTGTCTATGTTTCAGCATTAAAGCGACTTTAATCAGGCTCGCTATTCCTTCTGCACATAAAGGGTGGCCGATGTTAGGTTTCACTGATCCCAGCCCTAATGGCGCCTTTAATCCAGAGCGGTAAATGGCTTGAATCGCCTTTAGTTCAAGTAAGTCTGTTACTGCTGATCCCGAGCCATTCGCTTCGAGATAACTGACCTCTTCAGGCTTTTTGCCGCTTTTTTCAAGCGCTGTATGCATGACATCCTTTTGCGCCTCGAGATTCGGTGAAGACGGGCCTGCCGTTCTTCCGTCATTGTTAATAGCGGCGGCTTTAATGACTGCATATATGGAATCTCCGTCTTCCAGTGCTTGGCTGACGGTTTTGACGAGAACCATGCCCACACCTTCTCCTAAAATGACACCGTCTGCCCGCTTATCAAAAATATGAAATGACGGTTTTTTACTTAAAAGTCCTCGCTCCTGAAACATTTGATGCGCATCAGCGTCAAGCAAGCTGACGCCGCCCACAACTGCTGCCTCAATATCTCCGCTCCGCAGAGCCTGAATGGCCATATTCAGCCCAACCAGCGCAGAGGAACAAGCAGTATCCAGCACAATACTCGGTCCCCTTAAGTCAAAAAATTGTGAAATGTTAGCTGCTAAATAGTTTTGTCCGCCAGCCACAATCGGATTTTTTGCTTTTGAAAGACTGGACGGATCAGGCTTGTGCTGGCTGCGGCCTCCTATATAAACACCAGCACTCATGCCTTTCACTTCTTTCTCTGTATAACCGGCGTGATACCACAGTTTCAGACTTTCCTCCAATACGGCCAAAGCTTGAGGGTCCATCGCTCTGACATCGTTCTCTGACATCATGAAGAAATCATGATCAAATCGGTTCATTTCATCAATGAGACCTGCGTAATTTGAACTGGAGTGCCCGAATCGCTCAAGCGGTACAGGTTTAATCGCAGACCGTCCATCACGTATTAAATCCCAGTATGCCTCAAGCGTTTCCGCACCAGGGAACCTGCAAGTAAGACCGATGATGGCAATATCTTCTTCAAGACCCGCCGTTTTCACATGACTTATCTGTTCTGGCATTGGCGTCTGTTTCATTGCTGATTGCGCCTTGACAGGTGTCTGTTTCTCAGGAACAGATCGATGTAAAACAGCTGATACGTCATATTTCGATATAAGCCAGTTTGCAAAAGATTCTATTGTCGGATATTCAAACAATATTGACGGATCAATATCTCCATTTAATGTTTGGTTCATCTGCTGTACCAGCTGAGCCAATATAATCGAATCGATTCCGTATTCTTGGAATGGCTCATCCGTTTCAAAGTCTTCAGGCGCTATCTTCAGTTCATCTGAAAAAAGAGTTACAAGCCAGTCGACTGTTTCAAGGTACAGGTTGTGAGTGTCTGCTTGCTCTTTCGTCTCAGGATCAGAGAGAGCTTCAACAGGCAGTGACGGCTGTATAAGCTTGTCCGGCTTCCATACATTTGTATCTGGGATCGCTGGCAGCACAACAGCATGCTGTATATCATTTAGAATCTGATCCAGCAGCTGTAACCCCTCATCGTTTCTCAAGCTCATCAATCCCGTCTGTTCTAAAGCTTTGCTGCGAACCTCACCTAAACCGGTCTCCTTCCAGTTAGGCCACTGAATGCTGACAATTGGACATTCATCTTTATGGGCCTCTGCAAAATAATCCATAAAAGCATTCGCCATCGCATAATCAGCTTGTCCGGCTGCAAGAACAGGAATGGCCGCTGATACTGATGAAAACAAGGAAACAAACGCCAATGGTTCGTCTCTCAGCAGTTCAAACAACGTTTGCAGGCCTTCGACTTTCGGTTCAAGCACCTGTTCGATCTCTTCGAGTGATTTTCTGATAAATGCCGGATTATGTTTGTTCACCTTCCCGGCACAGTGGATAACTCCGCCAATCGCCCCCATTGTTTCGTGTATGGTCTTCAGGCTCTGTTCGACGGCAACCCTGTCGGTCAGGTCCAGTGAAAGCACGTGAACTTCCGCACCCATGGCTTCTAGCTCTTGAATGGCTTTTATTTTCTCCGCAAGCGAGGCAGTTTTTACTGAATTCCACTGGTCACGCGGCGGCAGTTCTTCACGGCCGATGAGCACCAGATGCTTAACGCCGTATGTTTTCACAAAATGCCGCGCACACAACGAACCGAGACCTCTTGTCCCGCCTGTAATGAGCAGGACCTTGTCTGCTGAAAACGATACTTGCTTTTGATAAGGGGCGGCAGCATCTGCTGGCTGCTCTGCCAAATACGCGCGATAACGCTTGCCGTCTCGATAACAGACTTCTGATTCTGTGCTATCGGCATAAAACTCGTCTGCAATCAGTCTGGCCAGTTCCTCACGAGAGGCTTTGCAATCCATATCTGCGTGTCTTGAAGTAAGGTGGCTGTACTCGCTTTGAAGCATGCGATATAAACCGGCCCGTGAAGCACCAGACAAATGAACAGCTTTATTTTCGAAAGACTCCAGCCCTTTCGTTACACCCAAGATCGTCAAATGATGCTTGCTTGTACGTCCTTGCTCGATCAGCTTTTGGAGCCAGTTTATCCAGCTTATAGACTGCTCATGGCTCGTTCCGCACCCGATCAGATCAACTGCTCCAGCAACATGTTCTTCGTCAGCAGCAGATACATGATCGAGCTCTTGACTGTCAAATATACGGTAGTTCGAAAAATATTTCGAAAGCTCTGCCGCCAATGCCATTGTCTCCTCGTTTGCTAATATGGCAACGGTTTGGTTCGTACGTGCTGCTGGTTCAATCGGACAATGCTGCCACTGTTTGTGCAAAAAGCAGCGCTTCGTAATCGGTTCGGAGTGAGACAATGCTGAACCAATGTATTCAGGCTTGTCTTCTTGATTTGGCAGCCAGTAATACTCTTTTGCAAACGGATAAGCAGGCAGACTGATTCGGCGAGGCATGTGATCTTCATAAAGTCCGTTCCAATCGATCTGCAGCCCTTTCACCCATAATTCCGCTACTTTCTCCAGCCTTTTCTTCTCTATCCATGTTTGCAGCAATGCTTTGGCATCGTAATCTGTTTCAAACAGCTTGATTTCGCTTTTCTTCGTTTTCACGTGAGCGGCAAATATGCTGCTGTTTGGCACGTCCGCTAAATAATCACCTAAAGCTTTGATAACCGCTTCTATCGAATCCGCTAAAAACGCCATCCGATAATCCATCGCTTCCCGGCCGGTCTGGAGTGTATATGCCATATCCTCCAGATCGATTTCTTCAAGCGAACTTGCGAAATCTTTCATTGCTTTTGCATAGGCCTTCAATTGCTGTTCTTTTTTCGCTGAGAGCACAAATAATGTTGAATGCTGCTTTGTTAATCGATCATTCCTTTTTTCAGGCTGATATTCTTCTATAACAATGTGGGCATTCGTCCCGCTATATCCAAAAGAGCTGACACAGGCTCTCCTCGGTTTTCCATCGGCCGATTCCCAAGGCTTAAGCTCCGTATTTACATATAAAGGAGAATGCTCAAATTGAAAATGCTCATTCGGTGTTGTGAAGTTCAAGGTTGGCACCAGTGTTTTGTGATTCATACACAATAACACTTTTTGAACACTGGCTACTCCGGCCGCCGCGGATGTATGTCCAATGTTGCTTTTAACTGAGCCGATTGCACAAAACTGTTTTTTGTCTGTTTTTTCTTGAAATACGGTGGACAAAGCCTCTAATTCAATTGGATCGCCTTGTTTTGTTCCGGTGCCATGCATTTCTGCATAACTGATACTCTCAGGATGTATGCCGTATGTTTCATATATGCCTCTTTCCAGATCCATTTGGCTTTTCGCACTCGGTGCCGTGATTCCGTTTGTTTTCCCGTCTTGATTAATGCCAGAGCCAATGATGATGCCATAAATATGGTCACGGTCCGCTTCCGCATCTTTCAGCCTTTTCAGTACCAGCGCACCCGCACCCTCGCCGGGCACAAAACCATTCGCGCCATTATCAAATGCTTTACATTGTCCATCAGGTGAGAGCATGCCAGCTTCACACATACTGATGTAAGATTCCGGCGACAGGTATAAGCTGACACCGCCAACCAGCGCCATATCAATTTCTTTGTTTATGAGTGCCTGTCGCGCTAAATGAGTGCCCACCAATGAAGATGAGCATGCGGTGTCAATAGGAATAGCAGGCCCTTTTAAATTAAGAAAATACGGAATACGCGCCGCGGCGATCGCAAAGCTGTTCCCGGTGGCGTTTGCTCTTGCCTGCCGATTCAGCATAACCCCATATTCATTGCTCATAATGCCGAGATATACGCCGCATTTTTTCTCATTTAATGTTCGGGCGTTATATCCAGCGTCCTCAAAGGCTTTATAGCCTTCCTGCAAAAATATCCGATGCTGCGGGTCCATCAGTTCAGCTTCTGACGGCGGAATATTAAAAAACAACGGATCAAAATGTTCAATATCATCAAGCATCCCCATTGATTTACAATAGACTTTCCCTTTTTTGTTCAGAGCAGGATCATAGTATTTGTCAACGTCCCAACGTGATGTTGGAATGTCCCGAATGGCATTTCTTGCATGAACCAGGTTATCCCAATACTCTCTTACATTACTGGCACCCGGGTACCTTCCCGACATCCCGACAATGGCTATCGCATCCTCCCGGTGATCTTGATGAATAGGAGCCAGTTTCTTCTCATGTTCTTTCTTTATTGGGGATTGAACAGACTGAAGCGGACGCTTTGCCGGCTCTGCCTCAGGCAGTGCGACCGGCTGTTTATCAGCTGCAGAGGCCTCATGCTGCTCTGTCATTTCTTGTTTTCTATTAAGATGCGTTCCAAGCTTAGACTTTAGCATTTCGGCAAAGTCTTGTATCGTTGGATAATCATACACTTTGGTGACTGAAAAGGACGTGCCATATTGCTTATTCACCGCTTTTATCCATTCAAGCCCAGTAATCGAGTCCATTCCGATATCAATGAATGCTTCGTCAATATCCACCTCATGCGGCTCCATGAATAACACATCTGCTATGCTTTCCCTCAATTCTTCATGCAGCGATTCAATTGTCCCAGTATATTGGCTTGATGCAGATATTTCAGCTGCTGCATATTGAATGGTTGCTGAAGCTTCTTCCTGCAACGGCTGATGATGCTCTAACGGCTGCAGGGAGATATTGTCCGGTTTAGCAGCAGGTGCTGCTGTTTTCTGTTTCATCGGCGCGTACATCTCCGTTTGGTTCGGAGCATCGCTTTCTGATATTTTCTCTCCGGCTTGTGCACTTAACTCATGTGCTAAGTAAACAGCGAAATCACGTGTTGTCGGGTAATCATAAACCTTGGTGACATTCAGTGATGTGCCATACTGTTTATTTATTGCTTTTATCCATTCAAGCCCGGTAATTGAATCCATTCCGATATCAATGAATGCTTCGTCTGGGTCAACCTCGTTTTGTTCCATGTACAGCACTTCCGCTAAGCTCGCCGTCAGCGCATTGCACAATTCTTCCGCCGAGATCGTCTCTGTTTCTGTATCTGATGGATGCTGAGATGCTGTACGCTGCAAACGCTCCTGATGTACCGGTAAAGGCTGTAACGTGATATTGGCAGGCTTGCCGCTGGCTTCCCTTACTATAGATGGCTTTTGTATGACCGGCTGTACTGTAAGAGCTGGTTCCACTGTTCTTTTTTCCTCAGCCTTTGTTGCATTGACTTCTATCCAATAGCGATCTCTTGCAAAAGGATAGGCGGGCAGACTGATGCGCTGCGGTTTTTGATCCTGATAGAGCGTGTTCCAGTCGATACGCAAGCCTCTTACCCAAAGGTCTAAAACCTTCGCGTACTTTCCTTTTTTCATCCATGCCTCGATTGTTTTTGACATATCTTCATCAGCTGTAAAAGCAGCAATGGATTCTTTGTTGCGCTTCACTTGTCCTCGATAGACAGATTCACGATTTTCTGTTTCGGAGATACATTCATTCAACTTTTCTTCAAGCTCCTGCATCGTTTCAACAACGAACGCCAGGCGATCATTCATCGCTTCACGTCCAACTTGCAGCGTATAGGCGATTCGGTGCAAATCTGTTTCAGCATATCTTTGTTCACGAATGGCATGCAGCAATCGTTCCGCCCGTTTCTGAAGTTTTTCCTCATTTTTTGCTGAGAGCACAATGACAACCGGCTGTTTCCCTGCTAGAGAACGTTCCTGCTCAGGTTCCGGAACATACTCTTCTATTAAAATATGGGCGTTAACTCCCCCAGCGCCGAATGAAGAGATGCCTGCGATTCTAGGATATTCAATGTCTTTACCATTGACAGAAATGATCGGCCTCTTCCATTCTTCTAGCTCTTGCGGAACTTTAAACGGTGAGTTAAGGAAATCGATATTCGGGTTCAGCACATTTGAATGCAGGGAAGGCGCCAGCTGCCTGTATTTCATTTGGAGCAATACCTTCGTTAATCCTGCGATACCTGCTGCACTCTCACAGTGCCCGATATTTGATTTGGCTGAACCTATTGCACAAAATTGTTTGTCATTCGTTTGTTGCGTAAACACTTTGGATAGCCCTGTGATTTCAATAGGATCTCCGAGAGACGTTCCCGTGCCGTGTGCTTCGATATAACTGACTGCCCGCGGGTCAACCTTTGCTTCCACAAACGCCTTTTTGATCACATCAGCTTGGGCATTCGGGTTTGGAACTGAGTACCCGTTTGTTTTTCCTCCGTGGTTAATGGCTGTCCCCTTAATGATTCCATAAATGTGATCGCCATCTTCTAGAGCTTTAGACAATGGCTTAAGAAGCACTGCTCCAACGCCTTCTCCCGGCACATAGCCGTCTCCGCCCTTTCCGAAGCTTTCACATCGGCCTTTGCTGGACATAAATTTGTTCTGCCCAAGCATCAAATATTTATTTGGGTGGATTGAAACATTCACGCCCCCCGCGAAAGCCGCCTCACACTCTCCGCGCTGCAAGCTTTGGCAGGCCAAATGAATCGCAGTTAAGGAAGAAGAACACATGGTATCCAAAGCAATACTCGGCCCATGAAAATCAAAATAATAAGATACCCGGTTCGCGATGGATGATGGATTCCCTGTTAAAGCCAGAGACCTGCCACGCACCTGCTCTTGCGCTCCGTACAGCTGGTATTCTTCGTACATGACACCTACGTACACCCCGACGCTTCCGCCAAGCTCTGAATCACGCTTACGGCCGAGATGCTCCCTTGTATATCCTGCGTCTTCCATCGTTTCATACACGCACTGCAAAAATAAACGCTCCTGAGGGTCCATTAATTTTGCTTCACGCGGCGAAATATGGAAAAACGTCGGATCAAATTTGTCTACATCCTTCATGAAGCCGCCCCACTTGCTGTAGGTTTTTCCAGGCTTGTCCTTATCTTCATCATAATAGAGACTATGATCCCAGCGATCTACAGGAATTTCCGTAATACAGTCTCGTCCATCCCTCAGGTTTTCCCACAATTCATAGATGTTGTCTGCCTGAGGATAGCGCCCTGAGATACCGATAATCGCAATTTCCTCTGCTTCCTTTTCTCTAGGCTGCTTCTTCCCTTGTTCTTGCAAAGGAAAGAATCCAGACTTTCTTGGGACAACAGAGATTTCTCTCTTTTCAGGCTCTGAGTCTGTTTTTCTATTTTCCGCAGCTGAAGGTTTGTCTGTTTCAATTTCCAAGATGTCCAGCAGCTTTTCTCGGTGGAAATCGGTAAAATACCGGGTTAAGGACCGAATATCCTGGTACTCAAAGAACAATGTTTTAGACAAAGATCCAAATACTTTTTCTAATTGACCCGTTACATGCATGATCATAATAGAATCGATCCCATAATCCTCAAGAGGAGCTTCAGCGTCAATCTGGCTGGCTGGCAGCTTGATAACCGAAGAAAGCACTTGTACCATATAATTCTCCGCTTTTTCTCTCAATGTCTCTTCATCGACTCCTAGGACAATGTCTGCTTTTTCTGTATCCTGAATGTCATTTCTATTTTTCCTAATGCGAGATTGGCCTTGACCATGTCCTGTTTCATCTAAAAATGCACGAATCTGATTGGCAACACCTGATGCCACCAACAGCTGCGGCTTTCCTGACGCCCAGCCATGGTATAATGCCTGGATCCCATGCCCTGTTTCCATGGCCACCATGCCTGTTTCTCTTGTCAGCACCCTCGCAGTTTCATCATCAATACGCATGCCCCCGTCTTTCCACAGCGGCCAGCACACCGAAAGAGTTTTCCCGTAACGTTTGTGCAGCGCTGCTTGGCCATTTCGATATTCGCTGAATGCATTCATAAATGCATTCGCCATTGCGTAATCAGCCTGTCCCGCACTTCCCACTGCCCCGGCACCAGAGGAAAAAAGGATAAAGAAGTCGAGCGGAATATCTTTTGTTGCTTCATCAAGATGAATCAGACCGGCTACCTTTGGAGCGAGCACGGTATGAACTTCTTCTTTCGTTTTCTTAATAATGAAATTATCTTTTATCATACCGGCGCTATGAATAATGCCGTCTAAGCCTCCGTAAACGTTCTGGATCTCTTCTAATAAGGCATCAACAGCTTGTTTCTCTGTCAGATCCGCTTGTCTGTAAACCGCTTGGACGTCAAGTTTCTGTAAGGCTTGAAGCTTCGCCTGCTTCCTTTCATCGAGCGGAGAGCGTCCTGTCAGGATCACGACAGCATCCTTCGTTTGGTTTGCGATTTCATTTGCAAAGATGAAGCCAAGACCGCCTGCACCGCCTGTAATCAGATAAACACCTTTATCCTTCCATGGCATGTCAGCACTCAGGTGCTCACCAGATATTTCTTTCCAATTGCTTACAAACCGTTTTCCTTGCCAGTAGCGGATATGCGTGTCACGAGGACAGCGTCTGTTTTCTTCCAATATTTCAAACAGCTCATTAGCAGACATCCCGGTGTCCAATTCAATCAGCTGTCCTGTCAGTTTTGGGTTTTCTAGTACAGCCGTTTTGAGCAGTCCGGTTAAGCCGCTTAGTAGCTGCGGCTCTTTTAATGCAGGCACCGCCACTTGAATGAATGTATATCCCCCTGTTTTCGAGTGCAGCAGCTGCTTAACTTCTTCAAATAACTGTACGGCGTATGCTTCAAACCGTTCATCAATTGTCTCTGCATAATGCTGCAGTACTGTACATTCAAGATCATTTCGGATGTTTTCCATTTGTTCTCCAAAATCACAGATAACGATTTTATGTGTCTCGTATGCTGTAAAATCATTCTTCTCGGCAAGACCTTTTTCTTCCAATACGTGTTCAAATAGCAGCGTGTCAATTGTCTCAGAAGGATTTTTTGCATCTTCTATCACTCTTGCAGAATAGCCCTTCATTCGCACGCAAATCTGCCCCTCTTCATTGCACAAATCGATATCAAGCTTCTGCATACGATCCCCAGCTCCACTGCCCTCGCTGTATGTGATCCGCACCCACATAGACGCCTCGCAGCCTTTGAAGATTTGGACATCCTGTAATGCAAAAGGCAGCATGGCCTTTGTGTTTGCTAAACTCGTATCGTCTCGCAGTCTCAAACCGATAGATGCTTGAAATGCCGAATCTATCATGCTCGGATGCAGAACATAATGGTTTTGCGTACCGGAGATCACAGTCGGCATCGTCAATTTCGCAAGAACTCCGTTTTTGCCGGCATATATGCTGTCGATCGCTCTATGGCTATCACCATAATGAATGCCCATTTCTGCATAAGCCTCGTAGCAATCGGAAGGTGACAGAATCCGCTCATCATTATTTGCCTTCAGTTCTTCAATGTCTATGAGCGGAGATTCATCAGCCTCACAAGGCACTGCACTCCCTTGTCCGTATACAACCGGCGCTTTCTCTGCGCTTTCAGTCTCCTGGCAGATTTCGAATGCAATCTCACCATTGTCCTCAGGATATAAACGTATGTGTATGTCTGCTTGCTGTTCTGTGACGGCAAACGGCCGAACCCAGACGATATTCCGGAGCCGGAATCCTGTTGGGAACTGATCTGCAGCTGCCTTTTCCACGGCTGCACGAACCATTTCCAATAAAGCTGCACCTGGTAAAACACGCTCGCCATTAATGACATGATCCTTTAAGAAAAATTCACGTCCGGTGAACGCTGAACGGAAGCGGACTCCCGACATGTCGGACACATTTTGATGCAGAAGAGGATGCAGGATGTGTCCTTCCTGCTTTAAACGATCTGCCGCCTCTGCTTTAGGCACCCAATAACGCACCTTCTCAAAAGGATATGTCGGCAAACTGATCCGTTTTGGTTTCTTTCTTTCATATAGAAGCTTCCAATCAACTGCAGATCCGTTCGCCCACTGCTCCGCAATCTGATAGAGTTTTCTTTGCTCCAGCAATTTATGTACCGTTTCTGCAGAAAGCGATAAATCGCTTCCTCTTGATAATCGTCCCATCCAGCAATTCTGAATGGATTCGTGCCCTTCTGCAAATGCCTTCAATTGACCTGCTAATTCTTGAATTCCGGCTGCAACAAAAGCAACTCGTTCTTCCATCGGTTCACGACCTACCTGCAATGTATAAGCCAAATCTCTAATCTGAATCCCTTCATGAAGAAAATCCAAGAGACGTTTTGCATATACACGAAGACGTTCTTGATTTCGAGCAGAAAGCGGGATAACAACAGGCATGTCAGAATCTGACGGCGTTGAAACGTCATGCTCATCTGTTTGAGGAATGTATTCCTCAAGGATAATATGGGCGTTTGAACCGGTCGCCCCGAAGGAACTGATACCCGCCCGGCGCGGATAAAGGATGTCTTCCTCTTTCTCCTTGATAACAGGCTGCTTCCACGTTTTTGTTTCATGCTGGACATAAAATGGAGACTTTGCAAAATCCACGTACGGATTCAGTTCTTCTGAATGCAAAGAAGGCACGAGTGTCTGATGGTGAAGCTGAAGGGCAACCTTGCTTAAACCGCTGATACCCGCGGCGGATTCAGCATGCCCGATGTTTGACTTAACAGAACCGATCGAACAGAACTGCCGATCCTCTGTATATTGACGGAATGCTTTCACCAACCCCTGTACTTCGATCGGATCTCCTAAGGACGTTCCGGTTCCATGCGCTTCCACATAACTGATCGTCCGCGGGTCAATTCCCGTTTTCTCCAAGCATGCCTCAATCAGATCAGCTTGAGAAACTGGACTCGGCACTGAAATGCCGCTTACAGTGCCCACATGGTTCACAGCACTTCCTTTAATCACAGCATAAATGCGATCTCCGTCTTCCTCCGCCTGGCGCAATGGCTTTAATAAAACCGCACCGATTCCTTCGGCCGGCACATAACCGTCTCCACCCTTACCAAATGTACGGCAGTGCCCGTCAGTGGAAAACATATCCCAGACCCCGTATGTCATATATTTATTAGGATGCAGGGACAGGTTCACTCCGCCCGCTAACGCGACATCACACTCACCGTGCCGAATGCTTTCCAACGCCAGATGTACAGCAGTCAGAGAAGAGGAGCATACCGTATCGACCGCCATGCTCGGACCGTGGAAATTACAAAAGTAAGATACACGGTTGGCAATTTGCGCATAGTTCAGCGAGAGAGGAAACACATTTTCCGCTGATGATTCTTCAGCGCCGACTAATGTATAATCCTTATGCATGACGCCCGCAAAAACTCCTACATGCTGCCTTTTGTTCCGTCCTTTAGGCTTGGCCAAAGTCTTTGGTGTGTAGCCTGCATCCTCAATCGTTTCCCAGCAGGTTTCTAAAAACAACCGCTCCTGAGGGTCCATGGTCTCTGCTTCTCTCGGCGTGATTCTGAAAAATTGAGGATCGAAGCAGTCTGGATCATCAATAAATCCGCCCCATTTGGAAATGTCCTTACCCGAAGGAGATGTGATTCCCTCAAAGCGCCGCCAATCCCAGCGCGACTCAGGAACCTCGCTAATGCAATCTTTGCCCTCTTTCAGATTGTTCCAGAATTCATGAATATTATTTGCCTTCGGATACCTGCCCGCCAAGCCGATAATGGCAATGTCGCCTGCTGTCTCAGAAGGTACACGAGAACATTCTTTACGTCCGCTTGTCTTCCGGCCTTCGGCAGCCTTATCGCCGATTATGCTATCGGAGGTGTGCTCTCTTTCATTTTGATCAAGGGAACCAGCGGCACTAAAATGCTCAGCATATTCCTCGGCAAGAAATGCTGACAACTCGGCAATGGTGGTATGCTCAAACAAGAGAGTCGGCGAAAGGCTCTCACCGATCTTGTCACTGATGGTTTCTACCACTTCAAGCAAGCCTGATGAATTCAGTCCCATTTGGTAATAGCCGACCTGCTTTTCAATCTGTTCGATCGGTTTATTTATTTTGTCTGCGATTAATTGGCTTACGAACTGTTCAGCCTCGCCATAGGCCCCCATACTGCCGGATGGAGATACCGTTTCAGCAGCTTGAGTATGCTCGGCTGTGTCCTTTCCCGTCTCTTGTTTCTCCTCTACATCCTGTTGCTTTCCGCTAATCAGCTCCGCTTCACGCACTAGTTTGCTTGTGAAGTTTTTCAGTTCAGCCACTTTTTCTCCGTAAGCATTGAAAAATTCAAGTGTTACATAAATCAGCTCTTTTTCCTGACGGACGGAGGAGCGCTTTATTCTCGTCATGCAATGTGTCTGCAAAAGTGCTGAAGCGGTAAAGGATTCATAGAACAGAGGCAGATACAGCCTCTGTTCTCCTTTAAGCAAAGATGTGAGCAAATTGTTGGCACCTACCCCGCTCCCGTCTATGAGAGTCGGATGAAACATAAAGCCTTCTGCGTGATGCATGGCTTCCAAGCCGAGAGAAAGATCAAGAAGGACGCCGTCTTCCTCTTCATAGATGTGACCGCTGGCTTTCATATATTCGCTGTGCACTAACTCCTGACGTCTGCATTGTTCATATACATCATCAAGCTTAACAACGTTTTGCGCAGCTGCTTTCATGTGATTAAGATCCAGTGTTTCTTCAAATACAGCCGGAGAGTGGGCGTGCATGTCAGCCTTCATATAGAGCTTTTCTTCTGAAGCTTTATTCCCATCACGTTTTTCAAAGCCTTTAGCTGTGATTTGCCACCTTCCTTCTTTTTTCTCCGTACATTGGACATTGAGAATGATCACCGCATTCTGTTGCACAGTCAGTGGCTGATAGATGGACAAATTCCGCAGCTGAAGCTCTGAGCAGGCGTAGCCGTTTTCTCTGAAAATCTGGTAGATCATATCAATATAAGCCAATCCCGGCAGGACATTTTGTCCGTAAACCACATGGTGATAAATAAACGGATTTTTTAACGATAATGTGAGTTGTTTCGTTATATTTTTCACGTTAGACCTCCACCTCATAAGTATCCCATATGTTTGCCGCATCCACTTTTAAGGTCTCCGCTTCCGGCTTTGACTCGCCAGGCGAAAACGCCCGTTTCTTTAATTGAGGAGGCGATATTGGACTGCGCTTGTTGGCACGTTTTTCATCTTCTTCCCACGCCTCTACGATGACATGAGCATTCGTCCCCCCATCGGCAAAACAGTTGATGGCCGCTGATGGCCGCGAATCTGTCCATTTTTCCAGCGTTCGGGTGAACGTGATATTCGCTTTTTGTTGATCGAAATGCGCCATCTCTTTTTCACCTGATAAAAATGGGACAAATCGGCGCTCTTTCAGCATCAGCACAACCTTAATAAAGCTGGCGATCCCTTCAGCACATAGCGGATGCCCGATGTTCGGCTTGATTGAGCCGAGAGAAAGAGGCGATGAGTGACCGGAGCGGTACACTGATTGGATCGCTTTCAGTTCAAGCAGATCGGTTACCATTGAACCTGACCCGTTTGCTTCAAGATAGCTGATGTCCTCTGGTTTTTTTCCGCTTTTGGCAAGCGCGTCTTTCATGACTTCCTTTTGCGCCTCCAGATTAGGTGTGGCCGGCCCTGCCGTTCTTCCATCGTTATTGACCGAGGCCGCTTTCACGACAGCATATATGGTATCCCCATCTTCAATCGCTTGTTTTACCGTTTTTAACATGACCATTCCGACACCTTCACCCAACACAACTCCATCAGCACGCTCATCAAACACATGGAAGGATGAATGCTTGCTTAAAATGCCGCGCCGGTCGAACAGTCTGTGAGAAGCATCTGAGCTTAGTAAGCTGACACCGCCGACTAAGGCAGATTGAATATCTCTACTGCGAAGAGCTTGAATGGCCATATTCATGCCGACCAAAGCTGACGAACAGGCTGTATCTACTACAACACTCGGGCCGCGGACATCAAAAAATTGTGAAATATTAGCCGCTAAATAATTTTGGCCGACTGTCACGATCGGATTCTTAGCATGATCAAGACTCTCTTCATTAGGTTTGTGCTGGCTTCTGCCTCCAATATAAACGCCGACTGGCTTTCCCTTTATTTCCTCAGGTGTATACCCAGCGTGATACAAGAGTTTCAGACACTCTTCCAATACGAGTAATGCTTGCGGGTCCATCGCCCTTACATCATCTTCATGAAGCAGAAAGAAATCAGGATCAAAATGGCTGGCGTCATCAATCACGCCGGCATAATATGGCGTTTTACAGCCCCAGCGCTCTGCCGGAACCGGACCGATTGACGAACGTCCCTCAGATAGTAACGACCAATAGGTTTCCAGCGTATCTGCTCCCGGAAAGCGGCAAGACAGCCCGACAACGGCTATATCTTCAGCATGAGAGTCCGGTGCAAGAGGCGCCGGCGCCTGTATCTGGGCGGCAGGAGCACGCTCCTTCGCAGTGGCAGATACGCCTGCCTCCATTTTGTTCTCCACAGCTGATGATGTATCCGATATCCTGCTCCCGAATAGAGCCGACAGCGTTTCGGAATAAGAGCCGAGCAGCCAACCTGCAAATCTTTGAATTGTCGGGTATTCATATAGAATAGATGGATCGAGCGCTGCTTCTAATTTGCGGTTTATACGCTGAAGCACCTGCGTCAAAATGATCGAATCCACCCCATAATCTTGAAATAATCCGTCAATCTGAAAGTCTTCATGATCAATTCTCAGCTCTTCAGTAAACAAATCAACAAGCCAGGACTGTGTTTCAGATAATAGCTCCTCACTCTTGGAAATTGCATCGATCTCTTCGTTATCTTTCGCCTGCGGGCTTTGCAAATTCGATTCCCGCAAACCGTCCTCATGCCGCTTCCTCCGCTTCATCAGCAGCTCCGGCTCCCAATTTGTTTGATTCGCTATCGCAGGGAGAACAACTGGTTCGAGCGGTTTCGATAAGATTTGATCTAGAAAACGTAAACCTTCTGTATTCGTAATGCTCAGCAAGCCGCTTTCTCGATATGCATCATTTGTCACTTCACCCATACCAGTTTCTTTCCAGTTCGGCCACTGAACACTGATGATCGGGGTATTTCTCTGATGTGCTGCCGCGAAATAATCCATATAGCTATTCGCCATAGCATAGTCAGCTTGTCCTGCCGAAAGCTGCGGAATAATAGCTGAAACAGAAGAAAACAATACAAAAAACTGTAATGGCTCGTTGCACACGTGGCGATAAAGCGTTGTAAGACCTGATACTTTCGGCTCCAGCACCCGCTGAATATCATCGGCCGTTTTTCGGATGAACGCCAGCGTATCCATATCCGTCAGACCTGCACAATGAATGACACCGCCAATCGGCCCTAAAGTTTTCCTGATATGTTGCAGCGTTTGCTCAACATGAGCATCATCAGACAAAGTAAGGGACAGCATTTGCACTTGCACACCCTGCGCTTCCAGCTCCCGCACTGCCTGGATTTTCTCTGCCGCGGATGAGTTTAATGTCTCAAAACGAGCCCACTCTTCTCGCGGAGGAAGCTGCTCTCGTCCGGTCAGCACCAGCTTTTTCACTCCATAGCGCTCCGCAAAATGCCGGGCGCATAATAATCCGATGCCTCGCGTCCCGCCTGTAATGAAAAGCACATGATCTTTAGGAAAGGTCATCCTTTGTTCGGCCCCCTGACCTGTTTCAGGATGCACTTTTAGAAAAGCCTGATACCGCAAACCGTCTCTGTAGCAAACCTCCGCATCGTAAGAATCTGAATAAAACTCATCTGCAATCTGCTTCGCGAGCCGATGATGATCAATGACCTCCTCTGCATCCATATGCCTTGATGTAAGGTGACTATACTCGCTTTGAAGCATCCGATACAAGCCAGCTCGTGAGGCGCCTGCCATCCGGACAGATGTGTTTTGAAACGATTCGAGCCCCTTCGTCACACAAAGCAGCCTAAGTCCCTCTTTATGTCCGAATTCAACCAGTCTTTGCACCCATTCAATCCAATCCAGCCTGTCTTCATCATGTTCGCTGCAGCCGATGACATCCACAAGGCCGTCAAACTCTTTCCAATCGATGTCTGACTGATAACCGTCTATCCGGCTCACGTCTATTAAAAGATGGTTCGGAAAATACACAGATACTTTAGCTGCCAAATCTGCTGTCTCTCGATTGCTCAGGATGGCAACCGTTCGTGTCCCCGGCACTGTTGAGACAACCGGGCTCAGACTCCATTGTTTTGTCAAAAAACACGCGGTGCGCTTTTCTCTAGTAACTAGTTCTATCTTGTCCGGTTCTGAATGTTCCTTTGACGGTACCCAATAGTGATCCTTCGCAAATGGATATGAAGGGAGACTGATCAGGCGCGGTTTGGTCTCACCGTATAATGTATTCCACTGGATCGCCACGCCTTTGACCCATAAATCTGCAAGTTTGGCGTATTTTCTTTTTCTGATCCAAGCCTCAATTGCCATTGCCATATCCTCATCTGCGGTAAAAATGGCCTGGGTTTCTTTATTTCGATGAGACTGTCCCCGGAAGAATGCTTCAGTTTCTTCCTTACCGTCAACAAACGCCTGCAGTTTCTCTTCAAGTTCCTGAACCGTCCCCGCAATACACGCAAGACGTTCATCCATTTCTTCTCGCCCAACTTGCAGGGTGTAAGCGATGCGGGGCAAATCTTGATCTGTATATTTTTTCTTGCGGATCGCCTCCAGTAATTGCGAAGCACGATCCATGAGCCTGTTTTTATTTTTTGCCGACAGCACAATCACGTTTGGCTGTTCTGATGCCGTTTGTTCTGAATTGGCTTTTGGCACATATTCTTCAACCACAATATGTGCGTTTACGCCGCCAATCCCAAACGAACTGATTCCGGCGCGGCGCGGAAGCTCGTTTCCGTCACGATCTGTGACAGTCTTCCAATCCTGTTTTTCCTGAACGATGTAAAACGGACTGTCGGCCAGCTGAAGATAAGGATTAAGCGTCTCGCAATGCATGCTTTTCACTAACGTTTTATGTTTCATTTGCAGTAGCACTTTGATTAGGCCAGAGATACCTGCGGCAAGCTCTAAATGGCCGATATTACTTTTAACTGAGCCGATGCCGCAATGATGATTTGGAATGTCCAGCTCGCTGCTGTCTCTGTTATTGGATAGTTCCTTAAAAGCCGCCTTCAGCCCGTTTATTTCAATCGGATCCCCCAATTCAGTCCCTGTTCCATGTGCTTCGATATATGTGACCGTGCTTGGGTCTATGCCTGCTTGGCGATATGCACGCACTAACAGATCAGCTTGGGCTTTTGGATTAGGCGATGTTAGGGTATTGGCTCTTCCGCCGTGATTTTCCGCCGTCCCCCGAATAACGCCATAAATGTGATTCCCAGCGCGCTCGGCATCTGACAGCTTTTTCAGCATGACCATTCCGACACCTTCGCCTCTGACATAACCATTCGCATCGGCGGAGAAAGTTTTACACCTGCCGTCTTTGCTGAGCATGCCCGCCTTGCTGTAGCTAATGTGCGCCTCTTCGGTCAGGATCGTGTTTACGCCTCCTGCAATTGCCATCTCACAATTGCCGCTTTGCATCGCAGTCACAGCACGGTGAATGGCTACAAGAGAGCTGGAACAAGCTGTTTCGATTGGCTCGCTCGGACCGTGGATGTTTAAAAAATAACTCATTCTATTCGGGCCGACCGAAGGAATCATATGACCTGTAGCCGCATGGCCTTCAATCGGAAGATTCGCTCTATGGAATAGATCTTTATAGCCTGTGTTGCCTGTGCCGATAAAGATACCCGTCCCTGTACCAGAAAGGCGTTGCGGCGAGCACCCCGCATCTTCGAGTGCCTTCCATACATATGTCATTAACAGACGCTGCTGCGGGTCGACATAATTGGCTTCTCGCGGCGATATACCAAAAAACAACGGATCAAACTCTGCTACACCATCAATAAACCCGCCCCATTTGATGTCGGTTTTATTGGCTTCTGTGTCAGGGTTTCCATAATGCTCACGCCAATCCCATCGGTCTTTTGGAACTTCTGTGATACAGTCTTTGCCTTCCTTAAGGTTTTTCCAAAATTCATCTATATCCAAAGCGCCAGGGAAGCAGCCGCTGATGCCGACAATCGCAATCGGCTCAAAATCGACAGTCTGTTTTTTGTTTCTTTCTTCTTTTGTAATGACAGGCTGTGTAAAGCGGTGCTTTCTTCGCGCTGTCATTTTCGGAACTTCAGAGGATATTGTCTGCAACTCTTCTTGCCCCGCTGATTTTTCGCGCTCCTGTGTAAAAGATTCCTTATGTTCATCTATCAAATATTCAGCCAGGCTTTGAATGCTTCCATATTCAAAGAAAATGGTCGGCGTTAATTCCAATTGATATGCCTCGTTAATCTGATTTGTAAAGACCGTAAATGTAACCGAATCAAATCCGTATTCACTCAGATCTGTATGGACATCAATATCTTCACTATCTACTTTTAAAATCGCACTGACCATGTTGCTTAATGATGTACTCAGGCTGTTTAAACTGTGCAATGAGCTTGACCCTTCTTCTGTGTCATTAACAGCAGGATCTCGATTCCATTCACCCGGATACGTGGCAATTACATATTCAGCCAGGCTTTGGATGCTTCCATATTCGAAGAAAATGGTCGGCGTTAGTTCCAATTCGTATGCTTCATTGATCTTGTTCGTAAAGACAGTGAATGTAACCGAATCGAATCCGTACTCACTCAGCTCAGTATTGACATCGATATCATCAGTGTTTACTTTTAAAATCGCTCCAACCATTTGAATCAAAGACGCTTCTAATGTTTGAGTTTGACCGTGAGCCTGATCTGCGTTTTTCTGCCCCTTTCGTTTGGCTGTCGTTTCTGCAGAAAGCAGTTTTTGCTTCATTTTCGGAAGCTGTCCTTCCAACACAAACACTTGCGGCTTTTCAGATGCTATTCCTTGATAAAATGCCTCCAAAGCGCTATTTGTTGGCATCGGGACCATTCCCATTGTTTTCAGCATTCTCTGCTCAACTTCAGCGCCGACTTGCATACCGCCTTCTTTCCATAGCGGCCAGTTGAAGGAAATGGTTGAGCCGAATCGCTTCTTCGATACCACAAGAGAACGGCGGTATGCAGCAAATGCATCCATAAACGTATTGGCTGCCGCATAATCGGCTTGTCCAGCGTTTCCTAAACATCCGGAAACAGATGAGGATAAAATGAAAAAGTCCAATGGAAAATCCTTGCTGTATTCGTCTACATGTAACAACCCGCTCACTTTTGGCTGTAACACTTCTTGAAACTCTTCATTCGTCTTATGAACGATGAAGTGATCTTTAATGCTGCCTGCACCGTGAATGATTCCGTTAAGAGTGCCATGCTCTTCTTTGATTTCCTTCATAAGACGACGAACCGCCTGCTGATCACTTACATCAGCTTCCCGATAGACGACCTCTGTTCCCATGTCTCGAAGATCCTTCAGCTCGTTTTCCTTATGCTCACTCAAAACAGAGCGTCCCGTCAGCACGATGGTGGACCGAACGGTTCGATTGGCAATTTCCTTTGCAAATAGAAGGCCTAAGCTTCCTGCTCCGCCTGTAATCAGATAAACACCCTCGTCTCTCCACGGCATATGAAGCTCCTCAGCTGAAGGCAGCGCCGTTTCCCGCCAGCCTTTCACAAAACGGTATCCATCCTCATATCGAATCTGTTTATCTCCAGGCCTCCGGCTATCTTCTATCAGCTTGAGATGAAGGTCATTTATCTCTTCAGGTTTCTCGATCTCGATGACCTGAGCTGTAAGTTTGCTAAACTCTAATTCAGCTGTTTTAAGCAAACCGGAAACACCGGCAAACAATTGTTTCTCTTTTTCCAGCGGAACGAGGGCTTGAATGATGATACGGCCGGCAGAATGCTCACGGATCTTTCTTTTCATGAGCTCAAACACGTTCTGCGCGTATAACTGATAACGTTCTGCAATATGCCCTTCAGCTTCATTCAAAGTTATGACACGGGCATCCTTCATGTTTGATACAAGGCTGTCTGTAACACTTCGTTCAGTTTCAAAGAGAACAACGATATGCTCTGCGAATGAAAGATCATCGTCCACAAATCCGCCATTCTGTTCTCTCCATATCGGCTCGAGCATTAAGCGTTCATGCCGCGGTGAAGGCTTTGATGAATGAACCTCCCCTTCCAGCACTCTCGTGGAGAACCCTTTGATTCTGACACATACGTCTCCGCTCTCGTCAATGAGATCGATATCCGCTCTCTGAACAATATCCCCGGAGTGATGGCTGTCACTTAAGTGAGCATAAGCCCACATAGAAGACGAACATCCTTTGATTACCTCAAGCTCCTCAAGCGCAAACGGCAAAATCAGCTTTTGATCCGTCAATTCCTGCATGATGCATATTGTTGCCGTCTGCAAGGCGGAGTCCATGATACTTGGGTGCAGCACAAACTGTTCCTTCGTTCCAGAAACGATTTCTGGAAGCTGCAGCTGCGCCAAAACCTCTCTGTTTCCTATATCCACATTCTTAATTCCTTGAAAGGCCGGACCATGGAACATCCCTCTGCTTCTGCCTTCTTCGTAAAATTGATCAGGCGACATCTTTCCTTTGACGCAACGGCGTGATATTTCCGCGAGATCTGCGACCGGCGTTTCGGCTGCAGATACCAGCTCCGCACTGCCTTGACTATGAATAACCGGGTCGGCCCCGTCTTCCTGTGTACTGTAAATGTCAAAAGTGATTTTCCCATCTTCTTCTGGAAATAGACCAATATCCACTTGAGCCGATTGTTTATCAATCACAACAGGCTGAACCCAGACTGTATGATTCAATCTGATTCTGCCCCCTCGGCCAGTATTGCTTCCTGTCGCCTGCTTGATAGCTGCGTGCGCCATTTCAAGGTACGCAACACCTGGTAGCACCGGCTTTCCTCTTACCACATGGTCTCTCAGAAAGAATTCCTCACCAGTGAAAACCGAACTGAATTTCTGTTCAGAAAAATCAGATGTATTCTGATGGAGCAGCGGATGAATGGAACCGATCTCTGTCAGATTTGCGGATATGTGACGTGACGGCTTACGGTCATCCTGCGACGGCCAGTATCGTTCCTTTGCAAATGGATATGTCGGCAGACTCATTCTGTATGGGCGCTCACCTTTGTAAAGCTGCATCCAATCCATATGCGCCCCCTTGCTCCAAATTTCCGCAAGCTTGTTTACTTTTCCTTTGGCCATCCAATTTCGGATCAGTTCCGCACTATCCTCGTCCTCCGTCAGCCATGAAATCTCCCTGTCATGGTTCTTACTTCCTTGAAAACAGCCTTCAATCGCTTTTTTTCCATTGATAAAATCTGTGAGCTTTTGTTTTAACTCATTCACATGATCGGCAGTAAAAGCAACGCGATGCTCCATCGCTTCCCGCCCGACCTGCAGGGTATACGCAAAATCAGGCAGCTGACCGTCCTCAAGCCCTCTTCTTTCCAAATAGGCCAGAATATCTTGCACATACTCTTGCAGCCTCTCTTTATTTTTGGCCGAGACCGGTATGATGCAGGTCCCGTCTACCTTTTTCTTGTCAGCATCCCTTTTGTATTGCTCAAAAATCGCATGCGTATTTGTCCCGCCAAGACCGAACGAGCTTAGTGCGGCCCTGTGTGTTTTACTATCACGGCTTAACGTTTTCTTTTGATCAACGACGTAAAAAGGAGAGCTGGCTAAGTCTGTATTTGGGTTCGGCTCCTTATAATTAAGGCTCGGTGCAAGCTCCTGATGGTAAAGACTCATCACGACCTTAATGCAGCCAGCCAGACCGGCGGCCGTATCTAAATGTCCGATATTGGTTTTCACCGACCCAATGCCGCAGAATTGCGTTTTATTTGTGTATTGCCTGTAAACGTTCGTTAAAGCTGCCAGCTCGATTGGATCTCCCAGCTTCGTTCCGGTTCCGTGCGCTTCCACATAGCAGATGGATTCAGGCTGTATCTTCGTTTGATTCATGACCTGTTGCACCACGTCAGCCTGCCCTTTGACACTCGGAGCATAAAAACCGACTTTGTCAGCGCCGTCGTTATTTACACCTATGCCTCTCAGCAAAGCATAGATATGATCCCCGTCCTTTACAGCATCAGCCGCTTTTTTCAGTAATACTACGGCAACGCCCTCACCGCCTATCATTCCGTCAGCTGAGGCATCAAAAGCTTTAATATGTCCATCACTCGAAAAGTTCAGTCCCGGCTGATGCATATATCCGATATTTGACTCGGTGTGCAGTGTTGCACCGCCTACTAAAGCATAAGCAGATTCCCCTGACTGCAAACTTTTATAGGCAGAATGCAATCCAATCAGAGACGATGAGCAGTTGGCGTGAACGAAATAGCTTGGCCCTTTCAGCCCGAGCTTATGAGAAATCATTGTTGGGATCGTCCCGCTCTGCGCAAGCACCCACGAGACATAGCCGTCAGGCGTTTCCAGACTCTCTGTTGTATCGGACGGAAGCAGCGCGCGGTAAGAATTATTGCTTGCCGACATAAAAACACTGGTTTGCGGAATCTGTTTCGCAGCATAACCCGCATCTTCTATTGCTTTCCATGAGTGAGTCAGCAGCATCCGAAGCTGCGGGTCCATAAATTCAGCGTCTTTAGGAGAGATTTGAAAGAAGCCTGGGTCAAACCTGTCTTTCCCGTCAATTGATGATTTAACCGGGACATAGCTGGCATTCTCCGCGATCTCCTCCGAAATACCAAAATGCTGAAGCTCTTCCTTACTGAAAAACGTGATGCTTTCCTTGCCGTCTCTGAGGTTCTCCCAAAACTCATCATGGTTTTTCGCCCCTGGAAATTCACATGATATGCCAATAATCGCCACACTATCCTCATAATAATCCGGGAGATCGCTCATCCGGGTGGACTGATCGATATAAGCTGCCGGTTCTGTCGGCATAGAGGCGATTGTATCTCCCATTCGCTGTTCAGTAATGTATTGGCTGATATTTTTGATCGTTGAGTACTCAAACAGGTCTGTGACAGAAAACTCACAGGATAGCTCATGTTTGATACGATCAGCCACAGTAACCGCGAGAAGCGAATCGCCACCAACATCAAAAAACCCGTCTTCCCATTCAATGTCACTCATTTTCAATACATCCTGCCAAATGGCGAAAACCGCTTCCTGAATGTTCAAAGGAGAAATCTCCCTTTGCTTTGGCTGCTTTGCAGTTAATTCGTTATTCTTAAGACTGTTTCTGTCTATCTTTCCGTTCGGTGTCAACGGCATATGGTCAAGCTGAATAAAATAAGAAGGCACCATATAGGCAGGCAAAACGTCTTTTATATAATGACGAAGCTCCCTCGCCGCAAGAGGTGCATTTGCATCTTTAGTTGTATAATAAGCAGCAAGCTTATCCATTCCATTCTCCTCAGCTGCGACAACGACGCAGTCCTGAACGCCGGGATGCTCACTGAGCCTGCTTTCAATATCGCCAAGTTCAATACGGAATCCGCGTATTTTCACCTGATTATCGATACGGCCTATATATTCAATTCGGCCTCCCGGAAGCCAGCGCGCCGTGTCTCCCGTTCTATAAAGCTTCGTTCCAGGCTCAAAAGGGCTGTCAATGAATCTCGAATTCGTTAATTCTCGCTTTTTGAAATAGCCCTTCGCCACGCCGTCTCCTGCTATGCAAAGCTCACCGGGAACGCCCACCGGTACTGGCGCAAGCTGAGAATCCGTAATATATATTTGTGTATTGGCGATAGGCCTTCCTATCGTGGCATGAGAGCATTCATCGTTTATACGCTGAACCGCTGACCAGATTGTTGTTTCGGTTGGCCCGAACATATTCCAGGCTTCGCTGCCCGTATGTAAGAAATATCGTTTTAATGTCTCCGGCAACGCTTCGCCTCCGCATAGAATTTTTACTCTTTCTTCATTTTCCCAGCCTGAATAAAAGAGCATCTTCCATGTAGCTGGGGTTGCCTGCATCACTGTCGGTTTGATCGTTTGGATGTCCCGTTTTAGTCTTTCAACGTCTTTTGTATGCTCCGTTTGACAAATATGGCAGTGTGCACCCTTTATCAATGGCAAATATAACTCCAGAGCTGCGATATCAAAACAATAGGTTGTGACAGCGAGCATTTTATCTTCTGGCGAAAGCCCCGGTGTTTCTCCCATTGAAACGAGAAAATTTGTCAAAGCTTTATGCGGTATCATGACGCCTTTTGGCTTTCCTGTGCTGCCGGATGTATAAATGACATATGCCAAGTGTTCCGGCGTGACAGTGCGTGTCAGCACTTTTCGATCAGAGGCTGTTTGTGCGATCTCATCCCAGTCTTGATCTACCAGAGCAGTCTTCACACCGTTCCAATTCAACGTATTTACTAATTCTGATGTCGTCAGTGCAATGGAAACTTCACTGTCCTCCAGCATGTATTCCAGTCGCTCAGCCGGATAGGACGGATCTAACGGTACATATGCTCCTCCTGCCTTGAGAATTGCCAATAATCCCACCAGCATATCCAGCGATCGATCCACATAGATTCCCGCCAGACGGTCAGGTCCCACTCCATGCGCCTGCAAATAAATGGCCAGCTGTGTACTTCTTTCATCGAGCTCCCGATACGTCAATGTGTGATTTTCATAGCTGACAGCCGCTCGATCAGGCGTCTTTTTCGCCTGCTGCTCAAATAATTCATGAAAACATGTATATGGGAACGTTTTGTCAGTCGTGTTCCATGTTTTGAGAATCATTTGCTCCTTAGCTTTAGGTAATAAAGAATACTCTTTTAAAGGCTGAGAAGGATTCAACATCACTTGTTCTGTCACACAAACAAAATGATCGAACATCGCAGTAATGGAAGCCGCATCAAACAGCGCAGTATCGTATTTGATGTTCAGCTCCATTTTTTCTTCTGTTTCCCACAGTTCAAATACTAGTTCGTATTCGCCCTCTTGATGAATACGCTCAACGAAATCGACAGAAAAAAAGTCAGCATAGCCGCTCAATAAGTTTTGATAGCTTCCAGATTGAAGAAAATTCTGATAGAAAAAAGCGGTTTGAAATATTGGTGAACCCGTTTGGCTGCGAGGAGCATTCAAATCCCTCACCATTTTCGGAAAAGGATAAGCTGCATGATCAAGCCCATCCAACATCGTTAATTGCAATTTTGAAATAAATTCAGAAAACGTGTCTGCCTGGTTCAGCTCACTTCGAATCGGGAGCATATTGAGAAAATGTCCAATAGAAGTATCAAATCTTTCTTCCGGTCTTACCATCGCCGGCATGCCGACAATCTGTTCCTTTTGGCCGGTATAACGGCCCAGCAGCATCATATAGCAGCTCAAGAATACCGTCGAAACATTCACAGAATGCTCTTCCGCAAACGTCCTGACCCGCTTCATGAAGCCGCTTGACAGCTGCCGGGTGTATGTATCCTCTTCAAACTCAGAATCAGCTGAACTTGTGCTGACCTTAGGCAGCTGAAGATTCGGCAAAGTTCCCGATAGCTGTTTCTGCCAGTATGAACGATGCTTCGCGCCGTCTTCTCCGGCTAATATGTTCTGCTCCCATGCCGCAAAATCATGATACATGGCAGGAGAAACTGACACTTCCGGCTGACGTCCTTCTAAAAGAAGCGTATAGCTGTCAAACAGACTTCGTATAAATGTTACAGATGAAACCCCGTCAAAAATCATATGGTGAATGACAACCAGTAACAAATGCTCTTGCTCAGATCTGGAAAAACTCATAACACGCATTAACGGGCTGTTTTCCTTTACATACGGTTCCTTAACTTTCTTTCTAAGAAAAGAAGGAATGGCAGACTCGTTCATTCCTGAGATGTCTTCTGTCTTGATTTCAAATGAAAGCGCTGGCTCATTTTTAAGAAATGGCACTCCGTCTTTCTCTTGGATGACGTGCTTTAAGATCGGATGCTGATTCATTACAAGGCTGAAAGCCTCTTGTAATGCTTCAAGGTGAAGCCCTGATGAAAATTTAAAACAGAGAGGTACGTGATATGCACTTTTTTCTGGTGACATTTTTTGCAATGTCCATAATCCTTTTTGAACCTCAGATAGGGGCTGAAAAGATGCCTGACTCTTTTCCGGTTCCGTTTTAGTGTCAGTACCCTCCCTGTCAGCAGACAAGCTGCTGATGTCTTCATGTTCAGATAGATAGTGAGCCAAGCGTTCAAACGTAGGATACTTATGTATCTCTCTGGCTCTGAGTTTGATACGGTATTTTTTCTCGACCGACCGAATAAGTTTCATCATCTTGATAGAATTCACGCCAAGGCTCTGGATATTTGCTTTTGGCTCCACCCAATCGCGGGAAACGTTCAGCTCCTCAATCAAACAGGTGAGCAGGTGCTCCTGTATTTCTTCTCTTAGCCTTTTCACATGGTCTGTTTGCTGAATCTCCCCGTCCTGAACCGTACCGTTCATCCTGTTGGATTTATGAAGCAAGTAGTCGAACTCACCATTTTCAAATGACGTTTTCAGCTGGGTGCGTTGAATCTTTCCGATAGCCGTTTTCGGAATCTCTTCTTTTTGGACCGGCAGCAAATATTCTGGGGTGACTCCGATCACCTGTGAGACATGGGATTGTATGTTTCTAAGAAGCTGAGACATCTGCTCATCATTCATTTTTGCGGAAGCAACAAAGAAGATAGCCAGCTGATCCGTTGAATTCTGATCCACGCGGACTGCGCATGCAGCAGTATAAGAAGTTTCAATGTCCGGTAATTCTTCAACAGCAGACTCAATCGCATGACTGTAATAATTAATGCCATTAATGATAATTGCATCTTTCGTGCGCCCCGTTATGGTTAAGCGTCCGTTTCGCAAAAAGCCAAGATCTCCGGTTTCAAACCATCCATCTTCTGTAAACACACTCTCATTTAAATCTGGGCGCCGGTAATAACCGCTTGTAACGGAAAGACCGGAGACTTGAAAACGGCCAATCTCGCCTTCCTCAACCAATTCATTATGGTCATTCACAATTCTCATAGAGAAGCCAGGGATTGGGGAACCAATTTCGACAAAATGATCATCATCACTTGTTGAAGCCCGGGTAAACTCATGAGAAAAAATAACGCCCGATGAAGTTTCGGACATTCCCCACGCAGGTCGGATGGCATCAGCAGGCAGTCCATAAGGCTCTAAAAGCTCAAGCATTCTGCGGCCTACCTTGGCTACCATTGCTTCACCGCCATTGAGCATGTAACGCATTGAGGACAGATCCCATTTCCTGTTTTTCATTTCTTCTGCAAAATCAGTGACCAGACCGAACGCAAAATTCGGCGCCCACGTAACAGAAGCACGGTAATGATCAATCCAATCCAGCCATTTCAGCGGCTCCATTAAGATCGTTTCACTTGAGACGTTAATTTCTTGGCAGCCAAGATAGACATCCCGCAAATGCAGCATCCCGATGCCTCCGACATGATCAAACGGCATCCAGTTAAACGTGATATCCTCTCTGGTGAAGCCCTGCATTTGAATAATCCCTTTCACCATACTCATAATGTTTCGATGATTCAGCATAACTGCTTTGGGCGTTCCTGTACTGCCTGAAGTCAGCAATAAAAGCGCTAAGTCTTCTGGACTGGATTGGTGCCAATCCGTCTCCGCTTCAGCACTGAGCAGATCCTCTACAGCAATTGCACGAAATCCTTCAAGGCTATGCTCTTTTGCCCAATCGAGCATTTCCTGGTGCATGTCCCGATCCGTAATCACCGCCGGCTTATCAAGAAGCGTCCATGCGTCTTTCAGCTTTTGAGTCCCGCTGCTCGATTCAGCATATGTTGGCGGAACGGCTAACGGAGCCGGAACAATTCCTGCTAAAACACACCCCCAGAATGCAGGGAGAAGCTGTGAATTGTCGCCAAGCTGCAAAATCACGTTTTGTTTTGCTTTCAGGCCTGATTGGCGGAGCCCCTTCACGATACGCAACGCATCATTCCACAATCGTCCATATGATTGGTACACTTCAGTTCCATCCGGGTGCAAATAAATGATTCCCTTTGTTTCCCCAAGCTCCGCAGCCGTTCTGTATAAAACTTCAGGTATTGTTGCCGGCTGCTCTTCAGATATATGTAAAGGCTCACCATAGCTGACAGAAGGATTAGCTAAAATGCGGGTATTATCATTATTTCTCATCGCGCTGCCTCCATTTCACCTGCAAATTTTTATGTAGACTCTTAGTTAATTTCCATACAAACCTTTGATTCTCGTTTTGACTTCGTCTTGATGAAATGTTTTCTCATGCATCATCAATTCCTGTTCTATGACGTGCGGCAGCTGCTCACGAAGCGGGGCCACCAAATGATTTTTTAATGTAATCAATGAGTTTCTCGGCTTTTCCGCCAGTTCATGCGCCAGCTCCACTGCATAATCTACTACTTCCGCACGGGGCAGCACTTTAAAAGGAATCCCTCTTTTTTCAAGATCAGCTCCGCGATAGCTGCCCGCATTCATTAATATTTCCTGTGCCAGGCTGAATCCCAGTTTTTTAGGAACGATAAAGGTGGCGCCCATTCCAGGCGTAAATCCGTATTTCATAAAATTAGCTGTATACACACTCTCTCTGCTCAAAATGACAATGTCAGCAAAGAGCCCCATGACAAAGCCGCCTCCAATTCCGTGGCCCTGCATAGCCGCAATAACCGGAATCTCGCAATCCAGCGCCAGAGAATAAAGATTGTCATCCGTGAACTTGGTCAATCCCTGCTGAATTCGAAGCAGTCCTTCTTGCGTTCCCCCTGAAGCAAAATAATTATCATACCCTGTCAAAATGACCGCTTTATAATTGGTTTTCTGCCGAATAAATTCAAACGCTTGAATTAAACCATCTGTCAGTTCTTGTGAAAACGCGTTTTTATGAGTGCGGTCATGCATCTTTACCTGAATAATAGCGGGCTCAATTTCGATGAGCTCTACAACAGAATGCGTCATGATGTCCTCCTAACGGTTCTGATTGACATCTTTTCAAATTACTGATTCTCCCATGGGAATTGGCCTGTTTCAACATACCTGATGATTCCCATTTGGTTTTGAGGATCTGAAAACATGTCTTGGTTTGCAGTCAAGGCGATGGATTTCGAACGGCTGACTTGATGATCAAGCGAGCTCATAAACTGTTTATAACGCGCGATTCCCTTTTTATTCAGCCTGCGCAAACGCAATAAATGCTTTCTCAGCAGCACCTCACTTTGAGCCTCAAAGGCATCTATTAACCCCCATTCACTGGCTTCCTGAACGGAAATCGGCTTTGTCATAAGTGTCATATAGTGTGCTTTCTGCCAGCCGATCCGGCGGACCAGAAACGGTAAAACACAAGCCGGATACAGACCGAATAGCAGCTCAGAGAGACTGAATGAAGCCGTTTCATCAGCAATGGCAATATCTGTGGCCGAAACGAATCCAAGGCCGCCGGCATTCACTTTTCCCCTGACATGCGAAATTGTGACATAAGGACCGGTCTGTAACTTCAGCCACAAATCATAGAGAGGCTCCTGGGAGCTTGCCTGTTTTCTGCCGCTTTTCATTTCCTGATAGATTTCATTAAAATCCGCACCGAAGCAAAATACCTCGGGAAGCCCTTCTAAAACGACAACCGTAACCGATGATGTCTCACATTGGTTTAACACTTGCAAACATTCTTCTATGAGTGTGTCATTAATCGTATTATTCGCTTCAGGGCGGTGAAATGTGATATAGCAAACCGACTCTTGAAAGCGGACCTTTATCGTTTGATAGGTCACGAGATCCACCTGTACTTCCGATGGAACTCAGAAATTTCTTCTAAAAACAAGCGCGGCTTCTCTTGAGTAAACTGCACGATGTCCGGTATCATCTCAAAATCTAGCTTTACATTCCGCGTCCCGAACCGCACCATCCCGTTCCCCTTAAACAGCAGCTCATACTCTTCCATGGAGAGCCGATACCTACGATCTAAATGCTTCTCAATGCCAAATGAACGCTGGCGTTCCTGACCTTCCGGAGTTGTAATTCCGCTGTAAAATTCAGAACAGCAGCCTGATCCATAGGAAAAACAGCCGATTCGTTTAGGCGAGTCAAACCGCCCTTGGTCTATCGTGCTGGCCAATGCCAGAAACAAGGCAGCCCCCATAATATTTCCAACTCGTTGGCAGTAGTTTAAACCTGGCTTTACCCGATTTAAAAAATCCGTTTCAATCTCAGCAGTTTTCACCTTCGCCACCTTACGCATCATTGTTCGGTGTGCGCCTTTCACCATCCCCCCAAAAGGCGTATGGTAAGCAAGGTATTGAAACGTGTCCTGATAACTGGCACCGGGTACACGTTTTTGGTATTCCAGAAAGGTTTGTTCGCAGCAATCCAGATAGGACATTAAAGACAGGTCAGAATCTCCCGCTTCACTGTCGGGAATGGGACGGCAGGTATCCATCACTTCATAGCCGTAATAGCCATTTGCTCCGGGATCTATTTGAAACACCTCGGGATTTTCGCCTACTAAAATAGCCACCGCCCCAGCTCCAGCGCTCGGTTCGGCATAAGACCAGTCTTCACTTAAAGCGTCTCCGCCCTCAGCGATTAAAAAACGTGAAATATCACTGGCGATAACCAGTGCTTTGGCACCCGGAGAGGTCTGGGATAATATAAAATTCACTGCCATCTGAAATCCTGCCGTTCCTGAATAACATGCCTGCTTAATCTCAAACAAACGGCAGTTGCGGTTAAGCCCTAAATATTCATGGATATATGTACTTAACGATTTCCCAAAGTCAATCCCGGATTCAGAGCAAGTGATCAGTAATTCAATCCGGTCCTTTTCTGCTTCGGATAAAGCATCAATAATCGGCTTAGCAGCATTGACTCCAAAGGTCACCGGATCTTCATAAGGCAGTGCAACAGCTTTTTCTTTCATTAATAAGTTTTCAAATCTAGCAGTATCTAAGTGTCTATATTTGGCCAGTTCCATGACATCAAGGTATGCCGTTCCGCCAAAGACATTCATCGCTTCTATTCCGGCTGAAACCATTTATGATTCGCCTCCACATTTCTCAATGTTTTGTATACAAACCGCGGTGTTCATTCCGCCAAACCCCATACTTAAGCTCAGCGCATTTTTGATGCGGTATGAAATCGATTTCTTATTTACCCAAGGAAAGGAATCATCGATTGGATGATCCAAGTTCCGGCTCGGGTGAAGGGCAGATTCTCGCATTTGCAGCAGAACAGAAACAATCTCTACGATTCCCGCCGCGCTAAGGCCATGCCCGGTTATCGATTTTGTTGAGTTAATATAAGCATGGGATAGCCGGCATGCATGCAGCGCCTTTAATTCAATTTCATCACCAATAAAAGAACCTGTGCCATGGGGATTAATATAATCAATCTCTTCTGGTGAAAGGCCGGCACGCTCCAGCGCCTCCTGGATGACATGAATCTCACCTTCTAAAGAAGGATCGGGATTACGGTTCCCGTCTAGTTTGATTGACCATCCGGACAATGCTGCATAAGGTTTGACACCTCGGTGTACGGCCGTCTCTTTTCGTTCGATCACCAATGCGCCGCATGATTCTCCATAAATAAACCCGTCTCTGCTTTGATCGAAGGGACGGCACGCTTTTTCAGGCTCATCAGCATATTTGTCCGTTCCCATAGCGCCTAAAGCCCTTAGCGCCTCGCATTCCATATAAGAAAGATCCATTAGAGCACCGAGTGCTATGCAAATATCAACCTCGCCAGACAGGACTTGCTGAATCGCATGAATCACCGCTAACTGGCCGCTGGCGGAGGCTCCTCCCGCCGTATAAGCTAGGCCCGTGATGCCAAACTGATCTGTGCAAAGCCCGCAAAGGTCGCTATCCATAAAAGACAGGCCATACGCCGGCGAAATAAAGCCAGAGCGATCTTGATAACTTTCATAAAGCTGTAAGGTTTCTCTCTGCTGAAAATTTGATCCACCGACTACCAGTCCAATACGTGCGGAATCGGTATCGTCTAATTGAGCCTCCTCCCAAGCTTCTGAGAGAGTTACCAATGCAGCACGGCTGGAAAATGACGCTTTTCGCAACAATTTTTTAGAGAGGCGGTCGGGATAAGACAATGACGCAATTTCTGCTCCGATAAACCGGCTGTCTTTTTGTCTGCCCGGACGCTTCATGACATCAAAGGCATGCCTGCCGGAAAGCAGCGAAGAAACAAAGGCCTCTTTCCCTTGACCGATGGCTGCCGTGACGCCTACACCGGTCACCACCACCTCAGACAGATTGCACTTTGTCATAAAGCACCTCAGCTAATTCGCCGATGTTTTTCACCCCGGACAGCTCAATACGGGGAATTTTTAATGATAAATCCTCAAGCACCATTGTGATAATTTCTGCTCTGTCCACAGAGTCAGCTCCTAACTCGACTAACTGATCTTGAGGCTCAAAACTGTGTCCATCTAATTCAGGAAGTACCTCGCAAATATTGGTGACTAACACTTCAAAGATTCTCTGTTTATCCATAACGCGCTCTCTCCTTCAAGGGATCATTTTATAGGTATATTTTCACAATATTCTAACTACTGCTCTTCTGCTATCTGATTAATACGAAGGTTGATACATTGATTGCATCCGTTCATGAAGCAATGCTGCCGTTTCTGTCATTAATGTTCTTCCGATCTCATCCACATGGCGATTGCGCCAGTTTTCTAATTCCGATCCTTTGACCCATTGATTAAAAGCTCCTAAAGCTGGACCGCAGTGAATTTGATAATCGACCTTCGAATGTTCGTCTCCGCTTATTGCCAAGTTGGAGGTGTATCTGAAGTACCACCTGAAAATCAAAGCCATTTTATGCTTCGCATTTCGTTCGGCCTTCTCAATTTCTGCCGCGGGATAATGCGATGTAATATCTTTATATATGTCTTCTATACTGCGTTTGAAGTATTTCTCCTCAAGCTGGGTCAACATCTTTGCATCCAGCTCACGTATTGACCCATATCGCTGGTACAGTTCGTATAACTTGCTTGCCCGCGCTGGAAAGAATACGCCTTTCTTCAGCACTTGCACTTTGCTGCCCGCTTCAAACATATCACCCGCAGGCGCATAGGCTGTATCTTGTACATTCATCTGCTGAAGCAAATCCTTTACTTTATCACTTGTCGCCGCCTCAACCGTACATTGATTGATTGAGCCTGTCACAATAAAATCCGCACCAAGCATAAAAGCTGCCACTGCTGCATCAGGCGTTCCAATTCCTCCAGCTGCCCCAACTCTTATTTTTTTCGGATATTGATATTTTTTCATCATTTCATCTCTTAATGATGTCATTGCAGGCATCAGGCTGTATGCCACACCGCCATCTGTATGACCGCCCGAATCAGCTTCAACACAAATATCGTCAGCCACCGGAACGGACCGCAATAATTCAGCTTCACTCACTGTGATTTTATTTTCTCCTAAAAGCTTTTGCAGCATATTCTCAGGCGCAGGACTCAGAAATGATTCTGCAACTTCCGGCCGTGATAGTTTCGCAATGATACGATTTAAGCATATAATTTCACCATTGGGGTTTCGTTTCACTCCTTTTGCGCGATACCTTACCAATGCGGGAGTGACACTTAAAAATGCTGAAGCTTCCACATTTCTCACTTGATGCTTTAATAAAAGATCAATCATTTTTTCTTCTGATTCAGTATGTTTCATGTTGTGGACGAGATTGATGCCATAGGCTTGTCCTTCCCCTAACTCTCCTTGAATGGTGAGGATCGCATCTTCAACCTCATTCAGACTCAGGCCGCCTGTGCCAAAGAACCCCATCATACCCGCTCTGGACAGCTTTACTATCATTTCTTTCGAAGCAATGCCGCGGTACATTCCTCCTGCAAGATAAGCATATGTAAGATGATAATCCCGTTTAAACTCAGCACTTCCTAAAGACTCTGCCGTAATCCCAGCTTGAACATTAGGCCGATGGACTGCAGATTCGGAATGACTTGAAGCAAGTTTCTTTTCGGGTGCATGTGTTAAGGGTTCTGCTTCATTTTTAATCCGATGTATGAGGCCAGTTAGAACAGTTCCAGGCCCGATCTCTTCAAACTCCATTTCTCCTCTTCCCATCAGAAAACGTATGCTGTCCGTCCATTTCACTGTCCTGTCCATTTGTTCAGATAATGTCTCTTTTAATCTGTCCTGATGATACGGTTCTGCATAGACATTCGAGATAACCGGGATAGCTAAAGGCGCAAATTGGAATGAATCAATAAATTGCTTAAATTCCTGTTTTGCTTGTTTCATATATCTGGAATGAAAAGCTCCGCTTACGTTTAAAGGATGAAACAGCTTTACATCCTTGGTGTTTTCAAAAACCGTTCGGGCTTTTTCGATCTCTTTTTTCGGGCCGGAAATCACAATTTGCCGGGGCGTATTTTCATTTGCCACATCAATGTCATGGAGATGGTGCTCTTCTAAAACGGCCGTAGCTTCTTCCTTATTCAAGCCAATCACAGCAGCCATTCCGCCTCCTGTAATTCGTCCCATCAGTTCGCCTCTTTTTTTGACGAGTCTTAATCCGGTTCCAAAATCAAATGCACCCGCTGCAAACAGCGCATTGTATTCTCCTAAGCTATGACCGGCCGCAAAATCGGGTTTTCTGCCTGTCTCTTCCACTCTTTTCAAATAATTGAGTGCATTGACGACGTACAAAGCCGGCTGCGTGTACTGAGTATGGTTTAAATCCAAATAAGATTTTTCGATACAGAGCTTTTCTATTGAATAGCCCAATATTTGATCTGCTTGGTCAGTCAAATACTGATATTCTTCAAATAGCCCTTGACCCATCCCCTTTTGCTGGGAGCCTTGCCCTGGAAAAACATATGTAATCATCTTGTAAACTTCCTTTCTGGTTTACGGAAACACTCAACCGTATTCAGATTTTTCAGCTCCTGATGAAATGGTGTCATGATCGAGCAGCAGCGGTTAGCTGAATCTCCCGAGACCAGCTGTTTCGCAAAAGCAGCTAAGGTGCCGGACGGACCTAAATCTATAAACCGACATGTATGTTGGCTTTCCAAATATCGAATTGCATCGCGAAATCTCATTGGCTTTCTGACCGCATCCCAAAGGAAATGCTTGTCCATTTCGTGAAGGCAGCCTCCCGTTAAACTCGATACAACCGATATTGACGGGTTTTTAAAAGAAATTGATCTTAAAAATTCTGCATACTCACTTTCTGCTGGATCAATAAGCGAAGAATGAAAGGCATAGGACACAGGCAGCAGTTGGCAAAGAATCTGTTTCTCTTTTAGAGCCTCCATGATCTGCTTTATGTTTTCTTCTTCACCAGAAATGACGAAGTGCGAATCATAATTGATAGAAATGAGTTCACTATTTCCAAACAGCTGCGGATAATCATTCAGTAATTGCGGTTTATCAAGAATGGCAAGCATTTTCCCTTTATCGCAAGATTTTTGGATGATTATAGCCTGTTCAAGTATGCAATCCAGTATATTCTCTGCGTCTGATACACTTGAAACAGCGGCCGATGCGAATTCTCCCAGACTTGATCCCAATACATAATCAGGATAGATTCCCCTATCTTCCAACACTTTGTATAAGGAATACTCAACCATAAAAATGGCAGGGTGGGAAAAAAGAATGCTGTCAAACGGATCCGACACACGTTTAGCAGGATGATAAATTTCTTCAACAATGGATGTAC
Source organism: Bacillus sp. NS1 (assembly GCF_058248265.1). Taxonomy (NCBI): domain Bacteria; kingdom Bacillati; phylum Bacillota; class Bacilli; order Caryophanales; family Bacillaceae; genus Bacillus; species Bacillus sp. NS1. The sequence continues at coordinate 818,521 of NZ_JBZAZF010000002.1, read as the reverse complement.
CAATTCGCCGCGCTGCAATGGCATCCATTTCCAGCATCGATTGGCGAAACACAATACTTTCCTTAAATAATTCCTTCCCCATATGATAGTACTGGGAACCTTGTCCGGAAAACATAAAAACGAGCGGTTCATTCATATGCATAACCTACTTTTTTTATATTTATGACGGCTATTTTGATTGTTCATCTCCATGTATGCTGTAAAAGATACACAGCAGCGAGTGAAATCAATTTATTTAATGAAAAGACATAATGCAAATAGAAATAAGAAGAATCAACTTTAGGAGGATTGCTTTTGATGCTCTGGATGCGGCTCTTTTATGAAGTGGATCGTAGATGTATGTTGATTTCTCAAAATTAATATAACTTGATGACAGGATCAGCAAAGAACATCGACTCTATGATTGCTTGGTGCGGTTAAATTGAGGCTATCTAGATGTGAGAGTGATGGTATGGCATACCGGCTGAAATAGTCCTAATGTCTAATAAGGTGCGAACATGTTTTACAGCCTCTTTATGTAACAGTATATAAAGTTATTCATTTAGAAACAGTGTCATTTGAACGATTGCATCTCTAAAGCTTTATACCTTAAATGTAAGGAAATCTGATCTTATCCCTGCTTTATGCGGTGCATGGTCATAGGAACAACCATTTTTAACGGGGCGTTGGTTCCGCATCTTTCTTTATGCGATGAATTAACCCTGTTAAAACATTTCCAGGTCCTATTTCCTCAAACTCCATTTGGCCTTTTTTCAGTAAGTAGCTTATGCTATCAGTCCATTTCACTGAATGATTGATTTGATCTGCCAGCGTCTGCTTCATGTATTCGTATGTATACGGTTTGGCATACACATTAGAAATAACCGGGATAGACGGAGGCGAAAAATGAAAGGTATGAAGGAACTGCTCGAATTCTTCTTTTGCTTTATTCATGTATCTGGAATGAAACGCGCCGCTTACGTTTAAGGGGAGTACCATTGTAACTTCAGTCATCGTTTCAAAAAGAGATGCGGCTTTTTCAATCTCATCTTTTTTTCCTGAAATCACAATTTGATATGGGGCGTTCACATTAGCGATATCAACAGCGTGTAAACGGTATTCTTTTAGAGTCTTTGCAACCTGCTCTTCATTTAATCCCATAATAGCGGCCATACCGCCATTGCTCACCATACTCATCAGCTCGCCTCTTTTTCTGACAAGCTTTAAACCTGTCTCAAAATTAAAGGCTCCAGCTGCAAATAACGCATTGTATTCACCCAAGCTGTGCCCGGCGGCAAAGTCAGGCTTAGCTTCTGCTTCCCTGATTTTTTTCAGATAGCTTAATGCGTTTACCACATATAACGCCGGCTGGGTAAATTGCGTTTTGTTTAAATTGGAATACGGATTTTCCAGGCAAAGACGTTTGATTGAATATCCTAAGATCTCATCTGCCTGATCCGTCAGTTCTTTAAATTCATCGAATAGATCGCTTCCCATTCCCTGTTTCTGCGAACCCTGACCCGGAAAAACATATGTGATCATTCTCTCAAACCCACCTTTCGGATTAGTAGATGTGTTTTACTTCTGTATGATTTTATAAAAAATAGTGATGACCGGATAAATAGTAGCATGTTCATGTTGATGGTAACCTCTGTAAATATTATCCGTCAAGTTAATTTTTCCTACAGTTCACTCGATTGTTTTCCTGCTTTTTTCAATTGAGGCATAAAGGATCAGGGGATATAGCAGAACATAAGGAAAATGACCTGCATCACATATAGGGCGCGGATATGATCAGAATACGCTTCATCTTATCTCCTGAGCCTAGTTCGAAATAAATAAAATCGTTCTATATAACCATTTTAAAAATGACTAATCATTTAGATATTCGAAGGAAAATAGGAGAATAGATTCAGAAGGCTTATTTAAAATCAAAAATACCTTTTTGGTTTTTACGAGTGCGAAATTTCACAAAATATTCTTTCTTATCAATTTGAAAATAAATATTATACTGAAAAAGATCCTCTATCGTATGGCCGGGCGCTTTTCCAAACGAGTGACCAGGATAAACCCGTACATAGGGGGAAACCTCTGACTTAATCCTTTGAATGCTTCTGAACATCTCTTCTGCAGAACTGCCATCACCCTCACATATGCCGCACCCTTCTGTAAATACCGTATCTCCGGTAAACATACTTTCAGAAAACAAATAACACATTCCGCCGGCTGTATGCCCCGGTGTAAGGAGGCATTTTGCTCTTGTGTTTCCTATGCTGATCGTCTGATGATCATGCAGGCCAATTAAATTTCGGCAACGGAATTGATAATAATCAATTTCTTTTTTTGACATATAAACTTGAGCGTTAAACATCTTCGTCAGCGGCTCTACCAGGTTTACGTGATCATAATGAGAGTGTGTCAATGCAATTGCTGTTAATTCAACTTCCAGTTCGGAAAGTTTAGTTGTTATTTTATTCAGTTCCCATGAAGGATCAACAACTATCGCAGATCTGCTTACAATATCCTCAACGATATAGCAATAATTCGTCCAGCCCTGATACCTTGTTTTTATGGGATGTACCTTATAGGTAAGATTCATTTACACCATTCCTATCATGTAAAGTTCTTTAATGATGGGCAAACTGTTCCACCCACAGTCTGTCTTTCATTCCACTTTACCAAACAGCATCATCGTTTTCCATTTTTTTCAGAGATCCTTATACATATAAAAAAGCTATTCTTTTGGAAGCATGTCCAACGAGAATAGCTTTTTCGCACTATATCTTAGGGATTTCTTTCTTCTGTCTCATATGTTTCTTCCACGCAAATTGATTTTACATGCTGCGTGATGACACGTTTGATCCTGTCTTTATTCACTCGCACAGGGTCAAGCATCGCATGTAAAGCCAAGCCGTCAATAAGCGCGTAAAGTCTCTCAGCTTCAATGTCTTTATCAGCATTCTGCTTCAGTAAATCGAATTCTTCTAAATAGGCAATCAGATTCCGCATGCCGCTGTAAATCCCGTCATGATTCGCATCAAACATATCTTTTTTATGTCTGGCGTAAACCGTAAAAGCAAACCACACCTCCATCTCTCTAATCGTTTCTTCATTCGTTGGGACAATTTCAAGCAAAATATGTAGCACTTTTTCCTTAGGAGGCAAATCCCTCATTGTAATGTCCTTAATTCGGGCCATCGCCTTTTCTTGAACGAGTTTCATTGCAAAAACAAGCAGTTCATCCTGAGTAGAAAAATAATGGCGCAGCGCACCTAATGACAATCCTGCTTCTTTTGCTATGTTTCTGGCTGAGGCTCCCTCCATCCCCCGTTCTAAAATCACACGCCACGTCGCTTCTGCAATTTGTTTTCTTCTTTTCTCATGGTCAATTTGTTTCGGCATAGCTTTATTGTAACAAGAAAAAAATAAGAGAGCAATTTTTATAGTACAGTTGTGTTGCAAAAACAAAGGTGGTAACATATAATTTAAATAATACAACTGTATTGAAAAGAGGGGGATGGATTGAACGGTATCGCATGGATGATTGTCTTCTGTGAAATTGCGTTTTGGGTTGTCATTGTTTTAGGGCTTGCTGTACGCTATCTATTCAAACAACGTGCATTAGGACTGCTATTCCTAGCATTAACCCCAGTTATCGATTTAATCTTATTAACGGCAACTGCCGTAGACCTTTACCGCGGAGCCTCAGCGACTGCAGCCCACGGGATTGCCGCTGTTTACATCGGGATATCGATCGCCTATGGAAAACAAATGATTCAATGGGCGGATGAAAAATTTCAATATTATGTGACAAATCAAGGATCCAAACCGCTGAAGCGATATGGAATGGATCATGCCAAACACAATGCTAAAGGCTGGATAAGACACGTGCTTGCCTACCTTATCGGTGCGGGATTATTAGCAGGGATGATCTATCTCATCAATGATTCTGCCAGAACTGACGCATTAAGCGGCATTCTTAAAATGTGGACAGTCATCATAGGTATTGATTTTCTCTTTACCGCCAGCTATTTTATTTGGCCAAAAAAAGAGAAAACTTCGGCGAATCTCAGGAGTTAACATGACGAAAAAGGCCCTTCCCCCAGCGGAAAGGACCTTTTTCGGTTTTGTAAAAATATGTTATACTATTTTCGTTAGAAAACTGACTTATACAAATTTGGAGCTAATTCAAGGGTAAGAGCAAGCAGATGAAGGGAGTTTCATACTTGAGCCAAAAAGAACAGAACGAGCACTCTAAAGATTTTAACCTGAAATCAAAATTAATCGGAATTGTATCTATCACTTTCATCGTTGCCATTGCACTTGCAGTGATCTTCGGCGGATATTTCTTTGGGATAAAAGGATTATTCTCCATACTAGGCGTCTCATACGATTCCAATCAAACTTTAGTTTTATTTATTTTAGTCAGTTTTGCTGTTGGCTTGATCATAGACCCACTCACAAAAATTGTCTCTATGATTCTGGCAAAATCACTTTCATTGAAAAAGACTGCACTTTTTGCTTTTATACTGTACTTTGTGAGCAATTTCATAACGATCTGTTTTGCAGATTACTATATTCAGTCTATATATATTCCAGATGTCTTGCTTCTTGTGATATCAGCATTGATGGCTTTCATTGAACTTGCCTTTGATGACCAGCCAAATGGGGAAACTGCTTAAGATCGCCTATGATGATGTAAGCGAGTTTTGCTATTATCATTCTTATCGTCTAATTTGGCCAATTAGACTACAAGAAAATGTAAATGATGAGTGGAATCATAGAAACGATAATGATAGATGATATGGCAGAAAACAAAGCACAATTCCATAACTCCTTATACGTTACCAGTTATAAAAGCGGACAAAAACAAGTATTTTCCTTTCATCGTTCAAAATAAAACTCCCTGTTTACACGAACAGGAAGCAAAATACAATGATGTAATTTAAATTCTGCATTCTGTAATTATTCTTACATTCGGATCATCAAGTTCATCCAAAACGATAACTATATTTGCACCACAAGACATGTTTCCACCCCCCTTGCCCCAAATATATATCAATTGCAATTATTTGTAAATAAAAGTTTATTATAAACTGTTACTTCAAACAAGTAAAAAAAGCATTGATCCATTCAAAGAATGTCTCAATGCCTAAATTCCCCATGACAAACCCCTCTACATCACGCGTTTGAACATCTTTTCCATCTCATACGTGGAATGGTGAATGATGATCGGACGGCCGTGCGGGCATGTAAATGGGTCTGATGTGCTTCGGAGGTCGTCCAGAAGCGCTTTGATCTCGTCATTTCTGAGGTGGCGGTTTGCTTTGATGGAGCCCTTGCAGCTCATCATAATCGCCGCTTCCTCACGCAGTTTTTTAATATCAATATTTTTGGAGTCGAGCACCTGCTGAATGATTTCTTCTATCAGCTCGGCTTCTTCTCCTTTCGGAAACCAGGCCGGGTGGCAGCGGACGATGTAGCTGTTTGAGCCGAATGACTCTAAAAAGACACCAACGCTTTCGAGTTCTTGTTTGTGCTGTTCAATAATCAATGCCTCGTTCGTGGAGTAGTGGAACGTCAGCGGCACGATCATATCCTGCACCTCAGGCTCAACCTCCCCGACCTTTTCACGGAAATATTCGTACTTAATACGTTCTTGGGCGGCGTGCTGGTCGATAATATACAGGCCGTTTTCGTTTTGTGCCAATATATAAGTTCCATGCATTTGGCCGATCGGGTACATAATCGGAACCCGCTCAGACGTTGGCTGCGGCTGTTCCTCATGGTATTCTTCCTGCTCAAATGTTGCAGGCTGTTCTTCAGAAACATCAGGCACCTTAATGCTTTGTTCCTGGTCAACGATAGGAGGCGTATCAAATTGGAGAGGAGGCAATTCTTCCTCCGCATCAACTGATTCTTTTACGACTGAGCTGAGTTTCATTGGTGAATAAGATGGCGCAGGCGCTTTTTCCGGAACTTTTCTTTCCGCAGGCTTTTCATCAAAGGTTATGAACTGCTGCTCATTTTTGATAACAGGCGCCGATTTTTTCGGAAGCTGGGCACTCGGGATCAGCTGCTGCTGTTTAAATACATCTTTAATTCCGTCACGAATTAAGTCATGAAGCTCTGTTTCCTTGCTGAGACGGACCTCAAGCTTCGATGGGTGTACGTTGACATCGACCAAAATCGGGTCCATCGTAATTTCTATAAAGGTAATTGGATGGCGTCCAATCGGCAGAAGCGTATGGTATCCTTCATGCACCGCTTTGACGAGCGGGAAATTCTTAATATAACGGCCATTGATCACAGACGACATATAGTTTCTCGACGCCCGTGTAATCTCTGGGAGGGCGATATATCCCTTAACTTCAAAATCCAATGAGCTCACATGCAGCGGAAGCATTTTTTTGGCGACAGCCGTGCCGTAAATCGCTGCCAGGACATGGCGCACATCTCCGTTTCCGTTCGTTTGAAGCAGGTTTTTCCCATGATGGCGCAGGCGGATCGATACCTCCGGATGGGCCAGAGCAATACGGTTGACCACATCTGTAATGTTCCCAAGCTCTGTATGAACGGTTTTCATATATTTCAAGCGGGCCGGTGTGTTAAAAAACAGATTGGAAACGACAATTTCGGTTCCCTTCCTGCTTGAGGAGCGCGATTCGGAAATCATATTTCCTCCTTGGAGTACAAGCTTCGTCCCTGCTCCTTCACCGGTGCTTGTCGTAATCTCCAGATGAGAGACTGACGCGATACTCGGCAGTGCTTCTCCCCTAAAACCAAGCGTTCTCACCCTGAATAAATCATTTTCATCTTTTATTTTACTCGTTGCGTGGCGGCGGAAAGCACGCTTGCAATCTTCATTTTCCATTCCTTCGCCGTTATCCAATACCCGAATGGATGCAAGACCCGCTTCCTCAATATCGATTTCAATGACTGTGCTGCCAGCGTCAATCGCATTTTCTACCAATTCTTTGACGACTGAGGCGGGGCGCTCGACAACCTCGCCCGCCGCTATTTTATTTGAAAGCTCATCTGACAGCTGGATGACTTTTGCCACATTCATCACCCCGTTTTAATGTAATTTCTTCTGCAGCTTGTACACTTCATTCATCGCTTCAAGCGGTGTCATATCCAATATATTAAGTGATTTGAAGGCATCGAGCACTTGCTTTTCTTTTTTTGAAAGCTTCGGCGCTTCTGCCGGCTTTTCCGCCTCATCAAAAAAGGATAACTGTGCCGGCTCTTCTTTGACCTGAGATTTTTGCACCGGCACTTCCGGTTTGTTCCCTGAATGCTCAAGCTCTTTTAAGATATCTTGAGCGCGCGAAATAAGATCTTCCGGCAGCTCGGCAAGCTGGGCTACATGGATACCGTAGCTTTTGTCAGCGGCCCCTTCTTTAATTTGATGAAGAAATACAACCGTTCCATTATATTCTTCAGCGCGAACATGAACATTTTTCAGCTGAGGCAGCTTGTCCTCAAGAACAGTCAGCTCGTGATAGTGTGTGCTGAACAGCGTTTTGGCGCCGATATGATCGTGAACATATTCGATAATCGCCTGTGCCAGCGCCATGCCATCATAAGTGGACGTTCCCCGTCCGATTTCGTCAAAGAGTATAAGACTATTTTTCGTCGCATTGACAATCGCATTTTTAGCTTCAAGCATTTCCACCATAAATGTACTTTGTCCGGAAATCAAATCATCTGCAGCACCGATTCGCGTGAAAATTTGATCAAAAATCGGAAGCACCGCTTTCTTCGCAGGTACAAAGCAGCCGATTTGCGCCATAATGGAAATGAGCGCGATTTGTCTCATATACGTGCTTTTCCCTGACATGTTTGGACCGGTAATGAGAAGCATTTGTCTGTTATCGCCCATCATACAATTGTTCGGGACATATTCCTGACTGTCCATGACTTTTTCAACGACCGGGTGTCTGCCTTCTACAACTTCGACTTCATCTTTAGAGAACTCCGGTTTCGTATAATGACGATTCTCACTGATTGTCGCAAAGCATTGCAGCGCGTCAAGCTCACTCATCTGTTTGGCAAGCTGCTGCAGCCGCGGAATATACATTTTCACTTTCTCACGCAGCTCGGTGAACAGCTCGTACTCCAGCTCGCAGATGTTATTTTCCGCTTCTAAAATGAGCGCTTCTTTTTCTTTTAATTCAGGTGTAATGTAGCGCTCTGCATTTGTTAACGTCTGCTTCCGCTCATAGCGCCCTTCCTCAAGCAAATGCAAGTTCGCTTTTGTCACTTCAATATAATAACCAAAAACTTTATTGAAGCCGACCTTTAAAGAGCGAATACCCGTGTATTCCCGCTCCTGCTGTTCCAGGCGGGCAATCCAGTCTTTTCCGTTTCTGCTTGCATCACGGTATTCATCAAGCTTTTGATTGTATCCGTCTTTAATCAGGTTCCCTTCTTTTAACGATAGAGGAGGGTTTGCGTACAGCGCTTCTTCCAGCAATTCAAGCACATCGCCACAAGGATCAATCCGTTCCGCACGTTCCTTGGCCTTGTCATGAGCCAGTGAAGCAATCAGCTGTTTAATGCCAGGCACTTGCTTTAACGATTCCTTCAGCTGAATTAAATCCCGTGCATTGACATTTCCAAATGCGACGCGGCCTGCAAGGCGTTCTAAGTCATATACTTCTTTTAACCGTTCACGCAGGTCTTCCCGCTCGAAGAAATGGGACATCAATGTTTCCACCATTTCCTGACGCTCTTCAATTTGATTGACTCTGATGAGCGGCCGGTCAATCCACTGTTTAAGCAGCCTGCCTCCCATTGCAGTTTTTGTTTCATCCAGCAGCCACAAAAGAGAGCCTTTTTTATTTTTCGAGCGGATCGTTTCAGTCAGCTCCAGATTTCGCTTTGAGTACAAATCAATTTTCATTGCTTCCTCAAGCTCATACACCTGTACAGGCTGAAGATGATCGAGGCTGCGTTTTTGGGTTCTTTTCAGATACGTATACAAGCGCAAAAATGTTTTTGTTACATCTTCATTATTTAAGTGCTCAATGATCGTTACGTGCTCGTCTGTTTCACCATCTTCAATTGAGATCGTTGCACCGCACCGCTCTTTCAGCTGTGCGACCGTATCGGCATCCAAGCTGCCTGAAACGACGATTTCCCGTGCGCCGACTGAATAAATTTCTGAGATGACATCTTCCAGCCGTTCAATCAAGACAGCCAAATTTTCTCCCGTTGTTAAATCAGACAGCGCGAGCCCGTATCCGTTCGAACAGGCGGAAACAGACGCGATAAAGTTGTTTTCTGATTCATGGATGCCTTTGCCGTCCATTACAGTTCCGGGCGTAATAAGCTGAACCACTTCTCGTTTCACAACGCCCTTTGCGGCTTTCGGATCTTCCGTCTGTTCACAGATCGCTACTTTGTATCCTTTTTTAATCAGCTGCTCGATATACGCGGAAGCAGAATGATACGGCACACCGCACATCGGTATTTTTTCAGCCGCACCGCCGTCTCTGCTCGTTAACGTAATTTCCAGCTCTTGTGACGCTTTTTTGGCGTCGTCAAAAAACATTTCGTAAAAATCACCAAGGCGAAAAAATAAAAAGGCATCCTGGTGCTCTGCCTTTATTTTTAAATATTGCTGTATCATAGGCGTATAACCGGCCATTGTTTAATCCCTCACTATGTATCAACGTTTCTATTTTCCAACCTTCATTATAACACAAACAAAAAGTGATAAAAGAATGATATATCAATATAAAAAAGAGACTTGGGGGTGCTGTCTCCCCTAGTCCCTTTTTTATTCTTCAGGATCTCCCACTAAAAATTCCGGGTTGATGTCTTCCAGCTCTTCATCAAGCTCATCTTCCCAATCTTCTTCGTCTTCCTCTTCCCAGTCAGGATTGACCTCAACAACTACCTTTGTTTCTCCTACCACTTCCGCCAAAAACTCCCTTTCTGCCTGCACAACAATTTTGTTTCCATTCGGTGAAATGGTCACTTCAAGACAGTTAGGCTGCTGAAGGACTTTCGCAATCACTTCATGCTCATCATCTAAGTAATTGTTGTCTCTGTATCTGAGTTTAATGACATCTACGTATTTCACCCGTTCTGTGACAACCTCTGTTTTTGTGTTGTCCGCGTAAGAGTACCATACGTTTATATCATAATACCCTTCAATTTCTACTGTTTTCCCGATTTTTTCAGCGTCATACTTGTGGTTAATGATCCAACCGCCCAAAATGCTGCTCGGTTTTTTCTCAGGGGAGATGGTATTGGTGCACTGAGTGAATTTTCTGCCTTTCGCTACTACCGCCTTCGTAATAATTTCCCTGTATTCAGACATTCCGGCATGCCTCCTTGTTCTTCTTCGTGTTATCTTATGCTGGGCATTTGTCTAGTGTGCATTTTTATAAATAAAATATAAAAATACAAAGTTTCTGTTCCATTGTATGCAGGCGTGCCTAGAAACTTTACTTTTAAGTGCGATAAAGTTTACTTGCGGCTAAGCAAAGAAAAACAATTGAACATTTGGTACATAGATTATTTAGTTCATTTTTATCCTCATATAAATAAAAAAACACGGGCCTATAAAAGGCACCGTGTTTAAAGAGAACAGCTGTTATTTGAATGCTTCACCTTCGAACCGGTTTCCCCTTTTAGCAGGTCGCCTCCGGTTGACGTGATAATTTCATTTGTGACTTGGTTGGAAATGGTGTGTGCAACGAGCTGCAGAAGGTCATTTACCTCCGTCTGCGAGTCTCTAAATTCCTGGATGACAGGAATCTCTTCAAGCTCCTCTTGCAGCGCGTCAATTTTTGCTTCTACTTGTTTGAGCGCTTCATGCTTTTCATAATGCTTCAGATTCACAGCTTGCTTTTGCAGGGCTTTAATCTGATTAACAATTGTAGACACTTTGTCATTCTCATTGATTTGCGCTTCAGCCCGTTTGAAAAAATCAACCTCTTCTGTTTCAGAGATCATTTTTGCAAGGTTTCGGGCCTGCTGCACAATGTCTTTTTTTGAGTAGAGCGTCATCTTATTTCACCTCGATTGCTTCTCCTACCATTTCTCCGTCAAGCGACCATGTTTTCGCTTGCTGGATTTTCACGCGGACGATTTTGCCGATGGCTTCCTTCGGCCCTTTGAAATTGACAAGCTTGCTTTTTTCAGTGTAGCCGGCAAGAATATCGGGATTATTTTTGCTTTCACCTTCAACTAATACTTCGACAACCTTGCCTTCGTATTCCTTCATTTTTTTAGCAGAAATTTCATTTACCAGTGCGTTTAGACGCTGCAGACGTTCTTTTTTCACGCGCATTGGTACATTATCTTTCATTTTGGCAGCCGGAGTGCCTTCACGCGGAGAGTAAATGAACGTATAGGCGCTGTCAAACTCCACTTCACGGTATAGAGAAAGGGTTTCTTCAAACTGTTCGTCCGTTTCGTTCGGGAATCCGACGATAATGTCAGTTGTCAAAGATGCGTTCGGCATTGCTGCTTTAATTTTTCGAACCAGCTCCATGTAACGCTCTCTGTCATATTTGCGGGCCATCAGCTTCAGAATCTCTGAGCTTCCTGACTGAACCGGAAGATGAATGTGATCAAGCAAATTTCCGCCTTTTGCGAGCACTTCGATGAGGCGGTCGTCAAAGTCACGCGGGTGACTCGTTGTAAAACGGATTCTCGGAATATCGATTTTTCTCAGTTCATCCATCAAATCACCGAGGCCATACGTCATATCTTCAAAGTCTTTTCCGTACGCGTTTACGTTTTGGCCTAATAGTGTAATTTCTTTATAGCCTTCACTTGCGAGCCTTCTTACTTCCTGAATGATCTCTTCAGGGCGGCGGCTTCTTTCTTTTCCGCGTGTGTAAGGCACAATGCAATACGTACAGAATTTGTCACAGCCGTACATGATATTGACCCAGCCCTTTATTTTTCCGTTCCGGACTTTTGGAAGGTTTTCAATAACGTCACCTTCCTTGGACCAAACTTCTATGACCATTTCTTTTGAAAGGTATGCTTCTGACAAAAGCTCTGGCAGGCGATGGATGTTATGCGTTCCGAAAATCATATCGACAAACGGATGTTTTTTCAAGATCCGGTTCACGACTGATTCCTCCTGGGACATACATCCGCACACGCCTAAAATCAGATCAGGATTGTTTTTTTTCAGCGCTTTTAAGTGCCCCAGCTCACCAAACACCTTGTTCTCGGCATTTTCACGGATGGCACATGTGTTTAACAAAATGACATTGGCATCGTCAACAGAGTTTGTCGCTTCGTAACCAAGAGCCATAAAAATCCCTGCCATAACCTCTGTATCATGTTCATTCATTTGGCAGCCGTACGTACGGATATAAAACTTTCTTCCGTCTCCCAATCCTTTAAATTGTTCAGAAATTTTAAAGTCATTATGATAAGTAACGGCTTCCTTGCCTCGTTTTTTCGCATCTTTTAAGGAAGGCGGAATATAAACAGCTTCAAAGTACTTGCTGTAATCCTTCTCGGATTTTTTGTCCGATGGATTAACTTGTCCGCTCTCTAATTTTTGTTTTTCATTCATGTCATGATTTCTCCTTTCAAACCAAACTTCCACCCTTCAGTATAAAGGTTATTGAAGCTCTGCACAACTGGCAACCTATCATTGTACACTCATTGAGAATAATAATCAATAAGGAATCAAAAGAGGAAGAGTATCCTCTTCCTCTTACAATAGCTGGAGCTCCTTAGCCGTCTTTTCAATGACATCAAGCGCCTTATCCAGTTCTTCTTTAGTGTGCTCAGCGGTAATAATCGTGCGAATTCTCGCTTTTCCCTTTGCTACAGTCGGGAAAACGATGCTTTGGGCAAAAACGCCGCGAGAAAGGAGCTGATCAGAAAATTTCTTGGCCGCACCTTCGTCACCTATTAAAATAGGAAGAATTGGCGTCTCACTCTGCGTTAGCGTCAGACCCATTTTCACAAGCATTGATTTAAAATAGTTCGTATTCTCCCACAAGCGCTCCATATGCTCCGGCTCTTCCAGCAAGACATCAATCGCTTCCATACAAGCTGCGGTAACAGCCGGCGGATGGGACGTGCTGAATAAAAACGGACGGCCTTTATGGCGCAAATAATCGATCAGCACCTTTGAACCTGCAGCGTAGCCGCCGAGCACTCCGATTGCCTTGCTTAGTGTTCCGACCTGAATGTGGACTCTGCCGTCCAGACCGAAGTGATTCACCGTTCCCCTGCCGTTTTCACCAAGCACTCCCGATGCATGGGCGTCATCCACCATCACAAATGCGTCATATTTCTCAGCGAGCTCTACAATATCAGGCAAAGGAGCTATATTGCCATCCATGGAAAATACGCCGTCTGTCACAATCAGACGCATCCGATAATTCATTGACTTTCTCAGCACCCTCTCTAAATCACTCATATCGGCGTGCTGATACACCTTTTTATCCGCCTTTGTCAGTCGGATTCCATCAATAATAGAGGCATGGTTCAATTTATCTGAGATGACAATATCCTCTTTTGAAAGAATACTTGAAAGTACACCTTGGTTTGTTGTAAAGCCTGATTGGAATACAAGTGCCGCCTCCGTTTTTTTAAAGGCTGCCAGCTTTTTCTCAAGCTCTTGATGCATTGTAAATGTACCGGCAATCGTTCTCACTGATCCGGTGCCTGCTCCAAATTGCTGAACGGCCTCCTGCGCGGCTTTGATGAGTCTTGGGTGTGAAGTAAATCCGAGGTAATTATTAGAAGAAAGCTGAATGACGTTTTTGTGATTCACTGTGACAGATGGGCCCTGCATTGATTCAAGCTGTTTTATCTCTTGCCATGTATGATTTTCTTTCATTTTATCAAGCTCTGTTTTTAAAAACTCAAATTCCTTCGTCATGTTTATCCCCCTTTTATGGTATTAAAATCACTTTACCGCATTGGCCGCTTCTCATCAGTTCGAATCCTTTCTCAAACTCCTCTAACGGAAACTGATGGGTAATAACAGGTGAAAGATCGAGCACGTTTGAGTTGAGCAATTGAGACACCTGCCGCCATGTGGAAAACATTTTTCTTCCTGTAATTCCTTGAATCGTAAGTCCTTTAAATACTACTTTATTCGTCAAATCAATTGTTACCGGATGTTCCGGCAAGCTGAGAATATGGAACCTTCCGCCATTCGCAGCCATCGCAAGACCCTGGGCAATCGCTGAGGGATGGCCCGACATCTCACAAACGAGATCCACTCCTTCTCCATCCGTTAAAGCGCTTACAATTTTAAGCGGGTCTTCTTTTTCAATAGAAACGGTACGTGTAGCTCCCATTTGTTTGGCAAGCGCCAACCTGTATTCATTTTTATCAATTGCTATCACCTGAGAAGCACCTGCTGCTTTTGCAACCGCAACAGCCATAAGACCAATCGGTCCGCATCCGATGACTGCAGTCGTTCCTCCTGCAGGCTGGCTTTCGAGTACTGTATGAACCGCATTTCCTAAAGGCTCTTGAATGGAAGCAATCGCCGGGTCCATATCGGCGGGATTCTTCCAAACGTTATCAGCTGGAACTTTTACATACTCCGCAAAACAGCCTGCCGTGTCCACCCCGATAATAGCTGTATTGGTGCAAACATGAGATTTTCCGGTTACGCAAGGGACACATTCACCGCAGACAATATGCGTTTCTGCAGACACATAGTCCCCCACTTTTACATTGCCGGCATTCTCTCCTACATCTTCAACAATGCCGCTGAACTCATGACCGAAAACATAGGGAGTTTTGATTCTCTGGCGTGCCCATTGATCCCAATTATAAATGTGCACATCTGTGCCGCATATGGATGCAGCTTTCACTTTTATGAGGACTTCATGTTTATCGATCTCAGGAATGGGAACTTCAGTCAGTACAGCACCGAACGTCCCGTCCTTTTTTATTAGAGCTTTCATCTTTCCACTCTGCATGTACAATCCTCCTTGAAAAACTCTTGTTATATTCGGATTGTACCATGATATGGAATAATCGTAAATAGCACTGTCTTCCTGAGAAAGACAAAAGTATCCGTCTTGAAAAATGGGCGGAATTTTTTTCTGAAACGTTCTAAATCATTTTTGACTTTTGTATATCTGTCATTTATATGCTGAAAATACTATTGGAAGAAAATATCACAACAAATGAAAAACAACCTGTTTGCATGACGCAAACAGGTTGAGAATGCTTTATTTGTTTTTAGCGAGGCTCCACGATTAATTTAATCGCCGTTCTTTCTTCCCCATCGATCTGAATATCTGTAAAAGCCGGAATACAAATCAAATCAACGCCGCTTGGCGCCACAAATCCCCTGGCAATCGCCACGGCTTTTACAGCCTGGTTTAATGCACCCGCTCCAATCGCTTGAATCTCGGCGGCCCCTCGCTCTCTTAACACGCCAGCGAGCGCACCTGCCACTGAATTTGGACTCGATTTTGCTGAAACTTTTAAGATTTCCATTTCTGCTCCCCCTTAGTTTTACAATGGATAAGTGAGTGTTCATTAGAACAATCATTATTAGATGTTGCTATCCAAAAAGCCATCCCCACAATGCTTTTCAAAAATAGCGGGCTACCTTCCATTTTTACTATATTCACTAAGAAGTTGCTATATTCCTGCTTTTCTTTTTAATATTTTTATAAAATAACCCTAAGTTCAATTATTCAAAGAACATGTGATCATCATTGATTACAATACGTTCGATTTTAACGGCTTTTTTCGTTTGATCGTCGATGTCGATGACGACACCGCTCAGCGTTGTTTTCCCTTCAGCGACAGTAAAACGGACTGGAAGATTCGTTTTGAATCGCTTAATAATCGTCTCTCTGTCCATCCCCAGTATACCGTCATATGGGCCAGTCATTCCTACATCAGTAATATATGCCGTCCCCTTCGGCAAAATGCGGTTATCCGCTGTTTGCACGTGTGTATGAGTTCCGACGACAGCTGATGCCCGACCGTCCGTGTACCAGCCGAGTGCAAGCTTTTCACTTGTCGCTTCGGCATGGAAGTCAATAAAAATGTACGGTGTTCTTTTCGAAGCTTCGGCAATCAGTTCATCCGCTTTTAAAAACGGATCATCAAGCGGCGGTAAAAACGTACGTCCTTGCAAATTAATGACGGCAAGCTCTTTTCCGTTTGCCTTCACATACGTGATCCCTTTTCCCGGTGTTCCTTCAGGAAAGTTTGCGGGGCGAACCAAGTTCGGAACGTCATCTATAAAATCGAAAATTTCTTTTTTATCCCATGTGTGGTTCCCCATCGTGATAGCATCTGCGCCGGACTGGATTAAGCTGTGATAAATTTTTTCCGTCAGGCCTTTTCCATGTGCGGCATTTTCACCATTAATAATAGTAAAGTGAGGCTTATATTTTGTTTTTAGCTTTGGTACATATTCTTTTACCATGTCACGGCCCGGTGAACCGACAACATCTCCGATAAATAAAATTCTCATTTTGTAAATCCCTTCTTCTTAAAAATTCCTTGACCGTCAAAAAAATAAAGTGATGCTTAGCGCATCACTTTATTTTGCATACTCTACGGCTCGAGTTTCTCTGATTACTGTCACTTTAATATGACCTGGATAATCGAGCTCGTCCTCAATTCGCTTACGGATATCTCGCGCCAGTCGATGAGCTTCAAGATCATTAATTGAATCCGGCTTCACCATAATACGCACTTCGCGTCCAGCCTGAATAGCAAATGACTTTTCAACACCTTCGTAGGACTCAGAAATTTCCTCGAGCTTTTCAAGTCTTCGAATATAATTCTCGAGCGTCTCACTTCGCGCGCCAGGTCTTGCAGCGGAAAGTGCATCTGCTGCAGCTACCAGCACAGCGATAATGGAAGTCGGCTCTTCATCCCCGTGGTGTGATGCAATACTGTTAATCACGACTGGGTGCTCTTTATATTTGGTCGCAAGCTCTACCCCGATTTCAACGTGGCTTCCTTCTACTTCATGGTCAATTGCTTTCCCGATGTCGTGAAGAAGACCCGCACGTTTAGCAAGCTTTGCGTCTTCTCCAAGCTCCGATGCCATTAGACCGGCCAAAAATGCGACTTCCATGGAATGCTTAAGCACATTTTGACCGTAGCTTGTACGGAACTTTAAGCGGCCGAGGATCTTGATGAGATCTGGGTGGAGGCCGTGAACGCCAACCTCAAATGTCGTTTGCTCACCCATCTCACGAATATAGTCATCGACCTCGCGGCGAGATTTTTCAACCATTTCTTCAATCCGTGCCGGATGAATACGGCCATCCTGAACGAGTTTATCAAGAGCAATCCTTGCTGTCTCACGTCTGATCGGATCAAATCCGGAAAGAATGACAGCTTCAGGCGTATCATCAATAATCAGGTCAATTCCTGTCAGCGTTTCAAGCGTACGAATGTTACGCCCTTCCCGTCCGATGATACGTCCTTTCATCTCATCATTTGGAAGATTGACAACTGATACCGTTGTTTCGGCAACGTGGTCCGCTGCGCAGCGCTGTAAGGCGAGTGAAAGAATGTTTTTCGCTTTCTTATCCGCCTCTTCTTTCGCGCGGTTTTCAGTTTCTTTTGTCATGATGGCGATGTCATGTGAAAGCTCGTTTTCAACCCGCTCAAGAATGATTTGTTTTGCTTCATCACGAGTCAGACTCGAAATTCGTTCCAACTCTGACTGCTGCATACGAATCATCTCATCCACTTTGCTTTCCATCTCTTCAATATGTTGTTGTCGTTCATTCAGAGAATGATCTTTCTTCTCCAACATCGCTTCCCGTTTATCAATTCCCTCATGTTTGCGATCAAGGTTTTCCTCCTTTTGGAGTAAACGGTTTTCTTGTTTTTGAAGCTCATTTCGTCTTTCACGAACTTCCTGTTCAGCATCTATTCGAAGTTTGTGGATTTCATCCTTTGCTTCAAGCAGAGCTTCTTTTTTCAGTGCTTCAGCATCACGCTTTGCATCTTCAAGAATTTGCTCGGCTGCACCGCGTGCGCCCGCAATTTTCGCTTCGGCAATGGTTTTACGAACAAAGTAGCCAACAACTAAACCGAGTAGAATCAGCAAAATGGAGATGAGAACCATCATAATTGGGGTCATACTTTCACCTCCTCTTGCTATGAACTTGGTTGTTGCTTAAATAAGTGTCGGCATGTACATTGTCTAGTTTTCTCAACATACAGAACCTTCACAGGGAATGAGTATTTTCATCGCCCTTGTCAAGTTTAAAATGGTTTAACAATCATGTTAAAAAAACAAATGTTACAACTTCATTGTAAATGTGTCGGAAATACTTGTCAAGCTTGCCATCTTAACGTTTGCCGACCTGCCGTCTTTTAACGTGCCGAACGCAATCCTTCTAAAGAAGATCATCAATCATTCTTGATTCAGAAGCTGGTATATTTTATTGTTCACTTGGCCCAGTTTAGCGTTATTTTGAATGTTTGATAACAAAACAACAATGGTTTGGCCAGATTTGCTAAAGCTATTCAAGATGTTGAAGCCAGGCATGACACCATGGTTTGAATAGCTTCCGGGGGCAACATAAAATCCCATACCGTATGTGGAGCTGCTCCCTGGCGTAAACATCTTTTCGTAGCTTTTTTGCGAATACAGTTTGCCGTCTATCAGCGCTTGGTCAAATTTGTACATATCTATAGCGCTCATGTAAATATCACCGGCTCCATACAGCTGGGATAAATCAGGCATATATGGTGTAATCGCTCTGCTGCCCTTCAGCTTATACCCGACAGCAGGATAAGGTTCTTTATTATAGGTTTTATAAAAGCCCGCATGCGTCATTCCCGCCGGTTTAAAAATATGATTCGTTATGTATTGTTCATAGGATTCACCGCTTACTTCAGCCACAATATAAGCGAGAACAGAATAATTGGAATCTTTATAGTCCCATACGCCCGGCTGACGTTTGATCCCCTGACGTTCTATGTCTTTTATTAAATCGTCCGGAGTGATTGCTCCGTTTCCTTCAATATGTCCGTTTATTCCCGATGTATGTGTAAGCAGATTCTTTAAAGTAATCGTTTGACCGTTAGGGAAATGCGGTAAATATGTACTTACCGGATCACTTGTCTGAAGTTTGCCCTTTTCCTCAAGCTGCAAAATAGCAGTTGCAATCAACGCTTTTTGTGACGAACCGACATAAAAAGATGTCAATGGATTATTTTGAATGTGATGTTTACGGTCTGCATAACCAAAACCTTTACTTGTTACGATTTCTCCATTTCTGACAATCATGGCTGTTCCGCTGAAACCGATCTCTTTTAAATAATTGCTGATTTTTTGATTATGATCGACTGTTTTGATTTGTTCCTCTGTTTTTTTGGCGGTTTTCTTTTTGACTTCTTTTTTCTTGCTGGTGTCTGAAACTGCGGCTTCTTGAGATGGCTCGTTCTCTTCCCTATTTTGATGAAGCGCATTCCACATCGTAAAGCAAATCATCACTGCTAATAGACCAAGCAAAAGTTTGCCTCTTTTATTTAGTTTTCTCCGTCTGCGTTTCGCAGTTCTTCTGCGGGTTGGGCTTGTCATTCATTTTTTCCTCCCAAAATAAATTCCATTTTGCACACGTTTTGTTAGACGAATAAAGCACTAAAAAAGTTGTCAAAAAAAGCAATATTTTTATCATTTTTTACGAAAATACAAAAAGGCTGAGTTGTTCACTCAGCCTTTTGTATCATTTCATACTTATTTTATTTTTATTCTTCAAATTCGAGTTCTTCTTGTGCCTCTCCAGCTTGCTGCTGAACTGCTCCGTGATTATCCAAGCCGTAATGTTCACGAATTTGCTCCTGGATCATCAGCATGATATCTTTATTTTCTTTTAAGAATTGTTTTGCATTTTCACGGCCTTGGCCAAGACGCTCTTCCTCATAAGAGTACCATGAACCGCTTTTTTGCACGATATCAAGTTCAGTTCCAAGGTCAATGATTTCGCCTTCTTTTGAGATGCCTTCTCCGTACATAATGTCAACCTCGGCTGTACGGAACGGCGGAGCCACCTTGTTTTTCACGACTTTGATTTTCGTTTTGTTCCCCATTACGTCGTTGCCTTGTTTCAGCTGTTCAGCACGACGCACTTCGAGACGCACGGAAGAGTAGAATTTCAGCGCACGGCCGCCAGGAGTTGTTTCCGGGTTTCCGAACATAACGCCGACTTTTTCACGAATTTGGTTAATGAAAATCGCGATTGTCTTCGATTTGTTAATGGCCCCTGAAAGCTTACGAAGCGCTTGAGACATTAAGCGTGCTTGTAAACCGACATGCGAATCTCCCATGTCTCCTTCAATTTCTGCTTTCGGAACGAGAGCTGCCACAGAATCGACAACAACAATGTCAACTGCACCGCTTCGAACCAGCGCTTCCGCAATTTCAAGCGCCTGCTCGCCTGTGTCAGGCTGAGACAGTAAAAGCTCTTCGATATTGACTCCGAGCTTTTGCGCGTATACCGGATCTAGCGCATGCTCCGCATCGATAAACGCGGCTTGTCCGCCCTGCTGCTGAACCTCAGCAATCGCATGAAGCGCCACAGTTGTTTTACCTGAGCTTTCAGGGCCATATACTTCAATAATCCGTCCGCGCGGATATCCGCCAATTCCTAGTGCTGTATCAAGAGCGAGGGAGCCGCTTGGGACAGTAGAAATTCTTGTATCTGTCTTTTCTCCCAGTTTCATAATGGAACCTTTACCGAACTGTTTTTCTATTTGTTTAAGAGCCATATCTAAGGCTGCCTGACGATCACTCATTCTATTTTTTCCTCCTTTATGTTACCACTACATATACTATACCCTGTTTGAAGGGATTTGCCAAGAAAAAAGCGAACGCATATTCGGATTTTTTCTTGGCGTGATTTCTATCAAAATATCATAATGTATCAGAGAAATCATGTTTTCTAAGGAGGATAATGTGCTGAAAATATTATTTTTGCTCTAAAAGCTTCAAGATTAAATGGCAGCCGTATTTAGCACCGCGTTTTCTGATTCCCGTTCTGGAGCCCGCAAAGTGAAACTCGTGAACCTCTTCTTTTCCATTTGCTGAAATGCCGATAAACACATGTCCAGGCTCATGCCCTTCTTGAGTATCAGGTCCTGCTACACCGGTAAAGCTGATGCCGATGTCGCTGCCAGTGAGCTTTTGAACACCCTTTGCCAGCTCTGATGCGCACTCCTTGCTGACCGCGCCAAATTGATCTAATGTTTCCTTCTTGACACCAAGCACATTCTGCTTTACGTCGTTTGTATAGCAAACGATGCCGCCGGCAAATAGTTTTGAAGCACCGCCAAGATCCGTCAGCCATTCAGAAAACAGCCCGCCGGTAAAGCTTTCCGCCGCGGAAATCGTAATGCCTTTTTCCCTACATGCTTTAGAAAGCTCCTTTACAAGGGAAGTATCATCGTAGCCATAGAAAAATTCACCGACACGTTCTAAGATAACAGCCTCTGTTTCTTTTAACAGACGCTCAGTTTCCTTTTCGTCAGCATGCTTGGCTGTCAGACGCAGCGTCACCTCTCCATCAGCCGCCAAAGGAGCGATTGTCGGGTTTGTTTGTGCATCAATAATATCTTCCAAATCGGCTTCAAGCTGAGACTCTCCGATACCGAAAAAGCGAAGAACGGTTGACACAATTTTTTCATTTGAACCCATCTTTTTCAGCAGAAGAGGCCTTGCCTCATTTTCAAACATGGGACGCAATTCGCTTGGCGGTCCAGGAAGAAGCATATAAAAGCGCGATTCATGCTCTGTAAGCATTCCCGGTGCCATTCCAAAGTGATTTGCCAGTACGTCGGATCCTTCAATCACAAGCGCCTGTTTTCGGTTATTAGGTGACATCGTGCGTTTTGTTCGTTTGAAATAGTCCTCAATGGATTGGAACGCCTCATCATTTAACACAAGCGGACGTCCTAGCGCATTTGCAATCGTTTCTTTCGTCAGATCATCTTTTGTCGGTCCGAGACCTCCTGAAAAAATAATGAAGTCGGAGCGTTCTTCGGCAATGCGGATGACCTGGTTCAGCCGCTCCGGGTTATCTCCGACTGCTGTATGATAAAATACGTTCACTCCGATTTCAGCGAGCTGTTTGCTGATAAATTGAGCATTTGTATTGGCGATCTGGCCAAGCAACAACTCTGAACCGACTGCAATAATTTCTGCTTTTTTTGGAAATTCCATGACGAAGTCCTTCTTTCTTAGTTAGATGTTTTTAACGCTTCCCAGTTTTTAGCGAAATATTCCCAGCCTGAGACGACAGTAAAGAAGACAGCTACCCACAGCGCTAAGTCAGCGAACGGGAATGACACAAGTTCAAACGGAAGATTATGAAGAAGCAATGCGGAAACCGCAATGATTTGTGCCCAGGTTTTAATTTTACCAAGCATGTTAGCCGCTACGACTTCTCCAGTTCCGGCAAGGACAAGCCTTAAACCTGTCACGGCAAACTCCCGGCTGATAATCACAATGACCATCCAGGCTGGAGCAAGATCAAATTGAACAAGGATAATTAACGCTGCGGATACAAGCAGTTTGTCAGCAAGCGGATCAAGAAATTTTCCGAAGTTTGTTACGAGATTCAGTTTTCGGGCATAATATCCGTCTACCCAGTCTGTTGTGGATGCAATAATAAATAGGATAGCTCCCGCCAAGTGTGCGACCGGGATCGATTCGTCTCCAAATTCGAGCCTGCCCCAGTCAAACGGCGCCAGCATGATAATCATGAAGATCGGGATTAATGCGATTCTAGCTAGTGTGATTTTATTTGGTAAGTTAAACATAAAGCCCCTCCAATTTCATACTCGGACGTGAAGAAAAGTCATCTGGTAATTAAGATGACTTTTCTTCCTTTTTATTTACAATCTTTATGGTTTGTGCCATCACTTTTTTCGGATCAAGTTCATATGAAAGAACCTTACCGTTGATTTTTATTTTCAGATTAGGTGCATATCCGGTGCGGATTTCAACTTGTTTCTGCTCAGTTATGTCTTTTTTATAGGTTTCGTCTTTTTTCAGCGTTCCCTCTTTTAACGAGCTGCTGTTTTCATCGCGCACTCGAATCCAAGAGCTGTCTGATGCTTTTAGTTCAAGCTCGATTTTATCAGCGCCGGACACTTCATAAGTCGTTAATGATCCCTCAGTGCCAGTTGCTTTAATCTCCAGTTTATCACTGTCGCTTTCTTCTTTTTTATCTTCTTTTTCTTTCGTTTCTTTTTTAGTGTCCGTCTCTTTTTGAGAGCTGTTATTTTTTAGCGTTGAATCTTTAGGGATTTCGTACTTGCTTTCACTTTGCGTAATTGATTTTTCAGATGCGGCATTGTTATCATCGCTGTTTTTATGATTCGCAAATTGAATGATCGCGTACACAATCGCAATCACGACAATCACGCCGAGTATGACAAGTATCGTTGGCAGCAGCTCCAGCGCCTTAGATGCTGTCTTTGGCATTTCCTTTTGAAGATTCATGCCGGAGATCTTTTCAGACACATCGTCATGATACGTATTCGGGATATCTTTTTTATGTTCCTCAAACAGCTGATCCGCATCAAGCCCGACAGCTTCCGCGTATTGCTTAATGAATGCCCGGACATAAAACTTTCCCGGAATAATGTCATAGTTCCCTTCCTCCAAGGCGGTTAAGTACCTTTTTTGAATCTTTGTTGCCGCTTGGAGATCATCCAATGACATTGCTTTTTCCTCTCTGGCTTCTTTGAGCCGGATTCCTAGTTCAGTCACAACAAACACCTTCCAATTTTAAAAATCAAAGCTTGAAAACCCGGATTGATCAAACATTTGGGGTTCCTCGGCATGTTCATATGTAATAACCTCATCAGGGTCATTTCTCAGTTCAATAATATAATCAAAGTCATCTAGTGTATACTCTGTATTTTGAACGAATATGTCCGGATGCTCCACCACTTTTGTTGCAGGCAGCCTCATGATTTCTCTGACCAGCTGGAGATGGCGTTCCGACCCTCTTCGTGTTGACACAATTCCGTCAACGATAAAGACATTTTCAGTGCTGTATTCATCGGCAATCAGCTGGCTTCGTATCGTCTGCTTCAGCAAAGTTGATGACACAAAAAGCCACCTTTTGCTTGCACACACGCTGGAGGCTACAATTGATTCTGTTTTCCCGACACGAGGCATACCACGAATTCCGATTAATTTATGGCCTTCTTTTTTGAACAGTTCGGCCATAAAATCGACTAATAAGCCTAGCTCGTCCCGTTCAAAGCGGAACGTTTTCTTGTCATCGGCATCCCTTTGAATATACCGGCCGTGACGTACGGCAAGACGGTCGCGAAGCCTCGGTTCTCTCAGCTTCGTTACTTTAATTGTTTCCATTGTTTTTAAGATTGATTCTAATCGTTTAATTTGATCTATATGGCGGCACCTGAGGAGCATTCCCCTTCTGGAAAGATCGACGCCGTTTATCGTTACGATGTTAATAGAAAGCATCCCAAGAAGAGATGAAATATCCCCGAGCAGTCCGGGGCGGTTCACTTGAATTTCATATTCAAAATACCATTCGAGCTTTGCCAAATGATATACCCCCTTCATTGTGGCAAAATTTTACCTTCCTTTATCATAAAGCATTTTTCTCTAATTAGAAAGAAGAATGTTGCTGTGATGAGGAAAACATAAAAAAAGAGAGGAAAAATCTCCTCTCTTCCTAGTGAGTGCTGTTATTTTCAACAAGCTTAACCATCATATTGGCAATAGCATGCTGTTCATCTTTTGATGCTACGCTCCAAAGATCTGCCAGCACTTTTTCCTGCTCGTTCTTAGATTCCACTTCATTAGCCAAGTAACTGCCGATTTCTGTCGCAAGATCTGTAATAGTATCCTGGCTCATACCTTTATCTTGCGCATAGTTCAGACGGTCGCCAAGGAAGTTTTTCCAGCTATCCCAGTTTTCTAATACTGACATATTTGTTTCCTCCATTTCATGTGAAGTTACAAGATTATTGTGTCCTTCGCATAAGAAACTATACACAGAATATTTTCTGATCAGCAGTGCCAGCCGCCATTCACCGACAGAATTTGGCCGGTGATATATGACGCTTTTTCAGACAGAAGAAAAGCTGTTGCATCGGCAATTTCTTGCGGCCGGGCCAGCCGGCCGATCGGGATCTCATCAGCGATCTCTTCTTTTTCAGACGGTGTGAATTGATTCATCATATTTGTATCAACAGCGCCCGGCGCTACAGCGTTTACTCTGATTCCGCTTGGCGCAAGCTCCTTAGCCAGTCCTTTTACAAACGAGTGCTGAGCTCCCTTCGCCATGCTGTACAGCACTTCACAAGATGCCCCAGTCTCTCCCCAAATAGAGCTGACAGCTACAATCACTCCTGATTTATTCCGGATCATGCCTGGAAGAAGGTTTCTCGTCAGCATATACGGACTCGCCACATGGAGCTGAACCATTTCCTGAACAGTTGTATTATCCACATCCGTAATCAGCCCAAAATGGCTTCTTCCGCTGTTTAAAACAATTGCATCAATCGGCTGAACAATTGAACTTGTCAGCTTATCTGCTCCTTCCGGTGTGGATAGATCAGCTTGCAATATCTCAGCGTGAATACCAAACGTCTCTCTTAACTTTTCAGCCAGCTCCGCTGCCGCTTTTTGATTTGTATGATAATGCAGCAGCAGATTGTATCCCTCTCCCGCAAGGGTTTCGCTTATGCTTTTGCCAATGCCGCCGCTTGCTCCGGTGATTAGTGCTGTTTTGATCATCCTCTTTCCTTCTTTCCGCAGAAAAACACCCCTCACACTGGAGGGATGTTTTGTTTATGATTTAGGAACAATCTTGCAGACAGTTAGTCTGTCTGCAGCAATTTCCTCCTGTATAACTTTCTGGACATCCTCGAGAGTAATTTGCTCAAGTACAGATACGACGTCAAATAGGCTCATATCCAAGAAAGCATAACGGGTAAATTGATTGGCAATGTATTCGGGTGAATTCAGCGCTTTTAAGAATGTACCGATCTTTTTCTTTCTGGCAAGTTCAATCTTTTCAGCAGTAATCAGTTCACCGGCGCGCAGAAGCATGCTTGAAATGTCTTCAGCCAATTGATCAGGCTCCGGCGTATCACCGCCGATCGCCGCAAAACCAAACCCATATTCAGCAGTAAAATCAAAGCTGAACGTTTCGTCAATATACCCTTTTTCATAAAGTGACTCGTACTGGGCAGAGCTTTTGCCGAAAAGAGATTCAAGCAATAAGTTCATTGAAAGTTCATGCTTTAACAGCTCTTTGCCTAATTTTAACGGATTCTTTGATTTCAGCCCGACAAGGCATTTCGGTCCCTGTACATTCATTTTAATCTCTTTTTCTTTGCGGAAAACCGCTTCTTGCTCTTTTACTTCTTCCCGTTTGATCTCCGGCTGGTCTGTATACGGCTTTCTCTCCTGATTTTCTCTTACCTGAGAAATGATCGCTTCAGGATCTACAGGACCGACAATAAAGAGGAGCATGTTGCTCGGGTGATAAAACGTTTCATAGCATTCATAAAGATTGTCTTTTGTAATATGTGAGATGCTTTCCACTGTTCCCGCTATGTCAATTTTGACAGGATGTTCTTTGTACATGTTTTCAATGACCCCGAAGTAAAGCCTCCAATCGGGGTTGTCATCATACATGTTAATCTCCTGCCCGATAATCCCTTTTTCTTTTTCAACCGTTTTTTCAGTAAAATACGGGTCCTGTACGAAATCGATGAGCGTCTCTAAATTGCGTTCAACATTTGATGTGCTTGAGAAAAGATAAGCCGTTCTTGTAAATGACGTAAACGCATTGGCAGAAGCACCCTGTTTGCTGAAATCTTGAAAAACGTCTCCGTCCGCTTTTTCAAACAGCTTGTGCTCAAGAAAATGGGCGATGCCATCCGGCACGTGAACCATCTCATTTTTACCTAAAGGGACAAAACGGTTATCTATAGAGCCGTACTTTGTTGTAAAGACCGCATATGTCTTGTTGAAGCCTTTTTTCGGCAAAACGTAAACGTCAAGGCCGTTTGACATTTTTTCATGGTACAGCGTCTCCTGGAGCTGTTCGTATTCGATTGGTTTGATCAAGATGCACCCTCCGTCCCTTTTAAGAAATAAGTCGTATCAAGCTGAATCTTTTCGCCGGCTTTCACGATATCCTCTTTTGTGACCTGCTCAATATTCGCGAGAAAGTCTTCGATAGGAATATCGACTTGGGCAGCGGCCTGCTGATATAAAAATTCAGATAAACCATATGCAGTATCAATGGTTTCCAGCACTTGATTTCGAATAACAGCCTTTGTCTGAGCAATGTCCTGCTCACTAAAGTCGCCGTTTTTCATTGCCTGAAATTGCTCAGCAATAATGGAAACAGCCTGTTCGTAATTTTTCACTTCAATGCCCGACATCACCATTAACAAGCCTTTAAAACTTTCTATACGCGAAGCGGCGTAGTATGCAAGACTGGCTTTTTCCCGAACATTGATGAAAAGTTTGGAATGAGAGAATCCACCGAAAAGCCCGTTAAACACTTGCAAAGCAGGATAATCCTGCTCCGTATAAGTGATGCTGGTGCGGTAGCCGATATTCAGCTTTCCTTGTTTGACATCTTCTTCATCAATTACTTCTTTTGGCTGGGCTTTGTGCTCATCGTGATTGTTTTCAATCGTGCCGAGGGTACGCTCTTTTGTTTGGAAATACTTATCAATTGCCGCTTGCACTTGGTTACTGTCCACATCGCCAACAACATAAAGATCGAGCTGGTCTTTTTGGATAGCGCTTTGATATGTTTCATATAACTGATCGGCCGTAATGGCATCGACATCGTCGATTTCTCCATTGACATGGAGAGCATAAGGCTCATTTTTGCACATTTCCTGTATCAGCCTTAAATTCGAGTAGCGCATTTTATCGTCATAGACGGCTTGGATTCTTTGCTTGAGCGTCCGTTTTTCCTGAGCCACATATTGTGATTGAAAAGCGTCTCCCTCTAAAGCAGGTGAAAAGACGATTTCTGCGAGAAGCTGTAATCCTTTTTCAAGAAGCGGTGTTTGATCTTTTAAATATTTTTCATTCGGGATTTCAAGCCTGAACGTAATGACATGCCGCTCTCCCTTTTTCGAAAGATCCGCCGAAACGGACGTGCCGTACAGTTCATCCAAATAAGAACGCAATTCCGAGGTTTTCGGATGGCTTTTTGTTCCGCGAAGAAGCACATGCGGAAGCAGAGCTCTTTTCGTGACTTGGTCCTTTGTCAAAGGCGCAAGCATTTTAAAAATAAGCGAGACGGTTTTAAATTTTTCTGTTTTTACAATGTGTGCGGTTAAACCGCCGTGCTTTGTTTTGATTTCATTTACATATGACATATGGAACCTCCTTCGTTCATTTCTTATTAGTATGTATTATGACCAATTTTCAGCATCCGCAGAAACACTCTTTCATGTAATTATAGCAACTGTAGGATTTATAAGGAAACAATAACCTCCACCCAACACAACGGAGGCTATATAGTAATCCATTTTTAATCTGAAAGACCGCTGTTTGTGCCTGTCAGAACGACAGTTATAAACTGGTTAAATTACACAAAAAAGACGGTTGGCTAGACCGTCCCTAGGTTTTTTTCTTCCTCTTCACTTTTTTTAGCATCGACAGTAAAGATCACTAGGAATAAAGAAACGATGCTGCAAAACGCCGACAGAATGAAAATCAGCCAGTTTGCATTAGACATTAATGCCGCAAACACAGGTGGACCGAGAGCTACTCCTATAAAGCGCATGCTATTGTAAAAGGAGGAAATGGTTCCGCATTGCTCACTTTCAATTCCTTCGGTTATCAGTGCATCTAAAGCCGGAAGCGCCATTCCAATCCCAATTCCGCCAAAGCTTAAAAAGATAAATAAAAAATAAAAACTGTGGTTCCACCACAAGGCAATATAAGACAGGGTTAACAGGATCATTCCCGTAACAACGCAAAATTTCATTCGAACTTTATCTTTGCCGATCTTTTTGCCAGCTATAAATGAACTGGTTGACAAAAATAAAAGTGGGATTGCAAGTAACCCGCCTTTAGCCACTCCATCAATGGCATACTTGTTCTCCAGCGTATCTGACAAATAAAATAATACGCCAAATAACAAAAACATAATCACACACCCGATAATAAAGACCGTATAAAGCCAGCGTCCATCCTGTTTAAAGATTTTCCGCACACTCTTGATAAATTCAGATACAGCTGGCGCATCCTCATCTTCTTCAGGCTTAGCCACCAGAAACAATACGAGCAAAAAGCTGATCAAACAGAAAAACGGAATAAACCAAAACGGGACAAACCAGTACCAGGTAGCCAATAAGGCGCCAAGTATGGGACTCAGTACCTTCCCTGACGTGTTGGCGGTTTCAATATCACCAAGGCCGGCGCTGACCTTTTCATCGTCTCCTTGAAACAAATCGCCGATAAACGGCATAACGATGGGAGCCGCCCCTGCAGAGCCGACACCTTGAAGGACCCGACCCGCCAAAATCATAGCATAAGGATTTTTCATATAGGTTGAGGCAAAAGCAGCCACCAACCCACCTAATCCTGCAATGAGGAGGCATGGAAGCAATATTTTTTTTCTCCCGAATCGATCCGACAAATATCCGGCAATCGGAATGCAAATAATCGCTACTACTGAATATACAGTAATGATTAAAGACACTTGAAATGAAGTCACTGACAGCTTTTTCTCCATCATCGGAAGAACAGGAATCAGCATGGAGTTCCCTAGTGTCATCACAAGCGGTACGGAAGACAATGCAATAATATTTTTCATTCCATTTTTCTTTCTCAACATCTTCACCCATTCACTTTCTTGTCATCCCTTATATGTTGCGTTAACCGAAGTGAAAG
Source organism: Bacillus sp. NS1 (assembly GCF_058248265.1). Taxonomy (NCBI): domain Bacteria; kingdom Bacillati; phylum Bacillota; class Bacilli; order Caryophanales; family Bacillaceae; genus Bacillus; species Bacillus sp. NS1. The sequence continues at coordinate 788,667 of NZ_JBZAZF010000002.1, read as the reverse complement.
TATGTACAAAGAAACATGAATCAGTGCAAATAAAAAAACAGACACATCACAGCGCCCGTTTTAGAATCGTTTACGCAAAACATGAAATCTGAATTTGTCCGCTCTAAAATAATTTAATGAGTAAAGCACTGGTTTCTCGTGCTGATCGTAATGGGTTTGTTTTAACAGCAAAAGAGCTGTTTCCGGATCGCATTCCAGCACTGGAGAAATGGTATCATGATAGCCGATCGGTTCAATATCAGTCACGGCATAGCTGATCACGGAGCCTGAATTTTTCTCAAGCAGGTCAAACATTGATTCCTGCTGATGAGAGAAAGAATTCGGCAAAATATCCATTGGAATTTTGTCTATACAATACACAATCGGCTGTCCATTAGCTGTCCTGACTCGTTCGAGGTAAAAAAGTTCTTGCCCATCTGCCAAATGAAATCTCTTAATATCATCTTCAGACGGCATAAGCACTTGGGATGATAGAAAAATCGTGCCAGGCGCCATATTTGCCTGTTCTATCATCTTCGTTACACTGTTCAGCTGTTCAATGCCCGAAAGAAATAACGGCTTAGAATGGACAAAAGTGCCTACACCATGCCTTCTGATAATGACATGCTCTTCTTCCAGTATCCGCAAGGCTTCTCTAAGCGTCGCTCTGCTGACACCAAGCTTTTTGGAAAGCTCAAATTCAGAAGGCAGCTTTTCCTTCTCAGTGTAGATGCCATTTTTAATATCCTCTTTAATTCGTTCAATTACTTTCAAATACAAGTGCCGATTATCAGCTTTTGTAGACATGTTTCCCCTCCGTAAACCACTTTCGATAAAAATTATTGAACAATTGGGACAACTATATCATGTTTTGTCGAAAAAATAAACAGAAAGGTTATTAGTTTACATAATGTTATTATTGATAACTGGAGAAAACTGAACTCCCTTCTTTAAGAAGAGAGTTCATCATATTTCTCTTTTGATAATAAGACTTCCCTAGGTTTGCTTCCTTCATACGGCCCGACAACGCCTCGTTCCTCCATGGCGTCAATCAGGCGCGCAGCTCTCGTATAACCGATTCTGAATCTTCTTTGCAGCATTGAAACAGATGCCGTTTGCATGCCGACGATTAATTCAACAGCTTCATCATAAAGATCATCGGTAACCTCAGAATGAGTTTCCGTTATCTCCTCAGGAATCATTTCTTCCTGATATTGCGCTTTCTGCTGCGTAATTACATGGTCGACGACCTTCTCCACTTCGTCATCCGACAAAAATGCTCCCTGCACACGGACAGGTTTATTAGCCCCGACAGGCAAAAACAGCATATCGCCGCGGCCAAGCAGCTTCTCAGCGCCACCCATGTCAAGAATCGTCCTTGAATCCGTCTGTGAAGATACACTGAACGCGATCCGAGACGGAATATTCGCTTTGATGACCCCTGTGATAACGTCAACCGACGGCCGCTGTGTCGCAATAATGAGATGGATGCCGGCAGCCCGCGCCATTTGGGACAATCTCGTAATCGAGTCTTCCACATCAGATGAAGCGACCATCATGAGGTCAGCAAGCTCGTCCACAATCACAACGATATATGGCAGCTCCGGCTGTTTCGCTCCTTCTTCATTGTTGGCGCGTTTTATATAATCATTGTATCCTTCAATATTTCTTGTACCCGTATGAGAAAATAATTCGTACCGCCGCTCCATTTCATTGACAACCTTTTTCAAAGCCTGTGACGCTTTTTTCGGATCAGTTACGACCGGAGCAAGCAAATGCGGAATCCCGTTGTAGACATTCAGCTCTACCATTTTAGGGTCGATCATCATCATTTTCACTTCATGCGGTTTCGCACGCATCAAAATACTTGTAATAATGCCGTTGACACAGACACTTTTCCCGCTTCCGGTTGCGCCTGCGACCAAAAGATGGGGCATCTTGTTTAACTCAGCCAACACAGCTTCACCTGAAATATTACGGCCGAGCCCAATTAGCAGCTTTGCGTCCGGTCTGTCATTTAATTTAGACTCGAGTACTTCCTTCAATGATACCATCGCCACTTCTGCGTTCGGAACCTCAATTCCGATTGCCGATTTTCCTGGTATTGGAGCTTCGATCCTGATATCCTTTGCAGCAAGCGCAAGCGCTAAATCATCGCTTAAATTGACAATTTTGCTAACCTTTACTCCGACATCAGGATACACTTCATATTTTGTTACGGCCGGCCCGAGATGAACCTGTGTGACTTTCGCCTTTACGCCAAAGCTTTGGAAGGTGCGTTCGAGCTTTCTCGCATTTTCATAAATATTCTTTTTATCTGCCTGCTGGCCTGTATGCTTCGGATCTGCCAGTAAATCCAGTGACGGCATCTCGTAATCCTTATTTTCAAGCTCCGTAAAGGTCATAGGTGGAGCAGAAACAGTTTCCTGATCACCTGTCTCAGTCTGTATGTCCTGAATCGGCTCTGATACAGGTTCAGCGCGCTTTTCTATCACTGGAGACTCTTCATCTTCATTACGATCTGAAAAGCTTGAGATAATCGGCTCTGAATGAATAAGAGGCGATACCGTTTCCAAATCCCCCTCTTCTTCATCAGGAGGCTCAGGTTCTATTTGCTGTTTTTTGCGGGCCGGTTTTTGCTTTTTGCTCGGCGCCTTCGTTTTTTTCGATGACTTCATATTGGTTTTGACGGATTTCATATCATCAATAAATGCAAACCATTGTTCTTTTATAAAGCGGCCAATCGGGCTCATCCACTTTTTCAGCGTTTCTTGAAGAGAACGCCCTGTGACTAAAATCATTCCGATCAAAATCATGACAATCGCCATAATCTGAGAACCAGTTGACGCAAATAAAAAGTGTGAAGCCGCAAACAGCAGCGCACCGATCATCCCTCCGCCTAAATCAGGTGAGGCGGAACTGCCATTCATGTCCATCAAAAACAATTCCCACGTGTTTCGCACCACGCTTGCGGACTCAATAGAACCTTTGCGCGTCAAATTTTTAAACAGCTGCACGTGAGAAAGCAGCAATATGCTTGCGATAATACAGTACACGCCGGCCTTTCGTCTCGTTAAAAGGCTTGGTGTTTTCTTCTTCCAAAACAGCGAGACTCCTAACACCAATAAACCTAACAAGCATAAAATAAACCACTCTCCAGCAAAAAAGCGGAACAAGTAGATAAAGGTTTGTCCGACTACCCCTAGCTGAAGAATCGCGATAATTGAAATGGCGATACACAGCAATCCGTTGAGTTCGTATTTTATATTGAGCTGCTTCGCCTGTTTTTTTCTTGATTTTCGTTTTTTCTTTGCCACACTCATCACCTTACTGCGTTAAAAAATGTCAGTTCATACATAATGAAGAAAGCAGCCGTTTACAGGCTGCGTTTTTTCTGTAGGATTCCCCTATTATAGCATATTTTGCCCTTTAAAAAGGGGTGGATCTTATACGTTTAATTTCAGCTTTTGTCCCGGAGAAATGTCCGGGTGGAGAAAATGCATTGGATTTGTGCTCATGATTTGAATGACTTCCGCTTCATTGCCTTTCATCTCGACAAGAAGCGGCACACCTCTATATTCAATTTGCTCATGTGCACTTGTCTGTTGGTTCTGTTCCGCAAAAACAATTTCCTGCGGCATCATGGTATACAGAATCATTGAATCATCCGTCCTTCTTCTGCTCTTGCTTCCTCAATCAGCTCATTCAGTTTACTGATCGCTTGTCCGACTCCTCCGACGTGATCGATTAATCCGTACTCGACAGCATCCTTACCGACGACATTTGTTCCGATATCGCGTGTTAAGTTTCCTTTTGAAAACATCAGCTCTTTGAACTTATCCTCGTTTACATTTGAGTGGCTTGTTACAAAGTTAACAACTCTTTCTTGCATCTTATCCAGGTATTCAAACGTTTGCGGCACACCAATTACCAGTCCCGTCAGCCGAACGGGATGAATCGTCATCGTTGCTGTTTCAGCAATATAGCTGTAATCACAAGATACCGCAATTGGAACGCCGATGGAATGCCCTCCACCAAGCACGATGGAAACTGTCGGTTTTGACAATGATGCCAGCATTTCCGCTATTGCGAGTCCCGCTTCAACATCTCCTCCAACAGTGTTTAATATAATCAGCAGGCCTTCAATTTTGGGATTCTGTTCAATTGCCACAATCTGCGGGATGACATGCTCATATTTTGTTGTTTTGTTTTGCGGAGGAAGCTGAACATGACCTTCTATTTGTCCGATAATGGTCAAACAATGAATATTTGTATCTTGGGGCAGCTGCGGAAGCGTCGTTTCACCAAGCTGCTGTATTTTATTCATAATGCTGTCTTTCGCGTCATTTTTTTCAGGACGCTCTTCTTCTGTGTTTTCCATACGATGATCCATCTCGCTTTCACCCTTTCCGAATTTCTCTTTGTATTATGAACAAAGATACTCAATTCAATCCCGGCTTAAAAGGCAAAAAAATAAAGACCGGAGCAGCTCCGGTCTTTAGTCAGACATTATACTTCCATAATAATTGGGATGATCATCGGTTTACGTTTCGTTTTTTCATATAGGAATTGGTTCAACGCATCTCGCATCGCCTGCTTCAGCGTTGACCATTCAACATTCGATGTTTCAGTCGCTTCTGTCACGATGGAACGGACAAGCTCAGTAGCCTGTACGATAAGTCCTTCAGACTCTCTTACATAAACAAAACCGCGAGTGATAATTTCTGGTCCTGATACAAGATGTTTCTTTTGTTTATCAAGTGTAATCACAACGATTAAAATTCCGTCCTGTGAAAGCAAGCGGCGGTCTCTCAATACGATATTGCCGATATCACCAACACCCAAACCATCAATTAAAATATTGCCGTACGGAACTTTATCCCCAATTTTTACGTTTTGGCCACGGAATTCAACGACGTCTCCTTTTTCAATTAAGAAGATGTCACTGCGCTTCATGCCGGTTTCTTCAGCGATTTTCGAATGAGCTTTTTGCATTCTGTATTCGCCGTTTACAGGAATTAAATATTTTGGTTTAAGCAGATTAATCATAAGCTTTAACTCTTCTTGTGAGCCATGTCCAGATACATGGACACGCTTTTGGGCAAAGATGACTTGGGCACCGGCTCTCGCAAGAAGGTCTACTGTTTTAGAATAAATGAGTTCCTGCCCAGGAATTGGAGTTGACGCAATGACAACCGTATCCCCTTCTTCAATGTTCAGCTGTTTGTGGGCTTTGTTTGCCATTCTTGTCAGTGCAGCTAACGGTTCACCTTGGCTGCCGGCTGTAATAATAGCCACTTCGCGCTTCGGATATTTCTTGACATCCTGTACAGAAATAAATAATTCATCATCTGCTTCAATATATCCGAGCTTTCTTGCAAGCTGCAGCACAGATTGAAGATTTTTTCCGGCAACAGCAATCTTTCTGCCATTTTGAGCCGCTGCATGAATGACTTGCTGAATCCGGTTAATATTGGATGCGAAAACAGCAATAATCACCCGGTTCACTGAATTATATAGCGCGTCCGAAATTTCTCCGCTGACAGCAGCTTCCGAAGGTGTATAGCCCGGGCGCTCCGCATTTGCACTGTCGGAAAGCAGGGCGAGTACGCCGCTATTGCCGATCTTGGCAATCTCGCCGATGTCGCACGTTTGGTTAAGCGCAGGTGTTTGGTCAAATTTGAAGTCTCCCGTGCATACAATAGATCCAAGTGATGTTTTAAGACTCACACCCACAGAATCAGGGATGCTATGAATCGTTCTAAAGAACGATACTTTTGTCGATTCAAATGTAATGACAGATTTGGAGTGAATTTCTCTTAAATCAGTTTTTCGGTTATGTCCGTATTGTTTTAATTTTTCTCTTAATAGCGCAAGCGTCAGCTTTGTTCCGTATACTGGAACGGACAGCTTGTTTAATAAGTAAAAAACGCCGCCGATATTTTCATCGTGCCCATGCGTTAAAAAGATTGCCTTGACGCGGTCAGCCCGCTCAATCAAATATGATATGTCAGGAATCACCACATCAATACCGAGCATTTCGTTTTCAGGATGCATAAGGCCGGCATCAACAACAAATATGTCTGAGTCAATTTCGATGACATAAAGGTTCTTCCCAATTTCTCCGACACCGCCAAGGGCGATAATTCTAACGTTTTCTGTATTTTTCTTTTTCAAAATCTATATCCTCCTAGTCTCATACCCGTCCATCATCACTTGTTCCTATTATAACTGAAAGTAAATTTAGAAAACAAGATAAAGCAGAAGGTTTAGGGAAAACCAATATGTATAAGAAACGGTCAAACTCAGCTGAATGTGAGAATGACCGCGTTTGTTTCACTGTATGAAATTTTTCTTACAGTCCGCTGATCGTGCTGCTTAAGCTCAGACGTTCATCCTCGGTTAATGGGATAAGAGGAAGACGCACTGAACCGACATCAAGGCCTCTCAGCTGAAGCGCTGTTTTGACAGGAGCAGGATTAGGCGCTTTAAACAGTTCCTTCATAATCGGCAGCAATTTCTGATGAATCAGTGCCGCATTAGCTGTTTGCCCATTCGTATAATTTTTGATCATTTGCTGCATATCAGAGCCTGCAATATGGCTCGCCACTGACACAACTCCCCGTCCCCCGACTGAGAGAATAGGAAGCGTCAAGGCGTCATCCCCTGAATAGACAGAGAAGTCTTCTGGCGTTTCCGCAACAATTTTTGTAATCGCTTCGAGGTCTCCGCTCGCTTCTTTAATCGCAACAACATTCGGAATGTCTGCCGCCAAACGGATCGTCGTTTCAGGAGCTAGAGAAGCAACCGTGCGGCCCGGCACATTATAAAGCATAACTGGAAGAGATGTTTCTGCCGCAATTGCTTTAAAATGCTGGTACATGCCTTCTTGAGAAGGTTTATTGTAATACGGCGTAACGAGCATGACCGCGTCTACGCCCGCTTCTTCAGCTTTTTTTGTCAGCTTGATGGAATCTTTCGTGTTGTTGCTTCCAGTACCCGCAATAACGGGTACCCGACCGTTTACTTCTTTTACCGTATATTCAAAAAGCGCAATTTTTTCTTCAGTTGAAAGGGTCGGAGATTCTCCAGTTGTTCCCGCCACTACTAAAGAATCCGTTCCGTTTTTCAACAAGTAATCAATCAGTGTAGACAGTTTTTGAAAGTCTACGTTCCCTTTATTATCAAAGGGTGTAATCATCGCTGTAGACACATTTCCGAAATTCATTTTATTCACCTCATCATGATTCAATCACATTTACTTGGAAAGTTCAAACACTTCATGCAAAGCGTTTACAGCAGGAACCATATCCGCTTCATGGACGAGCACCCATATCGTCGTGTGGCTGTCAGCCGACTGAAGGATCGGAATTTCTTTTTCTGAAAGAGCCGAAACAATTTTGGACGTGACACCAGGAACACCCATAATGCCCGCTCCGACCGCCGATACCTTTGCGCAATTTCTCGTTACCATCGGATCATAGCCCATATCCATTAAAATACGCTGAGCTGTTTCTGTTTTATTTCCGGCCACCGTATATACGATTTCACTAGGTGTAATGTTAAAGAAATCGACACTGATTCCCGCATTCGCCATCGCCTTGAACACTTCAGTCTGAACGTTATACTGGCCAATTTTGGACGGCACTTTGAACTGCGTGACATCTTTGACATGAGCAATTCCCGTAATCAGCCTTTCAAAAACATCGCTTCCGACTTTGGAAGAATGATGCGATGTCACTAATGTGCCTTTATCTTTCGAATAAGTCGAACGGACACGGATCGGAACCTTGGCCTGCATTGCGATTTCCACAGCCCGCGGATGAATGACTTTCGCCCCTTGATACGCTAAGTTGCAAATTTCTGTATATGTCACGATAGGAAGCGGTTTCGCATTTTCCACCACTCTCGGGTCAGCAGTCATTACACCTTCTACATCGGTGAAAATATCGATGTAGTCCGCATCAACAGCTGCTCCGAGTGCGGCTGCGGACGTGTCGCTGCCCCCTCTGCCGATCGTTGTTATATCACCCTTTTCGGTTGCGCCCTGGAATCCTGCGACGACTACAGCGTCATGGTTCGCGAGCACACCGAATAAACGCTCCGGTCTCATTTCAATGATTTTCGCATTTGTATGCTGATCATTTGTTAAAAAGCCAGCCTGAGCCCCCGTCAGCGCAGCTGCTTTCACACCATTATCAAGCAGCATGCTTGTAAAGACGACAGAGGAAATGGTCTCTCCGCAAGATAAAAGCAAATCCTGCTCCCGCGGAGAAATCGCTGACTGATCGCCGTAAAGCAGCCCCAGCAAAGAATCTGTAGCGTACGGGTCTCCTTTCCGGCCCATCGCTGAAACGACAACGACAACCTTATATCCTTCACTGATTGCTTCTTTAATATGCCCTAAAGCCAGTTTGCGGCCATTATCATCTTTTACAGATGTTCCGCCGAACTTTTGAACAATTATCTTCACTGTTTTCACTCCAAATTATTCGGACGTAACAGAAGAGAGCAGGCTGATATCGCCTTACTCTCTTCTATTCGTCTTTAGGAAATTCTCTCTATTATACGAGGTTTAGTTTTTTCAGGCTTTCTGCAATTTGAACAGAGTTCCATGCCGCGCCTTTTAATAGGTTATCAGAAACAACCCATAAATGAAAACCGTTTGCTCTGTCCAAGTCTTTGCGGATGCGTCCTACAAACACATCGTTTTTGCCGACGGCATCAGCAGGCATCGGATAAAGCTGCTGGCTTGGGTCATCCTGAAGTGTCACGCCCGGAGCTTCTTTTAATAGATTTTTAATATCTTCAACTGTAGCGTCATCACGGTCTACTTCGATGTAGACGGACTCTGAGTGCCCAGTTTGAATTGGCAGTCTCACACATGTAGCCGCTACTTGAAGGTCTGGCATGTGCATGATTTTTTTCGTTTCATTTATCATTTTCATTTCCTCAAACGTATAGCCGTTATCTTGGAATTTATCAATTTGCGGAATCGCGTTGAAGGCGATTTGATAGTGTTTTTTGTCGCCTTTTACAGGCATGATCGCAGGCTCAATTTCTTCTTGATTTAAAATCGCCTGTGTTTGGCTGTAAAGCTCTTTAACAGCTTCATTTCCCGCTCCTGATACCGCCTGGTACGTTGATACGATGACTTTATTTAAGCCGTATGCCTTGCGGATCGGTTCAAGAGCCGCAACCATTTGGATTGTAGAGCAGTTAGGATTGGCAATGATGCCGTTGTGTTCATGCAAGTCTGCCTCATTCACTTCAGGCACAACAAGCGGTGTATTTTCGTCCATACGGAATGCACTCGTATTATCTATAACAATAGCGCCGCGTTTTACAGCTTCTGGTGCCAATGCTTGTGATACGCTTCCGCCGGCGCTGAACAAAGCAATATTTACCCCTTCAAAGCTTTCAGGAGAAGCTTCCTGAACAGTCAGCTCTTCGCCTTTAAACGTGACTTTTGTTCCCGCAGAGCGTTTTGAAGATAGCAATGTAAGTGTGTCCATTTCAAAATTTCTGTCTTCAAGTGTTTTAAGCATTTGTTGTCCTACAGCTCCTGTCGCTCCGACAACAGCTACGTGTAAACCTCTTCCCATCTGTAAAACTCCTTCCGCCAATCAGCATCATTGAATTGATTTGACTATGATTTTACGTTTTATTTTACCATAGAATATGCGGGTGATGGCCGAATTTTTTAGTTTGGGAAAGATTTTCTGTAAATTTAGTCATTTCCCTGATAATTCTCAACCAGAACCGGCTGAAGCTGCTGATGCATTAGTGCCTTTTCAATGGTTTGCGGAAGCAGATCCATTTTGGCTACCATTGAATTCGGTTTTTTAAATGGATCGTCTTGGCCGAATGGAATAAAAAAGATATTTTTTGTTGACATGAGCCTCATTAAATTTGTTCCGTTCAAGCCGAGAGCATCGTTTGTCGAAATACCAAGCACGACCGGCCGGTTGTTTCGGATTGTCGCTTTTGCCGCCATCAGCACCGGACTGTCCGTCATGGCATTTGCCAGCTTGCTCATCGAATTGCCAGTTAAAGGAGCGATGACCATACAGTCAAGGGGCAGCTTCGGCCCAAGGGGCTCTGCCTTCACAATTGAATCTATGGCCTCATATCCAGTCAAGTCTTCAATTTTTTTAACCCATTCTGCTCCCTCTCCAAATCGAGTATTTGTGGATTTTACGTTAAACGTGACAACCGGACGCACTTCAGCTCCTTCGTTGACCAATGCCTCAATTTGCGGAAAGACCGCTTCATATGTGCAATGCGATCCGGTCAGTCCAAACCCGATTCTTTTTCCTTTTAATGACGACATCCTTATTTTCCCTCCTCAGCTTGTATTTCGGCCAAAAGCTTACTCAAGACGTTTGCGAGGATTTGCCCGGCTGTTTTAGGAGCGACGATCCCTGGAAGGCCTGGGGCAAGAAGTGCTTTAATCCCCTGTTTTTCGGCATATTTAAAATCCGTTCCCCCGGGACGTGAGGCCAGATCCAATATTAAGGTTTTTGGTGTCATGCTAGAAAGAACCGTTTGATTTAAAATCATACTCGGTATGGTATTAATACAAATATCTATATCTTTTACATGCTCTTTCAGCTCATCAGTGTGAAAAGGAACGAGCCCCATTTCAGTGATACGTGCCAGATGCGCTGAACTTCTTGCCCCCACTTTTACATTAGCCCCGAGCGCGGCAAATGTACGGGCAATCGTCATCCCGGTGCGTCCCAAACCGAGAACGGCCACCTGAGATCCGTGTATCGTATAATCCGTGTGCTGAATAGCCAGCATGATCGTTCCTTCTACTGTTGGAATAGAATTGTATATCGCAATGTCATCCCGCTCAAACAGCTTAACAAGTTTTCTGTTTGCTTGAGCTGCAATGTTTTCTAAATAGGCGTTAGAAATCCCTGAGAAAATGACACAGTGTGCAGGCGTTTTGTCGAGATGGTCTTGTTTTAACACAACCTCTTCATTCGAAAATACCGTCGATACGACACCTTCTCCTGTTGTCGCAGAGACAGGAAGAATGATGCTGTCTATTTGCTGAAAAGGAATTTCATCAATATTACATTTTACTGCTCCGGTAAAACCGTGATCCAATTGGTCAAAACCGACAAGATAGATGTCAGCCTGCTGTTCAGTGAGCTTTCTTATAATTTCGAGCTGTCTTGCGTCACCGCCGATAACTGCAATTTTCAATCCGGTTAACATTCTAAACGTTCACCTTCTTTGTATATACTGGATCTCTAGTTGTTAAGCTCCCCTTCATCTTATGATCAAAAGGAAATACCGGTGAATTAAAACATGCGCTTTTTTCATATAAAAAAACATCGGCTTCGGCAGCCGATGTTCAGATGATTACTTTAGAGCCTTTATCACAGTCATTTTAGCCTTTTTTCATTTACTCTTGTCGAGGAGACATTTCCTCAGGTACGTCTAATATGATCATATCTGATCCGATCTTTTGAATATGATGCCAGGGGACCCGAATGTCATGACCTTGTTTTCTCAAACCAAACCACTTCACTGTTGGAATGAGGAGTGCTGTAATCTGGCCATCCTGTTCATTGATTTCTAAATCGGTCTGGCCAAGCACTCCCAGCCGTTCAGCTCTTTTGATGTCTACAATTTCCTTTCCTGATAATTCACTGAGCCGCATGTCTGTCACCCCCTTGTACTATGTATGATCAAAGGGATAAAAAAATGCCTGCTCCGTTATGGGGCAGGCTTTTCCTTTTTAAGACGGCATATTGCCGGAAGGGCTGATGAGTGCCAGTGCATAGTCATCAGTAAACAATTGTCTGGCAAGACCGTTGACACGCTCTAAGTTCACTGCGTTTAATTCATTGATGATCTCATCTAATGTTTTATGTTTGCCGAGCAGCAGTTCATTTTTCCCGTTTCGGCTCATTTTGCTGTTTGTGCTTTCTAAGCTTAGCATCAAGCTTCCCTTCATTTGCTCTTTGCTGTTTTCCAGCTCTTTAGAGGTAATGCCGTCGCGTTTTAATGTGGCAAGGGTTTCTTGAATTGTTTCTGACAGCTGCTGAAGCTGATTTGCACCCGTTCCTCCGTAAATGGTAAGCATTCCGCTGTCCTCATAAGAGCTGTGATAGCTGTAAACAGAATAAGCGAGGCCTTTTTCTTCGCGGACATCTTGGAACAATCGGCTGCTCATGCTGCCTCCAAGCACATTGTTCAGGACAATTAAATCATAAATGCGTTCATGGCCAACCTGAAGGCCTTTAAATCCAAGGCACAAATGAGCCTGTTCTGTTTCTTTTTTTCTCGTCAGTTTTTCCGTGTAGAACTCCGGCTTCTCAAGGCCTGTCGCTTTGCCTTTCGCCTCGTATGACCCGAACCATTTTTCTACATCTTTAATAAAACTGTCAGATATATTGCCCGCTACCGAAATCACCACTCGGTCCGGCGTATAATAATCATGCATGTATTGTCTTAGAGAGTCACCGTTGAAGGAAGCTAGCGTTTCTTCCGTACCTAGAATTGGGTAGCCTAAAGAATGATTGCCGTAAGTGGCTTTACTCAGTAAATCATGCACAATGTCGTCTGGTGCATCTTCGTACATTTTAATTTCTTCATATACTACATTTTTTTCTTTTTTCAGCTCGTTTTCATCAAAAGTTGAATGAAAGAACATATCTGCTAATACGTCCAGCGCGTAATTCGCATGCTCGTCAAGCACCTTTGCATAGTAGCAGGTATATTCCTTTGAAGTAAACGCATTGACCTGACCGCCAATACGATCAAAAGATTCTGCTATCTCGCGTGCAGATCTTGTGCTCGTCCCTTTAAAGAACATGTGCTCTAAAAAGTGAGAAATCCCGTTTATCTCCGGCATCTCGTGCCGCGAACCTGTGCCGATCCATACGCCGATCGCAACAGAGCGGACTGTCGGGTTATTTTCCAGCACAACTCTTACACCATTTTGACACGTATATCGTTTAATCAAATTTGTTCCTCCTATTCAAAGACAAGTTGCCTGCATCTGTTACTTCAACAGTCTTGTTTCATCCATTAGTTCAGTGACTGTTCCAAGCGCGTATCCTTTGTCTTTTATCTTTGTAATCAGCGCTTCAAGACTTTCCGCCGTAGGGTCAGTCGGATGCATTAAAATCATGGCACCATTATGTATCTTGCTTAACACTCTCGTTTGAAGTACAGACGGAGCCGGTTTTTGCCAATCGATCGTATCAACTGTCCACATTACTGTTCCCATCTGCTTCTCAGCTGCAATGTCGATAACCGCTTTTCGAAAACTTCCGCTCGGCGGAGCGAACCACTTTGGCTTAACGCCAATCGTTTGTTCTATTTGTTCATTCGTCTTGTCAAGCTGCTCGGAAATTCTTCCTGTAGTCAGTTTGCTCATATCCGGATGATTGTATGAATGATTTCCGATTTCATGTCCGTCTTCCGCAATCTTCTTAGCGAGCTGTTCATTGTTTCTCACCCAATTGCCTTCTAAAAAGAACGTAGCCTTCACTTGATGCTTTTGCAGAATAGGAAGCATTTTTTCCAAATACTCATTTCCCCATGCCACATTGATTAAAAGAGCCACCATCGGTTTATCAGGATTCCCTTTATAAATAGGCTCAGGCTGAAGAGACTTGAGATGAACTTTTGGTTTTACTTGGCTGTACACCAGGTCGTTTTCTCGAAACTCCCCGTGTTTTTTCATTTTTTTATATGATTGTTCAATATTGACCTTCAGTCCATTGTAGCCGGGAATGCTTTTCCACACTTTATCGATTCTGGCATCCTGGGGCTTAACTTCGTACTCCGGCGCTTTTTGAAGCAATTCTTCATATAACGGGTCTTTGGACGCCGTGACAGTCACCGTATCTTTTTTCATTGCCCCTATATAATCAAGTGCGTGCGGATTTTTCATCATCTCAAATGAGACAAAAAAAAGAAATAGAAAAACGGCAAACGGTACAAATTTTTTGTACATGTTCTGTCCCCCCTCACCTCACATTATGAAGGAGAAGGACAAGGTAGAACCCGCCTGCTTTTTAAAAGCTTCAAAATAAAGAAGCCGGGTCTCCCAGGCTCCTTTTTATGTTTTCATTTAAGATTGTTGTTCTTCTTTTTCTTTCTCTTCACGGAGCACCGCTTTACGGGACAAATTGACTCGTCCTTGTTTATCAATTTCAGTGACCTTGACAAGAATCTCGTCTCCGATTTTCACAACATCTTCAACTTTCCCTACGCGTTCAAGCGCAAGCTCTGAAATGTGCACCAAACCGTCTTTTCCGCTGAAAATTTCAACGAAAGCCCCGAATTTTTCGATTCGTTTCACTTTACCTAGGTAAAGCTGGCCGACTTCAACCTCTCTGACAAGGTCTTCGATGATTTTTTTCGCTTTTTGGTTGCTGCTTTCAACTGTTGAAGAAATAAAGATTGTGCCGTCCTGCTCAATATCAATTTTAACACCGGTTTCTTCGATGATCTTATTGATTTGTTTTCCGCTTGGCCCGATGACATCGCGGATTTTATCAGGATTAATGGCCATTGTTAAAATCTTAGGCGCATATTGAGAAAGCTCTTTTCTTGATTCGCTCAATGTCGCAAGCATACTGTTGAGAATTTCCATTCTTCCTTTTTTCGCCTGCTGAAGCGCTTCTTCTAGAATCTCTCTGGAAAGGCCTTCGATTTTAATGTCCATTTGCAGCGCTGTTACGCCTTTTTCCGTTCCAGCTACTTTAAAGTCCATGTCTCCAAGCGCGTCTTCCATGCCTTGAATGTCAGTCAGAACAGTGTAATGTTCGCCTGATTTGACAAGACCCATCGCAATACCCGCAACCGGGGCTTTGATTGGTACACCGGCATCCATCATTGCAAGTGTGCTTGCGCAAATACTTGCTTGAGACGTTGAACCGTTTGATTCAAGCACTTCTGATACAAGACGGACAGTGTAAGGAAAGTCTTTTTCAGACGGAATAACTGGCTCAAGCGCACGCTCACCCAGTGCTCCGTGTCCGATTTCACGGCGTCCCGGCCCACGCATTGGTCCTGTTTCCCCAACGCTGAATTGCGGGAAGTTGTAGTGATGCATAAACCGTTTTGACTCTTCAACACCTAAGCCGTCAAGGATTTGCACATCTCCTAGAGCACCTAACGTACATACACTGAGGGCCTGTGTTTGTCCCCTTGTAAACAGGCCTGATCCGTGCGTTCTTGGCAGAAGGCCGACCTCAGAAGAAAGCGGGCGGATTTGATCGACACCGCGGCCGTCCGGTCTTACTTTCTCTTCGGTAATCAGGCGGCGCACTTCATTTTTCACCAGTTTGGATAAAATCTGCTTTACTTGCTTGATTGTGTCTTCATCATGCTCTTCCTCCTCGAATTTTGCCACAACGCTGTTTTTCACTTCATTAATGGCATCTTCGCGGGCATGCTTTTCATGAACCTGGATGGCTTTCAGCAGATCTTCTTCTGCTAAAGCTTTTACTTTTTGACTAAGCTCTTCATCAATTTCATAGAGCGCAATTTCTGATTTCTCTTTGCCGACTGCTGCTACAATTTCTTCTTGGAATGCAATCAGGCGTTTAATCTCTTCATGGCCAAACATAATGGCTTCAAGCATGGTTTCCTCAGGAACCTCGTCCGCTCCCGCTTCTACCATGTTAATGGCATCTTTCGTGCCGGCAACCACAAGATTGATGTCGCTTTTCTCAAGCTGATCGACTGTCGGGTTAATGATAAATTGATCATCAATGCGTCCGACGGTAACCCCTGCAATCGGTCCTTCAAACGGAATATCCGATACAGAAAGAGCAAGAGATGAACCGAACATGGCAGCCATTTCAGAAGAGCAGTTTTGGTCAACACTCATGACAATGCTGATGACTTGAACTTCATTACGGAATCCATCTGCAAACAAAGGACGGATCGGACGGTCGATTAAACGGCTGGCAAGAACCGCTTTTTCACTTGGACGTCCTTCTCTTTTAATAAATCCGCCCGGAATTTTTCCTACCGCATATAATCTTTCCTCATAATTTACAGTAAGCGGGAAGAAATCAAGCGGTTTTGGTTCTTTTGAAGCGGTTGCTGTACTAAGTACTGCTGTATCACCGTAGCGGATCATCACAGCACCATTTGCTTGTTTGGCAAGCTGGCCGGTTTCGACGGTAAGCGTTCTTCCGGCCCAATCTATGGTAAAGACATGTTTTTCTTGTCCCATACGATTACGAACTCCTCTCTTCGTTGTGTGAAATAATCAATTACTCCTATTATGAACGAAATGAATTGAACATATCAATGTCAAAGTAGTATGTAAAAGGATTTCAATGATTTGTTATATGAAATTTCGCTTTAATACGATAAAAAAGCGGGAATCCTCCCGCTTTTTACGATTATCGACGTAAGCCTAGTTTGTTAATTAACTCACGGTAACGAGTTACGTCTTTATTACGTAGATACGTAAGAAGATTACGACGCTTACCTACCATTTTAAGAAGACCGCGACGTGAGTGGTGATCTTTCTTATGAGTACGTAAATGCTCGTTCAAGTTGTTAATTGAGTCAGTTAGGATAGCGATCTGAACTTCTGGAGATCCAGTATCAGATTCGTGTGTTTTGAACTCACTGATGAGTTGGTTTTTACGCTCTTGAGTAATTGCCATCCTGTTTCACCTCCAAATCATATTTAGCCCCAGTTACCTAGCAACCGTCGGTGACTTCGGATTGCCAAGCAATGGTTTTAAGACTACGAAAACTATCATACTAAAAATCGGGCCTATATGCAAATATTTTAGAATAAAATTTGTGTGCGTTGCATGTTATTTCCGCAGATTGCTGAAATAACGGATGGCTTCCTGCTTATCCCTCTCAATTTGTTCTGTTAATTCTTTGATGCCATTGAATTTCCGCTCGCTCCGAATCCGTTTGTACCATTCGATTTTTATAGCGGCTCCGTATACCTCCTGATCGAAATCAAACAAATTAACTTCAATTGAAGGCTGCTCCGGACGTTTTTCATAAAACGTCGGTTTATAGCCGATATTGCAAACGCCATTGTAGACTTCGCCGTTCACTTCCGCTTTTACGGCATATACACCCGTCGGCGGAACGATATAACTGTTATTTAAACCGACATTTGCTGTCGGAAACCCGATGGTCCGCCCTCTTTTATCACCGTGAATGACAATTCCTTTTATAAAATAAGGCTGTCCGAGCAAGGTATTCGCCAATTCAACGTCTCCGTTTTGAAGCGCGGTACGGATATACGAGGAGCTGATTTTTTTATCCTGCTCCGTTAATTTTTCTACCATTGTGCACTCTGCTTTTCCGTCTAAATCATGCGGCATGGTCTCCATTGTCCCCTTGCCGTATTTGCCATACGTAAAGTCAAAGCCCGCCACTGCGTGCTGTACATTAAGGCCGATAATATACTGATCTGCAAACTGCTTAGGAGAAAGAGAAGCAAATACTTCATTAAATTTAACGACATACAGAATCTCTGTTCCTAATTGTTCAATTTGGTTTATTTTATCTTCCAGAGGCGTAATCAGATCCTTTGGCTCCTGGTCCCTGCCCAATACATGAGAAGGATGAGGATGAAAGGTCATCACAGCTAATGCCAGGCCCTTTTCTTCAGCTATTTGCTTCGCTGTGCCGATTACCTTTTGATGTCCAAGATGAACGCCGTCAAAATACCCTAACGCCATCACAGACTTTGCCTGCTCCTCTTTGATTAAATGATGAGGATGTGTAATATGTATCGTCTTCACAGAACGGTCACCTTTTTTCTATTGTTCGCTTTTTTGCATCAATACTTTTGCCGGCTTTAACAGCCCTTTTTTTGCAGGATGGGGGAAATAAATCGCCAAACAGCTTCCAGCTTCAGTAAAGACAGCAATGCGGTCTTCGCTCGTCATTTCAGAAAACTGCTCGGGCGTCTCAAGCAAAGCCCCATTTTCTACTTTCTTAGCTAATGTATCACTTATGATCCATTTCGGCAAATGATTGAGCGCACGTTCAATAGGAACTGTATGCTCTCCCACGGTTCCGGACTGGACCTGTGCTTCCAGTTCTTCAAAGGTAAAGCATTCGTCTAGAGAAAAATCTCCGGATGCCGTACGGATTAAATGAGACATATGAGCGGGATATCCGAGCTTTTCGCCGATCATGACCGCCAGCGTCCTTACATAAGTCCCTTTGGAGCATGTCACTGTAAACCTGAAACTTGCAGTTTCTCCGTTATGTTTAACCTCTGTCGTCAGGGCAATGTCTTCAATGGTAATCATTCGTTTCGGACGTTCTACTTCAATCCCTGCTCTTGCATACTCGTACAATTTTTTGCCGTTCACTTTTACCGCAGAATACATGGGAGGAATTTGCTCTTGTTTACCCTTTAAACTGTTTAACACCTTTTCTACTTCCGCTTTATCAATGTCTTGGTTGACAGGCGTTGTTTCAACCATTTCGCCCGTTTGATCCTCTGTTGTCGTTGAAAAACCCAGCGTTATTTCCGCATCATACGTTTTAGACTTTTCAGTTAAGTATTCGACAATTTTTGTCGCCCTTCCCACACAAATTGGAAGTACGCCTGACACTTCTGGATCAAGCGTTCCCGTATGCCCTACTTTTTTTGTTTTTAACAGTTTTCGGATCTTCATGACACAGTCGTGCGATGTCATACCAACTGGTTTATGTAAAAGGAGAACTCCGTTAACCATTTGTCTTTCACTCCTTCTTTTGAGCTTTTCTCTTTAAAACGCAGAAAAGAGGACAGACGATATACGCCTATCCTCTCCATTTTTATTCAGATGGTTTCTCTGAATGTATTTCGTGAATCAGTGTTTCGATACGATTTCCGTAGTCGATTGATTCATCGAACTCAAATTCAATTTCAGGCGTTTTTCGAAGTCTGATGCGGCTGCCGATTTCGGATCGGATAAATCCTTTTGCCTTTTCCAGCCCTTTCAGCGCTTCCTCCCGTTTTTTCTCGTCACCGAGAACCGAGATATACACCTTTGCAATTTGCAAATCACCTGATACACGTACATCCGTTACTGTCAGAAAACCAATTCTCGGATCTTTCAGCTTGCGGCTGATAATATCACCGAGTTCTTTTTTCATTTGCTCGCCGACACGGTTTGCTCTCATACTCAATTCAATCACCTCTAAGTTAAAACCATTCTGTCCTAGTGATCGTCCGTTCAATTTCAGGAAAAGAATCGATAAACGCTAGGACGCGCTGCAGCTCTTTTTCTGTTTGAACGCGAGAGGAAGAAACAGCGGCGATACCAAAGCTGGTTCTTTGCCATGTGTCCTGATAGCCAATCTCCGAAATCGAAACATTGAATTTGTTTTGAACCCTGGTTAAAATCCGCTTCAGAACCGCACGCTTTTCTTTTAGCGATCCTGCATCATAAATGATGCATTCACACTCCGCAAATCCGATCACGTTCTTTCAATTTCTTGCATGACAAACGCTTCAAGAATGTCACCTTCGCGAATGTCATTGTATTTCTTAATTGTAATACCACATTCATAGCCTTGTGAAACTTCTTTCACATCATCTTTAAAGCGTTTCAGAACGTCTACTTCGCCTTCGAAGATTACGACGCCGTCACGAATTAAACGGAGGCCGCTGTCGCGCGTAATGGTTCCCTCAGTAACATATCCGCCGGCAATTGTACCGATTTTAGATACTTTGAATGTTTGGCGTACTTCTACTTGACCAATGACTTTTTCTTCATATTCAGGATCAAGCATACCTTTCATGGCAGCTTCAATCTCGTCGATTACTTTGTAAATGATACGGTGAAGGCGAATATCTACATTTTCAGCCTCAGCCGTACTCTTAGCATTTCCGTCCGGTCTCACATTAAACCCGATAACAATTGCATTGGAAGCAGATGCCAAGATAATGTCAGATTCAGTAATCGCACCAACGCCTGTATGGATGATTTTCACTTTAACGCCTTCTACTTCAATTTTTTGAAGTGCGGCCGTTAAAGCTTCAGCAGATCCTTGAACGTCAGCTTTTACGATGATGTTGATGTCTTTTACATCACCTTGTTTAATTTGCTCGAATAAGTCATCAAGACTAAGCTTCGCTTTATCGCTGCGCTGCTCTTCAAGCTGTTTCGAAGCACGGGCTTCCCCGACAGAACGAGCTGTTTTTTCATCTTTAAAGACAAGGAATTGGTCTCCCGCTTGAGGGACATCATTTAAACCGGTAATCTCAACCGGAGTTGACGGGCCGGCAGTTTTTACACGGCGTCCAATGTCGTTAACCATTGCACGGACACGGCCAAATGTGTTGCCGACTACGATCGGATCACCGACATGCAGTGTTCCAGTCTGTACAAGCAATGTCGCAACTGATCCTCTGCCTTTATCAAGTTCTGCTTCAATAACCGTTCCTTTTGCCTGGCGGTTCGGATTCGCTTTCAGTTCCTCTACTTCACTGACAAGCAAAATCATTTCAACGAGTTCATCAATGCCTTTTCCAGTTAAAGCGGAAAGCGGAACAAAAATTGTTTCTCCGCCCCAAGCTTCAGGGACAAGTCCGTATTCCGTCAATTCTTGCATCACACGGTCAGGATTTGCAGATTCTTTATCAATTTTATTCACAGCAACGATAATTGGAACTTCAGCTGCTTTTGCATGGTTAATCGCTTCTACTGTTTGCGGCATTACACCGTCATCAGCAGCAACAACGAGAATTGTAATATCAGTTACTTCTGCACCGCGTGCACGCATCGTTGTAAATGCGGCGTGGCCCGGAGTATCCAAGAACGTAATTTTCTTGCCGTTCTCTTCAATTTGGTAAGCACCGATATGCTGAGTGATTCCGCCTGCTTCTCCTTCAACAACCTTCGTTTTACGGATGCTGTCAAGAAGCGTCGTTTTCCCGTGGTCAACGTGACCCATGATCGTAACGACAGGAGGACGAATTTCAAGATCCTCTTCATTATCGGGCTCTTCGTATTTTTCCAGCTCTGTTTCTTCAAGCACAATAACTTCTTCTGTTCCAACACCATATTCTGATGCAATGAGTTCAATTGTGTCTTTATCAAGCTCTTGGTTAATGGTTGCCATTACACCAAGAAGCATCAGCTTTTTAATGATTTCTGAAGGCTCTTTGCCAAGCTCTTCAGCCAGTGCGCCGACTGTTAAAGTGCCAGAGAATGTAATTTTCTCAGGAAGCTCTTTTTTCGGCTTTACAGGCTTTTGCTGATGTTGGTTTTTATTGTTGTGGTTGCGTTTGTTTTTTTTGTTGTTGTTGTTATTCTTCTTGTTTTTGTTAAATTGATTATTCTGCACGTCATTCTTCTTTCCGTCTCGAATTTTATTTGGTTGATTTCCAGCTGATTGCTGATTGACCCCTTGCGGCTGTTTGTTTTTGTTCGTTTCTGCTGGCTTTTGAGATTTAGCGGCTGCGCCGCCTTTTTTATATTTGGCATCAAGCTGTTTAATGGCCTTTTCTTCAAGCATGGCCATATGATTATTCACTTCTAAATCCATGTTTTTCAGTGCGGTCAAAATTTCCTTACTTGAAACATTTAACGCTTTTGCATATTCGTATACTCTCATTTTAGCCATTCGTTCACCCCCAAAAATATTAATCGAGCAAGCTGATCAGCTTATTCGCAAAACCTTGGTCAGTGACGGCGACAACGACACGGGCTTCTTTACCGATAGAACGTCCAAGAACCGCGCGACTCTCGACTTTTTTATAAGGGACTTTATAATAATTGCACTTGTCGGTTACTTTTTTCGCTGTGTTAGATGATGCATCCTCTGTAAGCAGGACAAGCTTTGCACGCGCATTCCTGATTTCTTTTATTACCAAGTCTTCGCCTGACACGACCTTACGAGCTCGATTGGCCAGACCTAGCAAGGGAAACCATTCCATTCCAGACATTTTATTTTTTCACCTTTTCTGCCAGTTCCAGCAATTCTTCGAAAATCTGGTCATCGATTTGTGATTGAAATTGATTTTGCAAAGTGTTTTTCTTTTTTGCTGCTAAGATGCACTCTTTATCCAGCGTTAAATAAGCACCCCGCCCGTTCTTTTTTCCAGTCGGGTCTACTGAGACCTCGCCTTCTTTCGAACGTACAACTCGGATCAGTTCCTTTTTAGGCTTCATTTCACCAGTCACTACACATTTGCGTAATGGGATCTTTTTGTGTTTATTCACCTAAGGTCACCTCTTATTCATCCGATTCAGAAGTTTCAGGCTCCGTAAAGAGCGGCTCATCGTCTTCTTCTTCAAGTTCTCTCGGATAGATTCCAAGTTCTCTTGCGTCCGTTTCGCTCTTAATATCAATCTTCCAGCCTGTCAGTTTAGCAGCTAAGCGTGCGTTTTGTCCTCTTTTGCCAATCGCCAGAGACAGCTGGTAATCAGGAACAATAACAGTTGTCGCTTTTTCTTCTTCATTAACGATGACATCCAGCACTTTCGAAGGGCTGAGCGCATTCGCGACAAATTCTACAGGATCACTGGACCAGTTGACAATGTCAATTTTTTCACCTTTTAATTCATTGACGATCGCCTGAACACGCTGGCCTTTAGGGCCTACGCATGAGCCGACAGGATCCACGTCAGGATCGTCTGTGCGAACAGAAATCTTTGAACGGTCGCCGGCTTCTCTGGCAACAGATTTCAGCTCGACAGTTCCATCATAAATTTCAGGCACTTCGATTTCAAACAAACGCTTTAACAGGCCTGGATGTGTTCTTGACACATAAATCTGCGGGCCCTTCGTCGTTTTTTCTACTTTTGTGATATATACCTTAATGCGGTCATGAGGCTTGTAGCTTTCATTCGGCATTTGCTCATTAACCGGCAGCAAGGCTTCAATTTTGCCTAAAGACACGTAAATAAACTTATTGTCCAGACGCTGGACAATACCTGTCATGATGTCTTCTTCACGGTCGATAAATTCAGAATAAATCACACCGCGCTCAGCTTCGCGTACACGCTGTGTGACGACCTGCTTCGCTGTTTGAGCAGCTATGCGCCCAAAATCCTTAGGCGTTACTTCGATTTCGACGACATCGCCGACCATATATTCCGGATGAATGCCCTGTGCCTCTTCAATAGAGATCTCCAGTCTTTGGTCGTATACTTCGTCAACGACATCTTTTCTTGCAAATACACGGATGGAGCCTGTTTCACGGTTTAAATCCACCCGTACATTTTGCGCTTGATTAAAATTCCGCTTATAAGCAGAAATTAAGGCAGCTTCGATTGCTTCAATGATAATTTCTTTACTGATGCCTTTTTCTTTTTCAAGAATCGTGAGAGCATCTAATAATTCACTGCTCATTTAACGGTCTCCCCCCTTAAAACATTTGTATTCATTAGAATGTAACAGCTAATCTTGCATTAGCTATCTTTTCATACGGAATATTGATTCGTTTCTTTCTTGTTTTGATCGTGATCTCAACTGTCACTGTTTGTCCATCAAATTCAGCCAGTTCACCTTCAAACACTTTTGCGCCCTCAATAGGCTCATACGTCTTAATGTACACATTTTTTCCAAGTGATTTTTCGAAATCGGCTTTTTTCTTTAGCGGACGCTCAGCTCCTGGAGATGAGACTTCAAGAAAGTAATTTTGGCTAATTGGGTCTGCCTCATCAAGCTTTTCGCTTAAAGCTTCGCTTACTTTGGCACATTCCTCAATATCCACACCGTCATCGGAATCAATAAACACGCGAAGGAACCAGCTTTGGCCCTCTTTGACAAATTCAATGTCAACGAGTTCCAGCTGAAGGCTGTCTACGATTGGCTGAGCCATTTCTTGAACGGTGTCAGTCACTTTTTTGCTCATGTTCTTCCTCCTTGTGCTGTCGATATCATATTCGTCTCGTCACTCTGCATAAAAACCCTGCTTCAAAAGAGCAGGGGCTAAAAAGTAAACGATGAACATGTCGAGACAAAATTCTCTTGTTCAATACAAAAGAGCGGGTTTCCCCACTCTTTGCCTCGGTAATCGTTAGCATTTCCAATAAAACTATACCATAACCATATTTTTATTGCAAATGGATATACGCTTACCCTCATGCCTAAGCAAAGACTCTAATGTTACGATGGCATTTTTTGCGCTTATGTATGCATAGAAGCAGAATTTCCAGAGAAATTCTGCTTTCCACGTTAGAACAATGACAATTGGTTTTGATCAGGCAGTGATTCGAGACAGCCATGACGATCTAAATACTCTAGAATTGTTTTTGACACTTTTCCTCTCTTTTGCAAATCTTCTTTAGAGAGGAATTCGCCTTCTTCACGAGCCTTTACAATGTTCAGAGCGGCGTTCGTCCCTAATCCAGGAATGGAGTTAAACGGCGGGATAAGACTGTTGCCGTCAATAATAAACTCTGTAGCGCTTGAGCGGTATAAATCGACTTTTTGGAACGAATAGCCTCTCTCACACATTTCAAGGGCTAATTCCAAAACAGTGAGAAGGTTTTTTTCCTTCGGTGAAGCATCAAGTCCTTTAGAGTTAATATCCTCCATTACCGCCTTGATCGCTGTTGAGCCCTTGATCATTGTATCGATATCAAAGTCGTCTGCACGAACGGTAAAATAAGCCGCATAGTACAGAAGCGCGTGATGCACTTTAAAGTAAGCAATGCGGACTGCCATTAATACGTAAGCCGCGGCGTGGGCTTTCGGGAACATGTATTTAATCTTTTTACAAGAATCAATATACCAGTCTGGGACATTGTTATTTTTCATTTCTTCTTCCCATTCAGGTGTTAATCCTTTTCCTTTACGCACAAATTCCATGATTTTAAAGGCAAGGGACGGCTCAAGGCCTTGATAGATTAAATAAACCATAATGTCGTCACGGCAGCCGATAACCTCACTCAGCTCACAAATATTGTTGTGGATGAGCTCTTGCGCATTGCCGAGCCATACATCAGTTCCGTGAGACAAGCCTGAAATCTGAACGAGCTCGGAAAAAGTTGTCGGCTTTGTATCTTCAAGCATCTGCCGGACAAATCTGGTTCCGAATTCAGGGATTCCAAGAGTTCCCGTTTTACAGCCGATCTGTTCTTGTGTAACACCGAGTGATTCGGTTCCCTGGAAGATCTTCATCACTTCAGGATCATCCGTTGGAATTGTTTTCGGATCAATCCCGCTTAAATCTTGTAGCATCCGAATGACGGTCGGGTCATCGTGTCCGAGAATATCCAGTTTTAACAGGTTGTCATGGATGGAGTGGAAATCAAAATGAGTGGTTTTCCACTCTGAACCTGTAGCATCTGCCGGAAACTGAATCGGTGAAAAATCATAAATATCCATATAATCCGGAACAACGATAATACCCCCAGGGTGCTGCCCAGTTGTACGTTTTACCCCTGTACATCCCTGTACGAGCCGGTCTATTTCGGCCCCGCGCATGTGGAGGTTATTGTCTCCGGCATAGCCTTTTACATAGCCGTAGGCTGTTTTTTCTGCAACTGTGCCTATTGTTCCCGCTCGATACACATTGTCTTCTCCGAACAATACTTTTGTGTAATTATGTGCTTGCGGCTGATATTCCCCTGAGAAGTTCAAATCGATATCAGGTACTTTGTCCCCTTTAAATCCTAAGAACGTTTCAAACGGAATATCATGGCCGTCTTTTTTCAAAGGCGTTCCGCAATGAGGACATATCTTGTCAGGCAGGTCAAAGCCGGAACCGACAGAACCGTCATTAAAGAACTCAGAATGCTGGCACTCAGAGCATACATAGTGCGGTGGCAGCGGATTGACCTCAGTAATCTCAGTAAGCGTCGCAACTAATGAAGATCCAACGGAACCACGGGAACCTACGAGATATCCGTCATCTAGTGAACGTTTTACAAGTTTGTGAGAGATCAAATAAATAACAGCGAAGCCGTGGCCAATGATGCTCTTTAATTCTTTTTCAATCCGCGCTTCCACAATTTCAGGCAGCTGTTCGCCGTAAATGCTTCTTGCACGCTGATAGCTCATTTCTCTGATCTCTTCATCGGCGCCTTCGATTTTCGGTGTATACAAATCATCTTTAATTGGCTTGATGTCATCAATTAAAGAAGCAACCTTTTGGGTATTGGTGACAACGATTTCCTTCGCTTTTTCTTCGCCTAAGAAAGAAAATGCTTCAAGCATTTCGTCTGTCGTTCTGAAATGCACTTTAGGCAGTTCATGCCTGTTAAGCGGATTGGCCCCGCCTTGAGAGGATATTAAAATCTTTCTATAAATTTTATCCTCATCATTCAAGTAATGAACATTTCCCGTAGCAACAACCGGTTTATTAAGCTTTTCACCCAGTTTCGTGATATTCGCAATAATTTCTTTCAGCGACTTTTCATCACGGACCAGCTCAAGCTCTAGCAAGTGACGGTACACTTCAGGCGGCTGAACCTCAAGATAATCATAGAATGACGCAACATCTTCAACCTCTTCAGGCGATTTTTGCATCATCCCTTCAAAAACCTCTCCCCTGTCACAGGCCGAACCGATCAGAAGCCCTTCCCTGTATTTCTCAAGCTGAGATCTCGGGATACGAGGCACTCTGTAAAAATAATGAATATGAGAAAGTGACACAAGCTTAAATAAATTTTTAAGCCCCGTGCTGTTCACAGCAAGTAATGTTGCATGATAAGGTCTAGATCTTTGATAAGCGTTGGACTGACCCATATTTTCATTCAGCTCATCATGGTACTGAATGCCTTTTTCAGCTGCGTCCTTCAGCATTTTCAGGAGCAAATAAGCAGTCGCCTCAGTATCGTAAATCGCACGGTGATGCTGTGTGAGTTCGATATCAAACTTTTTACAAAGTGTGTTCAAACGGTGGTTCTTAAATTCCGGATAAAGAAAACGGCCAAGCTCCAGCGTATCAATGACTGGGTTTTTAGCTTTTTCAACTTCAAGAAGCTTTTTATAAGCTACGTTTAAGAATCCCATATCAAAGCTCGCATTATGAGCGACTAGGATATCATCGCCGATCCATTCTCTGAAATCTCTTATCACATCTACGACATCCGGAGCGTCGCGAAGCATATCATCGGTGATGCCAGTCAGCTCTATGATTGTGGCTGAAAGCGGACGATGCGGGTTCGCAAACGCCTCAAATTTATCAATAATTTCTCCGCCTTTTACTTTTACTGCAGCCAGCTCAATAATGGTATCGTAAACAGCAGACAGTCCCGTCGTCTCGACGTCAAAAACAACATATGTTTCTTCCTCAAGCAGACGGTGTGCAGCGTTATAAGCAATCGGCACGCCATCATCAACGAGATTCGCTTCCATCCCGTAAATCATTTTAATTCCATGCTTCTTGGCCGCAGAATATGCATCAGGGAAGGATTGAACAACAGCATGGTCAGTCAATGCGATGGCCTCATGCCCCCATTTTTTCGCCTGTTCGACAAGCTTTCCAATACCCGTAACAGCATCCATTTGGCTCATTGGGGAATGCAGATGCAATTCCACTCTTTTTTCGCCTTCAGGAGCCGAATCTTCCCGGGTTTTTGCTTTTATTTCGTTTACGTCATTTGCGATCATGACGAGATCTCTGACAAAAGTGTCATTTTGAATGCTTCCGCGTGCTTTTACCCACATTCCTTTTTTCAGAGACTTCATCAGTGCCGCATCTTCTTTTTCACGTGCAAACATTTTGATTAAAATACTATTTGTGTAGTCTGTAATTTTGAAGATACACAGCGTGCGCCCGCTTTTCAGCTCGCGGGTCTCCACATCAAACACGTAACCCTGGACCGTAATTCTCCGCTCTTCGTCCATGATGCTGTCAAGCGTCCGGATTTCTTCGTTATCTTTAATTTGATAACCGATGACAAGAGGACCAGATGGCACTTGCTCTTCATCACTTTCTTTATCTTTCTTCTCCATTTCAATCAGCGCCTGCATGGCCCGTTCTTGGTCTTCTGCAAGTTTTTGCTCCCGAAACTTTTGAACTTCTTGCTCGGATACAAATATTTCGGCATCAAGCTGAAGATCCGGAAAACCAAATTGACGGTAACCGGCTTGAATCATGGAACTGTATTTGTTCCTAAGAGCAGCCGCTTCTGTGTCCGTTTTTGTTTTGACAATCAGTTTATTGCCCTTCAGTTTCGGTTTTTGCTGGTTTAAGAGACTGATAATCGGTGGCGAAATGCCTTGCAATTCTTCAATGCAGCGTGACCAGTAGTCTTGCACAAGACTTTCGCTGATTTCAGTATCCTGCACTTCAATTGAAGATGTAACTTTCGCTATGTGGGCAAACGATTGCGTCAGCCTCATTGTTAATGTGTCATATATTTGAAAAGGCAGCAAAGATTTAAATTGAAAATGAAAATGCCAAGATTTTGACGCTTTGTGGATTGTCAGCTTTTTAATCTCACCATCTTCAAAGTATGTCATGAAGGTATCATCTGTCATATTAATCTGCTGCAGAAGAATTTGAAACTGCCTTCTGTTTACTGATAACTGTTCCATTCAGACAGTATCCCTCCCTAAAAACATCATAAGTGAAGGTACCTCAGGCAATGAGGTACCTTCTATTATTTCTATTTTAACATGTTTTTTGATAAATCGTTATGGTGATTACTGCTTGCTGATAAATGCAGATAATTCGTCTACTGAAATCTCCGTTGACTCACCCGTTTGACGGATTTTCACTTCGACAATTCCTTCGTCAGCACGTTTTCCGACAGTAATGCGGATTGGAAGGCCGATTAGATCTGAATCAGCGAATTTTACGCCGGCGCGCTCAGCACGATCGTCATAGAGCACTTCATAGCCTTCCGCTTTTAAATCGGCATACAGCTTTTCAGCAAGCTCTCTTTGCGAATCGTTTTTCATGTTCAAAGCAAGAATATGAAGATCGTACGGCGCAACGCTTTTTGGCCATATTAACCCTTTTTCGTCGTGATGCTGTTCAGCAATAGCAGAAAGCGTTCTTGACACACCGACTCCGTAACAGCCCATCAGCATCGGCTGCGCGCGTCCGTTTTCGTCTAAGTAGGTCGCATTCATTGCTTCTGAATAACGTGTCCCAAGCTTAAAGACTTGTCCGACTTCGATTCCTTCTGCAAAACGGATCGTGCCTTTACCATCTGGTGACGGATCACCTTCTTTAATAAAACGAAGATCAGCAAATTCTTTAATTTGCGTGTCACGGTTTACGTTGACATTTTTATAATGATGATCTCCTTCATTCGCACCGGCAACAGCATTGACTATTGCTTTCACAGCATGATCAGCATATACTTCAACATCTTGATTGACACCGACAGGGCCGACAAAACCCGGCTCTGTTCCGAGCTGCTGAATGACCTCTTCTTGTGTAGCAAGCTCCACAACTTCTGCATGAAGCAAATTTTTCACTTTAATATCGTTGACATCATGGTCGCCTCTTACAAGCACTAAGACAAAACGGTCATCTGCTTTAAACAAAACCGACTTAATGCAGGCTTCAGCGGAAATCTGTAAAAACGCAGTCAGTTCTTCAATTGTTTTCACGTTAGGTGTGTGGACTTTCTCTAAAGCATTAGGCTCTTCATTAGAAGGGACTTCTTGATAAAGAACTTCAGCCATTTCGATATTAGCCGCATACTGTGATTCATCAGAATACGCAATTGTATCCTCTCCGATTGCAGAAAGTGCCATAAACTCGTGCGTATCCTTTCCTCCCATTGCGCCTGAATCAGCGATGACAGGTCTTACATTAATGCCGCAGCGGGCAAAAATATTAGAATAGGCCTCGTACATTTTTTGATACGTTTCATCCAGGCTCTCTTCAGATGCATGGAAAGAATACGCATCCTTCATAATAAATTCGCGGCCTCTTAACAAACCGAAGCGAGGACGTTTTTCATCTCTGAACTTAGACTGAATTTGATACAGAGTCAGAGGGAGACGCTTATAAGATTTAACCTCATCGCGAACAAGTGAAGTGATAACTTCTTCATGCGTTGCCCCTAAAGCAAATTCACGGCCATGACGGTCTTTTAGTCTCATCAGTTCAGGACCATACGTATACCATCTGCCTGATTCCTGCCATGTCTCAGCCTGCTGCAGTGCGGGCATAAGCATTTCTACGGCATCAATTTTCTCCATTTCTTCACGAACAATCTGCTGAATGTTTTGAATCACCTTATACGCAAGAGGCATATAGCTGTATACCCCGCTCGTATTCTGTCTGATAAATCCTGCTCTCAGAAGAAGCTGATGACTTTTTGCTTCGGCATCAGCTGGAACTTCACGGAGCGTAGGAATAAGCGTCAAACTTTGTCTCATTTCTTCGCACCTCTGATTGATTTACTTTTCATTTACAAGAACAGCCGCTGGATATCGTTCCATGTGACGACCAGCATAAGAAGCATTAAGAAAGCTACCCCGATAAATACAACAAATGCTTCTTTTTCCCTGTTAATCGGTTTGCCCCGAATCGCTTCAATAAATAGAAATAACAGTCTTCCTCCGTCAAGTGCCGGAATCGGAAGCAAGTTAACAATCCCAAGGTTAATACTTAAAAACGCAGCAAACTGGAATAAGTTCACTAACCCTGTTTTCGCCACTTGGTCTGTCATGTCATATATGCCGACAGGACCTGACAGCATATCAAGTTTAAATTGGCCTGTTACTAACTTGCTTAAGTTGGTTAAAATGGCTTTAGTGACGTCAACTGTTGATGTCGCGCCGTAAGCAACTGCTGAGAGAACACCTTTTTCAGTCGGCGCATAGGAACCGAAACGTCCGATTGTTTTTTTGTTCTCATCTTTAACAGCTTCCGGAGTCACTGAAATATGAAGCGTTTTGTTATCTCTTTTTACGGCAACATCTATTTCTTTATCCGGATTTTCTTTTACAGCGGAGACAATGTCAGTCCAAGATCTCATTTTCTCTCCGTTAATGCTTTGGATGTAATCCCCTTCTTTTAGCCCTGCTTCGGCCGCCCGTCCGGTGTCAGTCAGCTGTCCGAGCATAGGCTCATTTGACGGCACGCCTTGAACCAGTCCAAGCATCACTAAAATCACGTAAGCTAAAATAAAGTTCATAATCGGCCCTGCAGCAATTGCTTTAATCCGCTGCCACACAGGTTTGGAACCAAATTGGCGATTATACGGCGCAATTTGCACTTCTTCTCCGTCTACAATGAAAAAGGATGTTTCGCTGACAGTAAAGCTGGAAAGCTCATCCTCTTTCCCTTGTTCATAGCCGGTGATCTTCATATCATGCTCTAAATCTGCTGTTTCCACTTCGATGACTAAAGCATCCGGGTATTTTTCCTTTTGATTGATAATAACTTTCTCAACTTGATCTTCTTTATTAAACAGAAGACCAACCGTGTAACCGGGTTTCACCTCAATCATTTCCGGATCTTCGCCGGCCATACGGACAAATCCGCCGACTGGAAGGAGCCTGATCGTATAAACTGTTTCATTTTTTTTGAAAGAAAAAATCTTTGGACCGAAGCCGATCGCAAATTCACGGCAGAGAATTCCCGCTCTTTGGGCTAGCAATAAATGGCCCAGTTCATGGAAGAAAACGAGCGTTCCGAAAATAATGATAAACGCTATAACTGTATTCACGAACATACCACCTTATGTGAGTATTGAATTGACGTATCCCCGGGTATCTTTGTCCACTTCTTGAATGTCCGCCAGGCTCGGTTTTTTAATTAACTGATGGCGGGATAGTGCCTTTTCGATACAGTCTTCAATAGCCAAAAACGGTATCTTGCCGGCTAAAAAGGCAGCAACAGCTACTTCATTTGCAGCATTTAGCACTGTCGGCATTGTTCCTCCTATTTTACCTGATTCAAAAGCAAATTGTAAGCATCGGAACCTGTCAAAATCAGCTTTCTCAAAATGGAGGCTGCCGATTTCCCATAATTCAAGCCTTTTCGCATCTGGTAATGGCAAGCGGTCAGGGTAAGTGAGTGCATACTGGATTGGAACCCTCATATCCGGAGTTCCGAGCTGTGCGATCACACTTTTGTCATGAAACTCAACCATTGAATGGATGATGCTCTCCTTATGTAAAACCACATCAATTTGTTCATATGGTATATCGAAAAGCCAATGTGCCTCGATCACCTCTAATCCCTTATTCATCATTGTAGCCGAATCAATCGTAATTTTTGCACCCATTGACCAATTCGGGTGTTTTAATGCGTCCTCAACTGTTACTGATTCGAGCTCATCCCGCGTCTTGTCCCGAAAGCTTCCGCCGGATGCCGTAATGATGAGGCGTTCAATGTTTTTAGCCTGTTCGCCTTGTAGCGCTTGAAAAATGGCCGAATGCTCACTGTCAACAGGCAGCAGCGGAACATCATATTTCTTAGCATGTTCTTTTACTATATGCCCTGCAGTGACAAGAGTTTCCTTATTTGCAAGCGCAATTGTTTTTTTCTGTTCAATTGCCTTTAACGTCGGGATGAGACCGACGCTTCCGAGTAAGGCGTTGACAACTATGTCAACCTCCTCCATCACTGCTGCTTCTATCAGTCCTTCTTCTCCCAGCCCGATTTGGCATTCAAAAGAAAAAGACATTTGTTTTAGTTTATGATATGTATCCAGATCACCGACAGAGACAAACTTCGGCTGAAAGGCCTCTATCATTGGAACGGCCTTATCAATATTTCTGCCAAACGACATAGATATCAGCTGAAATTGATCTTGATGTGTACGCAGTACGTCAAGAGTCTGTTCGCCGATTGATCCTGTTGCTCCTAAAAGACAAATATTTTTCAAAGTTGCCACTACTCCTATTCTTTGTGCTGCATGATCAGTCTCATATTCATATTAGACTTTTTTATGAAAAAAGGGCAAGCAGAAAGTACAAGAAAGGCATGACAAACAAGAAACTGTCAAAACGGTCTAATATCCCGCCATGCCCGGGAAGAATCTTTCCAGAATCCTTTACATCGTAATGTCTTTTCAAGGCGGATTCCACTAAATCTCCAAGTTGTCCGAAAACAGACAAAAACAGCGTGATCAACAGCATATAGATATACGGGATCGGAAGATGTGCAATAAGCTGAAAAATCGTCGCCAATACAAGCGCGATAACGATTCCGCCTGCAAATCCTTCCACTGTTTTATTCGGACTGATTTCTGGCCACAGTTTCCGCTTACCAAGCGATTTCCCGACAAAATACGCACCGGAATCCGTGGACCAAATCACAACACACGCGTAAAAAATGTATGTTAACCCGTATTGGTCAAGATTTCTGATTTCTATAAAATAATGAAAACACATTCCAATGTAAATTGCTGCAAGCGTAATAAAACCGACTTCATCAAAAGTAAAGGTGTTTTTCACCAACACTGTGTAAGTCAGCAAAAGCAGTACCGCAAACAAAGCGATTTCCATTTTTGAAATACCGTCTGCTTCAAAAAACGAATACTGGCTTGGCAATAAGAACATCCACAATAATAAAAGACCGATCAAACCCGGCAGTGAAACCAGCTTCAGCTTTTTCATCCGTAAAAGTTCAAAAAGCGCCACACTGCCCATAGCATAAATTAATATGGTGAACGGCAATTTCCCGACAATAACCAAAAATAAAAATACAATTGCTGCCAGAACACCTGTCAAAATTCTTTGTTTCATGTCCACCATCCTCTAAATTCCGCCAAACCTCCGGCCTCTCTGCTGATATTCTCCTAACGCCTGTAAGAAGTGATCTTCTTTAAAATCAGGCCACAAGACGTCAGTAAAGACAAATTCACTGTAGGCAACCTGCCATAGCATAAAATTACTCAGTCTTATCTCGCCGCTCGTTCGAATTAAAAGTTCAGGGTCCTGCAAAGATTCAGTCATTAAATAATTAGAAAAAAGCGATTCATCAATGTCTTCAATATTCAAAGAGCCATCCTTCACTTTTTCCGCGAGTGTTTTTGCAGCAGTGACAATTTCAGTACGACCTCCATAATTGAGAGCAAAATTAAGAATCATTCCGTCGTTTTGCGCCGTATCCTGTACTGCCTTTTCAATCGCGCGTAATGTGTGTGCCGGCAAAGCCGTTTCATCTCCAATGATCCGAACCTGTACATTCTCCTCAACAAGCTCTGGAAGATACGTATTCAAAAATTCTTCCGGAAGCTTCATTAAAAAATCAACTTCCATTTTCGGCCTCTTCCAGTTTTCTGTTGAAAATGCATACAATGTCAGTACTTTTACACCTAATTCGTTTGCAAGCTTCGTTGTCCTTTTTACCACCTTCATCCCTTCATGGTGGCCTGCAATTCGGGGAAGAGAGCGTTTTTTAGCCCAACGGCCATTTCCATCCATGATAATGGCGATGTGTTCGGGAATTTCTCCCTTAAGTATGTCTTCTTTTGTATAACGTTCTAAGTTGGAAGCCGCAGTTTGCTGGTTCTTCCAATTTTTGAGTATGTTGAGCATGAGATTCCTCCGTCACCCAAAAAGGTTGCATTCCCTGCTGATAATCAATGTAATCAACAGTATTAACAAAAAAACCCCCTGTAAACATGAGAGGGTCTTTTCACTATTATCTATTGTACATAGTTTTTCATTAAACTTCCATGATTTCTTTTTCTTTGTCTTTTGTGACACTGTCAATTTTTGACACATATTCATCTGTCAGTTTTTGAACGTCTTCAGTTGAAGCACGCAGTTCATCCTCAGTAATGTCTCCGTTTTTCTCAAGTTTTTTGAGATCATCGTTAGCATCACGGCGAACGTTACGGACAGCTACTTTCGCGTCTTCAGCATATTTTTTTACAACTTTCACTAATTCTTTCCGTCTTTCTTCCGTTAATGCCGGAATCGCAATTCGAATCATATTGCCGTCACTTGTTGGCGTAAGACCTAAATCAGCTTTTAAAATCGCTTTTTCGATATCACCGATTGCTGTTTTGTCGTATGGCGTTATCACGAGCATACGAGCTTCAGGCACATTAATAGAAGACAACTGATTTAAAGGTGTCTGTGCTCCGTAATATTCAACCGTTACTTTATCTAATAAAGATGGATTTGCACGGCCTGCGCGTACAGTAGCCAATTCACGTTGATAAGCAGCAATTGCTTTTTCCATTTTTTCCTTTGTTTGAGTTAATACTTCTTTTGACACGTTATTTCCCCCTCACGATCGTTCCGATTGATTCACCGATAACGGCACGTTTGATGTTTCCTTCTTCCATAATAGAAAAGACGATAAGCGGAATGTCATTATCCATGCATAAAGATGATGCTGTTGAATCCATAACTTCCAGGCCGTCTTTAAGAACGTCAAGATAAGAAAGTGATTCATACTTAACAGCTGATTCATCTTTTCTAGGATCAGCATTATACACACCGTCAACATTATTTTTAGCCATTAAAATAACATCTGCTTCAATTTCAGCAGCCCGCAGTGCAGCTGTCGTATCAGTTGAGAAATATGGGTTTCCTGTGCCCGCAGCGAAAATAACGACACGTTTTTTCTCTAAGTGGCGTATCGCTTTTCTTCTTATGTACGGTTCAGCAACTTGTCTCATTTCAATGGATGTTTGCACTCTGGACTGGATTCCGAGTGTTTCCAAGCTGTCTTGAAGAGCAAGCGAATTCATAACTGTCGCCAGCATTCCCATATAGTCAGCAGTTGCACGGTCCATGCCCAGGTCACTTCCTGTTTTTCCGCGCCATAAGTTGCCGCCGCCTACTACAACAGCCACTTCGACTTCAAGCTCAGCGATTTCTTTCACTTGCTTTGCAATGGATTGAATGACAGTTGGGTTAATTCCATTTCCCTGTTCTCCTGCCAATGCTTCCCCGCTAAGCTTTAATACGATACGTTTGTATTTTGGTTTTTCCATGATAACCTCCAAGTGTAAACATTGCCGTTTTCTATTATGCAAGAGAAAAAAAGGTTTGTAAATATAGTTTTAAAAATAGGGAACACAAAGTGTGTCCCCTATACTGCCTGAAAAGACGCGACTTGGCCGCGAAATCTTTTCACCATTATTTTTTCACTTGGTTCATTACTTCTTCAGCAAAGTTTTCTTGACGTTTTTCGATGCCTTCTCCAACTTCATAGCGTACATAAGTTTGAACAGTTGCGTTTTTCGCTGCAACGACTTGTTTCACTTTTTCATCTGGGTTTTTAACGAACGCTTGGTCTAAAAGACAAATTTCTTCGAAGAATTTGTTCAGACGGCCTTCAACCATTTTCGCTACGATGTTTTCTGGTTTACCTTCTTGAAGGGCTTGCTGAGTTAAGATTTGACGCTCATGATTTCTTTCTTCTTCAGATACTTGATCACGAGAAATGTAACGAGGGTTAACCGCAGCAACGTGCATTGCGATATCTTTCGCAATTTCTTCGTCAGTTGTACCGTTCAGAACAGTTAATACGCCGATGCGGCCGCCCATGTGAAGGTAAGCACCGAATGCAGAGCTGTCGTCTTTTGTAAGAACTGTAAAGCGGCGAAGAGTGATTTTCTCACCGATTTTAGCAACTGCGCTTGTGATGTACTCTTCAACAGTAGAGCCGTTTTCCATTTTTTGACCCATTGCTTCTTCAACATCTGCTGGAGTATTTGCAAGAAGGTGGTCAGCTAAAGTGTTAAGAAGCTCTTTGAAGCCTTCGTTTTTCGCAACGAAGTCAGTTTCAGAGTTCACTTCTAAGATAACGCCTTTGTTGCCGTCAGTTTTAATAAGAGTAGAACCTTCTGCTGCGATACGGTCAGCTTTTTTCGCTGCTTTTGCAATTCCTTTTTCTCTTAAAAGGTCAATTGCTTTGTCCATATCTCCGTCAGTTTCAGTTAACGCTTTTTTACAATCCATCATGCCCGCGCCAGTTTTTTCACGCAGTTCTTTTACTTGCTGTGCAGTAATTGCCATTTGTATTCCTCCTTATATGTTTAAACAAGAGTATGTATAATACACATTTTTCTTGAAAAAAGGTGATAAAAGGCAGTCCCTCTTATCACCTTTTGAATAGGTTACGCAGTTGTTGTTTCTGTTTCTGGTGCAGTTTCTTCAGCAACATCCGCTTCTTCTTCGCCTTGCTTCGCTTCTAAGATTGCATCTGCCATTTTAGAAGTTAGAAGTTTAACAGCGCGAATAGCGTCATCGTTCGCTGGGATTACAACATCGATTTCATCTGGATCACAGTTAGTATCTACGATACCGATGATAGGGATGTTTAATTTGCGAGCTTCCGCAACAGCGATGCGCTCTTTGCGAGGATCGATGATGAATAATGCATCAGGAAGACCCTTCATATCTTTAATTCCGCCTAGGAATTTTTCAAGACGCTCTAATTCTTTTTTCAATTGAACGACTTCTTTTTTAGGAAGGACATCAAACGTACCGTTTTCTTGCATTTTTTCAATGTCTTTAAGACGTTTAATACGTTTTTGGATTGTTTCAAAGTTTGTTAATGTACCGCCCAACCAACGTTGGTTGACATAGTACATGCCAGAGCGCTGAGCTTCTTCTTTGACAGAATCTTGAGCTTGTTTTTTTGTTCCGACGAAAAGGATTTTTCCGCCTTCAGCAGCAAGATTTTTAGTGAAGTTGTAAGCTTCCTCTACTTTTTTGACTGTTTTTTGAAGGTCAATGATATAGATTCCGTTACGCTCCGTGAAAATGTAACGCTTCATTTTTGGGTTCCAACGGCGTGTTTGGTGACCGAAGTGAACACCAGCTTCAAGCAATTGCTTCATAGAAATGACTGACATGTTATTTCCTCCTAGTATAATGGTTTTTTTCCTCCGCTTAGGTCATTTTTGTGCAGAACTGCCGCCTGCAGCACCCTCTGCATAAATCGTTAAGCGTGTGTATTTAACACCAAGACATAATATAACACAGCTTTATCCGACAATCAAGAATCCTTTACACCTTTGGAGCGAAATTTTAAAAATAGCTCGATTTCTGTCTTTCCGCTCTTCAGTTTCTGAGCAATTTGACTGGCCGAATACCCCTGCTCATATAATTCTATGACCTGGTCTTCAAATGATTGGGCATTGCTGTTAACGCTCTCTTCCTGACGTTCAACCTCAGTAATCAGACCTTCAATATGCTCAAGAAGATTCTCTTCTTCTTGAGCTGCATCCCGCTCTGAATCTTTTTTGGAGCGCCGAAGGTCTGGCTTTTGGGTTTCTTCTTCCGCGTGACTTGAAGGTGAACCGGTATTTTCTATCAGTTTCTCATTTTCTTCTTTTAATTCAAGAAGAAATGCCGCCAAGGTGTTTTCCGTCTCTTCAAGTATCTTCTTTTGCTGTTTTTCAGTTTCTTTCACAGCCGCGAGCCTCGTATACAAGATAATGACAGCGTACAGAAGAACACCGTGGAGCGTAAAGCTTAAAAGCCATAATAGTGTTGACATGTTTTTCACTCGCTAACCATGAAATTCATTATTGAATTACTTTTTCAAGCAGATTCTTTAATTTAAATAGTGCCTTTGAATGGATCTGTGATATGCGGGACGTAGAAAGATTCAATACTTGTCCGATTTCTGTCAATGTCAGCTCCTCTTTGTAGAACAAACTGACAACAAGCTGTTCTTTTTCAGAGAGTTCGTGAATTTTTTCAGCAAGCTGTGCAATCAGTTCATCCTTCATAATCTTTTCTTCAGGCGGAACATTCTTGTCATCTCTGATCATGACCTGAATGTTTTCACCGTCATCTTGATCGTGGAGCTTTTCATCAATTGACAGCAGATTTGCAAAAAAACCTTCATTCATTGTTGACACTACATCCTGTACCGTCATTCCGAGTTCCTCTGCAATTTCTGCGGGCGATACGTTCCGAAGATAGCGCTGTTCAAGCTTTTCAATTGCTGCTTCAACCTTCTTTGTTTTTTCACGGGAGGTTCTGGGCAGCCAATCTTCTTTACGAAGCCCGTCTATGATTGCACCGCGAATTCTAAACGAGGCATAGGTATCAAATTTTAAGTCCCGGCTGGGGTCAAATTTTTCAAGGGCATCATATAAACCAAGCATACCAAGGCTCATAAGATCGTCTTTATGCACTGATTTCGGCAGTCCGACAGAAATTCTGCCTACATGATATGTGACAAGCGGCATGTAACGGCGCATTAAATCGTCACCGGCTTTAGGATCTTTCCACTCTTTCCAGCGCGTCCAAAGCACCTGATCTTCATAATTCAAGGATTGCATTGTTATCCCCCTAATACCTTAATTAAATCGTTTTTTCACCTTGTTTAACAGTTCGAATATGCAGCATGCAGGACTTCGGTTCAAATTCTATCGTCCGGCCGCTTGAGCCGCCCGTATCTTCACTAATGATAGGAATATTATATAAAGACAACTGTTCCTTTATTGCTAATACATTTCTCGGTCCTATCTTCATCAAATCATTTGTCGATTTAAATTTAAACATCTCTGATCCGCCGGCCAGCTTTGCTTTTAATGCAAATTTCCGGCATCCTGCTTCTATCAGCATATCAATCGTGGTCTTTACGGCTGTGTCAGCATACTTAGCTCGATTGAGTTCGGCAGTTTTCGATAACGTCGAATCCGGAAGCATGACATGGACAAGCCCCGCCGTTTGCTTTTCTTTATCATAAAGCACCAGCCCCACACATGATCCCAACCCAGAGGTCCTGATGGTGTCCGGGAAGCGGGCGACCTTCACGTCAGCAATTCCAACCTTTACAACAACAGCCTCAGTTGTACTCATAATGATGCACCCAAGGCGACAAAGAGCTTTTCAAATGAATCATAGTCCGGCAGCATAAACATATGCGCTTTCAGCTCCTGCTGATGGCTTTGGTCAAAAATTGACGTGTCTACAACAATGGCGTGTTCTCCAACCTGACTGAGCTCCATCAGCCCTTCGCTGATCACAGCGCCGAACATGTCCAATGAAACTTCAGGAACACTTGGATAAAGCTGGAGTTTCGTCAAATCCGCTAAGGCCGTTAAATATGATCCTGCTAAAATATTGCCCAGTTCATGCAAAGCGGATGAGCTCATATGATCTTCACCTAAGTCCTCTATATCAAAATCGGGGTTGCCAATCAGCTCTCTGATAAACTGCTCCGCCTGATAAAAAGGCATTATAAAGAACATTGAACCCGTTAAGTCGCCTTCCATTCTTAAAAAAATGCTGGCAACCGGAATATCAGCGCCGCCGAAAAAATCGACAAGCTCATCGAAAGACAGCAGCTTTGCAAACGGGACTTCCATATCTATCTTTCTATTTAACAGCTGGGCCATTGCAGAGGCGGAGTGGCCGGCGCCTATATTGCCGACTTCCCGCAAAATGTCCATCTGCTCTTCTTTGATTCCATTAAAAATACTCATGTCATAACCCCTTTAAGATTAAGCTTGATCGGGCACAGCGGACTGAGATGATTCTTTATCCAACACCGCGTTTGCGTCAATAATATTTAAGAGTCTGTTCTCTTGTTTCACAATCTGTTCGATCGACACATCCGTATCTTTCTGGATGCCTTCTGGAGCGGATTCTATTTCACTTTCGTGTACGGTAATCACATCATTAGCTTCATCCACAATCCAGCCGATTTCAGTATCACGATAAGCAATAATGATAATTCGTGTTTCATCGGTAATTTCATACTCTGGCAAATTCAGGCGCTTTCTTAAATCAATAACCGGAGTCACCACTCCGCGCAAATTGATTACCCCGCAAATATATGGTTCGACGCCAGGCACTCTCGTTGGCTTTTGCCATTTTTCAATTGATTTCACCTGAGTGACGGAAATGGCATATTCTTTACCATTTACCATAAAGACAATCATTTTTTCGCCTGTTTTAATTTCTGCAGTCATGTGAGACACCTCCTCGAATGGTTAAATAATCAGTGCATTACAATCAATAATGAGCGCTACTTCTCCGTCTCCTAAAATAGTAGCTCCGGAAATTGCAAAAACGTTTGTTAAATAATCTCCGAGTGATTTCAGCACGACTTCCTGCTGGCCAATAAAGGAGTCCACCACAAATGCAGTAGGTTTGTCGCCTTTTTTCACGATAATGATATGGAGCTGTTCCGCATCTGGTCTTGTATCTTCTATTTTAAACTCTTCTTTTAAATAAACGACAGGGACAATATGCCCTCTAAAGTCAATCACTTCACGGTCATGCGTTTGCAAAATGTCTTTTCTGTCAATAACTGCCGTTTCAATGATTGAAGAAATCGGAATGGCAAATGTCTCTTCTTCCAATTTGATCAGCAGAACTGAAATAATAGACAAGGTAAGCGGAAGCTGGATGCTGAATAGAGAGCCTTGACCTTCTGCAGATTTCACACTGACTGAACCGCCCAGAGACTCCAGTTTATTTTTTACAACATCAAGTCCAACACCGCGGCCGGAAATATCAGAAATTTGATCAGCAGTTGAGAACCCTGGAGCAAAGATCAATTCGTAAATTTCATTGTCTTCTAAAGTTTCAGCTTCTTTTTCCGTAATGACCCCGCGCTCAAGTGCTTTTTCGAGAATTTTTTTGCGATTAAGGCCTGCACCGTCATCCTCTACTTCGATAAAGACATGGTTGCCGCTGTGATAAGCTTTAAGTACAACTTTTCCTGATTCCGGTTTTCCCTTTTGCAAACGTGTTTCCGGCGACTCGATCCCATGGTCAATACTGTTTCTGATCAAGTGAACGAGAGGATCTCCAATCTCATCGATCACTGTTCGATCCAGTTCAGTTTCCGCACCGATAATCGAGAGTTCGATTTTTTTATTCAGCTCTTTTTGAAGCTGGCGAATCATTCTCGGGAACCGGTTAAAAACGGTTTCAACCGGAACCATTCTCATATTAAGAATAATCGATTGCAAATCTCCGGAAATTCTCGTCATTCGTTCAACCGTTTCAGTCAGTTCATTGTGCTCAAGCTCTTTTGCAATCTGCTCGAGACGCCCACGGTCAATGACAAGCTCTTCAAATAGGTTCATTAAAGAATCAAGTCTGTCAATGTTGACACGAATTGTTTTAGACCCGCCGGCTGTATGCTTCGCCTGTTCATCGTTTTTAGCAGGCTGCTTTTGTTTCTCCTGCTTCACAGGTACAGGCGCTTGCGAATCTGCCGGCTTAGATTCTTCCGGCTTTTCAGCTGATGTTAAAGGAGCCCCTTGGATGACTTGAACATGCTCAATTTCTGAAACACCATTGATTAATTGTTCAATCTCTTCCGCTGATTGATGTGTTAAGAAACAAACTTGAAAGTCAGTGCCGAAATCTTCTGTTTCAAGCACTTCCGCACTTGGAATTGTTTTGGCTACTTCCCCAACTTCATTAAGCTTTTCAAACACCATATAGACACGAACTGCTTTTAACATACAGTTTTCGTTCAGAGAAATCTTGATTTCATATCGTTTGAAACCTTGCTCCTCAGCTTCTTGTATGACAGTCCGCTCAAATTCGTCATATTCCCAATCAGATGCTGAATTCTGTGCTTCTGCAACTTCCGCAGAAGCAGCTGTTTCAGCGTGCGCACCATTCACATCAAGCTTGGCACTCACTTCTGAGATATCTCTTTTACCATCCCCGCCGTCAATAATAGACTGAACCATAGCTTCCAGGTGATCCAAGGCTTCAAACAAAATATCCAGCCAGTCTGGGGTAACTGCCATGTCTCCGTTTCTGAATGCATCCAGCACGTTTTCAAGCAGGTGGGTTAGATGTGCTAAGTCGGTATAGCCCATCGTTGCGCTCATTCCTTTTAATGTATGGGCAGCTCTGAATATATCATGAACGAGCTGAAGGTCAGTCGGGTCTTTCTCTAAAAGGAGAAGCTTTTCATTACATGTTTGTAAATGTTCTTTACTCTCATCAATAAAGACATCTAAATACTGATTCATATCCATTTGAATCACACCCTCTCTTTTTTCACACAGCTTGTGATGGATGCTGCGATATCTTCCACATGTTTAATCTCATGGATGAGGCCCGCTTTAACAGCTGCTTTCGGCATCCCATATACGACACAAGAATCTTCAGACTCCGCAATGGTTTTCACATTGCCGGCCGTAAGCATGTCCTTTAAGCCGGCAGTGCCGTCACTGCCCATTCCGGTCATGATAACCGCTACTTTTTCATAGTCTGCCAGTTTACCG
The DNA here is from genome assembly GCF_058248265.1 of Bacillus sp. NS1. Lineage (NCBI taxonomy): Bacteria > Bacillati > Bacillota > Bacilli > Caryophanales > Bacillaceae > Bacillus > Bacillus sp. NS1. Next base: position 745,657 of record NZ_JBZAZF010000002.1, on the reverse strand, counting down.
ACAGAACGAAATAAATAATCAGCTGATGGTTTATGGCGGCTTGGCGTATCAAGATTATCAAGCACGATCTGAAGTCCTCCGCTGTTTTTGATAACGGATATGTTTTTTCCTCCCGGTGCTATGTAAACACAGCTGTTAAGAGCTGCTTCACCATCTTTTGCTTCTTTTACTTGAATGTCGGATAAATGATTCAGCCGCTCAGCCAAAGAAGCAGTAAAACCTTCAGGCATATGCTGAACAACAACCACTGGTGCGTTCAAATCCTTAGGGAGCTTCGGTATCACCTTTTGTAACGCCCTTGGACCGCCTGTTGATGTGCCGATACATACAATTTGTTTGCCTATGCCGGGTCTCGGCTTGCTTAATTCAGGCTTTACAGCACGTACTATAGGTTCAGGCCGAACTGCCTGTGAAACAGGGTGTTTCCGCTTGCCGGAAAGTCCAGCCGCGACAACACGCTCAACCAATTGTTCTTTAATTTTGTACAAATCCAGAGATATTGAGCCTGATGGCTTTGTGATAAAGTCAAAGGCACCGATCTCTAAACAATTAATGGTGCACTCTTTTCCTTTTTCGGTCTGGCTTGACACCATGATGACCGGCAAGTTATAAATCTCAATGATTTTGCGCAGTGTGTCTGTTCCATTCATGACCGGCATTTCAACATCAAGAGTAACAACATCTGGTTTTAGTAATTTAATCTTCTTAAGCGCTTCTTCTCCGTTTCTCGCAGTTCCGATTACTTCTATCTGCTGTTCCTCGGTTAAAAAATCACTTATCATTTTTCTCATGAAAGCTGAATCATCAACTACAAGCACACGAATCAAATTAAGCCCTCCTCATTAAAAAAGAAGATAATTTCTCAATAAATGTCTGTTTGTCTTCTTTGTGTCTTGTTTCTTCTCTTTCAAACAAGGCGTCCGCTAAAAGACGGACTGACCGGCTGGCTTTTGCCTGAGGACTTTTTATGAAAAAAGGAACCTGTTCGATAACTGCTTTGCTCACGATCGGATCGTCAGAAACGGAACCGGCAAACTGAACCTGAACATCCAAAAACATATGAATCGTGCGGGAAAGGCGAGTAAAAGCCTCCAGCCCTTCCTTTTGATCACGGCACCGATTGACAGCCACATTCATTGAAAGTTTATTTCCTGTCAAAACCAAGTGCTTGACAGCGCTGTATGCGTCCATGATGGCCGTCGGTTCGGGAGTTGTTATGATCAAAATATCTTCTGCCGATAAAATAAAAGGCAGCTGATCTTTTGATAAGCCCGCTCCCATGTCAAACAGCACATAATCGAACTGGCTTAGTGCATGAGAAAGCTCATTAGCAAAAAACGCCCATTTTTTCTGATCCAGCTTGAACATTACATCCAGGCCGGTTCCCCCTGATATATACCGCAAACCCTTTGGCCCAGTGGATAATGACTGCATCAAAGGCTTTCGATCGGTTAATACATCGATAATCGTGGCGGAAGATAAGTCTCCAATTAATATATCAATGTTCCCCATCCCAATATCAAGATCGATGAGCAGTACCTTCTTACCTTTATCCTGCAGCGCAAGGGCCATATTTAAGGTAATATTGGATTTTCCGACACCGCCCTTGCCGCTGATGACAGCAAGTGTCTTCGCTTTTTGTGAATAAACCATTGGCAGAACACGCTGACGCTTTTCCATTTTCGCCCGTAAAGTTGCTGCTTGGTCAAATCTATTCATCTGCACAGCATCCTTACAAAATCAAGTGGAGATACAGTCTGTATATCCTCCGGCACATTCTGGCCGTTCGTTAAAAACCCGGCACCTATTTTTGATTCTTCCAGTATATTAAATACAGAACCTAAGGAAGTAGTCTCATCTATTTTCGTAAAAATAAACTGATTGACAGGGACGGATGAAAAACGTTTGACAATATACTTCATATCTTCATATTTTGCAGTCGCGGATAAAACGAGAAATGACTGAATGCTGCTCTCAAAAGGAATCGTTTCTTTCAATTCTTCAATGTATTGCTGCTCCTTGAAGTTTCTTCCGGCTGTATCAATAAACACATGATCATACTCAGAAAATAACTCCTTCGCCTGCTGAAATTCTTCTTTTGTATAGCAAACTTCCAGAGGAGCCTGCAGCAGTTCGGCGTATGTTTTCAACTGTTCAACAGCTGCTATCCGATACGTATCTGTTGTAATAAAAGCGATTTTTTTCTGTTTTTCAAGCATAGATATGGCTGCGAGCTTAGCCAGTGTTGTTGTTTTTCCAGCCCCTGTTGAACCAAACAGCACGATATACTTTGAGTGAATAGGCTCCTGCCACTTGTCTGCTGAAGGCAGCGTATCGCATAGTATATCCTGAAGTTTGCCGATCACGTTTTCTTCCGTCAGACCGCCCGCTTCCACAGAGCAGCGAAGCAATTTTTTCAGAGCACTCGTCTTCGTCGACTCTTTAATTCCCGTTTCCTGCAAAAGCTTTTCTGCTTTTCGCAGCGGCTCAGGAAGTACAGATTGATAAACTGAAAAATCACCAGGCTCATGTTGCGCCGGAATTTGAGGGAGATATGTCCTCTCCTCTATTTTCGGACTGCTGACCGGAGTTTTTAATGCTGGTTTCGGCTCAGTTGCTTTCTTAGGCCTTTTTTGCTCAAGAAAGTCCTGATCCAATACGGCAATTACTTCAACAGCAGGCTTGTTGATGAGTCCAAACCATTTTCGTTTTTTAATGTTTTTCGAATTTAATATGACCGCTTCATTACCTAACTCTTTTCTGATGAGAAGTGCCGCTTCTTGCATTGAAGCAGCAGTAAATTTTTTTATTTTCATTAAATATCCACCACTCCAATGCTTTGTACCTCAACATTCGCCTCAAGTTCGTTATAAGAAAGTACCGGAAGGTCAGGGAAGTATCGTTCCAGAAGCTGTTTCACATACATTCTGACAGGCGGCGAGCAGAGAAGGATCGCAGTTTCCTGACGTAATGAAAGCTGTTCGGCTTCTTTAGCGACGGAGCGTACAATACTTTCTGAAACATCTGGTTCAAGCGACAAATAATTTCCGTGTTCTGTTTGCTGTACACCATCTGCAATTGCCTTTTCTACACGACCCGAACAAGTAACAACCTTCAACACTTCATTTTCTTTGGCAAACTGGGCTGTAATTTGTTTAGCCAGTGCCTGTCTTGTATACTCTGTCAAAAGATCAGAATCTGTTGTTAATTTTCCATAGTCAGCAAGCGTTTCAAAAATGGTTACTAAGTTTCGGATTGAAACTTTTTCTTTCAAAAGCTTGGCCAGCACCTTTTGAATATCACCGACAGACAACGGATTAGGCGTAACCTCTTCCACAAGGACTGGATACGTTTCTTTCAAGTGATCGATCAGCTGTTTCGTCTCCTGTCTTCCGATCAATTCGTGGGCATACTGCTTAATTTTCTCCGTAATATGGGTCGAAACGACTGAAGCAGGATCGACGACTGTATAACCAAGCATGTCAGCTTCATCTTTTACCGATTCGCTAATCCACTTGGCTGGCAGTCCAAATGAAGGTTCCACTGTTTCAATCCCTTCAATGAGATCGTCTTCAGGTGTAGGCGACATCGCTAAATAATGATCAAGCAACAGCTCGCCTTTTGCTACTTCGTTGCCTTTAATTTTCAATCGGTATTCATTAGGCTGTAACGCTATATTGTCTCTGATGCGCACGACAGGAATGACAAGCCCGAGTTCCAGAGCCAACTGACGGCGTATCATCACAATTCGGTCTAATAAATCACCGCCTTGATTGGCATCAGCAAGCGGTATCAGACCATACCCAAACTCAAACTCTATTGGATCGATGTGCAGAAGCTGAACAACGCTTTCAGGGCTTTTAAGGTCGTCAACCTCAGCCTCTTCCTCGAGAATCTCATCTACTTCTTCTTTTTCCTTACCTGATTTAGATAGCATATAAGCGCCGAAAGCAAGCAGCCCTGCAAGCGGCCCCGTCAGAAAAATGCCAATCGGAGTGAAAATACCAAGAAGCAAAATCGTAGATGCTGCGACGTATAAAAGCTTTGGATAGGCAAACAGCTGACCTGTAATGTCATGCCCTAAGTTTCCTTCAGAGGCAGCTCTAGTCACGACAATACCCGTCGCTGTAGAAATTAACAGCGCCGGAATTTGCGAAACAATTCCATCCCCTACAGTCAGCATTGTAAATTTTGAAGCGGCCTCTTGAATGGACATGCCCTGCTGAAGCATTCCGATCACGATACCGAAAATAATATTGATCATCACAATGATGATTCCGGCAATCGCGTCACCTTTTACAAATTTACTGGCACCGTCCATTGCTCCATAAAAGTCTGCTTCTCTTGCCACTTTTTCGCGGCGGTGCTTCGCTTCCTGTTCGGTAATCATCCCTGCGTTTAAATCAGCATCAATACTCATCTGCTTCCCCGGCATTGCGTCCAGCGTAAACCTTGCTGCAACCTCGGAAACACGTTCAGCACCTTTCGTAATCACGATAAACTGAATAATAATAAGGATGATAAATACAACGAGTCCAACTAATACATTTCCGCCGACAACGAAGTTTCCGAAAGTCTCGACGACTTTTCCTCCTTCACCATGTGAAAGAATTGAACGGGTAGTTGAGACATTCAAACCCAAACGAAATAGGGTTAGAAGAAGCAACAGTGACGGAAAAATCGAAAACTGAAGCGCTTCCTGCATATTCATTGTGGTGAGAAGCACGATCAACGCAAGAGAAATATTAATAATGATCAAAATACTTAACAGCCATGGAGGAAATGGAATCACCAGCATCGCCACAATGAGGACAACACTTATTAAAACGGATAAATCTCTTGTTGACATGCTGTTTTTTCTCTCCTTTTAAATCGAAAAATTCAATATACTTTTTGTTTTGTTTTATATACGTAAGCTAGAATTTCTGCTAAAACTTTAAAAAATTCTTCCGGCACTGTCTGGTCGATTTCTACCTGATCATATAACGCACGGGCAAGCGGCCTGTTTTCTACCATCATGACATCATGCTCTTTAGCAATTTTCCTAATTTTTAACGCTAGGTGGTCTACACCTTTTGCAACAATATAAGGAGCGTCCATTTTTTCTTCATCATATTTTAGGGCAATCGCATAATGGGTCGGGTTTGTGATAATGACATCTGCTTTTGGAACTTCCTGCATCATCCGCCTCATCGCCATTTCCCGCTGCCTTTGTTTAATTTTAGACTTGATAATCGGGTCTCCTTCAGATTTTTTGTACTCATCTTTTATATCCTGCTTTGACATTTTGATATTTTTCTCATAGTCAAATCTCTGATATAAATAGTCGAGACCAGCAAGTATCAACAAAACCCCCGCACCGCTCAGTCCCATCCACAAGGTGAGTTTTGAAACAAAAGAAAGTGCCTCTTCGGGTGTCAGGAGCGGGAGCCGGAGAATTTCTCCATAATGCAGCCAAAGCACAGCGAAAGCTGCAAAACCGACAATTGTGATTTTCAATATGGATTTAATCAGCTCTACAATCGCCCTCATACTGTATATTCGTTTAAAGCCTTTGATCGGGTCCAGCTTTTCAAGCTTAGGCTGTATCACTTCAGTAGAAAACAAGAACCCTACCTGCACATAGTTGCTGACGACCCCTGCAACAAGGGCTACAAGTAAAATCGGTGCAAGTATCATGCCCATATCCTTTAATAAGCTGATAAACAGTGTATGAACATTGGATTCTGAGAGCTTCATTGTGAGCGACTCGGTATAAAATGTTTCTAAAAATGACAGCAGCCTGTCTCTCATATACGGGCCAATGGCAATAAACGAAAGGAATACTACTAGTAAAGAAATAGCGGTATTGACATCCGAGCTTTTGGCTACCTGCCCTTTTTTTCGCGTATCCTTCCGTTTTTTCGGAGTGGCTTTCTCCGTCTTCTCTCCCGCAAAAAACTGCAGGTCAATTCTAAGCTTCATTAAGAAACACCGACCAATGCTAAAAGATTCCGCATCGTTTCAATCGTTAAACTGAAGACATTCCGCACAACGACGAACATAACGGACATACACACAATGAGCATGATGAAACTGACAGCGATCTTTAAAGGCAGACCGACCACAAATACATTTAATTGCGGAACAGTTCGAGCCACGATACCTAATGCTAAATCAACAAGAAACAAACTGGCCACAACAGGCGCTGACATTTGAAAAGCGATAATAAACATCGCATTAAAGCTTTTCGCGATAAAATAAGCAAACTTTTCATCGCCGAAATTCGGAAATGCCTGATCAACAGAAATATACTGAAAGCTGTAGTAAATACCGTCCAGCAGCAAATGGTGGGCATTGACACTCAGCATAAACAAAAGTGCCATCGTATAGATAAACTGGCCGATTAATGGACTTTGTGCACCGGTTTGCGGATCAATAACGTTCGCAATTGAAAATCCCATTTGAAAATCAATAAACGAGCCGGCAATCTGCACTGCAGCAATCATCATATAAGCTATTAAGCCTAGACAGAGACCAACCAAAGCTTCTTTAAACGTCAAGAGCATATATTGCCCATCTATCTCCAAAGAGGGAGGTTTATCAATGGTGCTGAAACAAATGACCGCGAGAAAAAAAGCAAATCCAATACGATGAACAGCTGGAACATTCCGGTGTCCAAATAACGGAATCGTTACAAAAAAAGCAGAGATTCTAATAAAAACCAATAAAAAAGCAGGAAATAAGTCAATAATTGAATTCATCTCTACATTACCCTGCAAAACGATTTAAATTAGAAAAGAGCTCTGTTGTAAATGAAAGAATGGTGGACAGCATCCATGGGCCAAAAAAAATCAGGGCCAGGAGAACCGCCACGATTTTTGGAATAAACGCCAAAGTCTGTTCCTGGATTTGAGTTGTTGCCTGAAATACGCTGACGATTAAACCGACCAGTAAAGCAATAGCCAATAATGGCCCGCTGATCATCAGCGTTACGTATACAGCTTTTTCCGCCATAGAAATTACAAATTCTGAACTCACGTTTAGCACCTACCCTAAAAGCTCTGAAGTAAAGATTTCACAATTAAATACCAGCCGTCTACTAAAACAAAAAGTAATATTTTAAAGGGCAGAGAAATCATAACTGGAGGGAGCATCATCATTCCCATTGACATTAAGACGCTCGCCACTACCATATCTATAATTAAAAATGGGATAAAAATCATAAAACCTATTTGAAACGCTGTTTTGAGCTCCGATATGGCAAAAGCGGGAACCATTGTAGTTAGCGGAATATCCTTTAATGATTCGGGTTTATCCATTTTCGCGTAATTCATAAACAGCGCCAGATCCTTCTGCCTTGTGTGTTTACTCATAAATTCTTTAATCGGTTCCTCAGCTTTCGTATACGCTTCGTCCAAGCTGATTTTGTTGTCCATCAATGGAGTTAGCGCTTCTTTATTAATCTCTGAAAAAGTAGGAGCCATAATAAAAAACGTTAAAAACAGCGCAAGTCCGATAAGAACCTGGTTTGGCGGCATAGATTGCGTCGCCAGTGAAGTCCTGACAAATGATAGAACAATGACGATGCGAGTAAAACAAGTCATAAGGATCAATATTCCAGGCGCCACTGAAAATACAGTTAACAATAATAGTAATTTAACAGTTGAACTTACGTTTTCCGGATCACTTGAACTGAAAATATTTATAAACTCATTCATGATGACGTGGGCCTTTCTTCTTTCCTTCAGAACGGTTTTGTTTTAACTCTTCAAGCTGCTCTTTTAATGCTTTTGAAAATGAAGGCAGTTTTTGCTGCGGCTGATGTTCAGAACCCTTCAGCGGTTTCACAAATTTTTGCCACTCTATTTTGCTTGACATCGCCTCTTCATGCTGGCTGAGAATCACTTCAATCTCTGTTTCATCCTCAATTTCTTTCAGCAGTTGGATCGTCTCTCCTACACCGACGACGAGCACGCTTTTTCCAACTTTGATCAATTGGATGGATCTGTTTTGGCCGACCGATGTGCCGCCAATATTTTCAACATATTGAAAAGGCTTTAGGAGCCTATTTCTTTTGTTCATGAGCTTGACCAACCCGTAAATCAGCACGATAACAAACAATAAAGCGAAAATCATCTTCACAAAATCAAAAGCTGAGACAGAAGGAGCAGCCGCTCCCTCCGTCTCATCAGCAGTTTGTGTTGTTTTTTCTTCCTTTTGCTCTGACTTATCTGCAGTTTTTTCATCTTTCTTTTGAAACCATTCGTTTACAGTTGAATTATCAGAGTCTGCCGCGGCAGCAGCAATCGGATGTACACTGGATAAAACGAAAAAACAGATAAAAGCGATGAAATATTGACTCTTTTTCAACAGTCGTACACCCTTTAACTTAATGTTTTGTTGATTGCTTCAAGCACACGGTCTGCCTGGAAAGGTTTTACGATAAAATCCTTAGCGCCTGCCTGAATAGCATCGATAACCATTGATTGCTGTCCCATAGCAGAACACATAATGATTCTTGCCTGTGCATCAATTTGTTTAATTTCTTTTAATGCTGTAATCCCATCCATTTCTGGCATTGTAATATCCATAGTAACGAGGTCAGGAGAATGCTCTTTATATTTTTCTACTGCTTGTGCTCCATTTTCAGCTTCCGCTACTACTTCAAAACCGTTTTTCACCAAAATATCTTTAATCATCATTCGCATAAATGCTGCGTCATCTACAATTAAAATTCTGTGTGCCATACTCTATCTCTCTCCTTGTATTTCGTTATTTTAAATTATTAATGCGCTCTGCCTGGCTTAAAATGTCAGTGACTCTTACACCGAAGTTTTCTTCAATGACAACGACCTCGCCTTTGGCAACGATACGCTGATTAACTAGAATATCTACCGGCTCACCGGCTAATTTATCAAGCTCAATAATACTTCCGGCAGAAAGCTCCAAAATCTCTTTTACGCTTCTCTTCGTTCTGCCAAGCTCAACAGTGATCGAAAGCGGGATATCCAAAAGCATATCCAGATTGTTAATAGGAGCTTGTGAAGCCTCGTTTGGGTCAAACGCGGAAAATTCAACCGGTGAAACCTGAACTGGCGCTGTTTTTTTCGGTGTTCCCTGCCTTTTTGGCGGCTGTTGCTGCTGTGGTTCAATACGTGGCTCTGGCGTCACAGGCTCTTTCGGCTGCTCATATGTAACATCAGGCTGCGGCTTTGTTTCTTCCTCTGCATTTCCTGTATTCATAAGGCTTGAAATTAAATCTTTCGCAAATGTCAGCGGGTAAAGCTGCATAATGCTGGAGTCTATTAAATCTCCCACCTTTAAGTTGAAAGAAACTTTCACCAGCATTTCATCATCAGGAATACGGTCAGTTCCCTTTTCTTCAGTGACATCAAGCAATTCAACCCGAGGCGGTGAAATATCAATTTTTTTACTGAATACAGTAGACATTGATGTAGCTGCCGAACCCATCATTTGGTTCATCGCTTCTTGAACCGCGCTTAAATGGATTTCACCCAGTGAAGGGTCCGCGCCTTTTCCGTCTCCCCCAATCATTAAGTCAGCAATGATTGCAGCGTCATTTTGTTCCACGACCAACAGATTGCTGCCGCTGAAGCCCTCCGTATAATTCACTTCAATCGCTACATACGGTTCAGGAAACGCATCGCTGATTTTACTTTTAGGAATGACAGTTACGCTCGGAGTCGTAATATCGACCTTTTGATTTAATAACGTTGACAGTGCTGTCGCAGAACTGCCGAATGAAATATTTCCGATTTCACCGATCGCGTCACGCTCCATTTCCGATAAGTCATGTATTTCCGGAACCTCTGGCTCATCCGGCGTGCTGCCTGTGCCGTTAAGAAGCGCGTCAATCTCATCTTGAGATAATCTATTATTCTCCATCTTGTTCACCTCTTATGTCGTGATCTAATATTTGCACTGCCTGTTTTCGATTCACCCGGCCGGCTTGTCCTAAAAATTTCGGCTTATCTCCGACCAATACAGTAAGAGGATCCGTGACTGATTTGTCCAAAGTTATGCAGTCTCCGACTTCTAAACTTAAAAACTCTTCTATTGTCAGTTCAGATGTGCCGAGCTCGGCCACGACAGGTATTTGTGCTGTCATGATACGTTTTTCAAGCGACTTTGTTTCCTCAGGCTTTGGCTCATTTCTATCTGATTGCATCCAATAGTGGACTGAAAGCTTCGGTATGAGCGGCTCGAGGACGATATGCGGGATACAGAGATTTATGACACCGCTGATTTCACCGATTTGGGTATTGAGTGAGATTACCACGACCGTTTCATTAGGAGATACCATCTGAACGAATTGCGGATTCACTTCAAACTCAGTCATTTCCGGTTCAATATCAGCAATTGACTGCCAAGCCTCTTTATAATTTCCCAGTGCATTTTCAAATAAATTAGAAATGATTTTCGTTTCAATTTCTGTCAAGCTGTCTACCTTATTATGACTGATTCCTATTCCGCCCATTACCCGATCCATCATCGTATATGCAATCGTCGGATTAACCTCCATCATAATTCTGCCTTCCATCGGATGGACGTCAAACAGATTTAAAATCGTCATGTTCGGGATGGATCTGATAAATTCCTCATAAGGGACCTGGTCAACAGAGCTGACAGATATGTGAATATAGGTTCTGAGCTGAGCAGAAAAGTGAGTAGTAAGAAGTCTTGCAAAATTGTCATGAATTCTCGTTAAACTGCGGATCTGATCCTTAGAAAACCGCAGCGCACGTTTGAAATCATAAACTTTCACTTTCTTCTCTTTTTCTTCTTTTTTCAGCTCTTCAGCGTCCATTTCACCAGTTGATATTGCAGAAAGCAGTGCATCTATTTCATTTTGGGAGAGAACTTCTCCTGACATTTTCCTCACCTCCGTATTCTGTCAAATTATTGTTTATTGCAGATTAAAGGAGGTAATATACACTTTTTCTACTTTTCCTTCTTGGAGGTAGCTATTTATTTTATCTTTTAGTTCCTTCTTAAAGGCTTCTTTTCCCTTGTCTCCCTCAATCTCATTAGCATTCGTATCAGCCAGCAGTGATATTACAGCGTCCTTTACTTGAAAATCCCGCTTTTCAAGTTCTTCTTTTGATTTATCAGAGTCAGTTTCAAGTTTAATAGCAAGCCGGATAATGTTATCAGACTTTAAGTTTGTTGTGATCTCTTCTACATCAACAGAAGATGCAACGATTTCATCAATACTTTTTTTCGCTTCACTTTTTTCGGACTTTCCGCCTAAAACAAAATAAGCCGCCGCCCCGAGACCACCAATTACAATAAGAATAATTAGTAAAATGATCATTAATTTTTTCTTCATTCCGGTTCCTCTATTCCTTGATCCATTGAAAATATTTGTATTTTTCGGTAGAAAGATGCGATCTTTTCCAGAACAGCTTCTTCATCTTCTTTTACTACAAACTTCTTACCGTTTGACAGAGTGATTGTAGTATCCGGAAAACATTCAATCTGTTCAATAAATAACGCATTCAGTGTAAAAGGCTGCCCATTCAAACGGGTTACTTTAATCATAAAACAGCGGAGAAGCGATTACTCGCCTCCCCTCCCTCCTTAACGTTTAAGGTTAACCAGTTCTTGAAGGATTTCATCAGATGTTGTAATAATTTTTGAGTTTGATTGGAATCCACGCTGGGCAACGATCATTTCAGTAAATTCGTCAGTTAAATCAACGTTAGACATTTCGAGAAATCCTGATTTAAGTGAACCTGTACCTCCATCACCTGGCTGGTTGGCTGGACTGGCAGTCCCAGAGTTTAAAGATTCACGGTATAAGTTACTTCCGATTTTATCCAAACCGTCGCTATTTGCAAAAGTAACAATCCCGATTTGTCCGCCGTCTTGTGTTTGACCGCCTGCGTCAACAATTGACACCTTTCCATCAGAACCAATACTAAAACTTTGTGCATCTGTAGGAATTTGAATAGTTCCACCATCCATATTTAATACATGGTAGCCATCACCTGTAACCAATGTTCCGGTATTATCTAAATAGAAGTTTCCTGCTCGTGTATAAGCCGTTCCGTCGCCTGTATCAATTCTAAAGTAACCATCGCCGTCAATCGCTAAATCAAGTGTTCTTCCTGTGCTTTGTGTTGCGCTTGTTGAATGAATTGTATCGATTGTGCCTGAAGATGAACCTAAACCGATCTGCTTAGAGTTCGTACCGCCTATAGTTGCACCAGCCGCAGAACCGCCGGCAATCGTTTGGCTTACCATATCTTTAAAGGTAACACGGCTCTTTTTGAATCCTACTGTATTCACGTTGGCTATGTTGTTGCCGATAACGTCAAGCTTTGTTTGAAAGTTTTTCATACCGCTGATTCCAGAATAAAGTGAACGTAACATTATAAATTCCCCCAGATTTTTTTATTTAGAAGACTGTGCTACAGACATTACATTCCACGGGTTGATCTCGGTCCCATCATCAAGAATGAGATAATAGTTTCCTTTAGAATGTTTAACAGAGCATACAGTGCCAGTTTTATCTGTTGTACTTTGACCATCAGTCCAAGATACTTCTTTTCCCAACCAATCAACATACGAAGTAAACGGATCTTGATTCTCAACGAATTGAGTCATGGTCTTATTCATGTTCATCATTTGCTCCAAGCTTGAAAAAGTCGCCATCTGACTGATAAATTCTTTGTCATCAACCGGGTTGAGCGGATCTTGGTTTTGGACTTGGGTCATTAATATTTTTAAGAACTCATCTTTCCCCAAGCTGCTATTGCTAGTCGTCACAGTGTTTGTTTTTTCAGGCAGTTTATATTCTGAACTTATAGAAGTCATTCTTCTTCCTCCAATTCAACCATCGATACTTCATCGAGGATATCGCCGAAATCATTTGATTGCTTTTTCTGTCTTTGCTGTCTCTGCCCTTCTTGCTGCTGTTTCTGTTCATCTGCAAGCTGGCCATAGATCGGCTGATCCCCGTTTTGGACAGGGAGAGTAAAACGGTCAATTTGGACGGCCATATTTGGTAATGATTGCTTCAGCTGAGGAAGATGCTGTTCAAGCAGTTCTTTTGCTGATTGGCTCGATGCGATGATTTTACTCTGAAACATTCCATTTTCATTTGTCAGCTTGATTGTGACAAACCCTAAATGCTCAGGGTTCAGCCGAATAGTGAAACTTCCCGTCGATCTGCCGAAAGGCGTATACTTCATCTGCTTCCACGCATTGATCACTTGATCAGCCACCGTTTTTGTTTCAGCAGTCGGTAAATCAGATGAAAGCTGCTGCAGATCAAGTGTTTGCACTCCCCCAGTGCTCCGGTATCCTGAAAACAGCATTTGGAGTCCTGATTTTCCATCTACAGGCTGAAGACTTCCAGAAACATCCGATGCACTTTTGCTGGATGAACTCTGCGAGAGCGGTGCGAAGACACGCTTTCCAAAGTCTTGCGATGATTCGGATGATTTCGATAACAAGAACGCTTTCAGCTGACTTTCAGCTAAATTCCATTCTTTGGTCCCTTTTTGAGGAAGCATAGACATTTGTTCCATTAAGCTTTGAAAGCTTTTCAGCTCTGACGCTGTCATCGAATAAAGTTTTGAACTGGACTTTTCTTTAGTGAATATTTGCTGTTTAAGATCCTGAATCAGCTGTTGAGCTACGCCCTTTTTTTCTAATGCAGAAAGAAATTGATCTCCATTTTGATAAATGTCATGAGCTTCATTGACATTCCCGCGATCAGACAGCTTATTCCCTTCTAGCAGCTGACTAATGAACATGTGGAGAAGGACAAGTACTTTACCATTCTCAGATACTTCATTCTCCTGATTTGATTGCTCTGTATCAGACTTCAGTTCTCCATTAATGTCTGCAGCAGAATCATTGACTCCTAGGGCCGTTTTACCTTCTGAAATGATTTTCTCCGCTTCTGTGAGTAATTGATCCATCTCGCCGGACATTTTTGATTCAACCGCTTGCAACAGATTCTGCAGCGCTTGCTGAGCAGTTTCATCCAACTGCTTCCCTGTTAGTTTGCTTAATGTTTGCAGAAGTTCCGCTTTTTGTTTGTCTTGATCTTCAGGATTTGCATGTAGCCATTCACTAATTTTTTTAAGCGCACCTGCTAAAAGCTGATCACTGGTATCAGGAGTTCCTTTTCCTTGTTCTGAGAGTTCCTTCAATCCGGTCTCAGACATAAGCCAGTTTTGAAAAACTCCCTGGTTACTTTTCATGGTTTTAGCTGCAGTACCCGCCGTGGTTTGCAGCAAAGGTCCCGCTAATTCAAGCAGCTTCACCTTTAATTCCCCCTATTCTTGGCTGGCAGCAATTTTTTCTGTATAAGTTGCTGCTTGCTCAGGAGTCATTTTCGCCAATATGTCAGCAAGCTGCTTTTTGCTTAGGCCATTCAATATTTTCAGCGCTTCTTGCTCCTTTAATTGGGCAATAATTTTAGCTGCCTTTCCGCTGTCCATGCTTTTATATACACTGATCACTTTGTCATTTCCAGAAGAAGAATTCGAGCCTGATGCATTTTCAGTATTATCTTCAGATGCCTTTTTTTGATCCTCCGCTGTCTTTTCAAGTGAACGGATCTTTTGATTGAGCCTGTCGATTTCAGATTTACTCGTTTCTAAGTCTTTATTCAATATACTGATTTCACTTTTTTGATCCGTAATGGTCTTTTCCAGAGCTGCCGTATTACTGCTATCCTTACTTGATGCTGTGTCTTTTTTATTTTCGGTTTCAGGAACCAATTCTTTTAGAACCGGCGTTTTTGCCGCAGCTTCCTGTATCGGCTTTAAAACATTGACACCAGCAGCCCAAAGAACAATTCCCCCTGCGATTAAAAGAAACATCAGCGGAAGGATAATGATAAGCAAAACCGAGCGGAACTTACCTGATTCTTTCTTTTTGCCGGACATTACATTCGCTCCTAATGGCCTTGAATCATAAACTGCTTAATCGAAATATCATCCATTTCTTTCATCTCTGCAGCTTTGTCTTCAAGAGCAAACATTTTAAACTGTTTTTCACGCATTTTTTCAAACTTTTTCACTTCAATATTTTTCTCTGTCAAAATTTCTTGTTTTTGATTCATTTGATTTCTTTTCATGATGACAAGCTTTTGATAGTGATAAATCGTATTTTCAAGATTTGAGACAAATTGCTGGTAATGTCTCATTTCTTGTACACTCATGCCGCTTTTCAATTTCTTTTCCTTATTTTGTTCAAGCAATTCCTTTTTGCTCATATTCTCATATAATTTTTCAGCAACATTTTCAAATTCAGAGACAGATTGCTGATACTCGGATAAGGATTGATCTTTCTCATTTTCTTTTAGTTCCAGCAGCTTTTGGAATCTAAATTGATAAGCCACGTTTATTCCTCATTTCCTGTCAAACTAGTTAACGAAGCAATACTTTCTTCCAATAATGCTGATTCGTCTGTTCCCTGTTTTAAAAATTGAATAAGCTGCGGATAATATTGTATCGCTTCATCGATTTCTCTTGAGGATCCTCTTTTATAAGCACCGATATTAATGAGATCTTCCGAATTTTGATATGTCGATAAAAGTTCACGGAATTTATTTGCTGCATCCAGGTGTTGTCTTGTCGATATGTTTGACATCACCCTGCTGATGCTTTTTAGTACATTTACTGCAGGAAACTGGCCTTTATTAGCAAGCGCCCTGTCCAACACAATATGCCCGTCTAAAATTCCGCGAACAGTGTCAGCAATCGGTTCATTCATGTCATCCCCGTCTACCAATACTGTATAAAAAGCCGTAATGGTTCCATGTTCATTAGCACCTGTTCGCTCTAATAAACGAGGTAAAATAGCGAACACAGACGGTGTATAGCCTTTTGTCGTCGGAGGCTCTCCGGCAGCCAGTCCAATCTCACGCTGCGCCATTGCCACCCTTGTAACAGAATCCATCATAAACATGACATTCCGGCCTTTATCGCGGAAATACTCAGCAATTGCCGTTGCTGTATATGCCGCTTTCAATCTCATTAATGCTGGCTGATCTGAGGTGGCAACGACTACAATCGATCGTTTCAGCCCCTCTTTTCCAAGATCTTTTTCAATAAACTCCCGAACCTCTCGCCCGCGTTCCCCAACAAGTGCAATGACGTTTAAGTCAGCCTCTGTCTGCTTGGCGATCATCCCCATTAATGTGCTTTTTCCGACACCGCTTCCTGCAAAAATGCCAATCCGCTGGCCTTTACCGACTGTCAGCAAGCTGTCAATTGATCTGACTCCGACACCCATCTTTTCACGGATAGGCGGCCGTTTCATCGGATTGGGCGGTGATTGCTCCGTCGATACAGGCGAAAGCCCTTTCGGCAAAAGCTTTCCGTCAAGCGGCTCGCCAAAAGCATCGATGACTTGTCCAATCAGTCCGGCTCCAACTTTAACCCGAAGAGATTCACCAGTGGCTTCTACAATGCTGCCGGGCGCAATGCTTGCAGCCTCTAAATAAGGCATAAGCAAAATATTTTCTTCCTGGAAGCCGACAACCTCAGCTTTAATGACTTTCCCAGATTGCCCTTTTGCATAAATCAGGCACACATCGCCAATTGAGCTTGCAGGTCCTTTTGATTCAATCATCAGGCCGATCACCCGCTTGACTTTTCCGTACCGTTTATACGAGTCCGTCATTTCTATACAATCTATCAGACTCTGTGTCTTCATTCAGCTGCACCCGCTTCCAGCGCTGTCAGAAGTTTATCTTTCAATTGCATCAATTGAGTGTCAACACTCGCATCTACCCTGCCAAAAGGGGTTTCAATATAACAGGATCCTTTTTGAGCTTTTTCATCAGCATATATACCAAGCCGGCATTCTTTATAAAGAAGCTGCTTAATCTCATCTTTTTGCTGAAAGACCGTCTCATAGTAATATGGATCAACATATATTGATATATCGTCATATTCCTTTACTTCGTTTATGACCTGTTTCACTAGCAGAAGAAAAGCCTCTTTATCATCAGACTTTTGCTGCCAAACTTTTTTAGCTAGTGCAACAGCAAGCTCAACGATTTCTTCATTAGCGTCTTCAAGCTTATCCTCAACAGCTTTTCTGGACATTTCAGTTATGCTGTTTGCTTGGTCGAACAGCTCGGCATACTGCTGCATAGCCTCAGCTTTGCCTAATGCCATACCTTGTTCAAAGCCCTCGGCTTTTGCTTCCTCAATAAGCCTCTGTTTTTCAGCCGCCCAATCATTTTTTTCCTGCTCAATTTGACGGCGAATAGCTTCTATATGGCTGTTTGCTTTCTCAGATATCCGGTCAGCTTCCTCTTTCACTCGGGCCATAAGCGTTTCTGGGTTCTCTTCAGCCTGCAAAAGGTGAGAATGCTCGATACGCACCTCTTGTACAGAGAGTTTTCTTCTTTCTTTTTTTGGAGAAAAAGATGATTCTTGTTTAATGATATTAGACAATAATATCGTCCCCTCCGCCTCTTGCTATCACAATTTCACCGGCTTCTTCAAGCTTTCTGACGATGCTTACAATTCTTGATTGAGCTTCTTCTACATCTTTCAAGCGTACAGGGCCCATGAATTCCATTTCTTCTTTAAAGGTTTCAACCATACGCTGTGACATATTGTTGAATACAATTTCTTTGACTTCCTCGCTTGCAACCTTTAATGAAAGGAGCAGATCGTCGTTTTCAACATCGCGAATGACTCTCTGAATTGCGCGGTTATCAAGTGTAACAATATCTTCGAAGACAAACATCCGCTTTTTAATTTCTTCAGCAAGATCGGGATCCTGAATTTCCAATGAATCTAAGATCGTCTTCTCTGTTCCTCTGTCTACCCCGTTTAACACTTCAACAACAGCTTCAATTCCGCCTGTTTGTGTATAATCCTGAGTAAATGCAGAAGATAATTTTTGTTCCAGAATTCGTTCTACTTCATTAATAATTTCAGGTGACGTTCTGTCCATGACCGCGATTCTTCTCGCAACCTCAGCCTGTACCTCAGGATTCAGCTCGGATAAAATCTGCCCGGCTTGCACAGGATCTAAATAAGACAAGATTAAAGCCATCGTCTGTGGATGCTCTTGCTGTATAAAATTCAAAATTTGTTCGGGCTCCGCTTTTCTGGCAAAATCAAATGGTTTAACCTGTAAAGAAGAAGTCAGCCTGTTAAGAATGTTTTCCGCCTTATTCTCTCCAAGCGCCTTCTCAAGAACTTGTCTCGCATAGCTTAGACCGCCTTGAGAAATATAATCTTGCGCAATGGCTATATTATGAAATTCTTCTATAATTTCATCCTTTTTTTGATGATCGACACTTCGAACACCTGATATTTCCAGGGTAAGCCTTTCAATTTCTTCATCGGTTAAGTGCTTATATACAGAAGCTGACACATCTAACCCCAAGGAAATCATGAGAATGGCTGCTTTTTGTTTTCCTGTAAGCTTATCTTGATCACGTCTCGCCATTTCTAATTCCTCCTAATCCTCGGCCAGCCAGCTTCTCAGCAGTTTTGCAAAATCCTCCGGCTTGTCTTTCGCCATCTTTTCAAGCTGTTTTCGTCTGACTGTTTCCGCTGTTTCATTTTCCTCTTCATTGATATCAGGCAAATTGATTGGTTCTTGAGGAACCTCATACTCATATTCCTCAAATTCATCCTCTTGCGCCCGTTTCTTTCTGACAAGCATAATGATCAGAACAATGATCGCTGCGATTAAAACACCGCCTGCGATATATGCCCATAGCGGGATACCTGAGGATTTTTCCGTATTTGTATTCAAGTTGACTTTCCCGTCAAATGGCTGAACGGAGACCACAATTTTATTATTAATATCTTCATCAGAAAGGTTCTGGTTCTGTGTTGCATCCTTATCCAATGATGTTCTGACTACAGTTGAGAGGATTTTTTGTATATCATCCTGTCTTTCAGTTGATAGCGACGCTGTATTTTTGGCATCAGGCGGCTCTACCATTACTTGAATCCCTAAATCTCTGACCTTATAAGGGCTTTCAGCGATTTCCTTGTGGATTCGGTTAACCTCGTAATTGATTTTATTGCTGCTTTTTTCATAGTTTCCGCTTTCGGCATTTTCACCGTCAGCTTTATAATTTGTTACATCTTCGTCACCGGTTCCGGCAGTTCCACCGTTGGCTGCGCCGTCACCCTGGTATGTTTCAGATACCTTTTCCGCGCTTACTGCAATGCCTTCCATGTTTTCTTTATCAACAGGTTCGACAATGTCTTCTGTGCGATTTTCTTTGGTGAAATCAATGTCTGCTGTAACAGAGACAACGACTTTATCTTGGCCCATCATCGTACCGAGCAGTGACTGAACATGTTTTTGAATGTCTTTTTCAACTTGAGACTTAATTCCTTGCTGAGAAGAATAACTATCCGCATAGGACCCTGCATCGCTGTCTGATTTGTCGTAGTATGTAGAGTTTTGGTCCATGATGACGATGTTATCTTCTTTTAGGTTCGGCACGCTTTTTGATACCAGATGATACAATCCGTTGATCTGGCTTTGATCAAGTGTATAGCCCGGTTGAATCTGCAGAACGATTGATGCAGATGCTGCAGATTGTTCCTCACCGACAAACACAGCGTCTTTCGGGAGATTAATCATTACTTTTGAGTTTTTGATACCGTCCATTTCATTGATCAAATTTGACAGTTCCGTCTGTGTTGCTTTCACTTTCACCATATCAAACTCATTGTCTGTCAAACCAAAGCCGGCATTCTGCCCAAAAAATGTATAATCAATTGATCCGGTTTTAGGAAGTCCTTCTGCAGCCAGCTGCACTTTCAATGAATCAACCTGATCCTCCGGAACGCTAATCACTGTACCGCCATTCGAAAGCTCGTTCGGCACTTTTTTCGCATCCAGTTCTTCTTTGATTTGCCCTGCTTCTTCGGCAGACAAATCTTTGTACAGCGGCGCCATTTTAGAACTTGAAGCAAAAACGCTAATAATAATTCCAATAATAATAATTGCCGCTAAAGCACTAACCATTAAAATCTTTTGTAATTTAGATCTATTTTTCCAAAACTCGCTCGTTTTGTTTTTCATTTGCATTAGAGTACGATTCATGTTAACCCCCGGTCATTCCACTCTTTCTCTTAATCGTCAGACCCCCTACATTTGCATTCTCATAATCTCCTGATAAGCTTCCACTGCTTTATTGCGGAACTCTGTTGCTGCAGTTAGAGAGATGCTTGCTTTTTGAGCGGCGATCATGACCTCATCAAGATTTACATCTTTTCCTGCAGCCAAGGCATTAGTCATGTTGTCAGAAGTTACTTGGGACTCATTTAACGAACTAATAGAGTTTTTTAAAAGCTCCGAAAAGCTTGTTTGATTTGAAGAATCTGTTTTTTGACTATTGTTTACTTGATTTGTTGCATTTTGAGTGTTTTGAGTATTTTGAACCTGAAAAGGAGAAATTGCATTAATCACATTCATTCACCTTACTTTCCGATTTCTAACGCCTTCATCAGCATTCCCTTTGTGGCATTCATCGCTGTGACATTCGCCTCGTATGATCTTGTGCTGCTGACAAGGTCAACCATTTCTTTCAACGGATCTACATTAGGCTTTTGTACATATCCTTCAGCGTTTGCATCAGGGTCTGTCGGATCATATACAAGATTAAATTCTGAGTCATCTTCCGTAATTTTAGAAACTTTCACACCGTTTCCAGCATTGCCGCTTCCGCTCATTTGAGAATTGAGAATGGAAGAGAACGATTCACCTTTTGACTGCAGGGAAACCATTTTTCTTCTGTAAGGGACCCATTCTCCGTTCACCTGCTTAGCTCTTGTCGTATCCATATTTGCCAAGTTAGACGATACAACGTCCATTCTGACTCGCTGAGCTGTTAAAGCAGATGCTGAAACATTTATGCTATGAAAAGCTGTCATCATTTTCCTCCTGTTAATACGGTCTTCAGCGAATTAAATTTACCGTTCATTCTTTCAACTAAAGCTTGATAGTTGATTTGATTTTGTGCCAATTCTGTCATCTCTTTGTCAACGTCAACATTGTTTCCGTTTTGCTGATACGATGTATCTCCGCTCGTTACAATTGAATAATTCGAATCAGTGCCAGAAAAATCAATATGACGATAGTCTGTTTTTATCGCTTCAAGACGAGAGGATTCTTGATCTAATAAATTTTGGAAAGAGACTTTTTTTGCCTTATAGTTCGGTGTATCTATATTGGCGATATTATTAGTTATGACTTTTTGCTTAATATCCGCTCTGCTCAAGGCATTTTCAAGATTTTGTATCGTTCCAGAAAATAAGCTCAAATCCACTTACCTCCATTTCAGTTTTTTTCACCCTCAATATCCTTGTCGAGAATTGTAAAACTATATGCTTATTGTAAGAAATAACAGGCATAAAGTCTATGAAGATCGTGTAAAAAAATGTCCTCACAATTATCTATTTTACAACTAGGTACATAGTCCTAGATTGTTAGAACTACATTTTCCGCCTTAATATAAGCCTGAAAATAGCAGAATTTCTGTTTTTTCTATATTCTTTTCGTCATTTTTAAGCCTTTTTCAAGAAATTTGCGAGATTTATTAAAATTATTACAAAGAAAGACTTTCATCCCAGGAATTAAAGCTTATTGATTTCCTTTATTTGAAATAAAAAAAGAACCCCTTATAAGGGGTTCTTTGGCATGATTAATGAGATTTTAGATTTTCTAATTCAATTAGGAATTTGTTGTTTAGGACTTTGATATAAGTACCTTTCATTCCTAATGATCTTGACTCGATAACACCCGCGCTTTCCAGCTTTCTGAGTGCGTTCACAATAACAGAACGGGTAATGCCGACGCGATCAGCGATTTTACTTGCAACAAGAAGACCTTCGTTTCCGTCAAGCTCTTCAAAAATGTGCTCAATTGCTTCAAGCTCACTGTAAGAAAGAGAACTGATAGCCATTTGAACGACAGCTTTGCTTCTTGCTTCCTCTTCGATTTCTTCTGCTTTTTCTCTCAGGATCTCCATTCCAACAACTGTAGCGCCGTATTCAGCGAGGATTAAGTCATCGTCATTAAACTGATCCTGTAAACGTGAAAGAATGAGTGTTCCTAATCTTTCTCCGCCACCGATGATCGGCACAATTGTTGTTAAACCAGCTTGGAACAAGTCTCTGTTTTCAACAGGAAAAGCAGTATATTCACTATTAATATCCAAGTTAGAAGATGTTTCAGGGACATTAAACAGATTTTTCGTATATTCTTCAGGGAATTGACGATCCTCAAGCATTTTTTTCATACGATCATTTTCAATTTGCTGGTTAATAGAATATCCAAGGAGTTTGCCTCTGCGGCTTACAACGAAAATATTGGAATCAATTACATCCCGCAGCGTCTCCGCCATTTCCTTGAAATTTACCGGTTTCCCTGCCGCAGCTTGCAGCATGGAGTTAATAATTCTTGTTTTTTGTAATAAAGCCATGATAAATAATCCTCCTAAACATTCCTCTTATTAAATTTTTCACAATATAAATTGACTTAAATCTTTGTTTTTGGCTATCGTTCCGAGCTTTTCTTCGACATACTGTGGTGTAATCGTTATTTTCTCCATTGTTACATCAGGAGCTTCAAACGATAAATCTTCTAATAGACGTTCAAGTATTGTATGAAGGCGTCTCGCACCGATATTATCTGTGTCCTGGTTCACATGATAAGCCACTTCAGCAATCTTATGAATAGCTTCGTCAGAAAATTCAAGAGATATACCTTCAGTCTCTAATAATGCCTGATATTGTTTCAGCAGCGCATTATCCGGCTCAACCAAAATTCTTACAAAGTCGTCTACCGTGAGTTTGCTCAGTTCTACACGAATCGGGAAACGCCCCTGCAGTTCAGGAATCAAATCAGACGGTTTGGCCATATGAAACGCTCCTGCTGCAATAAATAACACATGGTCCGTTTTTACCGAACCATATTTAGTGACAACGGTAGAACCCTCAACGATTGGGAGAATGTCCCGCTGAACGCCTTCTCTAGATACATCGGCAGAGGATGACGCCCCACCGTTTTTTGCAATCTTATCAATTTCGTCGATAAAGATAATCCCACTCTCTTCTGCTCTTTGAACAGCTTCCTGGCTGACTTCATCCATATCGATGAGTTTGCTTGCTTCTTCATTCGTCAGGACTTTTCTGGCTTCTCTGACTGTCATTTTGCGCCGTTTCTTTTTCTTTGGCATTAACCCGCTCAGCGCATCCTGCATATTCATGCCCATCTGCTCCATACCCGAGCCCTGCAGCATGTCAAACATAGAAGGCTGCTGCTCTTCGACTTCTACTGTTACATAGTGGTCTTCCAGCTCTCCTAAAGCCAGCTGATGTGCCATGCGTTTTCTTTTTTCTTCAATGTTTGCTTCTTCCTGGCTTTCCGCCTCATCTTCACCGTTCGGTTGGCTGCCGCCAAAAAACATTTCAAACGGATTTTTAACGCCTGATTGTTTTTTCTTCCCAGGAACTAACAGACGAACAATGCGTTTGTTTGCATTTTCTTCTGCCTGCTCCTTTACTTCATTCATTTTCTCTTCTTTTATAAGCCGTACAGAAGTTTCCACAAGGTCTCTAACCATTGATTCAACATCTCTGCCTACATAGCCGACTTCGGTAAATTTTGTAGCTTCAATTTTGATAAATGGCGCTCCTGAAAGCTTAGCGATTCGTCTTGCAATTTCAGTTTTTCCAACGCCGGTAGGCCCCATCATTAAAATGTTTTTCGGAACGACCTCGTCCTTCAGCTTTTCATCCAGAAGACTTCTTCTATAGCGGTTTCTTAATGCCACGGCGACAGCTTTTTTCGCGTTTTGCTGACCGACAATATATTGGTCTAACCGATCTACAATCTGTCTTGGTGTTAACGATTGTTTTTCCATGCGCCTCAAGTCCTTTCTATTCAAGCTCTTCCAGTATGATTTGATCGTTCGTGTAAACACAAATTTCGCCTGCTGTTTCTAACGCGGCTCTAGCAATTTCACTTGCAGACATAGTTTCACCGGCATGTTTTTTCAAAGCTCTTCCGGCTGCCAGAGCGTAATTGCCTCCTGACCCAATCGCGAGGATGCCGTCATCTGGTTCGATTACCTCGCCTGTTCCCGATACGAGAAGCAAAGTATCCTGGTTCATAACAATCAGCATGGCTTCAAGCTTTCTAAGCACTTTATCACTGCGCCATTCCTTCGCAAGCTCAACAGCTGCCCGTTTTAAGTTGCCGTTATATTCTTCAAGCTTAGCTTCAAACTTTTCGAATAATGTGAAAGCGTCTGCAACAGATCCCGCAAACCCGGCAAGAACCTTGCCGTTAAACAGTTTTCTCACCTTTCTTGCAGTGTGTTTCATGACAACAGCCTGACCAAATGTCACTTGGCCGTCTCCGGACATAGCGCTTCGTCCCTTATGCTGTACGGCAAATATTGTGGTCGCATGAAAAGATGACATAAAGGGCCTCCTTTAATTTTTCTTAAAAGCTCTTGGATGGTGAGACATATATGTGTTTCTCAACATTTCCTTCGAAACGTGCGTGTATATCTGTGTCGAAGACAGATTGGAATGCCCGAGCAGTTCCTGAACGCTTCTCAAATCTGCTCCTTCGTTTAACAGATGAGTGGCGAACGTATGTCGAAGCATATGCGGATGGATATGTAAAGTGCCGGACGCTTTTTGAACAAGCCCGCTTAAAATATGTCTGATACCTCGGGCTGTAAGCGGTCCGCCTCTTTGATTTACGAATAATAGATCATGAGGTTCTTTTGCTTTCCTCAGCAAGCACTGTCTTCCGCTATTCATATATACCTTCAACGCTTCGCGGGCGTAAGACCCAAAGGGGATATAGCGCTGCTTCTTGCCTTTACCGTGAACAAGAACAGTGTCCATAAATAAGTCAACGTCGTTAACCGTTATGGAACAGCATTCACTGACCCTCATTCCGGTAGCATAGAGAAGCTCTAACAGCGCTTGATCCCTCAATCCGGTCGGCTGGCTTATATCTGAAACTTCAAACAGCTCCTCAAGCTCTTTTTGATATAGAAACTTTGGTATCCGTTTCTCTTGTTTCGGCAGATGAACAAGCTGAAACGGATTTTCTTCAACAAGCTTTTCCCGCATCAGAAACTTATAAAAGCTTCTTAATGCAGATATCTTTTTGCTTATTGTTCTTCTCGATAAACCTTTTTCATAAGCTTCTGTCAAAAAAATCCTAGTATCTTGATATGCAGCTTTTTCAAATCCATTTATACCTTGAACGCGCAGGAAAGTCTCGAATTCTTCAATTGAATCCACATAATTCACAATAGTATATTGTGAATAATTTTTTTCAATTTGTAAATATTCAACGAATAACTTTACGAAATTCTTAACATTCTCCATGCCTAATACCTCCCCTGAAGGGCTTTTAAATGGTATCACAAATCGCGTTCAGGTTGCAATCAATACCTATATTGTTTTCGAAATTGTTTGAATTGTCTCAATCGCACGGTTCGCATATTGTTCATTACGCTCTTTTTTATTTTTAATTTTAACAGGCAATTCTTTTAAAAGCCCAAAGTTTGCATTCATCGGCTGGAAGTTCTTCTGGTTTGTTGTTGTAATATAGTGAGCCATACTGCCTATTGCTGTTTCCTGAGGAAAAGTGACAAGCTCTTCTCCTAAAACAAGTTTAGCCGCATTAATTCCCGCTACCAGTCCTGAGGCAGCTGATTCTACATATCCTTCTACTCCCGTCATTTGGCCTGCAAAGAATAGATCACTGCGGTTATTAAATTGATAAGTCGGCTTTAACAGGCTTGGAGAGTTAATGAACGTGTTTCTGTGCATCACGCCGTATCTGACGATTTCTACATTTTCAAGCCCAGGGATCAATTTGAGAACTTCCTTTTGGTCTCCCCATTTTAAATGTGTCTGGAATCCTACAATATTATAGAGTGTTCCCGCAGCATCATCCTGTCTGAGCTGAACGACAGCATGTGGACGTTTTCCTGTAACAGGATGCTCTAAACCAACCGGTTTCATCGGTCCGAATAGCATTGTTTTCTTTCCCCGTTTTGCCATGACTTCAATCGGCATGCAGCCTTCAAAGAAAATCTCTTTTTCAAATTCTTTTAACGGAACTGTTTCTGCTGATGTTAATGCTTCATGAAAACGGTCAAACTCCTCTTCTGTCATCGGGCAGTTCAAGTATGCCGCTTCACCTTTATCGTAACGGGATTTCAAGTATACTTTATCCATATCAAGGCTGTCTTTTTCTACAATTGGTGCCGCTGCGTCATAAAAATACAAATAGTCTTCGCCAGTCAGCTCCTTCAACTGTGCAGACAGTGATTCAGATGTTAACGGACCCGTTGCGATAATTGTAGGGCCTTCAGGAATTCCTGTCACTTCTTCATTAATAACAGTTACGTTTGGGTGATTTTTAACCCGATTTGTTACACTTGCGGCAAATTCATGACGGTCTACTGCGAGAGCTCCGCCGGCAGGCACCGAACATTCGTCAGCAGCCGCGATGATGGCTGAATCAAGCGCCCGCATTTCTTCTTTTAATACACCGACAGCGTTAGCAAGCGTATTGGAGCGCAGAGAGTTGCTGCACACAAGCTCGGCAAATTTATCTGTATGGTGCGCAGGCGTTTGTTTAACAGGGCGCATTTCATATAATTTGACTTGAATTCCCCGTTTGGCAAGCTGCCATGCTGCTTCACTTCCTGCGAGTCCGGCTCCGATTACATTCACTGTTTGTTGGTTCATCTTTCACATCTCCTAGTTTATTATTCAAGGCCTTCTTTTAACACACAAAGAAGGTGAGCAAGACCCTGCTCACCGCTACTTCTGTGGTTCTTCCTTATAATCGCATTCCACGCATTGGACCTGTATGCCTTTTTTGAGTTTTTTCTCGACGAGCATTTTCCCGCATTTCGGGCATTTTCGTTCAATTGGTTTGTCCCAGGAAACGAATTCACAGTCCGGATAACGGTCACAGCCGTAAAAAACCCGTTTCTTTTTCGATTTTCGCTCAACAATATTTCCTTCACCGCAGCTCGGGCACTTCACGCCGATTTGTTTCACAATCGGTTTTGTGTTCCGGCAGTCCGGGAAGTTGGAGCAAGCTAAGAATTTACCGTATCTACCCATTTTATATACCATTGGAGAACTGCATAATTCACAATCTTCCCCTGCATATTCCGGTTCGATTTCAACTTCCTTCATTTCCGATTCGGCTTTTTTGACGCGTTTTTCAAAATCGGTGTAGAAGTTATCAATAATCTTGACCCATTCGGTATTGCCTTCTTCAACATGATCAAGGTCTTTTTCCATTTTCGCTGTAAACTCAACGTTAATGATTTCAGGGAAAAATTCCATGATCAAGTCAAGGACAATCTGTCCCAGTTCAGTCGGAACAAAGCGTTTATTATCCAAAGACACGTAACCACGCCGCTGAATGGTATCAAGCGTCGGTGCATATGTGGAAGGACGGCCGATGCCGAGTTCTTCAAGAGTTTTCACAAGCCGTGCCTCAGTATAGCGCGGAGGCGGCTGGGTAAAATGCTGCTCCGGTTCTATATCTTTTGATAATACCGTGTCGCCTTCCTGTAAGTCAGGCAGCATCCGGTCTTTTTCTTCCATTTGGTCGTCTTTTCCTTCGACATACACCTTCATAAACCCGGAAAACTTGACTTTACTTCCATTTGCACGAAATGTCAAACCATTGTTTGTCAGGTCAACACTCATTGTATCAAGAACAGCAGGTGCCATTTGGCTGGCAACAAAGCGCTCCCAAATTAATTTATACAATCTCATTTGGTCTCTTCCAAGCACTGCTTTTAATTCACTTGGTTTTCTGAGAACTGATGTCGGGCGAATTGCTTCGTGAGCGTCCTGAGCATTTTCATTCTTTTTCGCAGGCTTTCGTTTGCCGCCTAAGAACTCTTTGCCGTATGACTGATCAATAAATGCAGCTGCTTCATCAACCGCCGTATTAGAAATACGGGTTGAATCCGTTCTCATATACGTGATCAGACCGACTGTTCCTTCTCTTCCAAGATCAATTCCTTCATATAATTGCTGTGCAATCATCATCGTTTTCTTCGCTCTGAAATTGAGCTTACGCGCAGCTTCCTGCTGCAGGGTGGAAGTGGTAAAAGGCAAGGCCGGATTACGTTTGCGTTCCTTTTTCGTTACTTTTTCAACTGTATATTTATTGCCTTTGAGCTGAGAAAGAATGTCTTTTACATCGGCTTCACTTTTTAAAGGAAGTTTTTTGCCGTTTTTTCCGAAAAAGCTCGCTTCGAACGTTTCCTGTCCTTTTAAGAACGTACCGTCAATTGTCCAATATTCCTCTGGCTTAAAGTCGTTAATTTCTTTTTCACGGTCAATAATCAAACGGAGGGCAACAGATTGTACGCGGCCTGCGCTAAGCCCTTTTTTGACTTTTTTCCATAGGATAGGACTTATCTTATATCCGACAAGCCTGTCTAAAATACGTCTCGCTTGCTGTGCATCCACTAAATCCATATTGATCATGCGAGGATGCTTAAATGATTCCTTAATGGCATCTTTTGTAATTTCATTAAACACCACACGGCAATCTGAATTGAGATCTAAATCAAGGCTGTGTGCCAAGTGCCATGCAATCGCTTCCCCTTCTCTGTCGGGGTCGGCTGCAAGATACACTTTTTTGGCTTTTTTCGCAGCCGTTTTCAGCTCTTTTAATACCGGCCCTTTACCTCGAATGGTAATATATTTCGGTTCAAAATTCTGTTCTATGTCAACTCCCATTTGACTTTTTGGAAGATCCCGGACATGTCCCATTGATGCTTTCACTTTATATTTTTTACCTAAGTAACGTTCAATCGTTTTCGCCTTAGCGGGCGATTCCACGATGACTAGATAATCAGACATTTTCATCCCCCTCAAGAGGTGTTCTCTCTCTTCAAGTATTTCAATTTTGTTTTTGCAGCTGTCTTTATTTGGCTTTCAACATTTCATTCTTTATGATGAACGTCTTTATTTAAATAGAAAACAATATGCAACTTTAAATCCTCACTATTATTAAATATTACAATGCTGTTTGTCAAACGATAATTCAAAAGGGTTCCGTATATTGAACGTTTCTCTCAGGAAGCTCCTCGAAAATATCCTCTGCTGACCTTATTGCTTTTGCCCCCTGCTGGATCAGTTTTATAGGACCTCCGGCGTAAGGGTCAAATAATGAACCGGGTACGGCAAATACTTCTCTCCCTTGTTCCAGTGCTTGATATGCAGTAATCAATGAACCGCTTTTTTCTTTGCCCTGCACGACAATAACTCCTTCACTTAGTCCGCTGATGATACGGTTTCTCATAGGGAAATGCCATTTTTGGGGTTTGGTTTCAGGTGGGTGCTCTGACAGAAGGATATGGTGTTTAGCCATGTAATCAGCTAACTGAAGGTTTTCCCGGGGATAAATGTGTTGAAATCCACCTGCAATGATGCCGATTGTCCGTCCCTTCGCCTTAATACTTGCAGCATGGGACATTCCGTCTATTCCAGACGCCAGTCCGCTGACAATCACCCAATTTTTACGGCAAAGCTCTTTTGTAAGATGATTGACAACTTGTATCCCATAAGCTGTTGGATTTCTTGTCCCTACAATTCCAATTTTCCTCCCTTTAGAAAGAAGGGTCATATCACCCTTTGCAAACAGGACGGCGGGGGGATCATAAATGGTTTTCAGCCAGAAAGGATATTGCTTTGAAGAAATCGGGATGGTGTTAATGCCTTGCTCATGGTAAGCAGCAAGTACACGCTGAAGTTTTGGATAATGTTCTTCTATTTTATTTTTTAATGCAGCTGCCTTTATTTTACCTCGAGTAACAGTTTCTAACACAGGTGACGTCAGCGACATAGACGGGTCGGCTTTCCACCATTTTAATAGAAGGGATGGGGATAATAATTGATTGATTCTGCAAATCATTAAACAGGCAGCAGCCTGATCCAATATATTGACCTCCTTTTGACAGAAAAAGCAGGAACAGCCTTGACGGCTGTCCCTTCTTTATTAATGCGTTTTGCAAGTTTCGAACAAGTTCTTCTCTTTCAGCACCTTAATTAGGGTTTCACCCATTACAGAAGGTGTCTCTGCAACTTCGATACCGCATGCATTTAGGGTTTTGATTTTTTCATCAGCTGTCCCTTTTCCGCCGGAAATAATGGCGCCTGCATGCCCCATGCGCTTCCCTGGAGGTGCTGTTTTCCCGCCGATAAAACCAACTACCGGTTTTGTCATGTTGGCTTTTACCCACTCTGCCGCTTCTTCTTCGGCAGTACCGCCGATTTCGCCAATCATGATGACAGCATGTGTGTCAGGATCTTCGTTAAACGCTTTTAAAACGTCAATAAAGTTTGTTCCATTTACAGGATCACCGCCGATTCCAACAGCTGTAGATTGTCCTACACCCGCTTCTGACAGCTGGTGCACCGCTTCGTATGTTAATGTTCCTGAACGCGATACAACGCCTACATGACCCTTTTTATGGATATATCCAGGCATAATGCCGATTTTACATTCCTCAGGCGTAATGACACCAGGGCAATTGGGCCCTATCAGTCTCGTTTTCTTGCCTTCCATAAAGCGTTTGACCTTCACCATGTCCAAAACCGGAATGTGCTCTGTAATACAAATCACGAGATCAAGCTCCGCATCTACAGCTTCCATAATCGCATCAGCTGCAAACGGTGCCGGCACATATATAACAGACGCGTTAGCGCCGGTCGTTTGAACTGCTTCAGCCACTGTATTAAATACAGGAACACCTTCCACTTCAGTTCCGCCTTTTCCAGGTGTTACACCGCCTACGATATTTGTGCCGTATTCGAGCATCTGCTTCGTATGAAATAAAGCGGTAGAACCTGTAATCCCTTGCACAATAACTCTTGTATCTTTATTAATAAAAACACTCATTATCTGGTCCCCTGCCTTTCATTCTTTCCTAAACTAAGGATACGATTTTCTGCGCGCCGTCAGCCATTGATTCCGCAGATGTAATATTTAATCCTGATTCACTAAGGATTTTCTTCCCTAGGTCCACGTTTGTGCCTTCAAGACGGACAACAAGCGGCAATGTCAAACCGACTTGTCTTGTCGCTTCAACAACCCCTTCTGCGATGACATCACATTTCATAATGCCGCCGAAAATGTTGACAAAAATCCCTTTAACGTTTTGATCAGAAAGAATGATTTTAAATGCTTCCGTGACTTTTTCTGCGGTTGCACCGCCTCCAACATCAAGGAAGTTGGCCGGTTCTCCTCCATAATGTTTGATAATATCCATTGTGGACATTGCAAGTCCCGCGCCGTTTACCATACAGCCGATATTTCCATCAAGGGAAATGTAGCTTAAGTCATATTTGGACGCTTCGATTTCTTTCGGATCTTCTTCATCCAAATCTCTGTATTCCATAATGTCCTTTTGTCTGTACAACGCGTTGCTGTCAAAATTCAATTTGGCATCAAGCGCCATCACATTTCCGTCGCCGGTAACAACGAGCGGATTGATTTCGGCGATTGAGCAGTCCTTCTCAACAAACGCTTTATATAGTCCAAGCATAAATTTAGCAGCTTTCCCCACAAGCTCTTTTGGAATATTAATAGCGAATGCGATTTCTCTGGCTTGATAGCCTTGGAGGCCGACAGCCGGATCAATGACAGCTTTCTTGATTTTTTCCGGTGTTTTCTCCGCTACTTCTTCAATTTCCGTTCCGCCTTCTTCAGAAGCCATCAGAACGATTCTAGAAGTGGCGCGGTCAAGCACAAGCCCCACGTAGTATTCTTTTTTAATATCGCAGCCTTCTTCAATAAGTAAGCGTTTTATTACTCGGCCGTCCGGACCCGTCTGATGTGTAACTAGGGTTTTCCCTAAGAGTTCTTCGGCATACACTTTCACTTCGTCTAATGATTTTGCTATTTTTACCCCACCAGCTTTGCCTCGACCGCCAGCATGAATTTGAGCCTTTACGACATAAACCGAGCTGGATAAGCTCTTTGCTTTCTCAACTGCTTCTTCTGCTGTAAAAGCCACTTTACCTTCAGGAACAGATACCCCATATTTTCTGAGGACTTCTTTTCCCTGGTACTCATGGATATTCATTTCCCATCCTCCTAACTTATGTAACAAAACTAAAATAGACTGCGCTTTCATTCTATAATAATACTGGAAGAATTGTCTAGAGTTCGATGTAAAATCTTTAAATCCTTCTAAACATTCAAACTTTTATTTTATTAAAAACATAAATTTCAAACGGAGGATGGGGAATATTTTAGCTATTTTTTGTTTTTTACGCTTTCATCCAATCTGTAAATAAACGAAAAAATCTCAGCTACTGTTTCATAAAGAGCCTCCGGGATTTGATCATCTACAGTCAAATGGCGCATTAATTCGACAAGGGTCCGATCTTCTTGAATCGGGACCCCTGCCTTTTTCGCTTCTTTGATAATGTTGTCAGCTACATGGCCCTTTCCTGTTGCAATCACTTTCGGGACCTTGTCTTTTTGTTCGTCATAATGGAGAGCCACAGCTTTTCTGATCGGCGTCTGCTTTTTCATATTTTCACATCCACTTCCTGATCACTGATGCTTGTTACATATTGATCAATTGCAGCCTTCCCTTCGGAGTGAATCCTTTTTTTAGCATTTACTCCTGAAAGACTGTATCCCATTTTCTTCAGACCCTGTTTAAGCGCGGGCACCATCGGATCGATCGCGGCCTGAAGCTCAAAATCAGTCTCAATTGTAATTGTCATGACTTTTTGCTGTATCAAACAGTCGACGACCGTTTCTTTTAACGTATCCAGCTGCAGCAAAAACAAAAGACGGCAATGAGAAGGATCAAGTTTTCCATCCGCTTCTTTCTTTCCTTTAAACAGAACAGTCATGTCCTGAACCCCTGACTTCGAAAACAGCGGAAATGACATCACAATTTGGCTGTATGACGGGTGGTCCTGCTGCATGAAAAGCTGGCCGTTTAATTTATGAAAAAGCTGATCGGCTTCCTGTTTGACAGGTTCAGCTACCTCGTGCGACGCTCTTGCGGCATGAAGAGCCAGCTTGATGGATTGTATTTCGTCAGGGGTGACTGCGCTTCCGTGTTCAAACGCTTTAATGAATGCAAGCTCGTCCCTTGCACCGATTGCTGTTTTCACTTTGGATAAGAAAGAATGAACATCTGCTTTATCCGCCAAATTAGGTGCTGTCTGCTGAACAGCCTTTAAAAAGACTTCGGCTTCCTGATCTGTGACTTGTGCCGCCTGTAAAACAGCTGAAGCTTCTGGTGACTTCCTATCACCCGATGAAGCAACCGCTTTAATCCAATTTGCTGCTTCTTTCACAATTTGAAGACTGTTTTTTTCAGCAGATTCCGTTAGCTTTGTCAGCAGCTGGCGGGCTTCTTTGATTGGAATGTCTGCTGCTGTTTTAACTGGCTCTCCTTGTATGTTTTTCTGTTCCGCTGTGTGGTTTACAGGCATCAAGTTGGTCTTTCCGGGAGGGCCGGCTGGTGCGCTAAGTTCCCTGTTTCCAGCTGTATTCCTTAAAGAAGCTGCTTTGGTATTGTCTGTTAAAGAGACAAGTTTATCGATCAGACGTTCTGCATGGACATCGATTTCACTATTAAAAAGTGCCGTAACTGCTTCTTTTAGCTTTGACGTCATTTGGCTCTGCTGAGGGTTTTGATTGATTGCCTGAAGCAGCCTGGATACGTACTGATGCAGCGGAACAGGCGATTTCACAGCATGAACACCGCTCAAAATCTCGGGGTGAATGGGAAGCTCGCGCTTTAAAGCGAACAGAACGGTTTCAATCGCTTTTTTTGCATCTGGCGCTGGCAACGTCTCCATCCAGCGGACAGCTGTTTTGATATCATTTTCTGTTACGGGCGTTTTGCTCTTCAGCATCGCTCCCGTCATCATTAGAGCAGCGTTTGAAGGTTTTACCGAAATGGCATTTAAAAGCTTGCCAGCTGCATCCTGAATTGTTTTGGGGTTTTGCTCGAAGCTTTGAACGACCTGAAGACGGCCTGTCTGTTCTGCTGTTGTTTTTTCGTAGGAAAACCAATAGTACGCCTGTGGGCGAAGCTGGGTTTCAAGTTTTCCCTGGACAGTTTGATTGCCGACTTGGATCAGCGCATGCTGATCTCCTAATAAACGAAGCACCTTTCCTAAAAGGAGACGCTTCTCCCCGTTTAGCGCTTCGCTGACATTTGATGTTTCCTGCGGGACTGCTGTATTTCCCAAAAGGTGCTGCAGCGCCTTTTGCACATCATTTCGTATATTCATTTAAAAAAGGTGCCTCCTTGTCCATCGGTTTATCTGAAGGATTGAACAGGAGCGAAAGTTTTGCGGTGCAATTCAGTTGGGCCGTATGCGGCGAGAGCTTCCAGATGCTCTTTTGTCCCATAGCCTTTATTTTTTTCAAAGCCGTACATGGGGTATGTTTCGGCATAAGCGCTCATCATCCTGTCCCTCGTCACTTTCGCGATACACGCACCTGCAGCAATAGACACGCTTTTGGCATCGCCTTTTATAATTGACGACTGCTCCGTGTCGAGCGGCAGCGTCATTGCGTCAACAAGCAAATAATCAGGTGTATCTGACAAATCGTGTATCGCTTTCACCATTGCCATCCTTGAAGCTTCATATATATTGATTTCATCAATGACAGAAGCTTCTACAATTCCTATCCCGACCGACAGTGCTTCTTTCATAATAAGCTCGTAATATTCCTCACGCTTTTTTTCTGAAAGCTTTTTGGAGTCTGTCAGCCCAAGTATTTCACATTCCTCTGGAAGGATGACTGCGCTGGCGACAACGGGTCCTGCCAGTGGCCCCCGGCCGACCTCGTCAACACCTGCTATCAAGCGAAATCCTTTGTTTCTTGCCAGCCTTTCATAGGAAGTCATATTCACCCATTGTTCTTTCAGCGCTTTTTCTTTCGCCTGCCTTTTAAGCCACTGCTCTACAAGCGTTTGAACGCTTTTTCTGGGGTCGTTTTCGCATTGGGCAAGAAATGGGTCTTGCTCATCCTTCACTTCCTGTAAACGGTCTTTAATGTCCTTTACGGTTAATGTATTCACTTTCTCTTCTCCCTTACTATATGTATCGGTTCGGTCAGGAAAAAATAAAGACCCGCATTTCTGCGCGCCTTTACATAGTCGGCTGTTCAAATGACAGCCTGCCGAACTTTTCAGTGCGGATATCGCGAATGATGACCTCAGTCGTTTTATCGTAGTTAATGAGCCCTCCGCTCATGAGACAGCCGCGCTTTTCACCTATAGCATCAAACAGCTCTGCAATGTCCTCTGGGATCTCATCAAGGCCGTAACGCTCTTTCAGCCGTTCAGGATAATGTTCTTCGAGAAAACGAAGACCAAACACGGCCACATCCTGCAGGTTAATAATCGAGTCTTTAATAGCCCCGGTGACGGCCAGCCTTAAGCCGACAAGCTCATCCTCAAATTTAGGCCATAAAATCCCGGGTGTATCTAATAGCTCTAATTCTTTTCCAACTTTGACCCACTGCTGTGATGTCGTAATACCAGGTCTGTCTCCCGTTTTTGCTATGTTTTTCTTTGCCAGCCGGTTGATAAGCGTTGATTTTCCTACGTTTGGAATACCAATAATCAAAGCGCGAATTGCTCTCGGCTTCACACCTTTTGCCCTCATCCGGTCAAATTTTTCTTGAAGGATCTCTTTTGATGCCGGCACAATTTGATTTAAGCCTTGTCCGTTTACAGAATTAATGGACAGGGAGCGGATCCCCTGGTTCTCAAAATGCTCTTTCCACTGCTGTGTAACTGCCGCATCTGCTTTGTCAGCCTTGTTTAACAGCATAATTCGTGGCTTGTTTTTTAGAATATCTTCAATCATTGGGTTTCTTGATGACATTGGAATTCTAGCATCTACCAATTCATATACAATATCGATTAATTTTAATTTTTCGGTTACTTCCCTTCTTGCCTTTGCCATATGGCCCGGGAACCATTGAATTGTCATGTGACACGAACACCGCCTTTATCTCTTCAGTATGCATGATTCTTTGTTGTCCTTTATGTATTTTACGATGCTTGTCCGGCATTTTCAAATTCTGTATAAAAAAAGAGCTTGTTACAGGTAACAAGCTCTTTTCGTTCGTTATCATTATCGTCTGATCTCTTTAATACGAGCCGCTTTTCCGCGAAGTTCACGCAGGTAGTAAAGCTTAGCACGGCGTACTTTACCGTAACGTACAACTTCGATTTTCGCGATTTTTGGTGTGTGTACAGGGAAAGTACGTTCAACGCCAACACCGTAAGAAATCTTACGAACTGTGAACGTTTCGCTGATTCCACCACCACGACGCTTAATCACAACACCTTCAAAGATCTGGATACGCTCACGGTTACCCTCAACAACTTTAACGTGTACACGTAAAGTGTCACCAGGACGGAACGCAGGAAGATCAGTACGAAGCTGTTCTTTTGTGATATCTTCAATTAGTTTTTGCATCGTTTTCAACTCCTTCCAACAGATGCTCTTGACCACAAAACCCGGCACAGCGGAACATCGTTTTCAAGCTTGCAGCGGATAAGCCCGCTTAAGCCACAAGTAGTATCTTATCACAATTTCATAGGCTATGCAATAAAATCTATTCTTTTTCCCATTCAGAAATCCATTTTCTTTGCTGCTCTGTAAGCGGGTAGTCTTTCAAAAGATCCGGACGCCTTACATAGGTCCTCCTGATCGATTCTTTATTCCGCCATTCTTCGATTTTTGCATGGTTTCCTGATAGAAGTGTTTCAGGCACTTTTAGACCTTTGTAATCTGCCGGTCTTGTATAATGCGGGTGTTCTAAAAGACCGGTGCTGAATGAATCCTCAATATGGGAAGCTTCTTTGCCCAGCACACCCGGAAGCAGTCTGACCACACTGTCTGCAATCATCATGGCAGGAAGCTCACCGCCCGTCAGAACAAAATCACCAATGGATATTTCATCCGTCACCAGATGCTCGCGAATGCGTTCATCATAGCCTTCATAGTGGCCGCAAATGAACAGCAAATGCTCTTCCTTCGCTAATTGTTCGGCTTTTTTTTGGGTAAAACGCTCACCTTGCGGGCATACGAGGATAATACGCGGAGCAGCTGCTGCCTTTGATGTCAGGTCATCGACAGCGTCAAAAACAGGCTGAGGCTTGAGAACCATGCCAGCGCCGCCGCCATAAGGATAATCATCAACAGTATTGTGCTTGTTATCAGAATACTCCCGGAAATTTACGACCTGAAACTGCACCGCATCTTTGTTCTGGGCTTTTTGAAGAATTGATGAACCAAGCACACCTTCGAACATTTCGGGAAACAGCGTCAAAAAGTCGATTTTCATTCGTCTATTAATCCTTCCATGAGTTCAATCTCAATTTTCTTTCCGCTGACATCGATATGTTTGACCACCGATTCAATGTAAGGAATTAGCGCGTCTTTTTTCCCTTTTCGGCCGATGACCCATACGTCGTTAGCTCCCGGCGTCAAAATTTCCTTGATCTTTCCGATTAGTTCGCCGTCTTCGGTAAATACTTCGCACCCAATGATTTCGTGGAAATAAAATTCTCCCTCATTCAGCTCTCCTAAATCTTCTTCAGGAACTTTAATGATTGCGTTTTTCAGTTCTTCTACATCATTCAGGCTTGGTCTTTCTTTAAACTGCAGCAGATGAAATTGCTTATGCAGTCTGTGCGTGTTAACCGTTACTTCTACTGGTTCGTTACGGCCGTCTATAAACAAATAAAGCGTGTTGCCCGGCTTGTACCGTTCCTCGGCAAAATCTGTTTTCGAGATCACCCGCACTTCGCCTTTAATTCCGTGGGTATTTACGATTTTACCTACATTAAACCATCGCTTTGTCATATAATCACCTCTGGCGAATTTCAATTACTTTTCCGTCTTTTATGACGATGGTGTTTGCTGCTGTTTTCTCATGCCAGTCATCACCGGCTTCAATCGTCAGCAGCGCATCGACTTCCTTTTCTTTCATCTCACTGCCAAGCGGCAATGTATGTACTTGAGCAATTTGAAAATCGATTATTTTTATGTTATCTTTTCGCTTTTCTATTGCCTTTTTAAATTGTTCTATCATATCTGGGTTTTGCTGTTCTTTCTCATGTTTTCTAAGCTGAAAATAGAGCTGGCTGCATTCTCGTTCAAGCATTTGTTTCTTTTCGGCAAAAGAAGCTAAAAGCTTTTCTTTGCTGCGCTCGGTTAAGACTTGCATAACGGCTACACGGTGAATAATTTGCATCGCACCAAGCTCCCCGCTTTTAAAACTTTTTTTGGCTCAGGGCTTTTTTATTCTGCCTAAGCTTCTATCAGTTTACCCTTTTTTTGCGTGTAAAAAAAGGGGAGGTGCCGGCCCTCTCCCTTTTAGTCAAATATCTCAAATTGAACTTTCTTAGAAGACTGTGCGCCAGCTGCAAATACAGCTGTTCGAATCGCTTTTGCAGTCCGGCCTTGCTTTCCGATAACTTTACCGGTATCTGACTTATGGACAGATAAGCGCAGCGCAATCTTTTGATCGGTTTCTTCTCTTATGACGCGAATGTCATCTGGATGATCAACAAGCGGCGTCACAATTTGGACAATCAAATCTTCCAAGTGTTGATCGGTCATTACTTGCCTTGTTTAGCGTTGTGGAATTTTTCCATGATTCCTTGGCTAGAGAACAAGTTGCGAACTGTATCAGATGGTTTCGCTCCAGTTTGAAGCCATTTAAGAGCAAGCTCTTCGTCGATTTTTACTTCCGCTGGTTTTGCAACCGGGTTGTAAGTTCCGACTGTTTCGATGAAACGGCCGTCACGTGGTGAACGAGAATCTGCTACAACAATACGATAGAAAGGAGATTTTTTTGCTCCCATACGTTTTAAACGAATTTTTACTGCCATTTTACTAGCACCTCCGAAAATATTTCAACAAGATAGTATATTAACAATGATAAAAGTGTTTGTAAAGTGTTTTTTCTTAACAACGGTTTTATCATGTATAACCGATTACATAAAAGGTAGCTTAAACCCTTTTTTCTTACCTTTTGACATGTTTGTCATCTGCTTCATCATTTTTTTCATTTCGTCAAACTGCTTAAGCAGACGGTTGACTTCCTGCACGGATGTCCCGCTTCCTTTTGCAATCCGCTTCCGCCGGCTGGCATTGATCACCTCAGGCTGTTCTTTTTCAAGAACAGTCATTGATTTGATAATCGCTTCCACATGATTCAGCTGCTTTTCATCAACTTGGATGTTTTTCAAGCCTTTCATTTTACCTGCACCCGGCATCATCTGCAGTAGCTCATCAAGCGGCCCCATGTTTCTGACCTGCCCGAGCTGCTCCAGAAAATCGTCCAATGTGAAGCTCATCGTTCTCATTTTTTGTTCCAGCTCTTTGGCTTTGTCTTCATCGACGCTGGCCTGTGCTTTTTCAATCAATGTCAGCACGTCGCCCATGCCGAGAATCCTTGATGCCATGCGTTCAGGATGGAACGATTCTAATGCATCAAGTTTTTCGCCTAAACCAGCGAACTTAATCGGCGTGTTTGTGACTGCGCGAATAGAAAGCGCAGCACCGCCGCGTGTGTCTCCATCAAGCTTAGTTAAGACAACACCGGTCAAACCGAGCTGTTCATTAAAGCTTTTGGCAACATTTACAGCGTCCTGACCGGTCATTGAATCGACAACCAGGAAGATTTCTTCCGGATTCGCGATTTCTTTCACGTTGGTCAGTTCATCCATCAGTTCATGGTCAATATGCAAGCGGCCTGCCGTATCCAAAATGACATAATCATAATGTTCTTCCTTGGCTTTTTCAATAGCCTGTTTAGCTATTTCTACAGGACTGACCTGATCACCAAGAGAGAAAACAGGCATGTCAAGCTGTTTGCCGAGCGTTTCCAGCTGCTTAATCGCAGCCGGACGGTAAATATCGGCAGCAACCAGCATCGGTTTGCGATTATGCTTTTTGCGCAGCAGATTCGCCAGCTTACCGCTTGTTGTCGTTTTACCGGCACCCTGGAGACCGACCATCATAATAACAGTCGGCGGCTTTTTTGCGACGGCGATTTTGCTCTCTTCGCCGCCCATCAGCTCAGTCAGTTCCTCTTTAACAACTTTAATGACCTGCTGGCCAGGCGTCAGGCTTTTCATGACGTCTTGGCCGATAGCGCGTTCACTTACTTTTTTGACAAAATCCTTGACTACTTTAAAGTTAACGTCAGCCTCAAGCAGCGCAAGACGAACCTCACGCATCATATCTTTTACATCTTGTTCGCTGACTTTCCCTTTTCCGCGGATTTTAGAAATCGTCTGCTGCAGTCGGTCGGCTAATCCTTCAAATGCCATAGTTTGCCGCCTCCTAATCTAATTTCTCAAGCGCTTCAATCAGAGCTGTAATTTCTTCCTCTTCGTTTGAACCGGAAGCAAGCTCCTTCAGCTTATTAAACATCTCTTTACGCTCCTGAAACTTTTTCAAAAGGAGCAGCTTTTCTTCATATTGTTCAAGCATCGCTTCTGTTCGTTTGATGTTATCATAAACAGCTTGTCTTGAAACCTCATATTCTTCGGCTATTTCGCCTAGGGAGAAATCGTCCAAATAATAAAGCGACATATAGCTCTTCTGTTTTGACGTCAACAACGACTGATAAAAATCAAACAGATAGTTCATTCTCGTTGTCTTTTCGAGTGACATTTGAGCTCTCCCCTTTGTTAAGTCAAATCCCTTTACGATAACTTAGTTTACACGGTTTTATTGAGACTGTCAAGTTTTTATCTTGTCAAAGCAGCGATTACTTTTTTCCAAAATACGCTAAATATAATCCAATTTATTCCGATGTTGTATATGAACCCTATTTAAAGGAGGATATTTTATGAAAAAAATCAGTTTATTGTTTATGTTGTGCCTGGCAGCCGTGTTTACAATCATTGCCCCGGCACAACAAGCAGACGCTGCTGAGGCGCCTTATAAGGCTTCAATCACAAATATCAGCACAGATGGAGGGGTTTACGGTAAAATCAATTACGGCCAAGGCCAATTTTGGCGAGTCAAATACAATATTACAATAAGCGGAAAATTACTCGACCAAAACGGACAGCCGGTGCCGAACGCTCCAGTACGATTTGAAGCAGATACGAAAGTCGGAAATACAACACAAACAGCTTCAGGAACAACCGATGTAAACGGAACGTTTGAGGTTCCAATGTATTTGGGGCCGGCTGCTGGGTACTACACATATTACACATCTGTTTCCGTTCATTACTATGACATCATCCCATTCAGAGTTTATTCAGGAGATTCAAGACTGGTATCCACTGATAACAGCCTTTATCATTTCGCCTATCAAGTGAGAAGATAAAAAAGAAAAAGGCCCCCAAATGCGAGGGCCTTTTCTTAATCGTCGGCTTTTTCCACTAAATCTGAAAAGAGGCCGTATACATACGATTCAGCATTAAATTCCTGGAGATCATCAACTTTTTCACCTAACCCGACTAATTTAACCGGGATTTGAAGTTCGTTGCGGATCGCGAGGACGATACCGCCTTTTGCCGTACCATCAAGTTTTGTTAATGCAATGCCAGTAACGTTTGTTGCTTTAGAGAACTCTTTCGCCTGCGCCATTGCGTTTTGGCCGGTTGTGGCATCAAGGGCAAGCAGCACCTCATGCGGCGCTTCAGGCACTTCTCTTTCGATAACGCGCTTCACTTTTTCAAGCTCTTTCATCAGGTTTACTTTGTTTTGGAGACGCCCTGCCGTATCACAGATTAATACATCGGCATTTCTTGCTTTTGCAGCATGTACAGCATCGTAGATGACAGCCGCAGGATCGCTTCCGGCCGCCTGCTTAATGACAGGCACTCCCGTACGCTCTCCCCATACTTCCAACTGTTCAATGGCTCCCGCTCTAAATGTGTCTCCGGCAGCAAGAACAACAGATTTTCCTTCTTGCTTCAATTTATGAGCAAGCTTTCCGATTGTTGTCGTTTTGCCGACTCCGTTTACACCTACCAAAAGGATTACATTTAAACGCCCATCCTGAATGTTCAACTCAGAAATTTGCTCATCTCCGCTGTTATAAATCTCAACCAGTTTCTCAGAAATAACAGACTGGACTTCCATCGGATCTTGAATATTTCTTCGTTTCACTTCTTTTTTCAGCTCATCTATTAATTCCATAACGGTTGTAAAACCGACATCCGCGCTGATGAGAACCTCTTCAAGCTCTTCGAAGAAATCCTCATCCACTTTACGGTAACGGGATACAAGATCATTCACTTTGTTTTGAAAGGAGTTTCTTGTTTTTTCAAGGCCATCCTTAAACTTTTCAGATACGGAATCTGTCTGTTTTGTGATTTTCTCTTTTAATTTTTTAAAAAAGCTCATCTTTTAACCTCTTTCCTCGTTACTGAACGAATTCTTTTGTTTCTTCCAGCTTAACTGAGATTACCTTGGAAACACCGGATTCCTGCATTGTTACACCGTATAGCACATCCGCTTCCTCCATTGTCCCTTTTCTGTGGGTAATCACGATAAACTGGGTATCGCTGCTGTATTTTTTTAAATACTGCGCAAATCGGAACACATTCGCTTCATCAAGCGCAGCCTCTACTTCGTCAAGGACGCAAAACGGCACAGGACGAACCTTTAAGATTGAGAATAAGAGCGCTATAGCAGTAAGCGCACGCTCTCCTCCTGACAGAAGATTTAAGTTTTGCAGTTTTTTCCCCGGCGGCTGTGCGATAATCTCGACTCCTGAGTGAAGCAGATCATTAGGATCGGTGAGCCTCAGTTCAGCTCGCCCTCCTCCGAATAAGGAGCGGAAGACTTGATCAAAGTGTGAACGGATTTGAACGAATGTGTCGTTAAAGCGTTTCGTCATTTCTTCATCCATTTCTTCAATCACTTGGAACAGGGTATTTTTCGCTTCTGTCAAATCTTCTTTTTGCTCTGACAGAAACTTATACCGTTCGTTGACCCTCTCAAACTCATCTATGCTTCCGAGGTTTACGGTGCCCAGCTCTTCGATTGCGAGCTTAATCAGCTTCACGCGCTTTCTGGCTTCCTCTGGATCAGTTTCAAGCTGATATTTCTCTTTTGCCCCCTCAAAGGACAGGCTGTATTCCTCCCGCAAGTACTGGAGTAAATTATCGAGCTCAACTTCCATCCGGCCGAGTTTGACTTCTTCGTCTTTTAAGAGCGTTGTTTTTTGTTTATACAGGCGTTTCATTTCTTTCAGCTCACGCTCATATGTATCAAGCCCATGCTGAAGTTTGATACGCTGATCGCGTCTTAACGCAATCAGTTCGATTGTTTTCGTTTTGTCATTCAATTTATGTTTTGCGGCTTCTTCAAGCTTTTCTTCACCGCTGGTGCTTGATGACATCTCTGACGTTAAGAAGCTTAAGTCCTCTTTCGCTTCTTTTAACGCAAACTCTGTTTCTGTGAGCTCTTTTTTTAATCTAGCAAGGTTGTCCTCTTCACCCTTACATGCCTGCTCTTTTTTGGCAGCTGTGATTTTCAGCTCAGTCAGCTCGTTGGAGAGAGACTCTTTTGTTGAAGATTGTGTTTGTTTTTGTTTCGTTAGTCTGTCAATATCCTCTTCAAGCAGTTTCATCTTTTCTGATACGGCGGAAAGTTCTTCTTCCAGCTTGCGTTTGCGCGTTTTCTTCTCTTCATCGCTTTCTGCCAGAGCAGATTTTTCTTGATCATAGAGCTCTAAATGGGTGTTGATATTTTTCTCAGCAACTTGAAGTTCGTACAGCTGGCCTTTTACATCCTGCTGCTTTAATCTTAAACCTTCCCCGGTCTCTCTTAAGTCAGCCAGTTTTTTCTCCATATCCTGAATGGATTGCTTAAGGGTTTTGACTTCTTGTTCAAGCAGTGCTGTTTTCTCTTCCATTTCAGCGAGCCGTTTCGTCACATCTTCAAGCTCCCTGCTTCTTCCTAGCAGCGAGTTATTTTTCTTTTTAACCGCGCCGCCCGTCATTGATCCCCCCGGATTCACGACATCTCCCTCAAGGGTTACGATGCGGTACCGATGCCCGAGAAGCTTCGCTAGTTCGTTTGCTCCCTTTAAATCCTCTGTGATCAACACGGTTCCCAGAAGGTTCTGGATGATGCGCCGATACGCAGGATCAAATGTGACAAGTTCACTGGCAACCCCTAGAAATGACGAGTGCTGGGCTGCTGTTTCCGCGTCCCGGCTTTGAAGCTGGCGGTCTCTAATAACTGATAGAGGCAAAAACGTCGCTCGGCCGAAGGAATTCTGTTTTAAATATTGAATCGCTTTGCGGGCAGACTGTTCATCGTCGGTCACAACATGCTGGGCAGAAGCGCCGAGCGCAATTTCAATGGCCGTTTCATACTTCTGTTCTGTTGAAATCAGCTCAAGGACCGCTCCGCGAATCCCACCAAGGCGCTCTTTCGCTTTCAGCACTTCTTTAACACCTTG
Organism: Bacillus sp. NS1; assembly: GCF_058248265.1. Classification (NCBI taxonomy): domain Bacteria; kingdom Bacillati; phylum Bacillota; class Bacilli; order Caryophanales; family Bacillaceae; genus Bacillus; species Bacillus sp. NS1. Next base: position 701,167 of record NZ_JBZAZF010000002.1, on the reverse strand, counting down.
ATAAAAGCCGGAGAAATCCCCCTGCATCGTCTCAAGCATGTCCTTTTTCGATCTCGCTTGCTGAACGTATTGGTACGCCTGATACAGAGCGGATTCATTTTTTTCATATTGTCGCTTTTTATGCTCATATTTTGTTTGCATATCACGATATGCGCCCACTTGGCTGTGAATCTCCTGCTCAATTCGGGCAAACTCCGTTTCACATGCAGCTTTTCGCGCAGAAATATCGCGCCGTTCCTGAAGATGCTTTTCATTGTTGTCCGCAAGCCTCTGCAATACAACAGCCGATTGGGACATCTGGTCATCCAGCAGCTGAAGCTCATTGCGAATCGAAGCCTGACTGTTCAACAGCTCAAAGTAATCGCTTTTCAGCTGCTCGATTTTCTCTTCGACATTTTCATTATGAAGACTGAGAGCCTGCTGCTTTTCTTTTACCTGAGCCCTTAACTGTCTCACCTCTGCCTGAAGCGTTTCGAAGACAGCTTCCTGCTTAGCGAGCTCTTGTTTCAGCACCGTTTCCTTTTGCTGAAACTGAACGATAGCTTCTTCAAGCTGTTCTTGGTTTTGCACAGCGTTTTTCTTGCGCTCTTTCAGGACTTCTTTACGGCCTTCAAGCTTTTCCAGCTCTTCACTCGTCACCAACAAGACTTGCTGGAGCTCATTTACTGATTCATCAAGCGCATGAATTTTGTCTCGCGTATCCTCAATCTTTGCTTCTTTCGCAGAAATCGCAGACGATTCAGCAAGCTCTTCTTCCTTTGCGAGCTGTACTTTCTCTTTAAGAGTTGACCATTTACCATGCAGCTCTTCGATATCATAGGCCGTCAACGCAATTTCAACATGCTCCAGCTCTTTCTTTTTCTCCAAATAGTCTTTCGCGATTGATGCTTGAATTTTAAGAGGTTCAACCTGTCCCTCGAGTTCATGTAATATATCTTCTACCCGGTTTAAATTGTCCTGTGTCTCAAACAGTTTATTTTCTGCTTTTTTCTTTCTCGTTTTATATTTAAGCACCCCGGCTGCTTCTTCAAAGATACTGCGGCGATCCTCCGCTTTGCTGCTAAGGATCTCTTCCACTTTCCCTTGGCTGATAATAGAAAATGCTTCTTTACCCAAGCCAGAGTCCATAAATAAATCAATAATATCTTTTAAGCGGCACGGCTGATTGTTAATCAGAAACTCACTCTCGCCTGATCTGTACACACGTCTTGTGACACTGACCTCATGGAAGTCAATCGGCAAGAAATGATCATCATTATCAAGAGTAAGCGTAACTTCAGCTAGATTTAATCGCTTTCTCGAATCGCTGCCGGCAAAAATGATGTCTTCCATTTTTCCGCCGCGAAGAGACCGTGCCGATTGTTCTCCGAGAACCCAGCGAATGGCATCTGTGATGTTGCTTTTTCCGCTTCCGTTTGGGCCGACAACCGCTGTCACGCCTTTAACGAAGTCTACGGAAATCCGTTCTGCAAATGATTTAAATCCTATAACGTCTAAACGTTTGAGGAACATAGCGATCCTCCTTATGTAATAAGTATTTCAATTCTATCATAAAACATGGATAAAATAAGACGGCATACATACTGAAATCCCCCTTATGATTCAGGGGGATTTTATTGTCTCGTATGGTGTTTTTGCAATTTAGCTAAAGCTTCCTGAGCAGCGTGCTGTTCGGCTTCTTTCTTTGAACGGCCGTTTCCGACTCCGAGTGGTTCACCTTTTAGAGATACGATGGCTTCAAATTCACGGTTGTGCGCAGGTCCTTTTTCGTTGGAGATTTTATACTCCAAAGAGCCTTTGCCGTCCCGCTGCACATATTCCTGCAGCTGGCTTTTGAAATCCATCACATGAGAAAAAGCACCATCGTTAATTTTAGGGAACACATAGACTTTTAAGAAACTTTCGACCGGCTCTAACCCCTGGTCAAGATACAAGGCTCCGATAAATGCCTCAAAAACATCCGCCAATAGTGCGGGACGCTTTCTTCCGCCTGTCATTTCCTCACCTTTACCCAACAGGACAAGGTCGCCGAATGACAGTTCGTGAGCCAATGAAACGAGAGACGGCTCGCATACAATCGCGGCTCTCAGCTTCGTCAAATCTCCTTCACTCATAGCCGGGTACTTGGCAAATAAGAATCTGGAGATCGTCAGTTCCAAAACAGCGTCACCTAAAAATTCAAGCCTTTCATTATCCTCATACGGCTTTTTCCGATGCTCATTCACATAAGATGAATGTGTAAATGCTTGATACAAAAGCTTTTCATTTTGAAAGTGAACCGAAATCCGTTCTTGAAACTCTTTAAACTGTTCTACTTTTTTATAGAACTTTTTTTTATCTTTATAATGTGAGTGTTTTGACATAGTAACCTCCATAGGCACATCAGGTTCACCGCGCTTCTCTGACTAAACCGGATACAGCGCGCGTAAAAGCGGCATGCTGTAGTAACTGCACGAATAAAGGGCTAAAGCCCCGCGTTTCGGCGGGACTTTTAGCATCAGCTTATTGCTGGTTTTGTATGTAGTTCACAGCGTCGCCGACTGTTGCAATCTTTTCAGCATCTTCGTCAGAAATTTCCATATCAAACTCGTCTTCAAGTTCCATAACAAGCTCAACTACATCTAGGGAATCAGCACCTAAGTCTTCCTTGAAAGAAGCTTCAAGTTTGACGTCTGCTTCATCAACGCCAAGGCGATCTACGATGATTTTCGTTACACGCTCTAATGTGTCTGCCATAGCAATTCACCTCCCCTCAAGTATTATAGTGGATTCGTTTTTAAAAAACTAGAGAAACTATGATGAAATTTTTGAGAAAAAAACTTACATCACCATTCCGCCGTCAATATGAAGCGTTTGGCCAGTCATGTAACGAGCTCCCTCAGAAGCAAGGAACGTGACAACGCTGCTGACGTCGCCAGGTTCGCCAAAGCGCGAGAGCGGAATTTGTTTCAGCATTTCGTCTTGAACGTCTTTTGTAAGCTTATCTGTCATATCAGTGGAGATAAATCCAGGCGCAATCGCATTTACCGTAATATTGCGGCTTGCAAGCTCTTTAGCAGAAGATTTTGTTAAACCGATCACGCCGGCTTTTGCAGCCACGTAGTTGGCTTGTCCAGGATTTCCGCTGACGCCGACGATAGACGATACGTTAATAATCCGGCCTGAACGCTGTTTCATCATCTGTCTTGTAACAGCTTTCGTGCAGTTGAAAACACCCTTCAGGTTAATGTTAATGACATCATCCCATTCATCTTCCTTCATTCTCATGATGAGATTGTCTCTTGTAATTCCGGCATTATTAACTAAAATATCAATCGTAGAAAAAACAGAAAGCGTTTCTTTTATCATGTTTTGTACATCTTCGGGATTTGATACATCCGCTTTGACAGCAATTGCTTTTCTGCCCATTGATTTGATTTCATCTACCACTTCATTTGCTTTCGCTTCATTGCCGGAGTAGTTGACGACAACATTCGCGCCGCTTTTTGCCAGGTCAAGGGCGATTGAGCGGCCGATTCCGCGGGATGCGCCAGTAACAATAGCCGTTTTGTCATTAAGCATTTTCATTCTCCTCCTTAAGCGTTTGAATTGCCAGCTCGATCGTTTCCGGATCTGATACAGCAATTGTTTTTAATCGTCTGTTTACTTTTTTCACAAGTCCTGAAAGCACTTTTCCGGGGCCGATTTCAATAAAAGTCGTAACACCCTCTGCAATCAGCTTGTTAATGCTTTCCTCAAAACGAACCGGAGAGTAGAGCTGCTCAATGAGTTTCTCTTTAATTTCAGCTTTATCAGTCATGACATCGGCAGAAACATTTGAGATGACCGGAACGCCAGCGTCTTTTATGTCACAGGAGTCCAATACTTCTTTCAGCTTTTCCGCAGCAGGCTTCATCAGTTCGGAATGGAACGGACCGCTTACTTCAAGCGGAATGGCGCGTTTTGCACCGTTCTCTTTTGCCTGTTCAGATGCAAGCTCTACACCTTTAGCTGTTCCGGAAATAACGATTTGTCCGGGACAGTTGAGATTTGCAAGCTGTACAAGATGGCCTTCCTCCGTGACTTTATCGGTTACTTGCTTTAATGCTTCAGCGTCCATGCCGAGAATCGCAGCCATAGCTCCTTCGCCAGCCGGCACTGCTTCATTCATAAACTCTCCGCGTTTTCTGACGGTATAAACAGCATCTTTGAAAGACAGTGCGCCAGACGCAACCAGTGCGGAATATTCACCAAGGCTGTGTCCTGCTGTGAAATCAGGTGTAATACCAGATTCTTTAAATTTCTCAAGAACAGCAATGCTTGTCGTCAGCAAAGCAGGCTGTGCATTGTATGTAAGTGTTAATTCTTTCGCATCACCTTCAAAAATCAGGGAGCTAAGTTTTGTTTCCAATGTTTCATCCGCTTCATCAAACAGACGTTTTGCAGCAGGCACCTGCTCATAAAGCTCTTTCCCCATGCCGATAAATTGTGATCCTTGACCTGGGAATAAAAATGCAATCTTACTCATGATGTAAAAACCTCCAGACTACTCATCTGTTTTTTCTTCTTTAACTTCTTCCTGAATGAGCGCAGCCACATTTTGGCTGACCATCTCTCTCGCTTGCCGAATCGCATGAAATACAGCATTAGAATCTGATGAGCCGTGCGCCTTGATCACAGGCGCTTTTAAGCCAAAAAGACTTGCTCCGCCATAATTCGAATACTCCATTTTCATTTTCATTTCTTTCAACTTTGGCTTCAGCACAGCTGCTGCAAGCTTTGATGTGAGATTAGACGTCATTACTTCTCTCATCATTTTAAAAATAGATAACGCAGAGCCTTCCAGCGTTTTGAGTGTAACATTCCCGGTAAATCCGTCTGTTACTACAACATCCGCCACATCATCTAAAAGGTCTCGCGCTTCCACATTTCCGATAAAATGAATGTTTGCTGTTTCTTTTAATATTTGAAACGTCTGCTTTGTCAGTTCGTTTCCTTTTTTATCTTCTGTTCCGACATTTAAAAGCCCGACTCTCGGTGAAGTGACACCGCGCACTTGCTGAGAATAAACAGAACCCATGATGGCGTATTGAACGAGGTGCTCCGGTTTGGCGTCGACATTGGCGCCGACATCAAGGAGAAGAAATCCGTCTCCTGAAACGGTCGGAAGTGTCGGGGCAAGCGCCGGGCGGTCAATCCCTTTAATTCTTCCGACAATAAACAGACCGGCTGTCATTAATGCACCGGTATTTCCTGCTGAAATGCAGGCGTCAGCTCTGTTTTCGGCAACTTCCTGCGCCATAAGGACCATAGATGAGTTCTTTTTTCTACGCACGGCGCGGACCGGTTCATCCGTAGGCTCAATCACTTCATCTGCGTGCAGCACCGTGATGCGATCTGATGTTGTTGTTAAATGTGATTCTATCGTTGTTTTGTCACCGACAAGTGTGATATGGAGATCATCAAATGCCTCTATACCCTTTATAACTCCGTCAATAACGGCTTTGGGAGCGTGGTCTCCTCCCATTGCATCTACAGCTATTCTCATGCATGCTCCACCTTTATGAATGTTTTGAACGGTACATGTCAAAATGTCCAGAAAAAACAATTTCTTCGCCAACGTAGCTGTTCACTTCGACAACCGTTCTCCCTTTTTCTTTTTCGACGGCCGTCACTTTCGCTTTCGCTACGACACGTTCACCCTGCTTTACCTGTCTTGTAAAGCGGATGTCTGCACTTGCAGTCAGCGCCAGCTCGTCATCAATGACTGCAACAGCCAAAGAATTCGCCTGTGCAAATAAATGGTGTCCTCTCGCAATCTGATTCCGGCTGAACACATGCTCCTGTTTTATTTCTAAAATAGATATCGCCTGATCATCCAGCTCAAGGTCAATAATTTCTCCGATAACTTCATCAAGTGACAGGGATTTCACTTCATCTTCAAGCGTTTTCTCTGCCACGTTCTTAATTCTTTCTCTCAGCTCCGGTATGGAAAGCTCTAAGCGGTCCAAACGTATCGTCTGGATGCTCACCCCGAATTTACCCGCTAATTCTTCATCTGTAATAAAGGGGGTTACTTGAATCGTCTGCTGAAGTAATTCCTGGCGTTCTTTCTTATTTCTTCTCATATCTAAACACCATCCGGACAATTAAGACTAGGTACTAATAGTAGTATATAATTTCATAGATTGGAATGCAACGATTGTTTCTGACTGAACACCAAAAACTTCTGGTGCTCAGCTTAATTTTTCCCCGTCCATTACTCCGCTCTTCAGCAATTGCTCTCTCAGCGCACCGTATTCCGGCTCCTTCCAGAACGCGTCAGAAGCCACAAGATTCGCAGCATCCTGCCTTGCCGTTTCAAGTGCCCTGTAATCATGAACCATGTCCGCCACCTTGAATTCAGGCATTCCGCTTTGTTTTTTGCCGAAGAAATCACCGGGACCTCTCAGTTCCAGATCCTTTTCAGACAGCTCGAAACCGTCATTGGTCTCCGACATGATCCTCATCCGTTCTTTCCCTGTTTCTGATTTAGGATCGGCCATCAGAATGCAGAAAGATTGATGCTCCCCCCGTCCGACACGGCCGCGGAGCTGGTGAAGCTGTGACAGCCCGAAACGGTCGGCGTCATAAATCACCATAATGGTTGCATTCGGAACATTCACGCCAACCTCAACAACAGTGGTTGATACAAGAATTTGACAATGATTCGCACTGAATTCTCTCATGACCTGATCTTTTTCATCGGAATGCAGCTTTCCGTGCATAAGGCCGACGTTCCATTTCCCACGAAAAATATCAGAAAGCATATTGTACACGTCAATGGCGTTTTGCACATCAAGCTTGTCTGATTCTTCAATCAGCGGGCAGATGATGTAAGCCTGTCTACCCTGCTTTAATTCTTTTTCGACAAATGCCAAAATACGATCCAGCATGTCATGCTTTACCCAATAAGTTTCGATTTGTTTTCGTCCCGCCGGCATTTCATCAATGACAGATACATCCATTTCACCGAACACTGTGATGGCTAACGTTCTTGGGATTGGAGTTGCTGTCATAAAGAGAACATCGGGATCCTGCCCTTTGTTCCGAAGCTTTTTACGCTGCTCAACTCCAAATCGATGCTGTTCATCCGTAATGACAAGACTCAGCGCCTTAAACTCCACCTCATCCTGAATTAAAGCATGAGTTCCTACAAGAATATCAATCTCTCCCGCCGCGAGACGCTCAAGCAGTTCTTTTCGCCGCTTCCCTTTAACAGAGCTTGTCAAAAGGGCGACGCTGACATCCCACTTTTCAAATAGTGAAACGAGCGAATCAGCATGCTGTTCGGCCAGAATTTCTGTCGGCACCATGAGCGCTCCCTGGTATCCGGATAGGATCGCGGCATACAGCGCAATGGCGGCAACTGCCGTTTTTCCTGATCCAACGTCCCCTTGAAGTAGACGGTTCATTCTGTATGGAGAAGACATGTCTGCTGTTATTTCGCGGAGCACGCGCGACTGGGCGTTTGTGAGGGGAAACGGGAGGCTTTTAATAAATCCCATGAGTTCTTCGTTTGAAAAACGCTGCCATATCCCTTGTGTCTGCTCTCTTTCCGCCTTTCGGAACGCCTGCATTTTCAACTGAAACAACAAAAATTCTTCGTAAACAAACCGGCGTCTGGCAAGCTTTAACGCTTCTCTTGTTTCGGGCTGGTGCATTGCTTGTAACGCCTGCTGATAGTCTGGCAGCTTATAGCGTGTTTTTAGCCTTTCCGGCAGAGGATCTGAAAGTGAATCTGCATATTGGTTCAGCGCCTGCTGAATAAAGCGTCTCATCATTTTGACGGTAACATTTTCTTTCACAGAATACACAGGTTCAATACTCTTATCCTCTTGGTGCGGACCGTTTTTTAACTCCTGAACAGAGATGGTTTGGCGGTGCTTGTCCCATTTACCGGAGACCGTCACAACAGAGCCCAGAGAAAGCTTTTTCTTCAAATAAGGCCGGTTGAAGCATACAGCTGTGACTAAATAGTTGCCGACAAGAACCCTAAATGTCAGCCTGTTTCGTTTCTTTCCGTAATAGGTAAGAGAAGGCTCTGAATGAACCTTCCCTTCGACTGTGACTCTTTCATCATGCTTCACTTCTTCTAAATCCCTCAGCTCGTAGTCATCATAACGATAAGGGAAATAATTCAGAAGATCAGAAATGTCATAAATACCGAGTTCATTTAATGTTTTTTCTGTTTCCGGCCCAATACCCTTAATGTTAGCTATACTAGTTTGCTGATGTTGTTTCACTTGAACCTAGCGCTCCTCCGAAAATTTTTTTCTCTAATTCTCTTCCTGTCGGTGTTGCTGCTAAACCGCCCTGGCCTGTTTCTCTAAGTGCAGTGGGCATCGTTTGGCCAATTTTATACATGGCATCGATAACCTCATCACATGGAATGCGGCTTGTAATGCCTGCCAATGCCATATCAGCTGCAATCATCGCATTTGACGCGCCCATTGCATTCCGTTTCACGCAAGGTACTTCAACAAGCCCCGCAACAGGATCGCACACTAGGCCGAGCATATTTTTTAATGTAATGGCCATGGCCTCCGCGCTTTGTTCGGGTGTTCCGCCTGCCATTTCAACAATCGCCGCAGCAGCCATGCCTGATGCTGATCCAACCTCTGCCTGACAGCCCCCGGCGGCACCGGAAATACTTGCGTTATTAGCCACAACAAATCCGAAAGCCCCGGCTGTAAATAAAAAGCGGATCATTTGTTCTCTTGTTGGGTTCAGCTTTTCTTTTACAGCAAATAACGTGCCAGGCACCACACCGGCAGAACCTGCAGTTGGTGTCGCACAGATCGTTCCCATGGCTGCATTTACTTCATTTGTTGCAACAGCTTTCGATACAGCATCTAAAATCAGCGGGCCGGACAGGCTTTTACCTGATCGGATGTAGGCCTGTAATTTAACGGCGTCACCGCCTGTTAAGCCCGTTTGGCTCGTAACTCCCTCGAGTCCTTTCTGAACCGCAGCTTCCATAACAGTCAAATTATGATCCATCTGCTGAAAAATCTCTTCTTTTGTTTTTTCTGTTACCTCCATCTCTTGCGCGATCATGACATCAGAGATGGATATTTGCTTTTCTTTAGTAATCTCAATTAATTCATTTACATTACGAAACATAACTGGCTCCTCCTGACCTTTCGCTAGTCAGCAATCTTTGTCACTTGAATAATATTCGGCAGCTTTGACAGCTCGTCGAGAACGTGGTCGTCAATATTTTGATCGACTTCTATTGTCATCAAAGCAAGCTGGCCGATATCCTTTCGGGCTACTTCCATATGTCCTACGTTGATTGAAAACTTCGCCAGAACATTGGCAACACCGGCAATTGTGCCAAACTTGTCATTATGAACAACCAATATGGCCGGATGATTTCCGGACAGCCGGAGTTCAAAACCATTTAATTCTGTGATTTCAATCTTTCCTCCGCCAATCGAAATACCCGTCAGCTCAAGCTCTGCCTTTTCATCGGAGATAGTGATTTTGGCTGTGTTCGGATGGACCGGGACAGCGTCTTCCACCCGAAACTCTATATCAATTCCTTTATCCTCTGCAATTTGTATAGCGGTTTTAATCCGTTCGTCGAATGTATCAAAATCAAGCAATCCGCCGATAATCGCAACATCTGTGCCATGGCCCTTATACGTTTCCGCAAAAGAGCCGTAAAAGGATACAGTGATGCGCTCAGGCTCCCTGCCAAATAAACTTCTTGCCACTCTTCCGATTCTCGCCGCTCCCGCGGTATGCGAGCTGGACGGACCGATCATAACCGGGCCGATAATATCAAAAACGCTTCTGTATTTCATGCTATTCCTCCTTATGAACCAGAGCTTATAAGCGCTTTGCTTCTAGACTAATTGATCATATATAAAATGGCAAGCGGGCGCGTTACAGCGCTGCCGCACTTAAAAGCAGACATAAGAATAGAAGGGCAAATTGCCCTTCTATTCTACAGAAACTATATACGAATACAGCGGCTGTTTTCCGTTGTGGATCTCAACCTCAATCTCCTCGTACTTTTCACCGAGAAACGCTTCAAGCTCCTCAGCTTCTTCCTGAGACGCATCCTCACCATATAGGATGGTGACAATTTCGTCGTTTTCTCCGATCATTTCTGACAGCAGCATTTTCGCGGCTGACAGCTGATCTACAGCTGTGCCGATAATCGTTCCATTCAGAATTCCCATAAAGTCGCCTTTTTTAATGTCTTTGCCGTCAATATGAGTATCTCTGACTGAGTACGTCACCTGTCCGCTTTTCACTTGCTGAATGGCGCTGAGCATATTGGCTTCGTTGGCTTCAGCTTCCTGATCCGGATTAAATGCCAGCAGGGCTGACATCCCTTGCGGAACCGTTTTGGCCGGAATGACAAAAACCTGTTCATCCATTACACTGGCCGCTTGATTAGCTGCCATGATGATGTTGGAGTTATTTGGTAAGATGAACACCGTTTCTGCATTTACAGATTTCACGGCCTCGACAATATCCTCAGTGCTCGGGTTCATGGTCTGTCCGCCTTCGATCACAACAGAAGCACCGATGCTTTTGAATAAGTCCGAAATGCCTTCTCCCATCACCACAGTTACAATGCCATACGGCTGCTTCGCCGACGGTTTGTTGTCAGCAGGCTTGCTTTCCTGACTGATGATGGAGGTATGCTGCTCTCTCATATTTTCTATTTTAATTTTGATTAATTCACCGTAATGCTGGGCATAGTTTAACACGTTTCCCGGCTCTTCAGCATGAATATGAACCTTCGCCAATGATTCATCCGCAATAACCAACAGAGAATCACCGAACTGGCTGAGGTCTTGTCTGAACGCACCTTCGTCGAATTCTCTTTTTGTCTGATCGAGCTTTACCATCACTTCGGTACAAAAACCAAATTCAATATCTTCGGTATTCATCATGCTTTGCGCGCTCTTATGATGCTCTGCACTGACCATGTCATCAAGTGACGGAAGAACGGCTTTCTGAGACACAGTTTCACCTTTTAATGAAGCAAGGAAACCTTCATATACACAAAGCAGGCCTTTGCCGCCGCTGTCGACGACTCCTACTTCCTTCAGGACAGGAAGCAATTCAGGGGTCCGGTTTAAAGACGCCTCTGCTTCTTCTGTTACTGCAGTCATGAGCGCTATGATATCGGTTTCTTTTTCTGCCAGTGTTATCGCTTTTTTCGCAGCGTCTTTTGCTACTGTTAAAATGGTGCCCTCTACAGGTTTCATGACAGCTTTATACGCCATATCAACACCTGCTTGCAGTGAAGCGGCAAACTCCAGCGCATTAATTTCTTTTTTCGTTTCAATGCTTTTACTGAATCCGCGGAACAATTGGGACAGGATCACTCCTGAATTTCCGCGTGCTCCCATGAGCAATCCTTTAGATAACGCGGAGCCCACCTTTCCGATATCATCCGTATCCATTTGCTCCACTTCTCTTGCTCCGGAAGTCATCGACAGGTTCATGTTTGTTCCAGTATCGCCATCCGGCACCGGAAACACGTTCAGCGCATCAACCGCACTCGCGTTTTGAGACAGATTCTGCGCTCCCGCAAGAATCATCTCGGCAAAGGTTCTGCCGTCTAATGTTCTGATAGACAATCCTACTCCTCCTAACTACGGGTTCGTCACTCGGACGCCTTGGACATAAATATTAACAGAGTCCACTGCCAGCCCGATGGTTTGATTTACTGTGTACTTTACTTTTGTTTGGACATTATGTGCCACTTCAGAAATTTTCGTGCCATAGCCGACAATGATATACATGTCAATATGTATCTGTTCTCCTTCTTGGCGAACTTGGACACCCCTGCTGAAATTCTCTTTCCGAAGGATCTCAGTCAGTCCGTCTTTAATCTGTTTTTTAGAGGCCATGCCAACAATGCCGTAACAGTCAATCGCCGCGCCTCCTGCAACCATCGCAATGACTTCATTAGATATATCAATCTGCCCGTATTTCGTTCTTAATTCAATGGACACACTAGTTCCTCCTTCGAATGCATAGAGTTACAGCTATTCTACTATATGGTTTCCATTATGAAAAGAAAAGACCCGGCTATTGCTGCCCGTCCCTCTACATATACTATAGCACCGCTGTTTCCGCAAGATGTCAAGTGAATTTTCTTGAAAGATGATGAAACAATAGTTGCAAACGTTTTTTAGCTGTGGTAAATTATTTAAAGTATCCATATCGAAAGCATCTAAGATTATATGAATGTTAAAAAGTAGATGTTTTGTGCAAGTGAGGAGGGAAACAAATGGCACGTAAATGCGTTATCACAGGTAAAAAAACAACAGCTGGGAATAACCGTTCTCACGCAATGAACGCTTCTAAGCGCACTTGGGGCGCGAATCTTCAAAAGGTTCGTATCCTTGTGAACGGAAAACCTAAAAAAGTATATGTATCTGCTCGAGCTTTGAAATCCGGTAAAGTTGAGCGTGTATAACAAAATGAACGCCTGCCTCGATAAGTGGCAGGCGTTTTTATGTGGTGAAAGAGGGCTTTGAACCCCTGGGCATTAATCTTTTCTAAATGAGCCCAGCATCGCCCGGACAATTCCTCCTAAAAACTTCGGCAATTTAATGGTGTAAAATTTCATTTTTTGTCCCCTCCTATAACGTCCCGTAACCGCCTGTTCATTGATTTCAGCAAATGAATGAAAGCACATGCTAATCCGTGCTTCTTATCATTATTAATATGCCTTTTGCAAACGAAAAAGTACCTCGTGAATGAATGAGTTCGTTACTAATACATAGTGTTGAACCAAGCGGAATATGACACTTATTTAGCGGATATTTAAAATCGGTCAGGGTCAGTTCATGTATTTCTTCGGAAAACGGTATAAAGGAGATATATCGCTTGTTTTCATCCTTCTCAATATCATATTCACCGGGAGGGAACATTTGAATATGATTTTGTTTGTCTATCAGCCTAATTTTTATATTCGTTTTTACACCTCTATACAGAAGCTGAATGTTTCCTAAAAAATGATCAGCTCTGCCGCCTGTAATGCCGAAAATCTGAATGATATCCGGCTGTTTTTCCAGCGCCCAATCAAGGGCGAGGTCTAAATCTGTTTGATCTTTTTCTGCTTGATACACATGGAGAGCGGGAGCGGCTTTTTCAATCCGGCGGCGTTCTTGCTCTGTTATGCTGTCAAAATCTCCAAAGGCTTCATCAGGAATGATCCCGGCATCTAAGAGAGTGACGGTGCCTTTGTCAACACCGACCCAAAGGATGTGCTCAGCCGTATAGCTCGTTAGATCAGGAATGAGATCTTTAGGGCCTCCCGCAACAATATTGATTGTTTTCATCTCTGATTCCTTTCTCTGCATACAGGAAAAAGAGCTTAGGCTCTGTATGCCCAGCTCTTTTTTTGCTGCTTATTTACTTCCTCTGATTTCAGAAATTGCTTTTTTGCGGTCGGACTGGCCATAAACAGCTGAACCGGCAACGAGTAAATTTGCACCCGCTTCAATAACTAACGGAGCGGTTTCCTTGTTGACGCCGCCGTCTACTTCAATTAACAGCTCTTTTTTTCCTCTTTCATCCGCCATTCGCTTAACCTCTTTGATTTTAGGAAGGACGGAATGAATAAATTTCTGCCCGCCAAATCCCGGGTTCACCGTCATTAACAGAACAAGATCAAGGTCGTCGAAAACATGTTCGATGACTTGTACAGGCGTGTGCGGGTTTAGAACAACACCGGCCTTTACACCTTGTTCCTTAATGAGCTGGATAGTACGGTGCAGGTGCGGACATGCCTCAGCATGCACGGACAGGATATCTGCTCCGGCTTTCGCGAAAGCCGGGATGTAACGATCCGGCTCTTCTATCATTAAATGAACATCAAGCGGCAGATCTGTTACTGGCCGGACAGCTTCTACAATCAGCGGACCGATCGTGATATTCGGGACAAAATGGCCGTCCATGACATCAATATGAATACAATCGGCTCCGCCCTTTTCTACATCTTTAATCTCATTGCCTAAAGCGGCAAAATCAGCGGAAAGAATAGATGGTGCAACCTTTATCATTATGCTAATACCTCGGCTTTCTGTCTTTTATCTCCGTCATAAATTCAACATAATGGTCATAGCGGTACTGCTTTAATTCCCCGTCTTCAACGGCTTGTTTCACCGCACATTTTGGCTCTTTTAGATGTAAACAGCCTCTAAATTTGCATGAAGAGCTTTTTTCTCTGATATCAGGGAAGGTATAGCCAAGCTCTTCTTCCTCAATGTCTGTAAATTCAAGTGAGCTGAATCCCGGAGTATCCGCAACCAAACCTCCGGACGTGTGAATCAGCTCCACGTGGCGGGTAGTGTGTTTCCCGCGGCCCAAATGTTCGGAAATCTCGTTTGTTCTTAAACCAAGCTCCGGACTGATCGCGTTGAGAAGCGAGGATTTTCCAACACCGGACTGACCGGCAAATACCGTTGTTTTGTCTTGAAAATGCGGGATGATGTCCGCTAAACTGTCTTGGTTCTTAGAGGAGGTGAGATACACGTCATAACCAATATTTCGGTAGTCTTCTGCATAGGCTTGAATCGCATCTTGTGTATCTTGATCTTCAAGCAGATCCATTTTTGTAATGCATATAATCGGCTGAATATCATTGGCCTCAACGAGAACCAGGAAGCGGTCGAGCAATGCCGTGCTGAAAGAAGGCTGAACCGCTGAGAAAACAAGGACCGCTTGATCGACATTGCAAATTGGCGGCCTGATAAGCTCATTGGTTCTTTCTTTAATTTCTAAAAGATAGCCTTCTTTGTCATTTTCAGCCTGATATACAACGTAATCACCGACGAGAGGGGTGATTTTGTTTTTTCTGAAAATGCCTCTTCCTCTGCATTGTATTACTTTATCCGAATCCTCTGATTCATCCAGTACATAGTAAAAGCCGCTTAGCGCCTTAATAATTTTGCCCTCAGGCATATTTTCCCTCCTTGTTATTCATCTTTCGGATACTCAATGGTTTTGTAGCTGACGACTTTATTGTTTACCATTACTTGATAGTACCCTTTTTGGCCGGGTTCAATCTTTAGTTCAATCGTCCGTTCAGTCGGCTCTTTTATCTTAAATTCTTCGTAAGTGTCAGAGATGCTGTGATCCGCATCGTCAATTGCGATTTGCACTTCAAGCTCGTCCCCTTCATTTTCTGGCTCGTAGGGGATCTCGACCTTTTCTTTCACTGTTTTCGCAGGTTTTTTCTCAGGTCCCAGAGAGAATGTCACTTCAACTTCGTTTCCCGGCTTTACTGCCGCTCCTGCAGCTGGTTTTTGTTTGACAACCTGTCCTTCTGGAACGTCATCTGAGTATGCTTCTTTTTCTATCAATTTTAGTCCGTTGTCTTCCAGATATCCAGACGCTGCTTCTTTACTGTAAGTTTTCAAGTCTCTAAGCGTAATGTCTTCGGGTCCGATACTGACTGTGAGTTTGACTTGATCTTCACTCGGCACAAGCTCAGTCCCTGCTGACGGATTCTGTTCAATGACAGTGCCAGCGCTTTTCTCGTCATTCACTTCATTCACGGTTACATGTTTAAACCCTTGGTCCTTTAACGCTTTTTTTGCCTGATCGACCGTTTGGCCTGTAACATCACCGATCTCGGTTTTAGCTTTTCCGGTACTTTTATAAAGCGTGACCGTTGCGCCTTCTTTGACTGTGGAATCCGCTTTAGGATCCGTTTTTACCATCAGGCCTTCTTCAATTTTCTCATCTGAGATTTCCAAAACCTCGGAATCAACCTGCAAACCCTCTTTTTCCAAGAGGCCTGCCGCCTTTTCGTATTCCATTCCGGAGACATCAGGTATTTTGACATCTTCAGGCATAAAAAGCGACGGAAAAACGGTGACAGCGAGAATTCCAGCTGTAATGAAAACGATGCATATTGTGAGCAAAATCCATGGCCACTTTTTTCTTTTGCCGTTTTTCTTTGTTTTATTGTCTTGGGTGGATGTTACTTCAGCTTCTTTTTCGCCAGCAGCTTTAGCAAGCTCTTCATCTTTAATGATAGGAATCGCTTTTGTCATTTCTTCATCTTCTTGAACCGTAAATCTCTTTTCATTGAGTCTGTCGGCATCAAAAGCTGTTTGGATATCCGCTCCCATGTCTTCAGCCGTTTCGTAGCGATGAAAAGGATCTTTGGCAGTTGCCTTTAGTATGATGTTTTCAACGCTTTGGGGTACTGACGGATTCCACCTTCTCGCCGAAGGGGTTTCCGCCTGAAGATGCTTTAAGGCGATGCTGACTGCCGATTCCCCATCAAACGGGATACGGCCGGTTAATAGCTCAAATAGAACGATTCCTAGCGCATAAATATCCGATTTTTTTGTCGCCAAACCGCCCCGCGCCTGTTCAGGTGATAAGTAATGGACTGAGCCCAGCACAGAATTGGTATGGGTGATTGTGGTCGAACTTAGTGCTGTCGCAATTCCGAAATCCGTCACTTTGATATTTCCCATGTGGTCAATCAAAATGTTATGCGGCTTAATGTCTCTGTGAACAATCTGATTTTGATGGGCATGAGCGATAGCTGAGACAATTTGCTCCATGATGTTCAGCGCTTCTTTAGGGTGAAGCGGCCCGTTTGCTGTTATGTATTCTTTAAGCGTCATGCCCTCAACGTATTCCATGACAATATAATAGATATCATCTTCCTCGCCCAAATCGTAAATGCTTACAATATTCGGGTGATCGAGGCTTGATGCTGATTGGGCTTCTCTGCGGAAACGCCTGATAAACTCATTGTCGTTCACATAGTCAAACCGCAGGATTTTGATTGCGACTTCACGGTCTAGAATGATATCCTCAGCTAAATAAACGTTGGCCATTCCCCCGCCGCCTATAACGCGGAGAATTTGGTAACGTCCGCTGATCCGCTTGCCGATTAGCACTGATCTTCACCCTCTTCAACATGTAAAGCAAGCTCAAGCAAAACTGCTGTAATGTTGTCTTCCCCGCCATTCTGATTGGCTTTGTCCACAAGCAGGTTTACTTTTTCCTGAGGAGCTGAATCGCTTTGCAGGATGTCTTTTAACTCAGTGCCTTCCACTTTATTGGTCAGTCCGTCAGAACATAGAAGCAGTTTGTCCCCGGCTTCAATGTCAAAGGAACGTGTGTCAATGCTGACTGACTGGTCTGTTCCAAGTGCTTTCGTCAACACATTTTTACGCGGATGATGTTCAGCGTCTTCTCTGGAAATCTCCCCAGTGCGAACCAGTTCATTTACAAGCGAATGATCTTCTGTCACTTGGATAAAATCATCGTCCTGAAGCAAATAGCATCTGCTGTCACCTATATGAGCAACAGAAACCGTTTTCCCCGTATAAAGCGCACAGACAATCGTCGTCCCCATGCCTTGGCATTCCTCGTGGGCTTGGGCATGATCGTATATTTTGCTGTTTACCGCAAGAATCTGTTCAATGAGCCAGTTTTCACATTCCGAAGGCGCAACTGGAATCGCCTCTGCTTCATTCCATTTCTCCCCCATGGCTTTCACAGCCATCTTGCTTGCAACATCTCCAGCAAGATGGCCGCCCATGCCATCAGCGACAACCGCTAATACAAATTCATCTTTCCCCTTGAATATCCCCGCATCATCTTCATTATGCTGGCGGATTTTTCCTGTATCTGTTTTTAAGGCTGTTAACAACCCTCATCACCTCGTCTCGTCTTGACGCTCCTTCGCGCGAAGCTGACCGCAGGCTGCGTCAATGTCATGTCCTTGCTCTCTTCGGATTGTGACATTTACTCCGCGGGATTTCAGCGTTTTCTCAAAAGCAAAAATCTGATCACGCGGTGTGCGCACATAATCCCGTTCAGGCACATAGTTTACCGGAATCAAGTTCACGTGGCATTTGACTCCTTCCAGCAAGTCGGCAAGTTCTTCAGCGTGCTCGACCTGATCGTTTACACCCCCGAACAGCCCGTATTCAAAGCTGATACGGCGTCCCGTTTTATTAATATAATATTTAACGGCTTCCATTAAGTCAGGCAGCTTGTACGCTCTGTTAATCGGCATTAAACGGCTTCTGATTTCTGTGTTCGGCGCGTGCAGAGAAATCGCAAAGTTAATCTGCATTTGCTGATCAGCGAATTCGTAAATTTTCGGGATGATTCCGCTTGTAGAAACCGTAATATGGCGAGCACCAATATTCAGGCCCTTGTCATGGTTAATGATTTTCAAGAAGGCGAGCATTTCATTAAAGTTATCAAAAGGTTCACCGATTCCCATGATCACCACGGAGCTGACGCGTTCATCCGTTTCATCTAATGCTTTTTGAACTTTGAGTACTTGAGCGACAATTTCACCCGCTTCAAGGTTTCGTTTTAAACCTCCGAGCGTTGACGCGCAGAATGTACAGCCAATACGGCAGCCTACTTGAGTCGTTACACATACAGAATTGCCATACTCGTGTCTCATTAAAACGGTTTCGATTGTATAACCGTCATGAAGCTCGAACAAAAATTTCATCGTACCGTCTTGAGAGGTTTGCTTAACAGCCGTTTTCAGCGTTGTTAGCACAAAATGAGTGCTTAATTTCTCACGCAGATCCTTTGACAGGTTTGTCATTTCTTCAAAAGAAGATACGCGTTTTTCATATAGCCATTCAAAGATCTGTGCCGCTCGGAACGGCTTCTCTCCGTTGTCTGTCAGCCATTGTTTGATTTCATCTAATTCAAAAGAATAAATAGACGGACGCTCTGTCCGCAATTCTTTTCTAGCTTTTGTTTTTTTAAGTTCTGCCATTATTATCCCTTCTTTCTCATGCTGCAAATAAAGAAACCATCTGTTCCGAAATAATGAGGAAGGATTTGCACCCTTCCATCCCGAACAAAGGGTCTCGCCTTTTCGGGCAGCCGCTTTTCAAGAGACAAATCGGGTTCAAAATCAGGATGTTCTTGTATAAACGCATGTATTACTTCTTCATTTTCTGTCCGGTCCATTGTACACGTACTGTAGACAAGAGTGCCACCTTTTTTTACTAATGGTGCGATTTCCCTCAAGATCGACAGCTGGATTTCAGCAAGCCGTGCGCTGTCGTCAGGCTTTTTCGTGTATTTCATGTCCGGCTTTCTTCGGATCACGCCAAAACCTGAGCACGGCGCATCGACCAATATCCGGTCAAACTGTCCATTTTCAAACGTTTCTCCTGCTTTTCTCGCATCCATTGATTTCGCGTCAATGATTGTAAGGCCAAGCCGGTCTGCAGCTTCTTTGATCAGCTTCACTTTATGCTTGTGAAGGTCAAGCGACGTAATGCTTCCCTTGTTCTCCATCAATTCTCCGATATGAGCTGACTTTCCGCCAGGCGCAGCACACGCGTCAAGCACCGTTTCACCGGGCCTAGGATCAAGAGCGCGGGCAACGAGCATGGAGCTCTCATCCTGAATGGAAACTTCACCGTTTTGGAAGAAATGAGTTCCAGCGATTGATCCCTTTAAAAGCTTCACCGCGTCTTCTGCGAGGTCGCCTTTTTCAACTTCGATTCCCTCAGCAGCCATTTGATCAAGCAAATCCGCTCTATCTGCTTTCATTTGATTGATACGCAGTGTCTGCTTCGGCGGAATAAGGTGGATGCGGCAAATCTTTTCAGCCGCATCAAATCCATACGCATCCGCCCACTCTTTCACGAGCCATTCCGGATGGCTTGTTTCTGTCGCCAACCGGCGGACAGGATCTTCGATGCCGTCAAAGGATGGAACTCCTTCACGCTGTATGGAACGCAGCACACCGTTGACAAATGAAGCAATGCCCTTGTGTCCGCGGATTTTAGCAATCTCGACCGCTTCATGAATGGCGGCCCTGTCTGGAATCTTCTCCAGATACTCCATTTGATATAAAGAGAGGCGAAGAAGCTGAATCACCCACGGCTTTACTTTTTGAGGCTTATTAATAAACGGTTTGAGCATATAATCAAGCGCGATCTTATTTTGCAATGTCCCGTAGACAAGTTCAGTCAAAAGCCCTCTGTCCTGATCACTCAGTTCATTTGATTTAATGACCGATTTCAGGAGCAGGTTGCTGTATGCCTGGTTTTGTTCTAGTTTGATCAGCGCCTCAAGGGCGATATCACGAACACTATTTTTTTTCATTGTTTACTCCTAACTTTTCACCAGCTTCAACATGAGCGCCGCGCACAAAATCCTCGCCTTTCATGCGCTTTTTTCCGGCTGGCTGAAGTTCGGTTAATAACAGGGCCGTATCGTTACCTGTGGCAACAATAATCCCTTCCTTTTCAACCGCAACGACTGTGCCGGGCTCTGCTTTTGTTGGTGTGGATGTTTTTTTCGACGCCCACACTTTTAAGTTTTGTCCATTTAGAGTCGTATAGGCAACAGGCCAAGGGTTTAAGCCGCGGACCTGGTTGTAAAGCTCTTCACCCGTTCTTGACCAGTCGAGCAGCTCTTGCTCCCTTTTGATGTTAGGCGCATATGTCGCTTTCTCTTCATCCTGTTTTTCAGGTGATATGCTCCCTGCTATGACGTTTGGAACCGTTTCAGATAATAGCTTCGCGCCAGCTACGCTTAATTTATCGTGCAGTGTTCCGACATTGTCGGTTTCTTCAATGTCCACTTCCACTTTTGAGATCATATCGCCTGCATCCAATTTTTCTACCATATACATAATGGTAACACCGGTTTTTTTCTTCCCCTGCAGAATGGAGTAATGGATCGGAGCCCCTCCGCGCAATTCCGGCAAAAGAGACGCGTGAACGTTAATGCAGCCGTATTTCGGGCTGTCGAGAAGCTCCTTAGGCAAAATTTGCCCAAATGCTGCTGTTACAATAAGGTCAGGCTTTAATGCCAGCACTTTCTCAATTTCTTCTTTCAATCTGACTTTTTCCGGCTGAAGAACCGGGATGCCGTGACGCACTGCTTCTTCCTTTACCGGAGGCGGTGTCAATACTTTTTTTCTGCCCTTCGGACGGTCCGGCTGTGTGACGACCCCCACTACTTCATAACCATCCTCGATCAGGGTTCTTAAAACAGGAACTGAAAAATCCGGCGTCCCCATAAATACGATTCTCGTCATCCAATCATCCTTCCATATCCGCTAGTTCATCTTCTGTATAGTATTTACTAATTTTAGATGTAAACAGCACACCGTCTAAGTGGTCCATTTCGTGCTGCACGGCTCTTGCTAAAAAGCCTCGCGCTTCCAGAATGAATGGTTTTCCCTGACGGTTAAATGCACGCACTTTGACATAATCGGCACGTGTGACATCACCATAGATGCCAGGAAAGCTCAGGCATCCTTCAATTCCGGTTTGCTCACCGCTTTTTTCTACAATCTCGGGATTAACGAGATCGATTCTGCCGCTGTTATCCCCGGTATCTACGACAGCTACCCTTTTTAAAATGCCGATCTGCGGCGCTGCCAGTCCGACTCCATCCATTTCAAGCATGGTGTCGTACATATCATCAAGCAGTTTTTTTAGCTTCTTATCAAAAACAGTCACGCTTTCCGTCGGTGTTTCCAAAACCTCCGCTGGATGTGTGACGACCTTTTTTACTGCCAATTTGTTACCCTCCAAGACGTGAGATCTTACATCATCATATAAGGATTCATATCAATTGAAATCATTACATGCTTTTGTTCAATTTCTCGTTTATAATGTTCCAGTATTTTCTTCAATAAAGCGGATAACTGGTTTTCCTGTTTGTATTTTATCACGCATTGATAGCGATATCTATCTTTGATCCTGGCTATCGGCGACGCGCTCGGCCCAAGAATTTTCGTGTCAGCTCCGCAGTTCGCTTTCAAGAAATGAGCGATTTTTTCAGCCGTAACAGCTGCTTTCGCTACTTCCTCATGAGAAACAGTCACAAGAGCCAAATAGTAATAAGGCGGATAGGATTGCTCTCTCCTGTGCGCCATTTCATGCTGATAGAACGTTTCATAATCGTGCGTCTTCGTCAGCTGGATGCTGTAATGGGACGGTGTGTATGTTTGAATGATCACATGGCCGGGTTTTTCATGCCTTCCTGCCCGGCCGCTGACTTGTGTTAACAGTTGAAATGTTTTTTCGGCCGATCTGAAATCAGGAATATGGAGTGTTGTATCAGCGCTTAACACTCCGACAAGGGTGACATTCGGAAAATCAAGCCCTTTCGCGATCATTTGCGTTCCGAGAAGAATATCTGCTTTTCCTTCTCCGAAAGCTGACAATAATTTTTCATGGGCGCCTTTCCGCGAGGTCGTGTCAACATCCATCCGAATCACTCTCGCATTTGGCAGAACTTTCGTCAGCTCTTCCTCCACTCGTTGTGTACCCGTTCCGAAAAAGCGGATATGCTCACTTGCGCATTCGGGACAATTATGCGGGACAGGCTCTTCATGCCCGCAATAATGGCATTTAAGTCTCTGGCCATAACGATGATACGTCATGGAAATGTCACAATGCGGGCATTGTGGGACATATCCGCAATCCCTGCACATCACAAACGAAGAATAGCCTCTTTTATTTAAAAACAGCACTGCCTGCTCGCCCTTGGCAATCGTTTCTTCAAGCTTCTCCTTCAATTCAACTGAAAACATCGAGCGATTGCCGTTTCTGAGCTCCTCTCTCATATCGACAAGCGAAACCTCAGGCATTACCTGATGGTTAACGCGGTGCTTCAAGGAAAGAAGCTCGTACACACCCTTTTGAGCCCGTGCATATGACTCTAATGTCGGCGTAGCACTTCCCAGCACAACCGGACAGCTATGATGCTCAGCCCGTTTGATCGCCACCTCTTTTGCATGATAGCGCGGCATTTCTTCTTGTTTATAAGAGGATTCATGCTCTTCATCGATGATAATCATTCCGAGATTTTCAAACGGTGCAAAAATAGCCGATCTGGCGCCGACGACAAGCCGCACTTCCTTCCGGTGGATTTTACGCCACTCATCATATTTTTCCCCTGTGGATAATCCGCTGTGCATGACTGCTACCTGAGAGCCAAAACGCCCCTTGAAGCGATTGACCATCTGCGGTGTCAGCGATATTTCCGGTACGAGGACGATGGCTTCTTTTCCTTTCGCTAGTACTTTCTCAATCGATTGCAGATAAATTTCTGTTTTTCCGCTTCCTGTTACGCCGTGAAGAAGGAACACTTTATGCTCATCGTTGTCCAACGTCTGGCGTATTGGCTGAAAGGCAGCGCTCTGTTCGTCTGTCAGCGGGAGCGGCTCTGTTTTTTTGAACATTTTGTCCTGATAGGGATCTCTGTAAACCTCTTCATAGCTTTCCTGCAATAGCCCTTTTTGGATAAGGGTTTTGATGGTCGCAGAGCTCGCGTCCGTTTTTTTGCACAAATCCGCCGCAGGGATTTTCACCCCTTCCGGCTCAGTGATGAAAAAGTGAAGAAGCGCCTGCTGCTTGGCCGCTTGGCGGGATAATCCCTCAGCTTGCTTGCTAAGCTCTTCTTTACTGGCATTTGCCTGAATATGCCTGACCATTTTTTTATTGGTTTTTTGCGCAACTTTATACGTCACATCAATGCTGCCTTTTTGAACATGCTTTTGAATCAGTTTCAGCGTATCGTGATCGGGTATATCCGAATACAGAAGAGTCTTTGTTTCAGAAAACAGCCGTTCAACTTGAGGCGGAAGATCAGCGCCGTGTACGATTTTTAACTCTTTTTCATATTTCGCCTTTAATGCGGCAGGCAGCATCGCTTGTAGCGCCGTTATTTTAAAAGACAGTGTTTTGTCGGACAGCCATGATGACAGATTCATAAGCTCCTCTGTCAAAACAGGTGTAAGGTCTAATAAATCCTCTACTTCCTTGACAGATTTCCCCGAGAGATCGGATGCTTCTTTCACAGCTGTCACAAACCCTTGAATTTTACGGGGGCCAAACGGTACAATGACTCGCATGCCCGTTTTGATCATGCCTTTGAGATGGTCTGGGATTTTGTAATCAAAAGGCCTGTCTATATTTTTGGTGCTGACATCAACGATGACTTCGGCAAAATTCATGAGCGCTCTCCGGTTTGTTTTGAGAGCGCTGCGATTTCCTGAAGAATTTCAAAAGAAACATCAAGCTTAGACATGATCGGAAGCTCGCGTTTGCGCCCGTCTTTGAAGAAGATTGTTACGATATTCGTATCAGCACCAAAACCGGCCCCATTTGCTTTTACATCATTTGCCACAATCATATCAAGATTTTTGGCAGCGAGCTTTTTACGCGCATAGTGTTCAATGTCTTGTGTTTCAGCTGCAAATCCGACCAACAGCTGCTCCTGCTTTCTCTCGCCTAATTCTTTTAAAATATCGGCCGTTCTTTTCAGTTCAAGGGTCATACCGCCGTCTTGTTTTTTCATTTTATGGTCAAATACTGTTTTCGGCGTAAAATCGGCTACCGCAGCTGTTTTGATGACAATATCACTCGAGCCATACACAGAGAGGACTGCATCGCGCATATCCGCGGCAGATTGAACAGGGATAAACTGAGCAAGGCCTTTCGGCTGTTCCAACGAAACAGGGCCAGAGATTAAAGTTACCTGTGCGCCGAGCTGGACAGCCGCCTCCGCTAATGCGTATCCCATCTTGCCCGTTGATTTATTGGTGAAAAATCGGACAGGATCAATGGCTTCCCGTGTCGGGCCAGCTGTAATGACCACATGTTTGCCTTCTAAAGGAGCGATTTTTTCCTCAGCAAAATGCTTTTCGGCTAGCTTCACAATATTTTCAGGCTCTTCCAATCTGCCTTTTCCTACATAACCGCACGCTAAATAACCCTCGCTCGGCTCAATAAAACGATAGCCATCCTGATAAAGAACAGAAATATTTCGTTTGACTGCCGGGTGGTCATACATGTGAACGTTCATCGCCGGCGCGATCCATACGGGAGCCGTTGCTGCTAACAATGTTGTTGTCAGCATATCATCAGCGATACCGTTTGCCAGTTTTCCAATCACATTAGCCGTAGCAGGCGCAACGATAATCAAGTCAGCCCAGTCTGCGGCATCAATATGAGAAATGACGCTTGGATTTTGTTCTTTAAATGTATCTGTATATACTTCGTGGCGGCTCAATGCCTGAAATGTCAGCGGTGAGACGAAACGGCATGCTGATTCAGTCATAATCACTTTGACATTTGCTCCTGCCTGAACCAGCTTGCTCGTTAACGCACAGGCTTTATAAACAGCGATGCCTCCGCTCACGCAAAGTAACACATTTCGATTGTTAAGCAATGACTTCTCCCCCTCTGCACTTTACAAAAACCGCACGGAAAAAAATAACAACCTACATGATATAGGTTGCTACTTGTGCTACTATTCGCGGTCTTCCTTTTCAAACGAAAGCAGGCCTGCATCAATTTCTTCTAAAGCTTTGCCTACATATTTGTGTGAAATCGTATGTTCAATCATTTGGTCTTTTTTGATTTGCATTTCACGGGCACGTCTCGCAGAAACAGTCACGAGCGTGTATTTAGAATCTAATTTATTCATTAAAGAGTCAATTGACGGATCTAACATTTGTTATTCAACCTCCAGCATTTTCTTATATCTCGGTGCAACGCGCTCGCGCTTTAAGTGTTCAGCGAGAACGATTGCTTTGATTTTATCGCAAGCCTTTTCAACATTATCGTTTTCAACGACATAATCATAAGCATCCATCATTTCGATCTCAGCTTTTGCGGCTTTCATTCGATTTTCAATCAGAGCGTCTGTTTCTGTTCCTCGTGTCACGATTCTGTTCTTCAGTTCAGAAAGGCTTGGAGGCGCAAGGAAAATAAACAGGCCTTCCGGGAAAGCATTTCTGACTTGAAGAGCGCCTTGAACTTCAATTTCTAAAAAAACGTCTTTTCCATCTTGAAGCGTCTGTTCAACATAATCGACAGGCGTGCCGTAATAATTGCCGACATACTCTGCCCACTCAAGCAGCTTATTGTCTGCAATCATTTGCTCGAATTCTTCTCTCGTTTTGAAAAAATAATCGACTCCGTTCACTTCGCCCTCTCGCGGACTTCTTGTGGTTACTGAAATCGAATATTCAAATTTTGTGTCTTCCTGCGAAAAGATCGCTTGCCGAACCGTTCCTTTACCAACTCCTGAGGGACCTGAGAGAACGATTAATAACCCTCTTTCTTTCATGCGGCAATTATCCCTGCCCTTCATCCATAATTTCTTCTTTAACAGAAAGTCTGTGTGCAACTGTCTCAGGCTGGACGGCAGATAAGATAATGTGATCACTATCCATGACGACAACTGCACGGGTTCTTCGTCCGTATGTAGCGTCAATTAGCATTCCGCGGTCTCTTGCATCCTGAATCATCCGTTTGATTGGCGCAGACTCCGGGCTGACAATCGAAATCATCCGATTAGCGGAGATAATATTGCCAAATCCGATATTAATCAGTTTTATCGTCATCTTCTACGTTCCCCCTGTAAAATAGACGTCTCTAGTTTAGCCTAGTGAGACCGTCTGTAAACAATACGCACAGTCACTATTCTATATTTTGCACTTGTTCTTTTATTTTTTCAATAGAACTTTTCATTTCGACGACAAGCTTTGTGATCTGATGATCATTTGCTTTTGAGCCAATTGTATTTGCTTCCCGGTTCAGCTCCTGAACGAGAAAGTCGAGTTTGCGCCCGACAGCTCCACCATCAGCTAATATATCACGAAACTGGGCGAAGTGGCTCCTCAGCCTGGTAATCTCTTCAGTAATATCGGAGCGGTCTGCAAAAATGGCGCATTCTGTTACAAGCCGGCTCTCGTCTAATACATCTTCAGTCCATTCTTTTATTCTGGCGTAAAGCCGTTCCCGGTAACGAGATACGACGTCTGCTGCCAGCAATTCAGTTTCTTTCACCAGCTCTTCAAGCTGATCAATATGCGTCAGGCAGTCTTTCGCTAAAAGCAGCCCCTCTTTTTCACGCATTTCACAGAGACCTTTTACCGCTTCCTCTGCAGCAGCGGTGATTAACGCCTCCAGCTTGTCATTTTGCGTCTGTTCTTCATGAATCTGGACGACATGGTCAAGCTTGAAGAAATCCATTACATCAGGCTCTGCAGACAATTGATACCGCTTCTTCATATCTCCCGCAGCTGCGACAAATTCATCGAGCAGCGGCCAATCAATTTCAAGCCTTTTCTCTACAAGCATATCGCTGTCAACGGATACGAAAAGCTCAATTCGTCCGCGCTGGATATGCTGCAGAATGGTCTGTTTCAGCTTATCTTCAAAATATAGCAAAGGCCTTGGCAAACGAGCGTTCACTTCTTTAAACCTGTAGTTCACAGATTTAAGTTCAACGCTTACAGAGAGATCATCTTGTGTTTTGCTTGCACTGCCGAAGCCTGTCATACTTCGTATCATTTTAAAACACCCAATTCTTCCCTGTTCTCATATTAAAAGGGCAATAGACATGCTATTACCCCTAAGATTATATCATATGAATTTATTTTTTTCTTGTCAAAAGTGACCCAGCCAGCAAAAAAGTAGGAATGGCGGACATGCCGATGACGAGCATCCAGTCTCCTGGCGTGATGGCAACGGTATGGAAAATCGGCTGAAGCGGCGGATAGTAGATCACAACAAGCATCAGTAAAATTGATGACAATACTGCACCGATTAAGTACAGATTTTGAAACGGATTTCTGGAAAAAACAGAGGTCTCGCTGCGGCAGTCAAAAACGTGAATAAGCTGAGCCAGCACCAATGTGGCAAATGCGATTGTCTGGGCATAAGCCAAATTCTCCGGATTACGGTGATACACAATGATAAACGCTAAAATAGTGGCAGCTCCGATTAAAAACCCTCTGGAGACGACCTTCCATCCAAGCTTGCGGGCAAACACCCCTTCTTTCGGGTGACGAGGCTTCCGCTTCATCACATCACCTTCCGGCTGATCCATGCCGAGCGCCATTGCCGGCAATCCGTCCGTCACCAAGTTGACCCACAAAATCTGAATCGGCACGAGCGGCAAAGGAAGGGCAAGGAGCATCGCAAACAGCATGACAAGAATTTCTCCGACGTTAGAAGCCAACAGATATCTGATAAACTTTCTGATATTTTCATAGATGTTTCTGCCCTCTTTTATCGCAGATTTGATCGTCGCAAAATTATCATCCACGAGAACAAGGGATGACGCTTCTTTTGCCACATCTGTCCCGGTAACGCCCATAGCGACTCCGATGTCAGCTTGTTTAATAGCTGGGGCGTCATTGACGCCGTCTCCCGTCATCGCCACAATATGCCCGTTTTCCTGATAGGCTTTCACGATCTTCAGTTTATGCTCAGGAGAAACGCGGGCAAATACATACACGTTCTCCACCACATCAGAAAGCTCTTCTTGGGAAAGTTCATTCAGCATCTTGCCGTCCATGATTTTGCCGTTTTTCGGAAGGAGACGCAAGTCTTTCGCTATCGCTTTTGCGGTCTCCACATGATCGCCGGTAATCATGACGGTCTTAATTCCCGCTTCACGGCATTCTTTAATCGCCTGTCTGACTTCGGGCCGCGGCGGATCAATGATGCCCGAAAGACCGAGCATCGTCAGATCTTTTTCCGCCTGCTCCATAGACGGTGTTTCACCTGCTTTTATCTGCCTGTAGGCGACCGCTATCGTTCTGAACGCCTGTGATGCCAAATGTCTTAATACCGCCTCTGTTTCTGCTTTTCTCTCATTTGAGAAAAGAGCTGCTGAGCCGTCATAAAAAATACGGGAAGAGCGCTGCATCAGCACATCTGGTGCGCCTTTTGTAATGATATACCGCTTTCTGTCCTGATCCTCAACAATGACAGTCATCATTTTCCGTGCAGAATCAAAGGGAAATTCTTCAATTACCCGGTAATGAGATTCAACAAACTCCTTCGAAAAACCGCCTTTTCTTGCTGCGGTGAGCAGCGCTCCCTCAGTTGGATCTCCGTCAAGCACATATTCTCCGTCTCTTTTTTCAATATTAGAGTTGTTACAAAGCGCTCCAAACAGGAGCATTTGCTGAAGCGGCATATGCTCATTCACGCTGATCTCTTTTTCGTTCAGTGTGAAGCTTCCTTTCGGTTCATAGCCTGCCCCTGTCACTCTCCATGTTTTCCCTCCGGACCAGACATGTGTCACCGTCATTTTGTTTTGCGTCATTGTCCCTGTTTTATCAGAACAAATGATAGACGCACACCCAAGCGTTTCAACCGCAGGGAGCTTTCTTACGATTGATTTTTGCTTAATCATCCGCTGTACACCAAGCGACAGCGCCACTGTGACAATCGCCGGGAGCCCCTCCGGAATCGCGGCTACCGCTAACGACACACCCGCTAAAAACATGCTGTACAGATCGTGACCCTGGATGACACCGACAGCAACGACAAGTACGGTCAGAAGCAGTGCAACAACAATTAAAATCTTCCCGAGCTGCTCCAGTCTTCTTTGCAGCGGGGTTGACAGTGTCCCTGCCGATTCAAGCATATCAGCAATTTTCCCCATTGCCGTATTCATTCCTGTGCCAACCACGACCCCGACACCGCTGCCGCGGGTCACAATCGTTCCCATAAATGCCATATTCGTAATATCGCCGAGCGAAACATCCGGTTTTTTCAATTTATCGGCATGCTTCACAACCGGGATTGATTCCCCGGTCAGCGCTGATTCTTCTATTTCAAGGCTTCTCGCTTCGACAATTCGAACGTCCGCGCCAATCCTGTCTCCGCTCGTAAATTTTACAATATCACCCGGCACAAGTTCTTTAGAAGGAATCTTTATCCAACTACCTTCCCTGAGCGCCATGACATGCGGTGTTGAAAGCTCTTTTAAAGCCTGTAGAGATTGCTCAGCACGCCTTTCTTGAAAGAAACCGAGTATGCCATTCACAAACACAATCGCAATAATCGCAACCGCGTCTACGTATTCACCAAGAAATCCTGAGATTAACGTTGCTGCCAGAAGCACAAGCACCATAAAATCTTTGAACTGCGCGAAAAACAAGAGAAGCGCTGATGTTTTTTTCCCTTCTTGCAGCTCGTTTGGCCCATGCTTATCGAGGCGTTTTTTCACCTCTTTTTCTGTTAATCCTTGTTTCATGGACGTATTGGTTGCCTCTAGTAAATCTGTTTGTCCCATTTCATGAAACTTCATTCCGCTCGTCCACTCCCCTGCTCTCTTATAGAGATATCACTCTATAAGCATGCTTATTCTGACTCGTCCCATTTCATGCTATAATTATCGAATGCAGGAAGAATGAGAGGGTGTATTGCATATGTCGTTTGATGGCATGTTTACATACGGAATGACACACGAACTTAACGAGAAAATGACGGGCGGACGAATTACGAAAGTCCATCAGCCATATAAGTACGATGTGATTTTTCACATCCGCGCCAATGGAAAAAACCAAAAACTACTATTATCGGCACACCCGAGCTATTCACGGGTGCACATCACGACACAAGCTTATGAAAACCCAAGCGAACCGCCAATGTTTTGCATGCTGCTGAGAAAGCATATTGAAGGCGGATTTATTGAGAAAATTGAACAAGCGGGCTTAGACCGCATTATGATTTTTCATATCAAAAGCCGGAACGAAATTGGTGATGAAACCGTCCGAAAGCTTTATGTAGAAATTATGGGACGCCACAGCAATATCATTCTGACCGATGGAGCAGAAAATGTGATCATCGACGGGCTTAAGCATTTATCGCCGTCAATGAACAGCTACCGTACAGTACTGCCCGGCCAAGATTATAAACTTCCGCCGGCGCAGAACAAAATCTCGCCGCTTGAGGCGACAGAAGACGATATTTTACGTCATCTCAGTTTTCAAGAAGGACGGCTGGATAAACAAATTGTCGAGCACTTTTCAGGTGTGTCTCCGCTCTTTGCCAAAGAAGCGGTTCATAGAGCCGGTCTTGCCAACCAAGTCACACTGCCAAAAGCATTGCTGGAGCTTTTTGCCGAAGTGAAAGAGCACCGTTTCATTCCCAACATTACGACCGTAAACGGAAAAGAATATTTTTACCTGCTGGAGCTGACTCATCTAAAAGGAGAATCGCGCCGTTTTGATTCATTAAGCGAGCTGCTCGACCGTTTTTATTTCGGAAAAGCTGAACGAGACCGGGTCAAACAGCAGGCCCAGGATCTTGAACGGTTTGTTGTCAATGAACGGAAGAAGAATGCAAACAAAATCAAAAAATTAGAAAAAACACTGGAGTATTCGGAAAACGCGAAGGAATTTCAGCTATACGGGGAGCTTTTAACTGCTAACTTATATATGCTGAAAAAAGGCGATAAACAGGCTGAGGTCATCAACTATTACGATGAAGAAAGTCCGACAATCACGATTCCTTTAAACCCGAACAAAACGCCTTCTGAAAACGCGCAGGCCTACTTCACGAAGTATCAGAAAGCGAAAAATTCGGTCGCGGTTGTCGAAGAGCAAATCAGGCTGGCACAGGAAGAGATCGAATACTTTGATCAGTTGATTCAGCAACTCTCGTCCGCTTCTCCTCGAGATATCAGCGAAATCAGGGAGGAGCTTGTGGAGGGCAAATATTTACGGCCTAAGCAGCAAAAAGGACAGAAAAAGCAAAAACCGCACAACCCAGTATTACAAACTTATGAATCCTCTTCAGGCTTAACGATTTTAGTAGGTAAAAACAACCGCCAAAATGAATATTTAACGACAAGAGCGGCAGCCAGAGACGATATTTGGCTTCACACGAAGGATATTCCAGGCTCCCACGTTGTAATCAGAAGCAGCGAACCGGATGAGCAAACAATTATTGAAGCCGCAACAATTGCAGCTTATTTTTCAAAAGCTAAAGATTCAAGTTCAGTGCCTGTAGATTATACAAAAATCAGGCATGTCAAAAAACCGAACGGCGCGAAGCCCGGCTTCGTCACTTATGACAGCCAGCATACCGTCTTTGTCACACCTGATGCAGATACTGTCATCAAACTGAAAAAAAGCTGAGTCGCATAAAGAAATAAGCCAGAGCATTGTATGCTCTGGCTTATTTCTTTCTTCTAACCTGATAAAGCCTGTCAACTTCAGCGACAAAATCACTGTCAATCTGCTCATCCACTTTTTCAGCCAGCTCCTTTGTGTGCTTTGGACTGGCGCCGTTTGTAGAAACAGACACCGTGACATGCCCTTTTTTTACGATTTTCGGTATGTACACGTTGCCAAGCTCAGCTTCACTGACACAATTGACAAGCTGAAAAGGTGAAGCTGTTTGAGCAATTTCTTTGTTCACTGCAGCATGATCCGTCGCGGCAATAATCAAAAAAGCATCGAGATAATCTTCTTTTTCAATTGTGCGGCTGACCCATTTGATGCGGCGATTGTCTGCCAACTGCTTGATTTCCGGTTCAACATCCGGACTGACAAGTGTAATATCAGCTCCCTCAGAAAGCACCGTTTTCAGCCTTCTGAGAGCGATGCTGCCGCCGCCCGCAATGACAACCTTTTTCTTTTCCAGGCTAATGTGCAGCGGGAGCATATGAACCTCCGTCAAAATCAAATTGTCCCTCAGGATTTTCGGCAGTTTCTCTCACACGGTTCAAAAATGCGTTTTTCACATGAGGGTGGAAACCGATATAGGAAGAGAGGTAGACATTCGGATTATCAGCCTTTAATGTCTGAACTTCTCGTTCGATTTCATTCATCAGCATGCCGGTAAAGAGCAGATATGGAACGATAAAGGTTGTCACGCCGTCATCTTTTTTAAGTTCTGAAAAAACCTCTTTGTAATTCGGGCCGCATGCTGTCAAAAAGCACGGGATGACTTCCTTGACCGGAATCATATTTTGAAGAAGATTGGCAATACCGGTTACGTCTCTTTTTACATCAGGATCTGAACTTCCCCTTCCGATGAGCACGACTCTGGCATTTTCATACGGAACACCGATGTCCTTCATTCGGTGATATACAGCCTTGACAACTTCTTCGTCAATCCCGATCGGCTTTCCATATGAAACGCGGACCGAAGGATATAGGGATGCAGCACATGCAATTTCTTCGGGAATATCATGTTTTGCATGCGCAGCTGTTAAAAGAAGCAGAGGCACCACTGCGATATGAGTAGCGCCTTGCTTCACACATGCTTCAAACCCTGTCTCAATTGTCGGCTCCTGAAGCTCTAAAAAGCTGATTTCCTGTATAGGCGCAGAGACGTGCGCCTTGCATCCTTCCAAAAAGGCTGCGGCTTCTTGCTGCGCCTTTTTTACCCGGCTGCCGTGACCGACATATAAAATTGCTTGCTTCATTTTTACAACGCCTCGCTTAAATCTTGTTTTTTCAGCTCAGATTCAAACCATTCCAGCTTATAGTGATAATTTACAACATTTCCAATGACAATTAAACTCGGATTTTTAATGTCTTCTTTTATCACCGTTTCTGAAAGGGTGTCAACTGTACAAAAAACAGATTTTTGCTTGTCCGTTGTTCCCCAGTGAATAAAGGCTGCCGGCGTAGAACCGTCCCGGCCGTTTTCAAGGAGTTTTCTTTCAATCTGCTGCACGTTTTTGATACCCATATAGATGACAAGTGTATCAATTCCTGTAGCCAGCGCTTTCCACTTTTCATCAAAATCTTCGTCTTTTTTGTAATGACCCGTTACAAAAGCGACGTTAGAGCCCGCATCCCGGTGAGTAACAGGAATTCCGGCATAAGCAGCTGCCGCAATTCCTGACGTAATGCCAGGGATGATTTCAAACGGTATTCCGTTTTCAGAGAGGCATTCCGCTTCTTCCCCTCCTCTGCCGAACACAAAAGGGTCTCCGCCTTTCAGTCTGACAACGTTTTTCCCTTTTTGCGCATACTTCACAAGAAAGCGATTGATGGTTTCCTGCTTCATCGTATGAAAATCTGGAAGCTTCCCGCAGTAGATCAGGTCTGCTTGCTCTTTGGCATATTCTAAAATCTCTTTATTTACTAATCTGTCATATAGGATGACATCAGCTTTTTCAATGGCTTTCAGCGCTTTAATTGTCAGCAGATCAGGGTCACCGGGACCCGCTCCTACAATATATACTTTCCCCATCGTATTTCCCCCGATCTATTCGAGTTCTTCCAGAACATTCGCTGTGGTGTTGTTCTCGCTTGCATTCCGCCTTCTGAGAAGAACACAGCAGATCATATTCAGCTCAATTTTTGTTTGACAAACTCGATCAGCTGGCTCTTGCACGCTTCACGGTCATGCTGTCCTGAATCAAGAACGAGCTCTGGTGCTTCAGGCTCTTCATAAGGAGAATCAATTCCTGTAAAGAACGGAATTTCCCCGTTTCTTGCTTTTTTATAGAGCCCTTTCGGATCTCTTTGTTCACAAATATCGAGGTCGCATTTAATGTATACTTCATTGAATTCGCCTGCTTCCACAAGCTGGCGAACTTGCTCTCTGTCCTCGCGGAAAGGAGAGATAAAAGCAGTAATCACAATGGTGCCCTGCTGAACAAAAAGCTTTGCCACCTCTCCAATTCGGCGGATGTTTTCTTTTCGGTCTTCATCAGAAAAGCCAAGATCCTTATTTAAGCCGTGACGAATATTATCTCCATCCAGCACAATGACTTGGTAGCCCAGCTCAAACAATTCTCTCGCAGCGGCATTGGCAATCGTTGATTTGCCTGAACCGCTCAACCCTGTCAGCCAGAGAATGGAGCTTTTGTGCTTGTTTTTTTGCTGGTACTCTTCTTTTGTAATAGAGGCTTCATGCCATACGATATCGCGATTTGTCACTGCCAGTCCTCCTTAAGATACGCCTGCTTCTTCTTTTTTCTTCATCCCTCTGATTAACACTTCTACGACTTCTGCGCGGCTGAATTCTGCAGGTGGCAGTACACCGTCTCTCAGCATGCCTCTTACCTTAGTGCCTGATAAAATAACGTGATGCTCTCTGCCGTGAGGGCACGTTTTCGCTGTTCCCATATTTCCGCATTTTTCACAGAAGAAGCTGTGCTCGAATTTTAGCGGTGTAATCCCGAGCTCTTCAGGTTTAAATGTGTCAAACAGCTCTTGTGCCTCATATGTTCCGTAATAGTCACCTACACCTGCGTGATCGCGGCCGACAATGAAATGCGTGCAGCCATAGTTCTTTCTGACAAGCGCGTGGAAAATCGCTTCTCTCGGTCCTGCGTAACGCATCGCCGCTAAGAAAACGCCGAGGAACACGCGGTCTTTCGGATAGTAATTGTCTAGAAGCACTTGGTAGCTTTCCATCCGCACATCAGCTGGGATGTCATCAGATTTTGTTTCGCCTACCAGAGGGTTCAAGAACAAGCCGTCTACTGTTTCAAGAGCCGTTTTTTGAATGTATTCATGCGCTCTGTGAACAGGATTTCTTGTTTGGAAACCGACAATGGTTTCCCAGCCTTTTTCCCCAAACTGGCGTCTTGTTTCCGCTGGTTCAAACGTAAACTCTGGGAACTGTTTTGAAGCTTTTTTAATCAATGTGATTGGCCCGCCGACGTATGTATCGCCGCGGCTGAACAGCTTTTTAACACCCGGGTGCTCCTGCTCATCCGTTTTGTACACATTGACAGCTTCTTTTTGTTTGTCAGGAACATACAGGTCTTCAATTTGGATAACGCCGTATGTTTCTCCTTCATACGTTAATTTAACCGTTTCACCGATTGACAGTTCCTCTGCTTTTTGCGCATCAACCGGAAGCGTGATCGGAAGAGACCAGACAATACCAGAAGATAGACGCAGGTTTTCGACAACAGATACGTAATCTTTTTCATTGAAGAAGCCTTCGATCGGGCTGTATGCGCCGATTCCGATTAATTCCAAATCTGCAAAAGAAATTAAATCAAGTTCAATTTCTTTTTGAATGCTGCTCACATCATATGATTCATTTACTCTGTTTACTAATGTTCCTCCGTGTGGTGCTAAGCTCATAATATCGATTTCCTCCTAGTTAACATATAAAATAACTCAGATTAATAATCAGATTCCCCCGCCTTGTTCGTGGACAGAGCGTCTCTCTTTACGAATGGCCTTCGTCAGGCTGACGGCACCGCCCGTCGCTAAAAGCACACTTACCATGATAAAGATTGAATAATAATCCGCTTTTAAAAACAAGGATACAAGCAGATAAGAAATTGATAGAGATAAAAACGGCGATACGATCCATACCTTCAGCATCGTTTGCACAACTTGTTTATGAAACACGTTCGGACCGTTTTTCGCCATGCCTATTCCGATAATAGACGATGACGTGACTTGCGCCAAGGGCACCGGCATCCCAAATACAGAACTGATGATCACCAGTCCGGCTCCTGTACCGGATAAGAGAATGCCTTCTCCTTTTGAGAATCTCGTAATTTTCTTCCCGTTTGTTTCTAACACCCGCCGGCCTAATAACAGCGCGCCTAGAGCCACAAAAGCTCCCCCATACAAGGTTCCTTTCGCTACATCCAGCACACCGGCCGCTACTAACGGGCCAACGGCATTCGCCACGTTGTTCATGCCGGCAGAGAATGCTTCAAAAAATCCGGCACCTAACAAAACAATGCCAAGAATTTTTTGCTTTTTAGAAGATTTAATTTCAATCTTAAAATAACGAAACAGCTTAGATACGAAATATGTGAAACCGAAAGCGAACAGCGGTACAAAAACCCAAAACGACACAATGACCAGAAGGTTGTTCACAAACAATACTTTGTAAGCCACTCCCACGCCGACAACTGCGCCGACTGTTACTTCACTTGTCGACAAAGGAATGCCGAGGAGATTAGCCGTAAAAAGCGAAAGCGCCGCTGCTCCAATAATAATGCAAACAATCGTCAGTGTAATCGTCTGCTCGGGGATAATCCCGGAGCTGATGGTTTTTACAACCTCGCCCCCGCCAATGACCGCCCCGGCCAGCACACCGACTGCGCATAGGATCAAAGCGTAGGTTTTCTTTTTGATGGCTCCAGAGCCGTAAGCAACTCCCATCGAAGCTGCAGCGCCGCTAGCACCAATATTCATCGCGAAAAACAAGCTAAATAAAATAGCGGCTAGTTCCATTTTGCAGCTCCTTATTCATGCAGTCCGCATTCTGTTTTCGCCATACCATTCCATCTGCCTGAACGTAAATCCTCTGCAGTAAAAGCAGGAGCCGTACAAGGCGCGCAGCCAATACTAGGATATCCTTGGTCATGAAGCGGATTGTAGTCAAGCTCATTCCGGGATGTGTATCTCCAAATGTCTTTCCAAGTCCAATGGATAAGCGGGCATACTTTTACTGATTTGAATTTTTCATCTTTGTTTAAGAAATTCGTATTGGCACGGCTTGGCCCTTGATCGCGGCGCAGACCAGAAAGCCAGGCTGGATGTCCTGAAAGCGCCTCTCTTAAAGGAACGATCTTTCTAAGATAGCAGCACTGATTCGGCTCTCTTTCCCACAGTTTGTCACCATGTTCTGCGGCTTGCTCCTCAAGGGTAAGGTCTGGTTTTTTCAGGATGATATTTAGACCCGGATAACGTTCCTTCACTCGTTCAATCGTTTCATAGGTTTCTTTAAAATGAAGTCCTGTATCAAGAAACACAATCTCTGCGTCTTTTTTCACTTTATAAATTAAGTCAATCAGAACGATTCCCTCAATTCCGAAACTGCAGGCATAAACAAGCTGGTCGCCGTAATGACCGTATGCCCACTTTAAAACTGACAACGCTCCTTTATAAGGATCGTCTTCCGGAAATGTAATCGTTGGCTCTTCCCAATTATCGTACGTTAACATTTCTTCTTTCCTCCTTTCGGAGACAAACAAACAGTAGCTTTCTGCCGGTTGTCTTTTCCCAATTGTAATGTGATGCGCGGCTGCTGTTATCACAGACAGCCTTTTTTCCTCTTAAAATAAAAAACTTTCAATCCGGCGGAAAGAAAGACAGGAACAGCATGTAGCCCTTATCTTTCAAAATGGAATTCATTTTGCTGGAAGTAGCACCTTACAAACTATGCAGGTTGCCGGGCTTCATAGGTCCAGTCCCTCAGCCGCTCTTGATAAGTTTTTAGATTTGTAGTAAATTTTAGCACAATTCTAACATAAGTCAACCCGACTTTTTTTATAGGAATAATAAAAAAACAGGCCGCGAGGCCTGTTTTCAAGTACAGAAAGGCTTTGAAGCCTCTATACATCACCGAAATTTATTTTTTATTTTTTAAACCAATCTTTTGACTCGGGATTTTGTTTCCACGTTTTCAGTTTTTCTAGATCGTCTGAATGAATATTCCCGTTTTCAAGCGCGACCTCTGTGAGCGTATCATAATCAGTTAATGAGTAGTATGGCAGTTCTGCTTTCGTGAACGCTTCCTGCGCTTTAGGGAGCCCGTACGTAAAGATTGAGACGACACCGAGCACTTCGCAGCCAGCCGCTTGTAAAGCTGCCGCAGCTTCAAGTACGCTTCCTCCTGTTGAGATTAAGTCTTCAATGACGACAGTTTTTTGCCCCTTTTGCACAGCTCCCTCAATCTGATTGCCTTTTCCATGCGCTTTTGGTTTACTTCTCACATAACACATCGGAAGGTTCAAACGGTCAGCCGCCAGAGCAGCATGAGGAATACCGGCTGTTGCTGTGCCCGCAATCATTTCAGCATCAGGAAAATGCTCTTCGACAAGCTTACTGATGCCTGAGGCTACATCATTTCTGACCCCAGGGAAAGATAGCGTAAGGCGGTTGTCACAGTAGATTGGCGATAAAATGCCGCTTGCCCATGTAAATGGCTCGTTCGGGCGTAAAAATACAGCTTGGATGTCTAATAGATGTTTTGCAATGATTTGTTTCATGATTTGATTCCCTCCCATTCGAGTCTGACAGCTTCATAGGCTTTTACCGGGTCTTTCGCTTTTGTAATCGAGCGTCCTACTACAATTGCTGATGAACCTTTCTCTCTTGCAATCGCGGGTGTCGCTACGCGGATTTGGTCATTCGCAGCGTCCTCTGACAATCTGATCCCCGGAGTGACAGTGAGAAATGAAGGCGACACCGCTTGGTAAATGGCTTTTGCTTCATGAACAGAGCAGACCACTCCATCGAGCCCGCTTTCTTCTGCCAGTTTGCTGTAATGTACAACCGTGTCGATCAGAGGCTTTTCGATCAGCAGTTCATTATTCATAATTTGTTCAGATGTGCTTGTCAGCTGGGTTACCGCGATAAGTGACGGGCGTTTTTTTCCGGACGGCGTTCCTTCTTCTAAGCCTTCCAGAGCTGCTTGCATCATTTTTTTGCCTCCGGCCGCATGAACATTGACGAGATCCACTCCGAGACCGGCAAGGCGCTTCATCGCTTTGTTTACAGTGGTCGGGATGTCATGAAGCTTTAAATCTAAAAACAGCTCGCAATTTCTTTCTTTTAATTGTTTGACTATTGATGGCCCTTCTTGATAAAAAAGTTCCATTCCAACCTTTACAAATAACGGTTCTTGCTGAAAGAGCGCTAAGAACGCTAGCGTTTCTTCAGCTGATGCAAAATCAAGCGCGATGATGGGCAGGTTGTTTTTCATGGTTCCAGCTCCTTCCGATGCACTCTTCAATTGATTGATAGCCGTATTGACTCAAAACAGCTGGAAGCTGTTCAATAATGTCCGGGCATGCAAAAGGATTCACAAAGTTTGCTGTTCCGACAGCGACCGCGCTTGCTCCCGCGAGAAGAAATTCTAAGGCATCTTCGGCCGTCTGCACGCCTCCCATTCCAATAATCGGGATATTGACCGCTTGGCTGACTTCATACACCATGCGAATGGCAACCGGCTTTATGGCAGGACCGGAAAGTCCGCCTGTTTTATTAGCTAATATCGGCTTGCCTGATTTTAAATCGAGCCTCATGCCGATTAATGTGTTAATCATCGTAAGACCGTCCGCTCCCGCCTCTTCGATCGCTGACGCAATTTCTGTGATGTTTGCCACGTTCGGGGAAAGCTTTACATAAACAGGTACATCTGAAACCTCTTTAACCGCTTTCGTCAAATCAGCAGCCATTTCAGGGTTCGTGCCAAAAGCGATCCCGCCTGTCTTCACATTCGGACAGGAAATGTTCAATTCAAGTGCATGAACATTAGGCGCTTTACTGATATGCTCTGCGACTTCAACGTAATCCTCGACTTGAGAACCTGCGACATTGGCAATAATCGGCGTATCAAACTGTTCAAGCCACGGTAGCTCATTTTGCAAAA
Organism: Bacillus sp. NS1; assembly: GCF_058248265.1. Classification (NCBI taxonomy): domain Bacteria; kingdom Bacillati; phylum Bacillota; class Bacilli; order Caryophanales; family Bacillaceae; genus Bacillus; species Bacillus sp. NS1. The sequence goes on along the minus strand of NZ_JBZAZF010000002.1, from coordinate 661,049 downwards.
CGCGTTCAAGGCCCGGATTTTGGAGACCGATCGCATTTAGCATTCCAGCGCCAGTCTCAGCTACCCTAGGCGTCGGGTTCCCGAAGCGGGGCTCCTTTGTCGTAGCTTTGATCATGATTGCTCCGAGACAAGATAAATCATAAAAACGTGCAAACTCTTTTCCAAAACCGAAGCAGCCTGATGCAGGGATGATCGGATTTTTCAATTCAAGTCCAGGCAGTTTGACCTCTAGCATTACAGTGCCACCTCCTGAGCTTTAAATACAGGTCCGTCGAGACATACTTTTACGTAGGATGTCTCACTTTCGTTTGTATGGCACACACACGCGAAGCATGCGCCGATTCCGCAACCCATTCGTTCCTCCATGGAAAGGTAAACTTCTTTATGGGCATATTCCTGTTTTAACGCCTTCAGCATCGGTGTCGGCCCGCAGCTGAGGAGAATGTCAAACTCTAGATTTTTCTGTTTTATTACATCTGTGACAAATCCGGTTTCCCCGTAGCTTCCGTCAGCTGTTGCCACATACGTGTCTCCATACTGCCGGCACTCTTCTTCGTAAAAAACATCCTTTGCCGATTGGAAGCCTAACACATGTATAACCTTTACCCCTTTTTCGTTCAAGCGTTTCGACAGCTCTTGGAGAGGCGGCACACCTACACCGCCTCCTACCAGCAAAGCCGTCTTTCCAGGTTGGATTTCATTAACAGGAAAGCCATTACCCAAGGGTCCGAGGACATCCACAAGCTCCCCCTGCTGCTTGAGCGACAAGAGTCTTGTGCCTTCCCCATCTACTCGATAAATGATAGTGACTTCATTTTTTTCAAAGTTGACGTCGGCAATGCTGATTGGCCTTCTTAAAAGAGGCGTAACCGCTTCGCTCACTTTAAGATGGAGGAACTGTCCCGGGGTTGTAAACCCTTGGACAAGCTCCCCTTTCAGAACCATTTGATACACCCGGTCTGCAATTTGCTGGTTAGAACATACTGTCAAATACGCTTTTTTCATATAGTGACTGCCGCCTCCTGATTTGTGTTGACTGCCGGCATTTGATCAGCACGGAATGTCATGCTTTCCAGTACTCGCAAGATTGCTTCAGCCGTATCTAAAGATGTTAAGCAGGCAACACCGTTTTCTACTGATTCACGTCTGATTCTAAATCCGTCTCTTGCCGGCTGCTTTCCTTTTGTCAGCGTATTGATAACAAACTGTGCTTCTCCGTTTCTGATCACATCAAGCAAGTTCGGGCCGTCCTGGCCGATTTTTCCGACGACCTTCGCCGGAATTGAAGCTTCTTTCAGGTAACCTGCCGTTCCTTCCGTGGCTAAAATGTTGTAGCCGATCGCATGGAACCGCTTAGCGATGGCAAGCCCTTCTTCTTTGTCCTTATCAGCCACTGTTAAAAGCACGGAACCGTAGTTAGGGATTTGAATGCCTGAAGCAATCAGAGCTTTGTAGAGTGCTTTTTCAAGGGTGGAATCTTTCCCCATGACCTCACCTGTTGATTTCATTTCAGGCCCTAACGTAATATCCACTCTTCTCAGCTTAGCGAAGGAGAAGACCGGCGCTTTTACAAATACACCCTGCTGTTCAGGCTGAAGGCCCTCTGTATAGCCAAACACAGCCAGCTTTTGACCGAGAATAACTTTTGTGGCGAGATTTGCCATTGGGATACCCGTAATTTTACTTAAGAACGGTACGGTTCTGCTTGATCTCGGATTTACTTCGAGCACGTACACTTCGCCTTGTGATAAGACGAATTGAATATTGAGCAAACCGACAATGTTCAGCCCTTTAGCAAGTGCGATCGTGTGTTGTTCAATTTTTTTCTTGATGTCCTCTGTAAGTGACTGAGGCGGATAAACAGCGATTGAGTCTCCGGAGTGAACCCCCGCACGTTCAATGTGCTCCATAATTCCCGGAATGACGACTGTTTCACCGTCAGATACTGCATCCACTTCGATTTCTTTTCCTGTTAAATATCTGTCAATTAATACAGGGTGCTGCGGATTGATTTTGACTGCGTTTTTCATGTAATGAAGCAGTTCTTCTTCATGATAAACAATCTCCATCGCCCGGCCGCCAAGTACATAGGAAGGGCGCACCAGTACCGGGTAGCCGATATCACTCGCGATGCTTATCGCCTGATCAACTGATGTCGCTGTTTTGCCAAGCGGCTGCGGAACACCAAGTTCTCCAAGCGCTTGTTCAAATTTATCCCGATCTTCCGCACGATCTAAATCTTCTAATGAAGTCCCAAGGATTTTCACTCCGCGTGCAGAAAGCTCGTCAGCAAGGTTAATGGCAGTTTGTCCGCCGAATTGTACGACAACGCCCATTGGCTGTTCGAGATCAATGATGTGCATGACATCTTCAATCGTAAGCGGTTCAAAGTACAGCTTATCTGAAATACTGAAATCAGTTGAAACGGTTTCCGGATTATTATTGACAATAATGGCTTCATAGCCTGCTTGTTTAATTGCCCACACAGAGTGAACAGTAGCGTAGTCAAACTCAACACCCTGACCGATTCGAATCGGACCGGAGCCAAGCACGATCACACTTTTCTTATCCGTAACGACAGACTCATTTTCTTCTTCGTATGTGCTGTAGAAGTATGGCGTTTCTGATTCAAATTCCGCCGCGCATGTATCTACCATTTTGAAAACCGGCGCAATTCCCGCTTGTTTTCTCAAGCTGTAAAGCTTCGATTCTTTCATTTTCCACTCACGGCTGATGTACTTATCAGAGAATCCTAGTTCTTTTGCCCGCCTCAGCACGTCAGTATCACCCGCATTTGCCTTCAGTTCTTTTTCAAACTGTACGATTCCGAACAGCTTATGCAGGAAGAAGACATCGATCGCGGAAAATTCATGTAGGTCTTCTACCGTGTAGCCTCTTCTGTACGCTTCAGCTAAGTAGAATAAGCGTTCATCACCGGCCTTTTTAATTCTTTTTTCAAGAAGCTCATCGGAAATGTCAGCAGCGTCTTTCAATTCAAGATGATACACATCCGCTTCCAGGGAACGAACAGCCTTCAGCAATGATTCTTCAAGCGTGCGGCCGATTGCCATGACCTCTCCTGTCGCTTTCATTTGCGTGCCGAGCTTTCTGTTCGCTGATTCAAACTTATCAAACGGCCAGCGCGGAATTTTGGATACGACATAGTCAAGAGCCGGTTCAAATGCTGCATATGTTTTTCCTGTCACCGGGTTCATCATTTCATCTAATGAAAGACCGACAGCGATTTTAGCAGCGAGCTTTGCAATCGGGTAACCCGTCGCTTTTGATGCAAGGGCAGATGAACGACTGACCCGTGGGTTTACTTCAATAATGTAGTATTGGAAGCTGTCTGGGTCTAAAGCGAGCTGTACGTTACATCCGCCTTCGATTCCAAGTGCGCGAATCAGTTTTAACGATACATTCCGCAACAGCTGATATTCACGGTCGCTAAGCGTTTGGCTTGGCGCAACAACAATACTGTCTCCAGTGTGGATTCCGACTGGATCAATGTTCTCCATATTACAAACGACAATGGCGTGGTCCTGGCTGTCTCTCATGACTTCATATTCAATTTCTTTATAGCCGGCGATGCTTTTTTCAAGCAGACATTGGTGCACTGGGCTTAATTTTAAGCCGTTCTCAACAATTTCTTTCAGTTCGGTTTCATTCGAGCAGATGCCTCCGCCTGTTCCGCCTAATGTATATGCTGGGCGGACAATGACAGGGAAACCAATTTGACTGACGAAGTTTTCAGCTTCTTCCAGAGAGTGGATGATCTCACTTTCAGGCACCGGTTCATTCAGCTCATTCATTAATGTTCTGAACAAGTCGCGGTCTTCAGCCTGCTGAATCGCAGTCAGCTTCGTGCCAAGCACTTCGACGCCACACTCTTCCAGCACGCCTCTTTCAGAAAGCTCAACCGCAAGATTCAAACCGGTTTGGCCTCCGAGAGTAGGAAGAATGGCATCCGGGCGTTCTTTTCTGATGATTCTCGTCAGGAATTCAGGAGTGAGCGGTTCGATGTAAACCCGGTCAGCCATTTCTGTATCTGTCATAATAGTGGCAGGGTTTGAGTTGACAAGGATGACTTCATAGCCTTCTTCTTTCAAAGCAAGGCAGGCTTGCGTTCCCGCATAGTCAAATTCTGCTGCTTGGCCGATGATGATCGGTCCAGATCCGATCACTAAAATTTTGTTAATGTCTACGCGTTTTGGCATACCGCTTCCCCTTCTTTCTCTGTTGTTTCGATCATTTCGATGAATCTGTCAAATAGATGGTTGGCATCCTCAGGACCAGGTGAGGCTTCAGGATGATATTGAACCGTAAATGCCGGCAGTGTTTTATGCTTCAGCCCTTCAATCGTATCATCGTTAATGGCGATATGTGTCACGTCCAATTCTGTTTCGCTGATGGATGACACTGTATAGCCATGGTTTTGAGATGTTAAGGCGACTTTTCCAGTAGCCAGCTCTTTTACCGGGTGGTTTGAGCCCCTGTGGCCGAATTTCATTTTTTCAGTATTCGCTCCGCATGCCAGCGCAAATAATTGGTGGCCGAGACATATTCCGAATAACGGCACTTTTCCGAGAACACCTTTAATCATTTCAATCGCTTCAGGCACATCTTTCGGGTCCCCAGGTCCGTTAGAAAGCATGATGCCGTCCGGTTTCAGCTGAAGCACTTCTTCCGCTGTAATGTTGTAAGGCACAACGATAACGTCACATTTCCGTTTGTTCAGCTCTCTAAGAATGCCGTGCTTCATGCCAAAGTCAACCAAGACAATGCGTTTGCCCCTTCCCGGGCTCGGATATGCTGTTTTGGCAGATACTTGGGATACTTGATTTCTCGGCAGTTCTGTTTCGTTCAGCCTTTTCAGCACCGCCTCGATATCTTCATCAGGTGAAGCGAATGTTCCTTTTAGGGCGCCTGCCGTGCGGATCATTCTTGTCAGCTTTCTTGTATCAATTCCCTGCAGGCCCGGAATGTTTTTCATTTTTAAATACTCGTCTAATGTGTATGCTGAACGCCAGTTGGAAGGCAGTTCACATAATTCTTTGATGATCAGCCCTTTCACAAAAGGGGTAATAGATTCAAAATCATCGCGGTTAATGCCGTAATTTCCGATAAGCGGGTACGTTAATGTTACGATCTGCCCGCAGTAAGAAGGATCAGATAAAATTTCCTGATAGCCTGTCATCCCAGTGTTAAAAACGACTTCTCCCATGCTGTGTTCTAAGCTTCCGAAGGCTTTCCCCTCGAATACCGCTCCGTTTTCCAGTACTAATCGTCTCTTCATTTGACAAGTCTCCCTTCTTCATAAGCAAGCTTCCCTGCCGCCATTGTAGCGACCGGCCAGCCGGTGCAGCTGATGCCGTTGAATGGCGTATTTTTTCCTTTTGATAAAAATGTTTCATTGTCTATAACTGCTTCTTTTTCCAAATCGATTAACGTAATGTCAGCAACTTGCCCCGTTTGTAATGCTCCGTATGGGAGACCGAATGCTTCGCATGGTTTGATTGTCATATAGTCAATGAGCTGTTTCAGCGACCAGCTGCCATTTTCGACAAAATGTGTGTATAGGAGCGGGAACGCCGTTTCTAAGCCGACAATTCCGAATGGCGCCAGCTTCATTTCTGTGTTTTTCTCTTCTTCTGTATGCGGGGCATGGTCTGTTGCGATAAAATCAATTGTTCCGTCTAAAAGACCTTCGATTAAAGCCGCTCTGTCTTCCGCACTGCGGAGAGGAGGGTTCATTTTATAATTTGTGTCAAGCCCCGGAATGTCCTCATCACAAAGCAGCAAATGGTGTGGCGACACTTCTGCTGTCACTCTGATTCCTGCTTTTTTCGCATCACGTACGACTCTGACAGATTCTTTCGTACTGATATGGCATACATGGTAATGGCAGTTTGTCGCCTCTGCCAGCAACACATCGCGGGCAATATGAACCGATTCACACACAGAAGGAATGCCATTGAGCCCATTCGCTTTAGAGAATGTTCCCTCATGAACGCTTCCTCCGTAAATTAAGGAGTTGTCTTCGCAATGTGCAACAATCGCTTTGTCGATCGCGGCTGCCCGTTTCATCGCTTCATACATCATTCCTGCTGTCTGTATACCGACGCCGTCATCTGTAAAAGCAAATGCCCCTGCTTCTTTTAAAGCTTCAAAATTTGTCATCTCATCACCGATTTGTCTGATCGTAATGGATGCATATGGAAGAACTCTGATGCATGATGTTTCTTTAATACGGTTTTGCACCCATTCCATCTGCTCCTTCGTATCAGGAACCGGCCGCGTATTCGGCATTGCAGCTACTGTTGTATAGCCGCCGCGTGCCGCGGCTTTTGCACCGGTTTCAATGGTTTCTTTTTTCTCTCCGCCCGGCTCTCTGAAGTGTACGTGGAGATCGACAAATCCAGGTGAAACAAGCAAGCCTTTTGCATCAATTACCGTTTCTTCACCCGCTGCATCAAGCTTGCCAATTTCGGAAATGATTTCTCCCGTCACTCGAATATCCGTTTCTGTTTTTTCACCATTTTCGTTAAGTATCCAGCCGTTTTTAATGAGATATGACATACGCTGCTTCTCCTCTTTTCACATTTGTTTGTAAGGCACGCTGTATCACTGCCATTCTGATAAATACGCCATTTTGCATTTGCTTGAAGATTCTTGATTTTTCGCTTTCGACTAAGCTGTCATCAATCTCCACTCCTCTGTTTACCGGAGCTGGATGCATAATGATCGCATGCTGCTTCATACGCTCAGCCCGTTCTACGGTCAGGCCGTATTTGTTTAAATAGCCGTCCTGACTGACAGCAGACTGATGTCTTTCATTTTGAATGCGCAGCAGCATAACGACATCGGAAGACTCAACTGCTTCATCCATTGTGACATACGTGCCGAATAGATTTTCTTCATCCTGCCATTCCGAAGGACCTGAAAACAGGACACGGGCACCCAATCTTGTCAAAACTTCCGCATTTGATCTAGCCACTCTGCTATGTTTGATATCGCCGTGAATGGAGACGGTGAGCCCTTTGAACGTATTGAACTCTTCATAAATCGTCATTACATCAAGCAGTGATTGTGTCGGATGCTGGCCGCATCCGTCTCCCGCGTTCAGAATCGGGATATTCACCTTGCTGACAAGCTCTTCATAGTACTCATCCTCACTGTGCCTGATGACGCACACGTCCACACCGATTGACTCGAGCGTCCGAATGGTGTCATATAAGGTTTCGCCTTTTTGCACGCTTGTGCTTGTTCCATCAAGATTCAGGACATTCATACCCAGCTTTTTTTCTGCGACCTCAAAGCTGAATCGCGTTCTCGTGCTTGGTTCAAAAAACAGGTTTGCTGCAAACTTTCCCGTAAGCTGATTGTCTATTTTTCCGCTTTTGAGGTCTTGTGCTGTTAGAAGCAAATCTTTGATTTCCTCAGTGCTGAGTTCACTCATCGTCGTTAAATGCTTCATGTTTTTTCCCCTCTCATTTCAACTTTAAGGCTGAAAAAACCCCGGTCTAAGATAGACTCGGGGTACGGTTAAATAGAGGGCAGCATTGAAGCTTCCTTCTCTTCATAACCCTTCCAAGCCTCTCTGGACTTTCTTTAAAAGGTTTTAAATATGATGTTGTTCAGATGTGTCCGCCTGCTCTTCCTTTGCCTGCGGAAGAATCAGGTTTAAGATGACACCGACAATTGCGGCAAGCGCCATTCCTGACACTTGGAATCCTCCTTGAGACACTTGGATAAACGCGCCGCCTACACCGATCACAAGGATAACTGACGTAATAATGAGGTTTCTGTTGTTTTCATAATCAATTTTGTTGTCAATCAGCATTCTGAGACCGCTCGATGCGATGATTCCGAACAGCAGGAAGGAGACGCCTCCCATGACCGCTGACGGCACTGAACTGATCAGCGCTGAGATTTTGCCGATAAAGCCGAAGCAAAGGGCAATCACCGCCGCGCCTCCGATGACAAAGACGCTGAATACTCTTGTAATGGCCAGCACGCCAATGTTTTCCCCATAAGTCGTTGTCGGCGGACCGCCGATCAGGGAAGCAAGGATTGTGGCCACGCTGTCACCCATGATGGAGCGATGCAGCCCCGGCTTTTTAATGAAATCTTGTCCAACAACTTTGCTTAGCACCATTTGGTGGCCGATATGCTCCGACATTGTCACAAACGCGACAGGAACCATTGCCGCTGCGATGCCGAGTGTTACTGACGGTGAATAGTCTTTGAACGGGATGATAAATTCAGGCACTGCAAACCATTTCGCGTCAAGCACCGGCTGGAAGTTGACGATCCCTTGAGTAAGGGCAAACAGGTATCCGCCGATGATTCCGATCAGAACCGGAATCAGGCTTAAAAATCCTCGTAAGAAAATCGCGCAAATAATCGTGATCGCCAGTGTAACTCCTGCGACACTGAAGTGCTTTAAGCTGTAGACCAATTCACTCGCGTTTGGATCAGCGTACATCGCCATGTTTACCGCAGTGCTTGCCAGCCCCAGTCCGATGACGATAATTACGGGGCCTACGACTACAGGCGGGAGAATCTTCATTAGCCACCCGGTTCCAAGCTGCCTGATCAATAAGGCAATCAGCCCGTACACTAGCCCTGCAAGAAACGCCCCGACCATTGCCGATCCCGGACCGCCGGTCGCTTTTACTAGTATGATCGGAGAAATAAAGGCAAAGGATGAACCAAGATACGCGGGAATTTGCCCTTTCGTAATCAGAAGGTAAGCAAGTGTCCCGATGCCACTTGTCACCAATGCCACAGCAGGACTCATTCCGACCAGCTTCGGAACCAAAATCGTTGAGCCAAACATGGCAAACAAATGCTGCAGGCTGAATGAAACCCAAGAGAAAGGTGTCGGGACATCCCTGACTCCTAAATTTACTTTTTTCTTACTCATGATGATTTTCCCCCTGATTGTTAACGTTCATTTTAGGATGACTCAATGACTGTATAAAAAAACCTCTTTGCTATTTTTACGCAAAGAGGCATACAAAGACCTGCCGAATACTTTCGGGACTTTGTTGTGCACCTCTTTGCAACCTCTCTGGATTGCCTTTAAAAAGGTAATCTATTATTCATTTTCATAAATGGCGACGAGATCGTTTTGATCTACTTCATCAAGCTGAACCATAACCTTTTCAGCTTTTGATGTCGGGATGTTTTTCCCGATATAATCCGCGCGGATCGGAAGCTCCCGGTGTCCTCTGTCAACTAGCACTGCCAGCTGAATGGAGGAAGGTCTGCCTACATCAACAAGCGCATCCATACCTGCTCTGACCGTTCTGCCTGTGTACAGGACATCGTCTACGAGGATCACTTTTTGATCTGTAATGTCAACCGGAATATCTGCACCTTTTACAAGCGGCTCTTCGTTGCTCGTTTTTTTGGAAAGATCGTCTCTGTAAAGAGTAATATCAATTTCACCGACTGTTACAGGACTCCCTTCAATCTGTTCGATTCGTTCCGCAAGACGTTTTGCCAAGTAAATCCCTCTTGTCTTAATGCCAACAAGGATGCAGTTATTCATTCCTTTATTACGTTCGATCATTTCGTGGGCAATCCTGGTCAGCGCCCGTCTGATTGCCTGTTCATCGAGAATGACAGCTTTTTGATTCAATGTATGACACCTCACAGTTCATATAGAAGAAAAAACCCCTCTTGCCAGAGCATAGAGGGGTTTCAGGACAAGGTGCGCACATATACACGCATCCCGTCTATCCGTTATCCTTCTCAGCCTCTCTGGACTGTTTTAAAGAATCTATTCAGCTTCGTTTATTATTTCAGAAAAGAAACAGTCTGTCAATCGTTTTTTCTGAGGTTTTCGATTAATTCTGCCATATCCTCCGGAAGCGGTGCTTCAAATTCGACATATTCACCTGTGCGAGGATGATCAAAACCTAAAATTCCGGCGTGAAGGGCTTGTCCGTTAAAATCAATCGTTTTTCTCGGTCCGTATTTTGGATCGCCCGCTAATGGAAATCCGATATATTTCATATGAACACGAATTTGATGCGTTCTTCCTGTTTCAAGCTGGCATTCCACCAACGTAAAATCCTGAAAACGCTCAAGCACATGAAAATGAGTGACCGCATTTTTGCCATCACGCGTCACAGTCATGCTTTGACGGTCTTTCTTGTCCCGTCCGATCGGCGCGTCAATTGTGCCATCATCGTGAGAGATAAGCCCGTGGACAACCGCCGTATATTTACGCGTGACCGTTTTGTTGACCAATTGGTTTACAAGTGACTCATGAGCCATATCATTTTTCGCCACCATTAATAAGCCGGACGTGTCCTTATCGATTCTGTGAACGATCCCCGGACGCATCACGCCATTTATCCCGGAAAGATCCGTGCAATGAGCCATAAGGCCGTTTACAAGTGTGCCCGTAAGATGCCCGGGAGCTGGGTGCACAACCATTCCGCGAGGTTTATTGACGACAAGCACATCCTGATCTTCATAGTAAATATCCAGATCCATAGGTTCTGCCAGCACGTCGAGCGCTTCTGGCTCAGGTACAGTGACTGTCACCTGATCACCTGGCTGAATTTTATAATTTGATTTTACAGGGCTTCCGTTCACGACAATTTGTCCATCTTTCACCCATTGCTGTACCTGGGTTCTCGACCAATCATTCTCAGTCGATGCCAGAAATTTATCAATCCGCTCACTTTTTTGTTCTTCTGAAGCGGTTATATCAAATTGATTCATGCTATTGCTCCTTTTTCTTTTTCCCGCTGTCCAACAGCATTTGTATAAATAAAAGCATTACGCCGACACATAGTGAAGAGTCAGCGATGTTAAAAATCGGGTAATTGTAATTCACAATAATGACATGGATAAAATCCACAACTTCCTGTCTGACAGCCCGATCGATGAAGTTGCCAATGGCACCGCCAAGCATCAGTCCGAGGGCCACTCCAAGAAGCCTTTGTCCTTTTGTATAACGCTGTATGTAATAAACAATGCCAATAATAACAGCGGTTGTAATGAGGTAGAAAAACCACATCTGACCGGCTAATATCCCCCATGCAGCACCCGTATTGCGATGGGAGGTGATATAGAATACCTGATCAATGATCGGAATGCTTTGGCCAAGCTCCATGTTCTTAACGACAAGCCATTTTGTCAATTGATCGGCTGCAATAATAAGTAGTGCAATTACATAATACAGCACAAACGTTCCTCCAGTTTACGGTTACTTTAATCCATTATGCATTTTATCAATAAAAAGCACTGGAGTAAAGAAATATCAGGCATATTAACCGGCCAGACAATGTTATTCATACAGTGCCTGACCATATTCGATATCCGTTGATTTCCACAGCGGGAGCGTTTTTTTTTCAAATTGGACAGAGTAAAGAAAATCGTTTGCTGTGCGGGCAGTCGGCAGCACAGCCAGCTTTGAAAGAGGAATGAGATCCCCGGTTTCTTCACAGTATCCAAATGTGCCGTTTTCGATTTTGGACAATGCGAGGAGAACGTCTTGTAGCTCTTCTTTAATGTGATAGATCAGAGTTGCTTTTTGTTTATGATTGATTGCTGCTTGTGGGCTTGTTGAAGCCTGAAAGCAAGAATACTCAAATAATCTCGACTGTAATTCTTCTTTCGTCAGAAGAAGTTCCGTATATATTGCGGTCAGTTGATCATTCATTCATCACAACTCCTGCTCTTAACGTAGTACCTATATTGTTGCCTGTGAACGATGATCTAAAGCACATAAGATTTTTCCTGCCGTTCTAAAGGATGTCACTCTTGGCACAAAAAAAGCCCGGCTTTTACGCCGGGCTCTTTTCCATTATTTTTGATAGTATTTTTCAACGATTTCAGCGTTTCGCAGTGAGAGTGTAGGATATTTCGGATTTGCACCTACATCTTTTGAAATTACACGGGATCTCTCACACATTTCGCCTTCGGCTTTCTCGACAGCGATTTTCCCTGTCGCAAAGCTTTGCGCATCGTTCGGCGCTTCATTTTCTTCGCTGATTGTCAGTTCAGAAACAATAAACAGCTGAGAAAGATTTTCTTTAATGGAAGCCAAGAGCTCTTGGTTTTCTTTGTTTGGATACAATTTCAGGTTCGCTTCCAATGATTTACCGATAATTTTTTCATTCCGCGCAGTTTCTAACGCTTTTAGCACATCGTCACGGAAAGCCATAAAGCGGTCAAATTTATCTTCTGTCGCTTCGCTGTTTGGAACCGTGATTGTTTCCGGCATATCTGTCAACTGAACGCTCTGCTCTTCAACAAATGTTAAATGAGACCATAATTCGTCAGCCGTATGAGGAAGGATAGGCGCTGAAAGCTTCACTAATGCAAGAAGCGTTTCATAGAATACTGTCTGCATACTGCGTCTATCCGGATGATCCGCATGCTCGATGTACACAATATCTTTTGCGAAATCAAGATAGAATGAGCTCAATTCGATCGTGCAGAAATTATGGATGCTGTGATATACAACTGCAAATTCATACTCATCATACGCTTTTTTCACTTTATCAATCAGTTTGTTCAGTTTAATCAGCATATATTGGTCCACTTCGCGAAGATCTTCGACAGCCACCGCATTCGTTTTCGGATCAAAATCGAATAGGTTACCATGAAGGAAACGGAACGTATTGCGGATTTTACGGTATACTTCAGCAACCTGCTTCAAAATGGCGTCAGACACGCGAACGTCCGCCTGATAATCAACTGAGGACACCCATAATCTCAAGATGTCGGCACCAAGCTGTTTCATCACTTTAGCTGGAACAACGACGTTACCGATTGATTTACTCATCTTGCGTCCTTCTCCATCCAGTGCAAATCCATGGCTGAGCACACCTTTATATGGCGCTTTTCCTGTTACGGCTACTGCTGTAGAAAGAGATGAGTTAAACCAGCCGCGGTATTGGTCTGATCCTTCTAGATATAAATCAGCCGGGCGAACGAGGTCTTCACGTTCTTCAAGCACCGCTTGATGGGAAGAGCCTGAATCAAACCAAACATCCATGATGTCCTGTTCTTTTGTAAATGTGCCGTTAGGGCTGCCAGGATGCGTAAAGCCTTCCGGAAGAAGATCCTTCGCTTCTTTTTCAAACCAAATGTTTGAGCCATGCTGTCTGAACAATTCAGAAACATGTTCAATGGTTTCATCTGTAATAATCGGTTCTCCGTTTTCAGCATAAAATACCGGGATCGGCACACCCCATGCACGCTGTCTGGAAATACACCAGTCTCCGCGGTCACGAACCATGTTGTGTAAACGCTGCTCGCCCCATTCAGGAACCCATTTGGTTTCTTTAATGGCATCAAGCAGGTCTGATCTGAAATCTTTAATAGACGCAAACCATTGCGCTGTCGCTCTGAAAATGGTTGGTTTCTTTGTTCTCCAATCATGCGGATAAGAGTGGGTAATGAATTCAAGCTTCACAAGCGCGCCTTTTTCATCAAGCTGCTCTGTGATCGCTTTGTTCGCATCATCATAGAACATGCCTTCAAAGCCTGGAGCTTCGCTTGTCATTACACCTTTTGCATCAACTGGGCATAACACATCTAAACCGTATTTTTGGCCGATGATAAAGTCATCTTCCCCGTGTCCCGGCGCTGTATGAACGCAGCCTGTCCCGGCATCAGTTGTTACGTGTTCACCAAGCATAACGAGAGAATCTCTTCCATATAGCGGGTGTTCCGCGACAATGTTCTCAAGGTCTTTCCCTTTGATCGTTCTTGTCACTTCATATTGATCAAATCCGCATGCAGATGCTACATTTTCGACTAAAGCACTAGCTACGACAAAGCGGTCTTCACCTACTGCAATCACGCTGTACTCAAGATCAGGGTGCACTGAAATTCCGAGGTTCGCCGGAATTGTCCATGGCGTTGTTGTCCAAATGATGATGCGCTCGCCGTTTTCAAGAACGCCTTTTCCGTCTTTTACACCGAAAGCAACATAAATAGATGCTGAACGTTTGTCTTGATATTCGATCTCAGCTTCCGCCAAAGCAGACTCACTTGAAGGTGACCAGTTAACCGGTTTAAGACCCTTATAGATGTAGCCTCGTTTTGCCATCTCACCAAATACGCGGATTTGTTGCGCTTCGTATTCCGGTTTTAATGTGACATAAGGGTTTTCCCAATCACCGCGGACACCAAGGCGTTTAAACTGCTCACGCTGTCCCTCGATTTGCTTCCAAGCGTACTCTTCGCACAGTTTGCGGAAATCCGCTACTGACATTTCTTTGCGGTTTACTTTTTTGTTTTTTGTGAGAGCCGTTTCAATCGGCAATCCGTGTGTATCCCAGCCCGGTACATATGGCGCATTGTAGCCGCTCATTGATTTGTAGCGGACAATGAAGTCCTTCAAAATCTTGTTAAGCGCGTGTCCCATATGGATATCGCCGTTTGCATACGGAGGTCCGTCATGTAAAACAAATTTCGGGCGGTCTTTCGTCCGTTCCTGCACAAGACGGTAGATATCCTCTTCCTCCCAAGTCTTCTGAATGTCAGGCTCACGGTTTGGCAAATTTCCACGCATCGGGAAATCTGTTTTCGGCATTAAGAGTGTATCTTTAAAATCCATTTTCATTCCTCCACTGCATTTTTTCAGAAAATAAAAAAAGCCCTCTCATCCCATAAGGGACGAGAAAGCTTATCTCGCGGTACCACCCTTTTAGAAAAAGCCTGCATATGCTTTTTCCTCTCGAGCATCGTAACGTGATGAACGTCCTAACCTACTGTGAGTTCAGAAAGGAAACTTAAGGGCTGATCTACATGATTCCGGCCATCCCGGACTCTCACCATCTCCGGGTCGCTATGAAGGCCTGAAGGAAACATGACTGTCCCTTTCAACCGTTTTTTCATCTGAATTTATGAACGTATTATATTCGACAAGCTAAGAAAATGTCAAGGTAATCAGAGAATTTATTCCTTTTCCTCAAATACTGCGTCGACTTCATACTCAAGCAGATGATCCCAATCGTCATTTTTCAGAAGATCGAGCTGGGCTTCAATCAGCATTTGGAAACGTGTTCTGAAAACTTTAGATTGTTTTTTCAGTTCTTCAATTTCCATGGCAATTTTTCTTGATTTTGATAAAGATTCGTTGATAATGCGATCAGCGTTTTTCTCCGCCTCCCGAACAATCAGCTTTGCTTCTTTTTGAGAATTGCGTTTTACGTCTTCAGCTGCTTCTTGAGCAACTAAAATCGATTTATTCAGCGTTTCTTCAATATTAGCAAAGTGTCCGATTCTTTCATCAAGTTCATTGACTTTCGCTTCAAGCTCAGTTTTCTTACGGAGAACAATTTCGTAATCTTTTCTGACTTGCGCTAAGAATTCATTTACTTCATCTTCATCATATCCGCGAAAACTTTTTGTAAACGTCTTGTTGTGAATATCATTTGGCGTTAATGGCATGATGCCACCTCCATTTTTACATTTCAGTACGGTTATCTAGTTCACATTATAAAACAAATTTCGCACAGATGGAGAAAAAAACTGAAAAACCGACTATTTTTGTCGTTCAAACGTGACTCTCCATTTGTCTTTCTTGGTTTTTCCTTCGATTTTTGTTAAGCTGCATCGGCCAAAGCCTCTGATAGACAGCATGTCCCCTTCTGCCACCATGTATGAAGGATCTTCAACTACCTTCCAGTTCACTTTCACGAGTCCGTTTTTCACAAGCGTCTGTGATTTCTGGCGGGATTGTCTGCTCATAGAGGCACAGACGGCGTCAAGCCTTAAAGAAGAAACCGTGTCATCTCTTATTTCGACATCAACTGCTGGAATGTTAAGGTCTGACAAGTCAATTTTCTCTAGGCTGACCGCAGCTTTGCCTGCTTGGGTAAGCTGTGCAGCCACAAAATCAGCGGTATCGGCTGAGACAATCAATTGCACTGATGTCTCAGAAAACACGATGTCACCAAACTTTTGCCGCTTTAAGCCTATGCCCATTAATGCACCAAGCAGAGAACGGTGATCTACTGAGACAAACTTTTCAGCATAACGGACGTTAAACGCCTGCAGTTCAAAATCCGATTCTTCCGGAGTGATGTACTCTGGATACAGAATCGCCCGTTTTCGTTCCGCTCTGTCATAGCCGCCGGAAAAAGCAAGCCCGACGTCTGCCTGTCCGGTAACAGCTGAGAGAATAACCTGCTCTCTGGGATCTAAAAAGTCAGTCAGCTTCATCCGGTACTGCTCCTGGACAATACTTTTCCATTCGAGCGCCTGGTCAATAAAGGCCCGCTCGTCTTTTCTGAAGTGCTGATATATATCGCTCATCGTCTTTCCCTTCTATGTAAAGAGGCTTGGCTGCTGCCAAGCCCCTATCAAACTGTCACATTAAAACGCAATCATGCGATAAAGCCCCCACAAGCCGGTTGTCGCAAACCGAAGCACAAGAATGGCTACGATCGGTGAAATATCCAGCATTGCGATCGGAGGGATGATTTTTCTGAATGGTTCGAGATATGGTTCACAAATCGAAGCTAAAAAACGCCCGACTGCCGTTTCCCTTGTACTCGGCACCCATGACATAAAAATATATATGATCAGGGCAAATGAGTATATTGTGATTAATAAGCTTAAAACCGAAAAAACTTGATAAAGGATCATCTCGCTTTACCACCTCTGATGTTCGTCTTCAGATATGAGCTCAGAAATTGTGCCTGATACATCTACGTTGTCAGGCGTGCAGAGGAAAATATCCGAGCCGATTCTTTGAATATCGCCGCCGATGGCATAAACAGTTCCGCTTAAAAAGTCAACAATCCTCTTGGCCTGGTCATGCTGTATACGCTGAAGATTGACGACAACTGCCCGCCGGTTCTTCAAATGGTCGGCTATTTCCTGCGCCTCCGCATAAACGCGCGGCTCACTCAACACCACTTTAGAGGATTTCTGAACACTTTGCAAGCTCACTACATTCTGTTTGCCCGCCGGTTTGTTTGCGGCATAAGCAGGTTTTTCTTTTTGCTCATGCTCTTCATGAGATTCTTGCTCTGTCTCAATATATTCATATTCGTATTCTTCATCTTCCATTGAGAAAAAGTTTTTCAGTTTATTTTTCATACTCATTGCTGTACACCCCCTGTTTCATTTCCGACTAACGATGAGCCGATTCTAATATAAGTAGCCCCTTCTTCAATTGCAATTTCAAAATCATTTGACATGCCCATCGACAGTTCAGTACACGGAGCGTTCGGCTGTTTCAGCTCCTGAACCTGATCACGGAGTTCTCTCAGCGCCCTGAAACAGCCTCTGATCTGATCTTGATCATCAGTCAGCGGAGCCATTGTCATCAATCCGGCCACAACGATGTGTTCGAAACCGGAAAGCTCCTGTATGAATGGAATGACTTCTTCTTTTTTCATGCCGTGTTTAGAAGGCTCAAGAGAGGTATTGACCTGCACAAAGCATTGGACAGTACCTTCAGCCCGTTTTTCGATTTCTTTCGCTAATGAGAGCCGGTCTAAGGAATGGATATAGGAAACAGAATTGACGACAGTTTTTGCTTTTCTTGATTGCAGACTGCCGATAAAATGCCATTCCGGATTCCCTTTCATCACTTCCTGTTTGCGGAGCAGTTCCGCATCCCGATTCTCTCCGAGGCAGGTAATGCCCGCATCCACTGCCTCTTGTGCTCTTTCAGGCGATACATATTTTGTGACTGCAATAACCGTAACTTCATCGGAGCTTCGGCCCGATCTGTTACATGCTTCGTTTATTCGTTCGTTTATATGTCGTAAATTATCAACAACACGCAAGATCTTTTATGCCTCCTTCATTCCGATAAAGGACATCATCCGTCCAGTTTTCCCCTGATCGCGGCGGTGAGAATAGAAAAGAGACGGCTCACTTTCCGTGCATAAACCGCTGACAGAAATCTGTTCATTTGCCAAACCGCTGTCGATCAATATAAGGCGGTTCAGCTCTTTCAGGTCAAGCTGATATTGCGCCTGTGCCGTTTGATTTACGGCACGTTCTCCCGACACCGGCAATGCCCGGACAGCATCCATGACACGATCGTCTACCGTATAGCATGTTCCGCTGATAGATGGTCCAATAACAGCATAAATATCTGAGAGATTAGAACCTTCCTGCTCGGTCCATTGCTTCACCATTTCTCTGCCAATCTGTTTGACAGTGCCTTTCCACCCGGCATGGGCGACCCCGACAAGCGATTTAACCGGATCATAAAAGTAAAGAGGCACACAATCAGCAAAGCATAATGCCAAAAACACATTCTTTTCATTTGTATAGAGCCCGTCCGTTGCTTTTAAAGCCGTATGATACTCTCGGGCGCCTTTTCCCCTATCCCTCTGCGTCACTTTTTGAACGCGATTATCATGTGTCTGATCAGCAAATACCCAAGACTGCAAATCAATATTAAACATATCGGCAATATATTCACGATTTTTAACTACATCTGCATCTTTGTCATGAACGTGCAATCCTGTATTTAACGATTCAAAAGGCTTTTGGCTGACACCGCCGTTTTTCGTAGTAAATCCGGCAATGACTTCTCTGTTGTTTTGATTCGTTTGTGTCCAGTCTTGTATCATGAGTGTCGAGGGTGTGGTAAGACTGAATGGGTGATATGTATTCATGATGATCCAACCTTTCGACAAACATTTAAAAAAGCGGAATTTCCCACTTATTTTACCACATCTTTCTGCATTCGTTGAGCGCCGATTTGCATATTTCTAAATGAAATGTGCCGGAAGAATCGAGACTTCCGGCATTTGCCAATCCGCGGCAGACAAAGCAGGTTATGCATGCGGTTCACTTAATCGGACCAAGATTACATCTTCTCCGATTTTTACTATATTTCGCCATGGAATGACCAATTCCTCTTCTTTTCCAAAAAATCCGAGAACTTTCCCATTCCCCCCCAGTATGATCGCCTGAATTTTTCCAGTGGTCACATTGATATCTATATCACCAATGCTCCCCAGCTTTTTTCCATTTGAGACATTGACGACATCCTTCACCTGAAATTCTGAAATGCTGATCATTCCATCACGTCCTTTTTCCGTCCTTTTTTCAAGTATATGAACGGGCGGGCTGAACCTTGTCAGCAAGAAGAAATTTTCATGGTCACTGTTCTTTTTTACGGCTGCACCAGCCGATGATAAAATTGAGCATAATTTTCGTATAATCTACCAGTTGCTCAATCGATACCTCCTCGTTCACAGAGTGTGCATTATGCAGATCACCAGGACCGTAAATCACGCTTGGTATGCCGGCATTATACAGCCAGCCTCCGTCTGTAACGGATTGAGAAACGTCAACAACCGGACACTCCCGTTTCACTTTCTCGTGAGAAGCTGTAAGCACTGAGACGCCTGGGTGGCAAGGGTCAACTTCCAGAGCCGGAAAAATTTCTCCTCTGTCTTCAATCATAGATGAGCCTCCCCACTTGAAAACAGGGCGGTTTTCCCTAAGCCAAATATCACTGTCACTCAGCCGGTTAATGTAATCTTCTATTTCCGCTGCCACTTGTTCATGAGTTTCATTCGGGTAAAAATGGACTGTGATCCACAGCCGGCACTCGTCCGCTATAAAAGCCGCATGTCTGCCGCCTTCTATGACAGCCGGGTTAATCGTATTTGTGCCTGGTTTAAAACCGGGATAACTTTTCATAATGGACCAGTGGCGTTCAAGTTCACCGAGGCCTGCAATGATTTTTGCCATCTTTTCAATTGCGCTTGCTCCAAATGTTCCTCCGCCTGCGTGAATCATATTCCGCCTCGTCCCATCATGAAACGTTTGACTGCTTTTGATTTCGATCCAGCCTGTAATGACACCGCCTTGGCCTTGAATATGCATATCGCTCGTATCCGCAACAACTGCAAAATCAGCATGATAGCCCCTCTTGCAGCATTCAAGCGTACCGGCTTCTCCGACTTCCTCCCCGATAACCGATTGCAGAATCAAATCACCGGGAAGTTCAATGCCGGCTTCACGAATCAATTTGACAGCAAACAGCACACACGCCATTCCGCCTTTCATATCAGAAGCGCCTCGCCCGATTAAGAGACCGTTTTTTTCGATTGGATGAAACGGATCATGCTCCCAATCCTCATCCTCTTTTACCTCTGCCACATCTACATGACCATTGATGATCAAGCTATGATAATCTGCTGAATCTGTTCCCTTTAGCAGGCCTACAACATTGGGATCTCCCGGGTACACATTCCATTTGTCAATCGTGAATCCCATTTCATTTAAAAATCCGGCAATCCATGATTGAATGCCGTCTGTATTTCTTGCAGGCGGAGCAGGTGTTTGATAAGAAATCAGCGTTTTTGCAAGCTGAATAAGCTCCTCCTTTTGGTCTTCCACTTTTTTTATCAGAGAGTCTATTTGTTGATTCAATGTGATCCGCTCCTTTACTTAAAATCAAAAAGCCGTTTCATATGTTATGAAACGGCTCAATAAAAACAAACAGAGTCCTACGTACTCTGAATTTTTCACCGCTTCCCTCCGCTGGCATGATCCAGATCAGGTCAAAAGGGTTGAGACAAATATCTCTCTCAGCTTCGAAAAGCACCCCTAGGATGAATCGATATGTGTTTGTCAGGCATTCGTTATCGGCTCTGCTCTTGTTAAAAACGGCCGATCCTGATTCCATAATACATGGATTGGCGTATCAAAAAAAGCAGAAAGTATTTGATCAGTCAGCATTTCCTTTATTTCCCCCGATTTAAAGACCTCTCCCTTTTTTAACAAAAGGGCTTTGTCAAACACCGGCAAAATTTCTTCCGCATGATGCGTCACATAAAGGATCGATGGCGCGTTTTCTTTATTTGCAATGTATGTAATCGTATCTAACAGCTTTTCCCGGGCAATAAAATCCAGCCCTGTGACTGGTTCGTCCAATATCAGCAGCTCTGGATCGGCCATTAGCGCTCTTGCAATCAAAGCTCTTTGTTTTTCTCCTTGAGAAAGGGTTTCATAGCGACGGTCGGCATATTCAATTGCTCCCAAGTCCTCTAACAAGCCAATTGCTTTTTCCCTGATTTCTGCACTTGGTGTTTCATATAAGCCAATCGAAGCGTAAGCTCCGCTTAAAGCAATTTCAAATGCTGAATCTGCAGGATAAAACTTTTGCTGAAGAGCCGCTGAGACGAGGCCAATTTTCCTTCTGAGCTTCTCCCCAAGCTCCGTTTTACCAAATTCATGGCCAAGCACCTGCATCTCGCCCGATGTTGGAAAATAATATGAGCAAAGCATATTTAACAGCGCTGTCTTTCCGGCGCCATTCAGTCCGTAAAGCACCCAATTTTCCTTTTCTTCTACTTTCCAATGAATATCTCTCAGTATCCATTTTCCATTCCGTTTTAGTGAGACATTGTCAAGCTGCAAAATCATTGTGGTCCTCCTCTTTACTGCTCTTTATAATTATTTAAATTTTCATAAAACTTTGCACGGACTAGGATACCTTATTTTTTCCAAAACGTAAACCGCCCGCAATTAATAGAAAAGCCTTTAAAACAAAAATTGTTTTAAAGGCTTTCCATTTCATTATTGATGAATATTCTTATTCATTTGTTTGATAGCCGCTTTTTCAAGCCTGGACACCTGCGCTTGGGAAATCCCGATTTCTTCGGCTACTTCCATTTGTGTTTTTCCTTGGAAGAATCGCTTTCTTAAAATCATTTTTTCCCTATCATTCAGTCTTCTCATGCCCTCTTTTAAAGCCAGCTCTTCAATCCATTGTGAATCTTTATTGCGCTCATCACTGATTTGGTCCATCACATAAATCGGGTCTCCGCCGTCGTTATAGATCGGTTCAAATAGAGAAACCGGATCCTGGATGGCATCAAGCGCAAATACAATTTCCTCATGCGGTACTTCAAGAACTTTTGCGATGTCTTCTGCAGTCGGCTCCTTGCTTGTCTCACTGATTAACCGCTCTCTGACCTGAAGTGCCTTGTATGCGATATCCCGGAGTGATCTTGAGACACGGATCGGGTTATTATCGCGTAAGTACCTGCGGATCTCTCCGATAATCATAGGTACAGCGTATGTTGAAAACTTAACATTGTGGCTTAGGTCAAAATTATCAATGGATTTCATTAGTCCGATGCAGCCGACTTGAAATAAGTCATCAACATACTCTCCTCTGTTATTAAATCTTTGAATGACACTTAAGACAAGACGCAAGTTCCCGTTTACAAGCTTTTCTCTTGCTGAATCATCGCCTTCATCCTGCAGCTGTCTAAACAGCTTTCTCATCTCTTCATTCTTGAGTACTGGTAATTTGGAGGTATCCACCCCGCAGATTTCGACTTTATTTCTCGACACTTTTTTCCCTCCCTACAGGAGCTGCTGTACAACGTTAAGTATCTCCTTGGGTGGGAAAAATATGCACTGCACTCAGACCGAAAAATAGTCATAATTGGGAAATCCTTGTAGAATCAAGGGATTACCCGCAAAAAATTTTTTACACCATTTTGTTGAATTCCTTTCGCAATCTTTTAATGATTCGTTTCTCCAGACGAGAAATATAGGACTGGGAAATCCCCATCATATCCGCTACATCCTTTTGGGTCTTTTCTTCTTCGCCGACAAGACCAAAACGGAGTTCCATGATTTGTTTTTCTCTTTCATTGAGCTGTTCAAGGGCTTTTTTCAAAAGCTTTTTATCTACGTTAGCTTCTATGTCCTTTGTGATGATGTCATCGTCAGTGCCGAGCACATCAGAAAGCAAAAGCTCATTGCCGTCCCAATCAATATTAAGCGGCTCATCAAAGGAAACCTCTGAACGGATTTTGTTGTTTCTCCTTAAATACATCAGGATTTCGTTTTCTATACAGCGGGAGGCATAGGTCGCCAGCTTGATTTTCTTTTCTGGATTGAACGTATTCACAGCTTTGATTAATCCGATGGTGCCGATGCTGATTAAATCCTCTATATTAATTCCCGTATTTTCAAATTTACGGGCGATATAGACGACCAGTCGCAAATTTCGTTCGATCAAAATGGCGCGAGCCGCCTGATCGCCGTTTGGGAGCTTCATTAATAGAACCTGCTCCTCATCTTTAGATAATGGAGGCGGCAGGGCTTCACTCCCGCCTATGTAATAGACTTCATCACTTTTCAGCCCAAGTTTCATCAGCAGCTTATACCAGAGGTGCGTCAATCGCAATTTCAGTTTTTTCATCTTCCTCTCCCTTCTAAATGTCACGTCGTTTGAGTATGATAAGTAACGGACATTTGCGAACATTATGAAACGTGTTTGATGGCCTTGCCCGAAAGCATTTTCGGATGAATAATTGCGTCAAACTCTCCATCTGCCGATAGCTTTGTTGTGCTGATGCCGATGAAGCATTTATCCGCAGAAATCATTTCTTCTTTTGTTATAATCGTTACATGATCCGGTTTAACGCATAGTAAAAATTGATTTTGCTGACCTACTCCTCTGTATGGAATCAGCCTCATTTTATCCAAAAAGCGAAATGAATCATCGAGCCGCTGGGTGGCTTCCAATGGATCTGTGTTTCGAATGATCATCGTTTCGGCTGCTCCGAATATCGGTTCCAGTTTATCAATGTACATAATCATGACCGGCGTTTTAGTAAGCGGATCATACAGCTGATTACCGGAATCAACCAGCCCTCTGACATGAAGCGTTTGCCCGCCCAAATCCGCCTGTACGCTGACTCGTTCCTCATACTGAATGTTTTTTGTTTCAATATCTTCAATTCTTCTCTTAGAAAAAAACCATAATGCTGGAAAGCCAGCAACAATAAACAACCAGCTGATTGGGTCTCCAAACCCAGTTTGATTGGTGATCATAACCCCGTTTCGAACAACAGAGTTTGACTGCAGCAAGGAATGGGCCCCGATAATTCCTCCCCCCATTAAAAAAGTGGCAAAATAAAAGGAAAACAAATTTTGAAAGAAATAGCGGAATCTCTTAAAGCCAAATGTCACCATCACAATAACAACTGAAAAAGCAAGCTTGCCTGCCGGATGTTCAACGATCGGCGAAAAAGGTGTAAACATCAATAGGACAATACTGGAACCGATGAACGCTCCGCCTATCAGTCTTCTTTTTTTCACATGCCGTTTTAAAATAAATGCCGTGAGCAAAAGCAAAAGTGCATCAAAACAAAAGTTTAACAGCCAAATGACATCTAAATAGATTTTCACATCTGACTCCTTTCTATCTTGCATCACGCTGTTTCCCTTCTTGTTACATAAGTATAAAGCAAGCTCCGTGGGAAAGTCTGTCAATTAATGTTGAGAGGAAAATACAATTTTTCAGGGATATCTGCTTAATTTGTCGAGGAAATGAATGAGAGGATATATAAAAAAAGCTGCCTGTAGAGGCAGCTTTTTTACACTTAATTTTCAGTATTGATATAAAGTTTTCCGTTCGCTGTTTTTCTTGTTTCATTTCCATAAGCATCTCGTACAATCACTTCTACTTTTGCTCCGTTTGCTTTAATAGAAGAAGTGGCTGTCCAATAGCCTTCATATCTCCCCGGAGAAATTTCTCTCAGCGGGAGCTCTGTGGCGTTTTGCACACTCGCTCTTGCATTTGTCAGCGGCAGCCGAATGACAAACGTTGCATCCAAATCTTCAGCGCTTGAGAAAGCAATTTTCACAGATTCACCGGCTTTTAAAACTTTGTCCTCTCCCGGAATCAAACCGGAAATGACAGGCTGGTCAAAGTTGACATCAATGACAGCCTTTTTCGTCGTTTTGTTGCCTGCTAAGTCTGTAGCAGTTACCTTGATTTCATTGCTTCCGTTCTCCAACAGAATACGGGCTGAGTATGAACCATCAGTTACGGTTGCTTTTTTGCCATTCACCTTGACTTCTTTCAGATTGTCATCAGATACAGATCCTTTGACAGTCAGGGTTTCTTTATTTGTTTTCTCGCCATCCTTTGGATTGTCCAGCGTCAGTTCAGGCTTGTCTTGATCAAGCGTGACTGTGACCGGGCTGGAGGCATCCGTAGTTCCGTTTTCTGTTGATGCAGTGGCCGTCAGCTTATTTTCACCCTCGCTGAGTGTGATTCCCGCCTGGAACGTGCCATCCGCAGCAGCTTTCGTTTCTCCTGCTTCTTTCTCGCCATTATAAATGTGTACCGTTGTACCAGGAGAGGCTTTTCCTTTTACGGTGACGTTCTCCTTATTTGTGTATGATTTGTCTGTCGGTGAAGTAATAACAGGTACAGCAGCTTCATAATCAACTAATGCGCGGATCATATAGTTGCCGTCTGCTTTGTCACCTGGCTGCCATTCTCCGTCTATATACTGCCAGTTGCGGCCGGAATTCGGACCGGTTTCATCCATTGCAAGTCCAGGTGTATACGGGTCAGGTTTCGACTGGATATACACAAGATAAAAGTCTTTATCGACCATAATCCCTTTTGAACTGAGATCTACCTTGGTCCACTCGCCATTGCGAAGGGCTTCAGCGTTAAATGGCCCGGCAATTTTCTTGCCCGGTGCTCCGTCTTCTCCTGTAGCATCGTATACCTCAACCTTAAACTCTGTGCCGCCAGGGTCAGGGAACTCTGTATCCCAAAATCTGAACAGCCCTCCTGTAAGCATGCCTTTGTCCTTGCCGTCAGCCAGCGTCATTTTGACCGCCCATCCGTTACCGGCCGCAAAATAGGAATTGGCATTCTCCGCCGTTCCGTCATCATATGCAATCTCACCCGGATAGCCGACGAAAGGCTTCAGTACAATTTCTTTTGTCATATCACCTTTTAAATCAACGGAAAATTCATCGCTGTAATAACCCGGTGCAGCGACTTTAATCGTATAAGCGCCCTCATAGGCCTCAAGCGAATATTCGCCTTTGTTGTTTGTCGTAGCCGGTTCAACCGCAGCATCCTCTACAACATAAACGGAGGCGCCTTTTACCGGATCTCCTGTCGTTTTATTGATGACTGTTCCTTTTAATGTGCCCTTCTTCATTTCCTCTAACGAAAAATTAGCTTGTGTCGTCTGATCTGCCTGCAGAGAAACTTTCTGTGTTTTCGATTGATAGCCGTATGCTTCTGCCATAAGCGTATAGTCTCCCGCTTTGTGCGTAAGCGTGTACTGCCCTGTGGATTGATCTGAATATGTTGATTTTCCTGTTTCTACCACGCTGACTTGTGCCCTGAGCGGCAAAACTTGAGGCTGTATATCTTTACTCTGATGTTTTACCGTTATGTTTGCAGATGGCTTAGCTTTTTTCGGATTTACTGGCTTTTTCTTTTGCTTTCCAGACGGCTTTTCGACACCCAGCTTATTCTTTTTGGCTGTTTTTCCGGCTGATTTGTCAGAAAGCACTACATCATCAATGTACCAGCCCTCTTTTGAAATACTTTCATCAGATTGGAGATTAAACATCACTTGAATGTTTTGACCTTGATAAGCGGATAAATCAATTTCTTCGTCCGTCCACCTTGATGTCTTTCCATTATAGACACCAGCCTGCTGCCAATTCTTTTCACCTTCAGGCAAAACAAAAACGTAGCCGTAGTCAAAATCATCCTCTAAATTGTGCCAGCTTTTAAATTGAAGAAACAAGTTTCCTGAATCCGGCACTTTAACAGGAGGCATCACGAGATTCATGTTGGCTGAGCTGGCATAGTTTCCTGCCAGATTTGTTCCGTATACTTTTTCTCCGGATGCTGCAGTATTTGGGCCTGACGATGGAACGCCCCATTCCCAGCTATTATTTGTTCCGCTCGCAATCCAGCCGCCGGGTACAGTTTCAAAGTCCTGCTTATATCCCGCTGTGATGCTTGGCTTCACTGGTACATCGTATGTGTCAGACTCAACGACATGGCCTCCAAAATCCTGAATAATCCACTTATAGCTTAGTGCAGTTCCTTTTATGTTTGGGATCTCTGCCTGATAGGTCCCTTTCAAATGATCGCCGCTGATTCGCTTAGCCGTTACTTCTGTCCAATCACCTTGGTCCAGCTTATAGGACAGTTTTACAGATGTCACACTTACATTGTCTTCAGCTGTCAAAGTAAGCGGCAGGCTCGCGCCCTCATAAGCTTCTGTTACTTTCTCATGCTGATAGACAGGAGGCTCTTGATCATCTCCCTCTACAGAAACTTGTCCTTCTGCTTTTCCTAAACCATCTGTAACAGCTGATACAGCATCAAAAGCGTTCACCAAACCATGACCGTATCCGTTATTCGGAGAATCAGGGAATGTTGAATCCGTCAGCGGTTCAGCCGTGCTGGTTAATATATTTTCCATCTCATCGACAGAAAGTGAGGCATCCGCCTGTTTCAGCAGTGCGGCAACAGCGGACACATGCGGCCCTGCCATTGATGTGCCGTCCCATCCGTCCTCATATGTCTGACCCGGAACAGAAGAACGAATATTTACGCCAGGTGCAGATATTTCCGGCTTTATTTCATCATATGGAGATGGTCCTTGAAGAGAAAAGTCAGCAAGCTTTTTGTTTATATCAGTCGCTCCAGTTGCAAACGATTCGGGATAGTTTGCCGGGTTTGCAATAGAACCAGGGCCGCCTGGAATAAAAAGATCCGTATTCCCCGCTGAAAACTCAGGGAAAATATCGGCCGCACGCCAGGCATTAACCATGTCTCTGTACCACTCATCGAGTCCTGAGCCCCCGCCCCATGAATTATTGACAACATCAGGAGCCATTTCCGGGTGAGGATTGCCCTCTGCGTCCTTTGGAGCTAAAACCCATTCACCGGCATCTAAAATGTCAGCATCAGTGCCGCCATCTTCGGAGAACGCTTTAACAGCAATCCATTTAGCGCCTGGCGCTACACCGATTTGATTTTTCCCATCGGGTTCAGATCCCACCATCGTACCTGTCACGTGGGTTCCATGAGCCAAATCATCATAAGGACTTGCTTCGCCTGCGACGGCATCATACCAGTTCATTTCATTATCCGGCTCATCAGGACTTTCCGGATTATATCCGCGATATTTCTCTTTTAAAGCCGGGTGGTTCCATTCCACACCGGTATCAATGGACGCGACAACCGTACCAGTTCCGTCATATCCAAGTGCCCAAGCTTTCGGGGCGTCGATTTGGTCTACATTCCATTCCACACCGTCAGTTGCTTTGATAGCTTTTTGCGCTTTTTTCATGTTAAATGGAGAGGATGATTTAAACAGCTGCCGTTTCTCATTTGGAAGCACTTTTTCCACTTCAGGGAACTGCGCCACTTTTTCCATCACCTCTTTTGAGGCATGGACAGCGATCCCATTCACCACATAATAAGAGTGAATCTGGTCTGCATTTCCCTTATTTTTCTGGCTGTTCAAGTATGTTAAGACATCTCTTTGGGATTCATCGGCTGTGACTTTTAAAGATGACACAACGGCAGAGCGCTTTTGATATTCCGTCTTAGCAGCAGTCAGCTTCTTCGATTTCGCTTTTTTAACAGCCGCTTTTGCCGCTTTTTCTGTGTCAGCTTGATCTTTAAATTTAATCAGGAAGGTCATTTTTTCTTTCTTTTTAAAGCTTTTCTTTAATGAACTCGAGATCTTGTTCTGAATGGATTCAGCAGATTGAAGCTCCTGTTTCACAGATGTTGAGGCACCTTTGCTGCTTGCCCCGGCTGTACCCGGAAACAGCAGTGAACCGATGACAACCGTACTTAAAACAGAACTGATGAGTCTGTTTTTCGTTCTTTTCCTCATTTTTATCCCCCTTTTTCAAAATGCTTTGTAAAAAAATGTCGTCCCTCCTTTTAAAAATGAATTGTTTGTCAGAACATCGCTGTACGTTAACTGTAGACAATCCGCATTACAGATATTGTCGTTTCATGTCAGTTAATTTCCATATATATGAAAATGATAAAATCGTCATGAAATAAGAATAGGTCTAATAGTCCGATTTGCTGCTATGTGAAGGAAGACATAGGGAAAAAGACTTTACAAGAAGAAAAGTTATGGAGGAAAAACAAAAAGGACAAAATCGAAAACGATTTTGTCCTTTACATTAGCCGCGTTTATTACGGTTTCTTAAGAATGTCGGGATGTCAAGCGTATCATCAGCCGGCTGTGAGGTATGACGGCTTACTGTATTTTGTTGCTGCTGCTGAGGCTCCTCACGTTTTGGCTCACGCTTTGGAACACTTTGATTATGTGTTTTGATGCTTTGGTTTAAGCTTGGACGCTGAGGTTTCGTCACGTCCTTCTCTTGTTCGATAAAACCAGTCGCAATCACTGTCACCACAATTTCGTCTTTTAGATTTTCATTTATAACAGAACCGAAAATCATGTTTACGTCTTGGTCTGATGCAGAAGCGACAATGTCTGCTGCTTCCTGAACTTCATATAGGCTGAGGTTTGTTCCCCCAGTGATGTTCATGAGGACGCCTTGCGCACCGTCAATGGCCGCTTCAAGAAGCGGACTGGAAATTGCTTTTTTCGCTGCTTCTGCCGCGCGGTTTTCTCCAGTCGCAATACCGATACCCATCAAAGCAGATCCTTTGTTTGACATGATTGTTTTCACATCAGCGAAGTCAAGGTTGATAAGACCAGGTGTAGCAATCAAATCTGAAATACCTTGAACCCCTTGGCGGAGTACGTTATCCGCTTCACGGAATGCTTCAAGCATCGGCGTGTTTTTATCAACAATTTCAAGGATTCGGTCGTTCGGGATCACGATCAGTGTATCCACCGCTTCTTTCATAGCTGAGATTCCGCCTGCAGCCTGCAGTTGTCTTTTACGTCCTTCGAATGTAAACGGTCTTGTGACGACTCCGACTGTTAATGCGCCTAAGTCTTTCGCAATTTGTGCGATAACCGGTGCGGCACCTGTTCCTGTTCCGCCTCCCATACCAGCTGTCACGAATACCATGTCAGCGCCTTTTAACGCTTCTTCAATCTGCTCTTTGCTTTCTTCAGCGGCTTTTTTTCCGACTTCCGGATTCGCACCTGCTCCCAATCCTCTAGTCAGTTTTGCGCCGATTTGCATTTTTACTTCTGCTTTTGACAGGTTAAGAGCTTGAGCGTCCGTATTTACCGCGATGTACTCTACTCCTTGCACTTCATTTTCAATCATTCGGTTAACGGCGTTGTTACCGCCGCCTCCTACTCCGATTACTTTAATTGATGCTAAGCCGTCTATGTTTGTTTCGAACTCCAACATGCTAAATCCTCCTAATCTGCCGAATGACTATCTATCTATTCCCAAAACATGCTTAATAGTTTTTTCATTTTGCTCTGTTTATTATGTTCGGCTTGTGTTTTTTGTTTTCCTTTTGGCCGCTGCTGCACCTCATTTTGGTGATGATGCTGCTCTTGTTCCTCTGATGATGAGACTGCAATTTCCTGTATCGCTTCTTCAGGCATCTTGAAGCCTATTTTTCTGCCTTGGATTCTTGCATTTCGGCAGGCGAATTGGATCAAGCCTACTCCCGTCATATATTGAGGATCTCTTACACCGATATAATTCGGGCTTGCCACTCTGACATTGTTTTGCAGCACATCCTGCGCCAATGACATGACACCCGGCATTGCTGCTTGTCCTCCTGTCAGCACGAAGCCTCCCGGCAGATCGGTAATTCCCATACTGCTAATCTCTTCTGAAACAATTTCAAGAATTTCTTCTACTCTTGCTTCAATGATATTCGCTACTTCCTGCTGTGTAAATGTTTGTTTTTGATTGGTGCCTATAACGGTTACCTCAAATACTTCATCTTCCGAGGCTTCGTCATAGTAGGCATGTCCAAATTGCTTTTTCACGCGTTCTGCTTCTTCTGTTGACGTTCTCAATCCGATGGAGATATCTTTGGTGATATTTTCGCCTCCGAGAGGAATGACACGGGTAGAAGTGAGATGTCCGTTCTGGAATACGGCAATGGTTGTTGACCCTCCCCCTATATCAATGAGAGCCACACCAAGGTTTTTCTCGTCCTTTGATAATGCAGCAGAACCGGCTGCCAGCGGCTGAAGACAAATATCAGTTATTTCAATACCGGCTCTTTCAACACAGCGGAGTAAGTTATGTAAGATTGTTTTTGAACCGGTGATCAAGGTGCCCTCTACTTCTAAACGCACACCCAACATTTTTTTTGGATCGGTGATTTCATCTCTTCCATCAACGATAAACTGTTTAGGAATGACGTCCACAATCAGCTGTTCGTGGGGTATTGAAACAACCTGTGCCGCCTCCATGACACGGCGTACATCTTCAACTTGAATTTCTTTATTTTCACTGGAAACTGCTACAACACCGTTTGTATCTTGAATATTGATATAATTTCCATTAACGCCGACAATAGCTTTTCTAAGCGGAAAACCTACCATTCTTTCAGCTTGGTCAAACGCTTTTCTTATAGAATGAACGGTCTCATCTATATCAACGATTGAGCCTTTTTTCAACCCTTCAGACGGTACATTTCCCACACCGATAATATTAAGGGAATCATCTGTCATTTCTCCGACGATCACTTTTGTATTGGACGTACCGATGTCAAGACTGACGTAAAGTTCATTGTTGTTCATTCTATGGCACCTCCTCACATTTCGATCATTTCTATTCTATTATTTGCGGAACAACAATACAATGAATGTGGCTTTACAAGTGTGTAACAAAAAATAACAACGGAATATTCCTTATGTGCTCTTCACATTTTATGTTTATTGAAAATATTCGTTATATCCTATGTATATCCTCTTTTATATCACATTTTTTTTATTTTTTTTAGAAAGAGTCCACTTTGTTAGTAGATTTCTTCTGATAACGGCTATATTCTGAAATAATCTGACTCCAAATGCGAATATACCCGCTAAATACAAGTCTACACCAAGATGGACTCCCAGAAAAGCTAAACTTATCGCCAATATAATATTAAAAAAGAAACCGGAAACAAATACCATTTCATCATATGTACCTTGTAAATGCGCCCTGATTCCGCCGATTAATGTATCAAGTGCGGCAAGCACCGCAAGCGATAAATAGTTTGAGTATTCACTCGGTATCGTTAAGTTTGTCATCAGTCCAATCGCTATTCCGAGCACCAGTCCCAGCACGGGCAGCCACATGACAATTCTCCTCCTTTTCAGTCTTTAAGCGGTTTCAGCTGTTGTACGTCCAATGGTCTGTCATATGCTTTTAATGTCAGTTTGCTTTCCGATTTACCGGCTCTTAATGCTAAATTTTCAGATGCAAAAAGGTCCTCAAGTCCTGACCCCTTCACTCTGCTGTACAGCATGTCCGGATCTTTGGCAAGCACTTTTACTGTTAAAGGATAATCGTCAAGGCCGTATCCGTCTATTTTCGTTGTGCCGTTTATATCCCTTATGACTGTATGATTCACAACTCTTCGCCCGTTAATCGAGATATGCTCTGCACCGAAGGAGTTAAGTTCATTGATCAGCTTCTTCAGCAAATCCGGAGGCGGATTTCCGATCGGCTCTCCTGTTAAGCTTTCAGAAAAAAGCGGGGAAATGGTGATGACAATTCCGCTACCTGTTATATCGGTCATGCCGGCTGTTTTTTTTAAGGTTTGCAAGGTATTATTGAGCGCAGTTTCTTTTGTCATTTCTTTCGTTTGCGAATAGCTATTCAGCAGTTTGTCATATTTGTTTATTTCAGCCAGCAGCTTTTCCTGTTTCTTCTGCTCTGCTGTCAGCTCTTCCCTTATATCCCACATATCTCTTGTGTCTCGGACTTGAGGGTGCTTTAATGAGTTAAACTGAACAGCTATCATGAGGCCGAAGATGACCATAAGCACACTGATGCTTATGAAGGAACGCTTTATTTTCAATCTGTTTCACCCGCTTTTTCAGTCATTCCTTCGTTTTCAGAATCGGTTTCATTTGTATGTTTTTCTCTTTTTCTGCGGAAACAGAAATATGATCCATTGACAGCTGATCGATCAGGCCTCCTGCTATATTTAACGAAGGCAGCAGGACATCTGGATCTCCAATAGCGGATATCGTAAACGGGGCAGGATGCTGCACCCCGTCTACCGTTACAACAGGACCGTTGCACTTGATATAGGAATCATGTGTCAATCGCTGGCCATTAACGGCGACGGCTGCCGCACCCGAGATATACAGTTCGTTTACCACTTGAAAGATATGGCTTTCGTGAACGATGTAACTATTCACATTTTCCCCTTCCGGTATGTACGACGCATCTTCCAAGGTCACCTCAACGCCCTCTCCCTGCACACCGACTTCCCCAATATACATTCTGTATTTTTCAGTATCCTCGAGGACGTTATAGTATTCCGTCTTTTCTTTCTTCAGTTTATTTTCTGCCTGACGGACTGTGTTTTGCTTTTGATATAATTCTTTTTCAAGTTTCTTATTTTCTTTCTCCTGTTTCAGGAGTTCATCTCTCAGCGCATATTCTTTTTTCCACTCTTCCGTCTCAGCCGCGCTTTTGTTGTTTTCTTTTGTCATTTGAAAAGAAAATGAAATCAAAAAGCCTGCGATAAGCATGATCAAAGAAAGAAGGACTGCTGATTTGCCCCTCAATTTTCTTCTTCCTTTTTAGCAACTTTATCGTTTTTTCCAAACTCTTCAAAATAGGTAGCAACTTCTAAATGAATAATTCCTTTTTTATTGCTGCTAAGCTGCGAAATGATAGAAGGATACGTTTTCATTCGGTCTGCAAAGGTTTTAATAGACGCAGTGACAACATAACCGTCGTTCATATACAATTTAATACGGTTTTCATCCATTTTTACAGGCGTATAATAAACTTCTGAAATCGACTGTTTTAACGAATTTGACAAAGCATCGAGCTGCTTGGCCATTTGAGACCGTTTCTTCGCGTTTGTCCAATTTACCAAAATCGGTCCGGCATCATCCGGCGTTACTTCGTTTGGCAGAACTGAACCGTTTTCAAGCACTTCGTAGTACACATCGTTTTTTTCTAAATAAGCAATTGCTTTATATTCTTCGATCGCAATGTTGATTTTATTAGGAAGCGATTTGCTGATCTCAGCTTTTTTTACTAATTTATTTTGCTGTATCTGCTTTTCTGTTTTTTTCTTGTCCAAACTCCAAAACTCAGTATCTCCGCTGTTAATATCGGAAAGTTCGATAATTTCCTTTTTGGATACATTCTCATTCCCTGTAACAGAGATTGTTGATACTTTACTGATTGGCGTCTGCAGATACACGATGATCAGCACCATAATAAAAAACAGCATAATAAATGAAATGAGACGACGGTTTGCCTTCTGTTTCCGCTGCTCTTTAATTTTAGGAATCCGTTCTTCAATGTTTACGATTTTTTCTCTGTCATGACCCGGGTTCATTGCCTGTTCACCTCATTCAAATGAAACAGCTGTTAAAGTCTGTCTATTCCAAAACAAACGGCATACTATAGATGCCGTTTGCGTTTGCTTACAGTATATCATATGAACAGCTTCAGTCAGAACTTGAATCAGCGATTTTCGCCGATGATTTCAACCTCTGTGTGCATATCAATCTCGTATTTTTCACGGATGGTCTTTTTCACATGATCAATGAGATCAAGCACATCTTTTGCTGATGCTCCGCCTGCATTGACGATGAAGTTTCCGTGCAACTCCGATATCTTTGCACCGCCGATTTGATATCCTTTCAAGCCTGCTTTTTCTACAAGATTTCCGGCATGATTCGGAAGCGGATTTCTGAATATGCTTCCCGCACAAGGGCTTGAATACGGCTGTGTATTTTTTCTGTAGTCTTTATTGCTTTGCATTTGCTGAACGATTGATTCCTTATCCTTCTGTTCCAGCTGCAGAACAGCTTCAAGACAAACGCCCGGGCGTTTCTTTTGCAATACAGATGTTCTGTAGCTGAAATCCAGCTGTTCATTTGTCAGCCACTCAATCGTGCCGTCTTCAAATAAAATATGTGCTTTGACGAGGATTTCGCTCATATCAGAACCGTGAGCGCCGGCATTCATATAAACCGCTCCACCGACTGATCCTGGTATACCCGCAGCAAATTCCAAACCGGACAGGCCTTTTTTACTCAATGATGTAGCAAGACGGACCACTGAATAACCGCCTCCGACCGTCACTTTTTCCCCTTCAAGCTCCAAATGGTCAAGGCCTGCGCCCAGCTTAATCACTACGCCTCTGATTCCCTCATCTAAAACAAGAAGATTTGATCCGCGGCCGATGACTGTCCACTTTACATCATATTTTTTAATCACGTCCATGATATCTTTGACAGCATCTACACTGCTTGGAATGACCAATACATCCGCAGGTCCGCCGATTTTCATCGTTGTATGATTCGCGAGCGGTTCATTTGCAAGAACCTTGCCGACTTCGCGTTCTTTTAATTCCTGTATCACTTTCTCCATCGTAAACCTCCGCATTCCATTTGCTTTTCTATTATTTTTTCAATTCTTCGAGTACGCTGTATAAACGGGCAGCCGCGTCAGGAACACCGAGTGACTTTGTCCGTTCGCTCATTTCCTTTAACGTTTGCTCATTCAATACAATCCGGTCAAGCGCATCAATCAGCTTTTCACCGCTGAGCTCTGTTTCTTTCAGAACAATCGCCGCATCATGCTGGCCGAGAGATCTCGCATTAACCTCCTGGTGATTCGCTGTTACATATGGGCTTGGGATCAAAACACTTGGGATTCCGAGAGCAGTAATTTCGGCAATCGTCGTCGCACCGGCTCTGGCCACAATGACATCAATGACCTTTAAATACTCTGGCATTTGATGAAGAAACGGCTTTGTGACCATATTATCAGCGGCACCCTTGCTTTTCAGCTCATTCATCACTTTTTCATAGTGAACTTCACCGGTGATATACAGCACTTGATAGTCTCTTGTTTTCAGCGCATCCTGCATGTCAATGACAGCACGGTTAATCGGTGCAGCGCCTCGGCTTCCGCCAAAGATTAAGACCGTTTTTTTCTCTTCAGAAAGCCCAAATTCGGCCATTGATCTGCCCGTCTTTATTGAGACGACTTCAGAAGCTCTCGGGTTTCCCGTAAATACAACTTTCTCGCTAGGAAAATGTGATTTTGCTTCTTCAAAACAAATCGCTACTTTATTAACATATTTTGAAAGAAACTTATTCGTGATGCCCGGCAGGCTGTTTTGTTCATGGACAATAGTCGGAATTCCCATTTTCGCAGCGGCATAGACAACCGGTCCGCATACGTAACCGCCCGTTCCAATCACGGCATCGGGCTTAAATTCCGCTAAATACGATTTGCTCTTTTTTACGCCTTTCAGAAAACGCATCACAGTTTTGACGTTTTCAAATGATAGCTTTCGTTTAAATCCTGTAATTTCAATTGAACGAAATGGTATATTCTCCCGCTCAACAATTTTTTTCTCCAGTCCGTTTTCTGTTCCGATATATAAAAATTCCACATCAGGATGACGGCGCTGCACTTCTTTAATAAAAGCAAGCGCAGGGTAAATATGTCCCCCTGTACCGCCTCCGCTTATTGCAATTCGCATATCTCTTCCCCCAGTCTAAGTTTCTTTATAACATAACGATAACCCTGTTTTGTTGGACAGGGTTATCGCATCAATTGTTTGCAGCTTCCTGTTTATAGGACGCCTGGCAATACATTCATTAATACCTCGAGTAGCGGCTCACGTTCAGCAGCACGCCGACAGCCATCAGCATCAGGGTCAATGAAGAGCCTCCGTAGCTCAGAAATGGGAGCGTGATGCCTGTTACCGGAATAAGTCCCGTTACTACACCGATATTAATCATGACTTGAATGGCAATCATTGAAATAATGCCGACTGCAACAAAGCTTCCGTACAGATCAGGCGCACCAAGCGCAATTCTGATCCCTCTCCACAGCAAAACGCTGAAGAGAAGCAAAATAAGCGTTCCCCCGATAAAACCAAGCTCCTCTGACAAGATGGCGAAAATAAAGTCTGTTTGAGGCTCAGGCAGATAAAAGAACTTCTGTCTGCTTTGTCCAAGTCCCATTCCGAACAATCCGCCGGGCCCTACTGCATAAAGCGATTGAATGATTTGAAAACCGCTTCCGAGCGGGTCTTCCCACGGATTTAAATAGGAGGTAATCCGCTTAATCCGATAAGGAGCCGATAGTACAAGTCCAACAAACCCGCTGAGGCCGATTAGTCCGAGAAAGACAAAATGGGCGATTCGCGCGCCGGCTACAAAAATCATGACAATGCAAGTTCCGACCATTACTGTCCCCGTTCCGAGATCAGGCTGGCACATGATAATCAAAAATGCTGAAAACACGATGCCAAGTGCCGGGACGAACCCCCGTCTGAACGATGTTATGTTTTTTTGTTTTTCAGAGAGAAATTTAGCTAGGAATGCAATCATCGCAAGCTTCATAAACTCTGAAGGCTGTATGCTGAATGCCCCGACTCCGATCCAGCTTCTTGAACCGTTCCGCACCATGCCGACGCCTGGTATCAAAACAAGCACCAGAAGAAAAAAACAGATAACCATCAGCAACTTGGACCATGTTCTCCAAGTCCAATAATCAACATTCATGATAAAAAACATGGCAATGACGCCGATTCCCGCAAACAGCAGCTGCCGTTTCGCGAAAAAGAATGAGTCGTCAAATTTATAATCCGCCCAAACAGCACTCGCACTGTACACCATAATTAATCCGATTGTTAATAATAATAACGTAATGATGACCAATAACAAATCAGGCGATGTTTTTTTAGTAGTCAAAGCAATCGACACCCCAAGCTTAAAATCATTAGGGCTGTCGATTTACTTCAAGACAAGCCCTTACTTAAGCATATGCACGGCATCTATAAACATGTCACCGCGTTCTTCAAATGTTTTGAATTGATCCCAGCTCGCACACGCAGGTGACAGCAGGATGACATCTCCTTCATTTGAGAGCGCAAACGCCGCAGATACTGCTTGTTCAACATTATCGACACGTTTGACATGTTGTATTCCCATCTCATTGCCGAGCTTCTCGAGTTTCGGCGCTGTCTGGCCAAATGTAAGCACTGCTTTGACATGCTTCATATACGGTTTTAAGTCGTCGAAACCATTTCCGCGATCCAGTCCGCCCGCAAGCAGAATGACCGGTTTGTCAAAAGCTGAAAGCGCCTTGCTTGTCGCCAAAATGTTTGTTGCTTTACTGTCATTATAAAACTTGCGGTTTTTCACTGTTGTGACATATTGGAGACGGTGCTTCACGCCAGTAAAGCTTGTCAGCACCTTTTTGACTGCTTCGTTGGATACTCCTGCCGTTTTCACAACTGCAACGGCAGCTAGAATGTTTTCCAGGTTATGAGCGCCGGGCAGCACAACCTCTTCCAGAGGAAGAATGGCTTCGCCGTTGAACATAATCATACCGTCTTTTACATAAGCGCCCTTTTCAAGCGTTTTGCTGACTGAAAAAGGGACGATACCGGCTTTTCCAGCTTCAGCCAGACGCAAGACGGTTTCATCATCCTGGTTGACAATGGCTTTATCTGAGGCAGTCTGATGAAGGTACACTTTCTGTTTCGCTTTTTCATAGTTTTCTCGTGTATGGTGATAATCCAAATGAGCGTCGAACACGTTTAAAATCAGGCTGATTTCCGGTCTGAAAGCGTGTGTTCCCATCA
The DNA here is from genome assembly GCF_058248265.1 of Bacillus sp. NS1. Taxonomy (NCBI): domain Bacteria; kingdom Bacillati; phylum Bacillota; class Bacilli; order Caryophanales; family Bacillaceae; genus Bacillus; species Bacillus sp. NS1. The sequence goes on along the minus strand of NZ_JBZAZF010000002.1, from coordinate 622,510 downwards.
GCTGAAACGATGACAGTTCAGTAACGATCCATTCATCCCCATCAGCATGATAGGCAACCTCACTTGCGACTGTGCCGATGTTTCCGGCAATCAGTGCTTTTTGCGAGTCAGCTTTGAGCATTTCATAAATCAGCGTTGTCGTGGTCGTTTTTCCGTTCGATCCGGTAATCCCGATAAACTTGGCGTTTGTCAGGTAGTAAGCGAGCTCAATTTCCGTCCAAACCGGGATGCCTCTTTTTTCCGCTTCCTGAACCATAATATTTTCATAAGGAATTCCCGGGTTTTTGATCAAAACCGTGATTTGATGCTGATCAAACAGAGAAACTGGATGCTCTCCGCAAACAACCTCGATTCCTTTTTCAGCAAGCTTTTGCGCTGGCTCGTTTTCTTCAAAAGGCTTTTGGTCGTTGACTGCAACATAAATGCCTTTGTCATGAAGAATGGATGCAGCCGCATACCCGCTTTTCGCGAGCCCAAGAATTAAAAAATGCTGATTCTGTAAAAATTGATCGTTTTCCACTTATAACCACACCTCGATGTAAATTCCTAAAACGGCAAGCAAAAGTCCTGCAGCCCAAAACGTCACGACTACTCTCCATTCAGACCAGCCGACAAGCTCATAATGGTGGTGAAGCGGACTCATTTTAAAGATTCGTTTACCTGTCGTTTTAAAGCTGATAACCTGCAGAATAACGGATAATGTCTCGATAACGAATACACCGCCGATGATAACCAGCAGGATCTCTAATTTCGTTAAAATGGCAATGGTAACGATAGCTCCTCCCAATGCAAGCGATCCCGTATCTCCCATAAAGACTTTGGCCGGATGAGCATTAAATACGAGGAAGCCCAGCACTGCACCGACAACGGCAACTGAGAAAATCGCTACGTCATATTGAGACTGATTCCATGCCAGGATGGCAAAAGCGCCAAAAGCAATCGCAGCTGTGCCGGATAACAAACCGTCAAGACCGTCAGTCAGGTTAACCGCATTTGATCCGCCGACAAGCATAAAGAGCACTAGGATAAAGTAAGCCCAGCCAAGATCAAATGATAAGTCAGTTCCAGGCACGCGAATGTCCGTCGCAAAATTGTAGTAATGGTACACGGCATAAAATACAACCGCAATGATAATTTGTCCGATCAGCTTTTGCTTTGATGTCAATCCAAGGTTGCGCTTCATGACGACCTTTATGTAATCATCTAAAAAGCCAAGCAAACCGTAACCGAGCGTAACAAACAGAAGCAACACCATTTCCGGGCTTATTTCCGAAAATTTCTGTGTCATAACAATTGTTGTCACAATAATAGAAAGTATGATCATGACCCCGCCCATTGTCGGCGTCCCTGATTTTTTCTGATGTGATTTCGGTCCTTCTTCTCTAATACTCTGGCCGAATTTTAATCTTCTTAAAAACGGTATAAGAATCGGAGAGAGCAGAACACTAATTAAAAACCCCATTAAAATTGTAAACAGAATGACTTGCTCAAGCATTGTCCTTTTCTCCTCCTGTTTCTTTCAAACGACATACGTAGTTATCATATTCATGATTTTTTTCCATATGAAAAATCTTTTCATGCTCCATTATTCAATAACATCTCTTTCCTATGAATTCGTCTTATTTTTATTGAGTTCGACAATGGCTCTCGCCGCCACTTCAGCATCATCAAAATCGAAAGTTTCGCTTCCAATCTGCTGATAGGTTTCATGCCCTTTTCCGGCAATGAGAACAACGTCGCCTTTTTTGGCATTGGCTATCGCGAAAAAGATGGCCTGCTCGCGGTTTGCAATGCTGTGGTAGTATTCGTTCTCTACTCCAGCTTCCATATCTCTTAAAATCGCTCGGGGATCTTCGCTTCTCGGATTATCTGAAGTGAAAATCGGTTCGTCAGCCAGCTCCACAGCGATTTTAGCCATTTTCGGGCGTTTCGTCTTATCTCTGTCTCCCCCGCAGCCGACAACAACAAAAAGCTTTCCTTCCGTCATGTCTCTGCAAGTCTTCAGCACATTTTCAAGGCTGTCCGGCGTGTGCGCGTAATCTACAATGACCGGAAACTCCTGCTGCTGATTAACCAATTCAAATCGGCCTCTTACGCCATGCAATTCTTCAACAGCTGCAGTGATCGTTTCAAACGGTATGCCTGCTGCGATACATGTTGCAACAGCTGCCAGCACGTTATACACGTTAAATTGTCCGACGAGCGACATCGTGATATGTTTAGTGCCTTTGCCTGTCACAAGATCAAAGCTTGTGCCCTGTGCAGTAATCGTGATGTTCTTCGCCATCACATCAGCGTTGTTTTTAATGCCGTATGTAGAGATATGCGCTGCAGTCACCTTTTCAAAATAAGCGCTCGCCTCATCGTCAGCATTCAGTACGGCACACTTTGGATGTTCATGATTGAAAGCCCCGCCAAGCTGAGAAAAGAGCAGGCTTTTTGCCTGTCGGTACTCATCCATCGTTTTATGATAGTCCAGATGGTCCTGCGTTAAATTTGTAAACACGGCAATATCATAATCACAGCCATGAACACGACCTAAAGACAAAGCATGAGAAGAAACTTCCATGATGGCAGTGTCAACTTGCTTGTCATTCATTTTCTTAAACGTTTTCTGCAGCGTGACGCTTTCCGGAGTCGTGTTTTTAACGGGGAGTGTTTCGTCACCGATTTTCATGTACATGGTGCCGATCAAGCCTGTGCGTTTTCCCGCTTTTTTCATAATCTCATCGACCATATGGGTCGTTGATGTTTTGCCGTTTGTGCCTGTAATCCCGATCAGCTGAAGCTTCTTTGTCGGCTGTCCGTAAAACGCATCAGACAAAACGCTTAGCGCACGCAGTGACCGCCGGACAATAATGACAGGCACATCCACATCGAGCTCTCTTTCTGCCACAATAGCCACTGCGCCGCTTTCTACTGCTTTTTGCGCAAAGTCATGACCATCCACCGTATACCCTTTTACACATACAAAAAGACTCCCTTTCTTTACTTCTCTGGAGTCCATCTCAATTGAAGTTATTTCAGGGTCTTGTGAGTCGTTTACAGAAGGTTCGGTTGTTAAGTATGTAAGCAGCTTTGTAAGTTTCATCGTATCAAACCTCTCAACATTCTAATTCGTTCTTTTATCATTGAAGTCACATCAAATAATGTGATAATGATTTTAAGCATACAGTTCATATTTTAGCGTAAATAAAAGGATACATCCAGCTAATCTTGAAAGATATCAGCATTTTTTCTGCAATAAAAGAATAGGCAGCCCGAATTAATCGGCTGCCTCCTTTTCATCTTCTTCAGTCAAATAAACGCGTATCTTTGAGCCCTCTTTTACTTTCGTTCCGGCAGCTGGCGATTGTTTAACGATTTTGCTTCCTTTTCCGGAAGCATCTACATTGAGATTCACCAAAAGTGACTCAAGATCTGAGACAGACATCCCTACAACATTCGGAACTTCTACTGTTTTTGTGTCGTTCCATTGGTATTTTTTCTCGATTTGATTTTTCCGAGGCTTCACACCAAGCTCCGGCAGGCTGTCTCTCATAATATTACCGACAATTGGCGCTGCAACCGTTCCGCCAAACTGAATCGTACCTTTCGGGTTATCCACCGCGACATAGACGACAAGACTCGGATCGTCAGCCGGCGCGAAACCGATAAATGATACAATATGGTTGTTTTCAAGGTATTTTCCATCTTTAACCTTTTGTGCAGTTCCCGTTTTTCCGCCGACACGATATCCTTCAACAAATGCGTTGCGGCCCGTGCCTTCTGCGACGACGCTCTCTAGTGCATAGCGGATTTGTTTTGATGTTCCCTCAGAGATAACTTGTTTCTTTGCGATTGGTGATTGTTTTTTAACCGTTTTTTTCGTTACAGGGTCGATCCATTCCTTTGCGATATAAGGCGTGTAGAGCGTTCCTCCGTTTACAGCGGCAGATACGGCTGCAACCTGCTGAATCGGCGTGACAGATACCCCCTGTCCGAAAGCCGTAGTCGCTTGTTCTACCGGACCTACTCTATCAAGCGGGAATAAGATTCCTGTTCCCTCGCCTTGAAGATCAATTCCCGTTTTTTGGCCGAAACCAAAGTCTTTGATATATTTGAAAAGCTTCTTCTTTCCTAGACGCTCGCCTAATTCAACAAACCCCGGGTTGCAGGAGTTCTGTACAACTTCTAGATACGTCTGCAGCCCGTGCCCGCCTCTTTTCCAGCACCGCAGTCTCGCTCCGTCCACTTCAGCATGCCCTTTATCAAAAAATTGATCACGTTTTAAATTCACTTTTTGCTCCTCTAGTGCTGCTGCAAGTGTAATAATTTTAAAGGTAGATCCCGGCTCATACGTGCTCCATACCGGCAGATTCCGATTGTAGACGGATGGATCGACAGATTGATAATCAGCCGGGTCAAAGTCAGGCCTGCTAGCCATTCCCAATATTTCTCCGTTTTTCGGATTCATAGCCACGGCAATCATACCGTCCGGATGATATTTGGCCTCAGCGTTATCAAGCTCTCTTTCCATTATCGTCTGAACCTTTGAATCAACTGTCAGCTTCATATCAAGCCCATCCTTAGGCGGCGTGTAGTCATCCGCTTCATCAGGCATTTTTTTCCCCTTGGCATCTGTATAAAACTTAACAGAACCTTTTTCCCCTTTTAGATCATCGTCGTAATAGGCTTCAAGTCCAAGGAGCCCTTGGTTGTCGATGCCTGCAAATCCAAGCACATGAGATAAAAAGCTGCCGAACGGGTAATGGCGGATACTGTCCTCCGCAACATACACTCCCTTTAAATCAAGCGCTTTGATTTCTTTCGCCTTTTCATTTGAAATCTTTCTCCCTTCAGGAGTGATCTTTTCGATTGACGCTTTTTTTGTCACATGCTTATATACTTTTTCCTCTGACATGTTTAAAACCGCCGCAAGCTGCTTGCTCGTTTTCATCGGATTCTGAACTTGGCGCGGCACGACGAATACGGTCGGCGCACTTTTGTTTGTTGCGAGTTTCACACCGTTCCGATCCAGAATCTCGCCTCTCTCCGGTTCAAACGGCAAGTTCCTGCTCCAGGAATCTTTCGCCAGCGAAGTCAGTTTCTCGCCCATCACAAACTGAACATACCCCAGCCTTGTATCAATGATCAGAAACACGATCACGCCAAAAAGCAAAACAAATAATAAACGTTTTCTAACCGTTACATTCGAGACGCGCAAGAGACCGTTCACTCCTTATTTAGGCTTGTTTCATTTTATGTCTGTAATTGGACAGGTAGAACGATGCTCCTCTGAAGGTATAAAAAAAGAAAGCCTGCATAAAGGGGAGAATCCCCGGCAAGCTTTCTTTCTTTTTAATCAGGGTTTTTAAACTTAACCTTGATTACGGTTTTGTCTTTTATTTCTTTGTCCTTCTTGACACTTTGGCTGACAGCGTAGCCTTGGCCGCTTACTTCAATATGAATTCCCGCCAGCTCGCCGTACTGAAGAACCTCTCTTCTCGACCAGCCTGTCATATCTGGCATTTTGATTTTGCCGCCCGTTTTCAGAAAGACCTTCTGATTGGTGAGAACTTCCTCATCAGCTATCGGATATTGTTCTTTTACAGCGACATCACTGCCGATGACAATCGGTGTGAGATTCTCTTCTTTTGCTTTCTTTTGAGCAGCAGTTACCGTATGATCTGTTAAATCAGGCATGGTCTGCGCTTTTGTTTCTTCCTTATCTGAATTAGATTTCACAGTTGGTTCGATGTTCAGGTAGTGCAAGCTGTTTTTCATTGTTGGGTTGAAGATTTCTGATACTGGATTTGAGCCCGTTTCATCATTCTCTAATTGCGGCTGCTGTACTGCAACATAGATCAACAGCTCAGGGTCATCTTTAGGCGCCATCCCCATTACAGAAAATACGTAATTATCGCGGCCAGACAGATAACCGTTTTGTCCGGCAATTTGTGCTGTTCCAGTTTTAACAGCCACATCAAAACCTTCAATTTTATAAGGCCGTCCAGTACCGATATCAGATGTTACAACATCACCTAAAATATTACGAACCTCTTTAGCGGTGTCTGCAGAGATTGGCGTACCAGCTGACTGAGGTTTATTTTGGTAAATGGTTTTCTTCGTATCAGGATCAACAATATGGTCTATGACGTAAGGTTGCATCATTTTACCGTCATTTGCTATTGCAGTCGCAGCCTGCAGCTGTTGAATTGGTGTAACAGCAGAGGCTTGACCATATGCAGTCGACGCTTTATCAAATTCATATTTAAAGTTAATTTTACTTGATACTTCATTCGGCAAGTCAATACCCGTTTTTTGATAGAAATTGAATTTATGAAGATATTCATTTAGACGGGTATAGCCTAGCTTTTCATTAGCCAGTTTGGCAAAAGCCACATTAGAAGACCTCACTACACCATCATGGTATGTTGTTGGCCCCCAGCCTACCCCTTCATTATGGTCTCTTACTATTCCTCCGCCTACTTTGTATGTTCCGGACTTGTACTTTTCATTGCCGTTATACACATTCTCCTGTATCGCAGCAGCAAGTGTAAAAATCTTCATCGTTGATCCAGGTTCATACGCATATGAAATTAAATCATTATAGTAGTTCGTCACATCGCGTGTGTTCGGGTCAAAGCTTGGACGCTGTCCCATGGCAAGCACTTTGCCCGTTTTCGGATCGACGACTGCGGCCATGATTTTTTTCGGATTATACTTTTTTGCCACTTTTGTCATGCTGTCTTCCAAAAAGGTTTGAATTTTCTGGTCAATGGTTAAATAAACATTGTCCCCATTTTTTGGTGCTGTAATTTTATTTTTGCTGTTCGGGAGCTCCCAGCCGGATTTGTCACTTTCATATGTCACATATCCGTCCCGCTCCTTCAAATACTTATCCAGCACTTTTTCTAATCCCATCGCGCCGGAAATTTCATTTGTTTTTTGATCAACCTCGGCATAGCCGATTAAATTGGATGCAAAAACGCCGTTTGGATAATAGCGTTTTGTATCCCGTAAGAATGAAATGCCCGGGAGGTTCAGCTTTTCGATTTTTTGCTTTTGCGAATACGTAATATCACGGCCCGCTGAGCCAAATTCAACTTGTTTCGCACCCTCCTTATTTAAGATATCAAGGATATCAGCCTTATCCATTTTTATCACTTTAGATAGCGCTTCTGCCGTTTTTTCTTTGTTTTGGACATGCTGAGGATGCTTAACATCAGTCGTCATTTTTTTATCGAGGATGGCAATCAGCTTATACGTCGCTGTGTCCTCTGCAATCACTTTTCCGTTTCGGTCTAAAATCGAGCCGCGGCTTGCTTCGATGGTCCGTTTCTTTTCATGCTGCTCTGTCGCTTTTGTCGCAAGCACTTCACCGTCCGCTTTTCCGGTTATTTGAATATATGCCATTCTACCCAGGATGACAAAGAAAAAGAGAGCGAAACAAATACTTAGAATCGCTGCTCCCCTATTCATAAATTTATTCTTTTTTGGCATTTGAATCATTCCTGTATGTTTTTCACTTTTTTATCTTTTAAATCCAAGCCGTTCTTTTTCGCAATGTCCATAATGCGCTGCGGTTTGCTTAAGTCAGCAACATTTTTTTCGAGGTCACCAATTTGCTTGTTTTCGGCTGAAATTTGCTCCTCAAGTTTTTGCACCTCAATATTGGTTTGATATGCCGCATACGCTTTCGATACAATCAAAAGCGATACGCTAAGCACCGCCGCAGCAAAGAGGACAAGGAGCACTTTTTCTCCGAGAGTAATGGAAGCCCTTTTTTTAACAATCACTTTTTTCTCAGGACTGACCGCATGCCGCTGCTGTTTCTCTGGTTGGTAAGCTAAATTGCCCATAGGCTGATGACCTCCTTTTAATTTTGCTTTCGCGTTTCGTTATTTTCTTTTTTCGGCAATCCGAAGCTTCGCAGAACGGGCCCGGTTGTTTTCTTCAAGCTCTTCTTGAGATGCCGTAATCGGTTTTCGTGTGATGAGCTTCAGCTCCGGTTCAAACTCTTCCGGTATGACAGGAAGACCCGGAGGAAGTTCCGGAAGTGACGACTTTTCTTTAAAAGTGGATTTGCAAATTCTGTCTTCAAGCGAGTGGAAGGTAATGACTGATACCCTTCCCCCTGGCTTCAGAACCTCAATTGCCTGCTCCAAAGCCTCTTCAAACACCTTAAGTTCATCGTTCACAGCAATTCTGATTGCCTGAAACACGCGTTTAGCAGGATGTCCTCCGCTCCTTCTCGCTGGAGCGGGAATCGCGTCTTTTATTAGATCGACCAGTTGGCCCGTAGTTTGAATAGGAGATTTGATTCTTGCCTCCTCAATTTTTCTGGCGATCTGTTTACTGAACTTCTCTTCGCCGTATTTAAAGAAGATACGGACAAGATCCTCATAGCGCCACTCATTAACGACTTCTTTCGCCGTAAGTGTGGCCGACTGGTCCATCCTCATGTCCAACGGTGCGTCATGATGATAACTGAATCCGCGTTCCGGTGTATCCAGCTGCGGAGAAGACACCCCTAAATCAAATAAAATACCGTCTACTTCTGTAATGCCACGTTCATTCAAACATTCTTTTAAATACCTGAAATTGCTTTTAATCAGAATGAGCTGCCCTTTATAATCGGACAACGCTTCTTTCGCATGCTGTAATGCCGTATCGTCTTGGTCAAAAGCGATTAAACGCCCCTTCTCGGATAACTGCTGCAATAAATATGTACTGTGCCCAGCTCCGCCGAGTGTGCAGTCTACATATGTACCGTCCGGTTTAATATTGAGCCCGTCTACGGTTTCACGAAGAAGTACTGTCTTGTGTTGAAACATAATGTGTTGGTCCCACCTTTTATCAGGATGAATTGTAATTGTTTTTAGAGTGTTATACACGAAGAATCATTATATATCAAACCCAATCATGTTTTCAGCAATTTCAGCAAATGAATCTTCTTGCTCTTCTGTGTATTGTTCCCAAATTACTTTACTCCACAATTCAATTCGATTAGAAACCCCGATAACAACACATTCTTTTTCCAGTTTGGCGTAATTCAATAGAGAAGATGCGATATTTACCCTGCCTTGCTTGTCCAGTTCGCATTCGGTCGCCCCTGAAAAGAAGAAACGGGTAAATGCACGGGCATCTTTTTTTGTGAGAGGAAGGGCTTTTAGTTTTTCTTCAATTTGTTTCCACTCGTGCATAGGGTAGCCGAAGAGACATTGATCAAGCCCTCTTGTCAGCACAAACTGCTCACCGAGACCTTCTCTGAATTTAGCGGGTACGATCATGCGGCCTTTTGCATCGATTGTATGCTGATATTCACCCATAAACATGATCTCTTGCCCCACTTTCTCTCCTTAACTCACCACTATCCACCACTTCTCTCCACAACTTCATTTTACACTGTTTACCCATAAAAAAAAACCCTGAACTATTCAGGGTTCTTTAAAACTTTATTTCAAAGTTTGACAACTTGATGTTGATTTTGAAAAGAAAATGGCAGATTCTTGAATGATGTGAAGAATTTTGGACCGTACCTATTTAAATAATACATAATATTCCAAATTCGTTCTTGGGGTGCAAGCAGCGGTTTAATGCTATTTTGGATTCTCTCATAATCCTTCAGGACGTAGCCTTCTTTTTCTTCAATTCGCTTCGTCACAGTACGCTCTAAGAATTGAAGCTGATCCTGAATAAAAGCGGCATTCTTCATGAGTAAAGGTTCCATGCTTTGATCAACCTTTAACGCCTCCTGCCGGACTGTTTTATGAATCGCTTCAATTTGGGTTTTCGCCTGATCCATCACTGCGGTAAACTCATCCGGAATCTGGCGCTCAAAGTATGTCTCTCTTTGATTCTCAGTTCCGCGTTCAATCGCGTCTTGTAATGAGATATTCCGTTCAACCAGTTTTTTCTCAATATGCCGTTCAAGTATCGTAATGTTCAGCCTCGGCATAACAGGAGGCATTTTAAAGCCCATCACCGCAAAGGCCCGTTTGAGCTCACCCCAATAGTTGATTTCTCCAGGCCCTGCAATAAATGCTAATGTCGGAATGAGGTATTCCTGCATTAAGGGCCTCGTCACAACATTATTGCTGAAGCGCTCGGGATGTTCTTCCATATGTGTATAAAGTTCATCCATCGTCCATCCGAGATCAAGCTCTTTGATGACAAAACGGCCGTTATCTTTTTCAATTAAAAAACGTTCTTCTTCATATTCATAAAACAGATTCGCCTGCTCTTTTCCGGACTCGATAATCGGTTTGTAGCCTGCTTTACGCATGAAGGCCTGCTGATCTGAAACCGCGCGGGCGAGTTCATCATTTTCCCGAAGAATCTTTTGGAACATGGCCGTTTCCAGCTTTTTAATCCCCGGATCTCCAGAATTCAATAAAACTAAACCTTCCTCTTGGAACAGATCCGCGATTAACAGTTCAAAGAAGTCAGTGAACGTACCAGATTCCCTTAAACATCGTTTTACATTGTCGAGAAGTGCATTCGTGTGGTCAGTTTCCTCAAAAGCGGCAAATACATCATCTATCCACGCGGCACATTTTTCTTGATCAAGCGATGTGCTCGCTGCCGAAGACTTCTTCCAGTAAGACTGAGGCAGCTTTTTTTTCACAGGCCCACTCTCTTCTGACGTATGGACAAAATTAATCTCATCCAAATCATGGTCTTCTCCAGCCACCCAGAAGATCGGTATGACAGGCACCTGCAGTTGCTTTTCTTGTTCCTTTGCTAACACAATGATTGAAATGATTTTATGTATCGTGTAAAGCGGTCCTGTTAAAAGTCCGGCCTGCTGTCCGCCGACAACAGCGGCACTTGTCGGGTCCTTCAGCTTCTCAATAGCAGACTGCATGGCATTTGAACCGAATTTGTTATGGTAAGAGGATAAGTACGCCGCCAATTCCTCTCTTGCGAAAAAACGGGAGGATAAGTCTTTCAGTCTTTCGCGCCACATGTCAGTATTATGAATGCTGTAATCAAAAAAAGAAGACATTTCTTCTTTGCCATCTATATAGTGCTGTACAAACACATTCTGATTTTTGATGGAAAGTTCAGTTAGCTGCATCTTCTAGAACTTCCTTTCTCCAATAAATAGTTAGTTATCCGAAATGAGTATAGCATGTTATAGAAAAAGCTCAAAAGACTTTGTTTGTATTTCGCTCCAAAGCTTTTATGCCACCGTATAAAAACTCCAGGTGGACGGCATCAAGGCTGTGAAGGCTTGCTTCCTTCAATAAATATCCGATAATGGCGTCAGCTTCTGTCTGTCTGCCTTCGATGACGTCAACAAGCATTGAAGAGCGATTTTCTTTCGTTTGCCCGCACACGGCCCGCACCCGCTCCCAAGCCTCTGCTTCGTCCTCAAGCCTTAAAATAAGGCAAGCCTCTTGAAAAACCAGCTTCATAAAAGCCAGATAAGCTGGCGTTGCCAGCAGTTCTCCATTTTTCACCCGCAATAAAGCGGTTAACGGATTGATACAAGCATTTACAATCAGCTTGCCCGTCAGCAGACGGTACCAATCCGTCTCATAACGAATTGGAAAGTCCGAGTGATTATGCTGAAGCAAGGTGTTCAACCGCTCTGGTTCTGCATCGTCGAACGCGCTCCATTTTATCGCACCTAAGCCTGTATGATCAACAGCTGTATCTGATTTTCTTACAGCTCCGTGTTCAACGATTCCAACATAAATGGAATGGCCTACGCGCCAGTCTTTTAGGTCGTGGATATGCCCCATGCCGTTTTGCAAAAATAATATGTTCGTTCTCCCGATCCGTTCAAGCAACGGATAAACAGACTGAAGCTGATGCTGCTTCACTGTCACGACAAGAAGATCAAAATCCGACTTGATACTCGTGTCCGCACTGCAATCAGCGCTGAATTCTTCTCCGCCTTTATAAAGCCGGATCCCTTCAGACTGAATGGCCGCAGCCTGTTCTTTCCGCCTTGTCACAACAGTCACCTCGTGATGAAGTGACAAATAATAGGCGCATAAAAGACCGACGGAACCTCCGCCGATAATTCCAATTTTCATGATGTCACACCCAATTTAGCATTTACGTATTATCATAGCAGAAGTATGAAGAAATTACTTCTCAAAGATTCCGTGTGCTTAAAATTAAAGTTTAAATATTTGGATTTTTTAAATAAAGCGTTTACAATATATGTAGAAACAACAAAGGGGGAGATTGGTTTGGTAAAGGTAGAACGTCTGCTAATCAACTATAAAACACTTGAAGAATTCAAGAAATTCAAAGAATACGGCATTCAGGAGCTTTCAATGCTTGAAGATCTTCAGGATAATATTATTGAAAATGACAGCACCTCACCTTTTTACGGTATTTATTTTGGGGATAAACTTGTAGCGCGAATGAGTCTATATCAAGTTAACGGCAAATCGAATCCTTATTTTGACAACCGCCAGGATTATTTAGAGCTGTGGAAGCTTGAGGTTCTTCCAGGCTACCAGAACAGGGGATACGGGACAGCGTTGGTTGAATTCGCTAAATCATTCAAAATGCCGATTCGGACAAATCCGCGAATGAAATCAGCAGAGTTTTGGAATAAAATGAATTTTGAAACTGTTAAATACGATATGGCGCGGGACAAAGGGGAAAACCCGCTCATCTGGCACCCTGATATGGATCATGAGATGACACCGGGAGAGTCTGCATAGAAATAAAACAACCGGCCTATTTTTACTCTAGGGCCGGTTCATTTCAAGCGTTTCATTACGTTTCTTGAGCCTTTTTCATTCTTCCATCTTCTTTTGAAACAACCATTTTTCTGGCCCGATCCATGATATCGATCAGTGCCTTGTAATCCTCTTCTGTCATCTCTAGCTGGTTCCTCAATGTTTGATTTTCACTCCGTAAATCCTCAAGCTCGTTTTGCAGCGATTGGATTTGCTCCTTCAATTTTTCCCTTTCGAGCTGAAATTCTTGTGCAGACGGCGCTTCTTTGAATTGTTCAAGAAATTGAATGACATCCTGTATGGACAAATCTCGTTTTCCTTCTGACGCTGCCGCGGCAGTCTGCTTAACGGAATTCGGCATATTAACCGAATGTACGCCGATTTGTTTTCTCAGTTCTTTCCTCTGCTTTTTCGCAAGCTCTATACCTGACTGGTATTGTTTTCTCACATACGAGTTCCACCTGAAACCACAGGCTGCCGCGGTTCTGGTCAGCGCCCTTCCAACCTCCTCAAAGGCGGAAAGCTGTGTTCCTCCCTCTCGAATATGACGAAGCACCACTTCTGCCAGCAGCAAATCCTCATCCTGAGTCCAAGCATCTTGTCTTGTAATGGTCAAATTCAATCTCCCTCCATGTCAGCTTATTTATCTCATACATATGCCGGTAATAGATTAGATAGACTATTTGCACTCACAAATTTTCCGCAAGCTGACAGGAAGAGAAAAAGAAAAAGCGCAGGGCTTTCACCCTGCGCTTTTCTTATTAGTTACTTTTTACATTTATGTCTTTGCCGTTGTATGATCCGCATGCTTTGCATACACGGTGAGACAATTTCATCTCTCCGCATGACGGACATTCTGTCATACCAGGTACATTAAGTTTGAAATGTGTACGGCGCAATCTTTTCTTCATTTTAGAAGTTCTTCTAAAAGGTACAGCCATTATTCCCACCTCCTTAAAGAGTTAAGATTCATCATCTTGTTTTAAGAGCTTTTCAAGGGCTGCGAGTCTCGGATCAACTTGCTTCTTCTTGTCTTCCTCCGAAATGACTTGCCAGTCCTTTCCTTCTTGAGGAGCAGCTCCTTTTTCTTGTTCAGATTCACAAAAGATTTGCATAGGGATTTCTAAAAGAATTTCTTCTTTCACGATCGGAGTTAAGTCGACAGTATCGTCCTCAACAATGTGAACGTCATCATCTTCTATATCATCCGTCTGATGAAATATAAACAGTTCTTTTGTTGAAATTTCAAATGGATACGGAACATCAACGAGTGTTCTTGAGCATGGCAAAATCATTTCGCCTGAAATTGCAAAATCAAACGAAACCTGTTTGGATTTGATATCCGCTCTGCCCTTCACCCGAACGGGAGAAATGCGGCGAATGTCAGAATTCAGCTTTGTCAGCTCATTTAACTCAACTGTTTCATCAAACTCAAAACTTTGTTTTGGCATTTGATGCAGCTGATAAATCGTCCATTTCATTTGTATCACCTCATGAAAGCAACAAACATGATTATAGCTTTTAAGATTGTTTTTGTCAATATTTTTTCTTTACAGCATAATGCTGCCATTCAAGTATCATTGACAGCGGAATAGGCGATGCATACACTTAAAATAAAAATAAGACGTAAAAGTTTTCATTTGCAAATGTACCATACGTTTTTAAACATAGCAAGAAAGGCGGAAAAAATATGAAAGCTGTCGGATTGGTGGTTGAATATAATCCCTTTCATAACGGTCACCTTTATCATGCCCAAACAGCAAAGCGGCAAACCGGTTGCGACACGGCTGTCGCGGTAATGAGCGGACATTTTTTACAGCGCGGAGAACCGGCTGTAGTATCAAAATGGGCCCGAACAAAAATGGCGCTGCAAAGCGGAGTCGATCTTGTCATTGAGCTGCCATATCTTTATGCGGTGCAAAAAGCGGAGATTTTTGCACGCGGCAGTGTTTCCATCCTGAACAAACTTGGATGCGAGGCGCTGTTTTTCGGTAGTGAAAATGGCGATATTGGGCCTTTTTTAGAAACAGCAAAGCTTATTGATGAGCATAAACATACATTTGATCAGCGTATTAAAGAAGAACTTAAAAAGGGTGTCAGTTATCCAGCCGCGGCAGCTATCGCCTACAGCTCCATTTTACATACCGAAAGTACACTTGATTTATCAAAACCAAATAACATTCTGGGATACCATTATGTGACTTCCATTCTTTCCGGGGGATATCCGATGAAACCTTGTACCACAGCGCGCATCTCCTCGGACTATCATGATGCCGACCTTCCTGGAGGCGAAAACCATATCGCAAGCGCCACGAGCATCAGAAAAGCAATGGTTGAACAGAATCTTGAAGCCTGCCTTCGTTTTCTCCCTGCTGTATCTGCACGTGAATTAGCATATTACCGCAAATCTTTTGGACTGTGGCATACACCTGAAAGCTATTTTTCTTACTTAAAATACAGCCTATCAACTGTAACAGCACAGGAATTACAGCAAGTATACGAGGTGGAGGAGGGCTTAGAGCACAGAATTCTCCGTTCGATCAGAAAAGCCTGCTCCTACCAGGAATTTATGGAGCTGCTGAAAACAAAACGTTATACGTGGACAAGGCTCCAGCGGATGAACACGCACATTCTAACCAGAACGAATAAACAAGATATGCACAAGCTGCTTAACGACGAAAAGGTGCCTTATATCAGGCTTCTCGGCATGACGAAAAAAGGACAGGCTTATTTATCGGAAAATAAAAAAGTGCTGTCTGTTCCGCTTGTAAGCAAATTGTCCTCTTTCTCCCATCCAGCTCTCGATCTGGATATAAAAGCAAGCAGAATCTACAGCCTGCCGATAGAAGAACCGCTGAGAACTGAGTTTGACCTGCAGGAATACGGACATGCACCAATTCGATATGACGAGGATGAACAACGTTTTTTAAATATATAGAAAAAGCACCTGAATATCAGGTGCTTTTTGCTTTCAGCTTATTCAAATAATCAATCGCATCCTGCATCGTATCAACAGGCACAATCTTCATATCTGAATCAATATCTTTTGCTGTTTTTACAGCATTTTTATAATCGGAATTATTGGCGCCGTTTTGATTTGGCGCAAAGAAAATGTCTTTTCCGGCTTTGTCTGCGGCAACGACTTTTTGATCTATGCCGCCGATCGGGCCTACTGTTCCGTCAACATCAATTGTACCTGTTCCCGCAATATCGTAGCCTTTTGTTTCGTCTGGTTTTGTCAGCTGATTATAGATTTCAAGAGACATCATTAACCCTGCTGACGGGCCGCCGATATTTTCAATTTCAAAATCAATATCAGGCTCCACTTTGACGTTTCTGTCTGTATAGAGCGAAACTCCGATTCCTGCCCGATCCGGCTCATCAGGGAATTGTTTTAACGTAAGAGTGACACGCTTTTCTTTTTCTTCTCTTTCGATTTTTAACGTGACTCTATCTCCCGCTTTTTTGCTGCTGATATAATCAATCAGCTTTTCAGCAGACTGATAGTTTTTTCCGTCTGCACTGATGATTTTATCACCGACTTCTATTTTCCCTTTTGCAGGCATGTTTTCTACAACTGAGCTAGCGTATATGCCGTTAAACGAATAGCTGACTTTTTTTCCTGCCTTTTGATAGGCGGCTATAACCGCGTTTTCTTGCGAGCTTTGCATCATTTGGAGCTGCCTTTTCATATACTCCTTATCTGATTCACCTTCTTCCTTGATGCTCTCATCAGGAACAATTTCATAATAAGGGTGCATCTTTGCCCACACATATGTAAACGGATTAGCCGGCCCCACTTTGACAGTCATTAAGGACAGGCTCCCTGTTTCCGGGTAGCCTCCCTCCACTTTTATCAGTGAAGCAAGCTCTGTCGCTTCTCCCGGTTTTGTAATATAGTATGGAAGTTTTATAAATGATAAAACGGCAATCAGAATGAGGATGACAAGCATCCAGCTAAAATGTTTTTTACGCAGCAAATTATGAGCCCTCCCAATTCTCTATTTCTTTTCTTATCTTGCTGATCATGCGGTTTGTCGCCTCCTCGCCTGCCGATATCATTGCTTCAATATTGGCAAACGAGCTTGAGCTGTATGTTTCAAGAGAAGGGCGAATCATGATATCTGCGGCGATCGTTTGATGTCGCACCAATTCATTTTGCAGTATATCCATACTTTGCATAATCACATCAAAAATATGCGCCGCCGTTTCAGTTTTTCGAACCCTGGAGACATCCGATGCGATGATGATATCAGCCCCCATGTCTTTTACAACCGAAACCGGAATTCGATCGACAACCGCGCCGTCTACAAGAAGCCGTCCGTCCAGCTTCTGCGGAATAAAAATACCCGGTATGCTGATGCTGGCCCGCACCGCATCTGACACTGAGCCTTTGCGAAACACAATCTTTTCTCCCGTCTGTAAATCACACGCCACAATGCCCAGCGGGATTTGAAGCTCTTCGATCGGTTTTCCGAATGTATAAGCATGCACAAGCTGCCTGACGCGGTCACCTTTTAAAAAACCAAGCCTGGGCACCGTATAATCAGCATAAAGCCGCCGTTTAAAGGCTTTGGCGACTTTTTTCATGGTTGCCACATCATGGCCGGCTGCATAGAAACTGCCCACCAAAGCGCCCATGCTGCTCCCCGCAATCATATCTACTTCAATTTGGTGCTTATGTAAACTGGAAAGTACACCGAGATGAGCAATCCCTCTGGCCCCTCCCGATCCTAACGCTAACCCGATTTTAGGTTTGGCCAACGCGTTAACCTCCTGCCTGAATTCCCTGTATACCGAATTCTATGGTCTAAACTGAACCCCTATGCTCGTATATTAGTACAAAGAATCAAGAGGACAGGTACTGCTTGGCCGTTTCGTGTCATACATTATTTTATCATGATATATATGTCATTGGGCATTTTTAGCATCGGGGAGGTAAGAATGAACTTGTCGAAGATTAACACACTTTTGATTGCTTCGTTTTTTCTTTTTTTAACAGCGACTGTCATCTCACATCCGCAGGCCTCATTCGAAGCCTCTAAAACCGGGCTTTCTATGTGGTGGGAGGTTGTGTTTCCGTCATTGCTGCCATTTTTTATTCTGTCAGAACTTCTAATCGGTTTTGGCATTGTGCGGTTTGTCGGTGTTTTGCTTGAGCCTTTTATGCGGCCGATCTTTCGCGTGCCCGGTGTCGGCGGCTTCGTTCTTGCTATGGGAATGGCATCAGGAAACCCAGCGGGAGCAAAACTCACTGCCCGTCTGCGGCAGGAAAAACAAATTTCAAGAGTAGAAGCAGAACGGCTTGCGTCGTTTACCAATTCTTCAAACCCGCTCTTTATCTTCGGCGCTGTTGCCGTCGGTTTCTTCCAAAACGCGTCATTGGGCATTTTATTGGCTTCTGCACACTATTTGGGGAATCTGGCTGTCGGTTTAACGATGCGTTCCTACGGCCGCAAGGAAGAGCAGCATCTTAGAGGGAAGAAAACAATACCTTTTCCTTCGATTAAAGATGCTCTACACGCTCTGCATACCGCCAGACTTGCGGAAAAACGGCCCCTGGGTAAAATTTTAGGCGACGCCGTGACCTCTTCTGTTCAAACGCTTCTTATGGTCGGCGGATTTATTATTTTATTTTCTGTCTTTAACCGGCTGTTGTCCGTCGTGCAGCTGACTGATGTTCTGTCTATTTTCACAAAAGGTGTACTGGCCTTGTTTCAGCTGCCGGCTCAATTGGACATTCCCCTTTTATCAGGGATGTTTGAAATCACGTTAGGAAGCAAGCTTGTCAGTGAGACAGATGTTTCTCTTCTGCAAAAAGCCATTGTCGTCAGCTTTATTCTCGGGTTTAGCGGCTTTTCCGTTCAAGCTCAGGTGGCAGGTATTTTATCGGAAACCGATATCAGATTTAAACCATTCTTTATCGCACGTTTACTGCAGGGCGTTTATGCCGCCGTTTTCGTCATGCTTTTATGGAAACCGCTTTACACGGCATGGCATGATCCGTATCAGTATGTATTCAAATCTCTTAATATCAGCGAGATGCCAACTGCATTTATAAACGGCTGGAATCTGCTTGTGCAGATTGGACCTGCTGTCACATTATGCGCACTGTTTACGTACATTATCATTTTTTCTTACAGACTGACAAACGGAACAAAAAAAGGATGAGTCAAAACCCTCATCCTTGTCTGAATTTTTGCTGAAGCGCCAGCTCTACTTCCGGCGGCACAAACTCTGATACCGATCCATTGTATCTTGCCACTTCTTTTACGATGCTTGAACTTAAAAACGAATATTGGTTATTTGTCATCATAAAAAACGTCTCAATGGATTCATCAAGCACACGGTTTACGGATGTCCCCTGCATCTCGTATTCAAAATCAGATACCGCTCTCAAGCCTCTTAAAATCGCTTTCGCATTTTTTCTTTTTGCATAATCAATTAACAGTCCTTGCGACGTTTCAACTGTTATGTTCGGAATGTCTTTTGTCACTTCTCTCAGAAGCTCACACCGTTCTTCCACACTAAACAAAGGCTTTTTTGAAGAATTATTCAGCACACATACATACACTTGTTCAAAAATATGCGCCCCGCGTCTGATGATGTCCAGGTGCCCGTAGGTCACCGGATCAAAACTGCCGGGACAGACAGCTATACTCGCCACATCACTACCCCCTCTTTTTATAAATCGCCACACCTGTAAGTCCATAGGTTTCTTTTCTTGTCATCACAAGGTCTCCTACGGTTTCGGGAAGCTCGACCTCTCTGTCATGCTCAGCAACGATAAAGCCATCTTCTTCCAGCATTTGATATTCATCAATCATAGTTAAAAGCGCTTTTAGTTTTTGTTCCTTATACGGCGGATCAAGAAAAATGCCGCGAAAGCCTGTTTCTCTTTTTGCAGCAGCATGCAAAGCCCGTTCCGCATCATTCCGGTATACCTGGGCATTTTTTGTAAGCTCCAGCGTTTTCAAATTTGATTTTACCGTTTGAATCGCTTTAAAATCACGGTCAACGAATATACAATGCTCAAACCCGCGTGAAAGCGCTTCGATTCCAAGGCCCCCGCTCCCCGCGAATAAGTCAAGTCCCCTGCCCCCGTCAAAATAAGGGCCGATCATATTGAAAATGGATTCCTTCACTTTGTCGGTTGTCGGTCTTGTTGATGTTCCCGGCACAGCCTTCAGTGAACGGCCTTTTTTTGATCCAGAAATTACTCTCATGTTCCACACCACTTTTTCTAAAAGCTATTTTGTTTCTTTGTTCGGCCGGACGCCGCTATGTACATCGAAAAAAATCAATCCTATCTTAACATAAAGCATTCTTTCAAACAATGAACGCTAATCTTAATAAACAGGTGTATAGGCAGAATGATCCTTGTCCATACTATTAGCAACAGCATCTAGAGGATGTTGTTGCCAACCGCGGAGAAGACTTACGTTTCCCCATAAGTTCTTCCTCCGGTTTCTCCTCTCCCTTTGCCTTCTCCTTAACATGTTAAGGAATAGAAGGACCCCGCAGAAGCCTGCGGGGATTTTTTTATACAGCTATATGCCGATTTTATAATCGTATTCTTTTGCTTTATCAAGCTTTGACTCGAATTCCAATTTTAAAAACGGTTTATAAGAAGGCTCCACTTTTTTCACAAAAGAGTAAGACGCAATCTTGTCCATCGTTTTTTCAATATGGTCCATATCGCAATACAGCACGACATATTTCAAACGTTTTGATACATAGTGCACATTTCCGAACTTCCTCAGCATTTTGCTTTGCTTTAGGGAATGCAGATACACTATCATGCCCTGGCGCCTATTCTCCAATACAATCACCTGCCTGATTTCTCTTATATGTAAAAGACGAGACGGCCAGTCTCGTCAGGACACTTTGCATCCGCAGCTTCCGCCTGAACCGCAGCCGCCTCCGCATGAAGACAAACCGTCAAAATAAGGGTTCCCAGTCGGAACTTTCACATGCTCAGAAACAGCTGTCCCAATCTCGACGCTAACCTCATCAAGAATAGACTGGAGCTCATTTTCAGCTCTCTTGAAGTCAGCCACCTTATCGTTCAGGTCCAGCTCCCGCTTGATCTCCCTCATTTTCCGGGATATTTCTCTATAGTCAGGATGATATTTGCCAAAACGCTGTACATCCTCATACTGCTCTTTTATTTTGATAAAAGAACGAATAATCCGCCCTGCCTCTTCATCTTCTTGGAGACGCTTGTAACAATTGCGGTAGTTCTCAGCCGTCTCCGACTGCAGAATCATCTCGGCAAGCTGCTGAGCTTCACTTTGAAGCCGCACGGATTCCATCGTCGCATACATAACATGCACCTCCAGTTGTTAGTTTACCATGAAACCAGCCAATTGGAAAATGCTTAGCCGAAGCCTGAAAAACAATCTCCCTATAACAGCATGAAAAAAGACCCTCTATCGGGCCTTTTAATCTTTTGTCCGCATCGCTTGAAACATTTGCATCATCATTTGCGCCATTTGGATCCCGTTCGTAAATTGGTTCACCCGGTGCGGTATGGTTTTTTCATAAAAGTTCATCATCTCAAGCTGAAAGGCGGACAGATCATCCGGTTTTCTCGAAAGCCTGCGATACCATATCGGCTGTTCTCTGATGAATCGTTTCCGTTCTTCGTTTGCTGAAATAAATTCCTGAACCTCTTTGCGCATATGAGCTCCCCTTTTTTAATCCTTTCGAAAAGAAAAAGGATGCTGTCCAGAGCCTGGCTGAGATTGCTTATGGCCGCTCCCGGAAAATGTATTAAGAAGATTTTGCAACGATGAGATCGACTGGCTCATTTTATTGATTTGTTCGTTCATTTGATTGACATCCATCTTTTTCACCGCTGTCACCATTTTAGAGACAAAATCGTTTTTTTGCTCTGTTTCAGGCACAGCTTCCGCAGCCTCTTCCGGTTCCCGATACGGATCCCAAATCGGGTCGTTCTCCCCGAAGAGGACCCAATTTTCATATACGTCCTGCCAGCTTCTTTGTTCTTTGCGCACTTCTTTTATCAGCTTGGGATGCTTTTTGACGAATTGTTTAAAGTCATTGATTGAATGATTGGCATGTTGATTCGCCACAATCCTCACCCCCTCCGAAAATCGTACCTACTACAATGTATCGTTTTGTGAGGCATTGTGTTCGCCTATATTCATTCACGAATGAGAATTTTTAGCTTTTTCCGTCACTCGTGAAAAGCCTTATTGAAGGAATGGGAATCGGCCTCCCCTATTACTATCAGCACATGTATTCAAACCATCAAGCTTTTGCAAAATTAGAAAAGCCGCGGAACCATTCGCCCGCGGCTTTTCATTACCATCGCTTAATAAAATTTTGGGTGTAATATTTTCGGTCTACTCCGACCCCGAGATGCGTATAATCTGAGTTCAGGAGGGCTTTTCGATGCCCTTCGCTATTTAGCCAGCCTTCTACAGCAGCCGGACCGTCTACATAATTGTATGCAATATTTTCTCCCGCTTGCTGAAAGTCAACATCCCCTTCTTCTAAGCGGTCTTTCAGCGTGCCGTATTTTTTAGAGACATGGGAGAAATAATTATTTTCCTTCATATCCTGGCTATGCCCAAAGGCAACTTCCGCCGTCGGCTGATCCCACTCAAGCTTCGCAAGCCCATGTTTGACGCGTATGACGTTCGTCAAATCAAGTATTTGCTTTTCGCTCGTCGTTTGGATCTTTTTCCACTTATCATCTGAAACAGCTTCCGGTTTCATTAACTCACCACGGTACACAACCTCATAAGGTCTTTGCTTTACAAAGGTTTGTGCATCAAACGCCCTGATGCTGGATAGTTTCCCCTCAAATTTGTCCATATACAGCTGGACATACATCTTTCCTACCTTAACAGTCGGCCTGGTATTGATATCCTCTTCAGAAAACTCAAACCGATAGGAATTTCCTTTATAATCTACATTCACAAACGGTGCCACCTGGGTCGTCTTGAATACTTCTCCGGTTGATTCACCAATTTTGAAAGGCTTTGCGTTAATATCATTCCCAGTAGCAAATAATGTGACCACTTTATGGTTTAATACCCCGATTTGGACATACTGGTCCTTTCCTTGATTGTATACCCACCAGTCGTAATCATAAGCTGAAGGGTCAATGCGTTCTGGTTCCCCAAGCTTTTTCGTTACTTTATCGGAGGACTTGCCCATAAAGGACAATAATCCAGAAGTCGGCATATGTATTCGTTTGCCGCTTTGCGCTTCCTCGTTAGACACTTGAGGCTCGCTATCATTTGATTTTTGTTCAGGAACAGATCCATATTGAATAAACAGAACATAAGTTCCGCAGATAATCAAGAGGATAACAATTGCTCTCAATATATTTTTCAATCTATCACCCCCGTGGCGAATTACATTGTCTTACCTTACATCTCATTACAATACAGCCTATTTAACATGTCAAAGATTTATGTGTTAATGAAAAAAGCCTTCTTCTCTATTATCACCTTCGGAAATATCCGATAAGGCGCTGCCGGCACGTTCATTCGTTTGTTCAGATAAAGAAAGGTCACCAAGCGTGACAATTCCAGTCAACTTTTTGTTTTTTGTAACAGGTATCCTTCTGAGCTGATGGGATGCCATCAAATGAAGAACCTCATCGACTGAAGCATCTTCCTCTACACTGACAGGTTTTTCGGTCATCGCGTCAGTGATTTTTTG
The DNA here is from genome assembly GCF_058248265.1 of Bacillus sp. NS1. NCBI lineage: Bacteria > Bacillati > Bacillota > Bacilli > Caryophanales > Bacillaceae > Bacillus > Bacillus sp. NS1. The sequence goes on along the minus strand of NZ_JBZAZF010000002.1, from coordinate 599,117 downwards.
CGAGTTTGGTTTTTTTATGGCGATTCCTCTTAACACGAGATCACGGTCGGTCACGATGCCGACCAGTGTTTCTCCATCCTCATCAACTACCGGAATTGCACCTACATTCGCGTCTTTCATCTTTACCGCAGCTTCATATACATTATCTAATACCGTGCAATATTGCAAGTCGGCTGTCATCAGATCTTTTATTTTTGTCATCCGTATAACCTCCTTTAGTCTAGTGCTATTGTCGTCAAAATTTAATTTTTGCATACTTGCAAAAGAAGAAGATTCATTGAAAGTTTAACGCTTTCATACTATGATTGTCAGGAAAGGTAATTTTTATAAGGAGGGGTCAGTGTTGAAGTTTACTGAAAGCGGACTTGAAGGGGTAAAGGCTGAGCTCAGCTGGCTAGACGACTTGATGGAAAGCAAAGGTCTCGTCAGAGCGGGGCAATGGGATTACGAAAGAGTCACCTATGACAAGAAGTTTTCGACGATTGAGGGTACGTTTTACCTGCGGATACAAGGCATTGCGACAGAGGGCGATGTTGGAAGCGGCCGCGCCGTGATTCAATTAATGTCCCCTCTCTTAGGCAAGCATTACTACCCGCACGGAGTAGAATATGGAGAAACTGAAGAGTTTCCCGTACAGGTTGTGACAAAAAGCAAGGCACTGATTCAGGACATATCCGACATGCTAAAAACAGTTCAAATGTAATGAAAAGGTACAGCATTTTTCGCTGTACCTTTTATGATATCGTTTGCTGAATATACGGCGGCTCCTCCTGCCCGTCCTTTTCCCTTTCTTTCTTCACCCATTGGAAAAAGACAATCGCTAAAAAAGTGCCGTACACAATTTCCTGAATGATTTTCATCATAACTGCTCCGAGCTGCTGATCCTCTAACAAAGGCAGTGTATTTAACATCTCCGGTCCTGTTAATGGGACCTGCCCCATCATATCCGCGGGCACACATAGCTTCATCGCCTCAGCCCACGCAGACGGATCTGTATAGGTGGCATATAACGGCGCGCCACTGAACATGATCAGCGCACAAGCAGGTGTGAGCAGCATACCGTCCGCCATAATATATCCCAGCTTCATCAAGCCGCTGAGCTGCCGAAGACGCTTGACCTTATGAACAAGCGGCCACCACATCAAAAACGCAAGTACAAAGATAAGCCAAGTCGTTAATGTATGGTAAAACGGATCCGTTTTGACAGTATCAAATATAAATGGAACGTGATATAAAGAAAAAATGCCGTTAAACAAAAGCAAAGCAATTAAAGGTGTCGTAAAAAATGAAAAAACCGGTTTAATAGCAGGCCTGAAAATGATTTTCTCCCAGAGCCATGCAGGAATTCCCGCGATCAATAACGGCGGGACGACCAAATACAGGACAGCCATTTGCACCATATGCGCGCTGAACATAATATGTCCAAGTAAATCTACCGGACTCCCCTCGGCTGCATACAAAAACAGCATCGCCGATAGAAAGCACACCATTTCTTTACCCGTTATTCGATTTGGTTTTGAAGACATTCGCCTGTAAAAATAGAGATAAAGCACTGTAATGCCCAACAGGATACAAAAAAGATAAGGGCTCCACATCGCGCGAAACCCAAACACGTCTAACTGATTCATCTTTTCACCTCCGGCAGCTGTTCAAATTACCACCATATAATTGTGACAAACGCAAGCACAGTGATGAAAGCGACAAACATGCCTGAATACAAAAACATTGCCGGTGCCTCATGCCCTTTTTGGTTCATATGCATAAAATAATACAGCTGGAAAATGACTTGAATTGCTGCAAGCAAAATAATGAAAGGAATCGTAAACCAGCTGCCTACACCGTCCGTTGCCACTGTCAGGAATGCAACAATCGTAAGACCGATCATTAAACCAAATGACAGAACCTGATATTTCATCTCCTGAGCGTGCTTCTTTTTCTTAAATTCAAGGTCGCTGTTGATATGCCCTTTGTTTTTTTTACCGACCATGTTTATCCCACCATCCCCATTAAATATACAACGGTAAAGATGAAGACCCACACTACATCAATAAAGTGCCAATAAAGACTGGCAACATAAAACTTAGGCGCCGTATACAGGTTCAGCCCTCTCTTGGCATTGCGAATCATCAGCGTGCTGATCCACATAAGCCCAAATGCCACGTGGGCGCCATGTGTACCGACAAGCGTGTAAAACGCGGAACCGAGCGCAGAGCTTGTGATCGTAAAGCCAAACTCATGGGTATAATGCTTAAACTCATAGATTTCCAGCCCTAAAAAGCCAGCTCCCAACAAGATCGTAATTCCCAGCCAAAGCTGCATTTTGCCGAAAGAAAAGTTCTTCATATGGTACATCGCGTATACACTCGTTAAACTGCTCGTTAGTAGCAGCATTGTGGCGATAAACACAAGTGTTACATCGAACATTTCCGTCGTAGGCGGGTCACCTGCGTTTGAATTCCGGAGTGCAAGAAACGTTGCGAAGAGAGACGCGAACAAAACTGTCTCTCCCCCAAGAAAAAGCCAAAAGCCTAAAAATTTATTTTTCCCTTCCAGTGTTACTTTTTCGGGAGAAGCTGGAAAGGTTTCTGCGGTGAATTTTTCTTCAATTTGCATTATGCCTTCACCCCTTTATCATCGTTCGGCAGTTCCTCTTTATGAATATGATAGCCGTGGTCATCAATTACTGAGCGAAGCAGCATCGTAATAAATGTGATGCCGAGTCCGATAAAGATCACCGGCAGCCCCCAAGCGTGATCGCTTCTGTACAGCAGCCCGAACGCTGCGACAAAGAGGCCGAAGGAAATGATAAACGGTAGGATTGAGCCGTTTGGCATATGAATATCATCAACCGGTTCAGCCGGTGTCATTGATTTGTGTCCTGCCTGCTTCTCGATCCAAAACGGATCAAGCCCTCTGACAAAAGGAAGCTGTTTAAAGTTATACTCAGGCGGCGGTGAAGAAACGGTCCATTCAAGGGTACGTCCGTCCTGCCATGGATCAGCTCCGACATATTCGCCTTTTACTGACGTCCAAATGACATTGACCAGCAGAAGAATAACAGCTGCCGCCATAAAAAACGCCCCGATTGTACTGATCAGATTGCCGGTTTCAAGACCCTGGCCTGGCAAAAACGTATAAACCCGGCGCGGCATCCCCATTAAACCGACAAAATGCTGAATGAAAAACGTGAGGTGAAAGCCGATAAAAAACAATACAAATGAAATTTTCCCCATCGTCTCATGCAGAATTTTACCGAACATTTTCGGCCACCAGAAATGAACACCGGCTAAAAGGCCGAATACCACGCCGCCAATAATGACATAGTGGAAGTGTGCCACCACAAAATACGTATCATGGAACTGATAATCAGCTGCTGCTGCTGCCAGCATGACTCCCGTCACACCGCCGAGCACGAAGGACGGAATAAATGAGACGGCATACAGCATTGCTGTCGTATACTTTACATTTCCTCCCCAGATCGTCAAAAGCCAGTTAAAAATCTTAATCCCGGTCGGTATCGCGATAGCCATTGTGGCAACCGCAAAAATCGCATTTGCAATCGGGCCGAGTCCTGTCGTAAACATGTGATGCACCCAAACCATAAAGCCCAGAAAGCCAATGAGCACGATGGCAAAAACCATTGATGAGTACCCAAACAAACGCTTTCTGGCAAACACAGGGATGACCTCTGAAAAAATACCGAATGCAGGCAAAATTAAGATATAAACCTCCGGATGGCCAAAGATCCAAAATAAATGCTCCCAAATGACCGTATTCCCGCCAAGCTCCGGATTAAAGAAATTGGTGCCGAACAGCCGATCCAGCATCATCAGTGCCAATCCGACCGTAAGCGGCGGAAATGCAAACAAAATCAATGCCGAAGCCACAAATGTCGTCCATGTAAACAAAGGCAGCCTCATGTATGTCATGCCCGGAGCCCTCATGTTGATAATCGTGGCCAAAAAGTTAATCCCGGCTATCAGCGTCCCGAGCCCCGATATTTGCAGTCCGAGGACGAAAAAGTCTATGCCGTGCCCTTCAGAATGAAGCGAAAGTGAGGCGTATGACGTCCAGCCCGCGTCTGGCGCCCCTCCCAAAAACCAGCTTAGATTTAAGAAAATGCCCCCGAAAAAGAAGAGCCAAAAACCGAGCGAGTTTAAAAATGGAAACGAAACGTCGCGAGCCCCAATCTGCAAAGGCACGACCGCATTCATCAAGGCAAATAAGAGCGGCATCGCAGCCAGAAAGATCATTGTCGTCCCATGCATTGTCATTACTTCATTGTACGCTTGGGCACTGAGAAAAGCATTTTCAGGTTTTGCAAGCTGAATTCTGATAAACATCGCTTCAATTCCCCCGACAAGAAAGAAGAATCCCCCGGCGATTAAGTAAAGAATTGCGATTTTTTTATGGTCCACCGTCGTCAAATAATCCCAAAGTATAGATCCGCGCGTCCGTTTTTCTGTAAGCGCATTCAACATATGTGACCTCCCCCAATATCTCCCTTTCTTCCCTACTTGCTTTCCGTTTTTAAGCCTTTTAAGTATTCATAAAGCGCATCTGTTTCACTGTCTGAGAGCTTCGGATATGTTCCTGTCATTTTGTTACCCGGTTTTATGCTCTCAGGATCCTTCAGCCAAGCCTTCACATTTTCTTCATTGGCGTCTTTCACCCCTGCCACTTTCGCCCTTTCACCGAAGGTCGCTAAGTTAGGTGCCGTTCTTGCTGCTTCTGCACGTTTATCATTCGGCTCTACCGCATGGCAGCTCAGACAGTTCTTCTCTTTAAACAGTTCTTCGCCCTGCTTAGCCAAATCACTCTCTGTTGTAGACTTATAGTTTTTCATTTCTTTTGTCCAGCCCTGGAATTCTTTTGCAGACATCGTCTTTACCTTAAAATCCATCAGCGCGTGTGAAGGGCCGCAAAGCTCTGCACACTTCCCAAAAAACATATCTCCTGCCTCTTTGCTTCGTTTTGAATCAAATGTCAGGAAAAACTTATTTTCATTATCCGTATTCGTATCTAGTTTTCCTCCAACCGAAGGAATCCAGAAGGAATGTTTTACATCTGAAGCTTTTAAATTAAAATATACCCGCTGGTCTGTCGGCACAATCAGCTCCTGGCTTGTGATAATGCCGTAATCAGGATATTCAAACTCCCACCAATATAAATTTGCCCGGACATTGACTACAAGCGTATCCTCAGCTTTGCGGCTTTTCTTATCCATTGGTGATGTATCTGCTAGCTCAAGCGTATATAATACGACAGGGATCACAAGAATAATGAGCAGCAAAATCGGGATCACGGTCCATGTGATTTCTAAAAATTTGTTCCCCTCTACCTGTTTCGGTATCGTGTTCTCACCGACCCGTGATCTTCTGAATCTCACAATCACATAAAAGAAGATAACAGATACTACTGCAACAACAACCACCATAATCAATGTGCTGAGCACTGTCAGGTCATACTGTTTATCAGCCACCTCGCCAGCAGGCTTGAGCGTGGATAAAAAAGGTTTTCCACATCCGCTTAATAGAAGCGGCACTAAGGCTAATAATAAAATAAGACGCCAATGCTTTACCATTTCACCCAACCCCTTTTCTGGTCAATACAAAGGCGGAAAGCAGATTCGAAATCCATCGCAATCCAGCCTATCGACAATAAAGCACTTACATTTCCTCTTCTCTTAAATTATGAGTATTTTTACTCAAAATGCCATCTATGTATAAAAGTAAAGCCGCCTGATTAAACAAGAGGTCAAGGCGGCATTTACTAGTTGTCATCGTTTATTTTGAAGTAATAAAACAAGCAACGTATCTATTTTTTAGAAAAGAGTTAAGACAACCATGGCAACGAAATAGATTGTCATGTAGTTAAGCGAGTAAACGAACATCTGCGTTGCCCACTTCATGATATTCTTGGAGCGGAAACCCATCAAGCCGAGAATCAGCCAGCCAATATTTAACAGCAAGCCGAGGATGACAATCGGAAGGCCAAGGCTTCCAAGGAAAAACGGAAGCGGCATCAGGCACGCAACCCACACAATAATTTGTCTTTTTGTCACTTCAAACCCGTATACAACAGGAAGCATCGGAATATTTGCAGCTCTGTAATCCTCCGTTTTCTTAATAGCCAATGCTAAGAAATGAGGAATCTGCCAAATAAATAAAATCATGAATAATACCCATGCTACGACACCGATATTTCCTTCCACTGCCGTCCATCCAATAAGCGGCGGCACTGCACCGGAAACACTTCCTACTACTGTGTTAATCGTATAGCGGCGTTTCGTCCACATCGTGTACAGTACAACATACGTAAAGACTCCGATAAAACCGATAACAGCAGCCATTACAGTTGTCATTAGCAGCATGATCAATCCTAAAGCAACCAGCAAAATTCCAGACCATAACGCCTGATTCGGCTGAATTTTACCTGTAACCGTCGGTCTTACTTTCGTGCGCTCCATAAGATGGTCAATGTCCCGGTCATACCAGTTATTGATCGCGCAGGAGCCCGCAATAATCAGAGAAGACCCGATTAATGTAAGAAGAACGGTGTTTATATTGCCTAAAAAACTCAAACCGGAAATATGCAGTGCAAGCCACATTCCAGTAAAAGTCGTGATGAGATTAGAATTGACGATCCCTATTTTAATAAGGGACAGAAAATCTTTCCATGCCGTTGTTTCTTCAATTTGTCCGTCTATAGCTGTATCATTTAAGATTCTGGAGTTAGCCATAACGTAAACCTCCCTTACAAACCTAACGCAGGAGAATAAAAAAACCTGCAACTCTATCATACAAGATAACATCTTGTAAAAAAACATCCTATTAAATATTAAACGACAAACCGGAATTTATTTGTGAACTTTTTATGAATTTTACCAAAGATGAAGGCAATCACCAAATCGGCAGTGCGTTTACCTTATTTCTATCAGACCCGGCATGAATAATCAAGTGTACATTTTACGGAAGCCGTCATTCTATTATATTTTTGTGAACAAAAGGCTCTAAGAATTGCCACAAAACACATATTCGCTTACACTTGGAACGTATATAAAATCGCAGCAGTATGTTAAGAAGGTGAATATTGTATGAATAAAGCATTAAAAGCTCTCGGTGTTCTGACAACATTTGTCATGCTTATTGTTTTAATCGGGGGAGCTCTCGTTACAAAAACAGGTTCCGGCCAAGGGTGCGGAAGACAATGGCCTTTGTGTCACGGCCGTTTTTTCCCTGAAATGAATCCGGCTTCAATTATTGAATGGAGCCACCGATTCGCAAGCGGGATCTCTATTATCCTAGTGTTAAGCCTTGCGTTTTGGTCATGGAGAAAAATCACGCCGATTTTCCGTGAAACAACGTTTCTCGCGATCATGTCTATTATCTTTTTATTTTTACAGGCACTGCTTGGCGCATTGGCTGTCGTATTCGGTTCAAACGCGCTGATTATGGCGCTTCACTTTGGCATCTCACTGATTTCTTTTGCTTCAGTGCTCATTTTGACATTGCTCATATTTGAAGCGGATAAATCAGTTAGAAAACTGGTTAAACCGCTTCAAATCGGCAAAAAAATGCAGTTTCACATGATAGGAATTTTAATATATTCCTATATCGTTGTGTATACAGGCGCATATGTAAGACATACTGAATCAAGTCTGGCATGTCCTGATGTGCCGCTATGCAGTCCGCTGAACAATGGACTTCCGACTCAATTCCATGAATGGGTGCAAATGGGCCACAGAACAGCAGCATTGCTCTTGTTTGTATGGGTTATTGTGGCCGCTGTTCACGCTATTACTTCCTATAAAGATCAAAAGCAGATCTTTTGGGGATGGATCTCATGTCTTATTTTTATCACATTACAGGCGCTTTCCGGTATTATGATCGTTTACTCTGAACTGGCTCTGGGCTTTGCACTTGCCCACTCGTTCTTTATTGCTTGCCTGTTTGGCGTTCTGTGCTACTTCTTGTTATTAATTGCACGCTTCCGTTATGAATCAAGACAATCATAATAACTTTAGACCAAAGCTACCTGCGCTTTGGTCTTTTTTTATGTCATGTTTTTTGCAGTTTCATACGTTTCAAAGGCCACCCTTCGCTGAACTTAATGATCAATGAGCGGCTCGCTGCGCTCCGTATTTTTGGTCATCATGATTAAATTCATATGAATCCATCACAGCCTGCGAAACATAAGTATTGCTTCATGATAAAAAGGTACAGATAGAGCCTTTTGCCATGCTTCATACAAAAAACAGATAGGCCTTAAAAAAATATTTATGGCTCATATCATACTACAAAACATCTGAAAGATCGGCAGCAGATCAGCCTGTTTTTGTTTTGAATACGAAATGGTTGTTATAGTGCTGTATTGTCTTAAAGCCTTAGATCTCTTCTAGACCATACAATCACAAATTTCATTTACCTTCCTTTCGCATAAAAAACAAGAGTGTATATCAAATGATATACACTCCGGTTTATTATGCTTTTTCAATTTCGAGAAGCAGATCACCCGTTTGGATCGGCTCGCCATTTTTCACATGAACCTGCTTGATTGTTCCTGAGAAAGGCGCCTGAACCGTTGTTTCCATTTTCATCGCTTCATTGATCATCAAATGATCACCTTTATTGACTTTTGTACCTGCTTCAGTCAATACCTTAATAACCGTTCCCGGCATGGAGGCTGCAATGTGGCTTGGATTTGTCCGATCCGCTTTTAGCCTTTCCTGAACAGAAGACTTAATGCTTTCATCTTTGATGACGACCTCACGTGGCTGCCCGTTCAGTTCGAAATAAATGACGCGAGTGGCATCAGGCTGAGGCTCACCGATTGAAATCAGCTTAACGATCAGCGTTTTTCCGCGCTCAATTTCCATTTCTATTTCTTCACCTAATGTCATGCCATAGAAGAATGTCGGCGTATCTAATACCGAAATGTCTCCATAGCTTTCTGCCGTTTTCACATAATCAGAGAAGACTTTAGGATAAAGGGCATACGCCACAGCATCTTGATCTGAAATCTCCAAGTTATGCTGCTCTTTAAATTCCTGTTTGATCGCTTCAAAGGATACTGGCTCAAGCAGTTCTCCCGGTCTGACCGTAATCGGCTCCTGTCCTTTTAAGATCAGCTTTTGTAATTTTTCCGGGAATCCGCCATGAGCCTGGCCGATGTTTCCTTTGAAAAGCTCGACGACAGAATCAGGGAAATCTAATTGTTCGCCTTTTTCGTAAACGTCCTTTTCAGTCAGATTGTTTTGCACCATGTAGAGCGCCATATCTCCGACTACTTTAGAGGAAGGCGTGACCTTCACGATGTCGCCGAACATATCGTTGACGCGTCTGTACATTTCTTTGACTTCATTCCAGCGGTCGCCTAGGCCTACTCCCTTCGCCTGCTGCTGCAGGTTGCTGTATTGGCCTCCAGGCATTTCATGCTCATAAATTTCAGTATGCGGAGACTTCATTCCGCTTTCAAATTCGTTATAGTATTTACGAACTGACTCCCAATATTGGGACAGCATTTCAACGTTTTGGACATTCATTTCCGGACGGCGGGCGTTCCCTTCCATCGCATGATAAAAACCGCTCGCGCTTGGCTGAGACGTTAATCCCGCCATTGAGCTGACCGCCACGTCTATGATATCAACGCCAGCTTCAACTGCCTTCGCATACATATAAATACCGTTGCCGCTCGTATCATGCGTATGAAGGTGAACCGGAATGTCGATCGTCTCTTTCAAAGCAGAAACGAGTTCATATGCAGCCTGCGGTTTTAACAGCCCTGCCATATCTTTAATTCCAAGAATATGGGCTCCGGCAGCCTCAAGCTCCTTCGCCATCGACGTATAATAAGCAAGATCATATTTCGTGCGGTTCTTGTCAAGGATATCTCCTGTATAACAAATCGCAGCTTCAGCCACTTTGCCGGTATCCCGAACGGCATCAATGGCTAATGTCATCCCTTTTACCCAGTTTAAGCTGTCGAAAATACGGAACACATCAATACCGGATTGAGCAGATTGCTTCACAAATTCTTTAATCACATTATCCGGATAATTCGTATAGCCGACCGCGTTTGATGAGCGAAGCAGCATTTGGAATAAGGTATTCGGCACTTCTTTGCGAAGGTCCTCCAAACGCTTCCACGGATCTTCTTTCAGGAATCGGTAGGCTACATCGAAGGTCGCGCCTCCCCACATTTCCATACTGAATAGCTCAGGCCATAACACAGCCGTCGGATTCGCGATTTTTTTCAAATCATGTGATCTGAATCTCGTCGCCAATAGTGATTGGTGAGCGTCTCTGAATGTTGTATCAGTTAAAAGGACAGATTTCTGCTCCTTAACCCAATTTGCAAGCCCTTCAGCACCTTTTTCATCGAGAATTTGCTTTGTTCCTATGGCAGGCTGCTGATCTATGTCTACTTTTACGTTTAACGGTTTGTCAAACGCCGGTTTTTCTTTTTTTCCGATCCCTGGGAAACCGTTCACTGTCACATTGCCGATGTATGTGAGCATTTTTGTTCCGCGGTCTTTCTGTTTAGGAAAAATAAATAATTCAGGTGTTGTATCAATAAAAGACGTATCATATTGCCCTGTCAGGAACTTCTCATGCTTTGCAACGTTCTCAAGGAACGGAATGTTTGTTTTAATGCCTCTGATTCTAAACTCCTGAAGGTTTCGGACCATTTTGGCCGCCGCCTGTTCAAACGTTAAAGCCCAAGTTGAAAGCTTAACGAGAAGTGAATCATAATATGGCGTAATCACGGCGCCTTGAAAGCTGTTTCCGGTATCAAGACGAACTCCAAAACCGCCGCCTGAGCGATATGCCATGATTTTTCCTGTATCAGGCATGAAATCATTTTGCGGATCCTCAGTCGTAACCCGTGACTGAATAGCATAGCCGATTGTAGAGATGTCCTTTTGCTCAGGAATATTTACTTTTTTGCTGTGAAGGCTGTGCCCCTGAGCAACAAGGATCTGTGTTTGAACGATATCGACACCTGTAATCATTTCTGTAATCGTGTGTTCAACTTGTACGCGAGGGTTTACTTCAATAAAGTAGAATTCGTTGTTTGCAACAAGGAATTCTACCGTACCCGCGTTTATATAGTTTACATTTTTTGCAAGCGCAACTGCCGCTTCACAAATTTGGTCTCTTAATTCAGGTGACAGCGAGACACTCGGCGCCACTTCGATGACTTTTTGGTGGCGCCTTTGAACAGAACAGTCCCTCTCAAAAAGGTGGACGACATTGCCCTGCTTGTCCCCAATCACCTGAACCTCAATATGTTTCGGATTTTCAATCAATTTTTCTACATAAACTTCATCATTGCCAAAGGCTGCTTTCGCCTCTGATTTTGCACGCTCATATGCTTCTTTGACTTCGTTTTCAGATCTGACAATCCGCATACCGCGGCCGCCGCCGCCCAGTGAAGCTTTAATGATAATCGGATAACCGTTAGTCTGTCCAAATTGTTCGACTGCTTCAAGCGTTTCTGCAGGTCCGTCGCTTCCTGGAATCACAGGGATTCCAGCTTTTTCTGCCTGCTCACGCGCTTTTACTTTGTCACCAAACATATCTAGATGTTCGGACTTCGGGCCAATGAACACGATACCTTCTTCTTCACATCTTTTCGCGAAATGGATATTTTCAGATAAGAAACCATATCCCGGATGAATCGCATCGACTTTGTTTCTTTTCGCAATATCAATGATACCCTCAATATCCAGGTAAGCATCAATCGGTTTTTTCCCTTCACCGACCAGATATGCTTCATCCGCTTTGTACCGATGGTAGGAACCGGAATCTTCTTTTGAATAGACCGCAACTGTACGAATATTCAACTCGGTGCACGCCCGGAATATTCGGATTGCAATTTCTCCCCTGTTTGCTACTAATACTTTCTGTATCGATTGCTGTGACAAACTTTTCTCCCCCTTACCCGAATGGAATATAATCTATCATAGCGGAATATCCTTCCCCTGTACACACTTGTTTTTTACTGATAAACAGTTTTTTTGAGCTGTTTCTTTTTCATACCCTTCGGCGCCAAGGGCTCTCTCTTTTTCTTATTCTCTGAATATTTCACAAACATGCTGATATTTGCTAATATCCCCATACTCGCCAAGAGCAGCACTAAAGAAGAGCCCCCGTAACTGATAAATGGCAGCGTAACCCCTGTAATCGGAATTAATCCGCTGACACCGCCAAGATTAATAAACGATTGTATGGCAATCATGCTCGAAATGCCGATTGCTAGTAGACTTCCAAACGGGTCCTCGCATTTTCTGGCTATATAAAACCCTTTTATTACGACAAAGCCCAGTAGGAAAATCACAAACAATACCCCAAATATACCAAGTTCTTCGGCTATAACAGCCATAATAAAGTCAGTGTGTGATTCAGGCAGATATCCGTATTTTTGGATACTTTCACCTAGCCCTAGGCCGAAAATACCACCTGAGCCGATCGCATAATAAGAATTGATCACTTGCAAACCTGATGAATTTGCATACTTAAATGGGTCTTCAAGACTCTCAAAACGCGCTAAACGGCCTTCAGTTAAAATCTTGTCCTGATTTAAATAGATAATCGGGCTGACTAAAATGAAAACAATTCCGCCCAGCAAAACAAGCCTCGCCAGCGTCTTTCCGCTGAAGCCTGAGCACAAGATCATGCACGTCGCAATTAGGCCGATAATCATGGCTGTACCGAAATCTGGCTGCATCGCAATTAACCCGCAAATCACAAGCGTCATGACTACCGGAGGTGCTACTCCAGTTAACAGATGGTCGATATAGCTTTGTTTCTTGGCATATACAGCTGCAAGATATAAAATCACTACCAGTTTAACAAATTCCCCCGGCTGGATACTCATTCCGCCGATTTTAAACCAGCTTTGCGCGTTTCCGGCTACATGCCCGAATATAAACAGCGAGATAAGCGCAAGAACAGAAACTAGCAGTATCGCCTTCTGAAACTTTTGGTGGGCCAGTGCTTTATAAGGAAACAAAGCCATGAGAATAAAAAGAGCGCCACCTGCAATTAAAGCAAACAGCTGCCGCATGAAGAAAAAATTACTGCTTACTCCGTATCGAGAGACAGCGGTAATCATGCTTGAGCTGTATACCATCACTAAACCGAATCCGCATAGTAAAACAATTGCGAATATCAGTGAGTAATCATAAGATTTTAGCATTTTTTTTAACATAACATCCTCTTCCCTGCTTCTAACTTCCATTACCTATGGTTTTTATGTATTTATCTTTTTTATTTTACTACAATTTATCAAATGAGACGAAGAATCTCTATACGATTCGGAAGGAATGTGTAAAAAAAGACCGTCTTTAATATGAGAAAATTAGCGGTTATAAAAAAACCCAAACTGTTAATAAGTTTGAGTTTTATCATTTATTTACCTGTAAACGCGTCATGCAAAGCAGACAATTCGCGCTCCAATGTGTATAAAAGGTCTTTACCGTCTTTTTCATCAACCAATCCCAGGCGGACAGCGAAATCGATTTCCCTCGAAAGCCCGAACATTTGAGTATCTAAAACCTCTTCATATAGAGGACATTGAGGCATCGTTAAGTTATCCATTTGTACTCGGATCAGCTTCAAAATCTTCTCAGCGTCTACTTTTAAAAGTTCAAAAGCTTTTTGCCGATGGTCAACTATCATCTCTGAAGCCAAAAGTATCCCTCCGTTCCCCAGGCGAGTACCTAATTCTTCTATTTATCATAAAGGGTATCAGCAGAAAATGCAAGAGGATTTAAGCAGATGACATAAATTAAAAAATACTCAGCCTGTACATCTCAGACATTATTTCCAAAAGCTTTACACCTGCAATGCTGTTCCCTTTTTCGTCCAATGCCGGGCCAAAAATGCCGATTCCGAAATCATAGGGTGAAATGCCCATAATCCCTCCGGATACGCCGCTTTTTGCAGGAATTCCGACCTTAATTGCAAATTCCCCGCTTGCATTGTACATTCCGCACGTCACCATAAATGTTTTGCAAATTCTCGCGACATCTTTTGAGATGACTTGCTCCCCAGTCTCAGGGTGCCTGCCATTCAGCGCAAATACAGATCCGATTTTCGCCAAGTCCAGACTGTTCATCTCAATCGCGCATTGCTTCGTGTATAAATCCATTACCGCTTCTACATCATCCTCAAAAATGCCGTACTGCTTCATATAATAACACATTGCCCGATTAATCATTGATGTGCTGTATTCGGATTCAGCCACTTCCCGGCAGTAAGACATCTCTTGGTTGTTTGTCAGCCTTCTGATAAAAGAAAGTAAATAATCAAGTCTCTCTTTCACCGTTTTCCCTCTAATCAAGCTTGTCACTACCAAAGCCCCTGCATTGATCATTGGGTTTAACGGCTTGCTAGGATTCACTGTTTCCAGCTTGATTATTGAATTAAACGGATCACCGGTCGGCTCCTGTCCGACATAGCTGAAGACCTTATCTTTGCCGTAATCCATTAACACCAAAGCAAGCGACAGGACTTTCGATATACTTTGGAGCGTAAATGTTTTTTCTACGTCACCTGCTGACAGACAAATATTATTGGAATAATAAATTGCCACTGACAGATCGTGTTTATCGGCTTTTGCCAATGCGGGAATATAGCTGGCTACCTCCCCCTTGTCCGTCACCTTTTTCGCTTCTCTCACTAAGGTTTCAAGCTCGTCATTATGCCGGCATACCATACAACCACCCTCGCTCCCTGAGCATTTCAATACACATAATTTGTACACAAAGTGACAATTCATGCGAAAACTTTTATAATTTTGAGAGAAGGGGGTTATATCATGAGCGTTATACAAGTAAAAGGCAATGTTACATATCCGATCACCATTGATCCAAGCGTATGGATTTTTGATGATCGCAAATTTTCGTTTGACCGCAAAGGGGACAGTCAAGACACACATTTACAGTCAGCCGGGGATGAATCCGATCTTGATCCTGAACGTGTCATCAGAGAGGGCCAAATTGCGCCGCCGACATTAAAGACAGAAAAACAATACGAGAAGCAAAAACTGATGAACGGCAGTTTTGCAATGAAACTTGGGAATGTGCTGAAAAATGCCGAGCCGCTCAGCTCTGCGACACAATGCGTATTTGTCACAAGTTCGGGAAAGGCCGCCGTTCCTCTTGAAACCGCTCTGAACGGTATTGTCCATTTCAGTGAGGCAGGCAAGCCGATTCAAGAAGGCGGCCCCGTTCATATTTACTTTGAAGATCCAGTTGATTACGAACAGCCGATCACCGATATAAAAGAAATCGAAATCATTTAGTTTTACAGCAAGTCAGCGGCAAGCTGGGCGAGACCTGATCTCTCACCTTTTAACAGCTTCACGCTGCCTGAGATGGGTTGTCCTTTAAACCGCTCAACCACATAGGCCAAACCATTGTTCAGACTGTCTAAATATGGGTGATCAATTTGTTCAGGATCGCCCATTAAGACAATTTTACTCCCCTCACCGACTCTCGTCAGCAGTGTTTTCACCTCATGCCTGGTCAAATTTTGCGCTTCATCAATAATAATAAATTGATCTGGAATGCTTCTCCCCCTGATATAAGTCAGCGCCTCTACCTGAATTGAGCCAATACCCGCCAGAATGGCCTCAAGCTCCCCCGGTTTTTTCGCATTAAACAGAAACTCCAAGTTGTCAAAAATCGGCTGCATCCAAGGCTTTAGCTTTTCCTCTTTTTCGCCCGGCAAGTACCCGATGTCTTTGCCAACAGGAACAATCGGTCTCGCCACGACCAGTTTTTTGTATATTCCTAAGTCTTCTGTCTGTAAAAGTCCCGCCGCCAATGCTAAAAGCGTCTTGCCGGTTCCCGCTTTTCCGATCAGGGTAACAAGCGGAATATCTTCACGCAGCAAAAGCTCTAATGCCATTGTCTGCTGTACATTTTTCGGTCTGATTCCCCATATATGTTCATCATCAAATACGAGTCTTTTTAATACCGTTCCGGTTTTATCTGCAATTCCGACTGCCGAGGAGGATCCTCCCAGCTCATCCTTCATTAATGCGAATTGATTGGGATAAAACGCATGCTGTTTTATATCATTTACTGAAATTTGTTTTTTCCCATAAAAAGAGCTGAACAGCTGCTGGCTGATATATAAATCCTTATAGCCGCTGTACATTTCATCATTGTCCACAACCCGGTCATTTAAGAAATCTTCGGCAAGCAGTCCGATTGCGTCCGCTTTAACTCTGACAAGCACGTCCTTGCTGACGAGGATAACCGGCCTGCCATTTTCCTTTGTTTCTTCCTCGAGGCTTAAGTTTTTTGCAACGGCTAATATGCGATTATCGTTCGTCTTCTCAATAAAGATCTCTTGCAGCTGGTGAAACGAACGGTGATTCAGTTCAATTCTCAGTGTGCCGCCAGTGTGGAGCGGTACATGCTCATGCAGCCTGCCCTTTTGCCTTAGCGCATCGATCAGCTTAGATACGTGCCTTGCATTCCTCCCAACTTCGTCCATATACCGTTTTTTTGAGTCAACCTCTTCTAATACGACAGCAGGGATGACAACCTCATTTTCTTCAAAAGAAAATATCGCGTTAGGATCCTGTAATAACACATTCGTATCTAACACATAAATTTTACTCAAGTCTCAGCCTCCTGATATAAGGGTCAAAGTTCTTCCTGCTTCTCTTACGATGAAAAAGGTGAATGCCTGCTAAAATATATGTTTTTGTGCATAAAGATAGAAGGTTAATTCAACAATAAAATTAATGACTGCATTTCAAGGAGGGAACCCGCAAGTGCGAATTCTTTTCATTCTTATACAGCTGACGCTTATCCTGTCCGCATGTGCCTACCAACAAGGAAAACAGGATCAGAATGTTGAAAAAGAATCAACAAGACAGCAGGAAAGCAAACCGATTCACGTAAAGGACACAACTCAGGAAACAAAAGACAATGGAACAAGAACGGATATTGCCAAGCATCTAGTCAGCGTTGCTGAAAAAATTCCTGAGGTCAAGGATGCAACAGCCGTTGTGCTTGGAGGTTATGCCGTTGTTGGGATTGACGTCGATGATACTTTGGACAGAAGCAAAGTGGAAACGATTAAATATTCGGTGGCACAGGCTCTAAAAAATGACCGATATGGTGCCAACGCAGTTGTCATTGCTGACCCAGATACGGTCAGCCGCCTGAATGAAATGGGCAGAGAAATCAGTGAAGGCCGTCCGGTAACAGGCATACTAGATGAATTAGCTGCGATTGTCGGCCGGGTGCTTCCAGAAGTGCCTAACGATGTGATTGACAATGAAGACGAGCCGCAAACAAAGCAGCAAAATGACCAACTAAACAGAAAGCAGCAGCAGGAAATGGAACAGGAGCAAAACGATCAATCTGACAATCATATGAAAAAGAATACCAAAGAATAAGCTATAGCCTCGTGCTTTAGCTTTTTCTTATTTTGGACAGCTTCTGATCCGTGCTATAATACATGTTAGTGAAAGAGGTGATAAGATGAGGGTCCAATGTTCTATTTGCGATAAAATTGAAACAATTGATGATGATACCCTGATCGCGAAACGGCTTCGAAACCGCCCAATCCATACATATATGTGCCAGGAATGCCACGACCGGATTGCCCAAAAAACAGAAGAACGGCTGAAAACGGGAAAATTCACTTTTCACCCTGGGCAGCAGAAGAAAGAAAAAGTCAAAAAATAAAGCGGCCGCTTTACCATACACAACACAAAAAAAGACTCAGCTTCTCAGCTGAGTCTTTTTATGATTTTGCAGACTGTCCCTTTTTCGACTGATACAGCCGAATTTTGTAAATAATTAAAATCAGCGCAGCCACGATCAATCCCTCTGCAACGGGCAAAAACACTCCTAAAAAGGTCAAAACAGTGCAGCCCAAAGCCAGAAATACATACACCACTGCTGATTTTAATACCGGGAGCCTTTTTGCAAATCCAAGCTTAAATACAATAACGGCCAACACAAAAATGGTGCCGTACAGCAGCCACATGCCTGCCGCAGGCTGCCGGTCTACTTGATACAGAGCGGCGAAGAACGACAGGCGTTCGCTTACGTCATTCAAAAAGATTCCCTCCCCTGCAAAGTGCGGGTTCTATCTTTTCAAATTCTGCAAGAGATTAAGACAATCCTGCTGTTTTTTTCTTTTTAGCCGCTTTTTCACGTTCATTTTTATTGAGGATTTTCTTTCTTAAACGGATGGATTCAGGCGTTACTTCACAGTATTCATCTTCGTTTAAGTACTCTAGAGATTCCTCAAGAGACATGATGCGCGCTTTTTTAATTGTAGTTGTCTGATCCTTTGTTGCAGAGCGGACGTTCGTCTGCTGTTTCATTTTGCTGACGTTAACAACAAGGTCGTTGTCACGGTTATGCTCTCCAACGATCATTCCTTCATATACTTCAGTACCAGGCTCAACGAAGATGACACCGCGGTCTTCAATTCCTTGAATACCGTAAGATGTCGCTTTTCCGTTTTCCATTGATACAAGCACACCTTGGCGGCGTCCGCCGACTTGGCCCGCCTGCATTGGCTGGTAGCTGTCAAACGTATGGTTCAGAATACCGAATCCGCGTGTTAATGATAGGAACTCTGTAGAGTACCCGATCAATCCGCGGGAAGGAACTGTAAAGATGAGACGGACTTGGCCGTTTCCATTGTTGATCATATCGATCATTTCGCCTTTGCGGGCACCCATTGATTCCATAACTGAGCCTGTATGCTCTTCCGGAACATCGATTTGTACACGCTCAACAGGCTCACAGCGTACGCCGTCGATTTCTTTGATGATAACTTCAGGTTTTGAAACTTGAAGCTCATAGCCTTCACGGCGCATATTTTCAATTAAAATTGACAAGTGCAGCTCACCGCGTCCGGAAACAACCCAAGCATCAGGAGAAGCTGTTGGCTCAACACGCAAACTCACATCCGTCTGAAGCTGAGCCTGAAGACGCTCTTCGATTTTGCGGGCCGTTACATATTTGCCTTCACGTCCTGCAAACGGACTGTTATTCACGACAAATGTCATTTGAAGTGTCGGTTCATCAATGCGAAGCACTGGAAGCGGATCTTGATGGTCTACAGGACATACCGTTTCACCAACGTTAATATCTTCCATGCCGGAAACCGCTACGAGGTCTCCTGCTTTTGCTTCTTCAATTTCCACACGCTTTAAGCCTTGGAAACCGAAAATCTTTGTTACACGGAATGACTTAGCCGTTCCGTCAAGCTTCATAAGAGAAACCTGCTGACCGACTTTCATCGTGCCGCGGAATACGCGTCCGATTCCGATACGGCCTACATAGTCGTTGTAGTCAAGGAGGGCAACTTGGAATTGAAGCGGCTCCTCTTCATTATCAACAGGTGCCGGAACATGCTTAATAATGGTTTCATATAAAGCTTCCATGTTTTCATCCTGCTGTTTCGGATCAAGACTCGCTGTTCCATTAATCGCGGAAGCATATACCACTGGGAACTCGAGCTGCTCTTCATTGGCATCAAGCTCAATGAACAGATCAAGAACTTCATCGATAACTTCCTCAGGACGAGCAAAGTCACGGTCAATTTTGTTCACAACAACAACCGGGTTCAGGTTTTGCTCAAGAGCTTTTTTCAGAACGAAACGAGTTTGAGGCATACAGCCTTCATATGCGTCAACGACAAGCAGTACGCCGTCAACCATTTTCATAATCCGTTCTACTTCTCCCCCAAAGTCTGCGTGTCCAGGGGTATCCAAAATATTGATGCGTGTATCTTTATAGTTAATCGCAGTATTTTTCGCCAAAATTGTAATGCCGCGTTCGCGTTCAAGATCATTAGAGTCCATTGCGCGTTCAGCAACCTGTTCGTTGGCACGGAACGTACCAGCCTGGTGTAAAAGCTGATCGACTAGAGTCGTTTTCCCATGGTCAACGTGGGCAATAATCGCGATGTTGCGAAGATCATTTCGAAGTTTCACTTTTTCATCTCCTAATAAAATTAGATAACTTTCATATTATACCACACATCCTCTTTAAAAGCGTCACGTTTTTCTGTAAACTTAATATAAGACGTAAAAGGGGATGGAAAATATGAAAAAAATGAATTGGCTTTTACTATTATTTGCATTTGCAGCAGTTTTCAGTATTATGCTGATCGGCGTCTTTATCGCTGAAAAAAGTGCTGCAGGCATTATCGCCAGCATTGTGCTTGTTTGCGCTGTTATGGGCGGCGGATTCACATTAAAAAAGAAAATGCGCGAGCAAGGCTTGCTTGATTAAAAGCATTGCCCCGCCGGCGACATTGTAATCAAAAAACACCGCAAAGAAAGCGGTGTTTTTCATTTCATTAAGTCTTATCTCCCCTGTTTCTTAGTCGGGAAGATGCAAAACAGCATTTGTACATAGACAATCGTTCTAACTATGACACATGCGACCGGCAAAAAGTAGTTCGGCAACGATATACATAAAATACTATTTAACCCATTCTTCCGACTCCAATCTATCCCTATAATGGAATTTGTAGCACAATTCATAAAAGGGAGAGAAGAAACATGAAGAAAACATTTGTAAAAAAAGCGATGCTAACGACTGCCGCAATGACCTCAGCTGCTCTATTCACGTTCAGCCCTGATGCAGCCAGCGCAAAAACAATGGTTGATAACAACACTGTTCATGTGCAGCATCAGACAATCACAAACGAAGATCTCAATACATTCATTGATATATTAAATCAATGTATATACGAACAAGACGGTGTGTATTATTTTGACAGCGAAAAAGCTGTCGAGTTAGGAATGACAAAGGAAGAGGCTCAAGTAATCGCAACACTCTGGGAGTCGACATCAGAATTTTTCAGCATTGTTTCACAATGTGTGTATCTCGAGGATGGAAATTACAAATTTGATACAGAAAAAGCAGTTGAACTTGGCTTCACAGAAAAAGAAGCACTTGCACTTGAACAATTTTTCTCCGCTGCTTCCTTAAAGATACACATTCTTCAAGCAGCCATTGTATTACAAGACGGTGTGTACAGCTATGATAAAGATGCAGCGGTACAAGCAGGTGCGACACCTTTGCAAGCTGATGTTTATGAAAAACTATTCAGTGCTCTATCACAAGAACAGCTTGCCGCCATCTACGACATGATTCATCCTCAAGCTTAATTTAAAAAAGCGCTTGTCCGAATCGGACAAGCGCTTTTCTTTATATCAGAAGTTTGATGATCAGCATCACGGCAACCGCCGCTCCAAACCAGCAGGCAGCTTTCATGATCAGTAATCCATAGTACCTCTGTTTAAAACGCAGTTCTTCTTCCGGCAGAAAAGCCTCCTCAACGGCCTGTTCGCTTTCCAATTCAAATGGCTCAGCCATCGTGTTATACATGTCTCTGCAGCTGCTACACATTTTTAAATGCTCTTCTATAACGTGTTCCGTTTCTCTTTTACAATCACCTTCAAGATACAGAGGAAGCAGGTCTCTTACTAGAAAGCAGGTCATATCCGCTCCTCCTCTCTACTTTTCGTCATGTTTTTCTTTAGCTCTAATCTAGCCCGGTGCAATGTGGTTTTCACCTTAGAAAGACTCCATCCTAATATCTCAGCGATTTCTTCATAAGAAAGCTCTTGGAATTCTCTTAAAATCAAAACAGATTGATGCTGATCCTTTAACTGCAGAAGCTCCTGCCTTAGGGTTTCGCTTTTCACCGTCCGTGACAAATACTGTTCAGGCTGCTCATAAGTTGTTTGCGTTAACCCTTCATTTTTGCTGATATCAGTAAATTGGTATTTGACATCTCTGCGGTACCAATTGATAAAGGTATGATGCGCAATGGTGTAGAGCCATGTTCTGATAGAAGAATGCCCCCTAAACGAAGCCAGACCGTTAAGAGCTTTCACAAACGTGTCCTGTGCTAAGTCCTTGGCTGTTTCAAGGTGATGAGTCCTTCTGAATAAATAATTTGTAATTTCTTGATAATACTGCCGATACAAGTCCTCAATGGAATCCCTATGCTTCATTAAAAGTAAAACCACACCGTCATCCAAATGGCCAATAAAATGAAACAGATATACATGGAAGACAGGTATACTTTCATATATCTTATTTGGCTTTCTTCTTCAGCACCGAGGCTTCTCTTTAAACAAGTTTTACTCTTTAAGTCTTCCGCATTCTTTTGAAATAGGGACTCATGCTGTTTCATCCATTCCATTGATTCATCCTCTAGCTCTCCATCTTTATACAGGTCGTATAAGTCTAAAAAAACAGACTCTTTTTCCTTATGATTCATAAAGACTTTTCACCTCTTGTGTTTCTCCATCCACTACATAGGCATCATGGCGATTTGAACCAAACGGCTGAATAATGATCAGCCATGCATAATGCCGTTCATCCCCTCTTTGAACGATAATCGGACGCATACGCTTTTTGTAAATAACATCCTGATATGCAGAAGCTACTTTTTCGTAAGCCAATGTACCATTACGATACGTATAGGGGAATGACTGATCAGGTGTATCGCTGTATACATAAACGTTTAGCTGACCTTGATCTTCAAAAAACTCATATGTTTTAGAAGAATCAGTATACATTACCAAGTCACTCTTCCTGCTTTTTTTCTTCATTTCTGATACATCGGCATCGAAGACCGTTAATACCTGCCGCTGAAGCTGGCTGTTAGTCAGTGAAATTTCCTTTTTGATTGGAATCGAGAGACTGTGTAAACTACCGGATTCCCCCTTAAATTCCAAAACAACTCCTTCCTTTGTTTCAACTCTCACCATGCTTCCGAGCAGGCTGTCGCTTTCAATATCAGTGATCTGATAAGGCTGTTTTGATATGTTCAGCGCTGTAAACATTTGTTCCATTTTGTCTTGAATGTCTTGTTCTGTTATATGAACATGCAGAAGAGAGTCAAGCTGATAAATCGAAGGATCTTCACTAAAACCCATTAAGGTTTCCTTTTCCCAATAAAATACCGCGCCATTATCAGCATTATTTTTTTTATGAAGTTGATTTTTCAGGTATATACGTACGACTGTCTGGCCGTCCTCATTAGAGACCTTTGTTTCGATATGCTCCTTATGTAACACACGTCCATGTCGCTCAAGGAAAGCGATGGACTTTCGCTTGTACTCCTGATTCGTTAGCTTTTTCCCATGCGCTTTTTGTAAGTATTCATAATTACGAATCAGCTGCGATACTTCATCTACCTCAGCTTTATAACCTTTGCTTTCAAATGAGTAGAAATAATGCACATCCATGTTTGTATCGTGCAAATACAATGTCTCATCCGTAGGAAAAAATGACTTCAGTATCTGTTCCGCTTTTTCTGATGAAATGTGCTCCCCGACAAAATTGAATGAATCATGGACATTTATCGGTTTTGATACAGCGAAAGCAGCCGTTCCTATGTTATATATCGGATTTAAGAGAGGGACAAAAAACACCATGACAGCCATCGGCAGCCACTTATTCACACGCACATAAACCTTTCCTGACTTTTGGAACAGATGATAGCTCATCAAAAATCCCGCCATTGTTAAATAAATCGTGTATGGCATTACTGCACCATAATCTTTTGAGATTTGATTGGGATATGGCGCAAGCAGCAAGACAAGCAGTCCGATAATCAACGTATAAAATAAACCTAGTAATATCTTATTCGTTCTCCAATACAGCTTGAAAAACACTACATTCAACACAATGGGAAGAGTAATGATGAAAAACAGAAACACAAATGCAATCGGTTCCATCCCATCCCGATATTCCTTCCAATACGAAAAGAAACTGAATATCATTTGTACGATCGGCAAACTGACAACGGCAAGATCGAACGTATAAAACATACCTTTTCCGCCATGATCACGAAGCACCAGCATATAGTGAAAAGCAGTCAGCAGCACATATCCGTATAACAAAAAATGCAGCAGCGGCAACAGTTCATTTCCGTCCTCTCTTAAGTAAGCGCTGGTGAAGTTTGTTGATTGCACCTGGTGAATAAGTTCAACAGACACTCCCGCCAGCAGCACAATCCGCAATATAACACCCGCCAAGAACATTGTGCGCTGCCGGTTTATTTTGGGATGATGCACCAAAAGATATAAGACTGCAATAACAACAATTGACCATTGAATCAGCAAGGTGCCTTGTCTGCTTAATATAAAATAACGTTCAAAATGCAATACATAATGACTGAATAACTCCAACACGAACAACAATCCTTTACTTCTTATTAAGGCCTCATTTGGGTAGACAGCCGGCTTCTCAAAAAGTTTCAATAAGAAACAAACATTTCTCTCTTCCCCTTGATATGTAAAAAGGCACAACACTTACAATAAGCCATCACATGACACTTGACTCATGTTGATATTATTCAGCAAAAATAAACACAGGACAATTCTATCAATTTTGTCTAGTTATGTTAGTTTTTGTTGAGTATTCCAGAGTGCTAGTTTAATATAACAATATAAAGATTTTTCAGTATTTTCAAAAAGGGGGATTTATTGTGGGTTTAGGTAAGAAATTGTCTGTTGCTGTCGCTGCTTCGTTTATGAGTTTGTCAATCAGCCTTCCTGGTGTTCAGGCTGCTGAAAGTCATCAGCTTAAAGAGAATCAAACAAATTTCCTCTCCAAAAACGCGATTGCACAATCAGAACTTTCTGCACCAAATGACAAAGCTGTCAAACAGTTTTTGAAAAAGAACAGCAACATTTTCAAAGGTGACCCTGCCAAAAGGCTGAAGCTTGTTGAAAGCACGACTGACGCCCTTGGGTACAAGCACTTTCGATATGCACCTGTGGTTAACGGAGTGCCTATTAAAGATTCACAAGTGATCGTTCACGTTGATAAATCCGATAATGTTTATGCGGTGAATGGTGAATTACACAATCAATCTGCTGCAAAAACAGAAAACAGCCAAAAAGTCTCTTCTGAAAAAGCGCTGACACTTGCTTTCAAAGCCATCGGCAAATCACCAGACGCTGTTTCTAACGGAACGGCCAAAAACAGCAATAAAGCCGAGTTAAAAGCGGTAGAAACAAAGGACGGCAGCTATCGTCTTGCTTACGACGTGACGATTCGCTATATCGAACCTGAACCTGCAAACTGGGAAGTCTTAGTTGATGCTGAAACAGGCAGCATATTAAAACAGCAAAACAAAGTAGAACATGCTGCTGCCACTGGAAGCGGAACAACGCTAAAGGGCGCAACCGTTCCTTTGAACATCTCTTATGAAAGCGGAAAATACGTTCTAAAAGATCTTTCAAAACCAACAGGCACTCAAATCATCACATATGACTTGCAAAACAGACAAAGCCGCCTACCGGGAACACTTGTCTCAAGCACAACAAATACATTCACATCTTCATCACAGCGGGCAGCCGTTGACGCTCACTATAATCTCGGTAAAGTGTACGATTATTTTTATTCGACATTTAAACGGAATAGCTATGATAACAAAGGCAGTAAAATCGTTTCTTCCGTCCACTACGGCACTCGGTACAATAATGCTGCATGGACAGGAGACCAAATGATTTACGGTGACGGCGACGGTTCATTTTTCTCTCCGCTTTCCGGCTCATTAGATGTGACAGCACATGAAATGACACATGGCGTCACTCAAGAAACAGCCAACCTGATTTATGAAAATCAGCCGGGGGCATTAAACGAATCTTTCTCTGACGTATTCGGGTATTTTAACGATACAGAAGACTGGGACATCGGTGAAGACATTACAGTCAGCCAGCCTGCTCTCCGCAGCTTGTCCAATCCGACAAAATACGATCAGCCTGACAATTACGCCAATTACAGAAACCTTCCAAATACAGATGAAGGCGATTATGGCGGCGTACACACAAACAGCGGAATTCCAAATAAAGCCGCTTATAATACCATTACAAAGCTTGGTGTCTCTAAATCACAGCAGATCTATTATCGTGCGTTAACAACGTACCTCACGCCTTCTTCGACGTTCAAAGATGCAAAGGCAGCTCTTATTCAGTCTGCTCGTGATCTTTACGGCTCAACTGATGCCGCTAAAGTTGAAGCAGCCTGGAATGCTGTTGGATTATAATATTAGTAAAAGCCTGAGATCCCTCAGGCTTTTTTTCGTTACATGTCTTGGTTTCTCTCTTCAGCATAATCATTCCAGCGAAAGATGTGAACACAGTCGCAAGCGTGCAGTACAGAGGAAGCGGCAATACAGCCTTCCCCACTCAGCGTATAGACGCAAAAACAGCCGCAAGCCAACACTGCAGCATACAATAGTGATCCGCGAATTTGTCAGGATAAGGGGAGATGCTTCCGGCAGACACTTGACTCATGGGAAAATATATGAAGATTCCACGAACGATTAAAGAACAAAAGAATTGACAAAAATTTTTATTTGTGCTATAATTTACTATTAATCTATTTGTATGTATAATAAGATTCTCCTGGCCAGGGGAATCTTTTTTTATTGGAGGATCATTTCATGAGGAAAAATGAGTCCAGCTTAACGTCTTTGATTTCAGCTTTTGCCCGTGCATATCACAGCCGATATGACACGCCTCTCATTTTTGATGATTTTATTGCAAAAGATCTCATTAACGAAAAAGAGTTTACCGGCATCAGTGAGAATATGATCCAAGGAATATCATTTTTCAACAAAGAGATCGCCGAACGCCTGCACAATGATCCTAAAGACATATTAAAATGGGTTACACAAATCCAGCTGTCGCCCACACCTTTAGCACGTGCTGCGTATTGCGAAAAAGTCTTACATCATGAATTGATGCTGGGAACAAAACAGTATGTCATTCTTGGGGCCGGACTGGATACTTTCTGTTTTCGGCATCCTGAATTGGAAAACAGTTTACAAGTTTTCGAGGTTGATCATCCGGCTACACAGCAATTCAAAAAAGATAAGCTGAAAAATGCAAATTTGACAATTCCGGGACATCTTCACTTTGTTCCTATGGATTTCACCAAAACATTTTCGTATCAGCCTCTTATAGATGAAGGATTTGAAAACACAAAAACATTCTTCAGCCTTCTGGGAGTGTCTTATTATTTAACGAGAGAAGAAAATGCAAGCTTGATCAGAAATTTATTTTCTCATGTCCCATCAGGAAGCTCTATCGTTTTTGATTATGCGGACGAAACACTATTTACAGCAAAAGGAACGTCAAATAGAGTTGAACATATGGTGAAAATGGCTGCCGCAAGCGGAGAACCGATGAAATCGTGTTTCACTTATCAAGAAATTGAAAATCAGTTAGAGTCATCAGGTTTACTGATCTATGAACATCTATC
The DNA here is from genome assembly GCF_058248265.1 of Bacillus sp. NS1. NCBI lineage: Bacteria > Bacillati > Bacillota > Bacilli > Caryophanales > Bacillaceae > Bacillus > Bacillus sp. NS1. Next base: position 571,819 of record NZ_JBZAZF010000002.1, on the reverse strand, counting down.
ACCAGACGATATTAATGACCAATTCTTCAACAATCGAACAGACGACTTGTCAGCGTTTGAAACGATTCATTATATTCATGCGGTGAAAAAATAATTTTTTATTATCAGAGCCTCTCAATTTTTCGGGAGGCTTTTTACGCTACTGGCATATTAAAATAAGCTGCCGTCATCATACGGCAGCTTTTGCTAAAGGCTTCACCAGGATCATAAATAGTTTGCCTTTCTCATCTTTTTCCGTTTTCAGCTGTTCAAAGCCGCATTGGCTCAAAAACAGTATCCATTCACTGCGGTCAATTGGAACTGCCGCAAACATCGCTTTATGTTTGGCACTGAGCATTTTGCTAATCTGTTCAATGATCATTCTCGCATGTCCCTTTTTTTCTTCAGCCGGGGCAATCAGCACTGTTCCAAGCCACGGCTTTCCGTTGGAGGGCGCCCACTCGAGATGATAGCTGACGGCAACAGGCTGACCGTCTTTTTCCCATATAAGCCATGACCCGTTGTACATGGAGTAGGAGATCATATAGCTTTCTGCATCTTTCTCCCCAAACTCCTCCTCTTTCCATACAGGATGAGCTTCCGCGAGCTTCTCTAACAAGCAGAGATCGTCCTGTTCAAATGGCCTACTTTCGAGCATGAAGATACTCTTCAAATATCGTTTTATGTATGGATGGATTTCCGGCCAGCACACTGTGATTTTCTAAAAAGGTAAACGGCTCTCCCTCTACGGTCGTATAGATGCCCCCAACTTCATTTAACAGCACACAGCCAGCTGCATAATCCCATGGCGCAAGCCGCATCGTGATGTAAGCATCTATTCTTCCCGCCGCGACATTTGCCAGCTCTAAAGCAGCAGAACCGTAGGAGCGTGTGCCTCTTACTCTTTTTACAAGGGGCGCTAACACACTTGGATCAATTCTTCTGTTTTCCGTTATCCATGTCGCATTAATGGCAAGAATCGCTTCTTCAATGGCGGTTTCTTTTAAAGGAGCCAGCTTCGTTTCATTCATATAAGCTCCTCTGCCGCTAAATGCGTGATACAGCTCATCATGCACCACATCATAAATTAAACCGATTCTTCCTTCTCCGTTTTCAAAAATTCCAATTGAAATTGCAAAATTTCTTTGCTGATGCACAAAATTCATTGTTCCGTCAATCGGGTCGATAATCCAGACGACTCCCTCCAGTGAGTGGAGTTTGTCTCCTTGTCCTTCTTCGCCGAGTATGCGGTGTCCCGGAAACGTTTCTTGAATGCGTTCAATGAAAAACTTTTCCGTTTCTTTGTCAATATTGGTGACTAAATCATTCGGATTTGATTTCGTTTCAATTGTCAGGCTTTCGTTCATAGATTGTTTTATTCTCGTGCCTGCTTCTCTAACCCATTTCTTTGCAATCTCATCAATTTCCGTCCAATTTGTCATACGTGCGTACCTCTCTTCTATGTAGACCTTTATTTTATAGGATACTGATAACGGCGGTGAAAAAGCAAGGAAAATGAAAAATATCCCTTCTCATGTAAAAACGAACCATTCATGCGGTTCGTTTTCACTATCGCTTTTTTACCCGTTAAGACGAATCCATTCTTTTCTGAGTCGCTCAAGTTTGTTTTTGCTTTGTTCCATCTGTTCTTCGTTTTCTGTTTGCATTGCTTCATACAGGGTTGCCAGCTCATAATCAACCTCTAGTCTCCAGACAGCTACACGATTGTTTTTCTCTTCCTTAAATCCCTCTTTTACTACTTGCCTCATTGTCTTTCGCCCCTTCCAGAGATCATTTGTTTGTAAAAAGCATCCCATTTTGCCATTCAACAATGATTACTTCTTATATCGTATGATTGTTCTATTTACGCGTAACATGATTCTGAAAATTGTGTGTTTACCTATTCGTTTATTACCACATTTCCCCTTTCTTCAAACGCGCTCAATCTTTTTGACGCTCGTATGAACTGTGATAAAATATGTTTACTTAGCATGAAGGAGGAAGGTCATGACACAAATGCGTTTTACGGAAGAAGACTTTAACACATTTACAATAGAAGGCTTAGACGCGCGCATGGAGGTATTAAAAGAGACGGTTCGTCCAAAGCTTACAGCTCTAGGCGAACATTTTGCCCCAACTTTATCAGCTTTAACCGGAGATGAAATGTTTCCTCATGTGGCAAAGCACGCAAGAAGATCCGTCAATCCCCCTGCTGACAGCTGGGTGGCATTCGCAAACAGCAAAAGAGGCTATAAAAAACTGCCGCATTTTCAGATAGGTTTATGGGAAAGCCACGTATTTGTGTGGTTCGCGATTATTTATGAATCCCCTATCAAAGAAGAATACGGAAAGTTGCTTGAAGCGAATCAGGAAACCATTACTAAGAATATCCCTGACAGCTTCGTTTGGTCCGCAGATCATACAAAACCGGGAGTACATAAGCAGTCTGAAATGGACAAGGAACAGCTGAAGACGCTGTTTGAGCGTTTGCAGACTGTAAAAAAAGCTGAGCTGTTATGTGGCATCCAACTTCAAAAAGAAGAGGTGCTGGATATGAATAACCAGGAATTCCTTCAGCGTATTGATGATGCCTTTAAGCAGCTTGCTTTTCTGTACCGTTTCACCCAAAAAGTATCACAAGTATGAAAAAGAGCCGGGGTACCCCCCGGCTCTTTTTCTTACATCTTAATCTTCGCCTGCTCAGATTCTCTCGCCTGTTTGACCGTGCGATAAGGAGAGTATGTACTTTGTTCTTCAAACTCGCCGCATATCTTTTTTTCCTCGGCCTTTCCAGGTACAATTTCCTTAAAACGGCGGTAAGCTTTAAGCAGTTCTTCACGATCTGCACCTTTTTCATATGCAAGCTCAACCTGCTGGAAAAACGCGATCACATCCACTGCTTCTTCGGTTGTCCAATCTTCATTCATCGGATATTGGTATTCCATTTTCTTCACTCCTTATAGATTTGCTTCCCTTAAGAGAAAGCATCTTCATTTGATCATAAATTGTTCTTTACATTCTTTCAAGTTCATAATATAATTCATTTGTTTTACGTCTAAAAAACGGTTGAGAAACTGATTTTAATACACACTATTATGCATAGGTATGATTACAAAGGTGGGAAAACAATTGTCGCAACATGAAACACCCTTATACACAGGACTGAAAAAGCATGCAAGCAGACAGCCTGTTCAATTCCACATTCCCGGCCATAAAAAAGGGGCAGGAATGGACCCAGAATTCAGACAATTTATCGGTGAAAACGCGTTAAGCATAGATTTAATCAATATTGAACCATTAGATGACCTGCACGCGCCAAAAGGCATTATTAAACAGGCACAGGATCTGGCGGCTGAAGCATTTGGCGCAGACCACACATTTTTTTCTGTTCAAGGAACAAGCGGCGCCATTATGACAATGGTGATGGCTGTGTGCGGACCTGGAGATAAAATTATTATTCCTAGAAATGTGCACAAATCAATTATGACAGCTATTGTATTTTCTGGAGCGATCCCAATCTTTATTCATCCTGAAATTGATAACGAGTTGGGCATCTCCCACGGCATTACACTCGAATCTGCCAAACGGGCACTTACCGAGCATCCAGATGCAAAAGGGCTTCTCGTCATCAACCCGACATATTTCGGTGTTGCAGCTGACTTAAAAAGCATCGTAGAACTCGCTCATTCGTTTGATGTGCCAGTGCTTGTTGATGAGGCACACGGCGTTCACATTCATTTTCACGACGAATTGCCGCTTTCAGCCATGCAGGCAGGAGCAGACATAGCAGCGACCAGTGTACACAAGCTGGGCGGATCACTGACGCAAAGCTCTATTTTAAACATGAGAGAGGGCCTTGTATCCAAAGACAGAGTGCAATCCATTCTGAGCATGCTGACAACAACATCAACTTCTTATTTGCTTCTCGCCTCTCTGGACGTTGCCAGAAAACGCCTTGCGACAGAAGGCCATCAGCTCGCCGAGGAGACACTGAAGCTTGCCAACAAGACGAGAGATCGCCTCAATCAGATTGAAGGCATTTATTGTGTCGGTTCTGAGATTCTTGGTTCAAAAGCAGCTTACAGCTATGATCCGACAAAATTAATTATCTCTGTTAAAAACCTTGGACTCACAGGTCATGACGTTGAAAAATGGCTTCGTGAATCCTTTAATATTGAAGTTGAGCTTTCTGATCTGTACAATATTTTGTGTATTTTCACCCCTGGTGACAGCCAAAATGATGCAGACCGGCTTGTAGAGGCTTTAACAGAGATTGCACATCATATGTCAGAAAAAGATGTAACACATCAGCAAACTGAAGTTCTTCTCCCGGAAATTCCTTTATTGGCAATGACTCCGCGGGATGCTTTCTACGCAAATACAGAAGTCATCCCTTTAAAAGAAGCATCTGGACGGATTATCGCTGAATTTGTCATGGTATATCCTCCTGGTATTCCAATCTTCATTCCAGGTGAAATTATTACAGAAGATAACATCAGCTACATTTTCAAGAACCTTGACGCAGGTCTCCCTGTTCAAGGACCTGAAGACTCAACTTTAAACATGATCCGGGTCATCAAAGAACAAAAAGCGATTCAATAAAAAAAGCATGCGGCTCAGGCCGCATGCTTTTTATTACTCTTCATCAATAGGACATTGACATTGTCCGCAGCATGTTCCGTATAATGTAGTCACTTTCTCATCTTCAAAGTAATGAATGGCTTCGTTGCAATCTTGGCAAACAATTGTACCCATCTGTCATTCCCCATTTCTTTGAAATTTGAAAACGCTTAATTTCTTTTGTTGTTATTATATTAATATGTCACATTTAAAATGTCAACAACAAACTGTATAACACATTTAATTTAGATTTCGTTATATATAGCGTATTTTTTCATTTTTCTCATATGATATTTCCTTCATGCAGCAGCGTTAATCGATACATATGCCAAAACACATAACATAATCTCATGTTTTCTTGAACTTTTATGAAAGAACGCAGCAATAAATTCTATATACCCCCAGATTGCTATTTTAAACGATGGATAAAAAATGTAATCTCACTTTAAAAACGGTTTCAATTATATAACAATTAGGTAACAAGGAGCAGATTACGCTGTCTCTCATGATAAACTAAAGCTAGTTTATTTTTGTTTAAACAGAGGAGAAGATAGATGCGATATCGCGCGGTATTCCCCATACTGATCATAGTATTTGCTTTATCGGGCTGTACGCTTTCCACCATCAATCCGGTGAAAAAAAGCCGGATTGACAACATTCATCATACACAAATCCTGTTTTTTTCTGATGAGAACCAAATTGATCAGGAAGCGCCATATTACGATGCACTGCTTGATTTAGAAAAGGACTATCCCGAGCAAATAGATAAAATGAAGGTCTATGATAACAAAGAAGGCTGGGAAAATGAGATTGAAACCGTCCCTACCCTTATGGTTGTTGATCAGCGCCATGTCGTGGTGAAAATCGAGGGATGTGTGAAAAAGAAAGAAGACATTATTAAACCATTGCAGCATGTGCTGTCAAAATAAAAAAACAGCCCTCGCTTTAAGCGGGGCTGTTTTTGATATGAGCATTATTTTACGATGTGAATCGGGCTTCCGATTGCCACTTCAGCAGCTTCCATTGTGATTTCTCCCAATGTTGGGTGAGCGTGAATTGTCATCGCGATATCTTCAGCAGTCATACCGCCTTCGATCGCTAAGCTTAATTCAGAAATCATATCAGAAGCACTTGCGCCGGCGATTTGCGCACCGATCACAAGACCGTCCTCTTTACGAGTGATCAGCTTCATGAAGCCGTCTGTTTCGTTAAGAGAAAGCGCACGGCCGTTTGCTGCAAATGGGAATTTAGCAGCAACAATGTCAAGACCTTCTTCTTTCGCCTGTGCTTCAGTGTAACCAACTGATGCAAGTTCAGGCTCAGAGAAGACAACCGCAGGAATACCAAGGTAATCGATTTCTGCAGGCTCTCCAGCGATAGCTTCTGCTGCGATTTTACCTTCGTAAGATGCTTTGTGAGCAAGCGGCGGTCCTTCGATGATATCACCGATTGCATAAATGTTAGGGACGTTTGTGCGGCACTGTTTGTCAGTTTTCACGACACCGCGGTCCGTCATTTCAATACCGACTTGCTCAAGACCAAGCTCATCAGTGTTTGGACGGCGTCCTACTGTAATCAGTACGTAGTCGGCATCAACAGTTTTTTCTTCGCCTTTTACTTCAAAAGTAACCGTTACGCCGTCGGGTCTTTCTTCAACGCCTTTAGCCATCGCACTTGTATGGATTTCAACGTTGCCTTTTTTCTTCAGTCTGCGTGTAACAAGAGAACTCATTTGTTTTTCGAAACCAGGAAGAATTTCATCTCCGCCTTCAAGAATAACTAGCTCAGTACCAAAGTTAGCATATGCAGTTCCAAGCTCAGTTCCGATGTACCCGCCGCCGATAACAACGAGCTTTTTAGGAATTTCTTTAAGAGCCAAAGCGCCTGTTGAATTCAGGACACGCTCACTATATTTGAAGTTTGGCAATTCGATAGGACGAGAACCAGTTGCAATAATTGCATTTTTGAACGTGTATGTTTGAGCAGAGTTCTCATCCATAACACGAACTGAATTGCTGTCTACAAAGTAAGCTTCACCTTTTACAACATCTACTTTGTTGCCTTTAAGAAGACCGGCAACACCGCCAGTAAGTTTGTTTACAACAGAAGCTTTCCATTCTTGAACTTTTGTGAAATCAACTGATACGTTCTCAGCAGTGATCCCCATGTCGTCAGAATGCTTTGCATTCTCATAACGGTGGCCTGCATTGATCAGCGCTTTTGAAGGGATACATCCAACGTTTAGACAAACGCCTCCAAGAGTTGCTTTTTCAACGACTGTTACTTTTTGTCCAAGCTGTGCAGCGCGGATGGCAGCTACATAGCCGCCAGGTCCCGCACCAATTACAAGAGTATCTGTTTCAATAGGGAAATCTCCTACTACCATAACATTACGCCTCCATTAAAATTAATTGTGGATCGTTCAGTAAACGCTTGATGTGATTTAATGCATTTTGCGCAGTTGCTCCGTCGATCATACGGTGGTCGAAGCTGAGAGAAAGAGCTAAGACTGGAGCTGCTACGATTTCGCCATCACGAACAATCGCTTTTTCTGCAATGCGTCCGATACCAAGAATCGCAACTTCTGGATGGTTGATAACCGGAGTGAACCATTGTCCGCCGGCAGAACCGATGTTTGTAATTGTGCAAGATGCGCCTTTCATTTCAGCTGGAGCAAGCTTGCCTTCACGAGCTTTTGTTGCAAGGCCATTGATCTCATCAGAAATTTCAAAGACAGATTTACGATCTGCATTTTTTACAACCGGTACAAGCAAGCCTTTTTCAGTGTCAGCAGCGATACCGATGTTGAAGTAATGTTTTTGGACTACTTCTTCTGTTTTATCGTCAATTGACGTGTTTAAAACAGGGAATTTTTTCAGTGCAGATGTAAGAGCTTTTACAACGTAAGGCAAGTAAGTCAGCTTGATTCCTTGATCAGCAGCAACCTGTTTGAACTGTTTACGATGTGCAACAAGGTTTGTTACGTCCACTTCGTCCATTAACGTTACGTGAGGAGCTGTGTGTTTAGAGTTAACCATCGCTTTCGCAATTGCTTTACGGATACCGCTCATTTTTTCACGTGTTTCTGGGAATTCGCCCTCTGGAGCTGGTGCAGCAGCCGGTTTAGCAGCTGTTTCTTGTGGTGCAGCTGTTTCTTGCGGTGCAGCTTCTTGTGCTCCTCCGTTTACAAAGCTGTCGATATCTTCTTTTACAACACGTCCGTTGTTGCCTGAACCTGTTACTTTACGGATGTCTACGCCTTTTTCACGAGCATATTTACGTACAGAAGGCATAGCGATCACGCGTTTGTTCGGGTCAACTTCAGCTTGATCCTGCTGTCCTGCGCCAGTTGCTTTTGCAGGCTCTTGAGCTTGCTCTTCTTTCGCAACGTCTTGTCCAGCTTCTGCTGTAGACTGAACTTGTGCTTCAGTTTTCGCATCATCTGACTCTTCGCTGCCTTTAAATTGAAGGTCTTCGTAACCAGGTGCATCAAACGTAATGATCGTTTGTCCAACGGTTGCAACCGTTCCCTCTTCAACTTTTAATTCTAATACTTTTCCTTTAACAGGTGAAGGAATTTCTACTACTGCTTTATCATTTTGGACTTCAGCCAGTACATCATCTTCGTCTACCTCATCGTTAGGCTTGACAAACCATTTTACGATTTCGCCTTCGTGGATACCTTCCCCGATATCTGGAAGTTTAAATTCAAATGCCACAGTTCTCGACCTCCTAGTTTGATTAAGCAATTTTAAAGTTACATCGTAAGCATTGAAAACAGATATATAATAGAGGGAAAACGTTCATCTTCCCTCTCGATTTATGCAGTTTGATTAAAATTCAAGTACTTTTCTTGCTGTTTCAAGAACATCTTTATGGTTTGGAAGCCATACGCTCTCCGCTTGTGAGAAAGGAAATACTGTATCAGGTGCAGCCACGCGAAGTACAGGAGCTTCCAAGCTCAAGATCGCACGGTCATTAATTTCTGCTACTACGTTTGCAGCAATACCGGCTTGTTTTTGTGCCTCTTGAACCACAATCGCGCGTCCTGTTTTTTCTACAGATGCGATGATTGTATCAATGTCAAGCGGGCTTACAGTGCGAAGGTCGACAACTTCAGCAGAAATGCCGTCTTTTTCAAGCTCCTCGGCAGCTTTTAATGATTCATGAACCATTGCGCCGTAAGTGATGATTGAAAGGTCAGTACCTTCACGTTTCACGTCAGCTTTGCCAAGCTCAATTGTGTATTCTTCTTCAGGAACTTCCTGACGGAAAGAACGGTAAAGCTTCATGTGCTCTAAGAAAACAACAGGATCATTGTCTCTGATCGCAGAGATTAAGAGTCCTTTGGCATCATAAGGAGTTGATGGAATAACAACTTTGATACCAGGCTGTTGTGCAACAAGACCTTCTAAGCTGTCAGCGTGAAGCTCAGGAGTATGAACACCGCCGCCGAACGGAGAACGAATGGTTACAGGTGAAGTCCAGCGACCGCCAGAACGGTAGCGCATACGAGCCATTTGGCCAGAAACTGAATCCATTACTTCGTAAACGAATCCGAAGAATTGGATTTCCATTACCGGACGGAAGCCGTTTAAGCCTAAACCAAGGGCAAGACCGCCGATACCAGATTCAGCAAGTGGCGTGTCAAACACACGGTCTTCACCGAATTCTTTTTGCAATCCTTCTGTCGCACGGAATACGCCGCCGTTAACACCAACGTCTTCTCCGAAAACTAAGACATTTTCGTCATTTTTCAGTTCTGTGCGTAACGCATCCGTGATTGCTTGAATCATTGTCATTTGCGCCATGGCTTACTTCGACTCCTTCTGTGTATAAATTTCAAATTGCTCCTCAAGGTTGTGAGGCATTTTTTCGTACATGATTTTCATTAAATCAGTTACTTTTTGCTTCGGCTCAGCATCAGCTTTTTTGATTGCTTGTTTAATTTCTTCTTTCGCATCCTCAATTACTTTTGCTTCTTCTTCTTCAGACCATAAGCCTTTGTTTTCAAGGAACGCACGGAAGCGTACAAGCGGATCTTTTTGTTCCCACTCATTTTCGATTTCTTTTGTACGATATTTAGTCGGATCGTCACCAGCCATTGTGTGCGGGCCGTAACGGAATGTAAGTGTTTCAATCAATGTCGGGCCTTCGCCATTGATTGCGCGCTCGCGTGCTTCAGCAGTTGCAGCGTATACAGCAAGCGGATCCATTCCGTCTACTTGTACGCCGACAATACCTGCAGCTACAGCTTTTTGTGCAATTGTTTCAGCCGCAGATTGTTTTTCAACCGGAGTTGAAATCGCGTAGCGGTTGTTTTGTACTACGAAAATTGCAGGTGCCTTATAAGCGCCGGCAAAGTTAATTCCTTCGTAGAAGTCCCCTTGTGAAGCTCCGCCGTCACCAGTGTAAGTGATTGCGACAGCTTTTTTACCGCGTTTTTTAAGACCTAGCGCAACACCGGCAGTTTGAATGTATTGAGCACCGATAATGATTTGTGGAGAAAGGGCATTCACATCATCAGGCATTTGGTTTCCTCTGAAATGTCCGCGTGAGAAAAGAAACGCTTGATATAATGGAAGGCCGTGCCAAATTAACTGAGGCACATCACGGTATCCAGGAAGTACAAAGTCTTCTTTTTCAAGCGCGAAATGCGTTGCAATCTGAGAAGCTTCTTGACCCGCAGTAGGAGCGTAGAATCCGAGACGTCCTTGACGGTTTAATGAGATAGAGCGCTGATCAAGCACACGCGTAAATACCATGCGGCGCATTAGCTCTTTTAATTGATCATCTGTTAAATCAGGCATCGCCGCTTCATTCACGACTTCTCCCTTTTCATTTAAAATTTGGAACGTTTCGAACTGCTTCTTAATGGCATCAAATTGCTTTTTACTATCAACGATAGCTTTTTTCGTTTTTGCAGCCATACTAAGTCACCTCTTCCTTTCTTTTAAACAGTCATTAGACGTGCATTCCTTTTATACATACAAACTTAGGGTACCCTAAAGTATTAGCAGTAAGTCGTATATATTTTAGCCGATCCCCAGTTTGCCAAAACCTTTTATGTAGGATAGTTACACTCTGCTTTGAACTGTATTATTTCGAAGTTGTAAAAAACTAATACAACACCGCTTAACATGGATTAGTTTACACCAAATAAAGAAGAGCCGTCAATCGTTTTCATCGCTGATTTTCAATAAATGTATTCGCTTTACATTTTCAATAAAAAAACAGATGGCGGCTGTATTCAAAACTGTACTAGTATACACCATCATACTGTACTACAATAGAATTGAAAATTTTGAACGAAATTGGCGTCGCGTTTATTTAAAAAAAGAGCTGTTCAAAGTCAGCTCTTTTTCACGCGATAGCCTGCAGCATCATATAGATCTTCCCGGGCATTATTATATTTTTCTGTTTGTTCATTAAACTCTCCGCTATATTTAAGGACCTTTTCATAAGAAGTATTGACTTTATCGATCTGCTTGTCCAGATCATCTCGTGTCAAGTCTTTATCTTTCAGCTGCATATACAGCTTTTTATTAAGCTGAAGCGCTTTTTTATATTCTTCATACATGGAGCCATATGATGTATATCTTTTCTCCATATGGCTTGCTGCGGCATCAGCCTTTTCTTTTATGTGTTTATCCTTAATTTGTTCAGCAGACGTTTTTGCTTCTTCAAATTCCGTTTCGGATTTTTTGATGCTGTCATTTTCAATCTTCAGATGTTCTTCGCGCTTGCTGACATTTTCTAGCGCCTCGTTAGATAAAGCAACAATTTTTTTGTAATCATCCATATTGAGCTTCATAACATCATCGTAAAGCTGATTTTCCTTCGCCTCTAATTTTTCGAGCGTTTTCTGTTCTTCTTGAAACGGTTTTTCCGATTCCGCAGCTTTTTCTAATGAATGGTGAAGTGAATCAACCGGGTCCTGTCCCATGCATCCTGTTAATATCAGTGTCATCGCACAAAAAGCTCCGATTTTCATTCCAGGCCGCCGTTTTTTTGCATCTTTCACGTTAAATCCCCCAATCATGACAATTTCTACTATAGAATCCATGGGGACGTTTGGCAATAGCTGTACTGTATGAGACAGCTCAGAAATCAAATCAAAAAAGTGAAAAATCAGGACAGATGACCATACAACTTTTTTGTTTTTACATAGGTTATAGTAGACGCTATGCCTACTTCTAAAGGCTCTGGCGTAATTAAAAGAGGAGGTTTTGTAATATGTATGGATATGGTTACGGCGGAGGCTGCTGCAGTTATGGTGGTTACGGATATGGCGGATATGGATATGGCCGCACTTTTGCGCTAATCGTTGTTTTATTCATTCTGTTAATCATTGTCGGTGCTGCTTATTTAGGCGGAGGCTGTTGCTAATTACACAGCTTGAACTTGACCAGCCATCTACGGCTGGTCATTTGTTTCGTTGCACCTTTGTGAAGAAATCCGATATAATTTACATATTAAGCTTTAGGAGTGAAGTTTCTTGATTACTATGGAAAACATCGTACGTGACGGCCATCCAGCCCTCCGAGAGACAGCCGAGCCTGTTGAGCTGCCTCCGACTGATGCAGAAAAACAGCAGCTGGCCGACATGATCGAATTTGTGAAGAACAGCCAAAATCCGGAATTAGCCGAAAAATACAAGCTGCGTCCAGGCGTAGGGCTCGCAGCTCCTCAAATTAATATCAAAAAACGAATGATCGCTGTTCATGCGGAGGATGCTTCCGGTAAGTTATACAGCTATGCTTTGTTTAATCCTAAGATCGTCAGCCATTCTGTTGAAAAAAGCTACTTAACAAGCGGCGAGGGCTGCCTGTCTGTTGATGAAGCGATTCCCGGTTATGTTCCCCGCTATGCTCGCATTAGAGTAAAAGGAACAACCCTTGAAGGCGAAAACATCGATATCCGTTTAAAAGGATTTCCGGCTATTGTATTTCAGCACGAGATTGATCATTTGAACGGCGTTATGTTCTATGATTATATTGATAAGGAGAATCCTTTCAAAGAACCTGAAAATGCAATCGCGATTGAGCGCTAAAAAGAAAAACGGCTGGCACAGTGCCAGCCGTTTCTTTATTTTAAAAGGCCCAATTCTTTTACAGCGTATGCAATTCCATCCTCGTCGACCGGCTTTGTTACAAAGTCCGCGATTTCTTTCAATTCAGGAACAGCATTTCCCATAGCTACACCTGTCCCCACATACTCAATCATTTGCAGGTCGTTTAATCCGTCGCCGAATGCATATGTATCACTGATTTCAAACGGTAGACGCTCGATCACTTTTTTGATCCCTTCCGCCTTCGAACCCCCATGCGGCAGAACATCAGTCGAAAACTCATGCCAGCGCACTAAATCAAATTCAGGAAAAGCAGCATAAGCTTTTTCTTCTTCATCCTGGCAAAATAACAGAAGCTGAAAAATTTCTTTACCTTCATAGAAAAGGTCATCGGTTTCTGGATAATCGGTTTTAAGGCTGCCGATTCCCTCCAGAACATGAGGGTGATCCGCAACAGTCGCTTTCATCGTGTCTTCAGCCATAAACACGACAGGATGTTTGCCCTCTCCCGCCTGCTTTAATAATCGCCTGATTGCCTCTTCAGGCAGCGGATTTTTATAAATGACTTCATTTTCAAAGACAACATACTGCCCATTATAGGAAATAAATGAGTGTATGCCCAGCTCCTCCAAAATCGGCTTAACCAAAAAAGGAGACCGTCCGCTGGCAATAAACACATGGTGCCCTTGGCGCTGCAGCTCCGCAACCGTTTTTCTCGTACTTTCCGGTATATTCTTCTCATGATCATATATCGTACCGTCAATATCAAAAAAGATTAATTTTGAATCCATTGTAACTTCCCCTTTATCGTCTTGATCTGCAATTCCCACCCTCATCATACAAAAAGATTGCCATTCAGCAAACTATTTCGTTCAAAAATCATATTAAATTCCAGTAATAACCACGAAAAGTCTTCCACAACCTCCGTATACTATTTGTATAAAAAGAACTCTGGACAAATGTTTATTAAAGGAGGGACTGACAAATGCTGCGAAAATTAAGAAAGAAACTCAGAAGACAATGGAACGGAATGCTCCGCAAGAAAGTCATTGCCTGACAAGGGATCTTTCACTTTTCGAGAGATCCTTATTTTGCTCAAGGCTTTCCTTATATTCCATTTTCGAATATAATAGAGTAAGCGAGTCTAACATACGGCATTTAAGGAGAGATTTGGATGATTTATAAGGTATTTTATCAAGAAAAGGCTGACGAAGTACCTGTTCGGGAAAAGACAGATTCACTTTATATTGAAGGCGTATCTGAGCGTGACGTCAGAACAAAGCTGAAAGAGAAGAAATTTAATATTGAGTTTATCACACCTGTTGATGGTGCATTTTTAGAATATGAACAACAGAGCGAAAATTTTAAAGTATTGGAGTTATGAGCGGTATGAAATTTGTAAAAAATGATCAGACTGCTGTTTTCGCCCTCGGAGGTTTGGGCGAAATCGGTAAAAATACGTATGCAGTTCAATTTCAGGATGAAATTGTGCTGATTGATGCGGGGATCAAGTTTCCCGAGGACGAACTGCTCGGCATTGACTACGTTATCCCTGATTACACGTATTTAGTCAAAAACGAAGATAAAATTAAAGGGCTTTTTATCACCCACGGGCACGAAGACCACATCGGCGGTATTCCGTACCTGCTCAGACAAGTGAATATTCCTGTTTACGGCGGTAAACTCGCGATCGGCTTACTTCGGAATAAACTTGAAGAGCATGGGCTATTAAGACAGACGAAACTGAACATTATCGGTGAAGATGATATCGTAAAGTTCCGCAAAACGGCTGTGTCATTCTTCAGAACAACACATAGTATTCCGGATTCCTACGGTATAGTTGTAAAAACGCCGCCAGGAAACATCGTACATACTGGAGATTTCAAATTCGACTTTACTCCAGTCGGCGAGCCAGCAAACTTGACGAAAATGGCCGAAATCGGAAAAGAAGGCGTACTGTGCCTGCTTTCAGACAGCACAAACAGTGAGAACCCAGAGTTCACCATGTCTGAACGCCGTGTCGGAGAAAGCATTCATGACATTTTCCGCAAGGTAGACGGCCGAATTATCTTCGCTACATTTGCGTCGAATATTCACCGCTTGCAGCAGGTAATTGAAGCTGCTGTATTAAATGGAAGAAAAGTTGCCGTATTTGGACGTAGTATGGAATCGGCTATCGAAATCGGACAAACTCTCGGATATATAAACTGTCCTAAAAATACATTTATTGAGCATAACGAAATTAATCGTTTGCCTGCCAATAAAGTAACGATTTTATGTACAGGAAGCCAAGGGGAACCGATGGCGGCATTATCAAGAATTGCAAACGGCACACACCGCCAGATTTCAATTAATCCTGGGGATACAGTCGTATTTTCTTCGTCCCCTATCCCGGGCAACACAATCAGCGTAAGCCGGACGATCAACCAGCTGTATCGCGCGGGGGCCGAGGTTATTCACGGACCTCTTAATGATATCCATACATCTGGTCACGGCGGACAGGAAGAACAGAAGCTGATGCTTCGATTAATCAAGCCTAAATTCTTCATGCCGATTCACGGTGAGTACAGAATGCAAAAGATGCATGTCAAACTTGCAACAGATTGCGGCATTCCTGAAGAAAATTGCTTTATCATGGATAATGGTGAAGTATTAGCGCTTAAAGGCGATGAAGCTTCAGTTGCCGGTAAAATCCCGTCCGGTTCAGTATACATTGACGGAAGCGGCATTGGTGATATTGGTAATATCGTGCTTCGCGACCGCAGAATTCTTTCTGAAGAAGGCCTTGTTATCGTGGTTGTCAGCATTGACATGGATGGCTTTAAGATTTCAGCGGGACCTGATTTAATTTCCAGAGGATTTGTGTACATGAGAGAATCTGGCGACTTGATCAATGACGCTCAAGAACTCATCTCAAACCACTTACAAAAAGTGATGGAACGAAAAACGACTCAATGGTCTGAAATCAAAAACGAGATTACAGATACGCTTGCGCCATTCTTATATGAAAAAACGAAACGCCGTCCGATGATCCTGCCGATCATTATGGAGGTTTAAAAAAAAGATGCACTCACTTTGGAGTGCATCTTTTTTTATTGCAATGCAATATGCTGAAAAGACTTTACATCAAATAATCCTGTAGTCGTCATTTTGATGTCAGGAATAACAGGCAAAGCTAAAAACGACAGCGTCAAAAATGGATTAAACCCGCCTCTGAAACCGACTAACGACAATTTATCATGCAGCGTCAGTAAGCTTTGATTCACTTGTTCTGCAGATTGATCGGATAATAACCCCGCAATCGGCAGCGGAACTGAATGAAGCTCTTCTCCATTTTTTATGACCGTTAATCCTCCGCCAATTTCCTGCAGCTTATTAACTGCAGCCGCGATATCGGTATCATTTGTTCCAACAGCAATAATATTATGGGAATCGTGCGAGATGGTTGTAGCAATCGCTCCGCTCTTGAATCCAAATCCTTTCACAACACCAAGCCCGATTTCTTTTAAACCTTTATGCCGCTCGACAACTGCAATCTTTAACAAATCGAGCTCAATGTCCGACTTAAAGTCGCGTCCATTAGGAGCCTCGACATGTACCAATCGTGTTTCAAGCTGATTGGGAATGATTTGAATCACATTGATCTGCTGCTTTGTATCAATTGGCATATGAAAATTCTGTTTGTTAAGAGGAGCAGCAAGCTTAACTGAATCAAGCAGTGCCCGTTCTGGTGCTGCTGTTGAAGCACTATCTTGATAGACTGCTTTGCTGCCTTCAGCAACAGTCTGCCCTTTTACCATCGTCATTGTGACAGTGACGTTTTCCAAATCAGATACAAAGAGTAAATCAGCGTCAAAACCCGGGGCTATCGCTCCCTTTGTATCTAGTCCATAGCATTCGGCTGCGTTGAGGCTCCCTAATTGATAGGCTAAAAACGGGTTAAGTCCGGCTTGAATCGCCATTTTCACCTGATGATTCACACTACCCTCTGACAATAAATCATCCACATGCTTATCATCCGTACAAAAGAAGAAACGGCGCGCGTTCTTTTCATTCACAGCCGGCAGCACATTGAGAGTGTTTTTTGCGACTGACCCTTCACGCATCATCACATACATTCCCCTTCTAATACGATCAAGGGCTTCTTCCTTCGTCGTTACTTCATGATCATTTAAGACCAATGCGGTTCTATATATGTTAATGAGGTCTGACGATAAACCCGCCAAATGACCGTCTATCCGCTTTCCTGCAACACGGGCATCGAGCAGTTTCTGAACCATATCTTCTTCAGCCTGCTGAACCGACACATAATCCATGACTTCAGCCAGCCCCAATACTTCTTCCTCTTCGTAAAAAGGCTTTAAATCGGCTGCTTTGAGTACTGCGCCTGAGCGCTCAAAACTTGCGGCAGGCACACTGGAGGGAAGCATAAAATGGATATTCAGCGGTGTTTGCCGAGCCTGTTCAATCATGAATGCGATCCCTTTTTCCCCAGACACATTCGCGATCTCATGCGGATCAGTAACAACGGTTGTCACGCCATGCGGCAGCACCGCTTTAGCGAACTCTATAGGTGTTACCATTGATGACTCAATATGTACATGTCCGTCAATAAAACCTGGAACAATCATTTGTCCCTCTGCATCAATAATATTTTCGCCTTCATACTCGCCGAGGCCTACAATGACTCCATCAGTAATCGCAATATCTTCATATATCCACTCTTGATTATATACGTCCATAATTTTTCCGTTCTTAATGACGATATCAGCTTTTTGTCTTCGGGCTGAAGCATTCAGCCTATTGACCAGCGCTTCTTTATTCAAATAGGCCCCTCCTCTTTTTTATTATATGGTACAATATGCTATCGGAACGCCTATGCTTAGTCAATAAAGTTTTAAGAAATTGACGCTCATTTCATTAAAGTTGTTATATTCTGATAATATTAAAAGAACCGCCCTTTGGGGACGGCTTGTTTTACTGCTATTTTGTATGAAGAACTCTTTTTTCGAAACGGGAAATGTCTGTAACTGATCCAATGACGATAAGAATATCTTCTTGATGTATAACTTCCGTCGCAAGAGGTGATACAATGACTTCCTTGCCCCGTTTGATGGCTACGATGTTAATACCGTATTTCGCACGAATATCTAAATCGAGAAGCGTATTTCCAGCCAGGCGGCTGTTAGCTACGATTTCAACAAGACTATGCTCTTCAGACAGCTCCAAATAATCAAGTACGTTGTTGGAAACGATGTTATGTGCAATTCGTTTTGCCATATCGCGTTCCGGGTGGACGATGTGATCCGCACCGATTTTAGACAGCACTTTTTCGTGATAATCGTTCTGTGCCTTAACTGTAATGGTATGAACGCCAAGTTCTTTCAGAATGAGCGTCGTTAAAATACTTGCTTGAATGTTTTCTCCGATAGCTACAATGACGTGGTCAAAATTGCGAAGACCCAAATTTTTCAGGACAGATTCATCTGTTGAATCACCAATAACGGCGTGGGACGCGATCTTGGCATACTCGTTGACTTTATCTTCATCAATATCCATCGCCATTACCTCGACGCCTTCTTCGCTTAATGCTTTGCAAATACTGCCACCAAAACGGCCTAGTCCAATTACCGCAAATTCTTTTTTCATATTGGTGCTCCTTTATCTGACTTCATTGATCAAATTTTATCATATTCTTTTGTAACAGTGTTAATTTCGTTATCCTTTTGGGAGCGAATTCATATGCCGCCTGAGCTTTTCAGCAAACCCCGGGGACAAATACATCTCCGCTCCGCGTTCAATTTCAATCTGATAGTGCAGAGGCGGGGCAGTTTCCGCTTCTTTTTGGAGGACGAGAAAAGTTAAGCAGTCTGTGTAGCGCCTTCCGCCTGCTTCAACGTCTACAAATGCCGGCCGATACGTAAGAGATTCAACGCCCTCCCTTTTATATAGATAGGAGAGAGCAGAGAAAGGAATACGATATAAAACGCCTTCTGTTGTACCTCCGTCTTCGATCATATCCGCTCTTGAGCCATCCTCTCTTTTTAGCGTAAAGCGGGTTGTGTATCCTTTTAAAACAGCTCTTCCCACTGGATCTTGAAAATAGTGATCGACTCCCGCCTTTTGAAAGCGGGCATTGTCCATGCAGGACCCATAGGCAAAATAATAAACAGGATTTTGCGATTTGCTGATCATCTGATGTTCTTTCCAGTCGCCGCTGCTTATTATCGGAAAGCCGGCACACTTGTCTTTGTTCATAAAATAAATAAACGCTTTTTTGATCCCGGTATCCGTTTCTACAAGCACCGTTTGTTTATCATAGCCTTGGAAAAACTGATCGAGCTTATGTAAACACAATTCATCTGCTTCATATACTTCGCCGCATATATAGCATTCTTCTTCAAAAATGGCTGCGGGACCCTCCTTTGCAGCAAACAGACATCCCTTCGTTCTGGCCTGCTCATTGATACATACCGATTGAGCAAGCAGATGATGATTTTCTTCATGTTTTCTTAATGTCCCATATACAAACAGAAGCGAGTTCATCTTCATTTTCCCCCTCTCAACTGTCTGATGTTAAAGGCAAAACAACTTGAAAGACGCTGCCTTTTCCAGCTTCACTTTCGATTTTCAATTCCCCGTCATGTTCCTTCAAAATTCTTAAACAAATGGCAAGTCCGAGTCCGGTGCCCTTTTCTTTTGTTGAATAAAAAGGTTTGCCAATCTGCTTAAGCTTTTCCTGCGGCATGCCGTTCCCTTCATCTTTGACGCTTATCACTGCGTGAGAGGCTGTTTTAGCAGTCGAAATGGTTACGACACCGCCTTTTGGCATTGCCTCAATCCCATTTTTAATGATATTGATAAAGACCTGCTTCAGCTGATTTTCGTCTCCGTTAATGATACAGCCATCTGTCTCTTTGAAATTTTTTTCTATGACGATATTGGACAGAATCGCATTGGTATCGAGCAATGTCGTGACTTGTTTCAAGATCTCATTGAGCTGATGCATTTTAAATGTGACCGCCTGCGGTTTTGCAAGCAGCAACAGCTCGCTGAGCACCAAATCGATTCTTTTAATCTCTGAAAAGATGATGTCAAAATAGCCTTTTCTGTCGGGATATTGTGTTTTCATAATCTGCAGGAAACCGCTGACAGATGTTAAAGGGTTTCTGACCTCGTGTGCAATACCGGCGGCAAGTTCACTCGTGATTGACAGTTTCTGAGATTCTCTCGCCAGCCGTTCATTAATTTCAATGAGCTCATCTTCAGCCTCTTTCCGCTCAGTAATATCTGACATTGTACCCAGGCTGCCTGTAAATTGCTCATCCCGGTCGTAATAAAGTTTATAATGAACTTCTCCCCAAAAAATCGTGCCGCTCTTTGTCACGTATTTTGCCGTAAACATGCCGGAAGACGCTTTGTTTTGAATTTGGGTGTTAATGTGGTCGGCTACGTGCTTTTCTTTTATGAAGTAATCATTATACATCGTTCCCATACATTCACTGATTGAAAAACCGGTTATGGATGCCCATGCTTGGTTTAAATATGTAATTTCGCCTTTTGCATTCGTTTGAAATACGATTTCCTGCAAATTATCCATGATACGGTTTTTTTCTTCAGAGAGCTGTTTATACTTCCATTCATTATCCTTCATTTTCTTAACCAGCTGCTGTTTCTCATCGACATAATAAGCCAGCATCCAGACACTTGCTATCGTGACTGCAGTATACACAATATCAACAGGCCAATTAACCGGGTTTTCGCCTATAAAATAAAATAAATAATCCCAAAACATAATAAAAATCATTGCCAAAACGATGGAAATGATACGAGCTTGATATTTTCTCATATGACCACCTGCCGCTTGTGTTTCTCTACTTATTGTACCATTCTTCGACAAATAATTGAGTAAAATATGTAAAGTATCCCAAATCATTCATTACCTATTATTCATGATGTCATATCTTAGGCGGCGGTAATCAGAAATTGGCACGAAAAAAAGACGGAGATTGTATCGCTCCGCCTTTTTCAAACATGATATTATTCTTTTAAAGCGGCTTGAATTTCTTCGAGAAGCAGCTGTGCACCTTCAGGACTTAACGTAATTTTACCGTTGCCGTATTCTTTATTTTCTGAAGTGATTTCTCCGGTCATTAAACAGACGCCATGAGGTTTGTACTTTTTCAAAATAATTTTATCTCCGTCAACAAAAAACTCAATGCTGTCTTTTATAGCAATATCAAGTGCCCGTCTTAATTCTATTGGCATGACAATGCGCCCTAATTCATCTACTTTTCTTACAACACCTATTGATTTCATAAAAACCCTTCTTCCTTTAAATGTTTCTATTCTCATGTAATGTTTAAGGATGTACCTCAATATATCGTAGACGTACGAAACTTAGAAAAAGTTTCCCGCTTTCTATAAAGAATTACAAGATATTTTTTCCATAAAACCGAAAAATGTATTACTTCTGTTACACAGTTCCGCGATTTTTTACAAAAACATTTCTTTACCGACGCACACCCCCAAAAATCTCTTCATTTCTTAGAAACTTTAAATGTAGAATCATATAAAATCAGGATAAAGATTGGGTGAAAACATGTTTCAATCAACTGAAATCGGGATTGACTTAGGAACAGCTAATATACTTGTTTACAGCAAAAATAAAGGGATTATCTTAAATGAACCATCTGTTGTCGCAGTGGATACAACGACAAAAGCAGTCCTTGCCATCGGGGCTGACGCGAAAAACATGATCGGTAAAACACCGGGAAAAATTGTCGCTGTCCGACCGATGAAAGACGGCGTTATCGCAGACTATGATATGACAACCGATCTGCTAAAGCACATTATGAAAAAAGCCGCAAAAAACATCGGCATGTCGTTCAGAAAACCGAACGTAGTCGTTTGCACACCGTCAGGCTCAACGGCAGTAGAACGCCGCGCCATCAGTGATGCGGTGAAAAATTGCGGCGCGAAAAACGTCCATTTAATTGAAGAGCCAGTAGCAGCCGCGATCGGAGCGGATTTGCCGGTCGATGAACCGGTTGCCAATGTGGTAGTAGATATCGGCGGAGGGACAACAGAGGTTGCTATCATTTCCTTCGGCGGCGTTGTTTCCTGCCACTCTATCAGAATAGGCGGAGACCAGCTTGATGAGGATATCGTTTCCTTTGTCCGGAAAAAATATAATTTGCTGATCGGCGAACGTACAGCTGAACAGGTAAAAATGGAGATTGGCCATGCACTGATTGAGCATGTTCCTGAAGCGATGGAAATTCGGGGACGTGACCTTGTGACAGGACTTCCAAAAACCATTATGCTTCAATCTAACGAAATTCAAGATGCAATGCGCGAATCTCTCCTGCATATTCTTGAAGCCATCAGGGCTACTCTTGAGGACTGCCCGCCTGAATTGAGCGGTGATATTGTTGACCGCGGCGTCATTTTAACAGGCGGCGGCGCGCTCCTTAACGGGATTAAAGAATGGCTCACAGAGGAGATTGTCGTGCCTGTACACGTGGCGCAAAACCCGCTTGAATGTGTGGCAATCGGCACAGGCCGTTCCTTAGAAGTAATTGATAAGCTTCAAAAGGCGGTTAAATAGTCTTTTCCTGTAAAAAATCTCACATACAGCAAATTTCTTGCTTCTTTTTTCCTCACTCTCTTCATATTGTGGGAAATGGAGAAACGTTAAGGAGGAAACAGATGCTAAGAGATTTAGGTAGAAGAGTAGCCATCGCAGCCATTTTAAGCGGAATCATTCTTGGAGGCATGAGCATTTCTTTAGCAAATATGCCCCATTCGCCTGCAGGCGGCACTGTAAAACTGAATCATCCGTAATATCGAAAGACCCAAGACATGTTGTTTTGGGTTTTTCACTTTGGCCTCCTTTCTTTCCTTTATAGGATCATATTTGATATGATGAGAAAAAAGCTTGAGGAGGAATCATTTATGGATTCATTTTCACAGAAATTAAATACATATGCGCAGCTGGCGGTAGAGGTCGGCGTAAACGTCCAAAAAGGCCAGTATGTAGTCGTAAATGCTTCAACAGACGTACGGGATTTTGTCCGCTTAATTGTGAAACATGCGTATGAAAAAGGCGCAAAAAATGTCACGGTAAATTGGCAGGATGACGAAGTTGCCAAATTAAAATATGAACTTGCGCCGTTTGAAGCTTTTGAAGAATACCCTGAATGGGAAGCAAAAGGCAGAGAAGAGCTTGCTAAAAAAGGAGCCGCTTTCATCTCTGTTGTGTCGTCAAACCCAGACTTACTAAAAGGTGTAGATTCCAAACGGATTGCTGCCTTTCAAAAAGCAGCAGGCAAGGCATTACATACATACAGACAATATATTCAATCGGACAAAGTCAGCTGGACTGTCGTAGGTGCGGCATCAGCGGGCTGGGCTCAAAAAGTTTTTCCTGGCAAATCTGGGGAGGAAGCGATTCAGCTTCTGTGGGAAGAAATTTTTAAAGCGACGCGCGTAAACGAAGACAACCCGGTTCAAGCGTGGATTAATCACGATCAAAATCTTCATGAAAAAGTTGACCATTTGAACGAGAGACATTATGCTGCTTTACATTATCAAGCAGCAGGAACTGATTTAACCATTAAGCTGCCTAAAAAGCATGTTTGGGCAGGCGCGGGAAGCGTGAATGAAAGCGGTCATGAGTTTATGGCCAACATGCCGACAGAAGAAGTATTTACACTGCCTCAAAAAGACGGGGTCGACGGAGTCGTATCGAGTACAAAACCGCTAAGCTACGGCGGAAATATTATCGAAAACTTCACTCTCACGTTTGAAAATGGCCGCATAATAGACATTAAAGCCGAAAAAGGTGAGGACATTTTAAAAGAACTGGTGGAAACAGATGAAGGTTCTCACTATTTAGGTGAAGTGGCGCTTGTGCCTTACGATTCGCCTATATCACAATCTAATATTCTTTTCTATAACACATTGTTTGATGAAAATGCGTCAAATCATTTGGCGATCGGAAGTGCCTATGCCTTTAACATTGAAGGTGGAAAGCAAATGTCTCGTGAGGAGCTTGTCAAAGAAGGCTTAAATGAAAGCATCGCACACGTGGACTTTATGGTTGGTTCTAAGGATATGAATATTGACGGAATTACAGCAGACGGTAAAAGAGAGCCTATCTTCAGAAACGGAAATTGGGCTTTTTAATAAACAAAAGGAGGCTTTTCGCCTCCTTTTTATTTTTCTGCTTCATACATTTGCAGATTGGCATAAACCGTTTCTAATATAGGTGCCGAAAGAGATAAACGCTTTGCTTTTTCAAGCAAAAAGCCGTGCAGGTGGTCGCCTTCAGTCGTTTGTCCGTTTTCCATGTCACGAAGCATGGAGGACTTCATATGATAAGACATGCTTAACATCGTCCGGAAGCTCTCTTCCTCAAGATTCGGATCAGCCGGAACGCCGTCTTTTCGCAAAATAGAGCCAATCTCTCCAATAAGAGTTTGAGCCGTGTGACGTCCGCCTTCTGTTTCGAGGATCGGGCCAAGCGGCCTTTGAAATAACGTTGTAATCCCCGATTGCGCCGCAATAAACAGATACTTTTTCCAAATGTCCTTCTCGATATGCCCGCTGATGATGACTTCTGCCTTCACGCCTGAAAACGCCTCTTCAAGCGCTGTTATTCGTTCCGTACGCTTACCATTCCACTCTCCGAATACAAAACGATGCGATGCGCTCGTATGATGAATTTCTCCCTTGTTGTCTAGAGCACTTTCTATAAAACACAAACCGCCCAGCACCTGTTCTTTCGAAAATGCCGTAAACAGCTGCTCGTAGTGGCGATACCCATTTAAGAAAGGGATAATGACAGATTCACGATCGATAAACGGTTTGACATCTTCTATCACCTGATCAAGTGAATATGCTTTAGAAGCGATGATAACGACGTCAAAATGCCCTGTTTTTCCGGCACTGATTAATGCAGGCTGAAATGATACATCCCCATTTTCACTATGGATGACAAGCCCGGTTTCTTTTAACTGTTTAGCTCTTTTTTGGCGTACGAGAAATGTCACATCATTTCCTTTCTCTGCAAGCCGGCCGCCAATATACCCGCCTACTCCTCCTGCTCCGACAACTAAAAATTTCATGCTGTGATCTCCTTTCAACTCTATGTATCAAAAAAAGCAGAGGTATCTCTGCTTTTTTTATTACGCGTATAGTTCAGCCAGTTTTTTCTGCACATCGGCATTTTCAAGGAACTCATCATAGCTCATTTGCTTATCGACGATGCCGTTAGGTGTAATTTCTATAATTCTGTTGGCAATTGTCTGTACAAATTGATGGTCATGGGATGTAAACAGCATAGCGCCTTTAAAGCTGATTAAGCCATTATTGAGCGCCGTAATGGATTCTAAGTCTAAATGGTTGGTCGGCTCATCTAAAATTAAAATATTGGCGCCAGAAAGCATCGCTTTCGACAGCATACAGCGAACCTTTTCTCCCCCGGATAGTACGTTTGCTTTTTTGTGGACTTCTTCTCCGGAGAACAGCATCCGTCCTAAGAATCCGCGTAAAAAGCTCTCACTTTGGTCATGAGGAGAATATTGACGAAGCCAGTCTACAAGATTCAGATCACTGCCTTCGAAATATTCGCTGTTGTCTTTTGGAAAATATGCTTGAGAAGTTGTAACGCCCCATTTAAATGTTCCGCTGTCAGCTTCCATTTCCCCGGAAATGATTTTAAACAGCGTAGTAACAGCCAATTCATTGCGGCCAGTGAAAGCAATTTTATCTTCTCTATTCATAATAAAGCTGACATTGTCAAGCACCTTTACGCCATCGATTGTTTTCGTTAAGCCTTCCACCCGAAGAACATCATTTCCGATTTCCCTTTCTGGTGTAAAGTTAACATAAGGATATCGGCGGGAAGATGGTTTAATATCATCCAACGTAATTTTTTCGAGAAGTTTCTTTCTTGATGTAGCCTGCTTAGATTTAGACGCATTGGCGCTGAATCTAGCTACAAACTCTTGAAGCTGTTTAATTTGCTCTTCTTTTTTCTTGTTCGCTTCTTGAGAAAGCTTTAACGCCAGTTGGCTTGATTCGTACCAGAAATCATAGTTTCCGACATAGATTTGGATTTTGTTAAAATCAAGGTCAGCAATGTGCGTACACACTTTATTTAAAAAGTGACGGTCATGGGATACGACAATAACAGTGTTTTCGAAGTTAATCAGAAACTCTTCCAGCCACTGAATCGCCTGAAGGTCCAAGTGGTTCGTCGGCTCATCAAGCAGCAAAACATCCGGCTTGCCGAATAATGCCTGTGCCAAGAGCACCTTTACTTTCTCTGAACCACCAAGGTCTTCCATCTTCTTCGTATGAAGGTCTTCTGAAATACCAAGGCCTTTTAAAAGGATCGCAGCTTCACTTTCCGCTTCCCATCCGTTCAGCTCCGCAAATTCACCTTCGAGCTCAGCAGCACGAATTCCATCCTCGTCTGAGAAATCAGGCTTCATGTAAATAGCGTCTTTCTCCTGCATGACTTCATACAGGCGTTTGTGGCCCATAATAACCACTTTCAGCACTTCATACTCTTCGTACTCAAAATGGTTCTGCTTCAAGATGGCAAGACGCTCGCCAGGACTCATATGAACATCGCCTGTCTGAGGCTCGATTTCGCCTGAGAGAACTTTCAGAAACGTTGATTTACCGGCACCATTTGCACCAATTAACCCATAGCAGTTGCCCGGGGTAAATTTAATATTAACATCTTCAAATAACTTGCGATCCGCAAACCGCAAGCTTACATTATTTACAGCAATCATTTATTATCCTCCATCATGTCTATCATCAATAAAAGTATACCATGAATGCAAGGCAAGAGAAATGATTCCCTGATAAAACAAGGGAGAAAACACTTATACACTCAAACCGGCCCGCTATGTTACAATTAAACAGAGAGAATGCATCCGGCTGGAAAATTACAC
Organism: Bacillus sp. NS1; assembly: GCF_058248265.1. Lineage (NCBI taxonomy): Bacteria > Bacillati > Bacillota > Bacilli > Caryophanales > Bacillaceae > Bacillus > Bacillus sp. NS1. Next base: position 545,176 of record NZ_JBZAZF010000002.1, on the reverse strand, counting down.
ACTCTCATGGAGGAACACGTTGAGGCTTTTAACACTTACTGAATACTGCTTATTGATCTTTTTTACGGGCTTTTACCTTGCCGTAACAGGCTTTACCGCCAAAGATATCGGCTTATATATAGGGATAGCTCTTATTTACATATTTTCGCACATTTTTTCTAAACGACTTTTAGAAAAACGCGGAAAAGAGAACAAACAGGTTCACCTTTTCTTCAGTGTGCTGGCCATTATCGGTTCAGTGTTCATAACTGTATTATGCATTGCATTGGTCGCTTCTTTTTCAAAATAAAAAACGCCTGCTGTCCAAAGGCCAGCAAGGCGTTTTTATTTTGTTTGACGCATTTCGTTAAACGGGAAAAAGACAAACTTCGATGTGCCGACAATCCGGTCTTCCGCAATCAGTCCCAGCCCATTTCGACTGTCCATTGAATTCAGCCGGTTATCTCCCATGACAAAATATTTGCCTTTTGGAACCTTAACCGGTCCAAAATCGCCTGTCAGACTGACACCAAGTTTTTCTGCTTCCTTTTTGTTTTTAGACAAGTAAGGCTCGGCTACTTTTTTTCCGTTTATATAAAGCGTGTCATCCTTCATTTGAACGGTTTCTCCAGGCTTTCCGATCAATCTTTTTACATAATGGATTTTCGAAGTCTCACCGTTGATAATAACGATATCTCCACGTTCCAGCTCGCCGATATAGTTGACTGTTTTATTCACAAACAGCCTTTCTCCATCATGTAATGTGGGATACATCGATGAACCTTCAACTAAATAAGGCTCAAACAAAAAGTGACGGATCAGGAGAGCCAGCAAAACAGCAATGACAATCGCTTTTCCCCATTCCAAGTACGTATTGGTTTTTTTCTTCGCCGTTTTTTCAGTTTTCGTGTTTTTTTCTTCGGTCAAAGTGTTTCCTCCTAGACGGTTGCTATGTCAGTTGTTTCCCTTCTTTTACTTTATCATAAAAGATAATAAAATACATAACTTAACCGCGCTCCAGCGAGCAGGATAAAGAAAAAGCGTCCTTTTGAATCAGGACGCTTTTTTTCTTATTTCTCTGTTACAGGTTTTTTAACGATACCTAGGATAATTGCCATCACGACAGCACCGATCACGATGCTTAATAAGTAAAGCAGCGGATGGTTAGTGATGAAGGCTACGAACACTCCTCCGTGAGGTGCCGGAAGCGTTACACGGAAGAATTCAGTTAATCCGCCGGCAACAGCTGCACCAACGACAGCAGCTGGAATGACGCGAAGCGGATCAGCTGCAGCAAACGGGATCGCTCCCTCTGTTACGAAAGCAGCACCCATGAAGTAGCATGTAATACCCGCTTCACGGTCTCGCTGAGAGAACTTGTTTCGGAAAATTGTTGTTGCAAGTGCGATACCAAGCGGAGGAACCATACCGCCGGCCATAATCGCTGCATGAGGCGCATAGTTGCCTGCATCGATCATCGCGATACCGAACGTAAAGGCTGCTTTATTAAGCGGACCGCCCATATCGATCGCCATCATACCGCCCAAGATAATACCCATTAATACAAGGTTGCCAGTACCAAGGCTTTCAAGCCAGTTTGTTAAGAAATCCATAAATGCTGCTACTGGTGTATTCACAACGAAACGCATGATAATACCAGTTAAGAAAATACCAAGAAGCGGATAAATTAATACAGGTTTTAGTCCGTCAAGTGACTGCGGAATAAAAACGAATGCTTTTTTCAAAAGAACAACGATATAACCAGCCAGGAATCCGGCAATTAATCCGCCTAAAAATCCAGCATTTGCTTGAGTAGCCATAAATCCGCCGACCATACCAGGCGCAAAACCAGGACGGTCTGCAATACTCATTGCGATGAATCCGGCAAGAACAGCCACAATTAATCCTAATGCATTGTCACCGCCGATAAACTTAAGAGCTGCAGCAAATGTATTGTAAGTAGGATCATCCGGGTTGGAAGAGTTAATTCCCCAGAAGAATGAAATCGCAACGAGGATACCGCCGCCGACTACGAACGGAAGCATGTTGCTGACACCGCTCATCAGATGCTTATAAAACGCGCTTCCGATGCTGCTGCCAGATTTTCCGCTCGCTTCATCTCCATCGTTTGAAGCTGAAGAACCGCCGCTGCCTTGATAAACCGGCGCATCTTGATTCATCGCTTTTTCGATAAGCTCTTGCGGGCGTCTGATACCTGCTGTAACAGGTACTTGAAGTACGCGCTTGCCTTTAAAGCGCTCCATTTCAACCTGCTTGTCCGCTGCGACAATGATTGCAGGTGCATCTTCAATTTCTTGGGCTGTCAGCTTGTGCTTAATGCCGCTTGAACCGTTTGTTTCAACCTTTATGTCCACACCAAGCTCTTTCGCTTTTTCTTTAAGGGCATCCGCAGCCATGAATGTGTGTGCAATACCTGTCGGACACGCGGTCACGGCTAGGATTTTTCCTTTTCCGGCAGGTGCTGGTGCCGCTTCTTCTTCCTCTTCCTCTTCGTCATCATCCTTATCGTGCTGGTTAATAATGTCGATGATGGCATCTTCAGACTCAGCTTCAAGGAGCTGCTTGCGGATTTCTTCACGCATTAACAGCGTTGAAAGTCTTGACAATGCTTCAAGGTGAGTGTTGTTTGCGCCTTCAGTCGCCGCAATCATGAATACCAAATGAGCCGGCTGTCCGTCTAATGATTCATAATCGACACCGTCTTTTGAACGTCCGAACGCGATCGCCGGGTTGATAACGCTTGCTGTTTTCGCATGCGGGATAGCGATTCCTTCACCAATACCCGTTGAGCTTTGGCTCTCGCGATTTAAAATGGCTTCTTTGTAGGCTTGTCGGTCATTTAACTTTCCAGCCTTATCAAGAACAGTGACCATTTCGTCAATAACATTTTCTTTTTCTTTGCTCTCTATATTAAGCTTTATCGTATGCTTCGTTAAAAGCTCAGTTATTTTCACTTTTGTTTCCTCCTCTATATACGTGTGACCTTAACTTCAGGAAGAAGCTGATGGACAAATTCTTCTGTTCCAAGTTCTTCAGAGAACGCGGTAGCGCTGCCTGATGTAACTCCTAAGCGGAAGGCTTCCTCAAGCGGCAGCTGTTTGGAAATACCGGCAAGGAACCCTGCAACAACGGAATCTCCCGCTCCGACTGAGTTTACCAATTTCCCTTTTGGCACGTTAGCAAAATAAACAGCTTCGTTCGTAAACAGAAGCGCTCCGTCTCCGGCCATGGATACGATTACATGTTCAGCGCCTTGTTCTACAAGCTTTTTCCCATAAGGAACGGCTTCTTCAACAGATGTAATTGTCGTGCCGAACATTTCTCCAAGCTCATGATGGTTTGGTTTCATCAAAAACGGTTTCATTTCTGTCGCTTTCAAAAGCGCCTCGCCTGAGATATCCAGCACAACTCGTGCGTTCTGCTGTTTGCAGGCCTCTGCGATTTTTTCATACGTATCATGAGGCAGTGAAGATGGAATACTTCCCGCAAGGACGACGATATCTCCTTCTTGCAGAGATTGGAACTGTTCTAAAAAGGCTTTGAAATCTTCATCTGAAATTGTCGGTCCCTGCCCGTTAATTTCAGTTTCATCACCAGTTTTCAGCTTTACATTGATACGGGTATCTCCTTTTACTTCAGAAAAAGCTGTTTCCAGGTTTTCTTCCCGCAAAAATGTTTTGATATATTCTCCGGTAAATCCGCCGACGAATCCGAGCGCTTTAGACGGTACATGGTGTCTTTTCAGCAGTCTCGATACGTTGATGCCTTTGCCCCCTGGATACTTTGTATCGTATGCGGAACGGTTCAGGCCTCCTACAGTAAAATCTTCAACGTGAACAATATAATCGACAGATGGATTAAGTGTTACAGTGTAAATCATGGTTTCACTACCTTTACGACAGTTTTTTCTTGGTAATTATCGAATGTAAGCTCTTCAGCGTCAGTCGTTATGATTGTTGCGTCGCCTATTCCGGCGAATGCCGAAAATGAAATTTCTCCGAATTTCGAAGGGTCTGCTAAGACGTAAGCGTGTTTTGCCTGTTTGACAGCTTTCTGTTTTAAAAGAGCCTCATCAGGGTCCGGCGTTGTGAAGCCAGCCTCTGTATGGACACCGTTTGTCCCCAGAAAACTCTTGTCGAATCTGTACTGATCCATGGCAATCAGTGAAGCGCCTCCAATAACCGCGCCCGTTCTGTGCTTTACGTATCCTCCAAGCAGATAAAAAGAAATTTCTTTCCTTACTAATGCTTCGATATGCATCACCCCGTTTGTGACAACGACAATATCCTTGCTTTTATCCATAAAATCAATCATGTGCAAAGTCGTCGTGCCTGCATCAAGGTAAATACAATCCCCCTCTTCTAACAGTGAAGCTGCTTTTTCAGCAATCTTCAATTTGTCGTGAAGGTTTTTGGATGATTTTTCAAGCATATCGGGTTCAAGTCTGATATCGGAAAGCTTGGCGGCTCCCCCATGAACACGCTTTAAAAAACCGCGTTCTTCAAGTGTCGATAAATCTCTTCTGATTGTTGATTCAGAAGCATTTGTCAGATTTATGAGCTCTTGAATTTTTACCACATCATACTTTTCTATTTGATCAATAATCAATTGATGCCGTTCAGGAGTTAGCATGCTTCACCTCCTAATGAAAACGTATTCATTTTGAATACAATTTCATTGTAAACGCTATTTTCAGTTTAGGCAACTAAAATCATTCAAATTCATTCAATAACTATCAAAATCTTTCACGTTTATCCATATTAACGTATGTCTATAGGGTTTGTAAACTGTAAATTCGACAAAAATAAGGACAATTGTACGACATTTTCTTCTTATTTTAATGAAAAAAGTCTTTTATATTCATAGTAGAAGTCATTAGACATAAAAAACCTCATGCATATTGCATGAGGTTACTCATAACGCAGTGCTTCAATCGGATCAAGCTTTGCGGCTTTATTTGCAGGAAGCATGCCGAAAATAACACCAATGAGCATACTGAACAGCACGCCCCCGCATACCACCTGCCAGGATATGAGCGACGGCCAGCCCGCAATAGCAGAAACAAGCGTGGCCCCTCCGTATCCGATTCCAATCCCAATCAGTCCGCCGATAAGCGTCAATACGACTGATTCAATTAAAAACTGAGTCAGAATCTGCCCCCTCGTCGCACCGAGTGATTTTCTGATTCCGATTTCCCGCGTCCGCTCCGTGACTGATACGAGCATAATATTCATGACACCGATCCCGCCGACCAAAAGAGAGATCCCAGCAATTGAGCCGATAATCGTCGTCATAATCGCCGTTACTTTGCCAATTCCGGCAGCGATTTCTTCCATGTTCATCACTTGGTACGAATCCTCTGTGCCATGATTGTCATTTACCAGCTGTGCCGCTTCCTTTCCAGCTGATTTTATGTCGTCTGCTGATTCGACTTGCAATGATACATTACTGAAATCACTTGTGCCAAAAGAGGATTTCATCATATTAAAGGGCACATACATTTCACTCAAACCAAAAGAAAGCAAGCCGGTTTCTTTTTTCAGCACGCCGATAATTTCGACAGGCTGTCCGTTGATCCAGATAACTTCACCGAGAGGGGAGGTTTTATCAAACAGCTCTTCAGCCATCTTTTGTGAGATGACTCCGGCTCTTTTCCCCGCAAGAAAATCATTGTCGGTAAAGGTTCTGCCGCTTTCGATTTCTAAAGAATTGACTTTCATGTATCCATCGTTTATTCCGTTAATCGTAACATCGGTTTCTTCCTCATGATAACGCGCTGTCATACTTTGAGAAGTCGAGGCAACGACTTGTTTGATGCCCTCTATCTCTTTTAAACCTTTAATATCGTTTTCTGTAAAAGTAGATTCTGCTAAGGCGTTCGGATTGCTTGCAAGCTCCTCATCGCTTGGCATATAGTACAGCTCTACGGTATTTCCCGGGCCGCTGATCGACTGCTTCAGCATTTGCTCTCCGCCCTGCCCTACCGCAACGACAACAATGACAGAGCCTACGCCAATGATAATGCCTAGCATCGTTAAAACAGAACGCATTTTATGGGCAAGGACAGAACTTAGAGCCATTCTGATGTTTTCTAACAGGCTCATTCTCCCACACTCCTTTGTCCGGAGTTGGCAGGAACAATGTTTCCGTCACGCACCATGACGATACGCTTCGTGCAATCTGCAACTTCCGGCTCGTGAGTAACAAGAACGATTGTGGTTCCCTCAGCATTTAATGCTGTAAATTGATCCATAATCGCCGCGCTTGTTTTCGTATCCAGCGCGCCGGTCGGTTCATCAGCTAAAATTAATTTTGGCTCATTCACGATCGCCCTCGCAATTGCAACTCGTTGCTTCTGTCCGCCCGATAGCTCATTGGGCATGTGGAGCATCCGATCGGCTAACCCGACCTTTTCCAACGCTCTCTCAGCCCGCTCCTGCCGTTCTTTTTTGCCTATGCCGGAATAAATCATCGGCAGCTCAACATTTTTTTTTGCGTTCAGCCGCGGAAGAAGCTGAAATTGCTGAAATACAAAACCGATAGACCGGTTACGGACTGCCGCTAATTCTTTATCTTTATATGAAGAAATATCTTCGCCGTCTAATTTATACGTACCGGAAGTCGGCCGGTCAAGACATCCGATAATGTTCATGATCGTCGATTTCCCTGACCCTGACGGCCCCATAATCGAGACATATTCTCCTTGATGAATGATCAAATCAATAGAATGGAGAACATCGAACGTTTCCCTGCCGATCTGGTAACTTTTTCGCACATTAGAAAGCTGAATCATTTATGCTTTCACTTCCGTTCCATCTGTCACCTGATCAGAAGGATTCAAAATGACTTGATCATCTTGAGAAAGTCCCTCTTTAATTTCTGTCAGATCATCTGTTACTTCACCAATTTTGACATCAATTCGTTTTGCTTTTCCGTCTTTTACTGTATACACATAATATTGATCATCTTCTTTTTTGACAGCCTTTGAAGGAAGCGTATTTGCTTTCCGCTTATCTGTTTCTATATTCATGATGAATTTAAAGCCGGGCTTTCCTTCTGGAAGTTTCCCTTTTATTTTCACTTGAAGGGGGTATTGGACTGCTTGTTCTGTTCCTTGTGCCGCAGTGCTTTCCTGCTGATCCGGAACAAGTCCGACTGCGGAAACTGTGCCTTTCCATGTTTTACCCTGAATTACATCTGAAGTGAGTGTGACCTTCTGGCCTTTTTTCACTTTCAGTGTATCGTATTCAGACAATTTCCCTGAAACGACAAGGTCTTTCGGGTTGCCGATATGTATGACAGGCTCTTGAATATCTGATTTTTTCGATGCAGCTTCTTGGTTGACAGAAATAACGGTGCCTTCGATCTCGCTTTTCACTTGAAGATCTGACACCCGATTGGAAAGTGACTGCCGCTGAAGCTCGGTTTGTTTTAAATCGATCTCAGCGGTTTTTTCCTGCATTTGAAGGTCCGTCCGCTCAGATTCAATTTGTTTTGCTGCTTCTTTCTTTCCAACCTGTTTTGCCAGTTCTTTTTCTTTGCTGTCTAAGGCTTTTAACTTTTCTTGAATTTGGGCAATTTGAAGCTGGTTCGATTCAGCCGTTAACTGGTTCTGTTCTTTTTCGAGGCTCAGCTGCTCATTTGTATAGGTGACCAAAGGCGTGCCCTTTTTAACTTTATCGCCTTCCTTCACTTTAATGTCTTCTAATGTCCCTTTATCTGCTTCATAAAACACATACTGTTCATTTGAAAATTTAAGTGTGCCGGGAACCATAACCGTTGACGACATTTCTTTTTCTTCGAGGCTTCCCGTCTGAAACTCCTGCCCGGCACTGCCGCTTGTCGGAGCGGCAGACCGGTAAATATTCATTCCAATAAATAGAGCGACTAAAACGGCGATTCCAATTCCGATCCAGACTTTTTTCATGAGTTTATGCACCCGCCACAGAGTTGATTAAACCTGAAAAGAACGAAAATAAGACCAGAATCCCGAAAAGAACAATCACTGAAATCCATCCTGCTTTTTTTGAGATGCCACCTGTTTTGTGAAGTCCGATTGCTAATAATACATAGCTCCATATGCTAAATATCTCAAAGGTATTTAACACACTGGCAAGAGCCCCGTCAGATGGGATAACCCCTGCCAGTGACGTCGTGCTGTAAAGGGGATTCACATCAGTCGTAAAAGCAACGATTCCGTTAACCAATAATCCAAGGCTGCTAATCAAAGAGACAAACAGACCGAGTGAAAGCATTTTTTTGTATGTCGTAACTCCGCCTGATATTTTTACACAGAGCCAATAAATAAGAGGGGCAATAAATAACGCTGCAATACCGCCGAATATAGCGCCTGCCATTCCTCCAAATTTGGTAATCGTTGCTACAGTTTCAATTTGTTCAGCTGATAACCCTTGAGTGTCCCCGCTTTTCAAAAGCTCACTATAATCCGTACCGAGTGATTGCAGCACCGCGCCAATGATGATAATCGCTACAACAATAAAAAGCGGACCCCATACAGCCGGTCTTTCTCTTATTCTTTCAAATTGAACGGACGGACTTGTGATCACTCCAAAAAGTGATGGCTTTTCAGTCGCCATTCCGCCGTTTTTTTCTACATTTGTTTCCATTATAAAACCTCCTTGAGAATATCTAACAAATAGTACGGGAGAAGTATCAAAAAGTTTCATTTTTTATTAGTAAATTTCCAAAAGCCTTCAATATATAACTGAAGGCTTTTTATATTATTCTATCGCTGTGCTGTATTGCGCTTTCACAAGCCCGGCATAGATGCCCCCTTTAGAGAGCAGCTGCTCATGGTTTCCTTCTTCCATCTTCTTACCGTGATCAAGAACAATGATGCGGTCGGCGTCGCGGATCGTGGACAATCTGTGGGCGATCATCACTGCTGTACGCCCTTTCAGCAGCGTTTTTAACGCCTGCTGAATTTTCACCTCCGTCTCTGTATCAATACTTGCCGTTGCTTCGTCGAGGATGATAATAGCTGGATCGGCGAGCAATGCTCTTGCAAAGGAAATGAGCTGGCGCTGCCCGGCCGACAGTACGCTGCCCCTTTCCTCCACCTCTGTTTTGTATCCTTCTGCTAAACAAGAAATAAACTCATCCGCTCCGACCGCTTGGGCTGCTTTCACCACTTCTTCGTCTGAAGCACCCGGCCGGCCAAAACGAATATTTTCCATGATAGTCCCCGAGAAAATAAATGTATCTTGCAGCACAATGCTGATCTGAGATCGCAGACTGGCAAGAGAAAGATCCTTAATCGGAATGCCATCGATTTTAATGGTGCCTCCCGTGGCATCATAAAAACGGCTGATTAAATTGGCGATCGTCGTTTTCCCGCTCCCCGTATGTCCGACAAGCGCAAGCGTCGAGCCCGCCGGGATAGCGAAGGAAACCGCGTGAAGGGCTTTTCGTTTTTCATCATAGGAAAATTCAACCTCTTCAAAACTGATCTCCCCACTTATCTTTTTCTTATGAATGGCATCCGGCTTCTCCTTGACATTTGGCTGTTCGTCCAGAAACTCAAAAATCCGTTCTGATGATGCCATCCCCATTAACAGCTGGTTATAGACCTGGCCCAGTCTCGAAATAGGTTCCCAAAACATGCCTAGATAGAAGGCAAAAGAAACGAAGACGCCAATCGTGATGGTTTCATTCATAATGAGTGTGGCGCCATACCAAATCAAAACAGCCGTTCCTATCGCATTCGTCATTTCTACCAGCGGACGGAACATGGCATTTTTTCTTGTTGCTTCCCGCCATGATTTGTAGTTCTCCTGATTGACACCGTCAAAATACGTCATGTTTTCTTCTTCCTGTGTAAATGCCTGTGTGACACGGATGCCCTGAATGCTTTCGTTCAGATGAGAATTGAGCTTTGATTGCTTAAGGCGCACCGTTTGCCAGGAGCGGCGTATTTTTTTTCTGAGACTTGTTGAAATAAAAAACATAATCGGCAGTGTCACCATGATGGCGATAGTCAGCTCAGGGCTCAGCGTAAACAAAATGATAATAACGCCGGCCAGAAGCAGCAAGTCCGTCAATAAGTTGATGACTCCGCTTGTAAAGAGCTCCTGAAGAGAGTTAATATCATTCATAATCCTGACCAAGATCGACCCGGCCGACCGCTGATCAAAAAACCGGTGGGATAAGCGCTGCACATGGGTAAATAAATGCTGCCGCAAATCGTATATCACATGTTGGCCAAGCTGATTCATCCACCTGATTCTTAACACATTGGCCGCATAATTGAGGACATATAAACCGCTAATAATGAAAATGAGCTGAATCAGCAGCTCCGAGTTTCTCGCTGTAATGGCTTGATCGAGAACATAAACGCCGATCAGAATAGGAATCACAAGCTTTACAGCAGTCCCAATCAATACGGTGAGAAAAGCAAGCGGCAAAATTGTTTTTCGATATGGTTTGACATAGCTCAGCAGCCGCCACATTTGAGCCCAGTTAAACGGCTTTTCAATGATTTCATCTGAAGAATAATAGAAACGCTCCAAAATTCCCTGTTTTTTTGCTTGTTTCATATGGCCCTCCCTACCCGACCTGATGCGGCTCATTGATCAATTTGACATCACGGTATTGCAAATCGTAAATTTTTTTATAATAGCCGCCTTTTTCAAGAAGCTCTTGATGTGTTCCCCTTTCACAAATGCGCCCCTTATCAAAAACGAGAATTTCATCGGCGTGTTTCAGTGAAGAAATGCGGTGAGCGATGATAAAGGTTGTGCGGTTTTCCATGACTTCTTTTAAGGCAAGCTGTATGCTGTGCTCCGTTTGCATATCTACTGCACTTGTGGCGTCGTCCAATATTAAAATGCTCGGGTTCAAACAAATGGCTCTCGCAATGGCGATACGCTGTTTCTGTCCGCCGGAAAGCCCCATTCCCCTCTCTCCCAGCATCGTGTCATATCCATCTGGAAGCTCCATAATAAAGTCGTGAGCCTGCGCCCTTTTTGCCGCTTCGATAATGTCTTCCATCGAGGCATCCGGCCTCCCGTATGAAATGTTTGATCGAATCGTAGATGAAAACAGAAAAGATTCTTGAAGTACGACCCCGATATTGGAGCGAAGAGTTTTTAACGAATAATCTGTGATGGGTTTGTGATCAATGGTAATCATTCCGCCAACAGGGCTGTAAAATCTGGTGAGGAGCTGTGTAACTGAGCTTTTGCCTGAACCTGTCGGGCCCAATAGTCCGATTACCTTCCCGCTGCTTGCCTCAAAGCTTACATTGCACAGCGCGTTTGTTTGTTCTTTTCCGTATGCAAGAGAGACATTTTCGAAATGGACATTGCCGGTTAATTTTTGTTTATGCAAAGCGTGAGCGGCGTCTGTGATGTCTTCTTCTTTTTCCAGAATTTCCAGCAGGCGTTCACCTGATGCTTTTGCTTGCGAGAACATATTGATTACAAAGCCTAAGTTCATAATCGGCCACATCATATAATTGACGAGACTGAAAAAAGCGACAAGCTCGCCGGGATTAAGCTGATTTTGCATGACCAAGTAGCCGCCATATGAGAGGAGAGCTACAATACAAATATTACCGATGAACTCCATTAAAGGGAAATACGCAGACCAAATGGATGATGTTTGTAAATACTGTGCCCTGTATTCTGCATTAGCCTTATTGAAAGTGCTGATCTGAAAATCTTCTCTGGAAAGAGATTTCACCGTATTGATGCCGCTGATATTTTCCTGAACTTTTGTATTGAGTGTCGCAAACGATTTGCGGATGCCTCTAAAGGCAGGATGGACCCTTTTGTCAAACTGATATACAGCAACAGCGAGAAATGGCAGAACAGCTATTGTTACAAGCGTAAGTGAAACAGAATAGTAAAACATGACCGACAGGCTGATGGCGACCAGCAGGCCGAATCGAATGAGCTCAGCGAGACCGTATGACAAGAAAAAACGAAGCCCTTCAACATCAGCTGTCAGCCTGGACATCAAATCTCCTGTTTTCGCGTTATCATAGTAAGAAAAAGAAAGCCGCTGCAGTTTTTCATACAGGCCATTTCTCAGCCGATAAACGGATTTGATTCCGAACATATCACCTAAATATTGATGAAAAAAAGTGGCGGTTCCTTTCAGGGCCATTACCGCAATAAATCCTAAGCTAACCCATGCTGCAAGCTGATACTGCCTACCCAGTACGATTTCATCAATCGTAATTTGCAGGATAATCGGGTATACGACAGTAATCGCAGTCATCAAAAGCATAGCCAGAAGCGACCACATAAACACTTTTCTGTACGGCCAATAAAACATTTTTAGTCTTTTAAATGTCTCCATATCCAGCACCTTTCCAGTTTTTATCATCTTTACTATATCGATACCCGAAATAAATTTCTATTGTTTTTCAAAAATTCAGTCTAATGATGGAGTGAGTCTCTTACTTTATAGGGAATCCCTTATGTAGAATAAACGCTTACAGAAAATCATTGTATGCTGAGGATACTTGGGGATATGCGAAAAAAATAAAGAAAAACCGGATGGCTGAATGCCGTCCGGTTTTCATCCACCGCTGACCGGCGGAATGATAGCTACCGTGTCACCTGAAGATACGGAGGTGTTTTCTTTTACATAGCTTTCGTTAACAGCAATCATAGCTGTATCAATGGATTCGAGGCCGTATTGTTCTTTTAGACTCGCTTTTATCTCGTCTGTCGTTGCTTGTTCCATATCTATTTCCACTGCCTGTGTGCCGGCCTGTTCGGCAAGCCCTGCAAATAAAAGAATTTTAATCATGCTGCTCTCCCTCGCTTAGATCTGGTTTTCCGTTCGGATAAGCTGTTGTTTCAAGCTGGTCGCCGATCCATTTCTCACCGTCTTCCCAAATTTCTTTTTTCCAAATCGGCACAATCTGTTTAATTCGTTCGATAGCATACTCATTGGCTTCATAAGCAGCTTTTCGATGGGGTGAAGATACAGCGATCACGACCGCTGCTTCACCGATATCCAGGACACCTACACGGTGCGTGATCGCGGCTGAAGCGCCCTCCCACTTTTCTTCAATTTCAGCGCCGATTCGAGCCAGCATCTGCACGGCCATCGGTTCATATGCCTCATATTCAAGGCGAACCGTTCTTTTTCCGTTTGTCCATTCCCGAACCGTGCCAATAAATGTAGTAATTGCCCCTGCTTCCCGTTTCTCCACTTTTTTGATGATGTCTTCAGTAATAATGGGTGTTTTCGTAATCTCAAACCGTTCCATTATGCAGATTCCCCCTTCAGCTGTGAAAGCACAAAATCCACGGCAACCGGATCATCCGCATGAAAAACGGGTAATCCCTGATGCTCTGTCATATGCTCTTTTTTTCTATAGATGATGGCGATTGTATTTACTGCCCGCAGCGCTTCTAGATCTTCCATTTCGCTTAGTATAACTACTTTAGGATAAGGGGCTTTTTTAAAGCCTTCTATCAGAAGGCAGTCTGTTTCGAGAAACCGATGTAACTCGATCAGCCGCGGCAAATCCCAATTGCGGCGGGCTGTCAGCTGTAACACCCCGGCACCTTCTACTGCTGTCACATCAGCGCCTGCAGCTTGGTATCGGTCAGTGTCTTTTCCGTCAGTGAACGTTTGCGGTTCACCGCCGTGACCGTGATGCTTCAGGCAGCCCAAATTGAGCCCCTGTTTAGAGGCTTTTTTAAGAATACGCTCGATAAATGTTGTTTTCCCGCTGTTTTGAAACCCTACAACTTGGACGATCGGGAAAGGACGGACCAAGGCCATTCACTTCCATTCTCTTCTCTAATGAGCAGCACTTGAACCGTTCGGCCAGATTCATATCCTCTCGTGCCGCCCGGCAGGATAATAAACGCATTTGCTTCTGCAAGTGACGTGACGGAGCTCGACTTATCTAATCCGACGGGGGCCGCCAGCAGCTTCCCTTCCTGGTGGTACACGAACGCACGAACAAATCGGGTAAATGGGTTCGGCTTCGGAAAATCCTTTGTCAAAACAGCTTCCGCACAAATCGAATGCGGTTTTTCGTTGAGCAGCCACGTCTGGATCATCGGTTTGACAAACAGTTCAAAACCGACATAGCATGCTGACGGATTACCTGAAAGTCCAAACAGCAGCATATCGTTTGCATGCGCCACCGTTGTCACGCTGCCCGGGCGCATAGCAACTTTATTAAACAGCACGTCCGCTCCGAGTTTTTCATAGATCGCAGGCAAAAAGTCAAAATCACCGACTGACACGCCGCCAGTTGTGATTAGAAAATCAACCTTTTTCGTGGCTTCTCTGACGGCGGCGAAGCTTTTATCCAGATCATCAGAAATTTTTCCTAAATAAAGTGGTGATCCGCCTGCTTCTATCACTTGCGCATAAACCATACTGGCATTGCTGTTACGGATTTTCCCCGGCTCTAGCGGATCACTGACATTCAGCAATTCGGTACCGGTTGCGATAATCCCGACAACAGGTTTTCTCACGACAGGCACAGATGCGTATCCGAAGGTTGCCAAAAGCGCAGTCACTCCTGGTGTCACTCGGGTGCCCTTTCTCAATAAAACACTCCCTTTTTGAGCGTCTTCACCTGTTTTTGAAATATTATCGCCCGGCTGAAAGCGGCGTTTTAAAGACATAAACGCCTTGCCATTCTCTTCAAAGGTTTGAGTCAGCTCAATCATGACGACTGCATCTGCCTCTTCAGGGATTTGCGCGCCAGTCATAATCCGCACGGCCTGAAATGGGCCAAGTTTTTTTTCAGATACAGCCCCCGCTCCAATATGGTCAATGACCTCAAACCGAACTGGGTTTTCACGTGAAGCTTCAGCTGTATCACACGCTCTTACAGCAAAACCGTCGTATGGCGAACGGTCAAATGCAGGTACGTGGTGATCCGCTGTTATGTCTTCAGCTAAAAATCGATGAAGGCTGTTTTCGAGCGCCACCCATTCTATTTCTCCTTGTTTTTGAAAATGGCTGACACGCCGAACTGCCTCGTCTACCGGTATCGGTGTTCTTTTCTCCAGCATTCTGACCCCTCCTGTTGTTACAATCCAATCACTCTTGCCAACACAGAATTGGCTTCTTTCACATCATTTGTCCCATGGACCAGTGCCCGTCCGTCATTGAAAATGACGATTCTGAAATCTTCGTAAAAAATATGCAGCAAAAATGCATTGGCCTCGACTTTGCCGATTGTTTTCAACCGCTTGATGAGCTCCTGTTTCGGAATTCTTTTTAATGACTCCGACCTTACCTGTACTGTATCACGGCCGCATAGTACAGCGGCTTTTGGTGTGTTCCAGTCTTGGAGGTAAGGGTAAAACGCCTGTGCTCCGCAAGACGGACAATCCTCACGGCGAACATGATTAACGTTAATCTTCATATGCGAATTGTTCCAGACATCGAATGTCACAAAACCGCGCTGTATCGCTTCTGTTTGGCCGGTTAACAGCTTTAATGCCTCAGCCTGCTGATAAGCCGAAACGATATGCACAGCGGGCGGTATGATTCCGGCAGTATCACACGTCGCTCCGCCGACAGGAATCTGCTCAAACAAACAAGACAGACAAGGTGTTTCTCCCGGAATGATCGTCATGAACATCCCTTGGCTGCTTACACAAGCGCCATAGACCCACGGTGTCTTTGTTTTCTGGGCAAGATCGTTTATCAGCATGCGGGTTTCAAAATTATCAGTCGCGTCGATCACGACATCTGCTTTTTTAATCAACGGCTCAAGTGTTTCGGCTGTTCCTTCGGCAACATACGCCTCAATATGTATTCCGCTGTTAATCGCTGATAGATGCTCTTTGGCAGCCATGGCTTTCGGCATGCGGAGTTTGGCATCGCTTTCTGTGTAAAGCTGCTGCCTTTGCAGATTGCTCCATTCCACATAGT
Organism: Bacillus sp. NS1; assembly: GCF_058248265.1. Classification (NCBI taxonomy): domain Bacteria; kingdom Bacillati; phylum Bacillota; class Bacilli; order Caryophanales; family Bacillaceae; genus Bacillus; species Bacillus sp. NS1. Next base: position 529,288 of record NZ_JBZAZF010000002.1, on the reverse strand, counting down.
CACGGTCAATAATGGTAATGGTACCGACTCCTGCTCTCGTAAGCCCTTCCGCTCCTGCAGTCCCGAGCGCTCCAGCTCCGACAACCAGTACATGGCTGTCTGCCAGCCTTTTCTGGCCCTTTTCCCCTATTTGCTTAAATCTGATTTGCCGTGAATAACGCTCCTCCATCAAACCTGATCTCCTTATCTTTTATGTCATCTTAACATGTTTTTCCCCCATCAGTCCCACCTGAAGGAGTTCGTTTTTTCTTCCAAACGCCTAAAATCATCACGTGTATTAACATTGATAAACTCTGCCGGGTTTGCCCCGATCTCTTCAGCCTGTACGTAACAAACCGAAATTTGGCCTAACAAATCTGATATTCTTAATCTCTTCTCAGAAAGCTGGTCATATAGAATGGGCATGATTCGTTTATGGTAAATTGCAATCAATGGCTGCTCCCGTCCGTCTGAAATCGGAACGACCGCGTCTATCCCCGGAGTCATCAGACACTGGAGCTTCAGCATCGTCCTTCTTTGTATCAACGGCGTGTCACAGGAAAGAACAGTATAAAGATCACCGTCTGTCTTTTTAAAAGCCGTATATATACCAGCCAATGGCCCCATGCCTTGAAATGGATCGGCATCTTGATACACTTCATTTTCACCGTTTTCTTGAAATCTATCAATAAACTCAGGACGGCTGATGATAACCGTATGTTCTCCAAGCGCCTGTTTAGCCCATTCGTAAAACATTCTGCCCTTCCATTTTACAAATGCCTTCGGTTCCCCAAAGCGCCGTGAAGCTCCTCCTGCCAGCAGTACGTTTATATGCTTCATGTCATCTCACCTCTAGTTCGTTAAAAGCATAGCAAAAGCAAAGCCCTAACGCCACTGCTTGTCTGTTTATTAAAGAGGAATAGCTGTTCAGTATTTGCATATTGTAGTGTTAACATCATGAGGGAGATGGTTCGAATGAAAAGATCAGGTCCTTTTTTCCACGACGTGTCTCAGGAGAACCTTTATTTAAAATCTGAGCTTTCAAGGTGCCATAGGCTGATTTCCGAACTTGAAGCAAGCTACTTCCATCAGAAAAATAACAAACTGCTTAAAGAAAATAACGATATGAAAGAAAAACTCCAGCAGATGTCTGCCGAATTAACACAAATGTCAACGAAAGAGAAACACGCCTCCCATACCAGCCAAACCCTGCACCAAATAAGAGCTGAACTGCTTGGTAAAATCGTTGCGTTGCAGGAGTTACTTTCTGCTGAAACCTATAAACGCAAAGCCGAAATAGAAGAAAAACATAAACTTCACATTGCTAACATCAAAATTGAAGAAGAAAATAAAAATCTTCATAAACGAATCAGCCATCTTCAAGCCTCTATTGAGCAGGAACAGGACGCGCTGCTTCAGGCAAAACAGCAAACCGATATGATAAAAGCCGAAAACGGCCGTCTAAAAGAGCAAATGGTAGAAAAAGAATATCAGCTAAAACATATTAAAATAGAAATTGATCATATGAAAGATCGAATCATAGAAACGAAAGAAAGGCTGCTCGAAATAGAAAAAACGAAAGAAAAATTATTTCACGAAACTATTATATCGTATAAAAGGCAGCTTGATGAAAGCGATGCCTGGATTGCTTCTCATTTTGCCGATATTGATGGCGGCACGAAACAAAAAGAAGAAACGGAAGAAGAAGCTTCAGTGGTCTACGCGCAGCCAAATCATGTAGAAACCATACTTGAAGATGTCACCAAACAGATACATGTGCTTCAAAAACAGCTTGCCCGCGCCCAATCATCAGACCAGGCCATGAGCCATACAATCGAAGAGCTGAAAAACAGAGCCGTTGAAGAAAAGCCATATCAAAAGTGGGTATATAAGCTTAATCTTGAAAAAGAAAACAAACCTTCACAGAAAAAACCTCAATAAAAAAACTGCTTGAGCCATGCCAAGCAGTTTTTCTGTATCTTTATTCATTTGCTGATTCTGCTGATTCAATTTCGCCTTCTAAAATGTACTGGCCGCGATACGGCTTTTTCACTTCCGGGTACATTTTAATTAAGCTTTGCATAAACGTTGTCATATTAGGGATTTCAAGACCGCTTTCTTTTTCAATCTCTTTTTGAAGCTCGGAGCTCTTAATCGCCGCGTTGTGGCGTTTTAATGTTTTAATTGCAGCTTCACGCAGCTTAGCTGCTTTTGACCCCGGTCTTGCCGTCCCTCTTCTTCTTCGTGTTGTGCCATCTGGTATACCGGCAGGAAGAGAGGAAATAGATTGAAGCTGAGGCTGAACAGACTGCTGCTGTGATTGTGGCTGATAGCTTCTGATTTCCTGTGCCGCAAGCTCAGCGAGAACCGGCAGAGAATCAGGTTTTTTTTCAGAACGGAAATCCTTTTTGATTTCGGAAGGGCTTCCATTTCTGTCAAGCTCTCTTAATTTTGCGTATATTTTATCACGTTCAATTTGATATTCACGAATGACTTTCACTTCAGCTTCATTTAATTGTTCTAACCGCAAGCGCAAAGCTTCTCTTTCATTAAACATTCCTCAATGTACCCCCTATCAAAATTAACATCTTTAATTAAGATATTAGATTACAAAAGTAATTTTATCAACTATTATTTTAGCATTTTACTATTATATTTACTCTATGAAAAATTCCTTATTTTCTGAAAATGTTTTATTTTTCAAAAGAATCCTTTATTCACAAGGGATAGAGGGCTTTTCGAGTTCATTTGGTATAATGTTGAAAATATATATATTACTTACTTCTTTAATGAAATTTAGTGTAATATCTACAATTTTCGAGTTATGGGATATGAAATTTATCAAAAATTGAGGAAAAACATCAAAAATTAGCTGTGTTTTTAGCGTATCAATCAAACAAATCACCATTTCCTATGCCCAAATTTGGAAAAAAAATCTTCTTACTCTTCTTCGGTTGCTTTCTTGTACAAATAAAAAAACCTGATCTTAAATCAGGTTTATGAAAAACTATTCAGATGCCTGTTCTGTTTCAGCCAGAACACGGTTCACACGTTTTTCAAGCATTTTCATACCGCTCCCGCCGGCTTGGAAGTGACGGAGCTGTCCTGTTTTATCAAACACATAGTATGCAGGCACATATTCATTTCCAAATGCATCGGTTAAAGTATGATCGCTGTCGACAAAAATCGGCTGAGTGATGTCATGTTCAGCAGCTACTTCTTTAATTTTGCCGAGGTCAAGATCATCTTCGGAACGAGGCATATGCACAGCTATAACGTTCAGTTTATCTTGATATTTATCACGAAATTCATTCACTTGCGGCATCGCTTCTTTGCACAGATGGCAGCTGATGGACCAGAAATGAATAAGCGTCGGCTTTTCTCCGATCAATTGCTCTTTCGTTACTTCACCATTGAACCAGGCTTTTTCCCCAGTCAATTCAGGCATTGGCTGACGTAATTTCATTGCTTTACCCTCCTATTAAACAGAAAGGCCTAACGAATAGGTTAGACCCTTTTTCGTTCTTAGAAAGAATTAAAGTGTTTTTTGGCCGGGTTTCCAGTTAGCCGGGCAGAGTCCGCCAGTTTGCAGCGCTTGAAGAACACGAAGCGTTTCATCAACGTCACGGCCAATGTTGTTATGGAAAACAGTTTGATATTGGAGCTCGCCTTCAGGATTGATAATAAACAACCCGCGAAGGGCCACCCCTTCTTCTTCGATTAAAACGCCATATTCACGGGATACCTCATGGTTTGTATCAGCAGCAAGCGGATATTTCAGCTGGCCAAGGCCGTTTTCTTTGCGGTCTGTATTAATCCACGCCAAATGAGTATGGATTGTATCAGTTGAAACACCGATGACTTCAGCATCAAGATCTTCGAATTCGTCATAGCGGTCAGACATTGCTGTAATTTCAGTCGGACAAACAAAAGTGAAGTCCATTGGATAGAAGAACAATACTGTCCATTTGTCGTTTTTCATGTTTTCCTCAAGACTTACTTTGCCAAATTCTTTACTTGCAAGGACTGCTTCCATTTCAAAACGAGGAGCCTGTATACCTACCATACGTTCTGCCATATGTATCCCTCCAATTTATAGTTTGGCTTAAAAGCCGGATTCGCATGGAAATAAAGGATGTTTATCCATAATTCGTTAATAACATCACAATGCCCATTATATAGGAGCGGATTTTACGAGTCAATTTTTAACAAATCAAGCATGTCTTTGGCTTCGACAATTTTGAATAAAGAGTTTAACATATTCATGCATAGGGTAACTAATCTCAATGTCCAGCAATCAATTCAAAAAAAGGAGCTCCAACATGGATTTTATTAAACAATACGATTGGGCGGGACTGATTACAAACGCCAGTATTCTGCTCATTAAACTCGTCATTATGATATTGCTCTATTTTATCGTTCGATCTTTAGGCATAAAAATCATTAAACACCTGTTTGCGAAATTCGAGGAGCAGCACAGCTTGTCTATCGGACGTGCACATACGCTCCGAAGCCTGACTCTTAACATATTTGCTTACATATTAATTTTTATATTCTTTGTCATGGTACTGGATTTGTTTCACTACGATCCAAGCGCTCTTTTAGCGGGGGCAGGAATTGTCGGACTGGCTGTCGGATTTGGCGCCCAAGGGCTTGTCAGCGACATCGTGACAGGTTTTTTTATTTTGCTTGAAAAACAATTGGATGTCGGAGATTATATTACCGTTTCCACCTTTGACGGGATTGTTGAGCAGGTTGGCTTAAGAACCACTCAAATCCGCAGCTTTGACGGAACCCTGCATTATATCCCAAACAGAAACATTACAAACGTGAGCAATCATTCGCGGGGAACAATGCAGGCTTTAGTTGATATTAAAGTGCCGGCTGAAAGAAACATTGATGAAACGATTCATATTTTACAGCAAGTATGTGATGAGACAGCAGCCGCTCTTCCGCAAATAAAAGAAGGCCCTAACGTCATCGGGATTCAAGAACTGGGAACTTCTGAAATTGTGATCAGAGTCATTGCCAAAACAGAAAACATGGAACAGTGGCGGGTCGAGCGGGTACTTAAAAAGGAAATAAAAACCGCGCTTGACCGCGCTTTTCCTAAAGAAACAGAATAAATAAAAGAACCGAAGCTTTTTGCTTCGGTTTTTATTTTACTGAATTCTGCTTTCAACTTCGCTGCAAATTTCTTCAGCAGTCATCCCGGAAGCTGTAATGACAGGTGCTTGTGTTACCGTATCGGCTATGCCTTGCACATTATTATCAAGACCTGTTACGACACAGCAGTCACAGCCTTTTGCATCATCAGGGCTTTTCATCATTACAACGTCATATCCTTTTTCTTTTAATGCAGCTTCTACATCTGATAACGATTGTTCAATTCCAATTTTTTTAGTCATTATTGAACACCTCCGTTTACTAGAGTGCTCACTTAATGGAATTTTATTCTTTCATTTATACTTAATTGGCATAAACAGAAAAATAACCTGTCATAACGTTAACCGCTGTTTCTATCGCATTTTCATCGGGATTCAGCTTTGCGTGATGAAGCCCATGTTCAGAGTTAGCACCTAACCAGAACATGAAGCCGGGATATTTTTTCAGCATGTAGCCAAAATCCTCTCCAGTCATTGCTTCTTTTGCTTCGATTACTGTTGCCAGTTGTTGTTCAGCAACAAAAGACATAAATTCTTCTGTCAGTCCGCTCGTATTGTAAACTTGGTGATACACAGACGGATATGTCACTTTTCCTTTGCAGCGGAAACCAATTTCGATTCCTTTCACCAAATCTTCAATCCGTTCCTTTACCTGCTTCATCGATTCTTCAGAAAGCGTACGGATCGTGCCTTCCAGGTGAGCTGTTTGCGCGATGATATTTTGCGCTGAACCGCCGGTAATGGTACCAACTGTAATGACGGCACTGTCCAGCGGATCTGTGTTTCTAGAGATGATCGTTTGCAGCTGGGTGACAAGTGTGCTTGCTGCTACAACCATGTCCTCAGCCAAATGCGGATAGGCTGCATGTCCCCCTTTGCCTTCCAGATCGATGACAAGCTCTGATGTATTCGCAAAAAGGAGGCCGCTTTTTGTCGAGATGGTGCCTACAGGCAGCTCTGGAGCAATATGCAGCGCAGTGATGAAATCAGGCTGCCACTTTTTCAAAACGTCGCTCTCAAGCATTGGTTCCGCACCGCCAGGTCCTTCCTCTGCCGGCTGGAACAGAAAAAGCAAATCATGTTTGACCGGGTGGTGAACAAAATGGTCAATAATGCCGAGTGCAATCGTCATATGCAAATCGTGTCCGCAGGCGTGCATGTTACCGTGATGCTCTGACGCGAATGGAAGACCGGTTTGCTCCTCAATGGAAAGCGCGTCGATATCCGCTCTATACGCCAGCATTTTTTCCGGTGCCGTCCCGTTCACCTTTACAAAAAGCCCTGTTCGCCATTTCTCAATTTCAATTCTGTCTTGCGGATATTGTTCCAAGACATTTAGTAAATACTGTTGGGTTTTGAACTCCTGAAATCCAAGCTCCGGTATACGGTGCAGATCTCTGCGGATTGCGATGAGCTCCTCTTTCTTCATTTTCATTCCTCCTGCCTATACGAATAAGGCGTGGATATATTATCCACGCCTTTTTTATCAAACTATTCCTTACAGCTGGCGTAATTCCTGCTTGATTTCAGTTTTGCCTTTTGTTTTCTCATCAATGTCTTTGATTTTTTTAGCAGGTGTGCCTGCAACGACAGTGTAAGGCTCAACATCGTTTACCACGATCGCTCCCGCAGCAACAACGGCTCCTTTACCTACTGTTACGCCTTCAAGCACAACAGCATTTGCGCCAATCACAACGTCGTCTTCAATGACAACCGGTTTAGCGGATGGTGGCTCAATAACGCCCGCAAGAACAGAACCTGCGCCGATGTGGCAGTTTTTACCAACGGTAGCTCGTCCGCCTAAGACAACGTTCATATCGATCATTGTGCCTTCGCCGATGACTGAACCGATATTGATAGAAGCTCCCATCATGATGACTGCGTTATCACCGATTTCAACCTGGTCGCGGATGATCGCGCCCGGCTCGATACGCGCTTTGATATTTTTAAGATCAAGCATTGGAATCGCAGAATTGCGGCGATCATTTTCAACCACATAGTCTTCAATTTTGCTTTTGTTTTCTTCAATTGCTGTTTGGATTTCGCTCCATTCACCGAAAACGACACCAGTATTTCCGTTGATAAAAGCTTTCGCAGATTCGCCGAAATTGATTCCTTCCAGCTCACCCTTCACGTAAACCTTTACAGGTGTAGATTTTGTACTATTTTGAATAAATGAAATAATTTCATTTGCGTCCATCATTTTCATATGTATAGTCCTCCTCCTGATTTTCTACCTCATTACTGTATCAAAGGAAAGATACAAAGACAAGAAAAAAAGGAACAGCCGCTTTAGCAGTTCCCAGTGAGTGATTAGACAGTGCATCCGCTTTTTTTTGCGAATTGTCTCCCGAACTCCATTAATTCTTCCTCTTCTTCACCTTCTGGATTATTTTCGATTTTTACCGAAGGCAGCACAATTTCGCCTCCGCGTTCTTTTATTTTTGCTTCGAGCGTATCAACCGCCCCGCAGAAAAATTCATATGCTGTATCACCGGAACCGAATACAGCGCATGTTTTGCCGGAAAAATCAATCTCATCCATATCTTCAGCAAGGTCTAAAAATTCATCAGGCAGATCTCCGTCACCCCATGTATAGGTTCCCATAATAATATGATCATAATCATTAAACAGCTGTGCATCATCAATATCCATCGCTTCAAAACGGTCCGCTTCAGCTTCCGTCTCCTTAAGCCCCTTTTCAATCAAATCTGCCATTGCTTCAGTGTTGCCTGACATTGTTGCATAAACGAGCAAAATCTTCCCCAATTCCTTATTCCTCCTCTAATGAATCATTGCTGAAACTTCGTACGGCTGGACAAATTTACATTCATACAAGCCTGCACAAAAGAAATTCTCTTTCTGATTAGCCACTCTCCACCCATGCCCCTTAATGGTATCGAACCATTTTAACGCCCGGGCTTCGAGATCAGCCTGGTAAATTCTAGAATAACCATTTTCATCTTGCGTTGTTGTGACATATATAATTCCATCATCCTCTGAAATATCAAGAAATGATTCTTCTTTTCTGATCATGCTGGATTGTATGGTGAATTCTTCGTCAGTCAAAGTATTCCGTACAGTGACTGCACCGTGCTTTCCTTTCACAGAACCCATTGCCGCCACAAGCCAATTTTCATTGAACACGAGCATGGATGCCGTCATCCGGTTTTCTTCTTTTTTAACGATTTGGACAGTATCACGTTTAAAATCGTAAGCCCAAATGCCCCCAAAATATGCGTGTATTTGCGTACCGATGAAAAGACTGCCGCCGTGCAGGCACAATGAACGGATTACAGGCGGGTTATCCAATTCCGCAAAAGGTTTGGCTACGCGCCATGAAACACCAAAATCATCCGATACATAAATGCAATGCTTGCCATGGGCGCAGACAAATCCGTCGTTTCGGCCGGTAATCGCCCACACTGTTGCATTTGTCGGAAAGCTCGACATCGTCCAGGTTTTCCCCTCGTCAGACGAGCGAATGACCGTTCCTTTTTCACCGACACCAAATAAGTAAGGCCCTATGTAACTGATGCAATGAATTTTGCTTTTCAAACGAAAAAGCTTTCTCCAGCCCTGCTCTAAAGAATAATGAAAAATGCCTTCTCTTTGTACCGCCACAAAATAACCAGAAAATGCGGATGCCGTGACAGCAGTCGCTCCTTTATGAAACATGGATTTTTTCCTTGTTCATATAATCTGCCCATGCAAGAAAATCTCTCGCAAACGCGCGGCAGCTTTCCACATCTTCATCTGTTTCAGGCGCCAGTTCGATTTTCAAGGTTTCCTGGTAAACAGCAGCTCCCGCCTCTTGCAGCATGGCACTGAACAAATTGACCGCTTCACAAAACTTTGGATAAGAATAATCTCCAGATCCGAAGCAGGCTGTTTTTAAGCCATTAAGCTGAAGCTGTTTGACCTCTTCGAAAAAATCCTCCGCTTCGTAAGGCAAATCGCCGTCGCCCCATGTATAGGTGCCAATCAGTACATAATCATAGGATGTCAGTGCAGACACATCCACATCATCTATCTCGACACAATCGATACCTAATTCATATTGCTGCAGCGTTTCTTTTATAATTACGGCAATGTCCTCTGTATTTCCTGACATGCTGGCATATGTAATCAAGGCTTTAGCCATGTTATCACCTCATCAATTGATAATGATTTTCAATATCATATGTATCACTTTAACTGATAATGATTTTCATTGTCAATGTGTAAATAAAAAAAAGACAGCACATCGCTGTCTTTAAAATGGATTTTCCTGATCCAGCATATCCTTTATCACTTGAACGAAAGCTTGAACTTGCTTCAGCTCAAATGCAGGCTCATAGCCTAATAGCCATGTATCCCGTCCGATCGGATGCTCTTTCATGTCTAACAGAGGCATTTTATTGACTTTATCTTCGTTTTGAAGGGTGACAGACGGCAAAATGGCATAACCGATTCCGTGCAGCGCCATCTGTTTGCACGTTTCAATCTGATCAACCAATATCGTCTGTTTTGGCGACGTTTTAAATTTTTGATGCCACCAGTGCTGAATTTCCTGAAAATAAGTGCTGTCGCTTTTAAATTGGATAAACGGCCGTTCTGTATGGGCAATATCTTCAATGCAGGAAATTTCAGTGTCCACTAAATACAGGTGATCTGTCATTAAGTAATCTTTACGGCCCTTCCACTCAGGGTTGCCCCTAATAATGCCGATATGAACCTGATCCTCATATAAGCTTTTCAGCATTTCGCTGCTCCAGCCGGTAATGAGTGAGACCTTTGCATTCGGATATTTTTCCACATACGTTTTTAGGACTTTAGGAAGCCAATGCTGGCCGATTATGGAGGCGACGGCAAGCTTCAATGTGCCGTGAATTTCACCTTCAAGCTCATCAATATTTTCTCTTATTCTTTCCTGCTCTAACGTCACATCATTGGCAAACTGAATGATTTTCTCACCGGCCGGCGTTACCGTTAACCCTTTTTGGGATCTTAAAAAGATTTTTGTGCCCCACGCCTTTTCAATTGTTTGTAAGCGCTGAGATAAAGCTGGCTGAGATACAAAAAGCCGTTCCGCCGCCTTTCTCATATTTAACTCCTCAGCTAAAACTACGAGCATATGAAGCTCTTGAAGCTGCATGTCGTCCTCCTTTTTGTCATCAATAAGTTTTTCTTATCTCCCATTCTAATAAAATCTTAGTTTCTGATTCAAGCCCTATGCTGATTTAAATTATGTATACGCTTTCTTTCTTCCTCTGCCAATATAATAAAAATAGGCCGTGAAGCCTACTTGTTCAATGAGCGTATATGCTTATTCAATTCCTTTAAAACCACTCTTCTCGTAAAAATTCCTTCAAACACCTGTTCGTCATTTACCACACAAACAAATCCGTTATTAATGACCATGCCAAATCCCTTCATAATCGGATCATTGATATGAAGCCGCGGAATATCAGTCAGCATGACTTCTTCGACAGTAATCTTGTCAAGCTTTTCAAACTCGATTCGCTCAAGCCCAAAAAGGCTGTTCATGATCATATTTGTACCGATTAATCCATGTAAACGATAGGAAGGATCAAGAACCGGGATGGCTGTGTATCCGGTTTTTGTCAGCACTAATAATGCGTGCTCAAGGTTGTTGCCGACTTGAACGTGCGCTACTTTGTCCGCCTCAATCATAAATTGTCCGACTGTTGCCTCAAGAAGCTGGTCTGATTGTAAGCTTATCATGTTTTCGACCCCTTTTCATTTTCATCAACAATACATTCCCTATATTACAATAATATAAACTTTATCAGTATTTGTCGAAAAGTTTCCTTTCAATAAAAAAGATACTCTTTGTGTGAGTATCAATTATAGGGTGCTCCATTAATTTTCAAATCGAAATCGGTCGTATAGCGTTACAAGTTTTTTGTAGGTGGTTCCGTCAACGTTTTTGGTTCCTGTCTCTATATCGTTGATCTCACTGCTTAATAGCTCGATGGCATACTCATGGTTGATCAGGATATTCAGCAGAAGTTTTTGTTCTTCTTCTGTAAATCGTTCACCGATAAGACTCATTCGCAATCAGGCCCCCTGTTTTATACTGAATACCTCTGAAAGCAAGACAACTTACTTTCAGCTCTACCGCTAGAATAAGTAATCAGAAAACAAACGTCAACCGCATAATTCGACATTTCCCTTGGCTTTTTAGCCGGAATTATTTTGTGAAACGATTTGCATAGCTGAAGGCAGTGTATGAATCCGGTTTTATTTTCGCCTCAATCCCCATGGAAGTGATACGTCCTGTCATCTCTTGAATCAGTTCTTTTGTAAGCCCTTTTTTCCCAATATCCAAATGAACCTCAAAGGTAAGATCCGCCCCCTCTCCTGTAAAGGGCAGGAGCAGATCGGTAATATCCATTAAGTGCCCATCAAGAATATGAGCGGCTGTTTCTTGGCTGTACGCCGTTTCTAACGAAATTTTCTCCCGAAGGCTATGTATGGGTCTGTTGACTGTATGATTATTCAAGCAGCCCCAAGCTCCCTTGCCTGTACGATGCAAATGCAATGCGGTAATAAACTTTGTGTAATCGCGGTACACCTGTGAATCGGTTCCGATCGATAACACATAGGAAGAACGGGGGTCCTTTCGAACAAAGGCTTTAAGCCGTTCCATCACATCTTGAAAGGTCATCTGTGCTTCTGAAAGATTATAAAACAGAAAAGAATCAGCCATCACGACACTCCTTTTCAAGGATTTACAACCATGAAACAAGTATGCTCCTTACCGTTTATTTCGATTACTTTTGCAAAAGTGGAAGCTTGTTCCCACTATTTCAGGAATCTTACTGAAGAAGTTCAAAGATTTCGATAGAAACCATGTCGATATTATCAAACGGATATGTGTTAGGTTTTTCACCTTTTTGGAAAACCGTCAGTTCAAACGTTTGATTTTTTTCGAAATATTTAACACTGCATATTTTCTCACCATTTACTTCGAAATAACGCTGCATTGGCTCGTTAGCCGCTTCCGCCGTTTCTTGCAGACTTTGCAGCCGTGTGATGATACCCATTAATTGTGACATTCTAAAAAAAGACTCCTTTCAAAAAGCAACTTCAAATCAACAAGTATTTATTATAATACAAGTTCTATTGAGCATCATACCATAAAGTCGAACAGGATGGCATTTTCACTGCTGAATTTAAGAAAAGAAAAAAAGTGAAAAAACTATTTTTTATTAGTTTGAGGCTTTTTTTGGAATGTCATGCATACAATTATGATTTTTTTGATATACCTGCAGATTCAAGAAGGCTTTTTGCAATTTCATCAAAATCTTCTTTTGGAATTTTGCAATATGTATTGAATCAGAGGAGACATCTCGCCGCATTTTCCGCCTAATAGCTCTTGCACGGCCGCTGCCGCATTGGTGCGGTTATTCGAGCGCTGAAAGAACATTTTTGATGCTCCCAGTGTTCAACGTTTTCCCCTAGTTAGGTTTATTGTTTTATTGGATTGTCTTATGCTTTGGCAAATAAAAAAACTTGGCGGGGGTAGCGCCAAGCTTTTTCGGATCTTGATCTGATAGAGGGGTTGGGGAACAGAGAGTAGCTTCTCTCTATAATTAAATGATAATGATTATCAGTATCAATGTCAATCGTTTTTTGATATTTTTTTCAATTCATAAAAAACGGCCTTTCAGCCGCTTAAATCAATCCATCCTGCTCATATAAATAAGAATAAGGCAAGTCTATAAATAAATACATCTGATCATCCATCGGATACGAAAACGTCCTGATCATTTCACCTGTTTCCAAATCACTGTACAAATCACTGAAAAACCCTTTTCTGAGATTTCTCATTCTCATAATGTTCTCCAGAAAATAAGGACGCCAGCTCCAGTTCTTTTCCGCGTATTCCGGCTGGTAAATCCATTCTCCATCTTGTTTGAACACATTTCCCGTCAGCTGATCGCCTTCTTCATCACACATGTAAATTCTAAAGCTGCAATCGGTCAGCTCTTCCGCCAGCTTTTTAATAAAGTCATCATCAGAAGACAGATTGTTTTTTCTCAAAGATGCTACAGCTTGATGAACCCGTCTGTAAAACTGTTCAGAGTGCTCGTAGACGGTTTCAAGCTTCTTTTTCTCATGTGTGATAAATTGGTGAAATTCAGTTTTAAGTCTTTGTTTCAAAACATCTCTCTCTAGAAACGTTTCAGACGGGGACAACAAGTAATATCCCTGAAAATAACGGCCTCCGTTTCTCCAAGCGTATTGAAGCTGGAAGTTCGCCTCAATGTCTTCATACAGCAGCGCCGCACCGATTTTTCTCGCTAATAAAGATATGCTGTACAGAACATGCTCATATGACGGTGACGGCTGTGATACTTTCAGCGCCTGCAAATCGATTTTTAACAGATCTGGTGAGAGAAGTGCAATTCTGTCCAAATTGCTGCTTTCTTTTCCGATGTTATCAACTGCGATTTTAATTCCGTATGTACGATAGTAGGCAAGCATATGGTAGAGCTGCTCAATATCCCCTTCAAAATTGTGCTCCGTAATTTCAAGTACAAACCGGTGGAGTTCAATTCCCTTTGCTTCATATGATTTCAAAAGCTCCAGAAAGCTTTCGCCGTGATCAAGCATCAGCAGATTGGCATCCTGATTCATAAAAATCAGCAGATCAGAATCGGCCTCTAAAAAACGGTCAAGAGCCTGGCGGATAATTCTATTATCAACCTCTAATTTATATTCTTCGGGTATCCCCGCGTCTAAAAAGAAGGGCCCGAGACTTTGGATTTCTGAATCTGCCACAATTCGCCCCAGCACCTCATATCCGACGATCTTCTGTTCCTCGGCACTGAAAATCGCCTGGTAATATGGAAGGACATCATCAATGTTCGTTAAAATATCAAGTGGATCCAACATGTTATCACCTGCTTCTCTATCTTTGTCTGATTATACCACATTGAATCCATAGATTAATATGCTTTAAAACGGATAGGGATTCAGCCATTGCCCACCGTCCATTGTGACACACTCCCCATTCATATAGGATGCTTCATCTGAAAGTATAAACGCGGCCAAAGCGGCGATTTCCTCCGGTGTGCCCAGCCTGCCGAGCGGGACACTGTTCATTGTGCGGGCCATCGCTTTTTCCGATTCAAATAGCTTCTCCGCACCGCCTGTTCGCTCAATTGGTCCAGGTGCAATCGCGTTTGTGCGGATGCCGTATTGGCTTCCCCACTCCACGGCCAGCGTCCTTGTCAGTGACAATACCCCTGCTTTGGCTGCAGCGGAATGAACGACCCCCGCTCCCGCTCCCCAAGCGTATGTGGCGGCCATATTTAAAATGACGCCCTTCTGCTGCTGCTCGATCCAATGCCTTGCCGCGGCTTGGCTGCAAAAAAATGTACCGTTTAAAACAATCTCAATAACGGCTTTCCATCCATTGGGCGTTAGCTTTTCTGCCGGACAAATAAAATTTCCGGCTGCATTGTTAATCAGCGCATCAAGCCGTCCAAAGGCTTTTATTGCTTCTGTAATCATGTTTGAAGCTTCGGAATCAGAACGGACATCCATTTGAAAACAGGCGACTTGCCCCTCAAAGGTCTCAATTTCTCTTTTTGTATCCTCAAGTGCTTCCTGGTTCCGTCCTGTCACCATGACATACCAGCCTAATTCAGCCTGTTTTTTTGCCATCGCCTTTCCCATGCCGCTTGACCCGCCGGTAATGATAACTGCTTTTTTTTCCATGTTTCTCCCTCCTATTATGAATGAGTATTCATTCAATATTATTCTATCATTATATGCCTGCCTCTGTCAGTACATGCTGACATGAGATTTTTTCAAGATACAGATGCTATAATAGAAAAACTCTATTAAAGGTTGGTTTGAAATGAAAAAGATATCCAGAAGGCAATTTTTGAAAGGAATGTTCGGTGCTCTTGCTGCCGGGGCTTTAACTGCCGGCGGAGGATACAGCTATGCCAGATATCTGGAGCCGCATATGATCGAGACAACCGAACACACAATAAAAAGCTCTCTTATCCCGCACGGATTTGACGGATTTAAAATCGTGCAGTTCAGTGATACACACTTGAGTGATTATTTTACTCTTGAAGATTTAAAAACTGTCATCTTGACAATTCATGAATCTAAACCTGATCTCATTGTTTTTACAGGTGATATCATCGATAATCCTGATACGTACCAGCAACACCAGGCCGTCATTCCATTATTGAAAAAACTACATGCGCCATTTGGAAAAATTTGTATTTACGGCAATCATGATCATGGAGGCTATGGAACTTCCGTTTACAAAAGCCTGATGACGGCCGGCGGTTTTACGGTATACCGCAATGGCTATCAAACATTGTCGCTTGCAGATGGCAGCGAAATCGAGATTGCATCGCTTGATGACTTAATGCTCGGAAACCCAGATTATGAAGGCATCCTATCAAAGCTAAGTGACAGACTATTTTCCATTCTGCTCGTCCATGAACCTGATGCAGCCCTGAAAACAACAGGATATCCGGTGAATATTCAGCTTTCCGGCCATACACACGGCGGCCAGATTCAGCTGCCTTTTTACGGACCGATTATTACGCCCCCATATGGAAAGGTCTACACAGAAGGAATGTATCAAACAGGCAGCACTCATATTTACGTAAACCGCGGCCTTGGGATGACCAGACTGCCTTTGCGGTTTCTAGCCAAACCTGAAATCACTGTCTTTACCTTAAAAAGCATAAATTAATGTAGCAGGATGGACTCCTCATCAATACTTATAAGTAAAAAAGGAGGATGAGGAAACTGCTTACGTACCAGGTGAAGCAAGGTGATACACTGAGCAGCATCGCGGCTGATTTCAGAATCAGCACCGCTGCATTAATACAGGCTAATCCGTCACTGCAGGCAGGGATCACTGCGGGACAGTCCATTGTCATACCAGGCCTGCCGGACCCAAATACGATTCCGTATCATATTGCAGTCTCAATCGGAGCGAAGACCCTTACGCTGTTCCAGAATAATCAAATCATGAAAACCTATCCCATCGCTGTTGGTAAAATACTAACGCAAACGCCTACTGGCGAGTTTTACATTATTAACCGCCAGCGCAAGCCCGGCGGCCCATTTGGCGCTTATTGGCTAAGCCTTTCAAAACAGCACTACGGAATACACGGGACGAATAATCCCGCTTCGATTGGCAAGGCTGTTTCTAAAGGCTGCATTCGCATGCATAACAAAGACGTGATCGAACTCGCTTCAATTGTGCCAAACGGAACAAGAGTCACCATTAACCGGTAATGTTTTCTTATTTGTTTCAAAAACAGGCGGTTTATAATATGATAAAGTGGGACCTTTAGGGTAAGGAGCGTTTTTATGGATATATTTAAAAATCGTAACTTTGTTCGTCTATTTTTCGCAGCACTCGCTTCTCAAATGGGTACGACAGTAGGCAACATGGCATTCGCTTTTTTCTTGCTGGACCGCTTCAGCAGCCAGCCTTCATATACGACCTTGGCGGAGCTGATGTATTCTCTTCCGACTGTATTTGTATTTCTGATCGTAGGAGTAGTCGCGGACCGGTTTGACAGAAAAAAGGTAGCAGAAAACTGTGATTGGATCAGAGCCGGCCTGACTGTCGTTCTTTTTTTCACTTTATTTACCGGCAATATTCCTCTTGTTTTCTGTATTTTATTTATCAGAAGCGCTGTAACGAAATTTTTCTTTCCGGCAGAAAACAGTTTGGTACAAGCCATCCTGCCGAAGGAGCATTATGCGAAAGCGGCAGGGCTTAACCAGATGCTTTTTAGTATTTTTATGGTGTTCGGAGTTGGAATAGGCGCTGTTATGTACAACACAATCGGTATTGAAGGCGCCATTATTCTTGATTTTGTCAGCTTTATCATTTCCGGGCTGCTGATCCGCAGCTGCCGGATCCCGAAAGAAGCCCGACAGCCAAACGGTGCATTCAGCTGGAGAAAAGCTTCTGTTAAAGATTCAATAAATGATTTTAGGGAAGGCATTCTCTATATTTCAAAAAACAAACTGCTGGCATCTCTTATTTTCGGTTTCTTCATTTTTGGATTTGTCAACGGAGGATTCGCCGTATTACCAATGTTTACAATGAAATACGGATTGGCGCCTGACCGTTATGAGTGGCACACATCTGTATTTACGATCGCACTCGGGTTTGGGCTGCTGGCGGGAAGTGTAATCGGCACGATCATCTCTAAAAAAGTGAAGCCGCACTTTTTAATGTCGATACCGATTTTCATTGCAGGCTTGCTGATTTTCGTTCTTGGCTACACGAATGTTTTATGGGTGTACTATGCGGCAGCTTTTGCCCTGGGAATGTGCATTGGACCGATCAACATTGCAATCGGAGGATGGATGCCAAAGATTGTTCATCCAAGGCTGATGGGACGTGTAAGCGGCCTGCAGGACCCTTTTATGATGTTTGCACAGTCTTTGACACTCGGCTTAGTTGCGCTGTTATTCCCTAAGTTCGTTTCAAACATTGATTATCTTTATTACGGCATGGGCGTTATCATCCTGCTTGTTTTTATTTTTTATTTTGTTGCATTGCCAAAATACAGTGCGCAGGCTGCGGAAGTGAATGTTCAGGAAGCATTTCAAGAGCAGCCGAAGAAGAAAGCAAGATCTGTATAATATACGTTAAAAAATGCGCTTTTTTTCTAAGAAAAAAGCGCATTTTTACATTCAATATTTGCATTTCAACTTTAAAAAAGTATAATCTAATCATATAGAATTTGATAAGAGCAAAGGAGAGAAATAATGGACGACCATGCATATACGAAAGATCTGCAGCCAACCGTAGAAAATCTTTCAAAAGCAGTTTACACTGTGAACCGCCATGCAAAAACCGCCCCCAACCCTAAATACCTATATCTGCTGAAAAAACGGGCTTTGCAAAAGCTTGTTAAAGAAGGTAAAGGAAAGAAAATAGGGCTTCATTTTTCAAAAAATCCAAGGTTCAGCCAACAGCAATCGGACGTGCTTATCTCAATCGGAGACTACTATTTTCACATGCCTCCAACTAAAGAAGACTTCGAACATCTTCCGCATTTAGGTACACTTAATCAATCGTACCGAAATCCTAAAGCTCAAATGTCTTTAACAAAAGCGAAACACCTGTTGCAAGACTATGTCGGCATGAAAGAAAAACCGCTTGTGCCAAATCGCCAGCAGCCAGCTTATCATAAACCTGTTTTTAAAAAGCTTGGCGAGAGTTACTTTTAAAATAAAAACAGCCGTGCCACTCAGGCACGGCTGTTCTTAATTATTCGATGACATACGTATCCACTTTTTTAATCAAGTCACTGATCTCAGGCTTGCTGATTTGCTCATCTGCGCCAACGACTTCTCCGCGGTGACGCAAATCATCCGTAATTAATGATGAGAAAATCATAACCGGAACGTCTGAGCTTTTCGGATTTTCCTTCAGCAGCTTTGTGAGCCTGTGTCCGTCCATTTTTGGCATTTCAATATCAGTGATGATCATGTCAATCTGTTCTGATAAATCAGTTTCGTTTTCAGCAAGGTTCATAATGTATTCATATGCCTCTTTTCCGTTTTCGAATGAAGAAACATTGTTGTACCCTGCTTCTTTTAACTCATCCTGCAAGAGGCGCATCAAGAGCGGTGAGTCCTCTACAATGATAAGCTTTTTATCAGCTCTTCTTTCATCGAAGCCCTCGGTATGCATATTGTACGTATCAACACCTGAGTCTGATTCAATGTCATAAATAATTTTTTCGTAGTCAGGCAAAAAGATCATCACGTCTTCGAGCTTAATAATTCCGGTAAGGTGCCGCTCCATTCCTTGATTTAACGATGTTGGCTTTTCAATTGCTTCCCAGGATACTCTGTGAATTTGAGAAACAGAGCCGACATGGAAAACAATTTTCCGTTTATTAAATTCAGTCACGATATATTTCTCGTCTTTTGATCCATCAGGCTCAACTCCAAAAAATGAGAAGAGGCTGATCACAGGGAGAATTTCTCCTCTGAGCTTAATCATTCCTTCTACATGCTGATGGGAGTGAGGTACTGATGTCACCTCGACTGGCTGAATTATCTCCCTTACCTTCATGACGTTAATCCCGAAAGCATTATCACCCACGCCAAACTTCACAATTTCTAATTCATTTGTACCAGAATCCAATAAAATTTCGTATTGTTGTAACGACACTTAAATCCCTCGCTATTCACATTCAGTATTGTACTGTATATATCGGCGTAAATTGTAAAAAGTGAATGGCACAGCTCTTCAAAATCGGATTATGAAAGCGTCATGCCGCGACTCTTTAAAAAAGAAACTTTTTTCCTAATACCCATTGACTTTCCAACTAACAATGATAAAATAGTCAAGGATTTTTCCAAAGAAGGGTGTAAATAATGGGTACCTTAGTAATATTTAAAGATAATGAAATGACTGTTTTAGAAGATATCAGCGAAGAGACTTACCTGCATATGAAGAAAGAATCAGCTGACCTTCAACAAGGACATCCCCCGTATATGATTTGGCACGAAGACCTTCATTTTGATTATGGTTATTAATGAAATTGGCACATATAAACAATAATAGAACATGATACAATAAAGACAATCAAATCGCTGGTTGTCTTCTTTTTTTCTGAACGAAAGGTATGTTTAGAAAAAGGGCGCATACAATCGAAATATATCTGCTAAAAAGGTGACAAATGATCAGCTAGTGGTAAAATAGGATAAACTCATTATATTTGTTAAGGTGATGAATTATGGAACATTTGCTGAATCCGAAAGCAAGAGAGATTGAAATTTCAGGAATACGCAAATTCTCAAATCTTGTAGCTCAACATGAAGACGTAATTTCACTTACAATCGGCCAGCCTGATTTTTTCACGCCGCATCACGTGAAAGCTGCCGCAAAAAAAGCCATTGATGAAAACGTGACGTCATATACTCCGAACGCCGGCTACCTGGAGCTGAGACAAGCTGTGCAGCTTTATATGAAGAAAAAAGCGGATTTCAACTATGATGCTGAATCTGAAATCATCATTACAACGGGCGCAAGCCAAGCCATTGATGCTGCATTCCGGACGATTTTATCCCCTGGTGATGAAGTAATTATGCCAGGCCCGATTTATCCAGGCTATGAGCCTATTATCAATTTGTGCGGCGCCAAGCCTGTCATTGTTGATACTACGTCACACGGCTTTAAGCTAACTGCCCGTCTGATTGAAGATGCTCTGACTCCTAACACCAAGTGTGTCGTGCTTCCTTATCCGTCAAATCCTACCGGCGTGACTTTATCTGAAGAAGAACTGAAAAGCATCGCAGCCCTTTTAAAAGGCAGAAATGTCTTCGTACTGTCTGATGAAATATACAGTGAATTAACATATGACAGACCGCATTACTCAATCGCAACCCATTTGCGGGATCAAACGATTGTCATTAACGGCTTGTCAAAATCACACAGCATGACCGGTTGGAGAATTGGATTTTTATTCGCACCGAAAGACATAGCAAAGCACATTTTAAAAGTTCATCAGTATAATGTGTCGTGCGCGTCATCCATTTCTCAAAAAGCCGCGCTTGAAGCTGTGACAAACGGCTTTGACGACGCGCTGATTATGAGGGAACAATACAAAAAACGTCTGGACTATGTGTATGACCGTCTTGTTTCTATGGGGCTTGATGTTGTAAAACCGTCTGGCGCGTTTTATATCTTCCCTTCTATTAAATCATTTGGAATGTCTTCATTTGATTTTAGTATGGCTCTTTTGGAGGATTCTGGCGTGGCACTCGTGCCGGGCAGCTCGTTCTCAAAGTATGGTGAAGGATATGTGAGGCTGTCTTTTGCATACTCGCTGGACACGCTAAGAGAAGGCCTGGATCGCTTAGAATTATTTGTATTAAAAAAACGTGAATCAATGCAGACGATAAACAACGGCATTTAAGCCGTTGTTTTATTTTTTTGGAAATGAAATTTTAAACGCTGTGCCTTTTTCCGGCTGGCTGTCTACATGGATGACTCCCTGATGATTTTCGATAATATTAAATGTCACCATCAGTCCAAGCCCCGTGCCTTTTTCTTTTGTCGTTAAAAATGGTTCTCCAATCCGGTTCAGCACCTTTTCAGGTATGCCTTCCCCTTCATCTTTGACAGTGACATGAACAGAATGCTCATCCTCAGTTATGATAATGTCAACTGTTCCCCCGTCAGGCATTGATTCAACTGCATTTTTAATTAAATTAATGAATACCTGCTTTAATTGGTTTTGATCTCCGTTTATATAAATGCTGTCATTTTCATAGCTGGTTCTGATAAAAATGCCATTTAAATTTGCCTGCGTTTCTAACAGGGCTGAAACCTCACCAATTAATTTTTTCAAATTCAAATATTCTTTAACGGCATTTTGCTGGGGTTTCGCCAGCATAAGCAGCTCACTGAGTATTAATTCGATGCGGCTGAGTTCAGAAAACACAATATCAAAGTAATGTTCATTTCCTTCCATCGTCGGCTTCATCAGCTGTAAAAATCCTTTGATCGCTGTCAACGGGTTGCGGATCTCATGGGCGATTCCCGCCGCGAGCTGCCCTGCGATTGATAATTTTTCTGATTTCAGCATCAATTCTTCTGTTTGTTTTCTTTCAGAAATGTCCCGAAGAATGACTTGGACAGCTGCTTCACCAAAAAAGGTCGTCGGAATGCAGACCATCTCCGTATAGATGACCCTGTTCTGGAAGGTGAACCATGATTGCTTGACAATTTCTGATTCTGTTTTTTGCTCGGCGATATTTTGGATTCTTTCTTTTACATCCTCGTGATCACAAGGATGCAGCTGATCATATATGTTTTTGCCAATTAAATCCTCATAGGTAGCCGCTTCAAACAGGGAAATTCCTGACTCATTCATAAACACCCATTTTCCATTATGAATCACCGCAATGGTATCGATTGAATTTTGAATCAGCAGCTGATATCGTTCACGGCTTTTTTGCAGGATAGTTTGGAATTTTTTCCTTGAAGAGATATCGATCAGCAGCAGCAGCTCAGCCTGCTGGTTTTTGTAGACGGTCGGGGACGCTTTCACTTCTAAATGAACAGGTGTGCCATCAAGCCTTTTCCACGTCTGTTCAATCATTCCGACTTCCATTCCTTTTTGCATTCGTATAATCCTGTTTTTCACGATATCATGATATTCTTCTTCAATAAATTCATAGGACCATTTGCCAATAATAGCATTCTTGCTTTTTGCACCCAGCATTGAAAGCATAGCGTTGTTTACATAGACGATCTTGCCTTTGACACTGATGCATAGCGGACTCGGGAGATTTTCAACTAACCGTTCGTAATCATCCGTTATATATGTAGTCGATTCCGGGCTTGCAGGCTCGATTTCATGTTTTTCGCAGTTTAGGGATTGATGGCCTGTTTCTTCTTCAAGAACCTTCATTTTCAAAATGATTTCCCGTTCTGTCCGCTCAGCTCTTGTCGTAACGATTTCTACCGCAGCCTCCACCCACACAATCGTATGGTCTTTTTTAATAAAACGAAAGGTGCACGGCATCAGATGGTGTTCATTATAAAAATAGCTTTCAACTAAAAATTGGTCTTCCTCATGCAGAAACGTTTTGAGGAATGATCCGATCATCTCTCCTTGGAGATAGCCTAAGTGCAGTTTGGAGTTGGCAGATATATAAATGATGCGTCCATTAGAGGCCAAGACTGCATGAATATCGGTTTTTGTTTGAAATGGTTTAACATGCTGCGTATCCTGTTCCACAGAATCCCTCCTTTGCATGATCATCGTGTTTCGATATATACAGATTGACTTTTACCTAGTATGATTCGCTAGAAAATGAGTATTCTCCTTCTATTCTTATGGTGAACGTCAATTTTTGAATAAAAGAAAGGGCACACAACCCTTCAGTTGAGCACCCTGTTTTTTATTTTTTACTGTGTTTCTTTTCGAGCTCTGCATAAGCGTGAATAGCTCTTTTGGCAATAAGTTTGTTGATCGGATCGTGGTCGTTCGCTACAGAAGGTACAACGACACTAAATGCCACTTTTGGATTTTTAGACGGATAATAGCCGACAAATGTCAGATTATACGTGCTATTTCCCCACCAATTACGGTTCGTGCCGTAGTAAAATGTTTCGGCTGTTCCCGTTTTCCCTGATACGTCTTCTGTAAACGTATTTTTAGCTGTCCCTGAAGAAGTGACTAATTTCATACCTGTTTGCACTTGCCTCAAATCACTCTCTGAATTGTTGATCTTATTTAGTACTTTAGCTTTTCTATGTTCAATCGCCTTGCCAAGCTGGTCTTTTTTGCCTGGCTCATGAATACTTGTGACGATTCTAGGCTGAACACGATAGCCTCCATTGGCGATTACTGAGATGTACTGGGCCATTTGAAGTGGTGTGTATGTATCGTATTGACCGATTGCCAAGTCTAAAATTAATCCCCCTACAGTTTCAGGTGTGGTTTGCATGCCGGCTGATTCCTGCGGCAGATCAATACCTGTCTTTACGCCCAAGCCAAATTGGCTGTAGTAATTTCTCATTTTATTTAAATCCTTCTGATCAGCAGG
This sequence comes from Bacillus sp. NS1, assembly GCF_058248265.1. Lineage (NCBI taxonomy): Bacteria > Bacillati > Bacillota > Bacilli > Caryophanales > Bacillaceae > Bacillus > Bacillus sp. NS1. Next base: position 505,553 of record NZ_JBZAZF010000002.1, on the reverse strand, counting down.
AAGAGGTCCATGCGGCTTGTATGTTACACCGGCAATGTGCATGGCGACATTAAACATATATACGTTTGAACTTTTTTGCAAAGCGGTTAATTCATTGATGGTTCCCATGTTCATATAGGATTTCTTTGGTTTGTTATTACCTGCAAAATACAAAGGTGTATCAACAAAATATTTATAATGCGGAATCCCGTCCTGATAGCCGGCAAGTACGGTGGCACCCTTTACTGCGGATCCCATTTCGTATTGTGTTGTAAAAGCACCTATCGCATAATCTTGAATTTTGTTTGTTCCCAAATCTATCTTTTTTCCTGCCATCGACAAAATATCGCCGTTATTCGGGTCCATCATCACGGCAAAGGCTCTGTCAAGCATATAGTTTCCGCGTGCACGGCTGTTTCTCACTTCTTCTTCAATGATCTTTTCTACTTCTGCCTGAAGCTCCATGTCGAAAGAAATCTGAAGATCGTATCCCCTGCTGCCTTTATCAATCGTTTTTTGGCTGACGACATTACCTTTATTGTCTTCTACGTATTGCACTTTTTCTTTATGCGAATTTAAGTAGTCTTCATATTGATACTCTATATAACTTTTCCCCACCCTGTCATTATTCGCATAGCCTCTTGTTAAGTAGAAATCTTTACGGTCGCTCAGCAGGCCTTGATCAGGTGTCGTGACACCGCCAAAAACGGAATAAAGGGTTTTGTCATAAGGATATTTTCTTGTCCAATCGTTTACGATGTCGATTCCCGGAAGCTCTTCTAAATGCTCAGATACGATCGAAATTTCATCATATGTTAAGTCATTTTTTGGCCGTTGCGTGGAGCTTTTCTTCTCATCAAGCAGCGTTCCGTTTTTTCCATTGCTGTTGCTTTCATTTGGATTCATCGCCTTTACGATTTGAGGTTCGTAAGCATTTCCGCTTGAAAACCTTGTATATATCGCAGCAATTTCCATTTCTTCGTCGTCTCGCTGAATCGCCTTCAATTCTTGATCCGGAACACGTTCAATTTGAAGCTTGTAAGCCTGGGCCCCTTTTAGATTGCTTTCAGATTCCTTAAGCAGAGCGGCAGCTTTTTTCGGATGAGATGCAATCCAATAATCACGCAAATCTCTTTCCTTCAAAAATTCGGTATCAATATGAATGAAAGCAGCAAGCCGCTTCGCTGTTTTGATTTTGTCTTCTGTTTTTGTGCTCGATGTTGAAACATACACAATTTCAGGCACGCTCTGGTTATCGACAGCCACTTTCTGGTTTCTATCGTACATCTTCCCTCGAGGCGCCGGATAGTACGCTGTTTTTGCATTTGCTTTCTCAGCGTCTTCTTCATGCTGTTCGCCTTCAACAATTTGAACAACGCCAAGCTTAAAGATTAATGCAGTGAATAGAACAAAGACAGCAAGGAAAAAAAGGTTCATTCTGATTGCCCTGTTTCCTTTGCTTTTTTTCTTTGGTTCACGTCCTATTTCAGTCACTTCTGGTTACCCCTCTCAAATCATTCAATATATTTACATATACTGAGATTAATTGTAACACCTTTGTAACAGTTGTTACAGCAAAAAAGGATAAAAAAAGCTGTCAATATAAAAACACATTAAAATATAACTAACGATTCAAATAAAAGGAAGCAATGTAACTGTACAATAATATCATGAAATGCAGGTAATTCCCTTCATCTCAGCGGTTTAGCGCATATTGGTTACGAAAATGACAATCTCTCTTTGTCAAAGGAAAGTCATGGATACTTTATGACAAAAAAGCTATGTTATGATTTTTTTGTAGAAACAAACAACTCTAGGAGGTTATGAACTAATGAAGAAAGCATTTATTTTATCTGCTGCCGCTGCGGTTGGATTATTCACATTCGGAGGCGTACAGCAAGCATCAGCGAAAGAACTCTCCTGCCAGCATGTGGTAACGGTAAAAACGGGGAACACAGTGCAAAACATGTCTCTTAACGATGTAGTGAAAAAGCTGCATATTAACACAAATATCAAAACATTAAACGCTGCTAACGAAAAAGAGATCAAGCAGCTTCTTAAAAAACATGCGAAGCAATCTAACATGAACATTCAGGATGTTCAAAAGAAAGAAACTGCAAAACCTGCACAAAAAACTACAGAAAAAGCAGCTACGGAACAAAACACTGCTTCTAAAGCACCTGCTGCTGCTGAAAAAACAAACACAACAACATCTGCGCCTTCATCTGTAAGTGCATATGAGAAAAAAGTTGTTGAGCTTACAAATGCAGAAAGACAAAAACAAGGCTTAAAACCGCTTCAAATTGATGAAACGTTAAGCAAATCTGCACGTGCAAAATCTCAGGATATGAAAGACAAGAACTACTTTGATCACCAAAGCCCAACTTACGGCTCACCGTTTGACATGATGAAATCTTTTGGAATCAGCTACAAAACAGCGGGTGAAAACATCGCTAAAGGCCAAAAGACACCAGAAGAAGTAGTAAAAGCTTGGATGAACAGTGAAGGACACAGAAAAAACATTCTAAACCCTAACTTTACTCACATCGGTGTAGGCTACGTTGAGTCTGGAAGCATCTGGACACAGCAATTCATCGGAAAATAATATATAAAGATCCTGTACGATAATCTTCAGCTTGTAGAGAAAACCATGTTTTTTCTGCAAGCTTTTTTGTTTTTTACATTTGCATACACTCATTCATCTGTTTCTAGAAACAGAAAAAAGCTCCTACATACCGGCTAAGTATATGGCAATCTTCTTCATATTTTGGCACGCGGCTGTCCGGAGAACTTATTCGCGTTTTCCCTCAATCTGCACTACACTTTGAATCTGCAATGCTTCGCTCAATTTTTCTTTTTTTCAGGGATTTTCCCTGAAACAGACAAACGATTATACATGCCGGGTTGAACGATGGGTATTTCGGTCAGATTTTGGACAAGCCAGAACAAATTAGGCTTCATACTGAGTTTCTTGTGTGGAACAAAGTATGACACCTTCCTTTTAGTCTTTCTTTTATTTTATTACAGGTAAAATAAAAGCTGCCGAGGTTTTCTCGACAGCCTGAGGAGCAAAGGGTGCCCTTTTGCATTATTTTATTAAATGTAGTTTTCCTATTTTGTTACATTCTAATGCAAACCACACTGTTCCATCATTATCACATCCAATTCCATGAGGTTCAGCATTAGGTGTGTTGATTGTATATTCTTCAATTGTTTGATCACTTGCCAGCCTTCCGATTTGATTTGCTCCCCACTCGGTAAACCATAAATCAGATTTCACTCCTGCCACGATAGCGTGGGGACGTGCATTTGGTGTAGGGATATCATATTCAGTTATTTCACCTGAAACTGTAATCTTACCTATCTTATTACCCATTATTTCTACAAACCAAAGTGCATCATCATGCCCCTTTGTAATCCCTACTGGTCCTGCTGCTGGTGTCGAAATTGGAAATTCCGTTAACTGTCCTGATTCAGTTATTTTGCCAATAGCATTGTTCTGGTTTTCAGTGAACCAAAGTGACTGATCTGAACCCAATGTAATAAAAGAAGGGTATGATTCTTGATTAGGTAGTTCGTATTCATGGATCTTGCCCTCTGCCGTCAATTTACCTATTCGATTTCCATTCATCTCAGTAAACCAGATATCGCCGTTTGGACCTTCCGTAATTCCATATGGGGCTGAATTTGGATGCGGCAAAGGATATTCTATAAATTGCCCTTTTGTTGTTAATTTCCCTATCTTATTAGCTCCATTTTCAGTAAACCAAATATCTCCTTTTGAAGACACCGTTAAACACATGACTCTAGCATCTGGTGTCGGAACAGTATACTCTTGAACTTGTCCCTTCTTATCAATACAACTAATCTTGTTTGCTTTATGCTGAGTAAACCATACCTTTCCTTCGAGTGAAACTGCTATCCCATATGGACCTGAATCATCATGTAGAATATTTATTTCTTGCTGTTCAAATTTCATATAAATTCCCCCCCTAAAAAAGATCTACAAAAAAACCTCCTATTCTCATTTTCTGAGATAGGAGGCAATGCATAGTTCATACCTAAGTAGACTTGACTTAAAAGCCACTTTAGTCAGTATAAATAAAGAACATTACACATAATCCTATCTCAGAAATTCAACCAATAAACAAAACAAATAAGCATTCAGAAGCTGAATGTATAAGTTAAGCTATTGATTCTTTCTTAAAGTTAGGATTAATAAATCATGTTCTTATTTTCATCCTTCCGTTTTTTGTTAAGGTAACTGTAAAATACTAGCTCAATTTTGTCAAATGAAAAAAATGTGTGCGGAAGGCGTTCATTTTTCCAACAACAAAAGGCGCATGATCGAAAGAAGGGTGCTTTTTGGAAAAGCAAAAATATAATAAATGCGGATCAGTTGCAACAGTATTGTAAACTGTCCGAGTTTTTAAAAGGGTAAAAGCACGATTGAATTAATAAAGAGAAGGATAAATCCCTCTCAGAGAATGAGAAAGGCTGTCGAGGTTTTCTTGAAAGCCTAAAGGAATAACTGTATGTTACAGGCAATCTTTTTTATTTTACCCAAAGCTTATATATACTCTGTGTTCCGCTGTTTTCTTCGCCTTGTGCAGCGAGCTTGTCATATAAGGATTTTGCAAGCGACAAGCCTGGCATCTCTTCCCCCATTAATTCCGCTTCCTCAAGCGCAATTCCCATATCTTTAATAAAATGTTTTACATAAAAACCTGGTTCAAAGTTGCCTTGCAGCATACGGGGTGCAAGATTTGACAATGACCAGCTACCTGCTGCGCCAGTTGTGATGCTTTTCAGGACATTTTCCGGCTTCAGGCCTGATTTTTGAGCATATGCCATCGCTTCAGCAACGCCGATCATACCAGCTGCGATTGCAATCTGATTACACATCTTTGTATGCTGGCCGCTTCCAGCCGGTCCTTGATACTGAATGTTTTCTCCCATTAAAGAGAAAATCGGCAAGCAGGCTTCAAATGCTTCTTTTTCTCCACCGACCATAATCGCGAGTGTTCCGTTTTGTGCACCGATATCTCCGCCGGAGACAGGGGCATCTAAAGAGAACAATGCTTTTTCTTTGGCCGCTTCAGCAATCTTCTTCGCAAGCGAAGGTTTAGATGTCGTCATATCAATGAGATATGTGCCTTCTTTTGCATTTTCAATAATTCCGTTGCTTCCGAAATACACTTCTTCAACATCACTGGGATAGCCGACCATTGTAATGATAACGTCCGCTTCTTTTGAAAGATCTTTGACCGTTTCTTTCCATACCGCGCCTTTTTGCAGTATGCTGTCTGCTTTTTCTTTTGTCCGGGTGTACACCAATACAGGATGGCCGTCATCGAGAATATGTGATGCCATGCTCTTTCCCATCACTCCAAGACCGATAAAACCAATTGTTTTTTTCAAGGTCATTCCTCCCAGATGTTTCGTTTTGATTTTAGTTAAAATTTATCATTTTACCTTCATTTTCTAGACTACCATATCTATTCTTCATATAGTAGACCTCTTAATATAAAAAAACCCCCCGAAAGAAACCATGTTTTGGGGGAATTTTTTGGATTACAATGTGAATTTTGCAATTGTGTTCATAAGCTCTTGGCTTGCATGTTTTAATGTTTCCGTTGAGTGTTTGACTTTATCAAGGGTGATCAGCTGTTCATCTGTTGATGCGTTTACTTCCTCTGCTGCAGCGGCCGATTCCTGTGATATGGCTGATATGCTTTGAATCGCTTCAGAAATTGCGAGCTGTTCATCACTCATTCTTTGAATTTCTTCGTAAATGTGATCAATGCCTTGTACCAGTGATTGCATTTCTGCCGTTATCGTGTTTAATACCTCTCCAGTCTCATGAATGGCACTGTTTTGTTCATCATTCATTCTGCTTGCCTCAACCATTGCGTGAGAGGCCTCTTTTGTCTCAAGCTGGATAAGCTTCACAGTCTCGCTGATATGCTTTGTAGAAAGTGCTGATTGCTCAGCAAGCTTCCGCACTTCATCGGCTACGACGGCAAAGCCGCGTCCGCTTTCTCCGGCTCTGGCTGCCTCAATGCTGGCATTTAAGGCAAGCAAGTTGGTCTGGTCAGAAATATTCGAAATGGCTGTAACGACCTCTTCAATATTCTTTGTTTGATTTTCCAGATCAAGCAGCATCGTTTCAACCTTTTTTGTTTCCATGTTGGCTTCGTTTGACTTCATCAGCAGCTGGCCGAGCGCGTCAAGTCCTTTATAGCTTGCGTCCTCAGACGATTTTGAGCGTTCTTTAATCCCGCCTGCCTCCTCAGCGATTTGTCTGATTTTAGTTGACAGGCTTTCTGATTTTTCGTTAATGGTCTCGACTTCAGAAGCCTGTTCTGATGCCCCAGCGGCTACTTCTTCAATCGCTTTTGCAATTTGTCCGCTTGTTTCATTTGTTTCCGCAGAGACAGCCGTTAATTGCTCAGAGGTATCAGATACTTTCCCTGAAGAGAGTCTCACTTGCTCAACCATTTCCTTCATATTCTCAACCATCTGATTAAAGTCTCTTGTTAGAATACCGACTTCATCCTTGGATTTTGATTCCGCGTGCACTGTTAAATCGCCTGCGGAAACTGCCTTCGTTTTTGCGATCAGCTGCTGTATCGGGCCGGTTATCGTTTTGGCCAGGAAATAGCTGAGAATAATCGTTGCGACAAGCGCGATCAGTGATATCCAAAGGTTCGCCCGGTTCATTTTATCTGAAATCCACATTAATTTATCAGTATCAAATTGTGTTCCGACTTTCCAGCCCGTTTCACCAATCGTTTGGTACACAACCATTTTTCCATTTTCATCCTGTATCCCTTTTTTCTCAGATGCAATGGTTTTCAATGATTGATCCTTTGATATATTTTTTCCTTGGTTTGACGGGTGGGCTAAAAGATTGCCGCTTGCATCAGCTAAAAAGGCAAATCCATTGTAAGGCACCTTTTGCTTATTGACCATGCTCTGGATAGCAGAAAGTTTCAAATCGTAGCTGGCAACCCCTATCACTTTCTGCCCGTCAAGGACCGCTTTCGATGCAGTGACAATCATGTCTCCCGTCACGACATCTTTATAGGGTTCCGTCCAAACGACTTGATCCGGAGTTTCAGCTGCAAGCTTATACCATGGTCTTGATGTCGGGTCATAATCATCAGCAAAATCGGCTTTCGGATATGTAAACATCTCTTTTTTTGCGGTGCCTATGTAAGCCATCGCAACATAATTATCGTTATCTTTGATTTGTTTAATGTCATCATTAAACAGCCGAGAAGCTTCTTTACTTGGTTTCGTTACAAATGTATGAGCTAATTCTCCATTAGCCAATCTTGTTAACGAAATGGCATAACTCTTTAATTGCAATTCAATATTTTGTTCAAGTGACTGTGTCACGTTTTGAGTTGTATTTTTCCCATCCTCTGTAATCATTGGTTTTAGCGTCAGATAAGAAGACAGCATTAAAAGAACAACTGTGACGATTAACATGATCGAAACAAAAACAGCAATCTTCATATGAAGTTTTTTAAACAAACCAATCCCCTCCTAATTTCTATATCGGCCTTTTCGTTTGAAAAATGAATAATCAAAAAATAAATTATATGAAAAACGAAATATATTTACTGAAAATTCAATCTTCGTTATAATAAAACAATAAAAGGAGGGTGATGATCATACTCAAACAAATATATGTGCACAACGGCAGAAAATTTGAGTCTCTGACCATAAGAAACTATACTGAGACTGACGTAAAGGGGCTGATTTCTCTTCAAAGAGAATGTTTCCCTCCTCCGTTCCCCCAAGACTTGCTATGGTCAGAGGAACAGCTTGAGAGCCATATCCAAACCTTTCCGGAAGGCGCTTTATGTGCGCTGGTCAATGGCAGAATTGTCGGTTCTATGACTGCCCTTATTGTACATTTTGAGCCTGAATCTCCTGACCACACATGGGCGCAGGCAACAGACAACGGATCTATTAAAAATCATGATCCTCGCGGAAATACTTTATATGTAGTGGATATTTCTGTTTCTCCTCATTATCGTAAGCTTGGAATTGGAAAATGCCTGATGAATACGATGTATGAGCTGACTGTTGACAAGCGGCTGGAACGCCTGCTCGGCGGCGGACGCATTCCTTTTTATCATAAATACTCACACGAGATCAGCGCTGGTCAATACGTTGAAGATGTGATAGAGGGCAGGAAAAAAGACCCTGTGCTGTCCTTTCTTCTCCATTGCGGCCGTTCACCGATTCGTGTTGTCAGCAATTATTTAGACGATAAAGAATCTGTGAATTTCGGGGTTTTGATGGAATGGAAAAATCCTTTTTATAAAAAAGCGAGCTGTTCATCACAACAGCCCGTTTAAGTGAAATATTCGATTTTCGCGTTAGGGAAATAAGAATCAATATAGGATTCAAGCGTTTCCCGAAGTACATGCTCTTCATCTTTCTGATAAATATATTTTCCGATCCCGTAACGGCCCCATTTATAACGACGTTTTTCTTCATCTAATTCGAGCTTCGTCTTCGGATAATTCTTCTCTATCACTCGTTTGGCCGGTTTTGTAAAACGGTGCTGGATTAATTCAAACGTAATATCATGTCTAACATCCTGCGGCAAAGCAGCATCAAGCTTTTCAAACAGATGTCTGTATCCTTCTTCCCAGCCTTCACGAATATAAATTGGAGCAACAATAAAGCCTAGCGGGTATCCTGCTTTTGCAACTTTTACTGCCGCTTCTATACGTTTATCAAGAGGTGAGGTTCCCGGCTCAAAGTTCTTAATTACATAGTCGGCATTAATACTGAATCTGAATCTCGTTTTCCCGTTATGCTTTGCATCTAATAGGTGATCGACATGATGGAATTTTGTAACAAATCTGAGCTTTCCAAGATCACTTTGTCCAAAATGTTCAATGGCGCGCTTCAGCGTGTGTGTCAGATGATCGATTCCCACAATATCTGATGTACATGAGGCTTCGAACCTTGTGAATTCTGGTGCGCGCTCCTTCATATACTGATCTGCCTGATCCAAAATCTCCTCGACATTTACATAAGTTCTGATATACGGCTTTGATCCCATGGTTGTTTGCAGGTAGCAGTAATGGCAATGCCCCATGCAGCCTGTTGCAAACGGAATGGCATATTCAGCCGAAGGTTTGGAAGAATCAAACTTTAATGTTTTCCGTACACCGATGACTAACGTTGACTTCGCGTTGCGATATTGCTGAAGATGATTTTTTCCAGGAATATTACGCACTTGATTGTGGGATGTTGTTTCTCTGATTTCAATGCCCATTTTCTCAAATTTATCTTGTAATTCTTGGGCCAGCGGATATTCCAGCGCTCTCGGTTCAATATACACAAGCTGCGGAACAAATGGGTTCTGCATAATGCCACATCCTTTTCCTTTACTAACGTTACTTTTCTCATAAGGCGGAAAGGATATGAGTTGTAATGATTTCCTTGTTACTCATACGGATCGATATCAAATAGTTCTTTGTAGAGTGATTTAGCTTCTTCATAGCTTGCAAACACAGCATCGTCCTCAGCAAACGGATGATAGGTTTCATAAATAAACAACGAAAGCTCACCTTCATGGTACGGGTGATGTACAATTTCAGCTTCTTTTATGTGGGCAACATTGGCGGCGTGCGGATTTCTGTAGATCACGTAAACTGTATCTCCTGCGTTAAATTGGTTTGACATTCTATCCCTCCTAGCCATGTTATTGTGCCCTTCTATGCCCTTACTTATGAAAAAAACCAGACAGGCCGGAGGCCGTCTGGTTTCTGTACATTACTTGAATGTTTCTTTTACGAACGCGACAACTTCTTCTGTCGTGCTCATAGACAAGATTTTCTCTTTGAATGACTCAGCTTCTTGTTTAGACAATTTGCTGATTTGTGTTCTTGCCGGAAGGATAGAAGTTGCGCTCATTGAGAACTCATCTAAGCCTAAGCCGAGAAGGATCGGAATCGCAATCTCGTCTCCTGCCATTTCTCCGCACATGCCAACCCATTTTCCTTCTTTGTGTGCCGCTTCAATTACGAGTGTAATTAAGCGCAGGATTGCCGGGTTGTATGGCTGATACAGGTAAGATACACGTTCATTCATACGGTCAGCTGCCATTGTGTATTGGATCAAATCGTTTGTTCCAATACTGAAGAAATCAACCTCTTTAGCAAACTGATCAGCGATGACTGCAGTTGACGGAATTTCAACCATCATACCGACTTCAATATCATCAGATACAGCCTGTCCCGCTTTTACAAGCTTTTCTTTCTCTTCAAGAAGGATCGCTTTTGCTTCTTTGAATTCGTTAACTGTCGCAATCATAGGGAACATGATTTTCAGGTTTCCGTATGTACTTGCACGAAGCAGCGCGCGAAGCTGTGTTCTGAAGATTTCTTGCTCTTCAAGGCAAAGACGAATCGCTCTGTATCCCAAGAACGGGTTCATTTCTTTAGGAAGCTGCAGGTAAGGAAGCTCTTTGTCTCCGCCGATATCAAGTGTCCGCACGACAACTGATTTTCCTTCCATACGCTCAAGAACCGTTTTGTAAGCATCAAACTGCTCATCTTCTGTAGGCAGCTGATCTCTTCCCATGTAAAGGAATTCTGTACGGTACAGACCAACTGCTTCTCCGCCGTTTTCAAGAACGCCTTTCACATCATCAGGAGTACCGATGTTAGCTGCAAGCTCTACATGATGTCCGTCTTTTGAGACAGTCGGTTCATTGACAAGCTTCGCCCACTCAGCTTTTTGAGCCAAATAAGCATTATGTTTTTCTTCATACTCTTTTACCGTTTCCGCAGATGGATCGATAATGACATCGCCATTGATACCGTCAACGATAACAGTCACGCCGTTTTGGATCGTGCCTGTAGCCGCTTTCGTACCGACAACTGCAGGAATCTCAAGAGAACGCGCCATGATGGCAGAGTGAGATGTGCGTCCGCCGATATCAGTTGTGAATCCTTTTACGAACTCACGGTTTAATTGAGCTGTATCAGACGGTGTTAAGTCTTCAGCTACAATAATAACCTCTTCTGAGATCATGCTTGGGTTTGGAATTTCGACGCCAAGCAAATGCCCGGTTACGCGTTTTGTTACGTCGCGGATATCTGCCGCACGCTCTTTCATATATTCGTTGTCCATGGATTCAAACATAGTAACGAACATAGAAGACGTTTCTTTTAAAGCGAATTCAGCATTCACTGAATCAGTGCTGATTTTTTCTTTCACAGGGTTCAGAAGCTCAGGATCACTGAGAACTAAAAGGTGAGCAGAAAAAATATCAGCTTTATCCTGACCCAGTTCTTTCAAAGCGTGCTCTTTAATTTTTTCGAGCTCTTCTTTTGAACGTGCAATCGCTTCATCAAAACGGCTTACTTCCGCTTCAGAATCAGAGATGTTTTTCTTTTCAACCGTTAAATCTGGCTCTTCAAGCCGGTACGCTTTTGCAATTGCGATGCCGGCTGAAGCACCAATCCCTTTTAATTCTTGCATTACTCGCCGAGTCCTTCGCTTTTCATTGTTTCTTCTAAAGCGTTAAGAGCATCGTTTTCGTCAGCGCCAGTAGCAGAAATTGTGATCTCAGCGCCTTTAGCGATACCTAAAGACATAACACCCATGATAGATTTAAGGTTAACTGTTTTGCCGTTATATTCTAAATTAACGTCAGCGTCGTATTTGCTTGCAGTTTGTACTAGAACTGTCGCAGGACGAGCGTGGATTCCAGAATCTGCAGTTACTTTAAATGTTTTTTGTGCCATTTTTATCATTCTCCTTTTAACTTAAAGCTATATTACTTCACAATATTATATCATACAGCCGTACTTGTCATCTGACAAGCACAGCGTACTAACACCTTTATTTTTCAATTTTCACAATGTCTTCTTGCTCTCTGTTGACTGAGCCGCTTGCTTTCATGCTGACTGTTTCTCCTTCAGCAAGGTTCGTAAATACAATCGGTGTCATAAGAGACGGTACATTCGGTTTAACTGCGTCCAGATCAACTTCAAGAAGTTTTTGTCCAGGCTCAACGCGGTCTCCTTCTGATACGAAAGACGTAAATCCTTCGCCCTTCAGGCTGACAGTATCAATACCAAAGTGGATCAAAATTTCTCTTCCGCCGTCGGATTGCAGGCCGATCGCATGTTTCGTCGGGAACACATTTAGAATTTTCCCTCGAACCGGTGATACGACAATACCTTCAGAAGGGAGAATTGCAAAACCGTCACCCATCATTTTTCCTGAGAAGACTTGGTCAGGAACATCAGTAATCGGGTGAATTTCCCCGGCAATCGGAGAAACGAAAACTTCCTCGCCGATTTCATTTTGCAGCGGTTCTGCAATGACTTCCTCAACCTGCTGACCTACTTCCTCTTGAGCAGATGTTGTCGGTTCAGGTCTTGGCTTGCGTCCCGCAATGATGTCTTGCATTTGTGTTTTTAAACCGTCAGAACGCGGTCCGAAAATAGCTTGAATGTTGTTGCCGACTTCCAGCACCCCGGATGCGCCGAGCTGTTTCAGACGGTCTTTATCAACCTTTTTCTGATCGTTTACAGTCACACGAAGACGAGTGATACATGCATCAAGGTGTTTGATGTTTTCCTGGTCACCCATTGCCTGCAGGATCTCGTATGGAAGATCTCCTGCTTCACCAGTTTTCCCAGATGCTGCTGTTTCTTCCGTAGCATCCTCGCGTCCCGGTGTTTTCAGATTAAATTTGCGGATCGCAAATCGGAATCCGAAGTAGTAAATGACCGCAAGTCCTAAGCCGACAGGGATGACAAGCCACCATGCCGTCCGGTTCGGTAAAATACCGAATAGGAAGTAGTCAATTAAACCGCCGGAGAATGTCATACCAATCTTAACATTCAACAGCTGCATGACCATGAATGAAAGTCCCGCAAACACACAGTGAATCGCAAACAAGACAGGGGCAACGAATAGGAATGAGAATTCCAATGGCTCTGTGATCCCTGTTAAGAAGGATGTCAAGGCCGCTGAACCCATAATACCTGCAACGAGTTTTTTGTTTTGCGGTTTTGCTTCATGATAAATCGCAAGTGCCGCAGCAGGCAGACCGAACATCATAAATGGATATTTACCTGTCATAAACGTACCTGCTGTTAACTGTACGCCGTCTTTAATCTGCGCCATAAAGATACGCTGATCCCCGCGGATGATTTCCCCTGCTGCACTCTTATAGCTGAAGAATTCATACCAGAACGGCGAATAGAAAATGTGGTGCAAACCGAATGGGATAAGCGAACGTTCAATCACCCCGAAGATAAATGCAGCAAGGGTTGGATTCGCTTCCACTAATCCTGTTGAAAAGGCATTCAATCCATGCTGGATCGGAGGCCAGATCACTAACATAATAAGACCCAGAATCAGTGCAGAAATTGATGTAACAATTGGAACGAAACGTTTACCCGCAAAGAAACCAAGATATTGCGGCAATTCAATTGTGTAAAATTTGTTAAATAATAATGCAGCTAACACACCGACGATAATACCGCCGAACACGCCTGTCGCCAAGGTAGGTATACCAAGCATGTTTACATATGCAGGATGGTTTTCCGTGAAAAACTTGGCTCTTTCGATTGAATCGGAAGGAATGGTTCCGTTTGCAAGAAGAACCGCACTCATGGATACGTTCATCACCAGATAACCGATAATTGCTGCAATCCCTGCAACTCCATCACCGTTGGCAAGCCCGATGGCTACACCTACTGCGAATAGAAGCGGAAGGTTATCAAAAACAATCTGCCCAGCGCTTTCCATAACACCTGCTACGAGCTGAACATTGTCATTGCTCAAGAAATGCAGGACCTGAATCATGTCCTTATTTTGCATCGCATTCCCGATCGCAAGCAAAATACCCGCAGCCGGAAGGATTGCAACTGGAAGCATAAGCGCACGCCCAATTTTTTGAAGAACGCCGAATAATGCTTTAAACATAAGAATTGACCTCCTCTTTTTACTAGTCTGACCTTACAGCTAAAAATCATGACAACGAATTCACAGGCGTAAGTCTTCCAGTTTAACCGTTTACATTTGCCCTTTTACACAACAAAAAGGGCATGAGCAAAATTGGGTGCGCAAAAGAACGAGAATGGACTTCCCGTTTTTTCCCCTCAATCACTCATGCCTGATCGAATCAGTAACACGTTATAAGGATAAACTGAATTTATGAAATTTTATTGGTTAATCGGTACAGATGAAGCGTCAGGTAAACCGCTTCCGCCTCATGAACTGGTTTCTTCAATGTTTGCTGCAAGATTTTAATCAATTTCCAAGCTGTATTGTAGCATAGCGGATATTCATTTTTCAATAACAACATTAATTTTTCTGGTTCTTTAGTCGGTTCTTCTTTTTTAATTCTTTCTATTGTAAATCTGATATGCCGGATCAGCCGCAAATAGTTGACACTTTCCTTGTTTACTTTCATTTGAAACGAGTCTTCAATCACCTCGACAAGCTGCGCCATCAGCTGCGAGTGCTGATTGACTTCGGACAGCGGACGGTTTGTCAGAGCTGAATGGATATGCAGGGCGATAAAACCGATTTCACCTTCCGGAAGGCAGATTCCCGCCTTTTCATTGATCATATCTATAACTTCTTTGGCAATTTGATATTCTTCAGGATATAGTGACTGAGTCTCCATTAAAAATGGATTTTTCATATCAAAGCCCTGCTGCTGCCTTTTGATCGCAAATGCGATATGGTCTGTCAGCGCAATGTGAATATGTTCATTTAATGGGTGGTTTGTCCTATTGCTGATGTGATAGATGACATCGTTTGAAATATCAACGAGCTTTTCATCAACATAGTCAAGGAGCTTTTTAAACTGCTTTTGTTCCTTCTCGTCCTTTAAAATGAACATTTTATCGTAGCCTTTATCTTCAATGACATCATCTTGTTTTTTCCCGAAACCAATACCTTTTCCGATTAAAACGACTTCGCTATATTTATGATGAGAAGCAATTAAGACGTTATTATTCAGTACCTTTTTCACTGTGAAGGACCCATTCACGATCCTCAGCTCCTTTGTCATTCAATACCTCATATCGTACATAACGAACGGAATGCGCGTCAAACCTTTTTTCAACGCTTTCACTAAACAGTCGATCTTTCGATGAGACGGTAATCCAGAACTTTCCTTTCAATCGACTTTCCCTGAATTCTTTTTTCCAGCATGGCAAACGCCTGCTTTCCCATTTCCTTTGTCTGAATATCGATTGTTGTGATACCAAGTGATTGGCTTATTTCATGGTTATCAACGCTTAGGATTGAAAGCTCATCCGGTACCGATACCCGCTGGGCCTTTGCTTCTAGTAAAAGCCCTGCTGAAACTTGATCATTGGCAACAAAAATAGCCGTCGGCCTTTCCTTCCACGTTTTCCACTTATGAAAAAGTGCCTTTCCATCATTGATTGTAATCGCTTTCTCGATCACCCAGTCTTCATGAAATGCCTCTCCGATCTCTTCCAATGCTTCTTTATAGGCTTTGATTCGAAAATGGCTGTTCATGCCTTTTTTTCTAGCCAAACAGATGGCTATTTTTTTGTGCCCTTTGGCAATTAAATAGTCCAATCCGTACCGGAATGCTTGTTGGTGAGGAATGCTGATGGTTGGGAAACGGCCGATGTCTGAATTCTGGCAGAGCAATATCGGGCCTTCCCATTCCATGAGTTTCTCATCAGCAAGCGCCTTTGAGCAAAAAATCAGCCCGTCAACCTGACGCTGCTTTAATTGGGACAACGCAAAGAGTTCTTTCTGAACATCATAGTTTGTTTGGAATAAAGAGAGGTGAATCCCGGATTCCGCGGCTGCGTCGGCTATACCTGCAATCAGCTCCGCAAAATAAGGCAGATTAACCGTCGGCAAGACAACACCAATCATGTTTGAAAATCCTTTCGACAAATGCACAGCGTGGATATTTCTCGTGTACGCCAATGCTTCCATTGCCTCAAGCACTCTATTTCTTTTGTCTTCACTGACGTAAGGATGATTGTTTATAACGCGGGAAACCGTTGTAACGGAGACACCAGCTTTTTCTGCAATGTCTTTAATATTAGCCATAGATTCCCTTCTTTCTAAATTCCCTTGATCTGGAATGCGTTTCATACAATATGATATGAACGACCAGACATATTTTGTGTTTTTAGAGCTGAAAGGAGAAGATCACATGGGTTTCTTCATTTTAATTGGATTATGTCTGACTGTTCTCGGCGGCAGCTGTCTTGCAGTAAAACCTCTCAACCAAAAACATGAAATTAAACCATTTCGAACATTTGATGATTTTTTTATTTAATGCAGATAAAAAAGGACGATGTCGAGAACAAAGTCCTTTTTTACTTCCTGTTACGACAGTATGATTAATTCCTTTGGATATTGAGTCAGAGCAACCGCTCCGTCCTTTGTGACATGAACGTCATCCTCAATGCGCACGCCGCCGATCTCAGGCACATAAATACCCGGTTCGATCGTGTAGACCATGCCTTCCTGCAGCAGAGTATCGTTTGCTTGGCTCATTGATGGGTACTCATGGACAGAAATCCCGAGTCCGTGGCCCAGCCGGTGAGGAAAATAATCTCCGTACCCTGCTTTTTCAATGATTCCGCGGGCAGTTAAATCCAGATCTCCGATTCTGACACCGGGTTTGCTTGCCTCAATCGCGGCTTTTTCCGCTTGAAGCACGGTCTCATAGATTTCCTCTTGCTTCGTATTGATGGTCTTATATGCAAACGTTCTTGTAATATCAGAGCAGTAGCCGTCAAGAATCACACCGAGATCAAATAAAACAAAATCACCTTTCTTCAACGTGGCCGTCCCCGGATTTCCATGTGGCTGGCCTGATTTTTCTCCAAACAAAACCATTGTGGAGAAAGACATGCCCTGAATTCCTTTTTTCTTCAGCTCATACTCGATTTGAGCGAGCACTTCCACTTCACTGATGCCTTCACGCAAAGCGGCTGTGCCGACTTCAACACCATAATCAGCAAGCTTTGCAGCCTCTTTCAGCAAACGAATTTCATTGTCGTCTTTCATCAAGCGAAATTGATTGAGTGTTTCTTCTGCTGAAACAAATTGAGCCCCGCCCACTGAATGCTTCAGCTGTTCTGAGCGTGATAGTGAGATCGAATCCTTTTCTACCGCGAGTGTATGTATGCTGATATTTCGCTTTTTCAAGGCTTTCTCTATCAGCTCCCACGGATTTTGATGATCCGCATAACCAATAATTTCATGATTCCAGCCTGCGTTGCGGGCCTGGTTTGCTTCCATCCCAGGACAAACAAAGAAAGGCTCCTCTTCTTGAAAAATAAATAAACCCATTACTCTTTCATGCGGCTCTGTGTAAAAACCGGTTAAGTAAAAAACATTCTCTTTCGTATGAATAAATGCGGCAGTATGCCCCGCTTCCTTTAACCATGAAGAGACGCGTTGTATTCTATTCATTTCTTGTTCCTCCCTGCCATTTGCAATGCATTGTTCTGTCTTCTATTGTAACAGGTTTTAGAGGTGTTTGCCTTTCGCGGCGCCTTCGTTTTCGATCCATTTTATTTCCTGCCCCGCTTCCTGTATACTGACAGTAGAGTTTAAGCACAGGGAGTTGTTCCGTTTTGCTGATGAATTTTTTCAGACGAAAAGCAGTTATGCTCTTAACGGTTTTGGGAATTTCCGCTCCTTTTATCGGCATGAAGATGGTCGGTTTTTATTATTACAGCTCTATCATAGGCTGTGCAGCAGGTTGCCTATTTTGCATCCTTGCTCTCATCATGGTTACGAAAAAATCCGATAAAGACAAAAAAGAAGGAAAAGCTTGATACATAAAAAACCAGCAGCCCAATTGGACTGCTGATTTTATTTTAGAAGTCTTAACCCGTTTAAGATCACCAAGATCGTACTTCCCTCATGACCGATCACCCCAAATGGCAATTCCATCACCTGCAAAAAGTTTGCACAAATCAGCAAGCAGATCACAGCTAGAGAAAACACGATATTTTGTTTGATAATCCTGTTCATTTTCCGTGACAAGCGGCACATGTTTACGAGCTTTTTCAAATCGTTTTTCATGAGTACCATATCAGCAGTCTCAAGAGCGACGTCTGTTCCGCCGCCCATTGCAATGCCGACATCCGCCGCTTTAAGTGCCGGCGCATCATTGATTCCGTCACCGACCATTGCAATCGTTCCGAATTCTTCTTTTAACCGTTTGATTTCATTCACTTTTTGGTCAGGCAGGCATTCTGCCGCAACAGTTGTCATTCCGGCTTCCTGCGCTATCGCTTGAGCCGTGTCCTGATGATCTCCTGTCAGCATGGCCGTTTTAATCCCAAGTCGGTTCAATTCTTCCATGACCTCTTTTGTTTCGGGCCTGATTTGATCTTTCAGTGCGATACAGGCGGCTATTTGGTCATCCTTTTTTACAAATACAATCGTATGGCCGCTTTGATTGACATCTGGTACTGTTTGTTTTATAAATTGTGCTGCCATTTCCTCGCCGATAAAACCCGCTTTGCCGATCTTCCATTTCGCGCCCGACACTTCGGCCATAACGCCAAACCCTGAAGTTTCTTCTATAGATATGTAGCCAGACTGATTTACGCCGCGGCTTTCAGCGTACGTTGTTATCGCTTGAGCGAGCGGATGGCTTGATTGCGTTTCGATGGCATAGACGGCCTCAAGAACTTCCGCTTCACTGAATCCTTCTGCAATTTTGATAGTCTCAACGGCAGGCTGGCCTTTTGTTACAGTGCCTGTTTTATCAAAGGCGATCATTTGCACAGAGCCCAGCTGTTCAAGAAAGACGCTTCCTTTCACAAGCATACCGTTGCGGGCGCCATTTGAAATCAAGGACAGCGCCGCCGGCATAATAGAGGCGACAAGCGCACAAGGTGAAGCGACAACCATAAACACCATTGCGCGGTAGAAGGTTTCACTCCAGCTCCAGCCC
Source organism: Bacillus sp. NS1 (assembly GCF_058248265.1). NCBI lineage: Bacteria > Bacillati > Bacillota > Bacilli > Caryophanales > Bacillaceae > Bacillus > Bacillus sp. NS1. The sequence continues at coordinate 486,592 of NZ_JBZAZF010000002.1, read as the reverse complement.
AGCGCAAAGTGCGGCACGAATAACAAGAGCCCTACCGCGATCAGCACACCTTTTACATAAGCATTTTCAAATCGTTCGATGAAAGCCTGTGCGGGTGAAACACTGCTTTGCGCAGATTCAACCAGTTTGATAATTTTTCTGAATAACGAATCTTCATTTGCTTTCGTGACACGGACGGTCAAAGAGCCGTTGCGATTCACAGTTCCCGTAAATACCGCGTCGCCGGTGTTTTTTTCTACAGGCATTGATTCACCTGTTAATGCTGACTCATCAATGCTTGTTGATCCCGATTCAATGATACCGTCTGCCGCTACGCGTTCTCCAGGTTTGATCACAATCATATCACCGGCCTGCAAATCCGAAACCGGAACTCTTTTGGTTTCGCCACCGACCATCAGTGTTGCTTCTTCAGGCTCAAGCTGCATTAAAGATGTTAAATCTCTGCTGCTTTTATTCATCGTGTATGTTTCTAAAGCTCCGCTTAAGGAAAAAATAAATATTAAAATTGCACCCTCTGCCCAGTATCCGATCAAGGCGGAACCAATGGCAGCGAAAATCATTAAAAGTTCTACATTCAGCGTTTTGGATTCAAGCGTTTCTTCGATTCCTTCCTTTGCTTTAGCAAATCCGCCGATCACAAAAGCCAGCAGGTAAAGTGTTATTGATAATACTTGATGTCCGGATAAGAGCCAGCCTGCCAAAATTAGAGCGCCTGACACGAGTGCAGCGATAAGCTCCGCATGCTGTGCCAGGTTTTTTTCTCTCTGCTCTGTTTTTAATGGCTCATGCGGATCGTGTTTAACGATAACTTGTTCATTCATATCGAATTCTCCTCTCTAATTGAGAACGTAAATCATCTTCATTTCTTTTATAAAAACAAAATTGCTGCCTAAAAGGCAGCTTTATTGTCAGTTATTTCTTGATGTCTCCTTTATTATAGCATGCGTAATGAGAATTTCAATTATAATTATTTTAATTTCTTTTTGATAATAATTATCATTAATATTTATCCGATTCTTCACTATATGAAAAAAGCTGAGAGGCTATGCTCCCAGCTATTCTTCCGTCCATTCTTTCAGTTGTTCAGCCGTCATCGGGCCAATTTTTGTTTTTTCAATTTCTCCCTTTTCATTCAGCAAAAATGATGTTGGGATCGTGATGATATGATACTCCTTCATCAATTCTCCTTTTGAGTCAAGAACTATCGGAAACGTCAGCTTGTTTGCTTTAATAAAGTCTTCAACAGTTTGCTGGTTTTGTTCTGAGTTCACTAAATTCACCGTTACCAGCTTTACGCCATCGGATTGATGGGCATCATAAAACGATTGAAACTGGGGAAGTTCCTTTTTGCAGGGCGGACACCATGATGTCCAAAAATGCAGGATGGTTTTTTGCCCTTTATTCGGGATCGAGATATCTTCCCCTTCTATCGTTTTCATAAGAAAAACAGCGGGAACTGCAGGCTGTTTATCCTCAGCTGCTGACACATCAGGAAACGATGCAATCATCCCCAATAACACAAGGCATACAGTAAGCAAGCGTTTCGTCAACTTGGAATCTTCCTTTCATGCTTTTCAATTAGCTTGCCCCTGCTTTTTCTTTATCATCCTTCAATTCGCGGCGCTCTGTTTCCTCCCGTTAGGAAAACAGATACCTGCAGCGCTTTGCAGATCGTGACATAGTGAAGGCTCGTCAGCAAAATCATCCCGGTATTCATCCCTAGGATTATCCCAAGCATTTGCAGATTCTCCATTGATCCCAGCACATACATCATACTTAGCGCAACGATATGGCTCCACACATTGTGATAAAAAGCTTCTTTCACAAACCCCATCCCGATTAAGCACGCCTGCAGCGGCATGACAAACAGATGAAAGAGAAAGTAAGGCCACAACAGCTGCAAGTAATACTGCGCTTCAGGGGAGTGAAAAAACAAATGTGTAAGAGGTCCCGCAAACTGGAACATGATCCAGACGGCCGGTATGCCGTAGCCAAACGTAATGAAAATCGACTGCTTCATCCTTTTTAATACGATATCATACTGAGAAAGCGCATAAGCTTCCGAAATACTCGGTATCATGACGACCATTAACGAATGGGCAATAAAAGCGGGAAACGACCCTATCGTCACAGCCACTCCCGCCAGCATTCCGTATTGATCGATTGCCGCTGTCCCGGCAACACCTGCAGCCAAAAGCGCTCCTTTTACTAAAAAGGGTTCAATCGCATTGACAACCGCATGAAAAATGCGCAGTCCTGTTGTAGGAATGGAAACGGCAAGCAGTCTTTTTCTCACATCCTTTCCTCGCAAATGAATGTGCTGCTGGCCGGATACCGCCCGCCTCGCTATGATAAATTGCGAATATAAATAAACAAGCACAACCACATCACTCACAACTAAGACAAACAAGGAAATCAGCACAGCCATGTCCAATTCAAATGAGTACCATTGAAAAAAGAGGAATAAGCACAAAAGCTGGATGATTTTTTTCAGCACATTGGCGATTGCGATCTTCCCCATTTTTTGCACACCCATAAAGTAGCCCCTGGCGATTGAAGTAAAGGCGACAATAGGAATTAAGCCGATAACAATCCCTTTAATAAACGGGTGGTATGTATCAAATACCGGAATAAACGGAAGCGCAATACTGGCGGCGGCAGTAGAAAACGCTGTAAAAACGACCGTCATTCTGAATGCGTGCCTCAGCATGCTTTCATGGAGCTTAGGGTTTGATTCGGCAATGAATTTAGAAATTGAGATCGGCAGTTCCAGGCTTGCGATGACAATAATTAAAAAGATCGTGGGCAAAATACTCATGTAAAGCCCCATCCCATGCTCGCCAAGCTCCCGCGCCAAAATCATATTCACGACAAATTCAAGGCATTCAGCGAAAAAGGCGGCAATGGATAAAAGAATGATCCCTTTCACAAATCGATTCATGATGTCTCTCCTTGTCTCTTGTTACCAACATCATATGAGACAAGTTCATAAATTATTTTATTTTTACTCTTTATATGAAAAAAAGCACAGCTGAGACAAATTGTCTCTTCTATGCTTAGATGGCAAAAACGTGCCTGCCGATTTTTTCTATGATTTTTCTTGAACGAATCCAATCATCTGACGCTGTTTTCGGATTATAAAAGAATATAGCATCTGTTTCTCTATTTTTTGAGGACAGCGCTTCTTCGGCAGCAGCAACCGATTCTTTATCAGGCTTTTGATTAATGCTTCCGTTTGCGACTGGTTCAAAGGCGTTTTTCTGATAAATAACCCCTCTAATGGTATCAGGAAAACCTTTTTTCTCTGTTCTGTTCAGCACAACGCTTGCTACAGCTACCTTGCCTTTATATGATTCTCCTTTGGCCTCTGCGTGAACGAGACGGGACAGCAAATCTTTTTCAGACTGTGTATATGTTTCATTCTTTTCTGTTGTTTTGTCTGGCTTGTCTTTCTCTTTCTTTTCAGTGTGTGCTGATAGCTTGATCGGCTTTATTTTTTTCTGGTCCTTATCAGCAGACAGTGAAGGGAAAGATTCTTCTCTGCCTTGATCTATATGTGTAAGCCATTTCGCTTCTTCATGTTTTGTCTTCTTTGTGCTCAGTAGTGAAGCTTGTGTATGTTCAATTTTTGCTGCAGGCATGAAACAAAGAAGAAAAACAGCCAGAGCAGTAAATTTCGTCGTCATACCGTTTCCTCCTTAAAGTGCTCAAAAAAACACTTCATAACCTTAACAAGAGATCAATTCATTTTCACGGAAAAAGATTTTCCAACTCTCCCAAGGAGGCATCAGGATGGAATATACCGGATGACAGGCTGGTTAATGGAAGAAAAACAGCCTAAAATTCCATAAATATTGTCAATCAAAAACATTTTTATCCATTTTTTATGTTTTACATTTTGTTTACACCTGTTACAACTGATTGTAATAAAAGGCCTGTATTCTGTCATATATGATAAAAAGGCTTCTCACGTATGAGAAACCTTCAGCTTCTTGGCTGTTCTAAATATTGAAATATAACATCCCCGCCTTGCTGGGCAATTCCTCGGAAATGTTTAAAATCATCTTGTTTAGATAACACAGCCCTGAATTCCAGGAAATGCTCTTTCTGGACTCTCAGTTCGTTTATTGCGCCGGTGCGCAGCTGTTCAATCATTTCTGTTATTTCTTCTGGACGCAATGAAAATCCCCCCTTTTCTTTCTTTTGACGAAAATCAATATACCATCTTTATAACGTCGGGACAATTCATTAGGGAGATAAAACTCCTTATCGCTTTACTTCTCAATGAAAATACTGCAAAATACTTTCAAAAGGCATTATTATGTTTAAAGGAGAGGAAGCTTGTGAAAATCGCAAAGGTTGGAAACGTCATTGAATTTAAAAACGGATTAACCGGTGTTGTTGAAAAAGTAAATGAGAATTCTGTTATCGTTGATGTAACGATTATGGATAACTATCGGGATCTTGAGTTAGATTCATTGACAGTTGTAAATCATAAAAATTATAAGATCATCAGAGACTCCTATTAAAACCTCCTTATTTCCACATTCATTTTAAAAACTGCAAGACGGACAATTAAACACCTTACATATGAAATTCGCTTTCTCAAAAGCTGCCGGCCGGCAGCTTTTTTACCTCAAAAACACCGATTATGAATCGGCGTTTTTGTCTGTTTCCGTTATTTCTATATAGAACTCGCTGACAGATCCTGCTTCATACAGGTTGGTCAATGATGTTGAATAATTTGTAATTTCCCCCCGGAAGGCAAGATTTCGTTCCGGAACCTCGACGTTAAACGTTCTTTCATACAACAGGACAGCGATATCATGGTAAGTCTCACTCGTAACGTTTAGAGTAAATGCAATTTTGCGCTTCGGCTCGCTCTCCTCTTGATATGCAGCCATTTCTAACGTTACATCGTTTAATCGTAATGTCTTCACTTCATATCACTCCTTTATAGTCCATGCATCTTAGCATACCTTAACGAACGTTTACAATGAATCTGTTCCGGCTTGTTATGTTAACCAATTCTTTAGAAAAGACACCTTTACAAACATATGTTCGTTAATCTATAATAAAACAGACGAGCTGCCATCCAGCATCCCGTCTTTTCATTAGAAAGCGGCGAGTCGAATTCCCCCCCGAATTCACTCGTCTTTTTTTATGTAAAAAATCCCCTGCATTTCGCAGGAGAAATGATATTAACGATTATCAATTGTTTCCGCCTATATTTTTTTAAACACTTTATTCCAGACTGAAGTATCCTCTTGTCCAAGACTCCAGCTGCCAAGACCTTTCAGATTATATTTTTGAACAAGTTTTATTTTTGCTCTGAGAGACTGTTCATTTTCAAACCATAATGTATACGTTTCTGGAGGTAATAAGCCTTTCTTATCGTGGGTGATCGTAAAAACAGCTTTTGGAGATTGACTCTTTGTGTCAAAAATAATTGTCCCGTTATGTCTTTTTACTAATGAGTCAACAAGATAAAGGGGAATGGCTTGGGAGTTAGATTCGCCATTCATCCAGCAGCGCCCATAGAATGGCAATCCTAAAACTAGTTTTTGAGGGGGGATTTTTTGGGTCAGAGCATATTGAATGGACTTTTCCACCCACCCTACACTTGCAGTAGGCCCAGCAAGGCGACTTTCATCATAGGCCATAACCATTAGATAGTCCGCATGTTTAGCTAAATTCTCATAATCATATGATCCGTGCCAGCCCCTCGTCCAGCCAAAAGGATTTGCCGCTACTGCAACTGATACCTCTTTATGCCCAGGAATGCCTTTTCTTACTAGTCTAACAAAATCCGTTAATGCCTTCCGATCTTTCTCTGTAAGGTTTTCTATATCGATATTAACTCCGTCCAGATCCAGTTCTTCTATTGCATTAGAAATTTGTTTTGCCAAGAGCACTCGGTTGTTCAACGCAAATCTTCCCAAATCCTGATCCCAATGATTGCTTAGAAAAGGAACTACTTTTAATTTTCTTCTATGGAGAGCTTTAATCACATCAGGATTAGCCGAACGGAGAAGCAATGATCCATTTTTTCTGATATAGAAAAAGTCTGGAGACACGACTTTTAATACTCCGTTAGTTTGATCAGCGTGTTGAATAATATCGAAACCTAATCCAGAATAGAAATAGCTCATTTGAAACATCTCATAACCCCTTCATTCCCCAAAATATCATATTGCAACAAATAAAAAAATTGAAGATTAACTATTTCAATTTGTTTCGTTTGCGAGACCCCATAAATTACCTTTCTCTTATCTTTAACATTTGTCCAGGATAAATTCTATCTGAAGAAAGCTTATTAAGATTGATAAGTTGTTGTACTGGAATATTAAAGTATTTGGAAATCATCCATAATGTATCGCCAGATTCCACATGGTAAACCTCGTATGTCACGGGAAATTCCATATAACGAGGCGTTCTTTTTACTTTATTCTCTTGATTTCTTGTTTTAGGTATTTTTCCCTTCATTCATATTACTCTCCTTTAGAAAAATTTGTTTTTAACATTTCTAGACCGTTTCTCTCTAATCTTAATAATTTGTCCAGCATAAATTTGATCTGATTTGAATTGATTAAGCTCCATGATTTGCTGCAGAGAAACTTTATACTTCATGGCGATTTTCGTTAATGTTTCACCGGGAGTAACATGATGAATCTCGTATTTTTCTTTGAGAACATCTACATAATGAATGGTTTCTCCTACGTTATTTAAGATTCCTCTGCTTTTTAGCACCTCAATCATTCTCTCTGCTCTATGCCGATAGGAATCATTCTTTACTGCCTTTTTACCTTTTATCTGAATCTTTTTTCTCTCGCTATCATTATTCAAGTAGTATTTAACTTTTTCCAATGTTTCTTTGGGGGAGGAAGAAACGATGAGATCGCGGCCAGGTTTGAATTTACCTCGAACTGCTGGTGTATCCGATGTCAATAAAAACCCCCCGGAACCAAGAATCTCATAGGTGCGTTGCGTAAGTTGGCTTTCACAGTTTTGCAAACCGATAATGATTTTTGCTGAACTGTAAACTTTATATGCTTCTGTATAATCAAGGTATCCATGAATCCAATTGCGGGGAATTTCTCTTCCTATATGTTTACTCATTTTTTCCCAATTTCTCCCCCAAAAATCAATGCGAATACCTTTTCGTATAAGAGGACGAATAAGCGTTTTTAAAGAGGACGAACGAAACACTTCCGGATGTTCTTCAAGAAAATTAGGGTAAGCGTTGGCCACCACCGCTACATCACAACTGTATTTCTCCAATGGTTTAATCTGGTGATGTATACTTTCGTGATATGCAAAGTCTAAGTGGGCTGCTTTAATCCCCATCCTTTCATAAGTTTTACACAGGGAAGGTGTAACGGTGAAAACAAAATCCGGTTTCATCTTTTTAATTAATGGGATGGTAAAGGTTTGAGTGTGCAGCGGATCTTCGGTTGCCCAATAAACGAGGGGGATATTCACCTTTTTAGTAGCGTTGCGAATCCAGACTTGCTTTTCCTTTGAATGCTCTGGTGTCCATCCCATAGATACTATTAGATCCGGTTTAAATTCGTCTATCATTTCAGTAATATTTTCCCGGCTTACAGGGCCCGAAATCATTACGGTATGGCCTGCTTCCCTAAACCCATTTGGTAAACCATAAAGCCACATGGGATGACTCTCGAGAAAAAGAATTTTCACACATTTTCGTCCTCTCTTTCACTTTTTAGTGTCTACTTTATTGGTATGTATAAGTAAAATAATTTGTCGCGGTACCAGTCTATAAAAATCGTTCAAGTGCAACATAACGTGATTGGATATGGATGCCCCACAAAAAAAGAAAGCAATCTACAACATATTTTCCTTTGATTTTGTTAGCCTTTCTGCCAAAATACTTTCGTTAATAAATTGTTTTTGTGCTTAAAAGAAAAAGACGTACACATTTGTACGTCTTACATTACCTCTGCAATAGCAATTTATTTGCATAAAAGTCATAATAGGCACGCTTTTATAGTGATTAACGATTATCAATTGTCTCCGGATACAAATCATGGTTCATCATGCGGTACTCGGCCATTTTCTCATACTTCGTGCCAGGTTTTCCATAGTTTGTGTACGGGTCAATGGAAATTCCGCCTCTTGGCGTGAATTTGCCCCATACTTCGATGTAGCGCGGGTCCATTAACTCAATCAAGTCATTCATGATGATATTCATGCAGTCCTCGTGGAAGAAAAGGCAGGTCAAAGTCTTGTCCCATAAGTACTTGCTCTAGACATTAATCATGAAGTCACACCAATTTCACACCTTACCAAACGATTGATCAAGTTTTTTAGACACTTCAGCGTCCATTGCAGGAAGAACATGAGTATATGTTTTTAGTGTCGTTGTAATTCGTGCGTGCCCCAATCTTTCCTGAACAATCCTAGGGTTAAAATTTAGAATCCCAATTAAAAAGGTAGCATGTGTATGTCTTAAATCATGGCAGCGAAGTTTAGGTAAATTCAATGCATCTCTTGTTACATTAAATGATCTCCTATAATTATTAGGATGTACCCAGTTCCCAGTTTTAGAACATACAACGCCCCCGTTACTTTAAGTACATTTAATCACAGTGTAATCTTTTTTACAGGTCATTTAGTGGTAGCCCCGGGAAAATGCGAATTTACAACGTTAATCAAATTCAAACATAAAAAAGTCGAATTCCCTGTCCTTTAAGGAAAACGACTTTTTTATACGACTTCTTCAAGTAAATCCCCATTAACCTTTTTTGGGGACTATTTGTAATCTCTGCGCAGTGAAATTATACCTGTGCTAGCCCGCCATCTACGAACAATTCAACACCCGTCAAGTAACTGCTTTCGTCTGAAGCAAGGAAAGATACAGCGTTTGCTACTTCTTCAGGGGTCCCAACTTTTCCAGCTGGAACAGTATTTCTGGTATTTTCCATTGCTCCTTCAAGTGCATCACCAAAAAGCTCATCGTATGCAGGTGTAAGAATAACTCCTGGACTAACCACATTTACACGGATTTCAGTACCTTTTAGGTCAAGAATCCAGTTGCAAACTAGTGCTCTTAAAGCTGCTTTAGATGCTCCATATACACTAAACGCTGGGTTGCCAATTGATCCAGCAGTAGAGCCCGTTACAATAATAGAACCTACTTTGTCCGGGAATAGTGATAACGCTTTTTGAACAGTAAAGATGGTTCCTTTAACGTTAATGTCGAACGTTCTATCAACCTGCTCTTCAGTAATTTCACCTAATGGAAGGAAGTTGCCGATGCCTGCATTAGCAAAAAGAATGTCCAACTTACCTTTTTCCTGCTTTATAATGTCATATAGTTTGTCTAAGTCTTCAAGCTTAGAAATATCACCTTGAACACCGGTTACGTTCTTGCCAATTTGGTTAACAGCTTTATCAAGTTCGTTTTGTCTACGTCCTGTGATATAAACATATGCACCTTCGTTTACAAACTTTTGTGCTGTAGCAAGACCAATCCCACTTGTTCCACCCGTTACAAGCGCTATTTTACCTTCAAATTTACCCATACTTAACACTCCTTTAGAATTAATATTATTTTATGTCTAGTACCTTTAAGTACTTGAAGAACAACTTACAAGATATAGTATCCTTTAGTAAGCACATTATCGGAAGTACCCACTTTTTTGTGATATAGTAACTAAAAAGTAATAAATGGGAATGGAGAGCTTTAGACATGAAAAAATTTAGCTGTGGGTTTGAAGTGACAAAGGAAGTTATTGGAGGAAAATGGAAAGGCCTTGTATTATACTTTTTAATGAATGGACCAAAGAGAACGAGTGAATTAAAGCGCATTATCCCAAATATAACTCAGAAAATGCTGATTCAAACACTTAGAGAGCTTGAAGCCAGTGGACTTGTGAGCAGAAAGATGTATAATCAAGTACCGCCGAAGGTTGAATATTCATCCACTGAACTTGGAGAATCTCTTAAACCTATCTTGCAGGAGCTCTGTCAATGGGGAAGCCATTATGCGGAGCAAGAGTATGCAGAAGGTGAATATGAAATTGTACAACCAGAACAACTAAGTTAGGATTGATGTAGCTGCTGAAGTAAATGCTAAACAACTTCAATACCATCACCTAACAGATGAAGAACAGTCAGAAATAAATGAGATATTCAATTTTGAAAGTGAAGTTCTAATAAGAAGTGTCATGGACTATATTCAGGAGAACTTTGATGAAATTCAAAAAAGAGCTGTTTCAAATGTTAAAGAGAAGGTTCAGAAACTTAGCCAAAAAATAATGAAGATATTGATAATAATATTTAATGCCTATGATCTCTAGATAGGCATTTTTTCTTTCGGATAAAAAAGAAAAGACGTACAAATTGTACGCCTTAATCTGCTTCTGTACTTCAATTTTTCACTGCATAAAAGTCACAGTTCAGGTTGCACCTCAGGTCACACTTTTTAATACAATTCCCATGAGTAGAGCCATTTTCAGGTGTGACTTTTCCGACTTTTATTGAGCTTAGTGCGGGTCACACTCCGGTCACTTCGGGTCACACTTCGCTGTGACCAGGTCACATTTCCGCTGAAAATTAACGCTGAATGTTCGGATTTTACTGTGACTCCACTTCGTTTCACACTCCGTATCACACAACGGAAAAATTAACGATTATCAATCGTCTCCGGATACAAGTCATGGTTCATCATACGGTATTCGGCCATTTTCTCATACTTCGTGCCAGGCTTTCCGTAGTTTGTGTACGGGTCAATGGAAATTCCGCCTCTTGGCGTGAATTTGCCCCATACTTCAATGTAACGCGGGTCCATTAATTCAATCAAGTCGTTCATGATGATGTTCATGCAGTCTTCGTGGAAGTCTCCATGGTTTCTGAAGCTGAACAGGTACAGCTTTAATGATTTGCTTTCAACCATTTTTTCATCAGGAATGTAGCTGATGTAGATTGTTGCAAAGTCAGGCTGTCCTGTTTTCGGGCATAAAGATGTGAACTCAGGACAGTTGAATTTTACAAAGTAATCACGGTTTACATGTTTATTCGGGAAGGATTCCAGCACGTCCGGCGCATATTCAAACAAATAATTTGTTCCTTGGTTGCCAAGCAGTGTGACACCTTCTAATTCTGATTCTTTTCTTGTCGTCATATTTATCTTCCTTTCTATTATACTCCGCGTTTGTTGCCCCATAAGAGGGTGTGGAGCTGCGGAAGCACTCTGACCAGATTCAGCTCCGCGTCGACAGCTACCTTATCAACAAGCGCTTCATATTTTCCAAGCAAATGTGCAATCAGTGACTGATCATCTGTCGTATGCACATCATCATTACCGACTTGTAAATAAAACGGGATTCCCGGGTAACGTTTGTGCACCGTTTTGGCAAACTCCAGATCTTCATCATTAAAAATGACTACCTTCAAGCTGCAAGCATGCTGTCTGTTATTCTCTTTAAGTGAAGTCAAAATGTGATCAAGCTTTTGAAAGTTTGTCACCATTTTTGAGCTTGGCGGTTTTGGAGAAATTGTCAGATCATCAATCAGCGTAAACCAATCCTGATAAACGGTCCCCTGGGTTTCGAGCGCTGCACGGATGTTATTTTTCTTCAGAAGTTCGATAAATGCATCCAGCTGCTTTAACAGGGCCGGGTTGCCGCCTGAGATCGTCACGTGGGAAAACGCGTCTCCGCCAATGTCCTTAAGCTCTGCAAAAATCTCCTCAGCCGTCATCCAGCGAATATCTTTTTTAGCAGACCCATCCCAAGTGAAGGCGGAGTCACACCAGCTGCAGGAATAGTCACAGCCGGCTGTACGGACGAACATCGTTTTCTGTCCGATCACCATGCCTTCTCCTTGAATCGTCGGGCCGAATATTTCTAATACAGGAATTCCTTTAGCCATTCAAACCACCCTTTTTCGGACGGTAGACACAGTAACTTGTCGGTGTTTCACGGACAAACACCTGTACACAGCTCGGCTTATTCTCCAATGTGTCTAAATAAGCCTGTACGTTGTCATAAATCGTTTTCGCCACGACTTCAGTTGTCGGCAGCGAATACCGGTCGTCCTGAGAAAAATCTTCATGATCATTTAAAAGCGTATGATCATAGTTTCCGTGCACCAGTTTTTTGAGCACGCTGAAATTGACAAGGAAGCCGGAGTCGTCAAGTTCGTCGCCGGCAACAGTTATATTTACGGTATACGTGTGCCCGTGAACCCTGCTGCACGCTCCAGCACTTTCCCTAGGGATAAAATGAGCAGCTGAAATGTGCATGTCCTTATTCAATTCAAATGAATAAGGATGCTGGGCCTGCGGATAAATTTGAGATAACAATTTATGCACGCTCTCCTTTCATCGCCATATACTCTTCATACCCTTTTGAACGAAGGTGGCATGCCGGACATTCGCCGCAGCCGTCTGCGATGATGCCGTTATAGCATGTCAGCGTGTTGTTTTTTACAAAATCAAGCGCGCCAAGCTCATCTGCAAGCTTCCACGTTTCTGCCTTATTAAGCCACATGAGAGGCGTATGAATTACAAACGGCTTCTCCATTGCCAGATTTACGGTTACATTGCAAGATTTCACGAATTCATCACGGCAGTCAGGATAACCGCTGAAGTCTGTCTCGCACACTCCTGTAATAATGTGGCGCGCACCAATTTGGTATGCAAGGATAGACGCAAAGGATAAGAATACCAAATTGCGGCCCGGAACGAATGTGGATGGCAATTCACCGTCTTTTACTTCTATCTCAATATCATTTCTAGTCAAAGCATTTGGTGCAAGCTGATTTAAAAGTGACATATCGAGCAAATGGTTTTTCACACCAAGCTTTTCTGCAATGGATTTTGCCACTTCGATTTCCTGCGAATGACGCTGATTATAATGAAAAGTCACCGTTTCGACTTCTTTGAACTCCTTTAGAGCCCACAGTAAGCATGTGGTGCTGTCTTGACCGCCGCTGAATACGACAATTGCTTTTTCTTTTTTCATGATTCCTCTCCTTCTCCGCAATCAAAACTTTCGGCGAGAGACATCGCTACAGCTGATTCACACAAAAAAACACCTTTTCGGAAGGTGCTCTAGAAAAACATAAAAAAGGCCGTATCCAAGGATACAGCTCGTCCTTAGTTTTTTATAGAGGGTGTAGCTAGAACCTCTCCCGCATATCGCACGGATTTTCTTCAATTTTTCACTTCTGCTATCTTACCATAATGTTGTTTTTCTTGACAATAAAAAAAGTCAGCCCCTAGCTCTCGATCAAGCATCGTTCTGCAATGACGGCTCGCTTCATTATATATGTATGTTACAAACTGCGCCGCCGGGGAGCCTTTTTGCAAATCAGGGCGCCTATGAAGGCCAGGCTCACATAGCCAAACAAGGGATAAATCGTTGAAATTAGCTTGCCGTATCCAATTTGGCTTGTGATATAAGCCGTAATCATAATGGCTGCGAAGATATATTTGCTTTTCATTGGCAGAAAGCTCTGCACTTGTTTTTCCAATCCATATAGATTGCCGATAACTGATGTGAACACTTCACCGAAAATAATGAGCAAATAAATCAAATGGACAGATCGCGCAAAGAGATAAACCACTTGAGCCATCGGTATATCATACAAAAATACATCCGGGAGAGTCGACAAAGACAGAAAACTCGCGGACAGCACAATCGTCAGCATCGTGCCTCCGATTAAAGCGCCTTTTTTTATCACTTTTTCCGATGGCATTTCATTCGCCAGCGGAACCAAAACCGCTTGGGCAAGCGATAAATTCAAAGCTCCGTAAGAAACTGCAGATAACAGCCAGTCCCAACGATGCGGCCAGACCCACTGAGCTGCGTTCCGCGACTCGCTGAAAATAAAAGAGTCGGCCACCACGATCATAGAAAAGATGATCAAAAGAGGAACAACAAACACATTGACACCGAAAATGCCTTTTACCCCTTTAGTCATCACCATTAAGCTCAATCCGATTGTAATCAGCATCCCAATCTGAGCAGACATCCCCAGCTGTTCCTCAAAAAGCGCCCCTGCCCCAGAAAGCATAACAGATGTGACACCGAGGAGAACAAACAGCATAAACACATTGATAATCCGCCCAGCCGTCGCCCCGAACAAGAATATGTTCATTTCTTGATATGACTTAGCATTGATTCGCTTTGAAATGACCATCAGCTTGGCCCCCAGAAACGTAAACATTCCGCCGCTGACGATGATACCGAATAAACCGAACCAGCCGAACTTCAGAAAAAACTCAACAATTTCCCTGCCAGTCGCAAATCCAGCTCCGACTACTGTGCCGATATACACAAAAGCAAGCTGACTTGCAGACCCTTTTGATTGTTCCATTTCTCCCCTCCGAACGAACCGCAGTTTTGTCCATATATGCCTTTTTATAACCTATGAGACAAGTTCCTTGAAAAGACGAAGAAAACATGTTTTACTGTGTAAACAAATCAAAAATATTTTGTGCAAAAGACTTGAAAGTCAAAGAAGGTCAGAGTATACTACTAATCAAAGTTGGTCAAACTAACCGGCCTTTTTTAAAAATCAATTGGTCAAAGTTAGTCAAATAGTCAGACTGCTCTGAGCATATTGTTTTGAAAGCCGATAAGTTTGCCGTATACTATTAGTCAAAGAAGGTCAAATTAAAACGGCCTTTTTATTCACATTCATTGGTCAAAGAAGATCAAATTTTTAAGGAGGTTTTGGCAAATGCGTTGTCAACATTGTCATCAAAACGAGGCGACGATTCGCCTTAACATGCAAATAAATTCCGTTCATAAACATATGGTGCTATGTGAAACTTGCTATAACGAACTGACCCGTAAGCCTTCAATGAGCATGGGTCCTCAATCTTTCGGATTTCCGTTTGAACAGGCATTCCAGCCGAATGAACAAAGCGCAGCAAAACATAGCGAGAAAAAAGGGTTGCTTGATGAGCTGGCTCAAAATATTACAAATGGAGCAAAAGCCGGCCTTATTGACCCCGTCATCGGCCGTGATGAAGAAGTGGCGCGCGTGATCGAAATTCTGAACCGCCGCAATAAAAACAATCCGGTTCTTATCGGGGAGCCGGGTGTAGGGAAAACTGCCATCGCCGAAGGACTCGCTTTAAAAATTGCTGAAGGTGATGTTCCAAACAAACTGAAAAACAAAGAGCTTTACTTGCTTGATGTTGCATCCCTTGTTGCAAACACAGGGATCAGAGGCCAATTTGAAGAGAGAATGAAACAGCTGATCACTGAGTTGAAAGAACGAAAAAATGTCATTCTGTTCATTGATGAAATTCATCTTCTCGTTGGCGCAGGCTCTGCAGAAGGATCAATGGACGCAGGCAACATTCTTAAACCTGCACTTGCCAGAGGCGAACTGCAAGTCATCGGTGCGACAACACTGAAGGAATACCGTCAAATCGAAAAAGATGCCGCACTAGAAAGACGTTTTCAGCCTGTCATGGTGCAGGAGCCTTCAATTGAACAGGCCATCCTCATTCTGCAAGGGATCAAAGACAAATACGAAGCATATCATGGTGTGACATTCAGTGATGAAGCAATCAAAGCATGTGTGACTTTATCATCCCGTTACATTCAGGATAGACACCTGCCGGATAAAGCCATTGACTTATTAGATGAAGCTGGTTCAAAAGCCAACCTGTTAATTGATGAACTGAATGATGAAGATGCGGCTGAACGCTTAACTGCGATTGAAGCCGAAAAAACGAAAGCCCTAGAAGAAGAAAATTACGAACTGGCGGCAAAACTCCGTGATGAAGAAATCGCATTGGAGAAAAAGCTGAACAGCTCTTCTGCTCATTCCGCTGTCACTGTGGAAGCTGAGCATATTCAGGATATCATTGAACAAAAAACAGGCATCCCTGTCGGCAAACTGCAGGCAGATGAACAAACAAAAATGAAAGAGCTTGAATCAAAACTACATGAACGCGTGATCGGACAAGAAGCCGCTGTTCAAAAAGTTGCAAAAGCGGTAAGACGAAGCCGCGCCGGATTAAAATCCAAAAACAGACCAGTCGGCTCCTTCCTCTTTGTCGGTCCTACCGGCGTAGGGAAAACAGAGCTTTCTAAAACGCTGGCAGATGAATTATTCGGCACAAAAGACGCTATCATCCGTCTCGATATGAGCGAATACATGGAGAAACACGCCGTATCTAAAATCATCGGTTCACCGCCTGGATATGTCGGCCATGAGGAAGCTGGGCAATTAACAGAAAAAGTGCGCCGCAATCCATACAGCATCGTGTTGCTGGATGAGATTGAAAAAGCACACCCTGACGTTCAGCATATGTTCCTGCAAATTATGGAGGACGGCCGTCTGACAGACAGCCAAGGCAGAACCGTAAGCTTTAAAGACACTGTAATTATTATGACAAGCAACGCGGGTGCTGGTGAGAAACAAACGAAAGTCGGTTTCCAATCAGATGACAGTGTAATCGAAGAACAAACATTGATTGATTCACTGAGCATGTTCTTTAAACCTGAGTTCCTCAACCGTTTTGACAGCATTATTGAGTTCCGCTCACTGGAAAAAGAACACTTGGTCAAAATCGTCAGCCTGCTTCTTGGAGAACTTGAAGAAACATTGGCTGAACGCGGCATCAGCTTGAGTGTGACAGACGAAGCGAAAGAAATAATCGCTGAGCTGGGCTACCACCCTTCATTTGGCGCACGTCCGCTCAGAAGAACCATCCAAGAATGGATTGAAGATAAAATGACCGATCTGCTGCTTGACAATAGCGAGATCACAAGTTTTCATGTCACTGCAGAAGATCATACAATCAAAGTGCAAGCGAAATAATGATCAGCGGTTTCCTATTTAGGAAGCCGCTTTTTTGTATTTTCATACTCTTGACTGAGAAAATACCGTCCCTTCCCCCGAAGTGTTACTTCCCTTCATCCTTTACACTTTTCTTAAGGAGGGATGAAACATGTTTATATACAGTGAATATTTATTTCTATTATTATATGAAAACCGCCTGCAGGACAGCTTGCAATCAAGCTGCCAATTTCAATACCGCTAAACCCTTGGGCTTTTCAATTTTGAAAGGCCCGTTTTTGTTTATTTCTCCCTTCTATTCCTCTTCCTTGAATATTTTATGAACAAATTCACAATGTCCCTAAAGTTCCGGGCACCAAAACCGATATTAACCATAGACAAGCTAGTAAAAAAGGATTTGGTGAAAACTATGGATAAAACTTCGTTAATCGGTATTATTCTTGCATTTGTGGCATTGAGCGTGGGGATGGTTCTGAAAGGCGTCAGCTTCAGCGCGCTTGCAAACCCAGCTGCCATTTTAATTATTATCGCCGGGACAATCTCAGCAGTCGTTATTGCGTTCCCAACAAAAGAAATTAAAAAAGTGCCTGCGCTGTTCCGAGTGTTATTTAAGGAAAACAAACAGCTGACAATAGAGGAGCTCATTCCTATGTTTTCTGAATGGGCCCAGCTTGCACGACGCGAAGGCCTGCTTGCTTTAGAAGCAAGCATTGAGGATGTAGATGACGCTTTCCTGAAAAACGGGCTCAGCATGGCTGTTGACGGACAAAGCGCGGAATTTATCAGAGATATCATGACAGAGGAAGTCGAAGCGATGGAGGACAGGCACCAAGCCGGAGCCGCTATTTTTACACAAGCAGGAACGTACGCGCCGACACTTGGAGTACTCGGCGCTGTAATCGGATTGATTGCTGCCCTCTCTCATATGGACAATACAGATGAGCTTGGACACGCTATCAGTGCAGCCTTTGTCGCCACCCTTCTCGGTATCTTTACGGGTTATGTGTTATGGCATCCTTTCGCAAATAAATTAAAACGCAAATCAAAACAAGAAGTAAAACTGCGTGAGGTCATGATTGAAGGTGTTTTATCCGTTTTAGAAGGACAGGCACCGAAGGTCATTGAACAAAAGCTTTTAATGTACCTTCCTGCGAAGGACCGTTTGAAATTTGCAGAACAAGGAGAGGCGCAAAATGGCGAGAAAAAAGAAGAAGAAGCATGAGGACGAACACGTTGATGAATCATGGCTCGTCCCTTACGCCGACATCCTTACTCTTCTCCTGGCATTATTTATTGTGCTGTACGCGAGCAGCTCGATTGACGCAGGTAAGTTTCAAATGCTTTCAAAATCATTTAATGAAGTCTTTACAGGCGGCACCGGCGTAATGGACTACTCCAGTGTCACCCCTCCTGAAAACGAGTCAGACGGAATCGATGAAGTTGAAAAGGAAAAAGAAGAGAAAGAGAAAAACAAGAAAGAAAAAGAAAAGGCAGCTGACCAAGAAGAACTTGAAAATGTGAAGAGCCAGGTGGAAAAGTTCATCAAAGATAAAAAGCTGGAACATCAGCTGGAAACGAAGATGACTAGTGAAGGCCTTCTGATTACAATCAAAGACAGCATTTTCTTTGATTCTGGAAAAGCGACCATCCGTAAGCAAGATATTCCGCTTGCAAAAGAGATTTCAAATCTTCTTGTGATTAACCCGCCGAGAAATATCATCATCAGCGGGCATACTGATAATATGCCAATTAAAAATTCAGAATTTCAATCAAACTGGCATTTAAGTGTGATGAGAGCCGTCAACTTTATGGGGCTTCTGATTGAAAACCCTAAGCTTGATGCAAAAGTGTTCAGCGCCAAGGGCTATGGTGAGTATAAACCGGTGGCATCCAACAAAACGGCGGAAGGCCGAAGCAAGAACCGGCGCGTTGAAGTACTCATCTTGCCGAGAGGCGCAGCGGAAACAAATGAAAAATAGAAAAAAAGGAAGCCTTGTGACATATCAGGCTTCCTTTTTTTACTTATTATGAAACTGTTTTGCGTTTAATCCTACTCTTTTTAACATTTCCGTGCACATCTCTACCTCTTCTTCGCTTAATACGCTGATCATTTCATCAATTTCAGCAGCATGATCGGGGAAAATATCGTTCAAAAGACCGATGCCTTTTTCAGTGATTTGTGCAAATGTCACTCGTCTGTCTGTAGGAGACGCTTTCCGAATGAGGAGTTCTTTTTGCTCCAGCTTATCTACAACGTATGTGATGCTCCCGCTAGCCAAGAGAATTTTATCTCCTATTTGCTGCAGCGGCTGATCACCTTTATGGTACAACAGCTCTAGCACAGCAAATTCAGTCGGATTCAGTCCATGCTTATGAATATGCTTATTCATATGATCGTTAATAGACCGATACGCGCGCGACAGCACGATAAATAACTTCAGTGATTTTTCTGTCATGTCTCAATCATCCTTTTAGAAACCGTTACAGAGAAACATTAATAAACAAAGACCAAAATGTCAATAAAAATCTTTCCAATATTTCTCTTCTTTTTTATATGATAAGCAGCACAACATCTTTTTCTAATTTTTTTGGTTATTTTTTCTTATTAAAGATGAAGAAACAATGATATAATACCTCTAATCAGGTGTATGTTGGAGCGATGCAAATTGAAAATACTAAAAGGCGCCTGCGGGAGAGTCAAACTTTATATAATACTGGTCGTTATTCCGGCAATCGTCATCAGCTTTTTCGTATATGAAAAAGAAAAAGATACAATAGCTGCAGAACATAAGCAAGAAGCGAGTGTAATGCTGAACCTTCACCGCAACAAAATCAATTATTTAATCGGAGAAACAAAGGCGAGAATGACCTCCTTGTCCATCGCCATCGACAGACCGGTTGATATAAAGAAAATGCAGTCGATTTTGGAAAAAACCTTTGATTCAGAGCCAAGATTTTCCGGTCTCTATTTTCTAAATGCCAAAGGAGACGTCACCGCAAGCACAACAGAATTAAAAACGAAAGTAAACCTGGCCGACAGATCTTTTTTTACAAAAGCGAAGGAAACAAAAAAGACAGTCATTTCAGATAGTTACTCGAGCAGAATTACAGGCCAGCCGATTTTTACAATTTGTGTCCCTGTTTTGGACTCAAAACGAAATGTGACAGAATATCTTGTCGCAGCTATTCAAATTGATTATTTGAAAAATCTCATTAACTTACTTAGCCCTGATGTTTATATTGAAGTTGTGAACCAAGACGGAAAAATGATTTTTACGAGCGGACAGGCCTCTCATGCAAAAGATCAGAAACCTGTCAGCGGTTATCTGGATGAAATCAGCTGGAATATGAAAGTATATCCGAACCCGGTTACAATAGAAGAACTGACGAAAAGCCTTGTGCTTCCGCTTTCATGTAGTATTGTTCTGCTGAATATCCTTTTTATTCTCGTGCTGTATTATTTGCTGAAGCGGCAGACACAACTGGAGCGCTCAGAAAATGAGGCGCAAAAATTAGAACTGATCGGAACGCTTGCTGCCAGTACAGCCCATGAAATCCGCAACCCGCTCACCGGCATAAGCGGCTTTATTCAGCTGTTGCAAAAGAAATATAAAGGTGAAGAAGATCAGCTTTACTTCTCCATTATCGAACAGGAGATAAAGCGCATTAATCAAATTGTGAGTGAGTTTCTCGTTCTAGGCAAGCCGACAGCTGAAAAATGGGAGCTGAACTCGCTTCAGGATATTATCGGTGAAATTATGCCGATTATCTATTCTGAGGGCAACCTATACAATGTTGAAGTCGAACTACAGTATTCAACCGAGCAGCCCTTACTCGTAAAATGTACCAAAGATCATATTAAACAAGTGATTTTAAATGTAGCAAAAAATGGCCTCGAGTCAATGCCTGAAGGAGGCAAACTGACGATCTCCGTGGGAGCTTTGGATAAAAAGGCTATTATCAAAGTTGTGGATAACGGTGAAGGGATTTCTCAGGAAATGCTGGATCATATCTTCCTTCCCTTTGTTACTTCTAAAGAAAAAGGAACCGGTCTCGGCCTTGTCGTATGTAAACGGATCGTTCTGATGTACGGTGGCTCCATTCATATCGAAAGTGAAGTGCGAAGAGGCACAGAGGTGACGATCACTCTCCCTGTATCCGCTTCATAGCCCCCCTGACATGTCAGGAGGGTTTTTTATCTTCGTGACCGGGGAATGCCGTTCGACTTGCTTGCTGTTCTGCCAGAAAACAGTATTTTGATGAAGCGGAACAGCAATTTTAGAAGCAAGGAAAACAAAAAGAATACCAAAAAACCCTTTAAACCTTCCGTTGCATCTAAAAACTCCATATTCCCTCTCCCCGTCACTTTTTGCTGAATTTCAATCGCAAAAACGATAACAATGATCACTGTAATGGTATAGATAAAGGACAAGGCTGTCATGCTCCATTTAGAAAGCCATGTAAATACAGCGTGAGTGACGCCGAAAAAGATTATGCCAAAAATGCCAATCACCCAAAAATGCATTTCCTTGTCAGTTAAATGAATGCCAAACATTCCGCATAACGAAATAAAAGCATCATGAAATTGATTGACCATTTCAGTAATGAGAATCGCCAGTTCTTTCATCAGTTCCCTCTTTCATATGAATTTTTCCAGAAAAAAAGAGCGCTTCTGAAAAGCCTCTCTCTTTATATATGCATTTGATAGCGCCGCTATTTATTTGCATCATATGCTGGCATAACGTCTCTGCGGGGCCACAAGCCTAATTTCTTTACAAGGCCTTGAATCCCTTGAGAATGTTCGTTTTCTTGCATGAGCTGGTGATATTCATTTATTAAACAATCCAGCTCCTGACTGTGTCTGATCGTGTCATGCCCTGTAAATCCCTGCTTTCTAGCGGCATCTATCATTAACTTTCTTTTTTCATCAATAGACACCAACAATCTTTCTTGTTCAGAAGAACCGCCCATTCACTTCACCCCTCGCCGCTAAGAAATAGGAAACAAGTTTGATTGGGTTATTGTGCATTATTACAGATTATACTTTATTTGTAAACATATTTTCATTAAATAAGTTATTTTTTCAGGTATAATAGATATATTGATAGGATTAGAAGAACAATACCCAGGTGAAGAATATCTTAAACACGCCGCCAGGCAGGAGGTATGCCCAATGAAGAAAAAGAAAGCAATAATGCTCGGAGCGGCAGGCGGAAAAGCGATTTTAAAAAGGAAAAACCGAAAAAAATACATTCAGCACATTACTGTTTTTTCACAAATGATTCGGGATTGGAGAAACGGCAATTATCCCCGTTCACAGGTAAAAACGCTTTTTCTTCTAACTGCTGCCATCTTATATATCGCCATGCCACTCGATATCATTCCAGACGTTATCCTCGGTCTAGGGATCATTGATGATGCAGCTGTATTAGGTTTGATTTGGACGCTGATTAAAAAAGAAATGTCACAATATGAAAAGTGGCGTTTGCAATAAATATAAAAAGCCCCGTTCGATGAACGGGGCTTTTCCTGCTTACTGATTCACGCTGTCTTTTTCATAAATCGGAACCCAGCCTTCAGTTGTGACAAAGATTCTCACCGCGACAACTTTGCGGTCCTCCTGAAGTGTGAAGTAATGGCGAATATTTTCAGGCACGGAGATTAAATCTCCAGGGTTTAAACGGACATCAAAAAACGTGCCGTCCTTGCCCTGAATGACAAAAATGCCGTGTCCGCTAACGATAAAACGAACCTCATCGTCTGTATGGTGATGCTCTCTTTTAAAATTCTCAAGCAGTTCATCAAGTTTCGGATTGCTGTCTGACAATGAAATAACATCCTGTGCTTTGTAGCCGCGGCGGGCTGAGATATCTTTAATTTCAGTTTCAAAGGTATCAAGGATTTGCTGTTTTTCTTCTTCTGTCAGATCATATTTCTCTGAAAGCTGTTCCGGTAACTTCGCAATATCCCATTGCTCATAAATAACCTCTTGACTGTCCAGAAAGCTTGCTACTTCCTCTTGATTTTCAATCGTTGTATTTGCCTCATCATGAATTCGAATTGTTGCCATTTCAGTTCCTCCTTTTATTTAACCAGCTGGTGCTGGAGTGTTTTCAATTTCAAATGGTAGCTGAACAAAAATTCATATGCTTCAAGGACTCTTTTTGCTTCAAACGCTGTTCTGCCCCAAGCTGTAATACCGTGATTTCGGATCAGAACAGCTCCTGAATCATCTGAAATCTCTTCCGCAAACAGAGCCGCGAGCGTCGGAATATGAGCCGGGTTTTCAATGATCGGAATGGTCACTTCTGCATCCTCTTCCCACAGGCCGAGCGCTTTTATTATTTCCTGGCCTCTGAACGTGATTTTCTTTTGGTCTCCGTATAGCTCTGAGATTACATTATTGTTTACTGTATGGACGTGCAGGCAGCATCCGGCATTGGTTTTATTGTACAAATGTGTGTGCAAAAGCGTTTCCGCTGACGGTTTTAGAGAATGCCCGCTTTCGGCAGGTTCTCCGTTTTGATCCACCAGCAGAAAATCTTCATCCGTTTCTTTGCGTTTATCTTTTCCGCTTGCAGTGACGAGAAATGTTAAAGGCTCATCAGAAACTTTAATAGACAGATTGCCGCTAGTCGCCGGAAACCAATCTCTTTCTGCCAATTCCCGTTTTACTTCAGCGAGTTCTCTCCAGCGTTCTTGTTTTGCAGCCATTCCTGTACCTCCGTTACATTCTCGATATCTTTTCTTATCTCATAAAAATCTTGATACGGGAGATGATTCAGGTTCCGCTCCCGGCATTCGTTTAATAAATAATCTCTTGCAAAGCAAAGGTCTGATAGCTTTGCCGCCTCCACATCTGTAACCGAGTCACCGATCATGATGATATATTGGTTTGGCTCAGAAAGTTCATGTATCACCGACGGCTTGCAGCACCCGCATTGATTGCTACAAGTCCCTTTACAGGAATGAGGCCAATCAATATGAATATAGTCACTGTCAAATGACGCATGGTTGCAATAAATACGATCTTTTTCCACAATGCCTTCAAGCAAAGGATATACAAAAAAGTCCATTCCTCCGCTTACGATATAAAACGGCAGCTCATGCTCATTGATAAACGCTACAAATTCCCGAAAGCCTTCCCTGATTTTTGCATCTTCCAATACAAATCTTGTAATCTCTTCTTTTAAACTGCTGGGCAGAAGGCCGAACATCCGCCCGACACCTTCTTTGATTGACAGCGTTTTGGAAAGGACGCCGTCTTTTAATGCCGTCCACTCCGGCGGAGCGAATGTTTTCATGATGCTTATAATGTTGTCGTTCATCGTGATGGTTCCGTCAAAATCACAAATAATTAAAGGCTTTCGAGTCGTCATACGGCTTCAACCTTTCCCCATTTATCAAGCGCGAGCTTCAGATTCTTGCATTGTTCGGCTTTTTCATCAATCGGCTGGGCTTCTAAGACAGCATCAATTATGGCTCTGAACGCTTTGCCCCCGCCTTGGGCGCCGTTTGGATGTCCGTGTACGCCTCCCCCGGCGTTAATAATATGATCTATACCGAAATCCCGCATTAAAAGCGGAACCATGCCAGGATGAATGCCTGCTGACGGAACGGCAAATGTTTGGTTAAAGGCATCCTCTCTCACACATTCTTCATGAATCGCCAGCGCATCTTCTTTTGGAAGCGCAACCGAACCGTATGGAGATGGGAAGAGACTAAAGTCAGCACCGCAATACCGGTTTAATTTTCCGAGCAAAAGAGCGTGAGAAAAGCCGTAGAACGGAGAAGACGTAAACGCCCCGCTGACCGCTGGATGTGCCATAATCGGGATTGCGATTTCGGGATCTTCCGCTAGGCTTTGCATGACGTCCAAGCCGTAAGCAAAGACATTAAACAAAAGTGCATCCGCCCCCAATTCGGCAGCGCGTCTCGCTTTGTCTTTCAGATCCGCCGTGCGTCCAGTCAAATTGACCGCATACAGCGTTTTATGTCCGGTTTGCTCATACGTTTCTTTCAATATTTGCTTTCCTTCTGTAATTCTTGTTTCAAAAGGCGCCAGCCCTGTCTCAAAGAAAATTTCATCGTCCTTAATCAAATCAACTCCGCCAAGCGCCTGCTGTCTGAGCTGTTCTTTAATATCACTCAGGTCCCTTCCGATGACCCCTTTAAATATGCTCATTAACAGCGGTCTCTCAAACTCTCCCAGCAGTTTCCGAATGCCGTATACGCCAAACTTCGGTCCCGGCAGTGTGCGCTTAAATGCCTCAGAGAAGTGAAGATCGAGTAATTTAATTTTTCCGTCCAGCGACAGCTTGCCAAACACTGTTGTCAGTAAAGCCGGAATATCCCGAGAGAAATTGATTTCAGGATAGGCGATTGTGATCACCGCTTGTTTTCCTGATGCAGGAGTTCCCTCTCTTTCCTCGACCTTTATCACCCGTCCCTTGTGCTTTTGCATTTGCTCCTGTTTCACTAGAGGCAGATCTGTCCATGAGCCTACTGTCAATCCTGTTGCGATTTGTTCTGCTTTTTTCTCTGTATCGGCTCCCGGTTCGGTCAGGAGATATGTTGCTATTAACTCACTCATGCCTGAGCTCCTTTCATTTACATCCATATAAAAAAACCTCTTCAAACAGCAATCGCGTCTAAAGAGGTTTCGTTTCTCGTCCGAATCTTATCTCTCAGCCGCCAGCTGCAAGAATTAGCACCGTGCTTTATAAGTCGGTTGCCGGGCTTCATCGGGCTCGTCCCTCTGCCTGCTCTTGATAAGAAAATATAGATTTTATAAATTATTTTGAATTATCCCACCGTTATCAAATCTTGTCAATGCTTTTTTGGGTAAACAGGTTCAGTTTCCCAATTCGATAAGCGGCTTCTTTGAGACTTTCTTCACTTGTCAGCAGTCCGACTCTGACGTAGCCCTCGCCATATTCTCCGAAGCCGTTTCCAGCCGCAACCGCCACATTTGCTTTTTCCAGCAAAAGGTCTGAGAACTGCTCGGAAGTATAGCCTTCAGGCACAGGCAGCCATGCAAAAAATGAACCTGCCGGAGCTGTCACATCCCAGCCGATTTCCCGGCATGCAGCGATCCAAGCGTTTCGCCTGCTCTCATATCGGGCATTTTGCTCCGCCACACACGTCTGATCAGCTAGCAGTGCCGCTGCTGCAGCCTCCTGAGTCGCTCTGAAAAGACTGACAAACATGTGGTCTTGATAAAGATTGATTGCTTCAATGACCGAAGCGTTTCCGACGGCAAAGCCGACCCGCCACCCTGCCATGTTATACGTTTTTGACAGCGTGTAAATTTCAATTCCGATATCCTTCGCACCTTCAGTCTGCAAAAAGCTTAACGGTTTGCAGCCGTCAAACCCTACAGCGCCATAAGCAAAATCGTGAACGACACAGATCCCGTTTTCTTTCGCAAAACTGACCGTTTCTTCAAAAAATTCAGATGTAGCAATAGCTCCAGTCGGATTATTCGGATAATTTAAATACATCAATTTCGCCTGTTCTCTCACTTCGGCGGCGATGCTGCTGTAATCAGGAAGAAACGCCCTGTCCTTTACGAGCGGCATCATTTCCATTTTCGCTTTCGCGAGTGTGACACCTGACCAGTAATCAGGATAGCCCGGATCAGGAACTAAAATCGTATCTCCGGGATTCAACAGGCATTGCGGGAGCTCGACCAGACCGGCTTTCCCGCCGAATAATATAGCGACTTCAGTTTCCGGGTCAAGATCAATGCCGTATTCTCTTTTATAAAATGCTGCTGCGGCTGATTTTAGACTGTACGAGCCGCGAAAAGACGAGTATTTATGATTTTCAGGATCCGCAACGGCTCGTTTCATTTCCTCGACGATATGTTCCGGAGTCGGCTGATCCGGATTTCCCTGTCCGAGGTTGATGACGTCATGCCCTTCTGCGAGCTTTTGGTTCACTTTCTGCACCAGAGAAGCGAAGAATTGTTTAGGCAATTCCTTCAATACATGAGACTGTTCAAATTTCATCTATTCTCACCTTCTAAAAAAATCTTGAAATGATAGTCCATCATCATATATGGTTAAATGAAAAAAGTAAAGAAAAATTTGGAGTGATAAAAAGATGAAATGGACGATATCTTGTCTTCAATTTGATATTTCATATGGTAAACGTTCGGAAAATATCAAAAAGGCTGAATTTTTGATCGAAAAAGAAAGCAAGCATGCTGATGTTCTTGTTCTTCCTGAATTATGGACGACCGGATATGACCTGGCCAACCTTGATGAGCTCGCTGATGAAGACGGGCGTTTTGCTCAGAGCTGGCTGAAGAAAACAGCAAAAAAACATGGCGTTCATATTGTCGCCGGATCGGTCGCTGTCAGAAATGATTCTGATGTTTATAATACAATGTACATCGCGGATAAGGAAGGACAAATCGTTAAAGAGTACAGAAAAGCCCACCTTTTTCAGCTGATGGATGAGCATGTGTATTTATCAGCCGGTTCCGAAGACGGATACTTTGAGCTTGATGGCGTCAAAAGCTCAGGACTGATCTGTTACGATATCCGTTTTCCGGAGTGGATCAGAAAACATACAACAAAAGGTGCCAACGTGCTGTTTATTTCTGCAGAATGGCCGCTTCCCCGCCTTGATCATTGGAAAAGCCTGCTAATTGCCCGGGCCATTGAAAATCAATGCTTTGTCGCTGCATGCAATTGTACCGGTTCAAATCCAGATAATGAATTTGCCGGGCATAGCCTGATTATTGATCCATGGGGGCGTGTACTTGCTGAAGGCGGACGGGAAGAAGGCATTGTCCGAGCTGAAATCGACCTTCAGGAAAGCGTTAAGGTGCGAGAAAGCATTCCTGTTTTCGATGATATCAGAAAAGATTTATATTAAAAAATTTATTGACAACTTAACAAAACACCTGTTACTATGTTCATCAACTGATAAATTAGAATTGTTTAACAAATGAATATATTCTCTTATCGAGAGTTGGGCGAGGGATTTGGCCTTTTGACCCCAACAGCAACCGACCGTAATTCCATTGTGAAATGGGGCGCATCTTTTTCGCGCCGAGACACTCGTCTCTAAGGCACGGTGCTAATTCCATCAGATCTGATCTGAGAGATAAGAGAGGCGGACATACATGTTAAGCCTCTTTCTCTCTGAGAAGGAGGCTTTTTTACGGCCAATCAGCTGCAAACATATCAAGAGATTACATAATTGGAGGTTATGACAATGGCAGTCACAAAAACACCTTTATACGAAACGTTAAATGAAAGCTCCGCTGTGGCACTTGCGGTAAAGCTTGGCTTATTTCCAAGCAAAAGCACACTGACATGCCAGGAAATCGGCGACGGCAACTTAAATTACGTTTTTCATATTTATGATCAAGAACATGACAGAGCTTTGATCATTAAACAGGCGGTTCCTTATGCAAAAGTCGTCGGAGAAAGCTGGCCGCTGACAATCGATCGCGCAAGAATCGAAAGCAGCGCTCTCATCCGGCAGGGTGAGCATGTCCCTCATCTGGTTCCAAGAGTGTTTTATTCTGATACAGAAATGGCGGTTACCGTCATGGAGGACCTCTCTCATCTGAAAATCGCAAGAAAAGGACTCATTGAGGGTGAACATTATCCGCATCTGTCACAGCACATCGGTGAGTTTTTAGGAAAGACCCTTTTTTATTCATCTGATTACGCGCTTGAACCTAAGGTGAAAAAACAGCTTGTTAAACAGTTTACAAACCCGGAGCTGTGCGACATAACGGAAAGACTTGTCTTTACAGATCCTTTCTTTGACCATGACACAAATGATTTTGAAGAAGAGCTTCGTCCTTTTGTCGAGAAGCTTTGGAATAATGACAACGTTAAAATCGAAGCCGCTAAGCTGAAAAAGTCATTTTTAACATCGGCAGAAACGCTGATTCATGGTGATTTGCATACAGGGAGCATTTTTGCAAGCGAACATGAAACAAAGGTGATTGATCCTGAATTTGCTTTTTACGGACCGATCGGCTTTGATGTAGGCCAATTTATCGCCAACTTATTTTTGAACGCACTCGGCCGTGACGGTGATGACAGAGAGCCGTTATACCAGCATGTCAAGCAGGTCTGGGAAACATTTCAAGAGACATTCACTGAAGCCTGGGAAAAGGACAGTCTTGATGTTTACGCCAAAATCGACGGTTATCTTACTGATACGCTCAGTCATATTTTTGAAGAGACGATCGGATTTGCGGGCTGCGAGCTCATACGCCGCACGATCGGCCTTGCCCATGTGGCTGATCTGGATACGATCGTGCCGTTTGATAAACGAATCATCAGAAAACGGCTGGCGCTCGAAACCGGCACAGCCTTTATTGAAAAACGTTCGGACTTCAAAACGATAACGGATGTTATTGAATTATTTAAGTTACTTGTAAAGGAATGATCCATTCATGACCCATTCATTTGCTGTTCCTCGTTCTGTTGAATGGAAAGAAACAGCTATTACCATTTTAAATCAGCAAAAGCTTCCTGACGTGACCGAGTATGTGGAGCTGACGACGAAAGAGGATGTATTTGACGCGATTGTCACGCTCAAGGTAAGAGGCGCCCCGGCCATCGGCATTACGGCTGCCTTCGGACTTGCGCTTGCTGCAAAAGACATAGAAACAGATGATGTCACGGAATTCCGCAGCAGACTGGAAGATATCAAACAATATTTAAACAGCTCACGGCCTACCGCCATTAATTTATCTTGGGCACTTCAGAGACTGAGTCATTCGATCGAAAACGCTATTTCAGTAAATGAAGCAAAAACAAACCTTGTCCATGAAGCGATTCAGATTCAGGTCGAGGATGAGGAAACGTGCCGGATGATCGGTCAAAACGCCCTGCAGCTTTTCAAAAAAGGCGACCGGATTATGACGATCTGCAATGCCGGCTCTATCGCGACAAGCCGCTATGGAACGGCCCTCGCTCCATTTTACTTGGCCAAACAAAAGGATTTGGGACTGCATATTTATGCCTGTGAAACAAGGCCTGTCCTTCAAGGTTCGCGCCTGACTGCGTGGGAGCTGATGCAGGGAGGCATTGATGTCACTCTGATCACAGACAGCATGGCTGCCCATACGATGAGGGAAAAACAAATTTCTGCTGTCATCGTTGGAGCTGATCGAATTGCAAAGAACGGTGATACGGCAAATAAAATCGGAACATACGGTCTCGCGATTTTAGCAAATGCCTTTGATATTCCGTTTTTTGTCGCGGCACCTTTATCTACATTTGATCCAAAAGTGAAGTGCGGCGCTGATATCCCGATAGAGGAACGGGATCCTGAGGAAGTAAGGCAGATTTCCGGAGTCCGGACCGCTCCATCCGATGTGCCTGTCTTTAATCCCGCTTTTGACATTACACCCCATGATCTCATTTCAGGAATCATCACAGAAAAAGGGATTATGACCGGTAACTATGAAGAAGAAATTGAACAGCTGTTTAGAGGCGAAAAGGTTCATTAAAAACCGCTGGACTTTGCTCATGACGGGCCGAGTCAGCGGTTTTTTTGTTTGTTTTTATTGATATTGATGATTTCATCTTTTTGAGCGCTTGATAAGATATGCAGTTTCACAAACAGTTTGGCAAAAACGGCAATTTTCTCAGAGCGGCTCGGCTTCAATTGCTTTGTCCTCCTTTTTCATCAGACCAACTTTTTTCACTTAATAAAATGATATGTCGGCCGTAAAAAAAGGGAACGTGCCATATGTTTTATTTTTCTTTATAGGAGATTTGCTCGATGTTCAGCAAAAATGCTTTGATATCGGTTTTGCTCCCGGCGTATCCTGTTAACGCACTGTTTTTGCCGATCACTCTGTGGCACGGGACAAAAATCGGCAGGTCGTTTCGTTTATTAGCCTGTCCGACTGCGCGCACCGCTTTCGGACTGCCGACCGCAGCGGCGATGTCAGCATAGCTTCGGGATTCTCCGTATGGTATCATCGCGAGCGCCTCCCACACTTTTTGCTGAAAAGGAGTGCCCTTTTGGCTCAGCGGCAGTGAGAAGGTCTTTCTTTCGCCGGCGAAATATTCATGAAGCTGTTTTTTCGCTTCTGCCAGATAAGGTGTTTCCTTGTGCTCTGTATGCTGAACGGTTTCTTTCCAATCCATCCAATCTTCCTGACTGAGAAATAGTCGGGTGATTTGGCCATCTTCTTCGGCAATTATGAGTTCCCCGAGCGGTGTTTCGGCTGTCGCGTAGTAGTTCATTCATCAATCCTTCTTTCTTCAGCATTCTGTCTGACGGGAAGTGTAAGGTGGAAAACGGTGCCCTTCCCTTCTTCACTTTCTACCAGAATTTCGCCTTGATGTTCTTCAATAATTTTATAGCTTACCATAAGCCCAAGTCCAGTTCCCCGTTCCTTCGTCGTATAAAACGGTTCACCAAGGCGCTTTAATTTATCTTCTGTCATTCCGATTCCCTCGTCTTTTAAGGAGATGAGAACATGATCTTGATCCAATGTCCTTATCGTCACAAAAATGTTTCCGCCGTCAGGCATCACTTCGATGGCGTTTTTTAATATATTGATAAATACCTGTTTCAGCTGATTCGGCTCACAGTAGATCGGGGGAATGTCGTCCATTAAATCAAGATGCATTTGTACATTGCTTAGATTGGCTTGTGCGTTCAGAAGGTCTATAGTGTCTCTCATAATTTGGGTAACATGTTTTTCTTCATACATAATGGCCTGGGGCTTGGCTAAAATCAAGAATTCGGTGATGATGGATTCGATGCGCTTTAGTTCTGAGGTGATCACGTTGAAGTAAAGGGCGTAGTCTCCCTCCACACTTCCCTTCAGGAGCTGAATGAAGCCTTTAAGAGCTGTCATCGGATTTCTGATTTCATGAGCGATGCCGGCAGCAAGTTCGCCGACAACATGAAGGGTATCTGACTTGCGCAGGCGTTCCTCCAGTTCTTTTCGCTCTGTTACGTCTTTAAAGATAGCCAGGTTCATATTTTGAATAATATTTCGTTTAAATGAGAATTCAAGTTTTCTGTTGTCACTGCTGCTCAGCAAAAATGGAATTTCGTTGTCCATTTCATCAAAATTAATCTGTCTTGCCGGTGATGCAAGATTTTCTATTTCATACGATGAAATAATATCTAACAAGCTATGCTGTTTAATCTCTTCATGTGACAGGCCTAAAATATGGCTTGCTAACGGGTTGGCGTCGATGATCCTATATTGATTGTCGAACAATACATTGCCGTCCATTGAGCCATTGAACACTTTTCTGAATTTCAGCTCACTTTCCCGCAGCTCCTTTTCCATCCGCTTTCTGTCGCTGACGTTTCTTAAAATCGTCAAGTGCTGATTCTCTAGTATTGTCCGCTTTGAGGTAAATTCAAGTTCTTTGAACTGCCCGTTCCCCATTTGAAACAGCAGCTCTTCTCTGATCTCTCCGTACTTTGCGTATTTCCTTTTCGTTATGCTATATTTCTGCTGTGAGTCAACGAGAAAATCACACAGCCTTCGTTTCAACAGCAGATTCATCGGCAGCTCAAAGATTTTACAGGCTGATTGATTCGCCTTCACGATTCTTCCGTCATTCGACCAGATGATGATGGCGTCCATCGCATTTTCAAATATTTCTCTAAAGCGCTCCTCACTTTTAAAGAGCTGCAGCTCCATAGACCGCTTCTCTGTGATATCCCTCATAATGGACATATAAAACCCGCTGATGATGTTTGATGTAATCGTGAATTCAAATAGCTTTTGAACACCTGAACGAAGCTTGACGGGCAGCTCCCCCTTCGCTTTTCCCTTGCGGTTGAGCGCCTTCCATATATTGTCGAAGTCTTTTCGTGAGCCGCTGTCTATGAACTCATACAACGATAAATGAGACAGCTCATTTTGATTGATTTCAAAGCTTTTGCAGAAGGACAAATTGGCATCAATAAAACCGCCATCTTTATCAAAAAGGACGATTCCGTCAACAGCTCTGTCAAACAAGTCCTTAAAAAGCTGTTCATTCATAGAGAATTCCCGCTCCAGAATCTTCTTTGAAGATATGTCCCTCATGACAACAAAAAAGAAATCCTCGCCTATCCCTCTTTTGGCCAGAAACTCTATGTATTTTGTCGCCCCGCCATCAAGCTTGATCGGGACCTCCTTCCACAGGAAACCTTTTTTAAAAAACTTTTTTACGGCATGATTCAGTTCATCCTTTGGGATTGAAAACAAAAAATCCAAAACAGAACGCTTTTTCAAATCTTCCGAATCAACCTGAAGCATCCTCTCTGTTGCTTCATTCGCCTGAACGATTCGCATTTCATTATCACATATAAAAATAGCATCGAGCGTATTGTTAACAATCACTTGATGCTGATTCAATTCCTTTTTCAGCCGGGCATTTTCTTCTTTGAGACGCTTCAGTTCTTCCCGCAGCTCCGAATTTGTCTGGACACCAAGAGTTTCCATGCGTGTACACTCCTTCTTCAAAACCTATCCCTCAATATTTCTACAAAATGCGGGAACTTCCTTCATTTGCCCTATAAATTTCAGAAAATTTCAGCGCGATTACATAACGAAGACATTTTCTACGATCCTTACCGCCACTTTACATCGTCCTAACAATCAGCCGTTTTTTCAATCCTTTTTCATCTTTTATTTTAAAATATATACCAGCAGGGAATAATCTCTTAGTGACTGATTAAAGAGAAGGTGATGCTATGAGTAAATCGCGAGACAGTTATTTCGATAATGCAAAATTCTTATTGATATTCCTTGTTGTATTCGGTCATATTCTTCGTTCCTTTATTAATGATAACAACTTTATGCTCTACCTCTACAAGTTCATTTACACATTTCACATGCCTGCCTTTATTCTCGTATCCGGTTATTTTGCAAAAGGCTTTAAACGCTCGGGATATGTGAAAAAGCTGGCGGTCAAGCTTATTATTCCGTATTTGATTTTCCAAATCATCTATTCCGTCTTTTATTACATTATGCAAGACGAAAGCATGGCAAATGTGAATCCGATTGATCCGCAATGGTCATTATGGTTTCTCGTAAGCTTATTTTTTTGGAACCTACTGCTTTATCCTTTTTCAAAGCTATCAAAGCTGTGGGCGCTGTTTGTAAGCTGCGGAATTGCCGTACTGATCGGCTATTTAGACTTTGTCAGCAGCACGCTGAGCCTGTCGCGGACATTTGTATTCTTACCAATGTTCCTTGTCGGGTTTTATTTAAATAAACATCATTTTGATTTATTGAGATCAAAACGAGGCAAACAAATCGCGCTCGGGGTGCTTGCCGCCGTATTCGTCATCTGCTGGGGAATCGACTTTGACTATTCTTTTCTGTTCGGCTCAAAACCGTATTCTTCATTTGGAGACGTTACCTTGGCGAGCGGACTTTCCCGAATCGGCTGGTATGTACTCGCCTTTGCGGCAACCTTCAGCTTTTTAGCGCTCGTTCCGCAAAAACGGTTTTTCTTTACGAAATGGGGAACCCGGACATTTTATGTGTATTTGCTTCATGGGTTTATTATTAAAACGCTGAGACAGGTCGGGCTTGAGGATTCGCTTACTGACTATCAGAGCTTAGCAATTCTCTTACTTTTAACAGCAACCCTGACATCAGTACTCTCCAGCAATTTTGTTAAGACAGTTGCTCAGCCCTTCATTGAGCTGAGAATGACCAGCCTATTGCAATTTGTCAGAGGAACGGGCAAAAATGCTTATTTAAAATAGAAAAGACCTCTTAAGCGGGACCCCGCCTAAGAGGTCTTTTTTTATTTTTGTTTTTTCTTTTTTTTCTTTTCAGGCTTTGTGGCTTCTAGCGTCTCGATGATCTTGCCGGCATTGTAATCTCCAAGTTCACTTGAAAATTCTTCCTCCAGCACTTTCTTATTCATAGGCTTTTTATGATTTTGCATATCTCTGCTATGACGATTTTTCTTCAAAATCACATGCCTCCTTGCTGACCCTGTTTGGAATTGCGGTTTGCTCCCCTAAAATTCGGGTCGTCATGATACTGTGTCTTATAAGAATTTGGGTCCATGCTCTCAGTAGGTGTATTGTTATTTTTAATGGCTTCATTCACTTCAGCTTTTCGCTTCATACGAATCCTCCTCGCCAATTTTTCAGACATTTTATTTCGCTTAAAGATGCAGGGCGTTAAACTGCACCTGTTGATGTTAGGTTCTCCAACTGAAATGTTGCCACACATCTTTTTTTTGGCAATCAAAAAACACCGCAAAACATGCGGTGTTTTTTCTATCCGATAATCACTCTTTCCTTCGGATAATGATAATTCGCTTCAATTTCTTTTCTTCCAATCAGATACAGGAAGGTCAGGATACCGATTCGCCCGATAAACATGACAATCATAATGACGCATTTTCCAACGTTGCTTAAATCAGCGGTAATTCCCAGTGACAGACCGGTTGTACCGAACGCTGAGCACACTTCAAACAACAGCTCCAGCAGAGAATGCTTTTCTGTAATCGTAAGAATGAGTGTCGAGCCAAAAACGAGCAGAATCGCCATCATTGTGACAACAAGCGACTTCATGAGATCAGCGTGATGCAGCTCCCTTTTGAATACCTTGACTGACTTATTGCCGCGGGCAAAATGAAACAGCGCAAGAAGGTTCAGGGCGAAAGTCGTTGTCCGTATGCCTCCCCCTACTGAACTTGGCGACGCTCCGATAAACATCAGCGCACTCATAAAAAGCAGAGTGGGGTCAGTCAGCTGGCTTATATCAATCGTGGCAAGCCCCCCGCTCCTTGTTGTGGTTGATTGGAATAGAGAAAGGAATAAAATATCATGCCACGATTTACCTGCAAATAAATGATTTGCTTCAAGCACATAGATCCCTATAGAGCCAAACAAAACAAGTAAGCCAAACATAATGGTTGTAATTTTTGTAAATAAACTAAACGGATATCTTCGGTTTTTAGAAAACAAAAAATCTTTCACTTCCACTAAAACAGGAAAACCGATGGCTCCGAAAACAATCAATAACAGTGTAATAAATTGCACAAAATAATCATGCCG
This sequence comes from Bacillus sp. NS1, assembly GCF_058248265.1. NCBI lineage: Bacteria > Bacillati > Bacillota > Bacilli > Caryophanales > Bacillaceae > Bacillus > Bacillus sp. NS1. The sequence continues at coordinate 450,766 of NZ_JBZAZF010000002.1, read as the reverse complement.
AAATGGAACCAGAGAGCTTCCTGTTATATCAAAACCGGCATTTGTGGTTGCACTGACACTCGCAAAAAAACCATGTAAGTAAGCCTCTTGAATGGAATCGTAGTAGGTTAAAAAATAAGTCCCAAGAATCATGCCGCCAAAGAACTCAATCCATAATATGAGAAAGAGAATCTGTTTCATGAGATTCACGATCCCAGAAAATTGTGATTGATTTTGATCGATCATCATTAATTTCCGTTCTTTTAAACCTATTCTTTTGCCCATTAGGAGCCAAACTGAAGTGCCTAATGTCATAATGCCAATTCCGCCAAACTGCAGAACAAACGCGAGAATAACAATTCCTGTTGTATTAAATGTCTCAGCAGTATTTACAACAGAAAGCCCAGTCACACTAACGGCACTGACTGCTGTAAACAGGGCATCGATAAAAGACCATTCTGCTCCTTGTTTATGGGCCACAGGAAGACTTAATAAAATAACTGCCACCGTCACCGCAAGAAAATAATATACAGCAATCAGCTGGGCCGGCGACAATGCCTGTATCAATTTTCCAAACTTTAATTTCATGTAAAATCCTTCTGCCTCTCTTTTTAAGTACGGTAATTATTCTAAAGATATTGGACCCATTTTAAAAGGCTTTTACGAAACATTTTCTTAACTTGCTTATTTTTTTATTATTTTAGTCAAAGGATACAATAAAAAACCTCTGAGGGATTCTCTCAGAGGAACAATGTGTTTGTATTATTTAGCTTCTAACCGTCTGATTCGCTCATCTAAGTCAGGGTGAGTAGAGAAAAGCGAAGAGCGCTTCTTGCCATTAATCTTTAATGTTTGAACAGCTGTCTGATCGTCTTCCATAATGCGGGAAGAATAGCTCTTAAGCGTCCGAAGGGCATGAATCATCTTATCCTTGCCGGCAAGATCCGCCCCTCCCCTGTCAGCATGGAATTCGCGATGGCGTGAGTACGCAAACACGACCAGGCTGCCAAGAATGGAAAAGACAATTTGAAAGACAATCATTGCAATAAAATGAACGATCGGCGCAAGGTCTTCCTTGACGAAGCGGCTCGCAATCCATGCTGCGATACGCGATAAAAAGACGACAAAGGTATTGACGATACCTTGCAAGAGCGTCATTGTTACCATATCACCATTAGCGATATGCGCGACCTCGTGGGCAAGCACACCTTCAACTGCGGCATCATCCATTTGCTCCAGCAGCCCTGACGACACTGCCACAAGGGAACGGCGTTTTGACGGTCCAGTCGCAAACGCGTTCACTTCAGGTGAACGGTAAATTCCGACTTCCGGCATTTTCGTTAAACCGGCAGAGCGGCTTAATCGGTGAACACGGTCAACCAATTGCTGTTCCTCATAGCTGAGCGTGTGTTTTTTCGGATTCAGCACTCTGACACCCATCATCGTCTTTGCCATCCATCTGGACATCGCAAGAGACGTAAAGGAACCGACAAAACCAACGACTAAGCTGAATACAAGGAGTGCAATTGGATCGATACCGCCATCAGCTGTAAAGTACGTCCCGACTCCGGTAACCGAGCTTAAAACAGACAAAACGATCCCGATTGTTGTGAGCACCAAAATATTCGTTAAAATAAACAGAAAAATTCTTTTCGCCATGACAACCTCCGTTATTTTAAGTTCAAAGGAACCTGTATACTTAAATTATAAATCATCCATTTGAAAATGCAAGGAATTCGACGTATGATGTTAATGTAATTGCTGGCGCTTCAATTTTGAACTCATACATAGACTTATATTCCGCGTCAAATTGTTTAAAAAGAGGTGAACAATGAACATTTTTAAACTCACTCGAACCGATATGGTGCGGCTGCTCTATTCCCTAAAAGGACAAGGAGAAATAAGCCCGCTCGACATTCTCGTCCAATCAGCGAACATGTCGGCAGAAAAAGCAGCCAATCATCTTGAAATTCCTGAATTTCTTACAAGATACGAACGAAAAAAACAGAGAAAAGAATACGGCCTTTCTACAAACGAAATCGTAGAGCTTGGCAACCTATGCGAGCTAACTTCGTTAAAGTCCACTGCAATTCAAAACTGGGTAAAGCGTGATATCAAGGATTTGATCGGACACCCTGAGCTGGGCAAAAAATACTCAGTTGAACAGGCAGTTATTCTTTTAATTGTACGTGATTTAAAATCCATTTATGACTTTGAACACATACGGGCTATTTTAAAAGTGGCCTTTAACACAATCTCAGACAGAACCGATGATGTCATCAGCCCGATTGCTTATTATGAAAGCTGTGCATATGTACTTGATGCCGTTCATCACCAAGACACACCTTCTATGAAAGAATCGAATCTGCAGGAGATCGTCGAACAGGAGACAGAGCGTCTCCGCCACCGTTTTGAAGAACTGAATGACAGCCAATGGCTTAAAATCAGACAGATTATCGCCATTACAGTCCTCTCCATTTTGACGTTCCATATTCAGGCAACCGCACATAAAATGACAGCAGACATTTTATAGTCTGCGTTACCCCCGGCTCGGAGGCCGGGGGTTTCTAAAGATCCACAACAATTGCCAGCATAAATAAACCCCGTACATTTCAAACTAAGTACGCGTTAAGAATTTCTTTATAAAAAAAGGAGATGAAAAAGATGGCGAGCAGAAATAAACTCGTTGTTCCAGGGGTGGAGCAGGCATTAGACCAATTTAAACTCGAAGTGGCTCAAGAATTCGGTGTGAACCTTGGTTCTGATACAGTCGCACGCGCTAACGGCTCTGTAGGCGGGGAAATGACAAAGCGGCTGGTACAGCAAGCACAATCACAATTAAATGGCACAACTAAATAAATTCAGGTCTTTATTCGCCGGGGTCACTCGGCGAATCTTCAGTTTGAGCTGAATGATTATCACTGCTGTAGCCGTTTGGATTACGGCGGTCAGAAGCGTTATCCCTGCTGGACGAAGAACGGTTCCTGCCTTGTTCACCGTTATTCCAGTCCCTGTGATATTGGCTTTGCCCCTTTTCAGTGCGATTGTCTTCATTTCCTTTATCTTGAGGAGCTTGTGTTGGGGTTTGCTCATGATCCCCATCTTTTTCGGCATTTGTGTTTTCATCTGATTCCTTTACATTTTTATCTTTTTCACTATCATTACTCTGTTCATCCGGTTTATCTTCTTTCTGGTCTCCGGAATCGGTATCATCCAGCTGTTCATTATCTTCTTGTTTACCGTCCTGGGGGTCAGTTTGATCAATATTTTCATTCTCATTTCCGCCACTCTTTTGATCCTCTTCCACGGATGGATCGCTGGAGTCATCTTTTGAGTCTTTATTGTCATTCTTTTCATTTGATTTGATGTAGCTGCCCGTTGAAACGCCTTCCTTCTTCGCTTTTTCCCTCGTCTGCATATCTGACTCGAGTGATTCCATGCGGTATGTCGTTTTATATTTTTCCGTCACATCATTCAGCTGTTTTTTCACAGCTTTTTTATATGTATTATCTTCCGTATTTTCATAAACAGTGGAAATCAATATTTCTTTCGATTTCTTTACATAACCGTGCTCGCTGCAGTCGGTTATAATATCGTCAATCACCTTTTTAAAATCAGTCTTCTCCCAATCATCTATATCATTCACGACCTTCTTTCCCTCATCGTTTAGAGGCGTCAGTTCAATCACTTCGTAATCGCTGTTTAACGCCATTTCGAAGCTTGGATTGATATCGATTGTCATATACGCATAGGCCTTATTATTAGAAAAAACGGGGAGAACTATAAAAATAAAAAGCATAATAGCAGTCATCGTAACAATCCCCATTTTGAAAGGGCGCAGTTTTAAAAAATCAAAAAAGCTGGCCCTTCTGCCCATGCGTGATTCACTTGGAAGCATAATTTCTTCTCCGATTTCATAGCTGCGGCGATCATTTTTGGCTTTTAAAAATTGTCCGTCAGGGGTCAGCAACGTGACGAATTTTCTATTTTTCTCTACTATAATCCCTCTTCTCATGAGTGCAGCACCCCTTTAAGATAATCTTTTAAATAAATATAATCACCTGTAATAATAATACACATCGCAATAATATATTTTCTGTTTCTCTCAATCGTTTTTCGGCTTACAGAGACAAGCTGTTCTAGCTGTTTCACCGGAAGCTGTTTCTTTGTATACAGAATAGCGGCCAATTCTTCATGTTCAACAAGAGTCATTGCCACCTTTATGGCGTTTTGCCTAGCGTCAGCATGCTTTGGAGAGTTTTCAAGCAGCTCTTTAAATGACAAACCATAATCTTTGAGTTGCTTTTGAAAATAGAGGATTTCCTCCCGCCTCTGCTCCTGTTCAACCTGACGGCGGTATTCATCAATGGAAAGCTCGGCTTCAATCAGGTTTTGTGATGACTCCTGATCGTCTCCTTCCTGTAAATCGATATTGATATTTTGTGCGCTTCTGGCTTCTTTTCGAATGTAATCAATGACTTTTCTTTTTATGATTAGCTCAGCAAATGCGAGCAGAGAATTGCCTTTTTCAGGTGAGTATTTTTCAATAGCTTCATTAAATGCGATCAGTCCGATGCTGAACTCATCGTCTTTTTCATCTATATATCGTTTACAAACGGATGAAACCGTCTTTGCGATAAATGGCTTATATTGCTGTATTAATTCATTTTGCAGATCTTTATTGCCTTTTTGTATACTTTCAACCGTTTTTTCAAGCGTTTGCTTCTTTTTTCCCAATTTAAACAAAAGGCTAAGCACTGGTTTCACCTCAGTTCCTCCCTATAACTACTCATTAATGATAGCTAATTTGATAGGGATTCGCAAAGGAGAAAAAGAAATATTGATTTCCAATGTCTCAATTGTGACAAACCATTCCGACGTACTATACATGATTTCGTGCCTTTCTAGAGAATTAAGGGGGTTTTATACGTGTTTTTTGTAACAATGCTGTTATAAAAATGTTATTTTATTTCGCCCCTGAAAACGCTTCAAACATGAAAAGACTCTGCTTTTTAAGCAGAGTCTTTCAAATTACGCCTGTTCTCGGCTGCTGTTTTTTTGTTCGTTTTGTACGCCCTCCGGCTGTTTTTTTCCACCTGACATGAACCAGCCGCAAATCGCGATTGCCGCTAAGACACCCCAGAATATGAGCTTCCATGTTCCAGAATGGATAAAGTGTTCAGAAACAACTGCTATGTCGTGATGGGCAAGTGTATATAAAGCAAGCTTCACTCCGACCCAGCCGACAATCACAAAGGCCGCTGTTTCTAGGCTTGGACGTTCCTTTAATAACTTTACAAACATTGAAGCTGCAAACCGCATGATCACCAGGCCGATGATACCTCCGGCCAAAATGACCATAAATTGTCCTCCGTCTAGTCCGCCAATCTTTGGAAGCGATGTTCCAGGAAGCGTAACCGCCAGCGCGACTGCCGCTAAGATGGAATCGACCGCAAAAGCAATATCTGCCAGTTCAACTTTTAAAACAGTCGGCCAAAAACCACTTTGCTTCGTCTCTTTATGCGTGTCTTCTTTCTTAAACACATATCTTTTCAATAAATGGCTTGCTGAGATATACAGCAAGTAGATCGCGCCAATCGCTTGAACCTGCCAAACGTTGACCAAAAAAGAAATTGCGAACAAAGAGCCAAACCGCAGAACAAAAGCCCCTGCCAATCCATAAAATAACGCCTTTTTTCTTTTTTCCTCCGGCAAATGTTTTACCATTACCGCCATAACCAGCGCGTTATCGGCGGCTAAAATCCCTTCCAGGCCGATCAAGACGAGAAGAACCCAACCATACTCTAATAATAATGCTGCATCCATAAATGATACCCTCCCAAAAAAGTTGTTTTCTTTCTCTTCATCCGATCTTATGCCGGCCGGACCATGCAAAAAAGACCTTTGCCGACATAAGGCAAAGGTCTTGCTAGACATGAATTCAGGCATGCCAACAAAGCCGATGGATATCGCAATCCATGAAATGACGACTTTGTTTCCGGAAAACATTCCGGACGCTACTCCCCTTTGGGATTTCAAGAAATATGATATTATACGTCAATGATATGCGCAGCGCGATACTTTGTCAACGTTTATTTTTTAAAAATACAGATAAATGTTCGGATTGCGTGCGTTTCTTCCTCTTTTTTATCAGCAAGTAGAGCAGGAACAGCGCCAAAATCGCTATCCCAACAGGAAGCATATATTGATCGAGAATAGAGCCGACTTCCTTCCAATTTTCACCGAGCTTCACACCGAGATAAACATATACAAATGTAATCGGCAGCATCGCGATGAACGTATAAAGCGAAAACACCCATACGTTCATTTTTGCAATTCCGCACGGTATGGAGATCAATGTCCGGATGCCTGGCAAGAAACGGCCGCTGAAGGCTACAAATCCCCCATGCTTTTTGAAAAATTCATCCGACTTATCAAGCGCTTCAGGCTTAATAAAGAGGTACTTTCCGAAACGTTCAAGAAACGGCCTTCCTCCGTACCGGCCTATCCAATACAGCGTAAGCGGGCCGGCCACTCCTCCAAGCGATCCCGCCAAAACAGCGCCAAAAAGTGTCATATCACCTTTAGAGACCCAATAACCTGCAAGCGGCAGGACGATTTCAGCAGGAATAAACTCAATACAGAGCGCAAGAAATATTCCAACATAAGATAAGCTTTTAAATGCTTCTATCCATGACATAACCAGCTCTTCTATAGCCATCACTTCCCCTTATTTATGTATAATGCATTTAAGTTTTTTCGGCAAACGTCAACATGATTTTAACACATTTTTCACGGTCAGCTGAACTAAAAATGGATTTTACCGTATTTCTATGGTCTTATAGGCTGAAACTCTGCGGTTAAGCAGCCGATAATATAGAGAGTCAACAAGACTGGAACTCACGACACGGGGGGAATCTCCACTTGGAAATACACGTTACATATAATACGACGCTTATATGTTTATCTATTCTTATTGCCTGTGCCGCATCGTACATTTCCCTTGAACTGTCAAGGAAAGTTACTATCTATACAGGTTTAAAAAGCATAGTGTGGCTGATCGGCGGCTCACTTATTATGGGATTCGGTATTTGGTCAATGCATTTTGTGGGGATGATGGCCGTCCATATGGAGATGCCGATGCAATATGAATTCATGCCTTTAATTGCATCCATTGGCGCAGCTGTTTCCGGATCATTTGTGTCGTTATATTTTGTCAGCCGGCACATTCTTACATATTACAGACTGCTCACAGGCTCAGTTGTGCTTGGCGCATCTATAGCATCTATGCACTATATCGGAATGTCTGCCATTTCCCGGGTAATGATTAATTACGAACCGATTCTTTTTACAGCGTCCATTATCATTGCGATTGCGTCATCTTTCGTCTCGTTAAAAATATTCTTTGACTTGGCCTTAAAAAAACATTCCGATCATCTGATGTTTTATAAAGTTATCAGTTCAATTGTAATGGGTATGGGGATTGCAGGCATGCACTATACAGGTATGCTTGCGGCAACTTTCCACGAGGACATGGGACCGCCCGGAAGCCATGTGGAGGTGCAAACGTTTCATTGGTCGATTTTTGTTACGTTAATTATTTTCTGTATACAAACATTATTATTATTCAGTTCCCATGCTGACCGAAAGTTTATAAAACAGAGCGAACGCATAAAGGATAACGAGCAGAGGTTTCAGTCTTTAATTGTCCACAATATTGATGCGATCTTTATTTTGTCATTAGAAGGAGACATTATATCATCCAATCATGCTGGCGAGGATATGATCAGCAAATTCGGCTTTAGCATGCGCGATTGGAGACATTATACATCACAAAAGATTCAGCGCCTTTTTGAGCAAGTTAAAAAAGATAAACAAGCGATTAACAGCGATAGCGATCTTATCACTGAAAAAGGCCAGTTTCACTTAAATATTACGCTCATACCTGTTGAGGTCAATCAAGAGCTGGATAGCATTTATGTCATTTGCAAAGACATGACAAAGCAGTACAGAGCAGAAAAAGAAATCCATAAAATGGCACATTATGATTCACTTACAGATTTACCTAACAGACGGCATGCCATCTCACACTTAACTGAGGTGCTGAGGCGCGAGTGCACCTTGAATTATAACACCGTAGTATTCTTTCTGGACTTAAACCGGTTTAAAGTGATTAACGATGCTTTAGGACATAATATCGGCGATCAGCTGCTTCAGCTAGCAGCTAAACGCCTGTCATCTATTGTCCCTGATAATGGATTTATCGCTCGTCTTGGCGGAGATGAATTTATTATCATATTGACGGACGTCAATATCGGAACAGGCGAAGCAGACGTTTTAGCAAGAAAAATTATCCAAAAATTCAAAAACCCTTTCAAAATCCAGGATCACACGCTTGTCATATCTGTCAGTATCGGGATTGCCATATCACCGAAAGACGGGACGGACGGTCTTGAATTGATGAAAAAGGCTGATATGGCGATGTATGCCGCTAAAGAACGAAACAAGAGCAAATACAGATACTATTCTTTTTCGATCGGCAACAAAGAAACCGTCAAGCTTAACCAAGAAATGATGCTTAGAGAAGCAATCGAAAACAATCGATTTGTCTTGCACTATCAGCCGCAATTCAGTGCAAAAGACCAAAAAATGACAGGTGCAGAAGCGCTGATACGCCTTGTCACACCCGACGGGCAGCTGCGTCCGCCCGGGGAATTCATCGGTGTTGCTGAAGAAACGGGACTCATAATTGATATCGGAAAGTGGATTATAGATGAAGCATGCAAGCAGGCAAGGGTTTGGTATGACAAAGGCTATGACCTTTCTGTCGCCATTAATATTTCCGCCAGACAATTTCAATCTGAAGATCTGATTCCCCTGATCAAGGACACGCTTGATAAATACCAGCTCCCTCCGCAGCTTCTTGAAGTGGAAGTGACAGAAAGCATGACAATGGACAATCTTGATCACTCCAAGAAGGTTTTGTCGTCTTTAACGGAATTAGGTATCAGAATCAGTATTGACGATTTCGGAACGGGACACAGCTCCCTTAGCTATTTGAAGGATTTTCCGATTCATAGGCTAAAAATTGACAAATCATTTATCGACGATATTCAGACCCACCCGAAATCAGAGCAAATTACCGGGGCCATTATTGCCATGGGACACCAGCTGTCGTTGCAGGTGATTGCTGAAGGCGTGGAAAATTCAGCCCAAAAACAGCTTCTTTACGAAAAAGGCTGTGATCATTTACAAGGCTTCTTTTTCAGCAGGCCGATACCGCCGGAACAACTCGAACAATTGATTCTAGAACAGCCGCCGCAATAACAGTGCCGGCTGTTTTTTTACCCATAAGTTACTACACATGAATCATACCCCTCCTCTTCACACTAAAGAAAAAAAGGGGTTTATCGACATGCATACAATGTGGAAGGGCTCTATCAGTTTCGGATTAGTAAACATCCCCATCAAGCTATATGCGGCCACAGAAGATAAAGACATTAAGCTGCGCAGCCTTCATAAAGAGGATCACGCGCCAATTAAATACGAAAAAATTTGCACGAATTGTGAAAAAACACTCAGCCCTGATGAAATTGTGAAGGGATATGAATATGTAAAAGGAAAATATGTGGTGCTGACGGACGAAGATTTAAAAAGCTTAAAACAGGAGCATGAGGAGAAAGCGGTTGAAATTGTTGATTTTGTCCAGCTTCAGGAAATTGACCCGATTTATTTTAACCGCTCCTACTTTGTCGGACCCGGGGATAACGGCACGAAAGCCTATACCCTGCTGCGTGAGGCACTGCGATCAACCGGAAAGATCGGCATCGCCAATATGACAATCAGATCGAAGCAGCAGCTAGCCATTCTCCGTGTTTATGAAAATTGTATCGTTATGGAGTCTATCCATTATCCGGATGAAGTCAGAAGCGCTGCCCATGTCCCAGGTGTACCGGATCAATCGAATGTCAACGATAAGGAACTGCAAACCGCTATCACATTAATAGATGAGCTGACTGCTGAGTTTGAGCCGGAGAAATATGAGGATACGTACCGGCACGCCCTGCTGCAAAGAGTCAACGACAAGCTTGAAAATAAAGAAACAGCCGTCACTCCTGATAAAGCGCCTCCTCGTGAAGATGTCATTGACCTGGTCAGCGCCCTGCAAGCCAGCATCGACCGCACCAGAAAGCCGAACGGGGAAACCCCGGCAGCCGAACCAGCACAAGCCGCTGAACCGAAAGGAGCCGGAGATAAAAAACGAAAAACGACTAGAAAAAAAGCCTCCGGTACGTCATAGCCTATGGCGTTTACCATGCAGCCCGTCCTTACTTCGTCACCGCCAATAGGAGCAGAATGGCGGTACGAAGTAAAATATGACGGGTACCGCTGTATTCTCCGCATCCATTCAGCAGGTGTGACCTTAACCAGCAGAAATGGCTTGGAGCTTACCAGTTCCTTCCCTGAAATCACACAGTTCGCCAAAACCGCCTTTCAGTATATGGAAAAAGATCTTCCGCTGACATTTGATGGCGAGATTGTATTTTTGGTGAACCGTTGCCGTTCAGATTTTGAACACATTCAGGTGCGGGGACGATTAAAAAGGCCAGATAAGATTCAGGAATCGGCAAACGTGCGTCCGTGCTGCTTTCTTGCCTTTGATCTGTTAGAGCGCCAAGGAGAAGATGTATCGTCTCTTTCGTATCTGGATAGGAAAAAATCGCTGTACGATCTCATGTCTGCGGCAAAGCTCCCTGTATCTCCAGACCCTTACGCAAAGGAGACCATTCAGTATATTCCCTGCTATGACCATTTTGAACCGGTTTGGGAGATGGTTACGAAATATGATGGAGAAGGAATTGTAGCGAAGAAAACAAACAGCAAATGGCTCGAAAAGAAGCGGTCCTCCGATTGGCTTAAATATAAAAACTTTAAACAAGCTTATGTTTGTATAACAGGGTTCAACCCAAACAATGGATTTCTGACGGTGTCTGTGTTAAAAAACGGCGTAATGACGCCGGTTGCCTCTGTCTCACACGGGATGCGCGATGAGGAAAAAAACGCCATACGCAAGATTATGGAACAACACGGACATCAAACACCTTCAGGCGAATATACGCTTGAACCATCAATTTGTGCATCCGTTCAATACTTAACGATTCTCCAAGGCACGTTAAGAGAGGTATCGTTTGTCAGTTTTGAATTCCATATGGACTGGACAGAATGCACGTATGCTCAGGTCATACGCCATTCCAAACCGGTTCATCCAGATCTTCAGTTCACTAGCTTGGATAAAATCATATTTGAAAAGAATAAAAAAACAAAAGAAGATTTTATTCAGTACATGATTGAAGTCAGTGACTACCTGTTCCCATTTCTAAAAAACCGTGCTGTCACCGTCATCCGTTATCCGCATGGATCAAGGAGCGAGTCGTTTTTCCAAAAAAATAAACCGGACTATGCGCCGGATTTTGTTCAATCTTTCTATGACGGAAGCCATGAACATATTGTCTGTGAGGATATGTCCACTTTATTATGGCTTGCCAACCAGCTTGCTTTGGAGCTTCATGTCCCTTTTCAAACCATTCAAAGCAGGCGTCCGGCTGAGATTGTTATTGATTTGGACCCGCCTTCACGAGATGACTTTCTCATGGCTGTACAGGCTGCAAATGAACTGAAGCGGCTGTTTGACTCCTTCGGCATCACATCGTATCCGAAGCTGTCCGGCAACAAGGGCATCCAGCTTTACATTCCCTTGTCCCATGAGGCATTTACGTATGAAGAAACACGACAGTTTACACAGCTAATCGCTGAGTACTGCACCAATGCATTTCCCGAGCTATTTACAACAGAACGCTTGATTAAAAACAGGCACGGCAAATTGTATCTGGATTATTTGCAACATGCAGAAGGAAAAACGATTATCTGTCCTTATTCAACAAGAGGAAACGAGCTTGGCACTGTCGCGGCACCGCTCTATTGGCACGAAGTACAAACATCCTTAACACCCGCTATGTTTACAATTGATACTGTAGTTGATCGGATTAAGAAACAGGGCTGCCCATTTTTTGATTTTTACCGTAACCCGCAAGACGAACCTCTTAGCGCCATTTTGCATCAGTTGAAGAAAAAGAGCTGACTTTCACAGAAAGTGTGAAGTTTGCGCGGGCAGGACGCCTAAGCCATTAGCACCTATCAACACGACAAAAGAGCTGACCAATAAAGTCAGCTCTTTCCATTCAACTGTACTTTTTTTCTAACCGCTCTTTTTCCTGGCGCTGGAGCGGACTTAGCGGCTCATTATACAAATCGATATCAATCGCATACTTCGGCCGACTTTTCACTTCGGAAAAAATCGTTCCAATATACTCTCCGATGATCCCGATTCCCATTAATTGCAGCCCGCCCAAAAACCAAATGGAAATGATGAGCGACGCCCAGCCCGCATTTGTATGGCCGAGCAGCTTTTGAATAAATGCGCCAACCCCTGCCACAGCGCTGAGGAAAAATAAGACAAAACCTAAAAGCGTAAAGAATCGAATCGGCGCGACACTGAACGATGTAATCCCGTTAAAAGCAAATGATAGCATTTTTTTGAGGGGATATTTCGTTTTACCGGCAAAGCGTTCCTTACGGTCATACAAGACTTCGGCTGATCTAAAGCCGATCATGGGAATAATGCCTCTTAAAAACAGATTTGCTTCCGGATAGCGCTCAAGCTCTTCAAGCGATCTTTTATTCATTAAACGAAAATCAGCATGATTATAAATTAATTTAATCCCAAGCTTATTCATGAGTCGATAAAATCCTAAAGCGGTCGTACGCTAAAAAAAGGTGTCGGTTTTCCTACTGCGGCGGACACCGTAAACGATCTCGCAGCCCTCATGATATTTCAGCATAAAATCACGGATCACAGAGATGTCGTCCTGAAGATCAGCATCAATGGAAATGACGCAGTCTGACCTGTTCTTTGCTTTATGCAGCCCGGCTAAAAGCGCTTTTTGGTGGCCGACATTGCAGGCTAATTTTAAGCCCGTAACCTTCTTGTTTCTTATACTCTCCATAGCAATCAAAGCCCAGGTGCGGTCCTTGCTGCCATCATCGACAAACAGAATTTTACTGTCTTCAGCGATTAACTTTTCTTCAATTAAGCTGTCTACAACCTCTGTCAGCTGACGGCTTGTCTCTTGAAACACTTCCTCTTCATTGAAACACGGAACGACGATGGTTAATACTGGCTGTGACTGTTTCAATCGATATCCTCCTTATCTGGTTTCATATAAATAAATGCGCCAGGCGGAATCTTGATGGTCAAATGTCTTAACGAGCGCGAGACGGTTTTGATCCGCATTCTTGATCGGAACTGAAGAAAAAATATAACGCCCGCCCATTTTTTTAAATACATCTGTATTTAATTGTAGATTGTTAATCGTTTTCTTCGAGTTCTTTTTAAAATCATATCGCTTACCGAGTTCATCAACGAAAAGGTAGCAGCGGCTGCCCCATTCATCAAAATATTGTTTCAGGCGAGCGTTTTTTTCAAGCTCTTTTTCGATGATTTTCCTAAATTCATATTTATATGAGAGCGGGTACAGATTGTTATACGTATCTAACGTGTAAAACCCGTTATATTGGGCGATAGACGGATGCAGTCCGATGCTTGCCACCCTGTACGAATCTTGCGGACGCCCGATATATTCCTTAATTTCTTTGAATTGCTCGGATGCATAAAACTCCCGGAATGTCGGGGCATTATAGTGTACGCCATACGTATATTCTTCATTAAAAGGCGCCAACACCATCAGCTGTGCAGCGACCGCGGCATATACAAGCCATTTCCACCCTCTTCCCATCCGCCAAATGAGATATAAAGCAAGTGCAAAGCTCACGTATATGACAAGCGGCCGCAGAAAATGAAAACGGGCAAAATTAAATTCGGCTAAAAAGGCAAATTTCTGCTTTGGCACTGCCCATATTTTGTTGAACCAAAACGCATACCATAATGACAGTCCGTAATTAAGTACACATAAAAACAGGTAAACATTTTCTAACTTTGTCCGATTTCGCTTGAATAACACAGCTGCAAATACGAGCAGCAGGATCGGAAGGATGACAACGGTATGAACGGTCATCACATGATTATGTCCATAAACAAAGTTTTTTACAGATAGACGAAGAGAATGCCAAACATCATGTCTGGATGAAATAAATTCAATCCGATGCATCGGTGCATGCGAGAACAGCATCGAATAGACAAGCCGATATTCAACGAAAAGATAAATACTCGTCATAAATGCTATACTGCCTAAAAAAATCAGGTTCAATCTTCTTTTTGTGATAGCATCATACAGCCAGAAGCACGCCATTCCTGCCAAGAAAAAGAAGAAGCCTAAGACAAAGCTTGAATATAAAGGAAGCAAACCGAGCGTCAGCCACTCTCTCCATGAGATATCCCCTTTTCGGATATTCAAAAAAGCCCACAGTGCCAAAGGATATCCAAGCGTACTCAGCATTCCCGAAGGCCAAAAAGGTGTTAAGGCAAATGCCAGCGATACGCCAATTCGGATGAAAGCCGCCTTTGGCTCCGGGACCACATGCTTCTTCAGCAGCACATACATTCCAAAAAAAGCGACAACCCTTGTAATCGTCTGGCTTATTGCATAGGCAGTCATGGAAGAAAAGAAAGCATGCAGCCAAACAATTCCGCTCAACTCAGTGCCAAAGGCATCCCGCGGCAGCCCGTTAATGATTTGCGGAATGGCCGCGTCAACCTTGCCGATAATTTCTCCGCTATCTGCCAGCACCTTGTACCAAGCGATATTGGAATCTAAATTGTCATGAACGCGAATATGGGCATCTTCCTTCAAAATAAAAAGCGGGGATACATACAGTAAAAGGAGAAATAATGCGATCCAGAGATAATATGTTTCTTTTTTGTGTTGTCTCATTAATCGTAACATCGCTTACACATCCATCTGTTATTCTGACTCCATATCCGGCATGTTCTGCCTCATGTGTCAAAATTTATTATCCCTTTTCCTTTCCAAAACATTCATCAGATGACAATCCGTTTTTCAACCTGTCTCTTACCCATTAATTCCCGCTATCCATAAGGCTCGATTACTTACTATACTGATAGGAGGGGAGGGGATATATTTTGTTTACAATCTTACTTTCATTGGCCATACTCGTATCTGTGCCATTTATATATAAAGCGAAACGCAATACAAAAGATGTTAAGGTCAACACCATTTCAATCGATCAAAAAGACGGCCTGTCAGCCAGAAAAAAATTAAATATCCTTCATTTATCAGATCTTCACTTAGAAAACATTTCTGTTTCACCTGAAGAGCTGTATCATTTAACAAAAAATCAGCCTGTGGACATCATTGCGCTTACCGGGGATTTTCTAGATCGGAAACGTAATATTCCGAAGCTGGCAGGTTACCTGAACGCATTGCAAAAGCTGAAGCCTGCATATGGAATGTACGCGGTGTTCGGTAACCACGATTATGTATTGAAAGAAAATGACTTTCAGAGATTGAAACATGTTTTAGAGGAAAACGGCTGTATCACACTGCAAAATGAACATGTTCAAATCGAGACGGCAGCAGGGCCTGTCAATATTATCGGCATTGATGATTACAGCACGAATCGCAGCAATATTACCGGCTCTTATCAAAATTTAGAAAACGGCTATCATCTTGTATTAACCCATGATCCAAACATTATTCTGGACATGAAAGATGTTCATTATGATTACCTGCTTTCAGGTCATTTTCACGGCGGGCAAATTCACTGGCCAAAACCGTACCATTTGGTGAAAATGGGCAAGCTTGTGCGCATGAACATGGTGAAAGGCCTACATTATCACCATGATAAACCGTTTTATATCAGTGAAGGCTTAGGACAAACCGGTGTGAATATCCGTGTCGGAAGCCGTCCTGAAGTGACATTTCATCAGATTTAATCAAAAAAGACTGTGCTGACCAAGGCATCAGTCTTTTTTTTGATAGGTTTTCTGAAGCTTTTCTTTCGAAATAAACAAATAGGATGTATTCGGTAAATGCCGCAAGCTCGCCGGCTTTGAAGTGAGATATGAAATCGGCATATGGGTGATCTTTTTAAAGCACCTGTAAAAAGGATTGACCGGGGTGACCACATCAAAGCCGAGTCTTTCCACACCTTTGTCAAGCATTGTAATGCCCACAACCCCTTTAATTTTTTCAGTTTTTTTATGATTATTGATGTAATCCAAAAGAATCGGCATCGATTGATACACTTTTTGATAGATAATGATTCCCTTTCTGACTGCGCTATCAATGCTTTGCAGTTCCCTGACCAGCTTAATGTTGTGCAAGTGGATTTTAACGAGTACATCATTTTTTCTAATATGCGTTCCGTCGCTCAGTACGACATGATGTCCTTTGTACTTCGTCAGCCTGACTCGTAAGACGCTTTTTCGATCTTTGTCAATCAAGGTCAGTCTTGAAAAAAAGAAATAAATCGGGTCAACCATTCTCCAAATGGAAAGGAAACAGGTTTTCATCTCTTCACCTTCCTTATGATCAAAAACACCCTTATATTTTGTGAACGTTCTCCCCAAAATATAGTTGCCATATTTTTTAAGGAGGACCATTATGAAAAACATTCTCATTTTCCCTTTTTTAAGCATCTCCACCGGACATCACCATGTTGCAGATGCCCTTCAGGCTGAACTGGAGTCTCAAGGGCTGACAGCTGAGAAAATTGATATCTTTTCCCATACGTATAGACGGTTAGAAAAACTGTCCTCTGAGGCGTATTTAAAATGGATTCAATATTTCCCGAAAACGTACAGCAGCATTTACAGGCTCCTCGCCTGCGGACAATATCAGAATGACAAACGCTATACCATGTACGAATGGCTGTTCACACAACAAATGAGGCACATCCTCAAAGAAAAACAGCCTGATGTCGCATTCTGCACACACGCGCTGCCTTCTTATCTGCTGAACCGGTTAAAGCCGGAATATCCGAATATGAAGGTTGTAAATGTGTACACTGATTTTTTTGTGAATCAATTATGGGGACGGGAGAACATTGATCACCATTTTGTTCCTATTATGGATGTCAAGAAGCAGCTCATGTCTGAAGGAATCGATCAGAAAAACATATACTTGACCGGCATTCCCGTTCACCGGATGTTTGAAATGGGATCAGCAGACACTGGCCAGCATCATCCGCCATACACCATCATCATCACAGGCGGCAGTATGGGGGTCGGGGGGATTTTAAAATGGGTTCAGGATCTGTCGCCAGGCGGAAACATCTTATACAAAATATTATGCGGCAGGAACGAAAAGCTCTACTGCTATGTCAAAAGTTTACGCCACCCTTTTATTGAGGCGATTCCCTACCTTCACAGCAAAGCAGAGATGAATCGTTTATACGATCAAGCCGCTGGCATCATGACAAAACCCGGAGGCGTGACCATCAGCGAATGCTTACAGAAACGGCTTCCGGTATTTATTTATCATTCGCTGCCGGGACAGGAGGAAATGAATTTAAACCTTCTAAAGGAAAGGAAGCTTGTCACCGATATGAGAAACTGGGACATGCAGGAAGCAGAGGAGCGTATTGCGGCATTTTTTCAATCGAATGAACAGGTGAAAGAATATGAAAAACATGTCAATGGATATCTTGGCGAAATAGCTGACTGGAAGATGGAAGATGTTTTAAAAAGAATCATATGAAACAAAAAAACACTCCCTGAAACAGAGAGTGTAGAGTAGTTAACGAAACAGCAAATGCTGGCTGTGGATGCCTGCTTTTTTCAGCAGGACGATCAGCTGATCCTGTTCATCAGGCGAAAGGCCTGAAAACGCTCTCGCAATACGCATTGCATGAATTGGATAAATTTTATCCAAATACTCATTTCCCTTGTCAGTTAAATGCGCGTAAACGGAGCGTTTGTCTTTCGGGTCCTGCTCCCTTACTAAAAACCCGTTTCTTTCTAATTTGTCAATAACATATGTGACGTTTCCGCTCACAAGCAGAAGTCTCGACCCAATTTGCTGTAATTTTTGCGGGCCTCTTGTGTACAGGAGCTCCAGTACAGCAAATTCAGTGGGATTAAAGCCGTGCTCTTTGCTATCACGGATACTATGTTCAGACACACTTTTGAAAGCCCTTGCAAAAACTCTGTACAAATTCATCGCACGCTCAACTTCTTCTTCGTTAAACGATAATCTCATCATATCTACCTCGTATATAGGATTTTTATAAAAAAATAATGAAAACCCTTACATATAATAAGAGTTCAGTCCCTTACTATACGTATTCGCTATAATTCGAGAAATTCCTTCTAAAAGCAAAAAAAATCCTTATACATTATCTTGTATAAGGATATTTTTTGTGATTTTGAATGTTGCGAAAGAAATAAGCATATTCCTTCCGAAGTTCAGAAATCGTCATTTTGTTCATGACCTCTTTATTATAAACTCCAATTTGACAGAGTTTTTCAGAATAATGGCTTCGTTCTTTTTCTAAAGCAGATTTCAATAAATTACTCATAGCGTCCTCCTTCATTTTGAGGTATCCTATACACAAGATACTCTTTTTAAATGAACGTGGTATGAATCTAATGTAAAGAATTTATATCTACGAGGATTTTCGGTAAAGTCCGTTTTGAACTGATCGTAATAATTGAAAAGCATGTTCTCCGGCAAGCTGCATAAACGTCTCCAGCATTTCA
Source organism: Bacillus sp. NS1 (assembly GCF_058248265.1). Lineage (NCBI taxonomy): Bacteria > Bacillati > Bacillota > Bacilli > Caryophanales > Bacillaceae > Bacillus > Bacillus sp. NS1. The sequence goes on along the minus strand of NZ_JBZAZF010000002.1, from coordinate 432,051 downwards.
TCACGCTTGATATCCAACTCTATAATTTCTTTTGCCAGTGAGACCGCTTTTTCTTCCTCCATGATTATCCTTCCTCCTCAGTTATTCGTTACATAAAGGATAAAACGCATTTGTGTGTTACGCATTATTCTTGTTAATTTTTCTTCCGTGTTTTTTCAAAAATCTTCTATTTGATGTTAGAAAATATGACAAGCGTCAGGTTTTTTCGCTTTGTTTTTTATATACTATTATTAAAAGACATCCAGGGGTGGAAAAATGGCCACAGAAGATCATTCTTATAAAGACAAAAAAGTGATTTCAATCGGGATTGTGAGTGAATTGACAGGATTGTCCGTAAGACAGATCAGGTATTATGAGGAACGAAAGCTCATTTACCCGCAGCGTTCTTCAAGGGGAACGAGAAAATACTCTTTTGCCGATGTGGAGCGGCTGATGGATATTGCCAATAAGCGTGAGGACGGCGTACAGACAGCAGAGATTTTAAAAGATATGCGAAAAAAAGAGCAAATGTTAAAAAACGATCCGCAAGTGCGAAAAAAAATGCTGGAGGGGCAGCTTAATGCTCACTTTCGGTACAAAAACCGTTAAATGATAAAAGTCCGACTCGCAATTGAGACGGACTTTTTACTTTTATAATGAGTGTATGAATGCAGTGGCAATGCCAAAGTAAATTAACAAAGACAAAATATCGTTTAACGTTGTAATCAGCGGTCCTGAAGCGATCGCAGGGTCTACTTTCAGCTTGTGCAAAATAATAGGGATAATTGTTCCTGACATCGTGCCGATAATTAACGTAAAGAACAGTGAAGAAGCGACAACAAATCCCAGCAGCGCGTTCCCCTGCCATAAGATAGAAACAATTGCAATCAGCACCGAACAAACCGCTCCGATATAAATACTTGTTCTGAACTCCCGGAAGATCAGGCGTACAATCGTTTTTTTGTTCAATTCTTCTTTAGACAACCCTCTGATGACAACCGCGAGGGATTGTGTTCCCGTATTTCCTGTCATCCCCGATACCATCGGCATGAAAAACGCCAGCGCGACAACCTGCTGCAGCGCATCTTCAAAATAACTGATAATGCTTCCTGAAATCAGCCCGATAAATAAGAGCAAAATCAGCCATGGCAGGCGTCGGTATGCCGCCACGTAAGCCTTTGTGTCAAAGGTGATGTCTTTACCGGAAGCGGCAAATTTTTCGTAATCCTCATCAGCTTCCCGAATGACGACGTCGATAATATCATCGACTGTTACAATGCCGACAAGCACGTTGTTTTCTTCTACAACCGGGATCGCCAAGAAATCGTAACGTTCAATCAGGCGGGCAACTTCTTCCTGATCCTGAAGAGCGTCTGCTGATATGACACGGGTAAACATTAAATCCTGCACCTTTTCTTCAGGTTCGCCCAGAATCAAATCGCGGTAGGATAGTACGCCTACCAGCTGTTTGCTTTCATTGATGACATATAAGTAGTTGATTGATTCAGCTATTTCAGCAAAGCTTTTCAGTTTGACGACCGCGTCTTTTACCGTGTAATGCTGCGGAATCCACACAAACCGGTTTGTCATCATGCGTCCCGCCGAATCGGCCGGATAATTCATCAAAAGCTGTACAGCTTTTGATTCTGACGCTTCCATGCTGGACAGAAGCTGTTCCTTCAGTTCCTCGTCCATTTCTTCAAGCAATTGAGCGAGGTCATCGTTGTCCATTTTGTTCATCGCCAGTGTTGCTTTTGTTTTTCCAACTTTATTTAAGACGGCAAGCTGATATTCGCGTTCCAGCTCCCCGATCATATCAGTGATATCATCTACAGTTAAATAAGATAAATAGCGGGCGCGGTGTTTTTCCGGCATTTCCTTAAAAATAAATGCCATATCATAGGGCTGAAGCTCATCAATCACGCTTCTGAAATCCCTGATTTTCCCGTCTCGCAATAAAATAATGATGCGTAAAATGAGTTCGTCATAGGTCATGTTTTGAACCATCGGGACTCGTACCTCCTCTACGGAGACGTGCCGGCCTCGGAAGGTGCGGCAGATCGTCTCCTCATCGTGTAATCAATTGTCTTGCTGTCATAGTATATGGGTACTTCTTCAGATTGACTCGAATGGGGAGAATCCATACTCCGCACCTCCTTTGATTAGTTTCGTTTTAAAGGCATAAAAAAAGCCTTCGGGATTGAAGGGGAAAGAAGCACGGCAAAAAAGCGTGCGGGCGCCTTCAAATCGTAGAGCTTTAGCACTGTATGGCATAGGATTTAATCATCCAGCTGCGTTAAAAATCACCTTATGTCGATGATTTCTGTTGACCCATTGGCGTCTTTGGACATTTTTGGGCAGCAGCGTATCTCCATACAGGAGCCTCACCTAACGAAGTTCATAATTGAATTGACACACTGAGATTACAGAAAAAAACAAGCTGTGTCAACTCAAAAAAGTAATTAATGCGCTTTCATCACAATTACGGAACAAAATAAGGGCATAAGCCCTTATTCTGTTGTTTGCGTTTCGTCATCTTCAGAGAGCAAATGATATGTTTCATGAAGAAATAAAGCGTACTCTCCCTCCTTCGTCGGATGAGGGACATATTCAGCCTGATTGATGTATTGCTCCTCTTTCTTTTCCATGCGTTTTTCGCCTCCTTTTCTACATAGATTGTCCAAAAGAAGGTTTCTTATCATGAAAAAACCCCGCTGTTGCGGGGTTTTGATTAGTCGTCTATCTCCTGCTTGATGATACGTCCATCCTTTGCAGAAATTTCAAATTCTGCCTCAGTTCCTTGTTTCGTTTGGATCTCAATTTCGTAGATGTAAGCACCGTCGTCTTCGTCAAGCTTGCTTTCCGTTACGGTTCCATTTGTTTGCTTTAAGGCAATTTTTTCAGCTTCTTCTTTTGTGATGGAAACTTGTTCTGCTTTCTCTTTTAACGGGTCATTGAGCGCTTGTTTTGTATTGACATCTACATAAACGTCGTAGTCTTCACCGTCTTTTTCAATCTCCACTTCATAAACTTCTTTGCCGTTGTAAATGTCTCTGTCGATGTCGTCCACTGTGCCGTTAATAACCGTTTTGGCTATTGATTCTGCTTCCTGTTCAGTGAGTGCACCAGTTTTGGAAGAAGCAGGCTGTGTGTTTTCATTATTTTCTTTTGCAAACGCGTTGTAGCTGAATCCGCCAGCCGCTAAACACCCTGCTAAAAGACCAACCATCCATCTTTTCTTAAGCATATGTGATTCCTCCTTTGTTTTGTATGAGTACAGTTTACACACTCAACATGAAAGGAAAACGAGAGAAAGATGAGAATTTGATGAGAAACCGTCAGTCTTCATACACAATGTTTGCAACCTTTCCGGTGTAGGCATTTATTTTCACAGTCGCTTCTTTTTCATCCGGAAGGTCAACATCCACTTCAAAGATGAGAGTGCCCTCACTTTTTTCGAGCTCTGCGTCATCCGCTGTCCCGCCCGTTTCTCGCTCAGCAATTATTTTGGCTTCTTTTTTCGTAATCGGTGTTTTTTGTTGAGCTTCACCGCTGATTCGATCAGCAGACACGACTGCTTTTGCCTGCATGTCTACCTTCACTTCGTATGTTTCTCCATCTTCTTTTTGAATGGTATATGTCGCAACACGATTTCGTTTTGTTTGTTTTTTGACGGTTCCCGGCACCCGCTCGAGCGCGAGATGCTCGGCTTCTTTTTCTGTCATGGCAGATGGATTCATCGCTTTTACTCTGTTCATTGAAAGAATGTCAGCCGATTTTGCGTCAGCTTTTATAAAATAAGTTCCCTTTGGATTTTCAAGGGTCATGTGATATGTTTTTTTATCCTTTGATTGCGTTACTTTCGTGATCTCACCTTGATAAGAGGCTTCGACTTTTTTTACGACAGCCTCCTTTGACAGGACGTCATCATGGGTTTGCCGAATGATGAGAAACGTACAGATGATGACGGCCAAAACCGCTGCTGCCGCAGCAGATACTGCTTTTATTGTTTTGTTCATCGGCCTCCCCCATCCTGTTCTCTGAATTGCATGGTGACAGCTGTTCCTTGTCCCGGCTTGCTTTTTACAGACAGCTCAATGCCGTGCTCATCGGCGATTTGCTTTGCAATAGAAAGGCCTAAACCCGTTCCGCCTGTTTTTCTGTTTCGTGCCTCATCCGCCCGATAGAACCGTTCGAACAGGTGCGGGATATGCTCCTCAGGTATTCCGATGCCTTCATCTCTCACAGACAGAAACGGGCGTCCATTCCTCGTTCCGGCTGACATCACAATGGTTTTTTCACTATACTTTATTGCATTATCAAGCAAAATGGTCAGCAGCTGCTTGATGCGTTCTTCATCAGCTGTTACAAGCAGGCTCTCTTTATCTGTTTCAAGCAAAATGTCACGCTGATAGACGGGCTGGAGCATTTGCATGACGGCACGCGATACTTCAACAAGATCGATTGTTTTCAGATCAAGCTCAATTCCTTTATGGCTTTTTGCCAGCGCCAGAAGCTGATTGGTTAGTTTTTTCATATGCACCGCTTCTGAGTGAATGGCTTCTATCGATTCCTCAAGCACTTCCGGCTTTTTTGCCCCCCACCGCTTCATTAGGCTGCTGTAGCTTTCTATAATCGTGAGCGGGGTTTTCAATTCGTGTGAAGCATCTTGAATGAACTGCTGCTGTTTATCGTAATGCTCTTTCAGCATCATCGCCATCTCATTAAATGTCAGCCCCATTTCATATAACTCGTCGTGCGACTGTCCTTCCAAGGAAATCGTTTTGAATGCTTTCTCCCGCTGTATGTCTTTCATCGTCATCATTAATCGTCTGATCGGATTGATGATACGGCGGGCGAGCAAGCTTCCCGCAAAAAAAGAAGCGATACAGACAGCAGCGCTTGCAGCGATTAAGATGATTTTCAGCAGAAACAGACTCTCTTCTGTGTTCTCCAGCCTTTCAACCAGCTGAAGAGATACCACTTGCCCATCGGTCCAAATAACCGGAACAGCAGCTTCAGCAAACAGTTTGCCGTCATGTTTCCTTACATCTGCCGTTTCACCGCTATGAAAAGCGAGAGGAACATCTTTATATGCTTTTTCTTTTGTCATGGTCATGACGGCTTTTTGATCACCATTCACTACACGGACCATGCCGTTTGCCGGAAGATAGGCCTGTAGCATGTCCTGCAAAGCGACTCCTTCTGTTTCAGCAGCATGCAGCGCTTCTGCAATGTTATCCGTCTCATCTGCAAGCCGGGACGCATCCTTTGATGTCAGCGCGGACGAAAAAATGAGATAGACTGCGGTATGAACCAAAATTAATAAAATCAATAGCGATATTGTTGTATACAGATGAATCTTGGTCTTCAGCTTCATCGTTTACCCCTTAATGGCATAGCCGACCCCGCGAACAGTATGGATCAGCTGTTTTTCGTAAGGGTAGTCCAGTTTTTTTCTGATGTATCTAATGTAGACGTCCACCACATTTGTATCACCGATATAATCAAATCCCCATACTGTGTTTAAAATCTGCTCCCGTGTCAGCACTTGCTGCGGATGCTTCAGCATATAGACGAGCAAATCAAATTCACGCGGCGTTAATTCTACCTCTTTGTCTCCGCGTCTCACTTCACGTGTTTTTTCGTTCACCCGCAAGTCATCATATGTAAGAAAAGTGCCAACATCTTCTGTTTTTGTGCCATTTTGGCGCAACGCCGCCCTGATTCTCGCAAGTAATTCCTCAATTTCAAATGGTTTGGTGACATAGTCATTCGCTCCGATGTCCAGCCCTGTTACCTTATCAGGTATACTGTCGCGCGCCGTTAATAAAATGACCGGTGTCTGCTGATCCGTTTTTCTCAAGCGGCGCAGTACTTCCAGGCCGCTAAGCCCCGGAAGCATGACATCAAGAAGCACTAAGGAATACCCGCCATCCGCGGCCGCATTCAGTCCTTCTGTGCCATTGTGTTTGATGGTGACGCTATATCCTTCATATTCCAGTTCAAGCTGGATTACCCTGGCGATTTTTTCTTCATCTTCCACAATTAATATGTGCCCTTTATCCAAAATTGATCATCCTCCCCTGTCCCTATATGAAAAAAATGATTTCATTGTTTACAAAATGATTCTTATCATCTATTATGATGTCAAAATAAAAAATTGTATACGGAAAGCACTAGGGGTGCTGTTTTGGCTGAGATAAAGCGCGGGAGAAACGCGCTTTGATCCCTTATGACCCGATCTGGATAATACCAGCGTGGGGAAGTGCAGGTTGACCGAATGGTGTATTTTTTGTGCGCTTAATCGATCTATGACTGCATATTCCCTTAGGATATGCAGTTTTTTATTTTACCAAAAAAACAGGAGGTCGGAGAAATGGAACATATTTGCGGTACAAGCAGAATCGCCGGTTTTCGCTTCTCTTTATATCCGATGACGGATGATTTTATCAGTGTGATCAAATCTGCGCTGAAAAAAACAGACACATCTAAGGTATGGACGAAAACCGACCATATCAGCACAGTTCTGCGCGGTTCAATTGATCATGTATTCGACGCTGCCAAAGCCATTTACCTTTATGCGGCGAATAGCGAAAAACACATCGTCGTGAACGGCACGTTTTCCATCGGATGCCCGGGCGATACTCAGGGAGATACATATCTTTCCGCAGACGATAAGCGTGCCAATGAAGATGCTGTCCGAAACCTGAACGCGGAAGCACCATGCCAATTTGCGCTTTATCCGCTGAATGAGCCGGATTATATGAGTTTGATCATGGATGCTGTCGACATTGCGAAAGCAGAAGGCACTTTCGTACAGGGTGTTCATTACGCGAGCGAGCTTGACGGGGATGCGCATGACGTATTCAGGACACTGGAGGCCGTTTTCCGCATGGCTGAACAGCAAACAAACCACGTAACCATGACTGTGAATCTCTCGGCTAACAGTCCATCAAGAAAAAACAGAAAGCAGGGATAAAATGAAAAGCTGGAAAGTAAAAGAAATTGTCATCATGTCCGTTATCAGTATCGTATTTGCCGTTGTTTATTTATTATTTACGCATTTTGGAAACGTACTTGCAGGTATGTTCGGGCCAATCGCCTATGAACCGATTTACGGCATTTGGTTTATCGTTTCTGTCATCGCCGCGTACATTATTCGAAAACCGGGTGCAGCACTAGTTTCTGAAATCATTGCCGCTCTCGTTGAGTGCCTGCTGGGAAACCCGTCCGGCCCAATGGTCATCGTCATCGGCATTGTTCAAGGTCTCGGAGCTGAGGCTGTATTTCTCGCGACACGCTGGAAAGCATACTCTCTTCCTGTACTTCTGCTGGCAGGAATGGGATCTTCAGTAGCCAGTTTTATCTATGATCTCTTTGTTTCTGGCTATGCAGCCTATTCACCAGGCTATCTTCTCATTATGCTTGTGATCCGCCTGATTTCCGGCGCGTTGCTTGCGGGGCTGCTCGGAAAAGCTGTCAGTGACTCTCTCGCTTATACGGGTGTGTTAAACGGAATGGCACTCGGAAAGGAACTGAAAAAGAAACGGAAGCGGGCATCAGAACATGCAAGCCTTTGATGAGTTCCTGACGGTTGACCAGCTCAGCTTCTCTTATGAAGAAGACGAGAAACCGGTATTTCAAAACATTTCGTTTGAGCTTCAAAAAGGGGAATGCGCTTTATTGCTAGGGCCGAGCGGGTGCGGAAAAAGCTCGCTCGCCCTTTGTTTAAACGGTCTTTACCCGGAGGCTTGCGATGGCATCCAGTCCGGACATGTATTTTTATTTCAAAAGCCGGTCACAGGCGCTGAAACCTCCGAAACGATTGCTCAGCATGCCGGGGTCGTCTTTCAGGACCCTGATCAGCAGTTTTGCATGCTGACAGTGGAAGACGAAATCGCTTTCGGGCTGGAAAATCTGCAGATTCCGAAAGAAGAGATGACAGACAAGATCGATGCCGTTTTAGAAAAATTACACATTACCCATTTAAAAGAAAAAACGATATCCACTCTGTCAGGAGGACAAAAGCAGAAAGTTGCTCTCGCCTGCATTTTGGCGATGGAGCCTGAGCTCATTATGCTGGATGAGCCGACTTCTCTTTTAGATCCTTATTCAGCGCGGGAGTTCGTTCATTTGATGAAAGATCTTCAGCGGGAAAAAGGCTTCAGCCTCCTCGTCATTGAGCACCAGCTTGATGAATGGACACCTTGGATTGAGAGAACAATCGTGCTGGACAAATCAGGAAAAAAAGCGCTGGATGGCCGGGCGAAAGATCTATTTCAGCACGAAGCTGAGACCCTAAAGGAACTAGGCATCGCGATTCCAAAAATATGTGGCCTGCAGGAACAACTCAGTATGCCGTTTACTTTATCAAAAGAAACGCTGTTCAAAGAGCCTTTTCCTGCCGGGCATACCGAAAAGAAGGAAGCTCCTTCTGGGGGGAGTGTGCTGGAAGTCAACAGCCTTTCGTTCGCAAGAGGACAGCAGACGATTTTCAAAGACATCAGCTTCTCATTGCGCGAAGGCTCTTTGACGGCGCTTGTCGGACCGAACGGCACCGGAAAATCGACGCTCTTATCTGTCCTCGCCCGTCTCATGAAGCCGAAAAGCGGCAAGATTCTTCTATATGATAAGCCGCTGCAATCGTATAAAGAAAATGAATTGAGAAAACGAATGGGATTTGTTTTTCAAAATCCGGAGCATCAGTTCGTCACAGATACGGTGTATGACGAGCTGATGTTCGGCCAGAAAGTAAATGCTGAAACTGAGAAAAAAGCACAGCACCTGCTGCATCGTTTCGGTCTTGCACATTTGGCTGATCATCATCCGTTTGCGATCAGCCAGGGACAAAAACGGCGCCTGAGCGTCGCTACCATGCTCATGCATGACGTAAAGGTTTTATTATTAGACGAACCAACCTTTGGCCAGGACGCCCGAACGGCGGCTGAATGCATGGACATGATACAGCGTATCAAGGCAGAAGGAACCGCTGTCCTCATGATTACACACGACATGGAGCTAGTGTCTTCGTATGCCGACAGCGTGCTAGTGCTTCACGATACGGGCCTGGCCTTTGACGGATCTCCAGCGCAGTTATTTTCTCAGGAGACAGGGCTTGTGCAAAAAGCGAAGCTCACTCTTCCCCTTCTGTATGAATGGATGGCATATCAAGAGGAGGTGCGTGATGAAGCAGCCGTTACATCTCATTAATCCGACAGTGAAAGCGGCCGCCGTTTTTTGCTGTGTTGTCATGCTGTCGTTTATTTACAATCCTTATACTCCTGCGTGTTTTTATATCATCATCGTTGCGGGTGTCCTATTGGCAGCAAGAATCCCATTGAAAAAATGGTTTTTGTTTACGATTCCGTTTTTGATTTTGGCTTTCGGATGCGTATGGACAGCCGCAGTATTTGGAAAGGTTCCGACAACTCCGGATAATTTCTTGTTTCAAGCCGGCCCTATCTTGATCAATAGTGATAATGTATCTGTCGGCATCTCTCTTGGGTTTCGTATTTTGTGCTTTTCCGCCTTATCGATGATGTTTGTTTTTACGACCGATCCGATTTTATTTATGCTGAGCCTTGTCCAACAGTGCAAGCTCTCACCAAAGCTCGCGTATGGCGTCATTGCAGGCTTTCGTTTTCTTCCGCTGTTAAAGGATGAGATCCAGCTGATCCAGCAGGCCCATAAGATCAGAGGAGGAGCGGCGGAGAGCGGCTTCATTGAGAAAATCAGCGCGTTAAAGCGGTATACCATCCCGCTATTAGCCAGTGCCATCAGAAAAGCGGAGCGAACAGCGCTTGCGATGGAATCGAAAGGATTTACAGGAAGCAGCAATCGGACATATTATCGGACGCTGACCGTCAACCGCCGCGACTGGCTGTTCTTTTGCCTCGTTCTCTTGTTATTCGCAGGATCTTTTCTCGTATCTTTATCTTTTGACTCATAAAAAGCCGCTATCAGTCGATAGCGGCTTTTTTCTTATTGATGATAATTTAATGCCTGGGCAAGATTGGTTTTAATTGTAATATTCGAAAAATCAATCCCTAGCTGTACAGCGGTTTGCGCAATTTCAGGCCTGATTCCTGACAGGGTTGACCGAACACCGATCAAATTGAGCGCCTCAATCAATTTAAAGATTTGGTGCGCCACCATCGTATCAACCACCACAACACCTGACAGATCGATTAACAGATGCTCCACGCGTCTTTTTGCACAAGCCTGAAGCGTGTTTTCCAGAATAAACTTTGCGCGTTCTGTATCAATGTCACCGACAAGCGGAAGCAGAGCTGTTGATTTGCTCAAGGTAATGATAGGCGAGCTTAATTCCAATATCATTTCTCTTTGGGCGTTTAATTGCTGTTTGGCATTCATTTCAGCGTGATCGACGAATGTATAAATGGTAAAATCAAATACTTTTACAATCAAATCTGCCCATTTTTGTTTCTCTCCCGATTCAAACGCCGACTCGTTTTCATCTGCGAACTTCTCAAAATACTTCGTATATAATCTCCGGTTTCTCATAAACTCCCGAATGACATACTGAACCGGAGTGTCGAGATGCTTTTGATCGTTCGTCAGCTCAATGACCCACTCTTGAAATTCTTCGAGAAATTGTTTTTCCGGTAAAACATACATGTAATTCAGATGCCGGTAAAACTCTCTGTCCTGCTCTTTCAATTCTTCCGTTACAGATGCATTATGTAAGGCGTAAAGCGAATTCGGATCACTTTCCTCCATTGTTTCAATCCATTCCTCGGCCATTTGTTCCACATGCTCTGAAAAAAATGCATATAATTTTTCATTCAGTTTCATCACACTGCTCCTTTCCCCAACACTATTATAACTTGACTGACAGCTGAATCCCAGTCATACACGTTACACCCATCCAATATTTTGCAAATTACTAATTCTTTGGGTTGTATCCTATTTTTTCAAAATGCTTCAAATGGCTCTGTCCGAACGGTTGTTTTTTTCATATAATATGAGGCAACACCCTTGAATCCACTTGTAAGCATAAAAAAGGAGGGCTTTTTTATGAATGGTGAAATCCGCTTGATCCCGTATGTGACGAATGAGCAGTTTATGGATGTAAACGAGCTTCCTGAGGGTATTAAAGTGATTAAGGCGCCAGAAATGTGGGCAAAAGGGGTAAAAGGCAAAAATGTAAAAATTGCTGTATTGGACACAGGCTGCGATACAAGCCATCCTGATTTAAAAAACCAAATCATCGGCGGAAAGAACTTCACAGATGATGACGGCGGCAAGGAAGATGCGATTTCCGACTACAACGGACACGGCACACACGTCGCCGGAACGATTGCAGCTAATGATTCAAACGGCGGCATTGCCGGAGTTGCGCCTGAGGCAAGCCTATTGATTGTGAAGGTTCTTGGCGGTGAAAACGGCAGCGGACAATACGAATGGATTATTAACGGCATTAACTACGCTGTGGAACAGAAAGTCGATATCATCTCAATGTCCCTTGGCGGTCCTAGCGATGTGCCAGAGCTGGCGGAAGCAGTGAAAAACGCCGTCAAAAATGGAGTGCTTGTCGTTTGCGCAGCGGGAAATGAAGGTGACGGCGACGAACGCACAGAAGAGCTTTCCTACCCTGCGGCATATAATGAAGTCATCGCTGTTGGATCTGTTTCCGTAGCGCGCGAATTATCAGAATTTTCTAACGCAAATAAAGAGATTGATCTTGTGGCACCGGGAGAAAATATATTATCAACCCTTCCTAACAAGAAGTACGGTAAGCTTACCGGCACTTCAATGGCTGCCCCTCATGTCAGCGGAGCGCTTGCTTTAATCAAAAGCTATGAAGAAGAATCATTTCAAAGAAAGCTTTCTGAACCTGAGGTTTATGCACAGCTGATCCGCAGGACACTTCCGCTTGATATTGCAAAAACGCTGGCAGGTAATGGATTCCTGTATTTAACCGCTCCTGATGAACTGGCAGAAAGAGCAGAGCAATCACATTTGATGACCCTATAAAATTATTTTTCTTATATAATATAAACTGAATATTAAAAATAAAGTTTCAAATTCTATGTTGACAACGAATTTGAAATACTGTTAAGATTACCAACAAATGATTCAACTTTTCAAAAAATTAATAACATTTTCTCTTATCGAGAGTTGGGCGAGGGATTGGCCTTTTGACCCCAACAGCAACCGACCGTAATTCCATTGTGAAATGGGGCGCACTGCTTTTCGCGCCGAGACTGATGTCTCATAAGGCACGGTGCTAATTCCATCAGATTGTGTCTGAGAGATGAGAGAGGCAGTGTTTTACGCAGAAAAGCCTCTTTCTCTCATGGGAAAGAGGCTTTTTGTTGTGAGAAAACCTCTTAGCAGCCTGTATCCGCGGGTTAACAAGAGTGTTTTACATATAAAGGAGGAGAAACAATGACAACCATCAAAACATCGAATTTAGGATTTCCGAGAATTGGACTGAACAGAGAATGGAAAAAAGCACTTGAAGCGTATTGGAAAGGCAGCACTGATAAAGATACGTTTTTAAAGCAAATCGACGACCTATTTTTATCCGCAGTAAAAACACAAATTGACCAGCAGATTGATGTTGTGCCTGTTTCTGATTTCACACAGTATGATCATGTACTCGACACAGCAGTCAGCTTCAACTGGATTCCGAAACGATTCAGACATTTGACTGACGCTACCGATACATACTTCGCTATTGCCCGCGGAATAAAAGACGCCGTATCAAGTGAAATGACAAAATGGTTTAATACAAACTACCATTACATCGTTCCTGAATATGACGAGAGCATTGAGTTCCGCCTGACAAGAAACAAACAGCTCACAGATTATCGCCGGATCAAACAGGAATACGGCGTTGAAACAAAACCTGTGATTGTCGGCCCTTATACATTTGTCACGCTGGCTAAAGGCTATGAACCCTCTGAAGCAAAAGCGATCCAAAAACGCCTTGTGCCGTTATATGTACAGCTTTTGAAAGAGCTTGAGGAAGAAGGCGTAAAATGGGTTCAAATCGATGAGCCTGCGCTTGTTACAGCTTCTGCCGAAGATGTCCGCGGCGCAAAAGAATTATTTGAAAGCATTACAAACGAGCTTTCATCCTTGAATGTGCTTTTGCAGACGTATTTTGATTCTGTTGATGCTTATGAAGAGCTGATCTCTTACCCGGTACAGGGAATTGGCCTTGATTTCGTTCACGATAAAGGCAGAAACCTGGAACAGCTGAAAACACACGGATTCCCAACAGATAAAGTGCTGGCAGCAGGCGTCATTGACGGACGCAACATTTGGAAGGCAGATCTTGAAGAACGTCTCGACGCCGTTCTTGATATTCTCAGCATTGCAAAAGTAGATGAACTGTGGATTCAGCCTTCCAGCAGCCTGTTGCATGTTCCGGTAGCGAAGCACCCTGATGAGCATTTGGAGAAGGATCTGCTGAACGGATTATCTTACGCAAAAGAAAAACTAGCTGAGCTGACAGCTTTGAAAGAAGGTTTAGTATCAGGAAAAGCGGCGATCAGCGAACAGATTCAGCGGGCGAAAGCTGATATTCAGGCGCTCAAACAATTTGCAACTAGCGCAAATTCTGAACAAAAGAAAGAGCTGGAGCAATTAACCGATAAAGACTTCAAACGCCCAATTCCTTTTGAAGAACGTTTAGCCCTGCAAAATGAATCTCTCGGCCTCCCGCTTTTGCCGACGACTACGATTGGAAGCTTCCCGCAGTCTGCTGAAGTGCGGAGCGCACGCCAAAAATGGCGGAAAAAAGAGTGGTCTGATGAACAGTACCAAAACTTTATCAATGCAGAAACAAAACGATGGATTGATATTCAGGAAGAATTGGAGCTGGATGTGCTTGTGCACGGTGAATTTGAACGGACAGATATGGTCGAATACTTCGGTGAAAAGCTGGCCGGCTTTGCCTTCACAAAATACGCTTGGGTTCAATCATACGGCTCACGCTGTGTCCGCCCGCCAGTCATTTACGGAGATGTTGAATTTATTGAACCGATGACAGTGAAAGACACGGTGTATGCACAATCCCTGACATCCAAGCATGTGAAAGGAATGCTGACCGGTCCTGTTACAATCTTAAACTGGTCCTTCCCTCGAAACGACATTTCGAGAAAAGAAATCGCCTTCCAAATTGGGCTTGCCCTTCGCAAAGAAGTAAAAGCGCTTGAAGATGCAGGCATTCAAATTATTCAAGTGGATGAACCGGCGCTGCGCGAAGGCCTTCCATTAAAAACCCAAGATTGGGATGAGTATTTGACTTGGGCGGCAGAAGCATTCAGATTAACTACTTCTTCCGTGAAAAACGAGACGCAAATTCATACACATATGTGCTACAGCAACTTCGAAGACATCGTAGATACGATCAATGATCTTGATGCCGATGTAATTACAATCGAGCACAGCAGAAGCCACGGAGGATTTTTAGATTACTTAAAAGACCATCCGTATTTGAAAGGGCTCGGCCTTGGTGTATATGACATTCACAGCCCTCGGGTGCCGTCAACTGAAGAAATGTACAACATTATTGTTGACGCTCTTGCCGTTTGTCCGACTGACCGCTTCTGGGTAAATCCAGACTGCGGATTGAAAACAAGACAGCAGGAAGAAACGGTTGCAGCATTGAAAAACATGGTTGAAGCCGCAAAACAGGCAAGAGCTCAGCAGACACAGCTTGTTTAAATATAGAAACCATCTGCCTTAGGCAGATGGTTTTTTTCTGTTAGAAAGCAGGAATCGGTTTCCTATGCTCCCCATCCCCTTCTATTAATATCTTGGCTGTTCCATTTTCATCAAATTCCACAAGGCTCAATGATGTATCATATATGTAAGCAGAATTCCATATGTCATTAATGCGTCTTCCCTTTATGATATTTAACAGCATTAATATAAAGACAGAATGGGTAACCAAGAGAACATTACCGGAAGAATGGCTGTCTAAAATCGTTTGGAGAGCCAGCCTTACCCGGCTTTCAAGGTCAAAAAACGTTTCACATCCTGGCTGGCGATAAGCTTCGGGATGATGAAAATAAGCATGAAAAAGATCAGGTTCGTCTCTTTCAATATCCTCTTGTTTTTTCCCTTCCCATGAGCCCAGAGACATTTCTCTGAACATATAATCTTTAACCAGCGGGAGCCGGCGCGATCCCAGTATGGTTTTTGCCGTCTCTTCTGTCCGCTTGCTCGGGCTGATGTAAACCTGATTCAATTCAATATCCTTCAGACGCTTCCCAAGAGCGCGGGCGTTGTATAATCCAAGTTCTGTTAAATCAGAATCCAGCCAACCCTGCATCCGTTTTTCCACATTCCATTGAGTCTGTCCGTGCCTGGCAATATATAAATGCAGCATGATCACCCCTCATCTTTTCTCCTCTTATCTTAGCAAATCCCCCAAATATTTTGTTTACTTTGCACTTTTTTGGGAATGTTTTTTGCACTTCTTTTCGGCTATACTTATAACACTCAATTGACAGGAGGGTTTAGGATGAATCATGAAACGTTTTTAAAACGGGCAGTCGATCTTGCTCGTAATGGAGTGAATGCGGGAGTTGGCGGGCCTTTCGGAGCCGTTATCGTGAAAGACGGAGCCGTTATTGCCGAAGGACAGAACAACGTCACAACAAGCAATGACCCGACTGCCCATGCAGAAGTGACGGCTATTCGAAACGCCTGCCGGGCACTTGACACCTATCAGCTTGATGACTGCATTTTGTATACGAGCTGTGAGCCATGCCCCATGTGCTTGGGCGCCATTTACTGGGCCCGGCTGAAAGCCGTTTTCTATGCAGCGGAGCACACAGATGCCGCTGAAGCCGGATTTGATGATTCATTCATTTATGAAGAAATTGATAAACCTGCTGAAGAAAGAACGATCCCCTTTTATCAAGTGACTCTGACGGAGCGTTTATCCCCGTTTCAGGCATGGCGGGATTTCGCCAATAAGAAAGAATATTAATAGGATCAGGCATGGGCGGCCTGATCCTTCGTTAATTCGTCTAGAAGCCGCTGTGCCCGTACGCACTTCGGGTTGGCATTCAGCGCTTTTTGCAAATACAAAACAGCAGTCATATGCTGACGCAATTCAGCATGGCAGACACCGAGCCAGCAGCTTGATCTAAAATCGGCGGCCCCCTTCACCTGTACGTACTGATGGTTTTCATTATTGGTTTGCAGGCAAGCTTCAAACGCTGTGATCGCTTCTCTGACTTTTTTAAGCTGATACATAATGATTCCTTTATAATGGTGAAGCGTGCAATAGTCGGGATAATGTCTCAGCGCTTCATTGATATCGCGTTCCGCTTCTTTGTACCGTTCTGCGTCAATTAATAATTTATACTTTACATAATAGAAGGCAGGCGGCGGAATTTGCTTTTTTCTTTTACATTCATTGATACAATCCACTGCCAGCCGGAAGGCTTTTTCATGTTCGTTTCCTCTATCATACTCAGCAGCCTTCTGATAAAGGAGAGACAGGTCAGTGCTGGATGTCAGCAATTCCGTATTCAATAAGCTCAAGTTGTGTGTATGCTTTTGCTGTGCCTCCTGCTCTAAATACCCGTAATGGTGAATGGTACATGGAAGCGAGAAAGTGCTGCTTGCCTCTTCTCCCTCAGGCTTTCACAGACCCTTCCCGTAAACGTTATGTTTCGCTGATTGCGGATCAGCCTGATCTGCCTTTGTTCAAACGCTTCATTTTCATCCCATTGCTTCCCTGTAAAGTTCACTACCTTCACACAGCCGAGAGATGGCAGGCTGTCAGTCAGCAGTGAAGGCAATAGGCTGCCTGTATCCGGGTCTAATTCTTCGTCGGCATCCAAGATCAATATCCACTCGCCCTTGGCGTGCTGTAAACTGGCATTTCTCGCTTGTGAGAAGTCCCGTTCCCATTTATGATGATAAACCTGGGCATGAAAACTTTTGCAAATATCTACCGTTCGATCGTTTGATCCGGTATCAACTACAATGATTTCATCTGCAATATGCTGCACACTCTCTAAACAGCGGGCGATATGGCGTTCTTCATTTTTCACAATCATACATACTGACAGCTTGGGTCTCTTCATGCACTCACCTTTTCCCTAGTCTGAATTCACCTATACTACATGTATTCACCCTTCGAAAAGATCATGCCCGCCCCGCATGCTTTCCCACAAAAAAACATCCTGAGAACCCTCAGGATGCCGATCATTATTTTAATTCTAATTTTACATCAATATTTCCTCTGGTAGCCTTTGAATAAGGACAGAATTCATGAGCAGCATTGACAAGTTCTTGCGCCTTGTCGCGATCCAAATCTTTCGTGTTCACAACAAGTGTGACACCGATTTTAAACCCGCCGTCACTCTCATCCTTCATGAGGCTGACTTGTCCTTCAATTTCGGAATCAATCTCGATATTTTGCTCTTTGGCGACGTGTTCGAGCGCGCCGCCGAAGCATGCAGCGTATCCTGCCGCAAAAAGCTGTTCCGGGTTTGTGCCGGTTTGTCCTTCTTTTTTGGCATTAGGCATGACAATATCAAAATCAAGAACACCGTCATCTGATGTAATATGTCCTGCCCGTCCGCCTCGCGCGGTTACTTTTGCTGTAAATAGTGCCATATTTCCCAACCTCCTTATTTGTATCTACTTGTTATATTTCCCTTTCTGATCTTTTTAAACATGATATGTTTGCCGAGAATAGGAAAAGTGAGGTTTTTCAGATACAATAGAATGGAATGTCAGAAAGAGTTGGTGAACAAGATGGAAAATGAATTTGACCATATGAAATTGGAGAATCAGCTTTGTTTTTTGCTTTATGCGAGCTCGCGGGAAATGACAAAGCAATACAAGCCGCTGCTTGATAAGCTGAATATAACGTACCCTCAATATTTGGTTTTGCTTTTGTTATGGGAACACGAAACGCTGACTGTCAAAAAAATGGGGGAGCTGCTGTATTTAGATTCGGGAACGCTCACTCCGATGCTAAAACGGATGGAACAGCAGGGTTTGATTACGAGAAAAAGATCTGAAGAGGATGAGCGGTCAGTGCTGATCAGCCTGACAGAGGACGGAGAGTCACTAAAAGAAAAAGCGGCTGACATTCCAGGGACGATCCTGGGGCTCTCAAATCAGTCCGGAGAGGACCTGAAACAGTTAAAATCCGCTCTATATACATTGCTGGAAACACTTCATCAAAAAAATTGAGGATACCTTATACGGTATCCTCTTTTCTATTATTCAGCTACTTCAAGCGTAACATCGATATTTCCGGAGGTTGCTTTTGAATACGGGCAGACGCCGTGCGCTTTTTGCACAAGTGCCTGTAATTCTGATGCATTGAATCCTTTTCCTTTCACCTGCAGCGTCACACCCAGTTTGTAGCCTTGATCTGCTTCATCCTTTAACAGGCTGACATGCGCTGTAACCTCTGTCTCCACTTTCACTCGTTCAGTTCTTGCTACAAGCTGAAGTGCGCTGTCAAAGCAAGCTGCGTAACCTGCCGCAAACAGCTGCTCCGGATTTGTCGCTTTTTCTAATTTCTTTGCTCTCGGTGTCCCCGGCATTGCGACATCGAGCTCGAGAACGCGGTCTGATGAAATCACCTTTCCTTCTCTTCCTCCTACCGCTGAAACAGTCGCTGTAAATAATGGCTGACTCATTTTTGTATCCCCCTACATAAATATATTTTATACAATTAAATTGTACACAACCTAATTTACAATGTCAATTTTTTAGCGTGCAAAAAAAAGCTTATCCCGTTACGAGATAAGCTTTTTCATCGAACAGTGCCCCGCTATTCACGGATTTGCCCTGTTCCTTTAATGATGTATTTTGTAGAAGTCAATGCAGGAAGTCCCATCGGCCCTCTTGCATGAAGCTTTTGCGTGCTGATCCCGATTTCAGCTCCGTAGCCGAATTCAAATCCGTCGGTAAAACGGGTTGACGCATTATGGTAGACAGCGGCAGCATCGACAGCCGTTTGAAAATAAGCCGCGTGCTCGTCATCTTCAGTTAAAATTGCTTCAGAATGATTGGTGCCGTATTGTTGGATATGCTTCACAGCTTCTTGGACGTTATCAACCGTCTTTACGCTAATGACAGGCGCTAAAAATTCAGTTTCCCAATCTTCTTCTGATGCTTGTTTGCTTGAAGGATGAAGTTCACATACAAATTCATCACCGCGAATGTCAACTCCTGCGTTTTCCAGCTGAGCCAGCAATTCTTTCCCGTGTTGCTTTGCCCATGCTTTGTGGATCAGCAGTGATTCAATCGCGTTGCATACGGAAGGGCGCTGCGTTTTGGCATTTACGACAACCTTTTCTGCCATTTGCGGTTTGGCCGTTTCGTCAATGAAAATGTGGCAGTTTCCTGCTCCAGTTTCTAATACAGGGACTGTTGATTCTCTGACAACGAGATCGATCAATTTCTTGCCTCCGCGCGGAATCAATACGTCTAGGCCATCATTTAACGTAAAGAGCTCTTTTGCTGTCTCTCTGCTCGTATCCTCAATCAGCTGCACAGCATTGACCGGAAGCACTGATTGCTCGAGTGCTCTTTGAATGACATTGACGAGTGCTTTATTGCTGTGGATGGCTGAGGAGCTCCCTCGCAGTACAACAGCGTTCCCTGTCTTCAGGCAGAGGGTAGCCGCATCAACTGTTACGTTTGGCCTAGCCTCATAAATCATTCCAACGACACCGAGCGGCACACGTTTTTTTTCAATAAACAAGCCGTTTTCCTTTTCAATTGTTTCAAGAGACTCGCCGACCGGGTCCGCCAAGTCGATTAAGAGCTCTACCGCGTCCGCGATGTCACGAATGCGTTTCTCATCCAGCGTGAGACGGTCAATGACATCCGGTGTTAAACCATTTTCTTTTCCGTTCTCAATGTCTTTTGCATTCTCCGACAAGAGAAAATCCAGTTCGTTGCGGAGTCCGTTTGCAATGAGACTGAGCGCCTCATCCTTCTCGACCGTTGTTTTCATGATCATGTCGGCTGCTGCTTCTTTCGCCAGCTTCGCTTTTACAGAAACTTCACTCATTTTTCCGCCTCCTAGTCTTTTAAATTGACCCAGTCATTCCTATGAATAACCTCAAACGTTCTCTCAAAATCAAGTTCATTGCTTCGTTTGCCTTTGGCCTCCATAATCTCCTCGGAGGAGTAATGAGTTTGGCCTTTGCCGATCACGCCGCCCGGTCCCCTGACTTCCACGACCGCCCCTTTCGGAAAGCTTCCAATTACGCCCACTACGCCTGCTGGCAGAAGGCTGCTTCCGTTATGAATCATCGCCTCCTCGGCACCCGCATCAATGAGGATCTCTCCTGCTATAGGCGAGTGGAACTGAATCCACTGTCTCGTGTTGTTAACCGAGGATAGTTCTTTGTCTCCGATATAAGTGCCGTCTCCCCTGCCGTCCAAAATGTCCGCAAGCTTTTGCTCTCCGCTGCCTGTTCCAATGAACACTTTCACTCCAAGAGACAGCGCAGTTTGTGCGGCTAACAGCTTTGATTTCATACCGCCGGTGCCGACCTTTGATCCGGCTGAGCCCGCATACCCCAGTAATTCAGGCGTGATCTCCGGCAGATAATCAAATCGTTTCGCCTCAGGATTTCCATTCGGGTTGGCATCATACAGCCCGTTGATATCAGTGAGAATCATGAGCTGGTCCGCATGAATCAATCCGCTGACTAACGCAGAAAGCATGTCATTATCGCCGAATGTCAATTCTTCAACAGATGTAGAGTCATTTTCATTGATAATCGGAATGACGCCGCGCTCCAGTAATTCCATAATCGTTGCATACGCGTTTCGATACCGTTCTCTTTTCGAAAAATCATTTCTCGTTAAAAGGATTTGTCCCGGAGTCAGAGAGTATTGTTTGAATTGATTCATATATTGCTGCATTAACAGTGTTTGTCCGACCGCGGCCGCCGCCTGCTTTCCTTTAATGGTAACGGGGCGGGACGGATAACCGAGGCTGGAAAACCCCGCCGCTACGGCTCCCGAGGTAATCAGAATCATTTCATGTCCCGCTTTCTTTAACAGTGAAATGGCTTGAACATGCTCTCTGATTTTTGCCTCATCAATGCTTCCGTTGCTATTCGTGAGCGAACTGCTTCCTATTTTCACTACTATTCTTTGTTTTTTCATTTATTCTCCTCCGCGGCTTTTTGCCAGCCAACTTACAATAAAAAAACCCATTTCATCCTGATTCATAAGGACGAAATGGGTTTCCGTGGTACCACCTTGATTGAACGCGCTTTTGCACGCTCCGCTTTCCTGTAACGCCAGGTTACGCGCCTAGGTTTTCCCCCTAAGACTCCAAGGCAGGTTCGGCAGGTTTCATGCGGCAAAATGTTTCAGCGATTCATTTTGCTCTCTGTCACAGAAAGGTCTGCTTACTAATCCTCTTCAACGCTCAATGATTTTTTTATATTATGCAAAGAAAAAGGCCACTTGTCAAGGGTTTTCGTCACCAAAAAGAGCCCGCATGGCGCGGGCATCTTGCAGTCTAGTTAAAGACAATTGTTTTATTTTCATGAACGATGACGCGGTCTTCCAAATGCCATTTTACAGCACGGGCGAGCACGCTGCGTTCAATTGTTCTTCCAATGTTTTTTAGCGCTTCCGTATTGTCACGGTGGTCCACGCGCTCAATATCCTGTTCAATGATCGGCCCTTCATCAAGATCGTTTGTGACATAGTGAGATGTCGCTCCGATCAGTTTCACGCCGCGCTCGTAAGCCCGTTTGTACGGATTCGCACCGATAAATGCAGGCAGGAACGAATGGTGAATATTAATGATGCGATTCGGGTGAGCCGAAACAAAGTCAGGGGTTAAGATTTGCATATAGCGTGCAAGCACGATCGCATCAATCTCATATTGCTCAAGCAGTTCAAGCTGCTTCTTTTCGACTTCCGCTCTGATGTCTTTGTTCGCTTTCATATAGTGGAATGGAATGTTCAGCCGTTCAACCAGTTCTCTCGCTTCCTCATGGTTGCTGATGACAACAGCGATTTCCGCCATAAGGTTGCCGGTTTGCCATTCCCAAATCAGCTCATGCAGGCAGTGAAGCTCCTTTGAGACAAAAATGGCGACACGCTTCAGCTCGCTTGCCAATGTTAAACTCCATGTCATGTCGAATGTTTCTGCAACAGACGCAAACGCATCCTGCAGTGTTTCTTTTTTCTCACGAATGCTCTCGCAGTCGAATTCGATTCTCAGGAAGAATCGGCCGCCTTCAGGGTCTGTCGTATATTGATTTGATTCTATAATATTTGCGCCATGTTCAAATAAAAACGCGGAAACCGCAGAGACGATACCCGGCTGATCGGGACAGCTGACCAAAAGACGCCCTTTATCCTCATTTCCGTCACGGTATTCGTTCAACCGCTGTGTCATATATGATTTCATGAATAATCCCTCTTATCTTTGTAAGTCTAAACTATTTATCCATTATACTGAAGATTTGATAAAAATCAATTTATGACAGAATTTTTAAACCAACCGCTGAACATAAAATCAAAGCGATAAAAAAGATCCGTTTGGCGTCTTTCGGCTCCTTGTAAAAGAGGATGCCGACAAGCGCTCCGCCGGCGGTGCCAATGCCTGTCCAGACAGCGTAAGCCGTGCCCATTGGAATAGTCTCCATTGCATACGACAGCAAGGAGAATGAAGCGGCAAAACCAACAATGATCAACAGCACCCACTTCACGCTTTTTTCTTTCGCATATTGATTCATAAGGGCCACGCCGGCCATCTCCAAACAGCCCGCGCACAATAAACTGATCCAGTGCAGCATCATGCCTCGCCTCCTTTTTCCTCTGTCTCATCCTGTGTCACAAGCTTCAAGCCGATTACACCGACTAGGAGCACGCCGATTAACAAAAGCTTCGGCCATCCAACCGGCTCATGAAACAGAATGATTTCACTCAGCACTGTTCCTGCCGTGCCAAGTCCGGTAAAGACGGCATACACGGTTCCGACAGGCAGACTGTTTGTCGCCTTCATTAAAAGATAAAAGCTGACTATGATGCCGACGGCAGTGCCGCTCCATGTTAAAGCTGAGTCAGCATGCTTTAAGCCTACCACCCAAACAACTTCGAAAACGGCGGCAAGCACGACTAATCCCCATTTCATTTCAAGTCATTCCTTTCTTTCCAGTAAGATTCTCCGAAAACAAAAAAACCCCGGACAGTCGTCTCACATGAGATTGACTCTCCCGGGCTTTTTTCCCTCCGTGTGCATACACGCCTCTATTTACGCGTATGTGTTTTCTCTCGGACCAGTCCATGTCCACTGACATGCGGAACCCTAGAAAACTTTACCTGACATCATGATACTATAACTTGGCTCTTTCTTTCAATTGTAAGATTTTCTTTCATATACTGCGATTGGTTTATTCCATTTTCTGATCGTTCTATCGTAAATCATGCCGATTTTCTCCGCTACCCGTATGGACGCTTTGTTATCAGGGTCAATCAAAGCCGCAATTGTGCCAAACTGCCGTACGTTGAAGCCGTAGTCCAGGCAGGCTCGCGCCGCTTCTTGCGCATAGCCGTTCCCCCAGTGGCGGCAGGCAAACATATAGCCGATTCCCATTACTGTTTGATTTTCCACCTGCTGGGGCACGATGCCGCATTGCCCTAAAAAGTCCCCTGTCCGCTTATCTTCAGCGATCCACAGACTAACGCCGTACCCTTTTTCATTTCTTTTGTTCCAATTGATCCACTCGCGGGTTTGCCTCTTATCTTTTAAACCGGAATAATATTTCATGACGTCAGGATCGTTAAAAAGATCAAACAAAGAGGCTTGATCCTGATCTTCCATACAGCGCAAACGCATTCGATCGGTCAGCAGCTTCGTTTTAGCGCTCATATTTCACCATACCCTGCTTCCATTCTTTTTTGAGGGCTTCAATATGGGCTTGATGATAGCGGTTATGATCCGCCATATGCCAAATGCCCCATCGTATGGTCGCGGTGTCACCATCGTAAGAAAGCGGCTGATGCAAATCATTTTCAGTTAAGGTGTAACATACCGATTTCAGCTCGTTTACCACATACCGATGTCTTTTCAGGAGTTCATCTAATCCGGGCTGATTCTCCGGTTCAGGCAGCCGTCCGCTTTCATCTGTCATCGGGCCGTATGTCTGTTCAATATGATCCGGTATTCGGTTCTCCTTGATACGCCAGACCCATCTGATATCAACATTTGCGATATGGCACAAAAGCTGAGCTGTGCTGTTTTTTGTTTGGCAGCGCCCCTTATAATAAAGTTCACTGTGTGTCATATGACTTACGATAGAAGCCAGACGGAGACTGTTTTCTTCCACTGCGGAATATAATAGACTGACCGTCGGTGCCATGTCTTTTCTAATAGATAAGTCCTTCATGTTCAGTTCCCCCCTACCAAGGTACATTTGACACCAAACAAAAATTCCCTTTTAAAAAGAAAAAAGCTCTCGTTAAAAAAAGAGAGCAATCTTAATTGTTATTTCCCGGTTTATATAAATAAGGATCATGCTGCGGTTCATTTGAGGTATTCAAATCAAGCGATATATCGCCGCGGGCATTCATCGTGCCAAGTGTAATCGAGGACAGCAGTTTGGGGCTGTACCCTTTTTTCTCAAGCTTCTCAAACAGCCATGATCGGTTCTTTTGAAGGTATTTCAAATTATGATCAAGGATTTCGCCGTCCAGTATAAGCGGAATCGGAATAAAATTCCGTTCAGCTTCCATATGCAAATCCCGTACCTGTACCGCTCTCGCTTCCTCTTTTGGGATGACGCTTACTTCTCCCGTTTCTTCAATGATGGCAAGATCAATGTCAGCCGGATCGGCGTAACCCTTCTCCCTCAGCTTTCCAAGCAGTTCATTAACCGTCAGCCTTTCTTTACGCAAACCGCGTTCATCAATATCCCCGTTTCGGATTAAGACTGTTGGGCTTACGACTAGCAGCCATCGCCATTTATTAGAAAGAGAGAGCTTGCTCATCAGTAGATAAAGCACCAAAAAAGAGCCCGCGTAATAAATGGACATCGGCAGCCTGGATGTAAGAATAGGCTCACTGATAATGGTTCCGATTGCGAAGGTCAAAAGCAGATCAAAATTGTTCATTTGTGACACGGCTTTTTTACCGGCAAGCCGAAACAGAATATACGCAATCGAAAATACGATAACTGGCTTCAGTAAAAATGCCCATACCATCCATAACACTGATCTATACCTCCATCCGCTGGTCATTTTGAGCCTATTGTTCCCCAAGGCAGACCCTCTATGCATTATACCTATTATCCGGTTCTAAATAGGCGAACGTGCAGATCGGCAGCACATAACATAATAGAAAGTGACATCGATTGGAGGCGCAATATGAAACATCAGAAAACGAATACCCATTGGCCCTATGATCTGCCATCGGCTCCCCAACCCGCTGGCTATCTTCAACAGCAGACAATTGACAGGCTATCCGGTTTAGAGCTAAGAATGGAGCAACTAATCAGAGCGATTGAGGTAAACAATGAATTGTTGAGAACGATGCAAGAACAGCAAAACCGTGTATGTACAAGCGGCGGAAGCGGGTCAGTGATTGTCCGGATGTAGAGGCAAGCGCTTGTCCGCCTTCTTCTATCTTAATAAAGAAACTCTTCTCTGAAAGGAGAAGAGTTTCAAGTATGCGGTTAAACGGACTGCGCCATGCTTAATTGCGGGCCGAACAGCTCGTAATGGATAGATTCCGGCGCCGATCCGAGTTCTGATACAAGTTTATGCATTGCCGTAATAAATGACGGTGAACCGCAAATATAATAATCTGCATCTGTATTGGCAATCAGTTCTTTGAGGAACTGCTGATCAATCTGCCCTTCATGAAATTGAAGATCGCCTGCTCGGTCCTCCTCTGTCGGCTCGCGATACACAAATGCTGTTTTGACAGAAGAATGGTCTGCCGCTTCTTCTACCTCATGACGCAATGCATGGTATTCACTGTTTTTCGCGGCATGAATGAACAGAATCTGCCGTTCAGGCTGCTTGGAAACAGCCGTTTTCAGCATGCTGATCATTGGTGTAATACCAACTCCGGCACTGATCAGAACGAGATCTTTTTGTGATGAAGAATCTAAAACAAAGTCCCCTGCCGGTGCGCTGATCTCTATTGAATCCCCTTCATGCAGTCCATCGTGTAAATAAGAAGACACGGCACCGTCTTTCTTCACTGAAATTCGATAATAGTCTTTTCCAGGCATATCTGACAGGCTGTATTGACGGATTTGCGTATATTCAGCATCAGGAGTCCGCACTTTAATGCTGATATACTGCCCTGCTTGAAAATCAGGTAACGGCATGCCGTCTTCCGGCTTCAGATAGAAGGATGTAATTTCTTTGCTTTCCCGCTCTTTTTTCGCGATGACGAACGGCTTATACTCCTTCCAGCCGCCCGTTTGCTGCTCTGCCTGGTCATACATTTCTTTTTCAATTCCGATGAACGCATCAGCGATTACTCCGTACGCTTTCTCCCATGCCTGCATAATGTCAGGTGTCGCAGCGTCTCCCAGAACATCTTTAATCGCAATCAACAAATATTTGCCGACGATCGGATAATGTTCAGCCTTAATTCCGATGCTGCGGTGCTTGTGGCCGATTTGTTTGACGACCGGAATGATATTTCCGAGCTGGTCAATATTTGCCGCAGCTGCGATAACGGCATTTGCAAGTGCAGCGCGCTGTGTTTTCTTTTTTTGGTTTGTTTGATTAAAAATGTTCAGAAGCTCTGAATGGTCTTGAAACATCAGATTGTAAAAACGTCCAGTGATGGTTTCTCCATGCTGTTGTAATACGGGTACAGTGCTTTTAATGATTTCGATTGTTTTATTATCTAACATCGTAGAAACAACCCTTTCAAAAAGATGTATTTAAAATATATCTTTAAAATACATGATCGCGCGGATAAAAGATATATTTTAAATGAATCTTTAATAAAGTCGTCACAAAATTATCAATTTAACGTGACAATTGTTGCTTTTTTATAGAATCCCCTAGCAAAAACGGACTAACCATTGTAATTATCACCATCGGAAAGATGAAAAGCACAAAAAAAACCCAAAACAACATATGTTTTGGGTTTAACGTTTACCAAGGCTTTTCCGTTCCGAGCGCATTTGCAAGCGCCTGGCTGTGTTTTTTGCGGTTCTTTCGTTCATTGGCGCGCTGAACAGCGGTATTATGCAGCATGATTTCTTCTTCAGTTTCAGGTACAACTCTCGGTACAGGCACCGGCTTGCCACTTGAATCTAATGCGACAAATGTCAAAAAGGATGTCGCGGCGAGCTCCCTTTCGCCTGTCATCAGGTGCTCCTTAATGACTTTCACAAACACCTCCATAGAAGATGTGCCGACCCATGTCACATATGACTCCAGGCAGACAGAATCCTGTTGCCCGATCGGCTTCAAAAAATCTACAGAGTCCATCGAAGCTGTTACGGTTTCACGTCTGCAATGGCGCGCCGCCGAAATAGAGGCAATATCATCAATGTAGCTCATTAATTTTCCGCCAAACAGCGTATTATGGTTGTTTGTATCAAGCGGGAACACCCTGCTGGTTTTTACAACCTTTGACTCTTTACAAAATTTTGTTTCCGGTGTTTCCATACCTTTCTCCCCTTTGATGTCTGATCGTTTAGTTAAATGCACTCATATTCTCCTATTAAACAATATTCTTTGCCATTTGTCTAAAATTTAAAATGCTTTGTGTGTCAGGTTTTTCTTCTAAAACGTTTAATGATTTTCATGATGAGGGAATAATAAATGTATTCTTCACACGGTCAGGAGGAGAAACAAATGGACATATCCATCCCGAAACATCAGCAAAAAACGGTATGCCGAACGGAATATGGCACACTTCAGAAAGTCATTTTATGCAAACCGGAGCATATGACCATAAAAGATGTCATAAACGAAACCCAAAAACATTTTGAAGATGACAATATTCATGTTAAAACCGCTACAGATCAGCACAGCCGCTTTGTTGAAGCACTCAGGTCACACAACATCGAAGTCATCCTCTTGCCCGTCCACGACGGACTCCCCGAGCAGGTCTTCACTAGAGACATAGGGTTTGTCATCGGAGAAAAGGCCTTCCTCTCGAGCATGACTGAACCGATTCGCCAAGGGGAAGAAGCCATCATAAAAGATTTTTTTCACAAGCAAGGCATTTCTTATACCCATATGCTTCATACAAGCATTGAAGGCGGTGACGTCATTATCGATGGTGATACCGTCTACGTCGGAATCAGCCAGCGCACCGACATGTCAGCCATCGGCCAGCTAAAAGAGGCTCTTCCTGAATATACAGTCGTTCCAGTACAGTTGCATGAAAAATTTTTGCATTTGGACTGCGTGTTTAACATCGTATCTGAAAGCGAAGCGTTAATTTATCCTCAAGCCCTTGAGCCAGAGGAAGTTGACATGCTGGCAAAACGTTATGATCTCATTGAAGTGCCTGAGGATGAACAATTTACGCTCGGCACCAATGTCCTTTCAATCGGGAGTAAAACGATCATCAGCCTCCCTTGCAACCGCCATGTCAATCAACAGCTATCGAAAAGAGGCTATCACATCATCGAAATTGACCTGTCAGAAATTATTAAATCCGGCGGCTCCTTCAGGTGCTGTACAATGCCGCTGATTCGCGGTGAATGAAGAATATTCCCCTTTTTCATGTTTTAAACAGCTTATTTTATCAAGATACGTTAATATAGAGGTGACATCATATTTAAGGGGGAAATCGCATGACAAAGTACATAGGATATGTCGGAACATATACAAAAGGCGGAAGCGAAGGGATTTATTCATTTGAGCTTGATACCGAGAAAAAAACACTCAGCGAGCCAAAGCTTGCCGCTAAGCTGGGCAACCCGACATATGTAACGCCGAATAAAGACAATACCATTCTTTATTCAATTGAAAAAGCAGACGGCCAAGGTGGTGTTGCTGCTTATCAAATCGATAAAAACAGCGGTGAATTAACATTTCTGAATCATCAGTTAATTGACGGCCCATCGCCATGCCATGTAAGCGTCGATGATCAAAATCAATTCGTACTGACAGCCAATTACCACAGCGGGAAGGTGCACGCTTTTCCGGTTCAGGAAGACGGAAGCTTGCAATCACCTGCTTCAGAAGCCGCTCACACAGGAAAAGGACCGCACGAAAGACAGGAAAAACCGCATACACACTACGCAGGGTTCACACCTGAACACAACTATGTCGTAGCCGTTGATCTAGGGACCGATAAGCTGTATATCTATAAGCTAAAAGACGGCGTATTGTCTGAATCCGGAAGCCATTCCTTTGCTCCCGGCGCAGGTCCTCGCCATATCGCTTTTCATCCGAAGGAAAAATACGCTTATGTGATGACAGAATTAAGCAATGAAGTGGTTGCACTTGAATACAATCCGACAGCCGGCGAATTTAGAGAAATTCAGGTTGTCTCTGCCATCCCTGATGATTTTACGGATAACAGCCAGGGAAGCGCAATTCATGTCACACAGGACGGCCGTTTTGTTTACGTCGCAAACCGCGGTCATGACAGTATCGCTGTATTTGAAGTGAATCAATATTCAGGCGAGCTGGCTTTCGTGGAAAGAGTTTCGACAGAAGGAAACTGGCCTCGGGACTTTGTTTTTGATCCAACGGAAGCGTTCCTTGTTGCTTCAAATGAAGAAACAGGCAACCTAGTCCTGTTTGAAAGAGACACAGAAACCGGCCGATTGACAGTCCTACCATCAACTGTTTCTGTCCCTTATCCGGTTTGTGTGAAATTTTTACATCAATTATAAAAGCAAAGACTGGCTCTTGAGCCAGTCTTTTTTTGATTATCTCACCTTTTCTGTCGTCTCAGCATTACGATACAAATGACAGGCGACAAATCGGCCCGCTTCGATTTCCTGAAGCTGAGGACGGGACTCCCCACATTCAGGCATCGCCTCCGGACAGCGGGTCCGAAACACGCAGCCGCTCGGCGGATTGACCGGGCTCGGCAGCTCCCCTTTTAAAAGGATGCGCTCACGCTTGTCCTCCAATTCAGGATCTGGAATCGGAATCGAGGATAAAAGCGCCTTTGTATAGGGATGCAGCGGTTCACGATACAGTGTTCCGCTCTCTGTAATTTCCATCATGTGCCCTAAGTACATAACACCGATCCTGTCACTGATATGCTTCACCATCGAAAGATCATGGGCAATAAATAAAAACGTGAGCCCTTTCTCTTTTTGAAGCCGCTTCAGCAGGTTGACCACCTGCGCTTGAACCGAGACATCAAGTGCAGAAATCGGTTCGTCTGCCACGATAAATTCAGGATTCAGCGAAAGTGCTCTGGCAATCCCAATTCGCTGTCTTTGTCCGCCGCTGAATTCATGGGGATAACGGCTGCCAAAATCGGGGTGCAGCCCCACTGCCTCAAGCAGCTCGTCCACGACGAGAAGCCGCGCTTTATGGGTATTGTAAAGGTGGTGAATTTCCATCGGCTCCAAAATGATTTCTCGAACGGTCATGCGCGGGTTAAGCGAAGCGTAAGGGTCCTGAAAAATCATCTGCAGCTTGCGGTTGAAGGCAAACTGCTCTTTCTCACTCAGTGCATGAAGGTTGGTGCCGCGGTATTTCACAATCCCTTCTGTCGGTTGATAAAGGCGCATCAGTACCCTCCCTAAGGTTGATTTCCCGCACCCTGATTCACCGACTAGCCCAAATGTTTCTCCTTCATGAATCTGAAAGGTGACCCCGTCGACGGCTTTGACTGTCCGCTTTTTCCCTGCGTCAAAATGCATTTTCAGCTGGCTGACCTCTAGCAGTGGTGTCATGTGTCTCCCTCCTCATTCTGAAAAACAGCGGCGTGCCGCACAAAGCTCTTTTTCATATTCTGTATTTTTCAGCGTGATGATTTCGATCGATTTCCCTGTCTTAGGAGAATGAAGCATTTTTCCGTCTCCTATGGACAGACCGACGTGATGAATTGCTCCTTTTCCTTCCTCATAAGCAAAAAACAACAGGTCACCGGCTTTCATATCATCAAGTGGGATTTCCTCCCCCGCCTTTGCCTGATCTCCTGCATCACGGGGGATGCGGTATCCATTGGCCTTAAATATACTGTACATAAACCCAGAGCAATCAAATCCAAACCCGCTGATCCCTCCCCACAGGTAAGGAAGCCCGAGAAAAAACGCTCCCGTTTGTATGATGTCTTCAGCAGTCCCTTTCTGTTCGCGGACAGGCACTGCATCAGTTTGCTTCACAAACCGTTCCCCAAAAACAGTCGAAACCTTAAAATATCCGTTTTCTTCTGCAATGAGGGGGAGAACCGTCAAAAAGCTCAGTTCAATCTCTTTTTCTCCATTGCTTCTGTACAAAAATGCAGCTGGTTTGCTGATCATGATATCGTTTTGTGTATGGATGGGACTTGTTTTTTTCAGCTGGTTCTTTTTCATCCATCCCGGATATCCGCGCGGATCCTTTCGGGATGGCTGGCTCGGCACGATCACTGAAACCCATTCACCCTGTTCTGCCGTCACCAGTACCTTTTCGCCAAAGAGACCCTGAGTTTGGATCACATTGTCTGTACATAATCCAAGCCGCTCATCATACGTCATGCGCTCCAGCCAGTCTCTGATCAATACGGTAGGACGAAGCATCGCTTGATCAGATGGTCGAGGTGAATCAGGCGCTGTCCAGATGTTAGCGACTGCTGATATGACAGTGTGCATCATAGCTCTTTTGCCCCTTTCAAAAGCGCAGCTCCGGTGATTCCGAGACCCGGTCTTCCAGGCATCGCAATCGTGCTGCCGCTGTATGTGATGCCGCCTTTGATGACATCTGTTTTCAGCATCAGCGGCGCGTCAAAATCAAAGCGTGTGATGTTTCTTTTGCTTGCCGCAAAATGCGCCGCGGCCGTAATGCCCAGCTTCGTTTCGATCATGCTGCCGACCATGCACTCCACTCCGCACGCCTCTGCCATGGCATTGATTTTCTCTGCTCCGCTGATGCCGCCCGCTTTCATCAACTTAATATTGATCAAGTCAGCGCTCCGGGTTTGAAGAACGTCGAACGCCTGCCGCGGCGTGAACACACTTTCGTCGGCCATAATCGGTGTGTCTGTCGCATCTGTCACCTTTTTAAGCCCAGCGATATCATCTTTATGGACAGGCTGCTCGACCAGCTCAATGCCAAGACCGGCATCCTCCATTTTCCGAATGGCTGTTACTGCTTCCTTTGGCGTCCACCCCTGATTAGCGTCTAATCGAAGTTTCACGGCTGATCCGACACGTTTTCTAATTTCCTGAATACGGGCGATATCTGTTGTGATATCATCTTTGCCGACCTTTATTTTCAGCGTTTGAAAGCCTTGTTTGAGATAATTCTCGGCATCCGCTGCCATCTCTTCAGGTGAGTTGACACTGACGGTATAATCTGTTTCCAGCGTATCTCGGTATCCGCCGAGCATTTGATAAAGCGGGAGTCCGCACATCTGCGCCCAGCCGTCGTATACCGCCATTTCTACAGCCGCCTTAGCACTCTGGTTTCCTGTAAGGAGATGCTGGATGTCGTGCAGAATGGCCTCACAGCCAGACAGGCTTTTTCCAAGCAGTGCCGGCTTCAAGACATTGTGAATTGCACTTTCAATGCTATCCATGCTGTCTCCTGTAATCACTATCGTCGGAGGCGCTTCCCCCCATCCGATCGCGCCGCTGTCATAAGTGATCCTTACAATGACAGATTCAGCCGTATGCACAGTGCGTAGCGCGGTTTTAAACGGCTTTGTCAGCGGTACGGCGATTCGGTTTGTTTCTATTCGAGTGATTTTCATGTCTTCAGCGCCCCTTCTGAAACGCCCGCCTCGATGACGACTGTTTTTTGTGCTGTATTCATTGCAGCTTGCGCACCGATCGGAATGGCGAAACTCGGTGAGCAGTGGCCGATTTTAAATCCTCTCAGAGCAGGCTTGCCTGCTGATACAATATAGTCATCAAGCACCTGCTCAAGCGACAGAGATTTCTCCCTCTTCACCGGGACACAGTTGTGAAAATCACAAACAAGAATTCCGGCTGCGTCAGTCAGTTTCCCTGCCATTTTCAGCTGATTCAGCATCCGATCGATTTGATACGGCTCCTCGTCTATATCTTCAATAAACAGAAGCTTCCCTCTCGTATCAATTTCAAACGGTGTACCCAGCGTAGATGTCAGTAAAGAGAGATTTCCTCCGACAAGCTCACCTTCCGCTTTTCCGGGAACAAGCACGGTCAGCGGAGAAAGGTTCTCTGTATAAGTGAATTCCGTCTCTTGGAAGAGCTGCTCATACGACGCTTTTGTCAGTGGATGAACGTCGTCGAGGCCAATATCTGAGCTGAGCATCGGGCCATGGAAGGTGACAAGACCTGTGTTTTGATGGATGGCAGTATGTAAAAACGTAATATCGCTGTATCCCCAGAAGATTTTAGGATGTTTGCGGATTAAGCTGAAATCAATGCCGGCGGCGATACGTCCTGTCCCAAAACCCCCGCAAGCGCACAGCACTGCTTTTACCTCCTCGGCTATGAACATCTCATGCAGATCAGCCAGCCGCTCATCATCCTGTCCCGCTAAATAGCCGTGCTGGTTTTTTAGTGCCTTGCCCAATTTCACTTGAAGTCCGAGCTCTTTTAAAAATAAAAGCGCGGTGTCAAGCTTTTTTGGATCCGGCGGGCTTGCAGGCGCGATCACTCCGACTGTGTCACCCTTTTTCAGCGCTTTCGGCTTGTGATTCAACTGAATCACTCCTTTCATTTGCTCTGCACCCTACGTATACGTGCAAGAAAGAGAAAAAATACCGCTCCCTCGCATAAAGAAGCAGTATTTTCTCAATCGCCAGCGTTAGTTTTTATCTGCCCATTTTAAATCGATATAGCCGACAGGATGCCGGACGATCCCCTTTACATTTTCGTTTTGCAGGTTGACCTGATTATAGAAATAAACCGGAATGATCGGCGCTTCATTGATCAGCAGCTTTTCCGCTTGATGCATTAGGGAGAAACGCGTTTTTTCATCAGCTTCGTGTTTCGCCTGCTTGATCAGCTGATCGTATTCTTTATTGGCCCAGCCTGTGCGGTTCATCGAATTTCCTGTTTGGAAGGCTTCGAGAAAACTGATAGGGTCCGCGTAGTCAGGCAAAAATGAGCTTTGAGAGAATTGGAATTTCAGCGCTTTTTGATCCTCTAAAAATACATTCCATTCCATATTGGCCAGCTTCACATCGACTCCAAGAGTATTTTTCAATTTTTGCTGGATCGCCTCGGCAATCTTTTTATGCTCCGGCTTTGTGCTGTAAGTAAGAGTAATCGCAGGAAGTTTATCATAGTTTTCTTCCTTCATGCCCTTTTCCAGCAGCTGCTTCGCTTTGTTTTCATTTGGCGTGACCAGGTCTCCGCCCGCTTCACGGAAATCCTTGCCGTCAGGCTGCGTAAATCCAGGCGATACAAAGGCGTGCGCCGGTTTTTCGTTATTTTTCGTGACGTACTTTACAATTTCCTCTTGATCGACAGCCATCGCAAAGGCTTTTCTGATGTTTTCATTTTGGAACGGCTCCATGTTCACATTAAACCGGTAGAAATAGAGGCCGGCCTGGTCAACAATGCTGACGTTGTCCTGATCCAGCAGCTGATCGCTTAACTCAGCAGGGACATAAGCGGTATCCAGTTCCCCAGACTGAAACATCTGGTAATCTGTATTTCTGTCACTGACCATCGCCCATTTCACCTTATCAAGCTTCACGGTATCTTTATCCCAATACGTGTCGCTTTTCTCCATTGTGATGCTGTCATCATGCTTCCATTCCGTCAGCTTAAACGGACCGTTCCCGACAAATGTATCGGCCTCAGCAAACCACTTTGGATTTTCTTTATCAACCTTTTCGTTTACTGGAAAATACGCTGGATTGGACACGACGCTGAGAAAATATTTTTGCGGTGCTTCAAGCGTTACTTCAAGGGTTCGATCATCCTTTGCCGTCACCTTCACATCGTCTTTTTTTCCTTTCCCGCTGTTATACGCTTCGCCGCCTTCAATAAAATAGCCGAGAAACGCAGATGAAGCGCCTTTTTTCGGATCAAGCATCCGTTTCCACGCGTATTCAAAGTCTCCAGCCGTTACCGGATCTCCGTTGGTCCATTTCGCATTTTCCCGAATCGTAAATGTGTAGGTTTTTTTATCTTTTGATACAGACCACTTTTCCGCCATTGCAGGCTCGGGCTCATTCTCTTTGCCAAGACGCGTCAGCCCTTCCATGATGTTATTTAACGGCTGCCACGACACATTATTAAAACCGATTGGCGGATCGAACGAAGTCGGTTCATTTTCGTTATTTAAATACAGCACCTTTTCCCCGCTTGTTTTTGCCTTATCATTACCGCTTTCTTTTCCAGCTTGTTCGTTTGCTGTACATCCCATCAGCGCAAATGAAAGTCCTAATGCAAGGCCCACACCCCATAGCTTTTTTACTCGTTTCATCCTCTTCCCCCTTTTCATGATCAATCCTTCGCACCTCCCGACAGCATCGCATGTTCGGCCCGCTGATCTTGCAGCCAGCAGTTGACGGTGTGCGTGTCAGATCTGATGGTCTGGGCCGGGTATACCCTGTCACACACGATCATCCTGTTCGGACAGCGGGCGGCAAACGGGCAGCCTGGCGGAGGTGAAAATAAATCCGGCGGCGTTCCGTCAATCGGAATCAGCTCCGCGCCATCCATATCCAACCGCGGGACAGAGTTCAGCAGCCCTTTTGTATAAGGGTGCTGCGGCTGATAAAAAATATCTTTTCTCGTGCCGATCTCCGCCATTTTCCCGGCATACATAACTGCGACTCTGTCAGCAACCTGGGCAACGACCCCTAAATCGTGTGTAATCAGAATGACAGACACATTCGTTTTTCTCTGAATCTCTTTAAACAGCTCCAAAATCTGTGCCTGAATGGTCACGTCAAGAGCGGTGGTCGGTTCATCTGCGATTAAAATATCAGGCTCGCAAATCAGTGCCATCGCAATGACAATCCGCTGTCTCATGCCGCCGCTGAACTGGTGGGGATACTGCTTCAGACGCTCTTCGGGATCGGGAATGCCGACCAATGACAGCATGGAAAGCACCTCTTCCCTCGCCGCCTTTTTGCTCATGTTTTTATGGCGGAGGAGCGCTTCCCCCAGCTGGTCTCCGACAGTCAGCGTCGGGTTTAACGCCGTCATCGGGTCTTGAAAAATCATAGAAATGTCGGCTCCCCTTATGCTTCTCATTGCTTTGTCAGAAAGACGGCAAAGGTCCTTGTTTTTAAATAGGATGCTGCCGTCCGTCACTTTCGCCGAATAGGGCGGAAGCAAGCCCATAATGCTTTGAGAGGTAACGCTTTTGCCGCAGCCGGATTCGCCGACAATTGCAAAGGTTTCACCTTGATACAAATCAAAGCTCACCCCTCTGACCGCCTGAACCGTCCCGCCGTAAGTCGTAAAAGAAACGTGCAGATTTTTGACTGACAGAACTTTTTCCATACAGCTACCTCCTCAGCTTAGGGTCGAGGGCATCCTGCAATCCGTCTCCAAGCACATTAAACGCATACATCGTCAAGGAGATGAAAAAGGCCGGAAAAAACAGGCGCCACCAATGCCCAGACAAAATCGTAGGCAGACCGTCATTCGCCATCACACCCCAGCTGGCAAACGGAGCCTGTATGCCGAGGCCAAGGAAGCTTAAAAATGATTCTGCGAATATAGCGGCAGGTACGGTTAATGTCATTTGTACGATAATCGCTCCCATTGTATTCGGCAGCAGATTTTTCCGGATAATGCGAAAGGTTTTCGCACCAAAGGTTTTCGAAGCGAGTACATATTCATAATTTTTAATCTGAAGCACCTGGCCTCTTACAATTCTCGCCATGCCGACCCATCCGGTCACAGTCAGCGCCACAACAATGGTCCCCAGTCCCGGCCCCATCAGCACCATCAGCAAAATGACAACAAGGAGATACGGCAGCCCATACAGCACTTCGATAATCCGCATCATGATGCTGTCAGTCCTGCCGCCTTTATAGCCGGCAACGCCTCCATAAATGACACCGATCACAAAATCAATTAACGCTGCCATCACTCCGACAAATAACGAAATCCTCGCTCCATACCATGTTCGGGTAAACACATCCCGGCCGAGCTCATCGGTGCCAAACCAATGATCGGCTGAGGGCGGAAGATTTTGCTCGGTCAGCGATTGGCGCGCGACACTATGGGGCGATAAAAAGGGACCGATAACTGCCATGACAAAAAGAAATAAAAGAATAAAAAGTCCAGCCATCGCTAATTTATTTTTCTTCAGCCTCCTCCAGGCATCCTGCGTGTATGACAAACTCGGCCGCTTGACCGAATCGGCTTCTCGATTGTTTTCCTTGTTCGAGGCAAACCACTCATCCGGCACCTGAATGTGCTGCTCTGGCTGGCGTTCATCCGTTTGTACAGGGAGATTCACACGCTTCACCCTTTCTTATGCAGTTTAATGCGCGGGTCCAGCAGACCATAGGCCAAATCGACCAAAAACAGCATGATGATCAGAATGACGCTGTAGAAAACGGTCGTTCCCATAATCACGGGATAGTCCCGCTGATTAATGCTTTCAACAAAATATTTTCCCATTCCCGGAATAGCAAAGATTTTTTCAATGACAAAGCTTCCTGTTAAGATGCTGGCAACGAGTGTGCCCAGTACAGTAATGACGGGCATGAGTGCATTTCTGAGTGCGTGTTTTACGATAATTTTGAACGGAGAAAGCCCTTTTGCTTTTGCTGTGCGGATATAATCCTGTGTCAGGACTTCGACCATGCTTGACCTTGTGAGCCTTGCAATAATTGCCATCGGCCCTACGGCAAGCGCTGCGGTCGGAAGCACCATATGGATCGGGCTCGTCCATGTGGCAGCGGGAAATAGTTTGAGATTGACGGCAAACTGCTGAATCAGCAATGTTGCCAGAATAAAATTCGGGATGGAGATGCCGAGTACCGCGAGACTCATCGCAGCGTAGTCCAAAAAGCCATTGCGGCGGAGCGCCGCGATTACGCCCAGCACGAGCCCAGAGATCACGGCAATGACAATCGCTGTCATTCCAAGCTCAAAGGAAACGGGAAATCCGCGTTCCAGCATATCATTTACGCTGTCTGACGGTTTTTTAATTGAAGGTCCGAAATCGAATGTAATGATGGATTTTAGGTAGATGATGTATTGGAAAATGAGAGGATCGTCTAAGTGATAGTAGGCTTCGAGATTTTTTTGAACGGCTTCATTTGTGCCTCTCTCCTCGTTAAAAGGAGATCCGGGAATGACCTTCATGAGAACAAAAGTCAGAGTGGTAATTACCAAAATCGTAGCTGCCATTGCCCAAAAACGCTTCATCATGTATCGCGCCAAAGCCTCAACACCCCTTTAGCAGAATGATGTCCGCATCGCAAGCTCAGTCATGACAAGCATCGCCCGATAGGCTTCAAGCATGTCCTTCGCCTGAAATTGAACGGTTGTGGTTCCCGGCTTTATTTCAGTTCCCGGCATCAGATTCGCCCATTCTGCCTGGCCGTAATTGGCGAACTCAATGCTCAGAACCGGTCTGTCAGGCGGTGTGAGCGGTTTGACTTTGTCCTTGTTTTGCAGGGCAAATGCGGTTTTTTCTGTCAGCAGCCTGCCGGCTTTCGCAGGTGACAAGCACTTCACTGCTGATCTTGAAATGGTTTGTTTGACAGCTGCTGTCGTAACATTCGGAATGAGCTCTTCCGCTTCCTTTGCCGCCCGGTCATCTCCGGCTACCATTAATACCGGGACATCATAATAACCGGCAACGTATGCATTTAACCCAAGCTCACCGACAGGCCGATCGTTTATGTAAAAATGCCGGACGCCGAAAATCATGCTGTGTGACATCACACCGGGAGTCGAGGCTCTCGCATGATAACCGAGAAACAAAGCGCCTGTAAACGTATCGTCCAGCCCCTCTACCATTGAAAATGGTTTGACGTCACCGGAAATCAAATCGGCTTCAGGGTGAAGCTTTTCAACCATTAGATTATTCATCTTCGAATGGCTGTCATTGACCAGCACCTCGGTACACCCGCTGTTAAATGCTTCGGCAATACAGTAGTTTGCTTCTTCAGTCATGATAAGCCGTCCGCGTTCATAATTGCGCTTGCCGGAATCCACAAAGGTATCGTCCGGAAGACCCGAAATACCTTCCATATCTACTGACATGTACAGTTTCATAACGCTCCTCCTTTTTTACTAAATTATGAATATTCTAACAAATTATATTAAAAAAAGAGGAAAAATGCAATATAGCTGGAGAAAATCACAACGATTCAATGATAAAAAAGAATCCTCTTTCAAGGATTCAGGTCTGTATCTCTGCCTGTTCTGTAAGCAGTTCATATTTTTTCAAGGTTCTTTCAAACACCTCATCAAAAACGTCCGGCACAGAAGCGCGTATCACCTCAGCTCCCTCTCCGGTAATTCCGCCTTTCGTCGCGACACGTTCCAGCGTTTCCTCGAAAGACATCTTCTTTTCGATCAGCAGCTTGCCAGTTCCGTATAGTGAATGAATCAGAAAATCAAAGGCTTCTTCTTTGGACAGGCTGCTGTTTCTGACCGCAGACAGCGCCAGTTCTTCGAAGACTGCTGCTATGAAGCCAGGTGCCGAGCTCGTTAAATTGCTGGCGGCATCCAAATTCGATTCTTGGATTTCCCGTACACGGCTGAAAACCGATAACAGTTCATTCAGACGTTCTTTTTTATCTGCTGTCAGCGCTTCACTGTGAACGACAAGCGAGATGCCCGCTTCTGCTTCGGATGTAATGGCAGGAATGAAACGTGATATACCAGCTTCCGTTTCAGCCTCCAAAAGACGCAGCGGCACACCGGCGGCAATAGATACGATATGCGTATTCCTGTTCACATACGGGTGCAGACGGCGCAGTGTTTCAATAACATTTAGCGGCGGGACACATATAAACATCAAACGGCACGTTTTCGCCCAGTTCTCGAGCGAATCAGCTGATACATTTGGATAATCTGACATCAGCGCCTGCAGCCGCTCCCCCTTCGTTCTTGTTTCAATAAAGAGCTCATGCTCCTTGATTTGTTCATGCTTCAACAGCTGCCTGGCGATCATATCGGCCATGCTGCCATATCCAATCAATCCAATCTGTACCATCAACTCAGTCCTTTCGTATACAATATGAAGTGTACCGTTTTCCGCACTTTTTCACAATTTCCCATAATCTTTTCATTTTTATCCCACAGTTTTTGTTTATGATAAACTCAAGTCATAAACCTATCATAATCAAATAGAAATTAGTGAAAATAGAGAAACGGAGTGAACATGATGGATAACTATCGAGACGAAAACAGAACGGAAGGTAATGAGAGTGAGGTCTTTCTAGCAAAAGAGAACGATAGCACCTCCTACTCAGCCCGCAATGTCATTCATGATCAGGAGAAGAAAAAACGAGGGTTCGGATGGTTCAGACCGCTGCTTGGCGGTGTGATCGGCGGCAGTCTCGCCCTTGGCATTTACACGTTTACACCACTTGGCGACCATGATTCTCAGGACACTGCAAAACAATCATCCAGCCAGCAGCAAACGCAATCGGTTACAGCTAAAAGCACGTCCTCTGAATCTGGCAAAAGCTCGTCAAGCTCAAGCAGCTCATCTGCATTCAAGAGCGAGGATTCTTCTAAAATCTCAGATATGGTGGAAAACATTTCACCGGCGATTGTCGGTATTACAAATCTTCAGGCTCAGTCAAACAGCTCTTTGTTCGGCTCTAGTTCACCTGGTTCAAGCGAAGATACAGAAAGCGGTTCAGGATCTGGTGTCATTTTCAAAAAAGAGAACGGTAAGGCTTATATCATTACGAATAACCACGTTGTAGAAGGGGCAACTTCACTGAAGGTATCTTTATATGACGGCACTGAGGTGACAGCAAAGCTGGTAGGCAGTGACTCGTTAACGGATTTAGCGGTCCTTCAAATCAGTGATGACCACGTAACAAAAGTGGCAAGCTTCGGTGATTCATCTGATCTCAGAACAGGCGAGACCGTCATTGCGATTGGAGATCCGCTCGGAAAAGACCTGTCCCGCACAGTAACACAGGGAATTGTAAGTGGTGTGGACAGAACGGTTTCAATGTCAACATCAGCCGGTCAAACAAGCATTAACGTGATTCAAACTGACGCAGCGATTAACCCAGGTAACAGCGGCGGTCCATTGTTAAATACTTCCGGAAAAATTGTCGGCATTAACAGCATGAAAATCAGTGAAGATGATGTTGAGGGCATCGGATTTGCAATTCCAAGCAATGACGTAAAACCGATTGCAGAAGAATTGCTTTCTAAAGGTCAAATTGAACGCCCGTATATCGGTGTCAGCATGCTTGATTTAGCACAAGTGCCGCAAAACTACCAAGAAGGCACACTGGGCCTGTTCGGCAATCAGCTGAATAAGGGTGTTTACATCCGCGAGGTCGCTTCCGGCTCTCCTGCTGAAAAGGCTGGATTGAAAGCGGAGGATATTATCATCAGCCTGAAGGGCAAAGAAATCGATACAGGCAGTGAATTGCGCAATATCTTATATAAAGACGCAAACATCGGTGACACTGTTGAAGTGAAAATTCTCAGAAAAGGCAAAGAAATGACGAAAAAAATCAAACTCGATCAAAAAGAAGAAACCACTTCTTAAGAAAATAAAGCCTCAGACCGAAAAAGCGGTCTGAGGCTTTTTAGTGGACAAAAGACCTGTTTCTTTATGAAACTTTCTGCCGAGACATTCGTATATCATACAGACTGACATCACTCTAATCTGATACTTGAGGCACCGTTTGAGAAGGAGGGTTGAACATGAAAACCGTGGGATTGAGCATGATCTGCGCAGGATTGGCTTTTCTGCTGCTGAGCTTTCTACTTCCTGAATCAACATTGGTGTGGGGAGTTATAATGGGTGCCAGTATTCTATTAAACATAACTGGTACGGCTCTAATCATGCGTTTGTTAAAAGCCCCTCAATATAACAGCTGACATGCAGCAAAGCCTAAGACGAAAGCTTTTAGGCTCTGCCTTTTTATTTCAGCATGCCTGAACCGCAGTGCAAGTTCACAATCTCTTATATCCATAAATCGATCAGCATCTTTTCCTTTGATCATCGCGCAGAATATAAAAAAACCCCTGTCCGTTACAGACAGGGGTTTCAGGTTATGACATATGCTGGTCTCTATAGAGTCTTTTATTTTCAATTCCATACGATTTCTGCACGATGTAAAGCGGCCTGTCTTTAGCTTCATCGTAGATTCTGCCGATATATTCGCCGATCATGCCGAGAATTAGAAGAACGATGCCGCTGAACAGAAGCTGGATTACAATAAGGGATGACCAGCCCGTAATCGTGCTGTCTGTGAATAGCTTCAGGTACAGCACGATAAACATATACAGAAATCCCGCACCTGACACTAACATCCCCGCGTAGCTTGCCAGCTTCAGCGGTTTGTGTGAAAATGTCGTGATGCCATCCATTGAAAGCTTCAGCATTTTCTTCAGCGGGTACTTTGTTTCTCCGGCAAGCCTTTCATCACGTACGTACTCGACCGCTGTCTGTTTGAAGCCCACCCAGCTGACGAGCCCTCTGACAAAAGGATTTTTTTCTTTTAATCTCTTCAT
Source organism: Bacillus sp. NS1 (assembly GCF_058248265.1). Lineage (NCBI taxonomy): Bacteria > Bacillati > Bacillota > Bacilli > Caryophanales > Bacillaceae > Bacillus > Bacillus sp. NS1. Next base: position 389,332 of record NZ_JBZAZF010000002.1, on the reverse strand, counting down.
TTCATCACAGACTTTTCTGTCCATGAGGCGGAAATCCCCCGTATCAATCGGGATATCAATATCGGTCATGCTGCTGAGAAGCCGGTAAAACATAGCCGCAGTTTGTTTTTTGAAAAAGGTTTCCCCTTTTCGTTTTGTCCGTACGGCGTACACGACCTCGTAGCCTTCCTTCCACTTTTCAATCATATCTAAAATTAGTTCAGGAGGGTCCTGCAAATCGGCGTCAATGACGACGATTGCATTCCCCTGTGCGTAATCCATCCCCGCTGTAATGGCGATCTGGTGCCCAAAGTTCCTTGAAAAATCAATGATTTTCACTCTCGGATCGATCAGGCTGTGTTCTCTTAAAATCTCAATACTGCGATCTTTGCTTCCATCATTGACAAAAAGCAGCTCGTAGTTTTCCTTCGTTTGATCCATGACCTCTTTTAAGCGCTGATAGGTTTCATGAATGACAAGCTCTTCGTTATACACGGGTACAACAACTGAATATTGAATATGTCTGCTCATGTTTTTTCCTCCTATTCATCAGCATTTAGTTCGTATAATGTAGCTGACTGATTCATTCCGCCAGGTCCGCCGCCCATTTGGCTGTTTTCGCCTGAAGACTCGCTATTGCTTGATGTATCAGCCGAATCAGTATTTTCTGTTTTCTGATCAGATGATGATTGTTGATTAGAACTTGATTGCCATTTATCTGAAGACACTTCTTTCCCATTTTTCTCAACCCATTCAACAATGTCATTGTTTCCGCCTCTTCCCATTCCAGAAGCCAAGAAGTATTTCACTTTCCCTTCTTTTACAAGTTTTTTGAATTGAGTCAGCGTGATAGCCGGGTCAGATCCGCTGAACCCGCCAATAGCCATGACAGCTTTTTTCGTATTAATAATATATGGCGCCGCTGTGTTCGAGTCGGTTGTGGCGAATAGGTATTCAGCTCCAGCGTTATTCTCCTCTAAATATTTGATCAGTTTTTCATTTACAGTTGCATCAGACATTCCCATGCCTTTTCCGCTCATGGATGCGAGCTGAGGACCTGTTTCAGGCTGTGAGCTGTTGCCCCCGTACAGAAGCGGTGTGCTTGCCCAATAAATCGGCATCACGAGCAATGCGAGAAGAGCTGCAAGTGATACATAATAACTGATCGGTTTTTGGCGCTGTTTGAACAGCAGCAAAGCAATCGCTGACACCACGCCGATAACACCTACACCGATGCTCCAGCCTGCTCCGATTTGATCGTTGTAGTTTCTGAGAATAAACAATTCAAACCCTGTTGTCGCAATAATCGTTACCGGCAGAAGCCAGGATTTCCAGCCTGTCTGATTGCGGTACAGGTGAACAAGGGCAACCCATCCCGCACCGACAAGAGCGGCAATCGGCGGTGCCAGCATAATGAGATAATAATGATGGAAAAATTCTGCGACACTGAAGAATCCGGCAATCGGTACAAGCCATGCAACCCAGAACACCGTTTCCTTCTGCTCTGCAGATAATCTTCTTCTTTCTCTCGCGCCTGCGATCAGTAAGCCTGCAATTCCAAAAATCGCAAATGGTATTAGCCAGCTGATTTGATCAGATAATTCTTGTTGGAAAAGCCGCAGCGGACCAGGTGTTCCCGTTCCGAACATTCCTGAACCTGATTGCATTTTCGAGCCGGTTCCTGTACCGCTTTTCCCTCCGTCTCCGCCAGGGCCGCCACTTGGAGGGCCGACTTGACCGCCGCTTGGCATTTGACCATTTGATGGAGGTGCCGTCATATTGCCATTTGATGATTTGTCATTACTTGATGAACTGCTGCTTGATGACTGATTAGGCGGTGCTTGATTTTGTGTTGAATTGTTATCTGAGGAAGACATTTCTTTTGAAGCGTCTCCGTTTGGTCCGCCCTGACCGCCGCCGGAATTTTGGCCTGTCAGCCGCTGAATCCCGTTATAGCCGAAAGCCAATTCCAAAACAGAGTTTGTCTGGCTGCTTCCGATATAAGGCCGCTTGCTTGCAGGGATATTGTCAACAATGAGTGGCCATGATAATGAAACGGCTGCTAATACGGCTAAAGCACTTACCAAGGAAATGATTTTTTTCTTTATTGTGGCGTTTGCCGCAATCAGATAGAACAATAAGAAGGCCGGTAAAATCATATAAGCTTGCAGCATTTTTGTATTGAAACCTACTCCAACGATGAAAAATGCTGCTAACAGCCAGATCAGCTTTCCTTTTCTGATGGCTTTAAAGAGAAGCCATGTGGCAAGTAATAAGAAAAATACCAGTAATGCATCAACATTGTTTGTACGTGCTACAGCTACAGCAATCGGTGTACATGCCATAACAAATGAGGCAATGCGCGCCGCTGTTTTTCCGAATGTCGGCTTAATCAGCAAGTACATAAGAAGGACTGAACCTACACCTGCTAATGCCTGATGCAGAATGACGCTCCACCCATGCATACCAAAAATCAATGCGCTGATCGTTTGGATTTGGTACGTAATAGGCGGTTTATCAACTGTTATAAAACCGGCAGCATCGAACGAAGCATAAAAGAAATTATGAAAGCTTTGCATCATACTGGTAACTGCCGCGGTGTAATAAGGATTCACCGTGTCGTCCTTCCAAATGTTATAGATATTTAAAAATGCAGATGCGAGCAAAATGAGAATGAGGACGATATCCAGCTCGCGTTTTTTCTTTTCCACTTGTTTTTCACTCCTTTTTGTCTAACTTTGAAATAGTGTAACAAGCAAATATGAATAAACTATTAATAAACAAAGACAATATTTTTGCCAAGACCATTTCATGCCAATCGTCCATATATACAACGGGTTTTAAGCCATTTCTCCCAATCGGTATCTGATATTTCCTCTCCAACAATCCATCCTATCTATGTCAAAATTTATTATGATCATAAAAAAGCCTTCCGGCAGCGCCGGAAGGCAAATCAATCACAATTTAGTGTATCGGTTTCAATTTTGCTTCAATCTCAGCTCTGCGGTGCTCAAGGTATGGCGGAAGAGCGATTGTCTGGCCAAGCTCATCAAGGTTTTCATCAACCATAAAGCCCGGTCCGTCTGTTGATAATTCGAACAAAATGCCGTTCGGCTCTCTGAAATACAGCGCTTTGAAGTAGTAGCGTTCAACGATGCCGGAATTGCTATAGCCTTCCCGGCTGATGATCTGGTGCCACCCGGCAAGTTCTTCTTCATCTCTTACCCGAAACGCAACATGGTGAACACTTCCTTTGCCTTGACGCTCTCGGGGAAGATCGTTTCTTTCTATTAAATGGATTTCCGTTGCCGCACCACCTTCTCCAGATTCCAAAATGACGGCAGTTCCTTGTCCTTCGACTGTTTCACGGCTGATTTCTGTAAATCCAAGAATGTTCGTCAATACGTGTAAGGTTGGTTCAGCGTATGGAACAGTCAGCTCAACCGGCCCTAATCCGCGAAACGAAAATTCTTCCGGAATGCCGCTCTGTTTAACAGGCAGACCATAGCCTTTTCCTTTCTCATCAGCAGTCAGCACAAGGCGCTGTCCTTCATGATCTTGGAATGCCAATATGTCACGTCCGGCTCTTTGGGCGATGCCGCTATGCTCCACCTCATGCTCTTCAAAACGTTCTTTCCAGTAATGCAGGGCTTCTGTGCTTGGAACGCGCAAACCAATAGAAGAAATACTGTTTGTTCCTGCATGAAACGGTGCAATGCGGGGGATCTCGAAAAACGTCAGCTCAGTTCCCGGATTTGCCACTTCATCTCCGTAGAACAGATGGTACATTGTCGGTTCATCCTGGTTGACGGATTTTTTGACGAGCTTTAATCCTAATACTTTCTTATAGAAATCTAAGTTTTTTTGTGCGTCGGCCGTTAATGCTGACACGTGGTGAATCCCGTTGACTTTCATATACTGTCCCTCCAGGTCATTTTATCTCGATTTCGAGATATTATATCATAGTTGTATATTTATTGTTCTAATTACAAGGTATTTTATTCGCATGGGAAAGTCAACATATCAGCTTCGACGAAGGTTCGTTATTTTGCTGGGTTCTCATCACATCCTCTTTTTCGGTTAAAACCTGCTCGAAAAACACGAACTTTCCAAGTATAGAGTCACACATTCATTCGTTTATCACTTATTAAATTAGGTCTTTTCACAGGTTTATCAATCAACACAAAGCAAATATCGAAAATCAGAAAATTTATTTTATTTCACTTTTCTAAAATAGGGTTTACAATATGAAAAATAGATTCTTCATTTTGAAGCTGCAATATTATAGGAGGTTAAGGACATGCATACTGAAGACAACGGTTTGAAAAAAGAGATAGGCCTCTTGTTTGCCCTTACTCTTGTCATCGGAACCATTATCGGTTCAGGTGTTTTTATGAAGCCTGGAGCTGTGCTCGCTTATTCAGGTGATTCAAAGACAGCACTTTTCGCCTGGCTGTTAGGCGGTATTTTAACGTTGGCAGGCGGCTTGACAATCGCGGAAATCGGAACGCAGATTCCAAAAACCGGCGGACTCTATACGTACCTTGAAGAAGTGTATGGCGAGTTTTGGGGATTTTTGTGCGGCTGGGTACAGATTATCATTTACGGTCCGGCAATTATCGGTGCGCTGGGTTTATATTTTGGATCTTTAATGGCGAATCTTTTCGGCTGGGGATCTGGACTATCAAAAGTAATTGGAATTATAGCAGTTCTCTTTTTATGCGTCATTAATATTATCGGTACAAAATACGGCGGCTTTGTCCAAACGCTGACAACGATCGGAAAGCTGATTCCGATTGCATGCATCATCATCTTTGGTCTTTGGAAAGGCGATCAGCACATCTTCACAGCAGTAAACGAAAGCATTTCCGATATGAACTTCGGGGCAGCTATTTTGGCTACGTTGTTTGCTTACGACGGATGGATTCTTCTGGCCGCACTCGGCGGAGAAATGAAAAACCCCGAAAAGCTGCTGCCACGTGCAATGACGGGCGGATTATTAATCGTAACAGCCATCTATATTTTCATTAATTTTGCATTGCTTCACATCCTGTCTGCGAACGAAATTGTCACACTTGGCGAAAATGCGACAAGCACTGCTGCCACCATGCTGTTCGGGTCAATTGGCGGAAAGCTGATCAGTGTCGGGATTATTGTCAGCATCTTCGGCTGCTTAAACGGAAAGGTCCTTTCTTTTCCGCGTGTGTCATTTGCGATGGCGGAACGCAAACAGCTTCCATTTGCTGAAAAACTGTCACATGTGCACCCGACGTTCCGCACACCATGGATTGCGATATCCTTCCAAATTGCCGTGTCTTTGATTATGATGCTGATCAGCAACCCTGATAAGCTCTCTGAAATCTCTATTTTCATGATCTACATTTTTTATGTGATGGCCTTTTTTGCGGTGTTTATCCTCCGCAAGCAAACAAAGGGAGAAAAGCGCGCCTACAGTGTTCCGCTTTACCCATTCATGCCGATTTTGGCCATCGCAGGCTCACTCTTTGTGTTAGGCAGCACACTCATCACAGATACACTGAGCTGCGGATTATCCATCCTCATCGGCCTTGCCGGACTGCCTGTTTATTATGGGATGAAAAAACGAAAAGCAAGCTGATAAAACGGTTCCCTTGTTTAGGGAACCGTTTTTTGGTGAAACAGAAGATAAAAGTTGACAGGAAAAACACAACTTTTGATATACTTTTTACGTTAAGCAGAAAGGTTTTGCAAACTTGAGTCGTTTTTTTGAACCGAAGTAGGTCAAAATAAGTGGACATGATTTGCCGAAAAAGTCAAGCCGTGTTTTTTTCGACTTTACCTGTTTTTTTTCGACAAAAGGCTATATAATAATTTGATGTGTGCATTGTCTCATTCAAACTATGGAGGGTTTTTAATGATAAGAAGAAAAAAAGATAAGTTCTCACTCCTTTTAACAGAAATCGCAAAAAATATAGACGAAACTGCCGAATATTTTGTGAACTTTAAGGTCACAAACCAAACGACGCTTAAAGAATTCGCTGATACATTAAAGGAATATGAAACAAAAGGTGACAATCATGTTCATGTCATGATTAAAGAGCTTAACAAAGCGTTCATCACTCCTATTGAACGCGAAGATATCCTTCAGCTGACAAACAGCCTGGATGATGTGCTTGACGGAATCGAACATTTCTCTGCCATGATGGAGATTTTCTCGATTACTTCATCAGACGAGCATATCGATAAATTCAGCGGATACATCAGAGAATGTGCCAAAGAAATTTTAATTACAATTGAGCTGCTGGCAGAAAACCGCTTAAAGGATATTCAGCCTCACGCAATCAAAATTAAAGAGTATGAGCACAGCTGTGACAACCTGCACAGAAAATCATTAAAGAATCTTTTCGGAAATGAAACAGATCCGATCAAAGTGATTCAATATCGTGAAATTTACGAAACGCTTGAAGAAATTGCCGACTCTTGCCAAAGTGTTGCCAATAATCTTGAAACCATTATTATGAAAAACGCGTAACGAGGGGTAAAAATGGATATTCTATTCATATTAACGATACTAATAGTCATTTGTGCTCTGGCGTTTGATTTCATCAACGGGTTTCACGATACGGCGAACGCAATTGCAACTTCGGTATCGACAAAAGCGCTGAAACCGCGCCATGCTATTATAATGGCAGCTGTGATGAACTTTATCGGAGCAATGACATTTACAGGTGTTGCTAAAACCATTACGAAAGACATTGTAGACCCTTATACATTAGAAAATGGCTCTGTCGTAATTTTGGCTGCGTTAATCGCTGCGATTGCCTGGAACCTGATCACATGGTACTACGGCATCCCAAGCAGCTCATCCCATGCCATCATCGGAGCTATTGCCGGTGCCGCCATTGCGTCAGCCGGATTTGCTGCGTTAAATTATAAGGGATTCATTAAAATCATTGAAGCACTGATCTTTTCACCAATTATTGCCTTTGTCCTTGGGTTTATTCTTTACAGCATTGTCAAGCTGATTTTTAAAGACAGCAATTTGGCGAAAACGAACAAGCAATTCCGCAGAGTGCAGATTGTAACAGCTGCTCTGCAATCGTATACACATGGAACAAATGATGCGCAAAAAGCAATGGGAATTATCACAATGGCTCTCATCACAGCGAATTTACATACTTCTTCTAACGATATTCCAACCTGGGTGCAATTCGCCTGCGCGACAGCCATGGGTCTCGGAACATCAATCGGCGGCTGGAAAATCATCAAAACCGTTGGCGGAAAGATCATGAAAATTCGTCCGGTAAACGGTGTTTCTGCTGACTTAACCGGTGCAGCTATTATTTTCGGCGCTACATTTATTCATTTGCCGGTCAGTACAACCCACGTCATTTCTTCATCAATCCTTGGCGTCGGTGCGTCACACCGGGTAAAAGGCGTAAACTGGGGTACGGCCAAGCGAATGCTCATTACATGGGTCATCACGCTTCCGATTTCAGCGACACTTGGTGCCATCGCCTACTTTATTTTAAATATGATTTTTTAATGTTACACCGCTTCTGTCAAAGGAGCGGTTTTTTTTATGGAACAGGAAAACCAGCCGTACCTCGCGAATACAATAAGCAGAACCTATTTCAGATGTGAGGGATTGATGTATGCTTTTATTCTTTCAGATCATGGTCTGGTGCATCATGGCCGGATTGGGCTTATACGTGTATGCCACGTGGCGTTTCGAAGCGAAGGTCAAAGAAAAAATGTCCGCCATCCGGAAAACATGGTATTTGCTGTTTGTTCTGGGCGCTATGGTATACTGGACATATGATTCCTCTTCCCTGTTTACTCACTGGGAACGGTATCTCATTGTCGCCGTCAGTTTTGCTTTAATTGACGCTTTCATCTTTTTAAGCGCGTACGTCAAAAAACTGGCCGGCAGCGAACTGGAAACAGACACAAGAGAAATCCTCGAAGAAAATAACGAAATGCTCCACATGTATCTCAATCGGCTGAAAACATACCAATACCTATTGAAAAACGAACCGATCCACGTTTATTATGGAAGTATAGAAGCATATGCTGAAGGTATTGATAAACTGCTGAAAACCTATGCCGATAAAATGAGCTTAACCGCCTCCCTCTGTCACTATTCGACACAGGCTGATAAAGACCGGTTAACCGAGCATATGGACGATCCGGCAGACGTGCAAACTCGGCTTGATCGAAAGGATGTTTATTACGACCAATACGGAAAAGTGGTTCTCATCCCTTTTACCATCGAGACACAGAGTTACGTCATCAAGCTGACGTCTGACAGCATAGTCACGGAATTTGATTATTTGCTATTCACATCATTAACGAGCATATATGATTTGGTGCTGCCAATTGAGGAGGAAGGTGAAGGATAATGGAACGCGCATTTCAAAACGGATGCGAGCCCCGAGCGGCGAAGCCGTTTAAAATCCTGAAAAAACGTTCAACTACCAGTGTCGCAAGCTATCAAGTCAGTCCGCATACAGCAAGAATCTTCAAAGAAAACGAACGGCTGATTGACGAGTATAAACGAAAAAAAGCATGATCACACTAAAAGGACAAGAGAAAACAGCTCTTGTCCTTATTCCTTTTCTAATAAGGGGTACATATAATAAAACAAACAGAGGATATTGTCAGGTGATATAGTGAAAAAATTGGTGAGGCGTGTGAAGTTTGTTGATTACGGAAGGTTTGGTCTTTCCGTATATTCGCTCCGGGTGAGGGAGCGGAGTGCAGGGATTTTAAAAAAATTGAAGAAGAAAAAATAAATCCCGGAGTTTCTCCGGGATTTTTCGTCAGCTTAATTGCGCTGCGATTTTCGCTTTAGTCGCAGGCCCGTAAATACCGTCTGCGGGTAGACCGTTAACGGACTGAAAACGCGCAACTGCATCAGCTGTTTTCGGTCCGTAAATGCCGTCTATTCCATTGTTGACAGCGCCTTTATCAGGATAAAAATACAGAGCGGCCAATGCTCTTTGCACCTGAAAGACGTGTTCTCCTGAGGTGTAAGGAGTTGTCAGTTTGATAATGCCGTCGGGAAGCGGATAGAGTTCTGGTTCTTCAGCGTAAGATGGCGCACTTACAATTAATACTTGACCGACCTGAATGACATCCGGATCTTCGATATTGTTCCACTCTTGCAGTTGAGCAACAGTAACACCAAACGCTCTTGCTATGGATGTAAGCGTGTCACCTTGTTTCACAACGTAAGTTTGGCTGCCGCCTCCCCCAATTCCTGCTTTAAATATGTCCCACGTATCCAACAGTCTGCGCGGACATTCCTTCCCAGACCAATACTTATGAGGGACGACATTGGCGAGGCTGATATTGTGTTCAGCCATTAATGTTTTGATGAGCCACTGGGCATTTACTGTTGCTTGCGCAAAATCTCCATCTGCATTTTCACAAATTTCAATTCCGATAGAAGCCCGGTTGCCGCTGCCGTTCCCGTCTCCCGCATGCCAGCCGTTTTCATTTAAAGGCAGATGCTGATAAATTTCTGTATCATCAACTGTAAAATGCCAGCTTGTCGCCGTATCTGGATTTTTCAAATAACGGGCATGAGCCTCGGCATCCGCTCCTACTGCGGTATTCGCTGTATTGTGCACCGTAATGTAAAGCGGCGTCATTGCGTAGCCTGGACGATTATTTGCACCGACTGGAATAAAATCTTGAATAATGTTTACCATTTACATCTCTCCTTATTTGGTCAGATTATTTTCCTTTAACAAGTCACGCTGTTTTTTCCCTTTTTCTGTTACATAGTTGTTTTTAAACCAAGCCGCAAATGTCGTTCCAATTGTGAAAATGACAGATCCGGCAGAATAAAGAGCGTCAGCAAGCTGATTGAGCTGTTCCTCCTGAATGTCCAATGGTGATTTGCCAAGCATCAGCATGGTCTGGTTGATTAATGCAACCAAAAGAAGCACCGTCCTGATGACTGTGCCTTTGTCGTACGTTTTCATAAAAATCCCCCTTTAATGCTGCAGAAGGTTGTACATAATGGCGATGGCCCCGCCAATGATCCCTGTGCATACTGCAGTAATGATGGCACCTGTGATGGTGCGTTTAATCCACGTTGTATTTTCATCAATTTTGTTTAATTTTTCGTTCAGCGTCATGATTTGCTGATCTTGCCGGTCAGACACGCGTTCTAATACGGAAACCCTCTGCTCCAGCGCTTTGTGTTCACCTTTCATGTCTGCTAAATCCTGCTGAACCACATTCACATCTATCTCTTGCTGCATCACTCACTCCTCCTTTACATGCGGATCACCTCCCTTCCGAGGGACGAAATGGTTATGAAACCGCGGTTCCTTTTATCGAAAGAGTCCCGCCGGTGATACTGGCGATCTCCATGATGATCTCCTTAAACCCTTTAATATCAAAGGCCCACGACTCAGCTTTCCCTAATGTACCGGAGGCAGCGGACGCATCATCAGATTTCACGCCTCTAATCGGAAGTTTCTGTCCTGACAGCGATTTGCCCCAAAATTTGACTTCGCTCATTTCCGCTGTGCCGTCTACTTCAACGAGTAAATGCACCGCACCGTCAACAGGTAAAGCAGCACCCTCGCCGGCGGACTCTGCATTTTCATGAAAGACAAAGTCAAACGTTTGGCTGGCTTTTACTTTCAGCCGTCCATCGCCTGTCTGAAGCTCCGAAAAGTCAATCTGGGCTTTTTCATTTACACGCACGTCCATTTCTCCTGCACCGACTGATTGGTATAATACAAACTCTGATTGCTGAAGATTTCCGTTCACATAACGGAAACGATAATAGCGTTTAGAAAGGTACACCCAGTCTGTCGCCGTCAGGACCCCCGCTGCGACATTAACTGCTGCTGTCGTTGTCCAAGCATTGTTATTGTCGCTTTCTTCTATAAAGAGCGTACCTTCACGATCTGCATACGCCCATCCCTTCACTTTCGAAACCAGAACCGCGCCCAGCCTGTCTTGTCCGAGCTGACTGTATGCTTCAGTCGCTTTTAAGGCAGCGTTTGTTAAAATCTCCGCTACACCCGACAAATTCGAAACAGGTGTCACAAAATCATTTTTTCCTCCTCTATAGGGCTTTACAGCTCCTGCTTTTCCAGTCTTATCGAGAGGAAATTCATATTGATACTTCACCATATTCCATCCTCCTTTTCATCTAAAAACAGGCAAAATAAAAAAGCCTTACATGGCTTTACCGGTAATTTCTTTATACTGGTCAGATGTAATCAGCTTTTTGTTCACACCCTCTGCCAGATCCTCAATTGAACAGTCTTTATATGCGAGGGCCTGTTTCACCATATCCTCTGTCGCCCACTCATAATAGAGGGCAAGCACCCAATAATTCATTCAGCATGATCTCCTTTCAAAGAAAGTAATGAAAGCTTTATATCTGACAGCTCGCTCCCCAACGTTTTGTTCAGCTCTTCAAGCTGCTTGCGTGCCAGCTTTTCCTGCGACAATTCCTGAGCGAGTAGCTCCACCTGATCAGGCGGCTCATACGGTGGGTTTTTTTGCAGCTCCTCCCACCATGATTCGAGTTCTTTTTGAGTTGGGATTGGAGCGCGCAGGTTCCATTCAGCTATATAAGACCCTTCCCCGTCATTTTGAACAATAAAATCTTTAGTTGGGTCTGAATTGGGGTATTTATACATTATTGCTTCTGCGATCATCGTTTTTCCTCCCTTATACTGAAGGATAGTTAAGTCCTCCTAGTTCTTGAATGTCTATAAAATTGTATGCCTCGTTATAATCGGATACACCTCTTCTATCATCACCGCTATAATTGCAATAACAATAGATCTCTATATAGTCACCTTTGTTCATAGGAACGGTTACATTACCATTTAATCCAAGGTACATTTCATTTTGCTTATCAACAAAGTCCCCTCTCTTATGGTCAATCGGTTTATACAATGATCCATTTAGATAGAGTTTCAGATGAAAATTGATGTAAGCCGGTGTATTTATCATATACAGCCCAACTCCTACTAAAAACATTCCATCATTAGGGGCAACGAATCTACTATTTTTTGTATCAAAAGCATTGTGACTATCTTTTCTTTTGCGGTTAAATTGAATTTTTGTATGGGCTGCTTTATCCAAATACTGTATGCCGGTAGTTCGAATATTCGCATGAGCGAATCCAGAAATTTTGTGCCAAGCTGTCCAGCCGGAATCTGCCCACCAATGACGAATCCAAGAACCTGTGTTAGTAAAGTAGGAGCTAGATTCATTTCCAGTTCCATAAAAGTATTGAGAAAATCTATAGTTACTGTGTTTTTCATTTTTTACAATGCCATAGGTAAGCGGGTATCCTGTTGTATTATTTGCTCCTATATCCATAAAAGTCAGCCCAGCAGGATACTCATTGCCACTTGTTCTAGCGTCTTGAATTGCATTGGATCCTGTAAGAACTGTTAATTTATTATTCGTATAATTAGAGTCAACATAGTTTTTAGCATCAGCTAAAGCTTTATTTGCTTTACTTTGTGAACCTTCTGACGTTTCTAATATATACCAATCAGTATAATCAGTACCATTAACAGCTACCCTTGTATAAAGTGTTTTCGTAGAGATGCTAAACCAATCTTGACGTGTAGCCCATTTATTTGCAGAAGGGTAGATAATTAATAAACCTGTTCTGTTATCATTTAGCGGAAATTGATTTTGCAAAACTGGATTTGCATTCATATAATTAGTGTCTAAACGATAAGTACCTGGCGGAAGACTTAAATCGTTTGCATCGGTTATTGAATTTAGTGGCCTAGTAATAAAGGCAGTGCTATTAGTATAATCTTTTGATTGATTCAAAGCCGTATCAGCTTTTTTCTGCGCACCATCCGGAGTTTCCTGCTTAACATTCTCAACATTTCCGAGGCCTACTTGTTGTTTAGTAACAGCATGAGGATTAGTTTTATCATTTTTATGAAGTTCCAAAACAGATTGAACTTTATCTACAGTATCTGTTGTCGCAATTTGTTTCCATCCTCTAAACTCACCGTCTGTGTAAACCATTCCAATCCACATTGTAATGCCCCAACTTTGGTAAGCTACTATTGTTTTCCTTCCTGAACCGCCTTCTATAATATCGTAGTTATACCAAGCTGAATCTCCTTCCACCGGATTGTTTACAACTGATTTACCAACTGCATAATAAAATCCAGAGGATAGTGTGAGAATATCGGTACCGTCTTGGAGTTGTATTCTTTTACCGTCATCTCCAGTAAGTTTAATTAGTTGTGCGGCATTCCATTTGTTTCTCTCACCTTCAGATACATGAACTTTAGTATTGCTTAAATGAGCATCAAAATCTGCTTGTGAGGCTTGTTTCACATTTTCGACATTCCCAAGTCCAACTTGTGCTTTTGTTACTTGGTTAGGATTATCTCTTCGTGCAGCAAAACTATCTGTATAGGCTTTTGCGTTGGCTTCGGCTTGATCTGCCTTATTTTGAGCTTCACCTGGAGTTTCTTTTGCGTTCCAGTTTTCACGCTCTGTCGATGTAACATGCCGCACCTGATCTTGCTCATGCTTGTCAAAATCCTTCTTAGCCGCCTGCTGCACATTATCAACATTCCCCAGCCCGACTTGCGCCTTTGTCGTGTTGTGGGGGTTGTTCATGTCGTTTTTGTGGGTAGCTAGGTCTGTGTGGGCGTCTTTTATTCCTTTTTCCCAGCGGTTGACGTCGTCTTCGTTGATCGGGTCGTCCGGGAGCCAGTTTGTTTTTTCTTCGTATGCCATGTTTACACCACCTCAAAAGTAAATCTGAAATCGAGTGTTCTGTTTTCACTGACGTCCAGGTCTGTTTTTCTTTCTGTAATGATGTTGCCCAGCTCGTCAAAAATTTGTACCGTTTCGATATGCTTGATGTCTTCCTCACGTTTTGTCAGAACGGTGACTGTCGCTCCGTCAATGGCGAGTTCCACTATTTCTGTTTCTTGGCCGTTGAGCAGCACGTGATGAATCCTGCTTTTCAGATCGGCAGCTGTGCGTTCTCTGTATATTTTTGAGATCAAGTTAAAACCACCTCATTGTTGTTAAGGGTGACAGAATAACCGACCTTCAGCTCACTGGCTGTTCGGTATCTGCGGTGATTCAGGATCACTCTATCTTTAATTTGAAGCGTCTCGTTCAATCCGGCTCTGAGCGTATACGCCAAATGAGCGGGCTTCATGTTTTCGATAGCTTCGATCAGCTCATTCATATGCTGAAGGTCATCAACATTAATATCCACGTTAAATCGGTATTCGCCGGGCAGCAGGCGGACCTGTGCAGACGGTTTTTTTAAGAAACGGTTTACCGCCTGCTCAATGGCCCTGTAGGTGATTGGCGGGATGTTCGACATTTTTGAAATGAGCCGTAATCGTCTGATCTCAACGGTGTCGCCTGACTCCCGCGGCACGTTTAAAATCTTTTCCCAGCGGCTGAGCCCCCATGTTGCTGTCGGCACGAATAGCTGATCCGTCAGATCAAATATGCTGTTATTCTGTTTATCAAACTCAGGCGCTTCCGCTTTTAGCAGCTCAGCCATTTCTTTAAGGCTGGTGAGAAACGGAGGGAGATACGCTGTCATGTCATCTTGTTTGCTCAATGATCTTCACCTGCCCAAGCTTAGGAATTTCCACGTCGCTCAGCACCAGATTTTCGGAGGTGCCGTTGATTTTAATATTGGCATAATCACTGACTGACGGTGAATTATAGACGATATTGTTAATTTGAGAAAGGCGGATGACGTTGTCTTCGAATGCCATTTTCTTAAAGAGATTTAAAACGCCCTTCTCAATTTCTGACTTCACTTCATCAATAGAGTGATTAATCTCAGGCAGCACTTCGGCAGAAATCTCAACGTCCTTCCATACCGCGCTTTCCACTGTGACAACGGCTCCGATTGGCGCCTGTCCCTCCCCTTGTCCTGGTTCAGGATCGATATAATTTTTCACTTTTTGAATTAAGATATCGGAAGCGGGCTCAAGATTCGCATTTGTGACGACAATTTTGACCGTGCCGTCCCCGTTCCAAAGCGGGAAGACCTTTGCTTTTCCAACACCATCCACTTCTTCAGCCC
The DNA here is from genome assembly GCF_058248265.1 of Bacillus sp. NS1. Lineage (NCBI taxonomy): Bacteria > Bacillati > Bacillota > Bacilli > Caryophanales > Bacillaceae > Bacillus > Bacillus sp. NS1. Next base: position 374,286 of record NZ_JBZAZF010000002.1, on the reverse strand, counting down.
ACTCTTTATAGTGCATTTTGTTAGCGCTGACAGCCTCACGCCGAACCCTTGTAAAATACCGTTCTCTTAAGCTGTCGTCTCCTTCTTCCTCTCGTCCCGGAATGAGGATTTCTTTGACAATGGCCGTTTCTAAACCGGGAATGGTATCCAATGATAGTAAATTGCGTCCGGTCAGATTGGCATTTCCCGCTTCACCAGGTGTTTCACAGATGAGCGTCCCGTCTGCCGTATATTGAAAATAAAGATTATCCACGTAGAAACGGGAGCCGACAGGAATGGTAACTCCAGACGTAAATTCTCCCGCTCTGACCGCCTTTGTCGCGGCTGTCCGTTCAATCCCCGCTTCCGCTGCACGCCGGTCTAAAAATTCGCCTTGCGCGGTATCAGAGAAGACTAGCTCAAGCACAGTATCAAGCCATATATATGACTTCGCAAGCTCAGCTGCCGCCGGGGCTAACGCATTATAAATGACGCTGCCCTCTCTTGTGTCAATATCTGCGGAGATGCTGTTCAGCATACGCTCCATAATCTCTTCAAAGGTCTGATCTTCAAACATCTTCGCCAATCACCTCCTCAATCTCAAGCGTCCCTTCATCTGTCTCAACCACAAAAGAAACATGAAACGCATCGCCTTGTTTTTCTATCTCAAAGTTTGTTACAGCAGATATCCGGTCGTCATAAACCAGCGCCTCTTCTATCAGCCTTGGAATCTCCATTTTTTTGTAGGCATCAGTCGTCTCATGATCTGTCAGCACGTCTTGAAGCTCATTCCCGACATTATGGCTGTATACGGAATACGCATAGCGCTCTGTTTGTAAGGCGATATACACGAACTGCCTGATCGCTTCAAGCCCGCTAATCAGTTCATTTGTAATTCTTCCGTTTTCAAAATCAATTTTGTATGTTGTAGAGGTTTCAATGACTTCGCTGTCATCTTCGATATCCTCAAACTCCACTTCTGGTGTCAGGGCCATGATGCCCACTCCTTTTTACATGCTAAATAAAAACCCCTTCATGCGAAGCGGTTTGGCTATACTTTATCTAAAATAAAAAACGATTGTCCGCCAGTCAGAGCCGCGGTCATGATGCGATCCCCCGGCTCGAGTGGATCGTCTCCTCCGGACCGCAGCCGTTTTGGGATGATGATGGCGTCAGCCGGTATGATCAGTTTGCTGTTTTCTTTTAATTTGACTTCAACAGGAGAAACGGAAACCACCTCAGCCGGCAGCAGCTCCACCGGAGACTCAGCGTCAACTGCGCCGACGGCCAAATGTTTAATAGCCTCACTCAATCTCATCAGGAAACTCCTTCCGGCATCGTATTCTTTTCGACAACATCAATCGTCATCGTATGTTTCGTTCCTTTAAATTCGTGCCGGTCCGTATCTACCCAATAGGTTTTCTTGATGCCGGCCTCCGGAATCGAAATATAGACAGGCAAGCCGCTCTGCACTTCTGGGATGCCCACTGCCTGAATATTTTTCAGTTCTTTTTTCACGCCCTTTTTTTCAGCAAGACGTACATCTGCCCGCTGCTGAAGCTGTGCCTGGTTGATGTCATCTGTGACCGTTTCCGTATATTGAAGCACGCCGTATTTATTTAAGCCTGAACTGTCCTTCGCAGACGCTTTATATGTCTTATTGTCTTTCTGCCGGCGAAGTACCACCCGAGTAGCAGTGTCGTTTATAGAAGTGCTGTATTGGTAGCCCGTGATATTGACGCCCGTTTCCAGCACCCATACCTCTGACGGATCTGGCCAAGCGCGCAGACCGAGCTTTCCTTTTTCCGAATACAGCTGATAATGTTTTCCTGTCTGGCTTTTCGTTTGTTTCAACGCTTTTAATATGATGTCATACAGGGTCGTATCATTTTTAATGACAAGGCTTTTGATCGTATGGCCTGTATTCGCAATCGAGGTTGTCGGTATTTGAAAATCATTGGCGATCCTTTTGATCATCTGATCAGCACGCTGATTGGAAAACACGTACACATCCTGATTTTTGACAAGGTACTGAAGCATATCGTATGCGCTGAAAGCAAGTGTATGCTCGTCCGGGGTTCTTGCAAAAACAATGCCCCGAAAAAGCTCTTTTCCCTTCCACTTAAACAAGACAGTATCTCCCTCAGTGACGCTGTAATACGTCTGGTCGCCCTGTTTGATGACGATGGTCGCTTCAATAGAGCGCGGCGCCTGATAACGATGTCCTTCCAGCGATACGCTTTCTGCGACCAGTTCAAGCCACTCTGTGTCTTTAATGACGAACAGTTCAATCATCATACATCACCTGTTTCATTGCGGTATCTTTAATTTTTGGCCGGGAAAAATCCAATGCCCCGGCTGTCTGATATTTCGTTTGCTTCTTTTGATCATTGCTGTTTTATTGGCGTTCCAAATTTTGCGCCATTGCGTGCTGTTCCCGTAAAACCTGCCGGCAATGTCCCACAGCGTGTCTCCCTTTTTCACTGTATAGGTTTTAGGAGATGCCTTCGACGGGCGTTTTGCCTTTGTTTTTTTCTTCTGCTTGATTTTTCGCGGGGAAGCGGTTTTGTATTCTTTTAATTGAATATCAAACGAACGATCGCCGATATCCTGCTGGCCTTCGCTATAGGAAAACCCTTCAATGCTGCAAGTCAGATTCACTTTAGTTCCCGTAATCAAAAACTGGACCGGTTTTTTTGCCTTCATCCATTTTTCAATTTTTGTTATCGCATTTTCCGGCGACGGGAAATTTTGATATTCAGCTATCGGACTGTATTTCTTCGGAAAAAACGAAGAGAACGAAATTTCTTTCGCTCCTTGTTCTTCAATAAATGTAAGCTCACCGAACTTGGCTACTTTAACCGTCTCATTCTGAACCGTATTTGAAATATTCAGCTGGTCGGGAAGAACGGGGAGCCGCAGCTTGTCCTTCCCTTGGGAAATCCAAAATTCATATACGGATTTAGTCAAATGCAACGACTCCCTTCGTTCCTATATTGATATCCTTTTGCAGTTCGTCTATAAGCGCCTGCTTGATTTTTGCCGCCAGGGTTTCGGCGTCTTGTCCATTATGGAAGTGCTGGTCACCGTTAAATTGAATATAAATCTCTTTTGATCCGGAAACCGCTGCCGTTGGCCGGCTAGCTGAGGTAACGGCTGAAACTTTTGCTGAGGAAAGCTCAGTCTGCTGGGATTGAGACGGATCTGTCACTTCCATACCAAGAGCCTGTGCCGCTCTCTGAAGGAGGTAGCGGCCGCGTATGCCCCGCTCCTCCGGAATGATCCATTCCCGCTTGTTTCCTTCACCGACACGGGCAATGTGTTCTTTTGTAATCAGTCCGCCGTTTGCATATCCAACATACGGTCCGCCACGCCTCAAGCTTTTAATACCAGGCACATTGTCAATTGAGCCGTATCTGCTTTTAATGTAGCCGATCGCGGCAGCAGCGTTGTGAATCGGATTTCTGATGTTACCCATGCCCGGCGCTTTGTGTGCATTAAATGTGGTCGGTACTGTCTGCATGAGACCTTGCGATGGATTTCCCGCCTTCGCGTTACTATCCCACAGGTTAATAGAGTTCGGGTTTCCTCCTGATTCATACTGAGCAATCGTCATCAATCCTGAAAGCCAGCTCAACGGTGTCTTTGTGGCCATCATTGCAGCCATAAGCCACTGTTTCACATTTCCGCCTACTGCACCCATTCCGGAATAAGCAGCTGCCAGTGATCCAGCTTGTTTTTCAGCATATTTTTTGACGTCGACAGAATCCAGACCTTTTACAACACCAACAGAGGCAAAACGCCCCAAACTCATCATGACACGAGATGGTGAATGGATATCTAACTCTTCACGAAAAGCTTTCTCAACTTTTTTTGCCAGTTCCTTGGCGGCTTCATGGACTTCACTTGCCTTTGAAGTCATGCCTGAAACAAAATTCCCGATCATTCCGGTTCCCCAGCCGTTTGATGATTCTTTAGACCGCAAAAACGGCTTATTGACATGAGTATTTACGTACTGATCAGTACCAGTCTGGGAACTATTTTGTCCGGAAGCAAACCCTTTGATTGTACCTATTCCCCATGAGGTGGATTTATTCACGGTGTTCTGGAATGGTGTTTTGACTTTCGTCTGTAGGAAGCCATCTGTTCCGGTTGCTGTACCATTTTGGCCCTTAGCATACCCGCTTACCATTTGTTTACCATAATTAGGTGAAGCAGAAATCATTTGTGTAAATGGCGTATTGATGTTTTTCTTTTTCCAGTCCTCCATTTTGACAGGTTGGTTGCTTATTCCCTTGTCAAATCCTTCAGAAAATTGCTGTCCGAGTTCAGTAGCTTGTCCATTTAAGCTAGAAACATTAATAGACGGAGAGACTGAAGCGGGTTGTCCGCCCGTAGCGCTTAAAGCTGATGAAGCTACACCACCTGATAGCGTGGATGCCGATGCCATATCATCGACCACGCGCATGCCGAGTTTAGACGCTGCTTGGGAAAGAAGCATTTTACCGCGGCCTCGGTTGTTATCAACCGGGATAACAAATTCCTTGCCGGCTTCACCGATCCAAGAGATGGTTGGTTTGGTGATGTAACCGCCTGTAGCGTTGGTATCCGCTTTATATCCAAAGTCTTTATGTGCCTTTTCTTTCCCTTTTTGAAAAGATTCAGTATTTTCTTTAACCCAAGTTGTAACTCCGCTGCCGACTTTTTTTGCAGTTTCTACTGCTTTACCGCCTGCAGATTTAACTGCGTCCCAAGAATCTCCTAATATATTTTTTCCCCACTCTTTTACTGAACCCCATTTCTCAGACCACCAGTCTTTATTGAATAGGCTGTCTTCAAGTGTGGATTTAAATTTTTTCCAAAGCGACTTTGTGTTTTCCCATTTTTCTTTTGTCCAGCCTTTAACACCTTCCCATTTACCGGACCACCAGTCTTTGTTAAAAACAGTGTCTTTTACTTTTGATTTAATTGATTCCCAGACAGAAACAGCTCCATCCCACTTCTCTTGGGCCCAACCCTTTACGCCTTCCCACTTACCAGACCACCAGTCTTTATTAAAGACTGTATCTTTCACTTTTGTTTTAACAGAGTCCCATACGGAGGAGGCTTCATCCCACTTCTCCTGTGTCCAGCCTTTTACAGATTCCCATTTTCCGCCCCACCAATCACTGTTAAAAAGTGTGGATTCTAAGGCGCCGTATGCATAACCAGCTTTCTCTGCCCACCAATTTGAATCAAAGAAAGTAGTTGAAGCTGTAGTTTTTATGTTATTCCAAGTCTCATCGAGCCCTCCGAGTGTGTTTCCTGCAGATGTTTTTACATCAGTCCATTTCTCGCTCCACCAGTCTCCGTTAAATAGTGTATTTGTTATATCCTCTTTCATTTGAGAAACATCAAACATTTTACCTAGTGAGCCGCCAGCTTTTTCACCGCCAAATGCACCTGCAGTTCCTCCAATTACACCGCCGATCCCACCACCAACTACAGTACCAATACCGGGAACGAATGATCCAATAGCAGCTCCTGCGGTTGCTCCGGCTTCAGCCCCTGCAGTCATTCCGGCAAGTCCCCCGGTAAACTTTCCAACTTTCTCGCCTGCATTGTCTTTATTCATTCCGAGTAGATCAGTTGCTTGCAGTGCTGCTCCTAGGACCGGAACACGTTTTGCAAATTTCCCTAAACCTTTTAAAGGTGTTAAAACCTTCCCCCATTTTGATGAGTCGGTGGCAATGGACCTCATGCTTCCGAGCCAGTTTCTGAACTTAGAACCAGAATTTCTTCCGCTTGTGGCATTTTCTTCTGATGCACCGCCCTGACGTCTTCGCAATACCTCGCCTGGAACTCTCAGTGTTCGTCCTGAAGTCCTTGCACTTGTCGGACTTTTTCTTTTTTTATATCTTTTGTTGGCTTTGCCTTCAGAGCTATTACCTCCGCACCCACAGCAGCAGCAACAGCACCTACGCCCGGTGTTGCGTTTATCAACTTTATCATTACTCTGTGAATTCCCAGGCGCATGATTTGGGGTATTGGTTTCATTATCATTTTTTTTCAACCCAGGAATTTTTTCAAATAACCGATCTAGAATTGTATCTATCACTTTATCTTTAAAAGCTGTTCCGAAGTCTTCTAACAGTTGCATAAACCAATTCTTTTTTTCTTCCGGTTTCTTCTCGTTGATCTTATCAGTTTTCTTCTCACTGATCTTATCAGCAGCTAATTTTTCTTTAGCGATAATATTAACTGTATACGTTTTTTCAAAATCTCTTAAAAGGGCTGTAATTCGATTCACGGTTTTAGTTATTTCATCAATCACTTTTAATTTAACTGAATACCCTTTTTTAAGGTTCTTTTGTAAATATCCCAATATTCGTTTTGTAGCTGGGATGATTTGATCATTAACGTAAAGACCGACTGAAAACTGATTTCCGCTCAACATTTTTCGTATTTTTTTATAAGCATCTGTTACATGTTCATTTAGACTTACCGTAATGTTTCTTTCTTTCGGGAGCCGTTTCAGCTTATGCTCAATAACATCAAGTCCGGCAGTAGCCTGATCATCAAGAACTACTTTAACTTCAAGTGATTTTGCGAATTTCAAAACAATATAGTCATTGATCTTTCTCAATCTGTAAAAGGCTTGGTCCTCTGCCTTAATACTGATTTTGATCTGTCGATTAATGGTTTTCACCTTTTTTTCGACCATTTGAAACCCTTTATGAATTCGTTTTAACTTTTTAGATACTTTATCTTCCAGGTCAAAACGAGCTGTCAATTTAGCGATATTATGTACCTCCTTTCCTCGATTCTTTTTCCATTAATTCAAGCTTATAACCGATTAGTCCATACAGCAGCGCCTTAAAGTTTCTGGGTGCTTCGTAGAGCGCTAATAAATCTGATGGGGAATAGTGAAGCTCGTGCATCGCATAGTAGAGATACACGGCTTCTTTATGCCCATCCTTGATTAGTTTTTTACTTCTTCTTCCAGATCCTCTAATTCATCTTCAAATCCATTAATCTCAATCGCTTTGTTTAACCAGTTTGCGTATTCTCCTCCGACTGAGAGGACGCGTTTCGCAACTTCTACCGGGTCGGCCGTTTTGTATGCTTCTCGAAGCTCTTTTGAACGGAAGTCCGGGTAAACCGTTGATTCCACTGCGATTCGGGCATAAAAGCGCTGGCTGTCTAAATCTTTTACACGGCCCCTGCCTTTGACATTTTTATACGTTGTTGTTTCTTTCTCCAATTCATCAATGCGCTCTGTTGTGATCGCTTTAAAGACAAATGGAATGACATTCCCTTTTTTATCAACAAAACGCTTTGAGATCGGCACTTTGATTTCCTCAGCTTCAATTGTTTTTCCCGGCATAAAAAAGGAAAGATCATATACGTTTTCGTTCTTCTCGCTCATGTAAAAAACTCCCTTATCTTTTAATTGGTTTCATCATGTGAAAAACAGACCTTTCTAAGAAAGGTCTGCGGTATGGCTGGTTCAGCTTTGATTAAAACGTGTCAGAAAGCTTTTCAGGCACGTCGAAGTCTTCGAAAGTAAATGGAACTTCTTCCTCTAACGCTTCTGAATCGACATCAAGGCTTGCGATTTTAGCAGAGTCAAAGTTGACGTCGTACAGGGTGACTCGCTCTGTGCCTCGTCCGGAGGATTGGTCATCCAGGACAGCTTGGAGTGTGAAGTAAGGGTCGCTGCCTTTTTTGACATAGTCCATCATCAGGATCACAAATTTTGATGTGACTTTATAGAACGTTGCTGTTCCTGTCCCGTTTGCCCCTGTTGTTTTATGGCCTGTCATGCGGCGGCCCATAATGTTTACTTCAGACTTGTTTTTCTCGACGTTTGCTTCAAATGTTTTGATGTGCGCCATTTCCTCGCCATCGAGAAATAAGCGGCCTTCTTTTCCTGAGATTGTGTTTTGTGCTTTTAATGCCATATTAGTTTACCTCCACATTAAAGTAGAATTTTTCTGCTGCGTCGATAGGCTGTACAGCCAGGTCAATCAAGAAGCCGTCACGGTCCTCATTCATTGAAATTGTGATATCTTCATCAGAATCAAAGCCAGTGATGCCGCCAGCATCCTGAAGAGTTGTCATGTATTGCGTAATCATCGTTTTTACATATTGAAGTCCGTCTTCAGACGCCGGAATATCGCTTCCGCTGCCTTTTCTTGATTTAATTAAGGCTTTCAGTTCTCGTGTTAAATCATTATTCACAGCGTCCAGAACACGGACAATTTTGTTTTTCGCAAATTTTTTGTTTTTCTCAGCTGTGAACGTAACGAGTGAGTTAATGTCCTTTTCTACGCTGACGGATTTATCGCGGGCGTCGAATGTGAATAAAAATTCGCCTTTGCCCAGACGTTCAACAATCGTATCGTGGTCAAGGCGGTGTAACACATCAACGGCGCCTTCGTACTCTACAAATGTAAGTGATTGGTTAAAGGTTGCTCCTGCGCTCGCTCCAGCTACCCAAGCCGTTGCTTTGTCCGGCGTAACTTCCGTGCCATCTTCCAACAGCACACCTTCTGTTACGTTGATAATGCCTTCATAGTCACCGGCATAATTGGCTGTGACCCCTTGCACTTTTTGTCCTTGGCCATCGCGAAGGCGCTTAATGAAAGCAGCAAATGTCGCCTTCAGCTGATCACCTTCCGCAACAGGGAGTACAATCACATCAAAGCTCTCCGTTTCAGCCGCGGCTAAGAAATCTGTATAGTCGGAGTTGACAGGAGCTTTATCCGTACCGCCTGATAAACGGATTCCTGCAGATGCATTCAGTGTCTCAGCTGAAGTGTCTCCTTCTGATCCAGTGAGCGGAATCGTCGAAGAAAGATCGCCTGTTCCAGTAAAGGTGACATAGCCGTTCGCTGTTAATTCTTCAGCCTTTTTGACAGTCTGTTTATCAACCTCTGATTCATCCATATATGTTGTTACATCAAAAGAAGCAGCATCCAGCACATTTGGGTTAATGCGGATGATAATGTCATTTCCTTTTGTTCCGCCATATACCGCAGTTGCTTTGACGCCTTCAGCAATATCAGCAGACGCTCGGACACCTTCGGTTAGACGGTACATCAATACCGTTTTCGCATTTTTCTTTGCTTCGCGCAATAGCAATAAAGATGGATCATCAATGCTGAGGCCCACTTTTTTGTTTAGATCCTCAACACTGGAAATGGAGACGAACGTTTTCGCTTCGCCCCAGCTTGATGCGACCGGAAGTGCGACTGTCCCCCGTTCACCAAGTGACACCCGCTCCTGCGCTGTCGTTTTAAAGTTAAAATAAATGCCTGCACGTTCTTTTTCTTTGCCTGTTGTAAATGTTCCGCCATTCATGATGACATGACCTCCTTGGTTAGAAATGTTTGAATCAATTGATTGGCTTCTGATTTCGTCATACGTGTTTTGTCCACGCCAAATAAAGCCCCCTGAAGGATATCCGGCTTAACGCCGAACAGCTCCTTCGCGTGCTTAATTAAATCCGCTGTATCAAAAAGAGCTTCCCGGCTCTCTGTATGTACAGCTTTTTTCTGTTGTTTGTCCTTTGCCACCGCTTATTTCACCCCACTGTTCATGTCGATATCCTGTAAGACAGGCTGTTCTGTTTTGTGATAATAATATCGGCTGCTCCACCTGATCACCATGACTGCCTCGCCCCTGTCTCCTACCCTTGTCTCAATTCGGGTGATGCGAACCATATCCCCCGTCTTCTCACCGGATTCACTGAGCAGCGGAACCATATTTCTCGCTTCTCTAATGGCATCCGCGAGCCTGTCCGCTTCATCCAGCGCCTGAACGGAGTCATGATGAAACAGCTTCACATTGAGACTGTATGTTTTTTTAAACGTGGAGACCGTATCTGTTTCCTCGAAAACAGTTGGCGATGAGACGTATAACGACGGCACCTGAAAGTGATCAGGAAGTTCGCGTTCATAAATGGGAACAGACCACTGGCTGTACAAAAATGCCATGATCGATCCTGTTTCACTGTTCATCCTGCTCCTCCTTTACAGCTTCTTCAGCCACTGGCGCAATTTGCTTTCCAGCGATTTTTCAAACAGCTGTTCATATAAAAGCAGCGCTTGGTCCCAGTAGCTCGTGCCCGGGATCCATTTTCTCTTGAGCGCCATTCCCGTTGAAGCCGCAGGATCATAAATAAACCGCGAGCCTTGGAAATGCCCCGGCACCCATCTCACATCTTGTTTTGACGTCCAATGGCCGTCATTAAGAAATGAGGCGTAATCAAGCTGTGTACCCACCTCAAGCGAAAGCCCGCCGCTTTGCACAATCCAGAGATTGTCCTCTGCGCCTTTCTTAAACGAGCTGAGCAGTTTTTCTGTATCAATCGTTTGTGTGCTGATGAGTTCAGATTGGACGATCTCCAGAAAATCTTGCCCGCACTCCTCAAGCCAGCGGGACGCCTGACGTGAAAAGCCGTCTGATGCCGCTTTTTTTAATGACGTGTTTAGCTGTTTCAGTCCCGTTATTTTCACAGGCTTTCATCCCTGACGGCGATGACTTCCCAATGATGATGTCTGATCCTTTTCGGCAGCTTTAGTATATATTTATGATTCTCCCAAATGATTTTATCGTTCACACGGATATCCGCTGACAACGGAAAATGGACGAGAAAGCTGTGATATACAGTTTGATCCGGCTCCTCTTGGATCAGCTGCTGCGTTTTTTCAGTAAAATAGCAAGGGACATCTAGTTCATCGGGTGTGTCCGGATATGAAATGACCCGCTGCAGCTTGTCTGCAGGAATCCCGAATCGGCCTGCAGACGGCGCTTGCGCCGCTTCATGATAAATGTCGCAGCGATGAATGAGCATCTGCTGATAGCTCATAAAGACCTCACCTTCAGCCTGGAGGACTCAGGGACATAGCCCGGTGTGATAAACTCTTCGAGCAGATGATACACCTCTGGCCGCTGAATGCCGCCTTCTTTGGAAATTGTGTAGGAATAATCCCCCATTTTTTCAGACTGATAGCTTGATGAGGCTGATTCATCGCTGTTTACAAGCGCAAAATACTGGGCAAGCTTCAGCAAAGCCAATTTCGCCTTGTCGGGCAGCGGGTCATAAATGCTGTCTTCAAAGCGGTGGCCCGTGATGAGGGCCGCTTCCGCCTCCGCCTCGATGATATCCTGCGCCAGCAGTTCTTCCGGCCTGTTTTTCACCCGATCATAGACCGAATAGGAGGCTACGTCAGTCGGTTCAATGAGCATGAGCTGACCACCCCGTTTCTATTATTCTTTTACGTTAATTAATTTCGCGCAGGCATCCTCTTCTTCGAACTTGCTGTCCAGCTTGGCCGTTAAGACAATAATGAATTTACGGGAGCGGATGTCTTTGTCGACTTCAATTCGGATATTGCGGGAGAAGCCGAGAATGATATTTTTTGGATGTGTGAGAATGATATCAGAAGCGTCATATTGCGCATCTCCCTCACCGACTGTGTACGGCTGAATATTAGAAACCCCTTTGACTGGTACGCCGAATGCTGTTGATAAACCGCCCTGAACAGCCAGGTCCCCAAGGTTTGTCTGGCGGTCTGCTACGCGGTCCTTCCATTCAACTTCTAAGCCGTGAGACGTATAAAATCTGAATTCCTGAGGAATACGCAAATATTTTGGCGGAATAGCCTTTAAGCCTTTCTTGAATGTCGCTCTGGACAGTTCTTCACCGTTCATGTCAACGATGTGGGACACCGCTTGTTTGCGGATGCCGTCCAGCTGAGCCAGATACGGATCAGCTGATGCTGTATCACCGTTTACAATCAGCTCTTCAATATCAACGGCTGCGCGCTCTGCTAAAATTTGCATGATCGTCTGCTGAAGGCCGTCTTTTTCAATATTATTTTCGAGTGTGTCATACGTAATGTTGATTTCCGCAATGACTTCTTTCGTGTTCAGCTGGACAGTGCTTGTCGTTGGAACTGTCAGCTCGTCGTTTGACAGTGCTTTTCCTTCTTGAGCAGCCCGCAGAATACGCTGGCCGAAGCCGATTTTCTCAAATTTTTGTGAGTCATTTTCCATTTGAATCACGCGGGATTCACTGAAAATGGTCGGCGTGTTTTGCACCATGCGGATAAAGGCCGATGCTTGCGCAGGGTTCATAAGTCCGCCGCTTTTTAAAGCAGAAAGCGACATTTCCGCTTTCCGAATGATCTCTTGATTTCTCAATTGATTTCCTCCTCTTTGACTGGTTTTACAGCAGTCCGCTCCAGATAGATTTTTTAACTTGCTCTGTATTGCCGCTTGCATCGTCCGCTGTCTGCTTAGACGCGCCTCGCGCTTTTTCCAAAGCCTCGATTCGTTCAATCAGCGGGGCAAGCATGTCCTCAACGAGCTTTTTCAGACGCTCGTCATCACCCGTCTGCTCCGGCTTTTCCTCCGTGTCTGTATTTTTTTCAATCCGCTCAAGCCGTTTGAGCAGAGGGTAAAGCGCATGCTCGAATGATTCTTTCATGTCTTCTTTTCTCATTTCTTCAGTCTCCTTCCCTGTTTTGTCAGCCAGCATTTGCTTGAACACATTGAAGAATCCCGCTTTTTCAACCGGTTCTTCTTCATATACATCAGCAGTGCCCGCCATGCTGTAGCCGGTGATGATTCCAGCCTTGATATGTTCCCACACCTCGTCAGATGCTCTCGTCACGAGTACCCACGAACCCTTTGTAATCTGCTTTGTCCCGATCATAAAATCATCGGGCGCCACATATGACTCGACCACGACGCCGGTTCCGCCTTCAAAGCTGTGATTGATATCAATCTCCCGTGCCTCGGCGAGAAAGCCGTGCGCCGCTTTTTCAATTTCCTCAGCAGTCATAAAATCGCCGTGGGCATCTGGAACATCAGGCTCATACACGATTCCGTACACGAGCCTTTGTTCATCCTGCTCACTTTTTGTAAACAGCCGAACCTTTTTTTCAAATGACGGAGGTCCGGATGACTTCGTAAAGAAAAATTCTGTCTGGTTAGCCGCCTTGTCCACATAGCTGACAAAGCTGATTTTGGCATTTCTTAATTCCCGCGCCACCTGCTTGCTTCACCTCCCTTCAGGACGTTTTGATCCCTTCGATGCTTTCTTTCAGCTCCTGCATGAGCGCAGTCAGGTTTGTCTTTTCCGCATCCTGTCCTGCAGGCCGTTTATAAATCTCCTCAGGCCACTCCTCCAGCGTTTTGCCAAGCACCCGTCCGGCAAGATCGCGTAAATCATTCGGTGAGACTGCTCCGGCTGTAATAAAAGGACCGAGCACTTTCGCAATCTCAAGCGGATCACGAAAGTCCGGTCCTTTTAATGTCAGCCGAACGTCATGAATATTCAGCTCCGGCAAAAGCAGCGTGTTCAGTTTATTCACAAGCGTTTTTCGCTCCGGCTGAAAGACCTGCTCCTCCGTAATTTTTCTAGCGGTATCAGCTGTCGCCCGGTTATATTCCTGGGCCTCTCCTGTATACAGCGGCGGGAGGCGGAACGCCGAGCGCAGCTTATTTCTGCTTTTTTCATCGTATTCAAGAAACAAAGCGTCGTTTTGCAGAATTTCCGCCAAGGATTTGATTTCCACGGACACCGGCGTAATATCCTCACCTCCGTGGATATCCTTCTCTTTTGCGATTCCTTCCGCTTCAATCAGGAGAAATTTATGGGCGTTTTCCACGCCTTCAAGATCATTCATGTACTCTTGCAACTCCCGGTAAGAAGTTTCCGACAGCATCCCGTTTTCCACTGTGATCGCAGCGGGGACGTGACGGCCCTGCTTAAAATACATAAAATTGAGCTCTTCTGCTTTTCGGGCTCCGTATAGATTGACGATATTGCCGACCCAGCGGGGCACGCCGTATACGCCGCTTCCGATTTTGAGGTGAATGGCTTCATTTGCTTGATACTTCTCTGCCAATGTGTTTACATATTCACCCGTACGCATATCCATTTTTCGCGGATCGCCGTATTCCTTGAAAAATACTTTCTTTCCATTGATCATTTGCACATATTTTCGGAAACGTTTTTGCCTTTTGATTCTTTTCATTTTCCCATTTTCTTCATATACAAATGAGACCTCAACAGGTTCACCGGCTCCGCATACACGCATATATTTCACATCTAAATATTCGATGCCGGCCGGTTTTCCCATCCCGTCGCGAAGCACTTCCATAAAGCCGTTGCCTGTTTTTTCTCTGTCTTCGATGGCATAGCCTAAAATCATTTCGGCTGATTCGTCAAAATGAAGGCATTTATAAAAGGCTTCAAGTCTGGCCCATTCTTTTTCCGCTCTTTTCTTTTTCGTCTGATCGACGTCACTCGCGTTGACATCAAACGTGTACTCAACATCGAAGCCAAAACCTGTAATATTCACCCTGTACGCATCAATGCATTGCTGAAGAATCGTCGAATATTCAGCAATGGTTTTAAGCTCGATGATATTGTAGGGCGGTGCGATAATATCCTCTCCATACAGCTCAGAAAAGTCATCTTCATAGATTTGCTTTGTCTGAGGTACGGCGGTATTGGCTTTGAACACAGTTGCTCTGACTGTTTGATTGTGCGTCATTTATAACCTCCTCCTTTCCCGGTTCGGCCGGATTCGTTTGTGTGCTGTCTCTTTCATATCAGCAACCTCATAGTCATCTAGCGCATACCAAATGGCAGAAAGCGTATGCGGGTCAATCGTGAATTCATCCTCTATCAGAGCTCCGTTTTTATCTTTAGCATACGTTAGCGACTTGAGCTCATAGATGACATTTTCACAGCGGTCCGAACAGAATATCTTTTTGAATCGTTTCACCTTTTTGGTGTATTGAAGTCTTGAGCCGGGAAACTTTCTGGCTCCGACCATTCGAAAGCCCTGCTGGCGGAAATATTGGATGCTTTTCGGCTCAGCGGAGTCGGCTTTGATCAATTCCTGTGTGTCAATAAACTCACGAAGCTCCTCAGCCGTCCTGTCATCTGTCATTTTGTTTTGATAATACTCCCAATAAATGTAGAGGTATTTTTTTTCAGGGTCGACTACAAGTCGGACAACAGCATTGTAGGATTCCTCGAACCCAAAATCCATGCCTGTGCGAAAAATTGGCTTGTCGATGGCTGCGATACGTTCTTTTACTCGGTCATGCGGAAGCACCTCAAACTGTGGCAGGACCCTAATCCCGTTGACGCCGAATCGGCCTTTGCGGGCAATCCGGTACAGGTCAGGATCATATGCCTTGAGTCCGTCAAGCTGATTCACATAGCTTTTCGGGAGAAAGAGATTGTCGTTTGCTGTGGAATGATGATAATACGTATCCCCCTTGACAATTGTCCGTTTTTCGTAAAGCTCGCTGTCATCCAGCACAAACCGTTTATTGCGTTCATCCCGAAAAAAATGCCGGTACGTCCAATTGGAGGTGCCGACGGGATTGGTGGTGCAGATCATATGAAGCTTCAGCTCAGGGTGGCGAAGACGGCCGATTAATTCCTTAAAGCCTTCATACTTCACCTCTGAGCACTCTTCAATCCATATTAATGAAATGTTATGAACCGATTTTAATTTTGCCGGATTATCCATTCCTTTGAACATGATCCGGCTGCCGTTTTGAAAACGCAGCTGCAGCGGGGAAGAAAGGGCTGCCACAGCCTTTGTAAGGCCGAGCTCTTCAATCACCTCTTGAAACAAGGCGAAGGTCGAATCCCGATGGGTATCAAACACCTCGCGGATGACAAGGGCCGTCCGTTTTTCCTTCAGCAGCTTTAACACGATTTTCAATGCGGTATGATAGCTTTTGGATGAGCCGTAGCCGCCGACGAGAAACTGGTACGTCTGCTCCCAATTGAACACGTAATCTTCGAAATGAGGGTTGATTTCTTTTACAATCATGGCTTGTCCTCTTTTCGTTTGATCATGATTTCAATCGGCTCCTGGCTGTCATCTGTTTTTTCAGCTTTTTGTTTGGCAAGCTTTAATTTCTCGTTTTCAATTTTTTGTTTCAATTGATCCGGAAACAAATCAAAATATAAGGACAGCTTCTCGAGCGCCTTCATCTTGTCTGCGAGCTTGATGGCGATGCCTTCTTTGCCAAGCTTCGCTTCCGTCACAATGGTGCCGTCAACGAGCCCGGAATCTTTGACATCGACAAAGCTGATTTCCTTCATAATCGGGTTATCATCTTCATCAAACAGCGGTCCCGACTTCCCGACAGCCTGGACCTCTTTTTTTCCGAAAGTCACATAGTCCGTAATATCTGCAAAAGCGATCTTGATGTAAACCTGCAGCACGTCCATTGCTTCAATAAACATTTCATTGACCATTTCTTTTTTAATGCGTCTGATTTCAGCAGCGACCTTTTCATTCTTTAACAGACGGCTGCCCGTCACGTGGGCGCTGTCCGGTGAATAGCCCGCTTTAATTGCTGACTGTGTGGCATTGAAGCTTTTGACGTAATACAGGCAAAACAGCCGCTGGCGTTCATTTAATTCATTATTGTCTATCCGGCGCTGTGTTTGTTCGTTTCTGGTTTCAGAAAACAAGGCCTGTTTCCATTTGTCTTGTTTTTTCCAGACGCCGATTGTTTTCGCGGAAACGCCGATTGTGTCCGCGATCGCCCGATTTGTGATCTTTCCTTGATGTTGTTGATAGATTGCTAATGCTTGTTCGCGCTGTTGTGTTTTCATGCTACGGCATCACCGCCACCTCCAGCATGGATGTCTATTCATAAAAGCAGCTGATCTTGCCAGCCGCTTATGTGTCATGCTCTATTCACTTATAGGTGGCAAACGTATGACAAGCTTTCAGGCAAGCGATCGATTCATTTCCTCCTGCTGTCTTTGCATCTTTACGATTGCCCGTTTGATGGTCGTTTGCACAGTCGATTTTTTCACACCGAGAAGATCAGCGATCCGTTCATAAGAAAAGCATTCTACCTTATGCAGCAAAAACATTTCTTTTTCTCTGTCCGTTAACAGGGATAACGCTTCTTGGATTCTTTCTCTGTCTTCTTCTGATACCTGTCCGTCCGGCTCAACCATCATTGTGCTGGAAAATGATTCGATGATTCTCGGATCCTTGATCATCAGCCGCTGATACGCATCACGCCGGTCAATCGCCCGTCTGATGCCGGGCTGTCTTCCTTTTTCAAGCCATTCTGTTACATATTCAAGATCAGTAATCATGTTTCTGATGATCTTTTTATCCTTCAGCTCTTCAGCTGAGAGCACGGATTCATCTGCTTCAGCGAGCGGTTTATATTGTGTTCTTGTTTGTTTTAGCGTGCGTTTATATTCAAATAGTAAGTCTTGCATTCTATGATCCTCCTCATTTTTGGCAATAAAAAACGGACACCAATCAACGCACAAATGCTGTGCAGTTGATCAGTGTCCGCAGGCTTTCCGTCTTGGACGTATTCTATTTTTGCTTTAATTTAATTTGTAGCCGATTTCAAAATCCACGCGGGCAAGGTCTCCCTTTCTCGTTTCGACGAGTGTTTTTCCATGCTCCGGCGCTTCTGTGACCCATGCTTCTTGCTTGATACCGTCTACAATAATCACTCGGATTTTTCCGTCCTCCAGCTGGCTCTCCAGCGTGATAGAATCGATGTTTAGCAGTTTTTTAGGATTGATCAAGTATCTTTTCCTCCCTTTCCGGTCCAGCGCTTGTTTTGGCTTTTTCTAATAGCTGAATGATGCGCTCCTTTGAAAGAACAGAATTCCCTTTCAGAAAATCAAGAGCTGCTTTAGACGCTTCCAGCAGTTCGGGTGCAGCCGCCATCAAGGCGGCATTGCTTTTTTGCGAATAAGAGCTGAGGTTAAATACAGCGGCAATCAGCCGGCCGTTTGAATATGGGAATCTTTCTTTTTCTTCTTCACTGTATGCTGAATAAATATAGATCGGTTTCGTATCCCCGCACGGGACAGCACGCCACGGTGCAGGGCTTTTCTCTGCTTGTTTTGTTTTTGCCAACACTTTCACTTCCCGTCATCCTTATACCATTCTTCAATGTTTTTTTCTGTTCGCTTCGCCCGAAACAGCAAAGCAATTAGAGCAGTCAGCTGTTTAATCATGGACATTCAGCCTCGCTTTTCCCGCTGTCAGCATTTGCTCCAGCTTTCGTATGACCGGCGTTAAATCAGTGCCGGACCGGCAGTTCGGACATGGATGAAAAACAGCTCCAATTCCGGTATATTCCACAATGACTTTCTTTGTTTGACAAAGCTTGCACATTATCTGATGCCCTCCAATCTATGGTTCAGCTCGTACGCTGCTCCTTTAATAATCACTAAATAGTCGCTGCACATTTCGTAGATTCTCGTGCCGAGCGCTTCATCGACCCGTACAAGTGTTTCAATCGTCAGCTCACTCGAAAGCAAAATCGGTTTATGATTTAAGTAACGGTAGTTAAGTACAGAATACATTTGTTCTAATTGCCAATCTGTGGCACGCGGTTTGCCGTTAACCGGTTTAAACAGGTCATCTATGAACAGTACATCTGCCTGCTTCATCCTGCTCAGCTTCGCTTCCAAAAGGTCAAAGTCATTTTTCAGATCGGTAAAGCCTTCCACGAACGGAAAATAAATGACTGGTACGTGGCGTGTTCTCATTAATTCATTGGCAGCAGCAGTCAAAAGGTGCGTTTTTCCTGAACCGGGCTGTCCTAAAAGGGCAATGCTGTTTTTCCGACTGTCCTTGATTTGTTCATAATCGGCCACATACTCTTTTGCACATTCAAACGCGTCTTTTATGGCCTGTGGCTTTCCCTCCGTGCGAAATTCTCTGAAGCCCAGCTGTCTGAAGGCGTGAGTAATCTCACTGGCACCGAGAAGCCGCTTCACTCTCCGTTCTGCTCTGCAGCTGCACATTGTCCAGACTTCCAGGCCGTTCTGCCGGATAAGATAGCCTCCCTGATCCTTGCATCGCGGGCAATCATACCGGCTTGCGTCTAATTCGGCCGGTTTGTCCGCCAGTAATGGACGTCTCCCTCTTTTCAGCTCGTCCAAAATTTGCTCGATTGTTCGTTTTGTCATGTCTTTCCATCCTCTCATGTTGAATTGCGGCATTCTTTTTGGCCTGCAGCGCGAAAAATCGGTCTTCAATGAATTTCGAGCAATAGCGAAAGGCCTTGATTGTTTCTGAAGCGGCTGTCCGCCGGTTTTCAAAGGCTTGAAAGCATTCCTCAAGCCATTCGATTGTTTGCGTCATAGGAACGCCGATGGCGACAATACGGGCGATGGCTTGATAATCTCTGGAGGAAGGATATACGGTGCGTCCTTCTTGAGCCGACCGTAATTGTGTAAACCGCTTCGCAATGTGATCTACTGCATCATTAACAGCAGTATTTATATTTGTTTTATCTTTATCTGAGCGGACGTCTGTGTCCGGTGCCTGCGGCGAAAATGGCCGTTCCTTTCTGCTCCGGTGTACAGTTTTGTCCGATCTGAAGCTGAATTTTTTGGAATGCTTTACCGAAATGATCAGTCCGTATGGTGCGCGGACAGCTTTTATGTACTCATGGGTTTCGAGAAGCTCCAGCCATCTTCTGACGGTTTTCTCACTCACCCCGAAAACAGCCGCCATTTCTCTCGCTTTTAACGGCTTATGGCCGAGCACGATTCCCCAGCTTACGCCGTCTTTTTCAATTTCTTTTGTTGTTGAGCTGATGAACCAGAGAAACAGCCATAGCGCCGGACCAATTTTGTCATAATGTTCTGAATTCAACAGCCCTGAATACGTAGGAAAAGGATAGCTTTTATCGGTTTTCATTGTACGCCGCATCTCCTTTTAACATCATGTATGTTTGAAACTGTTCTTGCGTTTCAAAGTGGAACACCGGAAGGCCGCATGCCGTAAACGAAATGGTGCCGCCGGATTGTCCGAGATGGCGCTGATCTATGGGATTTTCACTAAAAACAATTTGGATTGGATACATGTGATCACTCTCCTGATCTGTTTTCGATACATTTCGTATCAACTGTTACCAAGTATAAACGATACAATCTGTATCATCAAGTTATTTTTGATACTTTTTTTATCATAACTTTATTTTGATACAGATTGTATCTATAATCATAAGTAACTTAGGGAGTTAAAAAAGAGAGGTCATAGTATGATAGGCAGCAGATTGAAGAATCTCAGGGGGAAAAGGACACAGGAAGAAATCGCATCCCACATTGGTGTGTCGCGGGCACGATATTCCCACTATGAAAACGGGCGAAGCGAGCCTGATTACGACACACTCCAAAAGCTGGCTGATTACTTTCAAGTAACGACTGATTACTTATTAACAGGGAAAGACAAAAAATCCGACGACGATATGTTTTCAGATCCGGACTTGCAGCTCGCATACCGTGATATGCAGGATTTTTCCCCAGAAAGCAAACAGCAGGCCATTGAATTTATCAACTATTTAAAAGAAAAAGAGAAAAACCGGAAACCGAAAAATAAATAAATATTTCTCTGTTCTCTAAAACATATAGAAAATAGACCGATATAAAGAAAAAAGTGTTTATTTTTTTAAGAAAAGGGAAAGATTTCTACACCACTTTCCAGTCCTATAAGGGCTTTTCTTTCTCGCTAAAAACAGAACACACGTTCGAAAGGGAGTATTCAATTGGGCGATTACTTATCACATCTGGAGGAATACGTAAAAAATTTATACAGCCGGCTGGGCATCACCTCCCCCCATCACATTGATATGCTAAAAATTGCAAAGGATCTGGATATTTGGGTTCATTTTGAGGATATGGGGAGCATGATGGTCAAATACGACGGTATGTATAGTATCGTATTGAATCAGAGAAAATCACGGGAAGAGCAATGGGAAGATTTTGGCCATGAACTGTGCCACGTGTTAAAGCATGCAGGCAATCATTTTCAGATGAACAAGCTCTTCAGGGAACTGCAGGAATTTCAGGCGAATCAATTTATGTACCACTTCTGTGTGCCAACCTTTATGCTGTTGCAGATGGAACTGCCGCAATGGAGAAGCCAGGCGCTTGCCACAATCGCGACGGTATTCCGGGTAACAAAGGAATTTGCTGAAAAAAGGCTTGAAATGTTTGAACGGCGTAAAGCAGGTATTCAATTTCAGAAGCGGCTCGCTTATTTATTATCACACAAGCGGCCAAATGTGTATGAGGAAGGCGATAAGCAGCACTTGCAGGTCGCTGAAGAAAAAGCGTTATATCATATCGGCAAATACAGCTGATCAAAAACGGGCTGGGAATATAAATCCTCAGCCCGGCAGAACAACTAGCATTTTGACATTGGAGGAATCGTATTATGCACCCACATAGGCGCCGGTTTAAGGTGAGGCGCAGGCCCAAATGCAATCGGGGCCGGAATATACCTGAATTCTCCCCGGCCGTCAAAGGCTTCGCCATGAGCCCATCTGCCTTGTGAGCTTTCATCCCCTCTGGAGAAATTAAACAGGTCATAAGCCACTTCCCGCTTTTCAAGCTCACGCGGAAATGTCGTTGGAACGACAATATCCCGTTCTCTTTCTTCTAGCTCTTTAATGGCCGCATACCACATATTTTGATGATAAGTATCCCTTGCAATTAAAAATGACAGCATATCTCTTACTCCAGGATCATCAGTCATCGCATAGAGCCTGGTCACCTGAAGGCGACCTTGAGATTCCGCATTTAAGTTTGCGCGGAAATCTGCCAGCAAATTCCCGCTTGCAATAATGTATTTGGCATTCCACGGATAGCCCTCACTATCTGCTGGCATTGCACCCAGACCGGACACAATCGCATGCTGAGGATTCATTCCTGACATCACTGCTGCAATGGCGGGATTGCTTTTATAAGCATCCTCCTGTACATCGGCTGGTGCATTATCCAAAAGCCTGGAAATCATTGTCGCCAACATTTCTACGTGTGCAATCTCTTCAGTACCTACGTCACATAACAAATCTTTATATTTGGCGTCCGCCCTGCAGTTAAAGCCTTGGAACAAATATTGCATCATGACACTGATCTCACCGAATTGGCCGCCCAGTATTTCTTGAAGCTTTTTCGCATAAACCGGATCGGGATGAGCTGGCTTAGCTTGATATTGAAGCTCTTTAATATGATAAAACATATGCATTCCTCCCTACACTTTCGCACAACCCTAGCGTATGAAGGAATGGGCCGATCGTGCAGGTCCCGTATCATTTATTCATAAAAACCAAGCTTAACGGCTTCCACATATCGATAAAACAGATCGTTTTGTATGTAACTTTCATCATGGCAGCCAAAATTACGGAATAACGCTTTTCGCTGTGCCGTGCTAACTTCCAATTGCAGTCCCATTTTCCTTTTCGTTCGGTTGACAATATTGTTCGGATGCACACCTGCCAGTCGGTCTTTGTCACTCGTAAGCTCAGCACTGAAGCCTGCTTCATTCAGCCGCTCACAAATAAGCTTGGCTTTTTTACGATCCGTGCCACCGACCAATGTATGCGGGATTTTTGGATCATGATACCCATGAAATGCTAATGCGCAATGGTGGGCGTTTACTTTTTCTAAAGCCAGCGGCTCGTCAAACCGAGTGCTTGTCAGGTGTAAGGAACGGTTATGTCGCTGCTTTACACCTTCAAACAAATAAATAGAACATTGATCGGAAAACGCCCGCACCAGCTCACTGACGCCAGGCTCAATTCTGCCGCCGTGGGGACCGAGGACAATAAACTCACTTCCGTTTTTCTCCTCATAAATAACCCGGTACTCCGTTTCGGAAGCAGAAAGGGCTGCAAAGCTGTCATACATATCTTTCATTTTAATGCTCTCCTTTACCAGTCAGCACCAGTTTACTCTACTCATCTATGTATGAAAACCTTTTTTATAGTATGATTTGATAGAATACGCATAAGGAGGTATATTATGGGATTTATTAATGGTTTACTTGGCAATGCGTCAACACTGTCAACGGCTGCAGCGAAAGAAGAGCTGTCTCATATTTTACTCGATGGTGAGAATGTGGATGCCGCATTTAAGCTGGTTCGAGATGTAATTGTCTTTACTGACAAACGGCTTATTCTTGTAGATAAGCAGGGCATCACAGGAAAGAAAACGGAATTTCAATCGATTCCGTACAAAAGCATTTCTAGATTCAGTGTGGAGACCGCCGGCCGCTTTGACCTTGATTCAGAGCTAAAAATTTGGATTTCCGGCGCAGAACTTCCCGCCGTCTCAAAGCAGTTTAAAAAGGATGAAAGCATTTATGATATTCAAAAGGTGCTTGCCGCCGTTTGTATGTAAGAAGAAAAACGGAAGCTTCGCAGCTTCCGTTTTTTTGATTACAGCTTTTCCACTATTTTCGCTTTCGTTTTCGGACCGTAAATGCCATCTGCCGTTAATCCGCTGACAGACTGAAAACGTTTCACGGCATTTGCTGTTTTCGGGCCATAAACGCCGTCAATGCCATGATTTTTCGCTCCTTTATCAGGGTAAAAATAAAGGGCAGCTAAAGCGGTCTGTACCTGCTTTACATTTGTCCCTTTCGTGAGCGGGCTTGTCACTTTGATCACTCCAGATGGGAGGGGGTAGGAAGACGCAGCATGGCTTTTAGAAGAAGTTGCCGTCTGAGACAGTTTAATCACCTGTCCGACTTTGATATGATTCGGGTCGGTGATATGATTTATGCTTTGCAGCGTTTTCACGCTGACACCATGTGATGCCGCAATCCCCGACAGTGTGTCGCCTTTTTTCACATGGTATTCAGACGCCGAAGAAGAGACTGAAACCTTTTTCGCTGACACGACTCCGTTTAATTCCTTTTCAATAGCCGCCTTCACTTGATCCCAGCGCCCCTCTGATAAAATGCGGTGCGGGCAGTACTTTCCGCTCCAGTCCTGATGCTTTCTCACCCGGTCGATTCCCCAGCCGCGCTCTTTCAAAAGCTGAGCCACGAAAGAAATCGCCAAGGCTTCGGCTGCCTCATATTTTGGACCTCCCGATTTGCTGTAGCAAATCTCAACGCCTATTGATTTTCGGTTTCCTGTACCATTTGTGCCGTCACCCGTGTGCCAGGCGTTTCGGTTAAGCGGCAGACCTTGAATCACCTCTTTATCATCCACCGCAAAGTGAAAGCTTGTCGAGCTGGTGTTCCCAATCATATAGCTGATTTCATTAGCCGCTGACGCATCATTTGCCGTGTTGTGAATGGTAATGTATTCAGCGGACATCGCATTGGGGCACTTCAGCGCGTATTTCGCTTCAGAAACCAAATTTTTCTTTACTTGAATGCTCACCTATCATCTCTCCTTTTTCTTTTTCATAAATAGGTGGCATTCGTAGGACGAAAAGCTCATTCCATCCGTCACCGGTATATGGATAATTGTGTTAAACTAAAGTTCAATAGGAGGGGTATGAGATGAATACATACTTAATGCTCACAACGAGAACTGATCAATTCAATCAGGAGCATGTAGCCGGACACTATGAATTTTTGGACCGCTTACAGGCAAAAAAGCGCTTAAAAATGTTCGGGCCATTCAGCGACGCCACAGGCGGAGCGTACGTCATTGAAGCAGGTTCGCTGGAAGAAGCGGAAAAAATCGGCCATGCAGATCCGCTGGTGGCTAGCGGATCTTCTGAGTTGACCATAAAAGAATGGAAGCTGAAATAAAAAAGACCCCTGAGGGTCTTTTTTGTCATCATCATGTTTGATTGCGTGCCGCAATATGAAATGTTTTCCCCTCTGTATCTGCTGTTTCTCCTGCATGGACCATCACCTGAGTAAAACTAAACCCGACCGCAACGAGCAACAAACCTGACATCCATTTAGATTTCATATAAACAATCTCCTCTCTGGATTTGTTTTTGTGCGTGCACCATTTTCTCATAAAATGAAAGTGCTTTTTCGGGCTGTCCGTTTTCTATATAGAATTGGGCAGCGTCATGCGCCAGTTCTTCAATATAAGGATACAGCATATGTTCTTCAAGAAATTGAAAGGTATGTGAGACTGATTCTGTGTCAATGTTTTTTCCGTATAACGCATGTAAAAATTGAAAAAGCTCCACAAATAATTCATCACTGTATTGACGGGCGATTTCCAATCCTTCACGATACTGTTTTTGCGCTTCGGCATCATTTTTTTGTTTATACAGAACCTGTGTTAAAGAGTAGATAGAATGCGGAAGATTATCGAACTTTTCCGACTTGCAAATAGAAACAGATTTCTCAAAGTATTCGGCTGCCTTTTGCAGTTCACCCATTTTCTCATAGCAGTTGCCGAGATTGTACAGGGCAGAACTGATCAGGCGGGGATTGCCTTCTTTCTTTGCAAGATCTAAAGCCAGTTCTAAGTGGGGCAATGCTCTTTCTGGATACTGCATATCATCATAATTTCCTGCAATAACGAATTCACATTGGATTCTGCGGACGGTGTACGTTTCATACATTTGGTACGTTTCTAATGCCTGAACGGCGTAGCTCATCGAAACATAGGTTTGTTTTAAATTGTAAAAAATCTCGGCCATTTTAAAAGCAAACTCGGCTTTCTCAATATCATCCGAGACAAGGGCAAGATTCTTTTCTGCCCGTTTATAATACATCATCGCACTCACAAACATTTTCTGCTTAAATTCATACATTCCCCGAAAAAAATTAAAGTAATAATCGAGAAGCCCTGTTAGCTTGTACTGGTTCCCTTCAATGTCTTCTAATAATTCTGAAAACTCAAGCTGCGACGTGTCCTCTCCAAAAGGCTTAATGTAATCCAGCATGACACGATGTCTGAACTCCATTAAAGAATAATACAGCAGCAAGTCTTGATCTTCTTCCATATCCTCGATTTCTCTTTCTACTTCGAGCTTGACCCGTTCGGCTTCAGCCACGTGGAACTGCCGGATATGGGTATACCATTCATTAATTTTAAGCCCGACATAAGAGGACGGAATCGTCTGCTTCATCCTCAATTAATCCCCCCTTTTGAGTTACCCGAGATATGTCATATTTTATCATAATTCCAAGAAAAAGAAGAACGCAAAAAGACCGCAATTGTCGAATTTCGGCTAACCGCAACAAAAAAGCGCGGGTTTTTTAAAACCCGTGCCTTCATTTAATGAAAACCGACCTTGTTTCTTTCCATCCAGCTTCCCTGCCGGCTTTTTCTTTGCTCACCAGTCATCTCTTTCACCATGGTTTCAATATGATGATTCCCTTCTTGGTGCCATTGAAGGGCTGAAGATACATATAATTCTCCCAGCTGTGCAAAGGAAAAGCCTTCTGTAAGCTTTGCGACGTTTTTTATTTCTCCCTCACTCAAAAAGATGTCAAAGCCCCTCATTTTCATATATTCCAGCCGCAGCTCCTCATCCGGAAGCCCGATTTCATAGGCACGGTCAAACCGTCCTGCACGATTCATCAAACCTGGATCGATCTTTTCGGGATAGTTCGTCGTGCCGATGAGAAAAAGCCCCTCTTTTGATGTCGCGCCGTCCAGCGTATTGAGAAAAAAGGAGCGCACATCTTCCATCGAATCTATATCCTCGATGACCAGAACTGCAGGAGCGAGGCGTCTCGCCGACTGAAAGACTTCTTCTATTGTCTCGCTCGACGTAAATTCAGTAATTTGCCAATAGGCAACAGGTGCATCGATACTGCCTGCGATCGACTTCACTAATGTCGTCTTTCCGTTTCCAGGAGGTCCATATAACAGAATACCGCGCTTATAAGGGATGTCATACGTTTGATAAAACGATTTATCACTATGAAAAAACTGATCAATTGATCTGTATATCTCTTTTTTCAATAACGGATTCATGATCACCTGACTCCGTTGAACCTCTCTGACAATGCCTTCCTGCTCTCTTGAAGTCCCTGCATCTCCATCCGTAAAAACGGTCACTTTCCGCTTGCTTTTTTCCCAGAGGCGCGGTCTGACTCCCTCTAGAAATGCACGCATCTTTTCATCGTTAACCGCAAACAGACAATCGAAACTCATAATGCTCCCATCTTGAAAATATGGAATTCTGGCAAAAGCCACACCCTTTTCAGGATACGCATATACACTGTTTCTTATAGACTTATGGACGGTATAATCCGGCTCTTTTTCATCTTCATCGTAAGCAAAGGTTTTCTTTTCAAGCTTTTCAAATATATACGCCACATGCTCAGGCTCCAATGAACCGTTGCGGACATCTTCTACAAGAAGCTCCCAGTATTCAGTGTTCGGGTCATCACTGGCATAGAGCTCATAGAAAACACCGTATTGCTCATAAAGCGTCTCTTCAATCCGTGTGATGAGGTAACCGAAAGTGCCGTATCCCGCCGCAGCTCTTTCATTCTCTTTTTCTTCGTACTGATAAATGAAAGGTATGTTTGTCATGTTTATACTCCATTTCATGTTTTGTGAACGTTATATATACGATTGACAAAGCATTTTGTTTCATCCTCACAGCATATTACTTGTTAATTGATAACCGTTGATATAGGATTTCATTGCATCACTATTTTTTACATATGGAGGAGATCATATTGAGCCAATCCAATCAAATTGTCAGCCATTTTTTATCCCATCGAAACGTAACCAATGAACTTGCTGAAAAAATCAGCAAAGACCATTACGGCTACAAACCGGCTGAAACGTCAATGTCAGCGGAAGAGCTGGTCAAACACATTCTTACGTCTTTCCACCTGTTCGCAAATGTCATTAAAGAAGGCAATGCCTCACCATTTCAAAACAAGCAGGAAGAAACAGAAACAGATCTCAATGTTCTGGCAAAAACATATACAGAAAAAACGGCCGCTATCCTTGAACAGCTGACTGAAGAGCAGTTGGACAGAGAAATTGATCTGACTGCAACTTTCGGCAGAAAAATCACAGGCAGCGCCCTGCTTCAGCTTGCAATGGAGCATGAAATTCACCATAAAGGCAACCTGTTCGTTTATGTGCGGGAAATGGGCCACACAGAGCTTCCTTTCTATCAGCAGCGCATGTAACGTAAACGAGAAAAAAGATACCTGTTTAGGGGTATCTTTTTTTATGCCTCCGGCTCACTTCCGGATTTCGTCCAGACACTCATTATAGGGTAAATGAATAAGGATATTGAGCAAACCAAAATTTCAAGCAATTAACGTGCAAACATTCAAAAAATTCAATTGATTAACACGACCTAATCATATATAATCTGATAAAAATAGTCGGGTTTTCAGGGGGCCTTTATCATGAGTGTAAGCATCATATTGATGGGTTTGTTTGTCGGAGCCTTAGTCGGATTGACGGGAGTAGGCGGAGCGGCCTTATTAACTCCTCTTTTAATTGTGCTTGGAATTAATCCTTCCATCGCGGTCGGTACGGATCTTGTATATAACTCGATCACAAAGCTGTTTGGCGTTGCCTCCCATTGGCGGCAGAAAACGATTAACTTTAAATTGGTCAAATACTTAGCCATCGGCAGTATTCCGAGTGCATCGCTTGCCATTGGCATACTGCATTTGTTCCCCGCCTTTCATCAGCATCAGGAAGAAATTATTAAGCACGCTCTTGGCTATGTGTTAACACTTGTTGCCATTTCAATCATCGTTCGTTTGTTTTTGGATCGAAAACTTCGCCCGAACCGCTGGCAGCTGATGCCGCTTGAAAATAAGCGGTCACTGACGATTCTTATTGGTGTTGTGTTTGGATTTATCGTCGGATTAACATCAATTGGTTCCGGGTCCTTATTTGCAATCGCCATGATTTACTTATTTAACATGAAAGCGTCACAGATTGTCGGAACCGATATCGCGCATGCTTTTCTTCTCGTTACGGCAGCAGGTATTTTGAACGCAAGCTTTGGAAGCGTGGATTACATGCTGGCAGCTAATCTGCTGATCGGTTCAATTCCCGGCGTGCTGATTGGAAGCCATCTCTCGCCTCGATTCTCCCCGCGTCCGCTGCAATTTATTATGGCGTCCATCATTTTGGTCAGCGGCTTAAAATTGATTTAATGAAGAAGGCTATCCTCCCGGGGGATAGCCTTCTTCATTATAACGTCACACCCGATTTAAAAATGGCGAGTTCTCTAAAATCATTTTTTTCATGGTTTACAAGCTGACCGCTGGCCACTTCAATCATATAGTGGATAAACTCCCGCAGTACATATTCCTCATGCACATCATCCTCCGCTAAAAGCCCTGCGTTAAAATCAATCCAATGCGGCTTCGCCTCATACAGCTGGGTGTTTGTTGCTACCTTCACCGTCGGGACAAAGGTGCCGAACGGCGTGCCTCTCCCTGTTGTAAAGAGGACAATTTGGCAGCCGGCCGCCGCCAATGCGGAGGAAGCGATCAAATCATTGCCTGGTGCGCTCAAAAGCGTCAGCCCTTTTGTCTTGAGCACTTCGCCGTATTTCAAGACATCCGCGACAGGAGAAATCCCCGCTTTTTGCGTGCAGCCCAGCGATTTATCCTCTAACGTAGAAATGCCTCCTGCTTTATTGCCCGGCGAAGGATTTTCGTACACCGGCTGATCATGTTTTATAAAGTATTGTTTGAAATCATTGATTAAATGGACAATCTTATGAAACACTTCTTCATTGGCAGCCCGCTGCATCAGGATGGTTTCCGCACCGAACATTTCCGGGACTTCCGTCAGCACCGTGCTCCCTCCCTGTGCGATGATATAATCTGAAAAACGGCCAAGCAGTGGGTTTGCCGTTACGCCGGAAAAACCGTCCGAACCCCCGCATTTCAGCCCGATTTTCAGTTCGGACAGCGGAATGTCTTCTCGTCTATCTCCTTTAGCAGCTTCATGAATTTCCTTCAGCAAATTAACGCCTGCCTCCATTTCGTCGGTCACCGACTGGGATTCGAGAAACTTCACCCGATTTAGGTTCACGTCCTGCAGCGCTTTTTTTATTTCTGCCAGCTCGTTGTTTTCACAGCCAAGCCCTAACACCAAGACACCGCCAGCATTTGGATGGCGAATGGCATTCAGTAAGATTTGCTTCGTATTTTCGTGATCGTCGCCAAGCTGGGAACATCCGTATTGGTGTTTTAACACGAGCACATTATCAAATGGAGCGATATTCCCCGTTTCTCTGACAAAACGCTGAAGCATTTTGTCAGCAATCCCATTGACGCAGCCGACAGTTGGCACAATCCACAATTCATTGCGTACACCGGCATCTCCGTTTTCTCTTCTAAATCCTTTAAACGTCCGGTTCTCATTTGAGTACGGATTTTCATCAAATCTCGGTGTATAGCTGTATGTTTGGATGTCAGACAGATTTGTTTTTGTATTATGGACATGAATATGCTCTCCGATCGATATATCTTGTGATGCATGCCCGATTGGAAACCCATATTTGATGATGCTGTCGTTTTCTTTGATAGGCTGAAGCGCAATCTTATGGCCCCTTTTAATATCATCCTGCACTTCAATCGACACGCCGTCCGCATTCAGCCGCTCTCCCTTCTCAATATCCCGCAGAGCAAGAAGAACATTATCTTGTTTATGAATCTTTATAAATGACTTCATCGTACCTCTCCCCTTTGTATGCAGCATTGTTCAAGAGCCCGCTGCATGCCCAGCTCATGAATATGATTCAAATCATCAGCGACTCTCTCAGTCAGCCTCGGTATTTCGTTGAGATCTGTCCCCCACATTCGCTCTTCGCCTAACACCTTTGAGGCAATACGGAGCATGTCTCCATTCTCCTGATGCCACACCTCTTTGAAAAATTGAAGAACATCTGGATCATCCTGCAATTTCTCGTTTCCTTGATAAAAATACAAAAGAGCGCTGAAAGAAAACACTAAACGTTCAGGAAGCTGTCCCTTCTGTTCAGCATATTCCTGGATGGTCGGCAGGTTTCTCGTTTTGAATTTGGAAACGGAGTTCAATGCAATGCTTTCTAGGTAATGCTTAATATACGGGTTTTTGAAACGGTTTAGCACATCGTCAGCATATTGAGAAAGCCCTTCCATTTTTAAAACAGGAAAAATTTCATCATCGATCATCTCTCTCATAAACCGCCCCACTTCCGGATGCTCAACAGCATCACGCACAGTTTTCAAGCCGTATAATAAAGCCACTGGCGTCATTGCCGTATGAGCGCCATTTAAAATTCTCACTTTTTTAGTCCGGTAAGGCGTGAGGTCGCTGACGATTTTAGTATGGAGCCCGGCAGCTGCAAAGGGCAGTTCTTCCCCAATCCAATCCGGCCCCTCGATAACCCATAAATAATACTGCTCTCCTACAACAATCAAATCATCTTGATAGCCCAGATCTGCAGTGATCTCATCAATGCTGTCTACAGGAAAGCCTGGGACAATGCGGTCTACTAAACTATTACAAAATGTATTGGCCTCATGAATCCACTGTGTAAACCCTTCTTCCAACTTCCACAGATCTGCATAATGAAGAATCGTTTCCTTCAGCTTTTCGCCGTTATTCTCGATCAGCTCACATGGGATCAAGACACACCCTTTTGTCTGATCTCCTTTAAAAGCCTGATAGCGAAAGTAAAGAAATGCAGTTAATTTCCCAGGGAATGTTTTTTGCGGCCTATCCTCTAAACGATCTTTTTCATCACATACGATACCGGCCTCAGTGGTGTTGGAAATGATAAACCGTATCTCTTCGCTTAAAGCCAATTCTTTGTAAGCTTCATAATCAGAAAACAAATCAATTCCGCGGCTGATAGAATTGATAATCATATGTTCGTTTACCGCTTTTCCGTCTTTCATTCCCTGTAAAAAAAGCGTGAATAATCCATCTTGCTGATTTAACCTTTTGATTTTTTCTGATCCTCTTGGCTGCACAACTGCGACGCTCCCATTAAAATTAGTGTGCTGATTCAATTGATCAATCTGCCAATCGACAAACCCTCGAAGAAAGTTTCCTTCACCGAATTGGAGAATTTTTTCCGGATACTGAGTATAGTGATCGTACACGTTTTTATTCAGCTTCTGCACCTTCATTGCCTCCCTCTCTCATTTATGCACACGTTAACATTTTTCTGTATAAAGAATGCCCGCTGAAAAACGGGGCATCATGTTGTCAATTGTCTAACTGAATCACGCACCATAAACGCTGTATTTTCCAATATTTTTTCCGCTTTTGTTTCCGGATCGCTGATCAGCGACAATAGTTTTTGCGCGCCAAGCACGCTGATTTTCTCTACTGGACGCTTCACTGTTGAAAGTCTTGGCGTAATGTACTGCGAAAATCCAATATCATCGAATCCGATCACAGACATATCATCAGGGACGCGCAGGCCCTTTGCGAATATCGCATTCATCGCTCCAATTGCCATATCATCATTCGAACAAAAGACAGCAGTTGGCGGATTCGGCAGTGCCAGCAGCCGCTCCATCGCTTGAAAGCCGCTTTCCATATCGTATTGCCCTTTGACACTGTATTCATGTTTGATCGGAATATGATGATGAATCAGTGCGGCTAGGTAGCCTTCCTTTCGCTGCTGGGAGGATTTAAAGCCTTCGATTCCCTCGATGATGGCGATGTCTTGATGTCCGTTCTTAATGAAGTATTCTACAGCCTCCTGAGAGCCTTCCTTGTCATTGGACAAAATATTCGTGATGCTGCGGTCATCAATATCTCGATTCAGCACGACAAGCGGGATGTTTTTTTCGCGAATATGATAAATAAAAGAATTATCAATGTCACTTTGGCTCATTAAAATGATGCCGTCGTATCTCATCGGCGTAACGGAGTCATAGTTTTTTAGATCATCAATACCCCGCACATAGAGGTTGTAATCCTCACTTATAGCTTGATTTACGCCTTTGATTGTGTCAGCAAAGAAGCTGTGTGAGGTTCCGTTTGTGATGCTAGTAAAGAAAAGACCGATTGTATGTGACTTTTGCATCGCAAGGCTTTTCGCATTAACATTTGGTGTATAGTTGAGCTGTGCTGCGAGCTCCAGTATTTTTTTCTTCGTATGTTCTTTGATGTAAGGGCTGTTGTTGAGTGCTCTGGAAACGGTTGTGTGGGATACATTTGCGAGTTTTGCGATATCTTTTATGGTTACCATCTAATTCCCTTCCTTATCAAACCGGCTGCGATTATTTACTGTATATTGTATCATCAAACATACCGCCTCTCCCACTATATTTCCAGATTAATAAGACACCGGATTCTCCGCTTCTGTTCCTGCTGGTTTGCCAATGATCGGACGGACAAAACGAATAACAGCAAGTGAAGCGAAGACAGCTAACCCTCCGGCGAGCAAAAATGCTCCAGAAAACGTGCCCGTTCGATCAACAATAAAGCCGGTTAGAGCCGGGCCGATAATTCCGGCCGTGTTGGCGAGGAAATGCATGAAGCCGCCTACAGAGCCGACATTGTTTTGATCAACTACATCTTGAATGACAGCCCAATAGATAGCGCCGGTCAAATAGAGAAAGAACACTGATAAAGCGACAAGTGTGACAGCGCTCACGGTAGTTGCCACAAGCCCGGCAAAACCAATCAGGACCGCCGATGAAAACAAACATGAAACAAGCACAACCTTGCGCGAGAACAGCACACCTTTTCGGGCTGTTTTTTTGTATACATAATCAGAAACAAATCCCCCCGCTGCAAGGCCGATAAAGCCTAAAATCCACGGAATGACCGTGATGACACTCATCGATCCCACACTTAATCCCCGCTCTTCAACAAGGTAGCTTGGAAACCATGTCAAAAAGAAGAAGAGGATGTAGTTGTAAGCGAAAAAAGCAAACGCTGTGAACAGGACTGTTTTTTGCTTCAGATAAAAGGTGAGCGGAATTTTTTCCCCAGGAGATGTTTCTGCTTTGATTGCCGGTGCATCCCCCATCGCCGCTGGCGGCTTCTCTTTGACAAACTTGAACCACAGTACTGCCCAAATCAATCCAATAATCATAATGAGAACGAAGGATACCTTCCAGCTGAACGCGACTGCAATCATGCCGACAATCGGGCCGGAAATAGCTCCACCGAGCGGCGTTCCGCTGTTGGTCACACCGACAACGGATGCCCGCTGGGTCGGCGGGAACCAGTTATTGACCATTTTGTTGATGGTCGCAGACAGCGGGCCTTCTCCCATCCCGAAGAGGATGCGTATAATCAGCAGGCTGACAAAACCAAAGGCGAGGGCGACTGCTCCGCTGAATAGCGACCAAACGACCATGGCGACAAACAAGGTCAACTTCGCCCCATAGCGGTCAGATGCCACGCCCCCAAGAAAATTAAAAATGGCATACCCAATCGAAAAACTGCTGAAAATCAAGCCCATTTGCGTGGCAGATAATGTGAGATCATCCTGAATAAAAGGAGCTGCAATGGAAAGCGCCGAGCGATCCAGGTAATTAATCACCCCTGCCAGGAACAAAAAAAGGATAACGGGAAGCTTATCTTTTGAGAACATCTCAACCTCACCCCTATGTTGGTTCAGTTTCTGTTGCGCTGCTTTCGTTACACGCCTGAATAAGCCATAAATCCTCCATCGACAGGAACGGTGATCCCGGTGACAAAACCGGAGTAGGATTCATCCGCCAACCAAAGAAGCGTACCGAGCAGGTCCTCCGGTTTTCCAAAGCGCTTCATCGGTGTTCCCGCAATAATTTTGTTAGAACGTCCGGTTAAGGTTCCGTCTGGGTTAATCAGCAGATCATGATTTTGTTTTGTCAGAAAAAAGCCTGGGGCAATCGCATTGACACGCAGTCCGGTTTCCGCAAAATGAACGGCCATCCACATCGTAAAATTATTGATTGATGCTTTGGCGGCACTGTATGCCGGGACCTTCGTCATGGGTGAATAAGCACTCATGGAAGAAAGGTTGATAATCGCAGATGCATCAGCCTTCAGCAGCTCTTTCCCAAACACTTGAGAGGCCAGAAACGCACCGGTAAAGTTGGTAGAGAATACAGTTGAAAAGCCCCTTTCATCCATATCAAAAAAGGATTGGCCTTCTCCCGCTTCTTCATATGTCTCCACATCGGTTATGGCGTCAGGGTGATTGCCGCCAGCCCCGTTAATTAATAGATCGACAGAACCGAACCAGCCGAGGATGTCCTCCTTTGCCTGCACCAGTGACTCCCTGTCCAGCACATTCGCAGAAACAGAGCATGCTGTTCCCCCAGCCGCCATAATCTCTTTCACGACCGCTTGGCCTTTTTCAGCCGTCCGATTCAATATCGCCACCTTCATGCCATGTCTGGCAAGCTCCCGTGCCATCGCTGAACAGAGCACGCCGCTGCCGCCAGTTATGACTGCCGTTTTACCAGCGAGGTTCTCATGGAGCGGGATCATACTTCCACCTCTTTTTTTGCCATTGCTTCGTATGCATCCCACAGTCCGTTCAAGTACATGATGCCAAGGGCACGATCGTATAGGCCATAGCCCGGGCGGCATTTCTCGCCCCATAGATGTCGCCCGTGATCCGGTCTTACATAACCTTCGTAATCCTGCTTATGCAGTTCTTCCACCACTCCCTGAATGTTGATCGAACCGTCTTTCGTCAGATGAGATGTTTCAATAAAATCGCCATTCTCATAAATTTTCACATTGCGAATATGTGAAAATGGAGCGATGCCGGCATACGCTTTAGCGATTTCCACCATATCGTTAGCGGGATTGGCTCCCATTGAACCTGTACACAAGGTGATACAATTAGACGGTGAATCTGAAATCGCCCTTAGTCTCTTATAACTTGCCTCCCCTGTGATAATGCGAGGCAGTCCGAAGATCGGCCATGGCGGGTCATCCGGATGAATAGCCATTTGAACACCATGATTTTCTGCAACCGGAAGAATTTCCTCTAAAAAGAATGATAAATTGTTCCATAGCTGTTCTTCATCAATCGTTCTGTAGGCTGCAAACAGCTCTTTGATCCGAGCTAACTTTTCGGGCTCCCACCCCGGGAGTGTCATGTCAGATGCTTGCTCCACCGTGCGAATCAGCTCTTGGGGCTCAAGGCTCTCCACCTTGGCCTTTTCAAAAAACAGAGCGGTTGACCCATCTTCAAGCGGACGGAACATGTCCGTGCGTGTCCAATCAAAAACCGGCATAAAATTATAGCAGATCACTTTCACGCCAAATTCGGCAAGATTGCGGATCGTTTGTTTGTAGTTTTCAATATACCGGCTGCGTTCTTCGTTTCCGAGTTTAATCGCTTCATGAACATTCACGCTTTCTACAACTTCCGCATGAAACCCATAGGATTGAATATATTCGGTCTCGGCTCTGATTTCTTCTTTTTCCCACACGTCGCCGACTGTTTTTTGATGGAGAGCCCAGACGATGCCTTTGACTCCGGGAATTTGCCTCACGTGTTCAAGTGTGACTGTATCGTTGCCTCGGCCATACCATCGGAATGTTATATTCATGTGTACACCTCCGGATTCACTCGATTAATCAAACGTGATGACGGCTTTTCGCACCTGATCTGGATGCTCCTTGATAAACTGAAATGCGTGATGGACGTCATCTACTGAAAATGTATGGGTCACCAGCCCGTTATGCGCTAACCGCCCTCTATTCAAAAGCTCAACCACTTTTGGAAACTGATTGGTCTGCAATCTCGATCCGGTTATCGTGACTTCTTTTTTTGTAATCGGCAGTTGAGAAATTTGTGCCGCATTTTCGTCAAATCCAAGGACAACCACATGTCCCGCTGGAGAAACGGCCTCAACTGAAAGCTCAAAAGTCGCCGGCAAACAAACAGCATCAATGACCACATTGGCTCCTTCATTCCGAGTCCATTCATGGACCCTTTCGGCAACAATTTCTGCTTGGGCATTCACGACAGCGTCGGCGCCATTTTCTTTCGCAAATGCCAGCCGCTCGTTGTTCAAGTCAGTCATCATGACGGCAGAGCCCGCCAGCTTTGCCATTTTTAGCACACAGATCCCGATGGGTCCCGCTCCCTGGATCAGAACGGTATCTCCTTTTTCCACCTGACCTCTCCACACTGCCTGTGCGCCTATCGTGTAAGGCTCGGCCATGACTGCCTCCTCCCAAGGCAAGTCCTTTGAGACCGCGTGAAGCTGCCTTTCCGGAAGCACAATATATTCCCTCATGCCGCCGTCCTCATGTACGCCAAACACAGAAAGCTTGGCGCAAACATTCTGGCGCCCTTTGCGGCAGGCGTAACACGTTCCGCAATAAGAAATCGGCTCAATCACAACGTGGTCACCGGCTTTTAGGCTCTGCACATTCGCACCAACTTCCTCCACTTGTCCCGTTACCTCGTGTCCGATGACTCTCGGGAGGGTGGCGAGCGGATTCGTGCCATGATAAATATGCATGTCAGAACCGCAAATCCCGACTCGCTTGACTTTTACGAGCACTTCATCATCCTTTGAAAGAACCGGCTTCTTCATCTCCGCTGTCACCAGATCATACGCTTTTCGCACTTGAACCGCTTTCATTTTTCTCACCTGCTTTTTAAGAATTCATACACGCTCCGAGCGATTGATATTCCGTGTATCTTATTTCTTTCTTCATGCAGCTGCTCAATCTCGCCGGGCACATACACTCTTTCGACTCCAACTGCCGGCGGTGAATGCTGCAGTTCATTGAGCATGGCATCCATCTGCTCTAAAAACGTATCCCGGTCCGTAAAAAAGGACGGATTGATTGCGCAAACGTAATGTCCCAGCTTTCTTTTTTGATCAAGGCCGCTGTACATTTTGGCGATATGAGGGCCAAAAGCCGCGCCCGCCAGCAATCCGGAAAACACATCCACCATAATAGATAGTCCATAGCCTTTCGGTCCGCCGAATGTTGATAGGGAGACGACCTTGTAAGGATCGGTTGCTGCTTCCCCGTTTTCGTCGACTCCCCATCCCTCAGGAATGTCTTTGCCCTCTTCACGGGCCTGCAGAATCTTCCCAAAGGCCACTTTGGATGTCGCCATATCTAAGATAAACGGTTTTTTATGCTTAGCCGGGACACCGTAAGCAATCGGATTTGTCCCTAAAAAAGGGAACCTCCCCCCAAATGGAACAACAACACTGTCCGTATGCGTCATTGCCATTCCGATCAGGTTTTCGTCAGCCGCTTTTTGCACAAAATAGCTTAGCGCTCCGCAATGGCTGCTGTTTACAGCCGTCACCATGCCGACTCCGTTTTTCTTCGCCATGTCAATTGCACGGTCCATCGCCAAATCACAAATCACATGGCCAAAACCATCGTCCCCGTCAAGCAC
The DNA here is from genome assembly GCF_058248265.1 of Bacillus sp. NS1. Classification (NCBI taxonomy): domain Bacteria; kingdom Bacillati; phylum Bacillota; class Bacilli; order Caryophanales; family Bacillaceae; genus Bacillus; species Bacillus sp. NS1. The sequence continues at coordinate 336,224 of NZ_JBZAZF010000002.1, read as the reverse complement.
TCCGGTCACAGGCCCCGTTTGTTTACAAACAGGATGTGCTTCGGGATTGATCCCTCCCGCTCTTAGCCTGTTCACATAATGTTCTGTTCGCAGCACACCATGCGAATGTACACTGCGTAAATCAGCGTGCACGAGGACATCTGCTACTTTTTCAGCGTCTCGTTCATTCAAACGAGCACCGGTCAGCTTGATCCGAACAAGTTCCTTTGCTTCTTCAGCCGGTATCGTTACCGTTTTCAATCAAGTGCCTCCTTCCTTTTTCAGTTTTTGGGCACCCCTTAGTGAAAACCCTTACAAATACATCATATTTACAAATTATTTTAAATATTCTTTATATTACGTTGTCAGCTTTTTTGATGAAGATCCTGAACGATCTGTGCATGCTGCTGGTCTGTGAGTTTATAAAGAAAGCCGATAATGATCATCGCTAATGCCAAAGCAATGGCTGGATACAAAAGCAGAAGCGCCTTGATACCGATCAGTGCCTGTGCTGTCTGGACTGCATTCGGCACATAGCCGATAAGCCCCAAACCGATGCCCGAGAGAAAACCGGACAATGACTGAGCAAGCTTTCTGGAGAAATTAAAAAGTGAATAGGTTGTTGCTTCTTTCCGTTCACCGGATTTCCATTCGCCATAGTCAATAATATCGGAGACAAGAGCCCACGTGATGCCATTTGGAATACTGATTCCGATAAAAGCGATGCTGGCCAGAATCGTAAACACGTAAACATTTGATGGCAGCATAAAGTTGATCAGATCCGCGGCTACACTGATGCCGAAGCCGATCATTGCCGTTCGTTTCTTTCCAAAAATCTTGACGAGCTTTGGCAGGAATACGACGCCTAAAAAGGAAGAACCGATAATAATAAAGTTCATATAAGCCATTAATTCAACATTGCCTAGATTATATTGTGCGAAATAGATTAGCATGGCGGATTTAATGTTGTATGCGGAAATTGAAAAAATCGTCATCAGGACAAGGGTTAACAGCGGTTTATTCGTAATAAATGTTTTGACGACAGATGAGAGTGTTAATTTTTCTTTTGGCGCTTCCGATATGACAATGCGCTCTTTGCAGTTGCGGTAGCAAATATAAAACCAAACCACACCGAGTGCGGCGAACAAGCCCATGACCACCGGGTAGCCGACCTTCGGATTATCAAACTTAACGAGCAGCGGCATTACGGCCACACTTGTGATAAACAAGGCACCAAGTGATCCGATTTGGCGGAAAGTCGAAATGGAGGTCCGATCCTCAGAATTTTGAGTCATCGCTGCCCCTAATGAGCCATACGGTATATTCACAAATGAATAGCCGATGCCCCAAATCATGTAGGATGCATATGCATAAATCAGTTTTCCGGTCGTTGATACATTGGGAGACAGAAAAATAAGAACAGTAAGTACCGCAAGCACGATGCTGCCGATTAATAGATAAGGCCTAAATTTCCCCCGTTTGCCGATATTTTTGCGATAATCAATAGATGAGCCGACAATCGGATCTGTTATTGCCGCAAACAGCTTGCTGACTAAAAAAATGCCGCCGGCCATCGCAGCCGGGATTCCCGCTACATCAGTAAAATACTTCAATAAATAAATCTGTCCGAGATCAAACATAAAACCGTTGCCAAAATCACCAAAACCATAGGAAATTTTCTCTTTTAATGAAAGCCTTTTATCTGTTTCGATCGACACAACCTTATTTGCCAGTTCAGTTCGCATCTTCCACCTCTGTGTCTTAAGAATTTTCGGGTAGTGGTCCGCTCAGGGTGACGCATGATCGCGATGCTGAGCGGACAATTGGTTATACGTTTGCTTTCTCTTCTTGAAATTGAAAGTAGTGTTTCGCATTGTCATAGCAAATTCCCTGAACAATGCTTCCCAGAAGCTCCATGTCACGCGGCACTTCGCCGTTTTCCACCCATTCCCCGATCAAATTGCAGACGATCCGCCTGAAATATTCATGGCGCGTATAGGAAAGAAAGCTTCTGGAGTCTGTGAGCATACCGATAAAGCGGCTGAAAAGCCCGACGTTTGACAACGCTTTCATTTGATCAAGCATCCCGTCTTTTGTATCGTTAAACCACCAAGCTGTGCCGAATTGTATTTTTCCCGGGGTAACACCGTCCTGAAAACTGTTGATCATGCTGGCGATGACATAGTTATCGTTTGGATTAAGTGAATATAAAATCGTTTTCGGAAGCTTGTTCTTCATCTCAACTGAGTTCAGCAGCTTGTATAAAGGCTTGGCAATTTCTTCATCATTCATAGAATCATAGCCTGTATCAGGTCCGAGCCTCTTCATCATTTTTGTATTCGTGTTTCTTAAAGCGTTGATATGAAACTGCATTGCCCAATCGAGCTCCGCATACAAACCGCAAAGAAACTGAAGTGTATACGTCTTAAATTTCTTCTCATCTTCATAAGAAACCTCTGTTCCTTGTAATCTGTCAGAAAAAATCCGTCCCGCTTCCTCTTTTGTCGTTTCGGCAAATACCATCGAATCTATCGCGTGGTCAGACACTCTGCCGCCGGCTGAGTGGAAGAATCGCACGCGTTTTTCCAGTGCCTTTAGAAACTCATCGTAACTTGTAATCGATATGACTGCGGCATTTTCAAGCGCCTGCACCCAATCAGGAAAGCTTTCATGATTGATCTCAAGTCCCTTATCCGGCCGAAATCCGGGCAGCACGCTGACAGGAAAATCTTTGTCTTCTTTTAATAATAGATGGTATTCAAGAGAATCAACAGGATCATCAGTTGTGCAAACGACTTTTACATTTGATTTCACGATTAAATCCCTTGCCCCGAAGCCTTCTCCTTGGAGCAGTTCATTCGTCCGTTTCCATATAGCCGGCGCGGATTGCTCATTTAAAATCTCATAGATTCCAAAAAAACGCTGCAGTTCTAAGTGAGTCCAATTGTAGAGCGGATTGCCGATCGCCATCGGCACGGTTTTCGCCCAAGCCATAAATTTCTCCTCATCAGGTGCATCGCCGGTAATGTATGACTCATCAATCCCATTGGCTCTCATGATGCGCCATTTGTAATGGTCTCCATACAGCCAGGCTTCCGTGATGTTTTGAAATGTCTTATTTTCATAGATTTCTTTCGGGCTTAAGTGACAGTGGTAATCAATAATCGGCATGTCTTTCGCATAATTGTGATAGAGGCTGACAGCGGTTTCATTTTTCAGCAAAAAATTTTCGCCCATAAAGGGTTCCATGTCCTCACCGTCTTTCATTCTATTTCAAAATGTTAACGTTAACATTTTGATTTATTTTTATTTTACCTTTATATTCCTCTGTGATCAATCTCTTTTTTGAAAATGAAATGTTAACGTTAGCAAACAAATGAAAAAAAGACATTGCCGGAAAGCATCCCGAAAGAAACGCTTTTGGCAATGTCCGTGTCCACAAAAAGGATTAGTAAGCTAGGCTGAAAAGTCCTTTAATGTGTGTTAAGTAGCGTACGTTACTTGCTTCTTTCATCAAGGAAGCAGGAAGACCTTTAAGCGGTGTAGAATTAGCACCAATGATCGCAACCGCGTCTTTGCGTCCAAGGCTTGCAAGTGTACCAGAGTTTACTGGCTTGAATGTTTCAAGTGTTTTTCCTTCTAAGTAAGCGAATAGGTTGTAACCGATCAGCTCACCCATTTGCCATGCGATTTGTGCTGTTGGCGGGTATGGGCGGCCGTCTGGAGCGAAGTAAACTGCGCTGTCTCCGGCAACGAATACATCTTCATGAGATGTAGATTGCAGGAAGTCATTTACTGTCGCGCGTCCGCGGTTCACTTCAAGACCTGATTCACCGACTAATGGATTACCTTGTACGCCGCCAGTCCAAACAAATGTATTGGCAACAACTTTAGATCCGTCTTTCAGATCAATCACGTTTCCTTCTACATTTGTAACAGGAAGACCTGTTAAGAACTCAACACCGCGTTTTTCAAGGCTTGCAGTCGCACGTTCGATCAGATCATCCGGAAGAACAGGAAGGATTTTCGGACCTGCTTCGACAAGTTTCAATTTAATTTCTTTATGGTCTACGCCGTATTTTTTCGCAAGGTTCGGCATGATGTCAGCAAGCTCACCGACAAGCTCAACGCCTGTTAAGCCGCCTCCGCCGATAAGGATTGTTGCATCAGCTTCGTTTTTCGTTTGAGAGTACTCGCGCACACGATCTTCAACATGTTGGAAGACTTTGTTCGCATCGGCAGCAGATTTCAATACCATGCTGTTTTCTTGAAGACCTGGAATGCCGAAGTAAGCTGTTACAGAACCAAGACCTACAACAAGCGCATCATAAGTTAATGTAGAACCGTCAGCAAGCGCAACTTCTTTTTTATCAACTGAGAAAGAGCTTACTTCCGCGATTTTAAGATCAATGTCTTTGCCTTTGAAAAGTTTTTCTAATGGCATTGCAACCGCTTTTTCAGACACGTTGCCTGCTGCAAGGCGGTGTAATTCCGTAATGATTTGGTGAGTTGGGTATTTGTTTACCACTGTCACGCGTGCTTGTTCTTTAGTGTAATGTTTGCGAACTGTTAGAGCAGAAAGAACTCCGCCATAACCAGCGCCTAGAATGACAATATGTTTTGACATCGTATATCCTCCGTCCTTTATATCAATTTGAATCTGAGATTATTTTTGGTTTTCGCGTTCGTTCATGACTTCAAGGTAGCTGTTAGCAAAACGGAACAGCTTTTGAGCTTGAGGATCTTTCAGCATGCGCAACAGGCCGAAAAGACCAATCGTTTCGTTGCTTGCATCCGCACGGTCTTTCGCTTCGATTGCAGTCGCAGCTACTTCTTTCGCTGTTTCTTTTACAGGTTCAAGAATTTCAGTGATCGCACCGACAGTGTCGCTTTTTAACACTTCGTCAGTTGCTACAGATTGGGCGAAGTCATAAGACTTCGTTAAAATATTCACTAACTCAGTCAGCTTCGGAAGCTGGTCAACTAAAACGGTCAGTGATTCTTGAACTTCTGGCTTTAACAGCTGATCAATAAGATCTTGCTGGCTTTGGCTGACAGACGCATTTGTTTGATCGATTGTTTCTGGCATATCCAATTCTCCTTTACTATAAGCAGTTTGCAGATTTTTTTGGAAAGGGTAGTGCCTCTCCCTGGTCTCATGCTTGAAGGCATAAGAATAAGGATTGTGAATTCATGCACAATCATTTACAAAAATAAATGTTTACTACCCAGTTTTTCATCTTGCCATATTCAGTATTATTTTTATCTCAAAAATAAACAATTGAATAAGTCAAAAATCCTTTACTCTCTCTGAAAATAGCAAACACAAAAAACTCCAATTCGATTACCTTCTATATGATAACACTTTTTGAACAAAATTTGAACGTGAATTGCTTCGATTATGAAATTAATTTATATGGCGCCCGTGTCATAACATTTTTGCGGCACTAGTTATTGACAATCCGACAAATTTCTCCCCTTCCCTTTACCCATATTTCCAAAAGAGGAGCTCTTTTTCCTGTGATCGGGTCATTCGCCGGCAATGATACCTGCTTGATCCGTTTCATGGCTTCCTCCCGTTCTTTCGGCTCTCCGGTCTTCATATCAAACTGAACGCCTCCCGGATAAGCGCCAATGACAGTAAAATCGGCGCTTGCGCTTAGCTTTTTATGGCCGACTCCGGCTGGAATCACGACTGCATCGCCTGTTTTGAAAGGAATAGCAGCCCCTTTTTCTCCCCCAAACTGAATCACAGCCTCTCCCTGAACTGCAATCAGGACTTCATGCGTATTGCTGTGATAATGATGGTATGGAAAAACACTCCCCGACCAGCTGTTTGACCAGCCATGCCGATTGACGATCCGCTCTGCCTGACCGGTCTCCCTGATCGCGTTTTGATACACAACGAGCGGAAAATCAGGGTGATTGGGAATCCTGCCGTCATCCTGAAAGAAGAACGTCTGTGTCTTTGCTTCCAACAATCTCACCTCCATTTTTTGTCTTCCACACATACCGGTTCGCAAAACATGCTTATTTTCTCACGACTCCATTGATCTGTGCGATATCGAATAGTATAGTATAAAAAAATAATGCCAGAATGAGGGATATCATGAAAGCAATCGTTATCGGAATATTGGCTTCACTCTTTTTCGCCGTTACCTTTATTTTAAACAGAGCGATGGAATTATCCGGAGGCAGCTGGCTTTGGAGCTCTTCGCTGCGCTTTATTTATATGGTTCCGTTTTTATGTTTGATAGTCATTATGAGAGGGACATTCGCACCTCTCTTACAAGAAATGAGGAAAAAGCCGTTTTTTTGGATCAAATGGAGTTTTGTCGGCTTCGTGCTTTTTTACGCGCCGATCACATTTGCAGCTGCATACGGTCCAGGTTGGCTTGTAGCCGGGACCTGGCAAATCACAATTGTAGCCGGTGTTCTGTTATCTCCATTTTTCTATGTCAAAAAAGACATGCCGGGCGGGCCGCAGCTCGTTCGGCAAAAGATTCCTCTTGTTTCACTTGGCACTTCCGTGATCATCCTGACCGGAGCTGCACTGATACAGCTTCAGCATGCAGAATCGCTTTCTGGGAAGATGCTGCTTTTCAGTGTCCTGCCGGTTGTCATTGCGGCTTTTGCCTATCCACTAGGAAACCGGAGAATGCTCGAAGAATATGGCGGCCGGCTAGATACATTTCAGCGTGTGCTGGGAATGACCCTGGCAAGCCTTCCGTTCTGGCTTATAGCAGCAGCTTACGGCTGGTGGTCAGACGGGCTTCCGACAGCGGGACAAACCGTTCAATCCTTTATCGTGGCCGTCAGCTCAGGCGTCATTGCGACTGTTTTATTTTTCTGGGCCACTGATATGGTAAGAGACAATCCGCAAAAACTTGCAGCTGTTGAAGCAACTCAAGCAGGTGAAGTGATTTTCGCGCTGCTTGGTGAAATTGTTCTGCTGTCAGGCGTTTTCCCATCCCTTTTATCATTTGCCGGATTATTCATTATTATAGCGGGGATGGTATTACATACCTTTGCATCACAGCCGAGAAAACCGAAAAAGAAAACAAAGTCAAATATGACCGCGTAGCATCTGCCGGAGAACGGGTGAAAGCCTGTTCTCCTTTATTTTTGCTACCAAAAGACATCTGTTTCACGTTATATTTAAATATAGTGTAAGCCTACTTTACTGAAAGGTGATTATTATAATGGAAGCAAACGATCAAACACAAAACATACCAGCCATCTCCTTCAGATCAGTCAGAAAAAGCTATGAACAAGACGGACAAACCTATAATGTATTGCAGGATGTCACCGGAGACATTCAACAGGGCGCAATCGCAGCCGTTTTAGGTCCTTCCGGTTCAGGCAAAAGCACCCTCCTGTCCATGTGCAATTTAATGAGAACGCCTGACAGCGGCGAAGTAAAAATAAACGGAAAGGAAGTCAGAGAATGGAATGTCAATGAGCTGAGGCGAACGGCGGCCCTTGCGTTTCAATCGGCCCCCGTCCTCGACGGGACAGTTCGTGACAATCTAAGTCTGGTCCAAAGGCTGCATCAATCCCAGCTGTACTCCCCTGAAGAGCTCGCTTCCCTTATAGGGCTGCCGCCAGAGCTGTTAGACAGAAGCGCCAAGGATTTATCGGGCGGTCAGCGTCAAAGACTGTCACTAGCCAGAACGCTCGCAAATCCTTCCTCTATTCTATTATTGGACGAAATCACGTCTGCCTTGGACCCTGTTTCTGCTCTTGAGGTTGAAGAGCTGATCACACGTCTGCATCAAGAGAAAAAACTGACGGTCATGTGGGTGACTCATAATATGGAGCAGGCAAAACGAGTAGCCGATATCATTTGGTTTATGGCGGATGGCCGGCTGCTGGAAAATGCAGAAACAGAAACATTTTTCTCCGATCCGCAGCATGAAGCAGCCAAGGAATTTTTGAAGGGAGGCTCTCGGTAATGGATTACCTTTCCCTCTCTTTAACGATGATCTTTGTTTTGATCGCCTTGTTTTTATCAAAATCATTTAAAGCCGGCGTAGAAAAAGACATGGTCATTGCCACCATCCGGGCCGCGGTACAGCTGCTTGTCATCGGTTATGTACTGTCGCTGATTTTCCGCGGAGACCATCCTGTTTTTATCCTTCTGATGGTGTTGTTAATGCTGGCAGTGGCGGCGCAAAATGTCATCAAACGGAAGAAAAATACCATCGGTTCGTTTTGGAGGGTGTTCGCCGCGTTAGCGATTGTAGAAATAGTGACGCAGGGAATTCTGCTGTCTCTACATATCATCCCGCTTACGGCCCGATATGTCATTCCGATCAGCGGAATGGTCATCGGGAATTCGATGGTGCTCTCGAGTCTGTTTTTAAACCGGCTGAGCTCTGAAGTCGAAGTTCGCAAAGAAGAAATACAATTAATATTGTCTCTTGGAGGCACACCGAAGCAATCCATACAGCGTATTCTTACTTCTGCGATGAAAATGAGCATGATCCCGACGCTGGAAAGCCAGAAAACACTGGGGCTTGTTCAGCTTCCCGGCATGATGACTGGACAGATTTTAGCGGGCGCGGACCCGATTCAGGCGGTTCGCTTTCAGCTCTTAATCGTATTTACAACAATGGCATCAGCGGCACTGACATGTGTGATCTTAAGTGTGCTGACATACCCGTCATTATTCACCGCGCATCAGCAGTTGAAGCAGAATGGATGACAGACAAAAGCCGCTTTCCAAGGGAAAAGCGGCTTTTTGTACTGGTTATTCCTTTTCTTCATAATACTTAGACAACTCAACAATCATCGCGCCCATCCGCTCAATCTCCGGCGCTAGCAGTCTCGTGATGCCTTCTTCCCGCAATGCTTCAGCAGTCACTTTTCCGACAGCCGCAGCGATGGCGCGCTCTTCGAATACAGTCTTCACTTCATTGATATAGCCGCGCCCCTTAGCAAAATCAAACAGGGAACGAACCTGAATTGCCGTTGTAAAACAAACGGCGTCGATCTCACCATTCATCAGCTCCCGGCATAACCGCTCCACCGTTTCCTCCTCTGGCGGGATGTGCTGATAAGGCAGAATCGGCAGGACAGTTGCGCCCTTTTCTTCAAGAAATGCGATGAGGGCCGGTGCTTTTTCTCCATGAAGCTGCACCATGACTGTTTTTCCTGAAAAATCGTGAGCTTCCAAGGAACGGATTAACCCACTTGTTGTCCCGTCTTCATCCGAAGCTTCCGGTGTGATCCCTAGCTTTTTCAGTGCAGCCAGCGTTTTGTATCCCCGGCATGCCGCTTTCGCCTGGCGAATCGCCTGCAGAAACTCGTCTTTCAGACCGATTTTCTCTGCCATATCGACAAGAGTCTCCGTGCCGATGCCTGTCGTGAAAATAACCCAGTCAGCTTTTCTCTCCGCAAACGTCCGCAAATCCGGCTCCACCTGCTTCTCTGCTAAGTAAACTGTTCCTTGGAGAGGCCGGATGACAGGGGTTCCGCCCTGTTTTTCAATGATCGTGCTGATTTCTTCTGTTTTTCGGGAGCCCCCGATCGCCACGCGTTTTCCATATAACCCTTTTCCCATACCCGTTTCCTCTCCTCTTTGCATAGGCTTTTTATGTATACAAGCTTAATAAAGCTATTGTGGCGCAAACCAAGGGAGAAATCAAGATAAACCCATGCCTCTAAAATCCATTGAATACGCCGGAAGCTTGCTGTAATATAAACAGCAGACACGTTTGCTAACGGAGGATCGATCATGGAAACAAAAAAAGAAGAATATGAAACAAAAGGCTACGATACATCGATCGTTTACGAATTTAACGAATATCCGGACGTCCGCAGCGGGCGCTGTGACAATTGTGATTACACACTGTTCAAAAGCTCTGTAAAAGGCGGAAAATTTCTTAGAGAATGCCGAAGATGCGGGATGAAAAAGAACATTTAAACAAAAAAACCGAAATCGTATGTTTGATTTCGGTTTTTATATTTTACTGCGGGATAGCTGATTTTTTCATAAACGCTTCAATCTCAGCTGCCGCACGCTCCGCTCCGCCTGCTTCTTTTACATCTTTTTGCATATCCTTGACGCGGCTGAGCACCTCTCGATCGCCGGATACGGCCTGCACCGCTTCCTGCAGCTTGGAAACAGTCACTTCTTCTTTCGGCAAATAAACACCGAGGCCTAAATCATCGACACGCTTTGCGGTGAGCTCCTGCTCATACATTTGCGGAATGACGACAAGCGGCACACCGGCATTCATCGCCTCCATCGTACTGTTCATCCCGCCATGAGAAATAAACAAATCGGCTTTCGCCAACACCTCAAGCTGCGGCACGCTTTGGCGAATGATAAAGTTAGCAGGGATATCATCCAATCCTTCAGGATCAATCGATTTCCCGACCGACATGATCACTTGCCATGAAGAACCCCGAAATGCCTCCATGCACATCTTGTAAAATTCCGGCCATGCGTTAAACGCCGTTCCCAATGAAATCAGCATAAGCGGGCGATCACCCCTGTCAATTAACAGGCTTTCTTGTTCTGTCCGTTTTCCCAGGGAAGGGCCGACAAAACAGAAACGGTCATCGAACGTCTCATGCTGAATCTGAAAGGACTTCGGCATAAAAACAATATTTAGTGGTTCCGGCACAGCTAATTGTTCAAATGAAACAGCCGGCAATTGCTCTTGCTCCAAGTAGGCTTTAAATTCAGCCTCGGCTTCTTTTATCTTTTTCAGCATTTCTTCATTTCCGAGCTGAAAGGATTCATTTTGGGCATATGATGAACAAAGCTTGATGACAGGCACATTAAGCTTGTCAGCAAACAATTTTCCAGCCAGCGCGACAAAATCATAGATGATCAGATCAGGCTGATCATCCTTATATAACTCCTCAAGCTGCGGCAGAATGCTCAGTGATTCTTTCAAAAGACTGAGCGTCGCGTCATTCTTTTCCATCATCTCCCTGATTTGCTTAGGGTCAATATTTAAGGATGTATGATAGATAAATGCTTCTCCACCGGCTTGCTGAACAGCGGGCGCAAATTCCTCAGTCGTCGCATACGTGACACGATGCCCTTTTTCACAAAGCTTCTCCACTAAAGCAAGCGTAGGATTGACATGCCCGTACGCCGGGATATTGATAATCGAAATATGGTGCTTTTTCATGAATCTCCAGTCTCCTTATCTATTAAATTTTCACACGGAAGCTCTTTAATCCGTATATCACGCTGTTTTCAATCGGAGTGATACTGACGCATTCCATATGAGAAAAAGCAGAAATCAATGACGTTAACGCGATCTTTGCTTCAAGACGGGCAAGCGGTGCCCCAAGACAAAAATGGATGCCGTGGCCAAATGCAATATGCGGATTGGGATGGCGGTGAATATCAAACAGGTGCGCCCTGTCAAACTTCGCTTCATCACGATTTGCAGATGCCACAAAAGCCAAAACCATATCACCTTCTTTAATGAGGTGCCCCCCGATCTCCGTATCCCGCTTGGCAATTCGCCTCAAAACCGGAGCAGGCGCCCTGAAGCGAAGGGTTTCCTCGACTGCCTGAGGCATCAGTTCAGGTTGATTCCGCAGTTTCTCATAAACATCCGGTGTTTCTAATATGCTGTACATCGCATTTGAAATCAGGTTTGTTGTGGTTTCATTCCCGGCTACCAGAAGCAGCGTACAAAACGGAATCAGCTCTTCTCCGGACAACTTCTGTCCTGTTTCTTCCGCTTCAACTAAAATTGAAATGATGTCCTGTGCCGGCTTGTTCCGCTTTTCTTCAATGATGTTGGCAAAAAACGCGGCCAGTTCTTTCTCGCATTTGTTTCGTTCTTCCAAAAAAGCTTTTTCAGCTTCTTCACTTTTATCTTTCGGGGTGCTGACCAGAAGATCAGACCATGTTTTAAACTGATCCATATGCTCTGAAGGCACTCCGAGCAGCTCAGATATTACGATAACCGGAAGCGGATATGAAAAATCGTGAACAAGGTCAAACTCGCTTCGCCCCTGAAATTTTTGAATCAGTTCATTTGTGATCTCCTGAATTCTCGGTTCCCATTGTTTCATTACACGCGGCGTGAAGGCTTTATTCACTACAGAGCGGATTTGCGTATGCCTCGGCGGGTCCATGTTAATGATCGAATTTCCAATAACGCTTGACTGCTGCGGCATATAACTGGAAAACAGCTCTTTATCCCCAATGACTTTTTTGACATCATCATAAAGAAAAACGCTCCACACTTGGTTTTCTTCATCAAAGGAAACTGGCGCATCCTTTCTCATCGTTTCGTACCATGGAAACGGATGATAAGCATCCTGTTTGTTTTTTCCATTGAGCAGTGCTCGCTGCAAGGCTTGTCGGCGGTTTAACACATTCACGTATTGTCACTCCCCTTGAAAGAATTCAGAAATTGAGCTCTTCTTCACCTCCCGCTTTCGAAAAAGAGAGGGACAATCAAGTATAGACAGATTGATAACAGCAGGCAGGCGATCACGATGTCCGATGCAGGCATCATATATTCCCTCTCGAATTTCGTTCATCTTACCATAATCTTTCAATTTTTTTCTATTCAGCACTCCCGCTTTGGCTCACAACGTGACCTTAGGCATAAGCATCCAAATTCAATATGCATTCAATTGCACCGCTCCGATCAGAAAACACCCTTTTTTCCAACCAATTGCACTAACTCCGAAAATGACTTTCCCATTATATAAAGCACGCTGATTCTATGATTAAATAGAAGGTAAAAGGTGAAGGAGAGAACAACATGGCAGCACAGACTAATTTCAGAAAACAAGTTGTCGGCATCCTACTTTCACTTGCATTTGTATTATTTGTGTTCTCTTTTTCTGAGAGACATGAGAAACCGCTTGTTGAAGGAAAAAATCAGGAAAACTGGCATACTGTCGTCGACAAAGCTTCTGTCGAGATTTATGGCAGCCGACTAGTTGAAGAAAACAAATTAAAGAAAAAACTCGGCCATAAACAAGCCGATTCTATTTTGACCCTTCTAAAACTCGCCAACGAAAAACATATTGCGCTATAAAAAAGAAAGAGCCTTCCGGGCTCTTTCTTTGTTTAGTCAAATATCGTGTTCTTTTCTGGATGGCGCGTCAAATCAAATAGCATGCTGAGCTGTGAAGGTGTGTTTCGTTTTGGAGAAAGCGGCGGGAGCCGGTCTTCCGGAAAAAAAGCGGCACGGTTCGTCTCAATTCCTGTTTCCCCCTGCCCGCCTGTAATGCTGCATTCAATGAATATCTTATAGTAATGATACGGCTGAGGCGGATGAGGGTGCTTATGGCTATCTAGCACGGCCAGCAATCGGGACGGTTCAGTATCGTAACCCGACTCTTCTTTGATTTCTTTGATCACGTTTTCAGCCGGTGATAAACCAATCTCGCAAAACCCGCCAGGCAGCGACCACAGCTCATCATGCTTCTCCCGGACAAGCAAAATCTGATTCTCTCGAAACACTGCTCCGCGAACATCCGCTTTCGGTGTCGGATAGCCTTTCTCGCCCTTCCATAAATCAGTGATGACTTCAATGTCCTTCTCCGAGTAATCCGCCATCATCTCTACGCTAAGCTTCATCAGCTCTTCGTACCGTTCTCTGTCATATACATCCTTGGAAAAAGCGAGCCCAGCCTGTGCGATCGCCCGCATTCGCTGTGCCCGTTCCAGCCAATTGTTTTGCATAATGGATCACCTCACTACCATTTTATACTACTATAAAAAAAGCATGCTCCGATCTTCCGGTGACATGCTCAAAAAATACCTTAATTCAATTTTACGAAATATGTAATATCCTCTGTTTCAAAGTTTAAAAATGATGGATTATATGACAAATTAAGGTCTTTTTCTCCTTTTGGAATCACAAAACTGACTGTGCCTGTTACCTTTTTACCTGAGGCTAACTTCCCTGATTTAAGGCTTGTTTCCAGGTCAGCATTAGATACTATGTTTGCTCTGATCGATTGATCTTTGCTGTCTTTCAATTCAAAACCGCCACTCGTATAATTGAAAGATTTGTCGCTTATGTTTTCGATCGTTACCTCAACTATTAAAAATTCTTCATTTTTATTTATTGTTTTTTCTTTGTCGCCAATTTTCGTCTTATACTCACCTTGCTCTGCCGTCGTATATACTTTATTGACCGAGAAATTTGTGCTGGAAGCTTTAAAAGTTTCGCCTACCTTATGCACCTTTTCATCCGTTTTGGCTTCGTTTTTTTCTTCTGTTTTCTTTTTCGTTGCTGATGCTTCTTTCTTTTCTGTCTTTTGCTCAGCTGACGCATCACTTGACTGGCTGCACGCAGAAAGCGCAAATCCAATCGTTAGCACAAACAAAATGAATAATGCTTTTTTCATTGTTGTTCCTCCATCTAAAGTAATCGTTTTCTATTATAAGCACGCTTTTCCTTTTCTTAACAGGGAACAAAGTAACAAATTACTCTATCAGATCCATTCATAGTATACATCTTCCAATGACATAGATACCTATCCTCTACTGGAATAAATACTGGACTGGCCTGCGATATCCTATCATTTTCCAACTCAGGAAGCTTCTTTGTCTTGTTTCTAATTTAGATATTTATTCCTAGTTCCTAAGACTCCCCTCACAAAAAACCCGAGCTGACAGTAGCCGGCTCGGGCACGTAATCAATCTCGCTTATTCATTTCCCTTTTCTCTCGGGGTTCCTGATGATGTTTTTGATGCTCTGGAGGCTGAGTCGTGCGTTCCAGCTCCTTTGTGTCTTGTCCCATTCCTTTTAAAAAGGAGAAGAGCAGTGTAACTGCTTTGTTGATTTCCGGATCTTTGAGCGAACGAATGATATCAAAATAACCTGTTTTCTCTTCGCTGTCCTTCTGTTCCACCGCATTTGCCACGCCCGCATTCACTTTCAAAATAAGGGGCTCCAGTTGTTTCACATCCAGCATGCCTAGCGTTCCAAACAGGAGAAGCAGATTTTTCAACGTATTGGCTGTTTCCTCTGTATCTGCCTTTTTCACCAGGATATCTAGAACTTTATCCCCTTGGCCAAAAAGGCCGCGGAGCAATGGCAGAACACCGCGCTCGTTCATGTGGCCAATCATATGCAGCGTTTCAAGAATAGCTTCCTTATTTTCGACTAATGCGTCTTCAATTTCTTTCATATCACGCTTTCGCTGATCCTCTTCGGTTATCTCGATTTTCTGAATTCGCTTAATCGCTTTAGCCATTATGCCCAATCCCCCTTTTCACAGCGTCGCCAGGAAAAATATAATCCTTCCGCGCCCATTTCTTTTGTACCTGCACACCGATTTGCGGCTGCGGATTGCCGTTTCGGTGATTGATCTTAGGCAGCGGATTGGTTCCGTCATGCTTCAAAATTTCCATCTTGGCTGATGTTTCTTTGTAAGCAGGTGTATCAGTATCCTTATCGGCATGGCTGCCTGTTAACAGGTTGATCGCCGCTTCCCCTGAATCGTTCATTGGCAGGTATACTTCCTTCCCTTTGACACGATTAGTTATTAGGCATTTTACTTTGACATTTCCGAAAGGCGATGTGAGTCTGACAAGGGTTCCGTCCTGAATCCCTCTTTCTGCCGCGAGCTCTGTAGAAATTTCTAAGAACACTTCCGGTGTTTTCTTCGAAATGCCTTTTGATTTGTAGGTCAGGTTCCCTTCGTGGAAATGCTCCAAGAGCCGCCCATTGTTGACGTGGATATCATATTCCTCACCGAACTCTTCAGGCTCTGTCCACTGAACAGGATAGAGAATGGCTTTGCCGTCCGGAAAAGGGAAGCGCTCTGTAAAAAGTAAAGGAGAATCCTTTCCATCAGCACTTACAGGCCATTGCAGGGAGTTGTAGCCTTCAAGGCGTTCATAGGTGACACCGGCATAAATCGGCGACAGCATCGCTGCTTCCTCCATAATGTCTCCAGGGTGCTCATAGTGCCAGTCAGCACCGAGCTTATTGGCAACCTCCATAATAATCTGCCAGTCCGGCTTTGATTCGCCCAGCGGTTCAAACACCTGATACAGCCGCTGAATACGGCGTTCTGTGTTTGTAAAGGTTCCCTCTTTTTCAAGGCTTGGGCTCGCAGGAAGAACAACATCAGCAAACTCTGCTGTACGTGAAAGGAAAATATCCTGCACCACAAAGAAATCAAGCTTTTCATATGCGGCGTGTACATGATTGATATTGGAATCGACCAGACCCATTTCTTCACCTTTTACATACATCGCTTTCAGCTGGCCGGAATGGATTTTTTCGATCATTTCATGGTTGGTCATGCCCGGCTCCTTCGGCAGCGGCACACCCCACGCCCGCTCGTATTTTTGGCGGACTTGGTCGTCCGTCACTTTTTCATAGCCCGGCAGTCTGTCAGGCATGCTTCCGAAGTCACTTGCTCCCTGCACATTGTTGTGGCCGCGCAGTGGGTAAGAGCCTGCTCCCGGTTTTCCGTAGTTTCCTGTCACAAGCAGCAGATTAGAGATTGCCGTGCTTGTGTCACTTCCGCCAATATGCTGTGTCACGCCCATTGCCCACAATGCGCACACACTGTCAGCCTGGCCAATCATCTCCGCCATTTGGATGAGGGTTTCTTGATCAATACCTGTTTTCGCCTCGGCATATTCAAGGGTATATGGCGCCAGGCTTTTTACATATTCATCCCGTCCGTTCACTTTTTCCTGCAAAAAGCGTTCATCGGCCTTGCCGTTTTCAATTAAATATTTGGCGATGGCGTTCAGCCAGACGATATCTGATCCAGCACGGGGCTGGACAAATAAATCAGAGCGCTCTGCCATTTCGTGTTTTCTGATATCCGCTACAATCACTTTCTGCCCTCTCAGCTTATGAGCCCGTTTAATGCGAGTGGACAAGACCGGATGCGACTCAGACGTGTTCGAACCGATAATCAACACAAGGTCCGCTTGCGCGATATCTGTAATCGAACCTGAGTCACCGCCATATCCGACTGTCCGGAACAGGCCGGCAGTCGCAGGAGATTGGCAATAGCGCGAGCAGTTGTCCACATTATTTGTGCCAATGATCCCTCTGGCCAGCTTTTGCATGAGGTAGGACTCTTCGTTTGTACACTTAGAAGATGTAATAAAAGCGAGTGAATCCGGGCCAAACTCCTCTTTTAAATCCGTAAACTTGCTGGCGATCAGCGTTAATGCTTCCTCCCATTCCGCTTCACGGAAATGGTCTCCTTCGCGGATCAGCGGCTTTGTCAGGCGTTCCTCGCTGTTCACGAAATCCCAGCCGAACTTTCCTTTTACACAAGTAGAAATGCCGTTCGCTGGCGCTTCCTCCTGCGGCTCAACTTTCAGAATGTCTCTGCCCTTTGTCCAGACATCAAAGCTGCAGCCGACACCGCAATAGGTACAGACGGTTTTCGTTTTCTTGATTCGTTCATCACGCATGGCGGATTCCATATCAGAAATAGCAAGAATCGAGCCGTATCCTGTCTCTACGCCTTTTGTGATCTCGATCATTGGGCGGAGCGTTTCATTATCAATGCCTGTTAAATATCCGGCTTCCCCTTCCATTCCTTTTTCCATCATCGCGTTACACGGACAGACGGTGGAACAGTGGCCGCATGACACACAAGACGACTCATTGATCGGCACATCGTTATCCCAAATGACGCGCGGGCGTTTCCGCTCCCAGTCAATGGTCAGGGTTTCAGTTACCTGAACGTCCTGGCACGCTTCAACACAGCGTCCGCACAAAATACACTGATCTGGATCATACCGGTAAAACGGATGAGATTCATCCTTATGGTAAGGCTTATGGTCAAACGGGATGCTTTGGTGATTGATTTTCATTTCCTTCACCGTATTATGTATTTCGCATCCCCCGTTGTTGTAATCGCAAACTGTACAATAAAGCTCATGATTATATAAAATCTTGTCCATCCCGATGACCTGCGCTTTTTTCACATCAGGCGAAAGCGTATCAATGACGTCTCCATCCTTTAATTCAGCGGAGCACGATCTTTTCAGCTCCCCATTGATGCTGACGATGCATGTATCGCATGTTTCAATCGGCCCTAAGCTTGGATGATAGCAAACTTGCGGCACTTCAATCGAACTGTTATTCAAAAGCTGCAGCACCGTCTGTTCTTCGGACGCTTCCATTTCAACGCCGTTTATTGTGATGTTTTTCTGTTCAGCCATCTCCATTCCCCTTTCTTGCTTGTGTATATACCGAATTACCCATTTCTGTTCCCTTACAAGGGATGAATAAAACATACAAAGCGCACTCACATGTTTTATTGCATAAACACCGGGAAACGAGATGATAGATGAAAAAGGAGGGATCAGCATGAAAAAAACAATGTCTGTTCTAACCGCGGCAGCAGCACTAACGTGTTCTCTTTCCGGCTTTGGGACGGCGTCCTTTTCAACACCGGCAAAGGCTGTAACTCAAACAACCTCACTCTCTGAAAACACAAACCAGTCAGCCGCCGAGCTTGTCAAAAATCTTTACAACACCGCCTACACAGGGGAAATGCCTCATCAGGTGCAAGGCCTTACAGTTAACAAAAGCACGAAAGGCGATGTCCATGCTAAATTAGGAGAACCGGAACGACCGTCTGGAGGAGACAATCGGTTTGATTTATATCACTGGAATATGGGGAACCCGGGCTACGGATTTTCCTATCATAAAGACATGACAATTTCAGAAATCCGCTACTTTGGAACTGGCGTGGAACGGCAGCTTAATTTAGGCGGAGTGACCCCGGAAGTGCTGCGGAATGAAATAGGCCCCGCGAATCGAGTGTTAACCGTCCCGTTTACCGATGAAATCGACTATGTATATGACACAGGCCGATATGAACTTCATTTTGTAATTGGCAAGGACCAGACCGCTGACCATGTAAACCTTAAAGCAAAATAAACCCTTTTGCGGCTGTTCAGCCGCTTTTTTATTGGACAAATAAAAGATAAATTCCTTACAATACAGGGGAGATCAATTGAAGACGGGGTATCAATTTTCAATGAGGCGAAATCGATGGATATATGCAGCGTTCACCATACTGATTATTGGGATGGGGCTTGGATCTAGAATGTTCTCCAGTGTTCTTCCGGATACCGTCAATACTTATCTAGGAGACTCGCTGTGGGCCGCCATGATTTTTACGAGCTGCGGGTTTCTTTTTCAGAAAATGAAGACAATATTCACGGGCATGATCAGTCTTTCTTTCTGTTTTATTATTGAAATCAGCCAGCTGTATCACGCCGAATGGATCGACCGGATCAGAGACACTTCTCTTGGCGGCCTTGTTCTGGGATACGGATTTTTATGGAGCGATATCAAATCGTATACGCTTGGAATTGCCGCTTGTGCAGCCATAGAACTGCTCGCTCTGGGAATCAAAAAGCGCCGCTGTATGTGACGCTTTTTTCATTTGGAAAACAGCCCGCACTGAGAAAGAATGGTCTCTGCATCCAAGAGCGTGGCCTTGCTTATCGTGACATGATGTTTATCCATAAATGACTGAACGGCATGATATCCAACTGCATAACCCGCAAAAGCCGATAATCCTGCAGGCTCAAAGCCTTGGACTTTCGCAATTGGATCACCAAACATATAACGTCTGACTTCCGAAAAGCCTTTCACAGCAAGCACCTCATTGATGACTTCAATGGAATACTGCAAATCTTCTTGAGCAAATCGTGTTACCCAAGGACCCAACTGCTCCTCGCCAAACAATTCTCTGGCAAATGACTCAGCCAACCCTTCAATCACAAGATAATCCCCGACACTTACAGAGCCATGATGAAAATCAACATACGAAAACCGCAAATTATGATGAAACTCATGAGCAATAATTGAAGGAATCCTCGGCAGGTTATAGCTGTCCGGATTCATCCATATATGAATAAAGCCCGGTATTCCGCCAAACCCGCAGTAGCCTTTTTGCAGCTGAAGCCTATTGGGGTCAGCAATGTAAAGACCGAATTTGATTTCGTCTGCATCCACCCGCAGCTGTTCGCGCTCAGCAAAATGAATACATTGCCGCAGCGCAGATTCAGCTGTCTCTGCAGCATAAGATTCTTTCAGTATTTGCAGTGTTTTCTGCCCAGCTTCAGTATCACACACATCTAAATAACCAAGCATTTTCACAGCCATGATTACATCATAGCCGTTCGGCTCCTTCACTCTCAACGGAACTTGGATAGCGCTCCACATCTTTTCAAACGGCTTCATCATCGTATACCGAAATTCATCCTCTCTTTTCTGTTCTTCCATCGAAAACAACTTTTCATATTGCTCCAAGGTTTTTTCCATTACAAGATTCATCCTGATTCCCCCCTTGTTAAAAACATAAGGTATACCGCAGCGTAAGAGTCAACAGCGTAAATTAAGCCATTTTTCACTGTAAAATCATACAAAGCCGCCGATAGGTAAGGCATAGGAGGTGGAACGATGGATATTCCTGCTTTATCAGTCGCGATGCATCAAGCATCCCTTGCCCAAAATGTAGGTATCGCTTTAACGAAAAAAATGCTGGACACCGCCCAGCAAAATGCCGATCAAACCTTAAAGATGATTCAGCATCCAACGCTCGGACAAACCATTGATGTAAAAGCTTAATTCCGATACCATAGGCGGCCAAGAACTCCATCCTCCCGGCCGCCTTTATTGTCACAAAAAAGCATGCATGTTTTGATTGTTCCTTCGTATGATTTATTGTTTGCCATATTAAGGAGGTCAAAAAGGACATGAAAAGATTATTTACAAAGGTATCATTGGTGTTATTCGCAGTTGTATTTGTTTTTGCCGTCAAAGGAGCGCCCGCCAATGCGGAAACCCATACCTATGATGGAAAAAGCCCTTATTACAATGATTGTGCATCAAGCGGCTCTACAAAAAAATCCTCAAACTTAGTAAATGCCAACAATCAAGTCATCGGAGTGGTCGAGCTCAAATTCAGCAGTACATGTAAAACGGCTTGGGCAAAAATCACGATGAATAATACATTGACATCCGGCTTTGAAGCAAATGCGGAAATTACCCGGAACACGGACGGAAAGAGATATAATTGTGATTCTGCAGGCGGCAACGGAAAAGCGGTGGCCGGCCAAAAATCTTGTTACACACCGATGGTATATGATTTAGATCCAAGGACTTCTTACGCTTTCGGCAAGTATTCAGGACCAAACCTGAATGTTTGGGCCACCACAGGCTCTTATTAAATAGAAAAAAGGCTGCCGGGAAATATCCGCGGCAGCCTTTTCGTATTAATTCGCTTCTCTTTGTTTTTTCACCTCTTCAAGCTGAGAGACCGTCACCAATTGATAGCCTTGATCGGTGAGCTTTTTGATAATTTCATCGGCCGCATCTGCAGAGGTGCTGTAAATGTCGTGAATCAAAATGGTTCTTCCATCTCCCGCCTGACTCATGACACGGTCAACGATTGTTTTTTTGTTTCGGTCTTTCCAATCTTCTGGATCAATATCCCATAACGCGACATCCATTTTCAATTGGCTACGCAGCTCCTCATTAATGCCGCCATATGGAGGTCTTACAAGCGTCGGGCGGTATCCGCTTATTTTTTCAATGATATCTTGCGTGTCATTGATTTGCTTTAACGCCTCTTTCACTGAGAGCCTTGTGAGAAGCGGATGGCTCCATGAATGGTTCCCCACCTCATTTCCTTCTTTCAGCATTCTTTTTAACGTTTCCGGATAATATTGCACCCTGCTCCCGAGAACAAAAAACGTGGCATGCCCCTTATATTTCTTCAAGGAGTCCAGAATCTGACTTGTTGTCGCAGGGTTCGGGCCGTCATCGAAAGTAAGCGCAATGACTTTTTGATTAGGATTAACCGATTCCTCTTTGGGTAAAGAAATCACTTCATGCTTCGGCTTTTGTTCTTTGATTTTATTTTTGTTTTTTGCCTTATCAATATATTGTTCTTTTACGATGTCTTTCAAAATGCTTTTCTTAATGGCAATCGATTGCTCTCCAAGATAGCCTGCTGCGACCTGATATGTATCAAAATAAAATTCGATATAATCTTCCTTGATGGCAAAGCGGCTGAAATTATCTTTTTTCGGTGCAGTTCCTTCCTTTAACAGTGCATCGTCTGCAGCAATGTCCTTATCCTTTTTCAGCTCATGATAAGCAATTAACGAAAGCTTATGTAAATAGTCAGCGTCCTCTTTGAAAATATCATCAATCGAAAGAAAAGCTTGCTTACTAAAATCATAGTTAAACGTTTTTTTCACGGTTTGTCCGTGTGCACCGCCGATATATTTATATTCATTAAATACAATGGCAACTGTCTGCTTGGCATAATGGACAATTTTATAATCAACATTTAATTCGTTGCGTTTTGTCGTATGCTCCTGGTTAACGTCTTTTGTTTCCTTCTGAAATTGACGAACCTCTTTCTCTGCGAAACTCTTTAATGCTGAATCCATTTTTTTATTTTTGAAAACGGGATAGTTTACCGCGTAATTGAAGGTTTTCCCGTCATTCACGAGCGTTGCGATCTCCACATTCCCATACTGAGAATCAGTTTTTACTTTATTCATAACCGTTTCTTTTTTAAATGAATTGTGAAAAAACCCGAATAGGCCCGCCACACATACAACTGCTATTAATACATGAAACCATTTAATTCTTTTTGCTAACAACCCAAATTCCTTCTTTCATAACCTTTTCGATTTATCTTTCCTCAGTTAGAACTGTATCTATTTAGAAATATTTTTGTAACATTAGAGTAACATTTATTTCACATTTGTAATACTATGAGATTTAGAAGTTCTTGTCAATCCTTTTTCAGGGATTTCATCACAAAAAAAATCCGATTTCATGAATGTACATACACCCAATCCAAACATCAAGAATATGGTAAAAGGAATAAAAAATTAGGGAGGTTTTCCTCTTGGATTATCCTTTGAATGAACAGACTTTTGAACAATTTACATCTTATGATGAAAGACAGCCTTATTATTATCCGCGCCCGAGACCGCCATTTTATCCGCCTTATTATTACCCAAGACCGTTCTATCCGTTTTATCCTCGTCCGCCTTACTATTACCCGCGCCCACGCCCGCCTTACTACCCTTGGTATGGTTACGGTGGAGGATATGGCGGAGGATATGGTGGGGGATACGGCGGAGGATACTGATACTAAGCGCCGTTTACCAAATGGGGGCAGTCCAGCTCCCCATTTTTTTATTTTAAAAATGACAATATCATGACAAATATAGGAAATAATTGTGATTCCATAGCCCTCTTGTTACGATAACAAAAGCATGCTGTCTTGGGGGAGGCGTCTATATTTGGAGAATACAAGAGAATCTGCAGCTATAGCTGAAACGAAATACATAAAGGCTTCGAACCGGGTAACAGTTTACGATTTTATCAAACTTGCAAAACCCGGCATTATCATATCAAACTCGATAGCAGCCTTCGGCGGATTTTGGATCGCGTTTGCAAGCGCAGAAAAACCATTAACCGGAATGGCTTTTTTGATGACAATGGTGACGGCAATGCTCGGAACCGCGTTTGTCATGGCTTCCGGCACTGTCTATAACAACTTTTTCGATCGGCATATGGACGCAAAAATGGCACGCACCCGCAGCAGGGCCTCAGTCACAGGGAAAATGCCGCCAGCCATGATCTTAACGTATGGTTCCGTTTTAGGAATCGCAGGCCTTGCGATGTTGTATTCACTGAATCCATTAACTGCCCTTCTCGGACTGGCTGCCTTTATTTTTTATGCGATGATCTATACAGTATGGGTGAAACGAACCTCTGTGTGGAGCACATTTGTCGGGAGCTTCCCGGGAGCTGCGCCGCCGTTGATGGGGTATTGTGCCGTAACCGGAGATATCAGTATGACTGCAGTACTGTTGTACGCAATTATGTTTCTGTGGCAGCCCCCGCATTTTTGGGCGATCGGGATCAGACGCAAAGAGGAATATCGGGCAGCAGGCGTTCCGCTCTTGCCTGTTGTAAAAGGAAATCATGTAACAAAAATAAAAATGATTCAATATATTGCAGTCCTGGTGCCGGTCACGCTATTATTGCCTTTTTCTCTCGGCACCGGCCATATCAGTCCATTTTACTTCTTAGCTGCCTTGATTCTCGGAGGCATATGGATCAAAAAAAGCATCCAGGGATTCAAAACGGACGATGACGTGAAGTGGGCAAAGGATATGTTTGTCTACTCGCTCATTTATTTTTGCTTGCTGTTTTTGACCATGATGGTTGATTCATTTGTGATGTTTTTGATCAGATGATGTTTATGCAAAAAGAGCCACGCATTAATGTGACTCTTTTTTGTTTGGAAAAACAACATCTAATAGAAATGTCACGGCAAAAAACACAGCCATGCAAATCAAAAATCGTACGATTTCACTCAAAATCCAGCTATGGGCAATTCGTATACCATCGGTTTCATGGAGGGTTGCACATATAGAGAAAATAGTGAGTATGTATTTTAGGGTTTCTTTGTTCATAAAATACCATCGCTTTCTTGAAAAGATTACTTAAAGGCAAAAAAATGATGAGGTAAAGTCCAGCCGGATACAAAACATGTCCGAATCGTTGCATGTTTTAATTGAAAAAAGTTCTTGTTTTTTATCCAGCCATTTGCAAAGCTCAGGCAAGCAGATGATAACCGCTTCAGGTGTGCTGTACTCTTTCCTAATGAAACTAGACGCATTAAATCTTCAACCTATAACTCTATTTTCCATCATCAGGTATTATAAGCCAAAGACAAACAAAAAAATAGACTTTTGTGTTTATCTGCAAGTCAAGGCAGTAAAAGAAATTGTACCGACTACCAGTATGATAGTTTCCTATGTTCATAGATTTAGAAGTCTAATAAATACAAATGGAACCCGCTTGCAGACCTTTTTCATTAGAAAACTTATGCTTGTTATTGTTGGGGGCATTGCAGATGTGGAAAAGACTTTCATGTGTTGCCATATATAAAGAAGACATTGAGAAAGTGGATACTTATAAGGCTTTATTTCTATTTTCAAATTTACTCTTGCCCTCCACCCATGTTTTCGGAACATCCTTCTCACTCTTACGTATACCTTAATAGGAGGGATCAAACGATGAAAGAATATGAATTCGTAAGAGTTGAACTGAGTACGATGAGAAGAAGGCCTAAAGAAGACTACCAGCAAATCATCCACGACTATGCAAAAAGGGGCTGGACATTCGTTCAGATTTTCGCTCCCAGTATAGATGGCTATGGAGCAGCTGCTTATTTTGAAATCATATTTGAAAGAGATGTGGAAGAAGCTTAGATCTAGGTGTCTAAGCTTTTTTATTTATTATCTATACAATTTCTGCAAATGCCGCATCGCATGCTTTCGCTAAATCTTGTGGCGCTAACTTTAGCTGCATGCCGATTTTCCCTGCACTGACAATGATAAAATCAAGTGTTTCAGCAGCTGCATCAATATAGGTCGGGAACGATTTTTTCATGCCAATTGGTGAACAGCCGCCGCGAACATAGCCAGTTACCCCTAATAATTCCTTCATTGCAATCATTTCTATTTTCTTTTCTCCTGCTACTTTTGCTGCCTTTTTTAGATTTAATTCCTCAGCAACGGGTATAACAAAGACATAATAATGATTTGCTCCTGCTGTTGTCACCAATGTTTTGTATACATGCTCTGTAGAATAACCAATTTTTTCTGAAACAGAGATGCCGTCTGCCGGCTGGCCGCCTTCTGTTTTGTAACGTAATAACTCATAGGAGATGTTGTGCTGTTCTATCAAACGAACCGCATTTGTTTTTGCTATTTTTTTCGCCATACTTTTCCCCCGCTATCAAAAAATCCCTGCATTTATGTATATCTTCTTATTGCAGTCAATATATAAATTCTATCATCAGAGACAGCCAGATTCTACTGACCTGGCATTGCGAATACACTGCTCTCCGCAGCAAATAAAAACGCGTAAAAAACCATCAAGTCCAGTAAAGGATCTCACTCCTAAAGTTCCATTCTTCGTCAACTTGAAACAAAACAGGAATTAACGAAATACACATACATACAATTTGTATGAATGTAAAACTAAGGGGTGGTTGCTTTGTATCATTATTTTTATGGTCCTGCGTTAATTCCTTACTTTACACATACTTATAACTCTCAAAGACATCAAGACTTTTCAGAAAGACAGAGAAGAAGAGAAATCACATTGAATGTTGATGGCTTTATACCGCCATCTTCCACCGAGGATCTCGGAGACGGTTTTTATTCCTTCGCATGGACTGGCCAACAGGTAATAGATCCTGGTGAATACCTTGTTTGCCACCTTGAAGGAAGGGATATCAAAGTGATTAACGGCGGCTTTGCTACACGCGATACAGCTCCATTGTATGCAATCGCAAGCTTTCCAAGGAGAAGAAACCAATGGGTCATTACGATTCATAATCCAGTACAAACCCAAAGAGCCATATCGCTTTATCTGATTGCGAAAAGGTAACATATAATGTTTTCAGCAGAAACAGAAAAACGGGTAGGAACGCTTCATTATCAACGTTTTCCTACCCGTTTTTCAGCTGGCATTATCACACTTTGCCTATTGCCATACAGTTTCACGATTCATTTCAAATAAACCTCATGCCCCAAGAACTTTTAGTCAAATAAAGGTTGTAATATGTTAAGATTATTACCAGAAAAAAGAAAAGAGGATTACTATATGGTTCTTCTTGAAACGAATCGGTTACGATTAAAAACGATTGATATTCCCCTTCTAGACGCTGCATCTATACGAGACCATCAGGCCATTAAAGACCTGGGTTATGAAACAAATGGTGAATGGCCACATTATGATTTTTTTGAAGCCATCCCTTATTTTCGCGAGAAATTAGTTAAAAACAATGGAACAAAAGGATTTGATTCATGGATTATTTTAAAGAAGGACAATAATGAAATTGTTGGAGGAACCGGATTTTTAGGTGACCCGGACACGAATGGGATGATCGAAATCGGTTTTGCAACAAATAAATGCCATCGCCGCAAAGGGTATTGTGTTGAGGCTGCCAAAAAAATAATAAACTGGGCTTTAAGCCAAGATACGGTGAACCATATCACAGCTAGATGTGAACATAACAATTTTGGTTCACAACATATTTTAGAGAAATTAGGGTTTGAATTGGAGCATAAATCAGGGGATTTTATGCATTGGAGATACGTTACCATGTAAAAAAAGCAGGCTCTATGTCTGCTTTTTTAAAGCCCGTGCAAAGAGATAAACCCTCCCTCTAAACTGAGAGCGGGTTTTTCTTCAAACAGTATTTGTGCAGTTTCCTTACTCGTCTTTTCTATCTTTATCGGTATCTTCAGGATCCTCAACTGGATCTTCAGGATCAGGATCATTATCTTTTTCATCATCTTTATTGATGGTATCATCCTCATCGACACCTGGAACGTTGTTATCGTCAGTATCTTGGTTGTTTCCGTTATTATCTTGATCGTTCTCCTCAACATCCGGAGCATTGTTATCATTATCATTATTATCTTGGCCATTATTACAGCCCATTAATACAAAACTGGATAGAAACAACGCACTAACGATTTGCAGCCATTTTTTCATTTCCATCCTCCTTTCTTCTATTTAATCTCTATAAGTTTGTCCAGCATGTTTACTTTAATTCGTTGCATTCTTATATACTTTCTTGATTCCATCCTTAAAATTCAGCATATCAATTCCTCTTTTGCGAAAACTAATTTTCGAAACAACAATTATAAGCTGCAATTGATTTTGAAAAATAACAGCAAATATGTGTTACAGTCTATTCAACGTTTAGTTAACAATGTCCTTAAACAAAATAATGTAAAACCCAGGACTTAAAGAACTGTCAGGTCTTGACTCGTGAATGCGGGTAAGGGACCGAAGTGAAGGAATCAGATCACTCCTTTCATTTAATCAAAAAAAACCCTCCAAACTGAGAAGGGTTTTTCCACATTTAGCAACACTTTAGTCCGCTACATTAAATAGTCTGGCCATGAATAAGCGTACTTGCTCCCTTTATCGTTTTATAGATGAGAGACGATACATTCTGCCTGCCCCTCCAGTTTAAATTCTCCAAACTCATAAGGCAGCAACATATGATCTCCTTTTTTGAAGGGATTGACATACCCACTGGATATCATACGGCCTTCCCCTTTAATAACACTGACAAGAAGGAATGGTTTTTGCTGCTTTAAGCTTGCTGATCCTGATAAACTCCACTTTTCCACCGAAAAATAAGCGCATTCAATCAATGTGGCCGTAAGCAAATCATCTGTTTGTTCATATCGGATACGCTGCCGATCCGGGATAAATGGAGCCTCTATCACTTCTATGCTCTTCTCCAGATGAAGCTCACGCAGCTTGCCTTCTGCATCTTTTCGCTCATAATCATATAATCTATAGGTTGTATCTGAATTCTGCTGTGTCTCTAAAACGAGAATGCCTTTTCCAATCGCATGAACGGTACCACTTGGCACATAGAAGAAATCTCCCGGCTTTACATTTACCCGGTGCAAGAGTTCGTCCCATTCTCCAAGCTCTATCATCGAGATCAGTTCTTCCTTAGTTTTTGCGTTGTGGCCGTAAATGATCTCTGCATCTTTTTCGCAATCAATGATGTACCAGCATTCTGTTTTTCCGAGTTCTCCGTTTTCACGTGCTTTTGCAAAGTCATCATTCGGATGCACCTGAACGGATAAATCTTGATCTGCATCTAATATTTTTGTAAGAAGAGGGAAACGGTCTCCTTCAAGATGTCCGAATAAATATCTGTGATGCTCCCATAATTCGCAGAGCGTGAACCCTTTATACAGTCCATTTTGAACAACGCTTTGTCCATTTTTATGAGCGGCAAAAGCCCAGCACTCCCCTGTTCGTTCTGACGGAATGTTATAGCCGAAAGCAGATAAAGCGGTGCCGCCCCAAATCCTCTCTTTGAAAACAGGCTTGAAAAATAACGGTTCAATCGTCATGAAAATCCCTCCGCATTACACGATTTCATCCAGCAGTTTGTATGCTTCTTCTTTTGTTTGCACGGAGAGCAGCCGCTCCCTATAGCTATCATCCATTAGTTTTCGGGATAACATCTGCAAAATTTTCAGATGCTGGTTCCCTCCACTCTCTTTCGGTACAGCAATCATAAAGATTAATTTTGCATCTGATCCATCCAAGCTGTTCCAGCCAACGCCTGATCGTTTGATCCCAAAGGCAACACTCGGCTCCCTGACCGCCTCAGATTTCCCGTGCGGAATTGCGATATTCATGCCAATCGCCGTTGTTCCCTGTTGTTCACGATTCAAAATGGCTTGTTTAAACCCGCTCTCGGACAGCAGCATACCTCCGCGGGACAATTTTTGAATCATTTCATCAATAATGTCATCTCTGGAATTCCCTGTTAAATTTGTTTCAATTAGCTCTGGGCTGATGATGTCTGTCAGTTTTTTGATTTCCGTCATCCCGGCTTTTTGGCTTTCGGCTTGAATCGGCTGCGGTATTTCTTTTGCTGCAGCAGCTTCGCTGAACACAGGAGACGCCACCGTAATATCCTTTTTTAGTACATTGACCAACAGAGCAGTGACAAGAGATCCTGCAATCACAGCAATAAAAAACATCAAGACATGATCAACTGCGCCAAGCACTGCAACTATCGGCCCGCCGTGCGCCACTCTGTCTCCCACATTGCCAATCATCGCTATCACCGAACCCGTCATAGAACCTGCCATAATACTGGGAATGACTCGAAGAGGATCCTGTGCCGCGAATGGAATGGCTCCTTCTGTGATGCCGAAGAGTCCCATCGTAAATGCCGCTTTCCCCATTTCTTTTTGCGACGCCTCGAATTTTCTTTTTCCAAAAAACGTCGCAATTCCGAGGCCAATCGGCGGTATACAAATGGAGACGGCAATTGGTCCCATAATTTCATAATTTCCTTCTCCAATCATTGCCGATCCAAACAGAAATGCTACTTTGTTTACGGGACCACCCATATCAAATGAGATCATCGCGCCTAAAATCAATGCAAGAAGGATCGAGCTCGATCCTTTCATTCCCGCCAGCCAAACCGTTAAAGAAGTGAAAATTTGAGCTACTGGTGCGCCGATCAAAAATACAAATGCCAACCCTACAATCAGTGATGCAAACACGGGAATAATAATAATCGGCATGATCGGTTGGATTGCTTTTGGAACTTTTAATTTTTTGATCCCAAGTGCCGCGTATCCAGCCAAAAATCCGGCTATGATTCCGCCGAGGAAACCGGCGCCGCTTGCGCTGTCATAAAAACTTCCAGTCGCTGCAATATATCCGCCAATCATTCCTGGTACAAGTCCCGGCTTATCAGCGATGCTATAGGCGATATATCCGGCTAATACCGGGATCATGAATGAAAATGAAGCACTGCCGATCTGTTCAATCGTTTTCCAAAAAGAATCATCCGGAATGACTAAGCCTTTAGGTGTTTTCTCGCCCCCAAGCGTTAATGCAACCGCTATCAATAATCCGCCGACGACAATGAAAGGAACCATGAACGAAACGCCGTTCATTAAATGACGGTAAATCGGATTTTGTTTCTTCTCCTGTTGATTGTTTGAATCCGATTTTGAAGCGGAATGATAGACCGGTATATCCCCGCTAAGTGCTTTTTGAATCAATTCTTCCGGTTTACGGATGCCGTCCTGAACCCCGACAGACAGCAGTTTTTTGCCTATAAACCGATCTTTGTTTACCGAGCGGTCTGCCGCTATAATGATTGCGTCCGCTTCCCGAATTTCCTCTTCGGTGAGCTTATTTTCTACGCCTATTCCGCCCTGGGTCTCGACTTTGATGGTAACGCCTAATCTGTCAGCAGCTTTTTGCAGATTTTCCGCTGCCATATACGTATGGGCAATTCCATTCGGACAAGATGTAATCGCTAACAGCTTCATAGGAAACCTCCTTCAAAGTGTGAATAACAAGATCTTGTCTCAACTGTATACCGAAATCAGCCGGTTAAAATCGCTTTTTTTACCATAAGTTCCGGAAATTACGGCCTTTTTCCCTATAAACACAAAAAAAAGCAAGGAAGGGATCCCTGCTTTTAATAATCCAAATAAGATAAAAATGTCATGACATTTGTTTCTTTCGTCAGCTTCTGGACGAAGGCCGGCTGCTCACTCAGGTATGAGAGCTCACGAAACAGCTGCTTAGTCATATTTTGATCCTCGTGTTTGACAGCCAGCATAAAAACGAGCGATACTTTTTCACTTCCCCAATCAAGCGGCTCTTTTAATGTGGCAATTGCGATTGCTGATTGTTTAATATATTTAGCGTTGGCATGAGGAATGGCTATGCCTGCCCCAATGTTTGTCGCCGCCATTTTTTCCCTCATTACCGCATGAAACGCATATTCCTTTTCAACATAACCTTTCTCAAACAAAGCTGTCGCCAGCTGTTCAATTAACTTGTAGCGGTGCTCTGCCTCTTGCTGCAAAAAAACCAAAAAAGGTGTCGTATTGTTCAGCATCTGAAAGGTATTTTGTTTTTGGCGGTGCGACTCGTCAAGCTGACGTATAAATGCACTCAATTTTTTCTCATCCCCAGGCTCCAAAAGCGGTGATACAACAATATGGGGGATCGATACATCTTCCAGCGCAATGGTGGAAATGACAAGATCGATATCCTCATGTTGTTTTGTATAGTCCGCAAAATCAGCTTTAGCGATACAAGCCATTACAGCGATTTGATGACATTTCCGTTCAATTTTTGTTCGCAGCAATTGTGACATTCCAATGCCCATATGACAGACGATAATCGCCTTTTTATGTGTCTCGCTGCTCTCATGCAGCCGTTCGATCGCTGCCTGAAAATGCAGCGTCAAATACGCTGCCTCTTCCTCAGGGATATAAAGATCAAATGTTTGATTGATGTCTTCGAGAACATCAATAATAAGATGAAATAAATAAGGGTACATTTTTTTGATGTCATTGAGCATTGGGTTTGATACAGAAAGATCGTAGCTCAGACGCTGTAACACTGTATTGAGATGAATATTCAATCCGTTGATCAAATCCTGATCTTTATGAAAATCCAGCATTTTCAGCTCTGAAACACGGTTGATTAAATGCCTTACAACCTTGGGAAGCACTGCATTTTCAAGGTCATTTGTCTGTTCTTTTTGTAATGGATAACGAACTTTCCCGCCCAATATATGTAGTGTTAAATACACGGCTTCTTCTTCAGGAAAACGGATTGCAAAAACCGGCTCAAGCCGTTGTAAACAAGCAAGTGTCCATTGGTATTCTTTCTTCTTTTTTACTGCCGCCAGTTCTCTTGGAAATATCGAGATCGGCTGCTTCAATTTGATTCGGCGGATCATTAGCAACGTATGCAGCAGCAAACTCTCAAACGTCTCATCTGTGAAATAGAGAGAATGCTTTTCTTGTAATGATTTAATTTCTTTCGTCACAAAATCGACTTCATGACGTAAGAACTTACTTTTAATAAATTGGTTAGTAAACTCCGTGTTATCAATTAAATCAGATATTCTTGCCAATGCTTTTCTTTTATTTTTTTCGTTCCCATCAACCTTCAAACCAAGCCGCTGCCTAGAAACCAAAGTAAGGTCAAATCGCTTCAGCCACTCCTCTACAGCACATAAATCCTTTTTAATGGAAGATCGATTCACAAAATGCTGAGCGGCTATTTCTTTTGCCGGAACAGGCTTTACATTCATTAATAAGTCATAAGCAATTTGCAGCATTCTTTCTTCATCGGTCCGCTGCCTAGAATGAAAATGTTCTGTATGTAATTGTTGGCTTAACCAGGCCCTTTCCTGCTCTTCTATATGTAAAAAGACGCCTAACCCTGGCTTCCGAATGAGCTGAGCATGAGAATGTTTATTTAAATAATCTTCGATCGTTTTCAAATCATTCCTAATCGTTTTTTCAGAACACTGTACCCGGTCTGCGAAATCTTGCACAACTAAATAGTCATCAGGTTCAGATAACAACAGATACAAAATCTCTTTTTGTCTTGTATTCATGTATTTCATCTGTTTTTCTATCCTTCCTGTCAGTATCCGCTTGAACAAATGATAGTATAAGTAAACTATAAATGTAACCGTTTACATTATAACGCAAAATGATAGAGTTAAAAGTTTCGTTTTTTACCGAAGGTTCCGGAAAAAAGGGTTTTTTATGGTATTAGAGTGTTCTATGATCTAGTACGTTTCCCCGCTTCCCATTCCAGTTTAATAGAATAAGAAACGCTCAGACACGGTAATGGTCCACCGCTAACCTACGTCTTAATACAACTAAATCAACGCAATAAAAAACGGCTAGAAACGTTGATATAACGCCTCTAACCGCCGTGTATGACTCCGACTGGGCTCGACCTCTACCTTATCAAGGTAGTTGATGCGTTTTGAACAAGTATATTCGATTCTGATCAGCCCTTTAATTTTAAGGCCTATTGAATTGTACATCTGATGATTTCTGAATGAAAATGATGATCGTTAGCAGAGTTGGACAAAAACCTGCTAACAATTCACCACTTAATTACAAGTGGTGAATTGTTAGTTATTGAATGTCTCTTTTTAAGAAGCCTTTTAATCATTCACATTGCTTTTCATTAACCATTCTACTTCCGTTAATTCTTGTTTTTGAACATCTTTTGTGTGTTTTTTCGTGAAATGAGCTTTAACTGCTTGTTCGTTTTCCCAAATCTCCCAAAGCATTATTTTGCGTTCTGATGGTTCAAGCGGATAAGCATGAAATGTAATACACCCTTCTTCTTTGTTCGTTTCTTCCTCAAGTTTTTTAAATTCCTTCATTACCTCATTAAGGTCTTTATCACTGATGATTTTTAAGCATGCCGTTATGTAATACATCGATATTCCCCTTCTTCACACCATTTTATGGCTTTTTATTATAACATTATTATTATACGAAAACGCAAATACAGATAAGGCAGAGTTCTATTTCAAAGTGTCAGAGGTCTATTACTATATGAAAGAGACTCATTTCTCCATGAATTATGCTCAGCGTGCATACTCTATTTTTAAAGAGCAAAAAGATGCTCAGGGTAATCTTACATATGGCAAAGAAATGGTCCAATGTCAGTTTGTTATTTTTGGAAACTGTCTAGATAAAATGTGTTATGAGGATGCTTTAAAAACAGCTCAAAAGGCTTTAAATGATGCTATAAAGTTAGGGGAGCAACATTTAATTGGCTCAGCCCATTTTAATGTGGGTTTATGTTCTAATAATCTTGAATAACTTTACAATTCAGAGAAAAATTTCCAAATATCCTATAAAATTCATAGGGATCGCAAACACATTTATGAGTCTAAAGCGATTTTTAATCTAGCATATGTCAAAGCAAAGAAGAATGATGTAAAGGCTGCTTTAGAATTATACCAGGAAGGTCAGATGGTTGCTGCCAGACACATCAATCAGGAAGTAACAGAGAAATTAAAACTGGTTAAAGGTCTTTATTTACCATTCGACTTACAAACACTTAGAGAAGTGTTCAAGTTCTTCAAAGATAAAAACCTCTATGGTGATATGGAAGAATACGCTGTTGCTGTTGCTGATTTTTTGACCACCAAAGAAGATAGACATGATGCGGTCGATTTTTATCAAATGGCAATTGAAGCACGCAAACAAATTCAAAGGGGGAAACATTTAAATGAAAAAAATGTAAAATTGCAATTTGTTTAGCGCTCTTGCTTGGCATTGTTGAAGTATCTAGCGCTTCATACGCTCTTTCTGAGCAATCCACTTATAAGGTCGCAGATAGAGCAGCAACTTAATATGATATTAAGAAAAAACCCCATACTGGACTTTACAAATGGGGTTTTTATTTTATCTTCTCAACTCAATATTATTCCTGAGTTTTCATTTAAATCATATACTGCATTAATAAAACCGACAACCCCTATAAAAAGTAAAAAACCCTTGCTGCGCAAGGGTTTAAGCTATGATTCCGACTGGGCTCGAACCAGCGACCTCTACCCTGTCAAGGTAGCGCTCTCCCAGCTGAGCTACGGAATCATGATATGTATGTGTTTCTGGGTATGTTGTTATCTTTCTGACAAGTTCTATTATATAACCTCCTCCTCTATTCGTCAACTGCTTTTTTAGAAAAACTTTTTTTCGGACTTGCTGTTCTGTTCCTCGGCTATTATAATATGTCTTAATTTTCTAATAATAGGGGTGATGGGGTTTGCATTCTTTGATTTCTTCGGATGATGTTTGGGTATTATGGGGGTTTATTGCGGTGTGGGCGGCAGTGAGCATCGGGCTGGAGCAGCGCTTTAAGTGGGCGTCCGCTGTGTCTGGCGCTATTATCGCGCTTTTAGGTGCAATGGTGTTTACAAATATAGGGGTGCTTCCTGTTGAATCGCCTGTATACGATACCGTTTGGGCTTATGTGGTGCCCTTGGCGATTCCCCTTTTGCTGTTTCAAATCAATGTGCGGCAGATTTTTAAGGAAAGCAAGCGTTTGTTGTTTATTTTTCTGATTAGCTCCGCCGGAACAGTGCTTGGGAGCGTCCTCGCTTTTTTTCTTTTCAAACAGCATATTCCTTATCTAGATAAAATCGGCGGAATGATCAGCGCCTCTTATATCGGCGGCGGAGTTAACTTTGCGGCGATGGCAGCAAAATTCGAGACACCGGGAGAGTATGTATCGGCTACTGTTGTGGCTGATAATTTTATGATGGCGCTTTTGTTTTTTATCTTAATCAGCATTCCTGCAGTTAAATGGTTTCAACGGCATTATGCTATGCCGTTTGAAGAAAAAGTGAAAGCAGCTGGAAATAGGGGAAACAGTGCAGAAAGCTATTGGAAACGGAAGGAAATTTCCTTAAAGGATATCGCTTTTAATGTAGGTGCTGCTTTTGCGCTTGTTGCGGTTAGTGTGAATATTTCCGGTTATTTCAAAAGCATTTTTTCTCACCCTCTATTGGCCGGAACGCTTGGCGATCAATATCTGATGCTTACGTCTTTAACTGTTCTTATCATTTTTCTATTCCCGCGTTTTTTTGAAAGGCTTAATGGATCTCAGGAGCTTGGAACCTTTTTGATTTATTTGTTTTTTGTGGTGATAGGCATTCCTGCAGATCTGCGCTTAATCGTCACCAATGCGCCTCTTATTCTCTTATTTGTTTTGATTATTGCAATCAGCAATTTAGCTGTTTCCTTAGCGGTCGGAAAATTGTTCCGCGTACGGCTTGAAGAAATTCTGCTCGCTGTCAACGCTGCTGTCGGGGGGCCTACGACCGCGGCTGCGATGGCAATTGCCAAGGGATGGCGGGAGCTTGTCGCCCCGATCATGCTTGTCGGTACGCTCGGCTACTTAATTGGAAACTATGTCGGCACCTTTATGGGAAACTGGTTTTCTTCTTTCTTATAAAAAGGATTTTTACACGTTCCTCAGAATAATGTAAGAGGAATGCTGACATGAGAACGGAGAGATCATTGTATGTTAAAAGGAAAAAACATCTATATAAGACCTTTAGAAGTAAAGGATGCGGAACAAAATCTGCGGCTGCAAAGCGAAAACCGGGATTTTTTTGAACAGTTTTCCATGATACGCGCAGACGATTATTATACGGTTGAGGGGCAAAGAAAAAGGATAGCAGAGTATCAGCAAAGACTGGAGAGTGATGAAGAGTATCATTTTGGCATTTTTTCAACCTCGGACGATACATTAATCGGCACGGTTTCGCTCTTTCAAATCATCCGCGGAGCGCTGCAAGCTGGGTTTATCGGGTATTTTTTAGACAAAGCCCATAATGGAAAGGGCCTTATGACAGAGGCGGTCAGATTGATTGTTGATTTTGCGTTTCACGAATTGAAACTGCACCGTATTGAAGCCGGTGTGATGCCCCGCAATCTCGGGTCCATGCGTGTATTGGAAAAAGCGGGATTTCATAAAGAGGGCATCGCCCGCAAAAATGTGAAAATCAACGGCGTTTGGGAGGATCATCAAGTCCTCGCGATTCTGAATCCTGATGATGAACAATAAAAGAAGCCGGGCCATCCCCGGCTTCTTTTTTAACGAACCGCCACTGGCGCAATTTCTTTCAGCGCTTGTTCGAAATCACGTTCTAAATCGTCTGCATGTTCGACTCCCACGCTAAGACGGAGCAGGCCGTCTGTGATACCGCGTTTTTCACGCTCTTCCTTGGGCATTGCCGCGTGAGACATCGTTGCCGGATAGGACAAAATCGATTCCACAGCGCCAAGGCTGACAGCGAAGACTGGAAGTGATACATTCTCTACTAATTTCTTAACAGCCTCTTTGCTTTCAAGCTCAAAAGACAGCACGGCGCCCGCTCCCGTTGACTGGCTTTTATGGGTTTCAGCGCCCGGATGATCAGCCAGCCCCGGATAATACACGCGTTTCACCGCCGGATGCTTCTGAAAAAACTCCGCAAGCCGCTGCGCTGTTTGGCTCGCTTTTTCTAAACGGACCTGCAATGTTTTTAATCCGCGCAGCACAAGCCAGCAATCTTGCACGCCAAGAACAGCACCGAACGCGTTTTGCAGCTTATACAGCTGTTTCCCAAGCTCTTCATCCTTGACAGCAGCCAGGCCTGACAGCACATCGCTGTGTCCGCTCAGGAATTTTGTTGCGCTGTGAAGCACAATATCCACGCCGAGATCAAGCGGACGCTGCAGAGCAGGAGTCATGAATGTATTGTCCAGAAAGGTCAAACAGCCGTTTTCCTTTGCAAGCTGAACAACCGCTTTAATATCAGTAATCCCAAGTGTCGGATTTGACGGTGTCTCCATATAAATGACCTTTGTATTTGGCTTGATATTCCGCGCCACTTCGTTACTATCCGTCATATCAACAAACGTATGCTCAATGCCAAACCTGGTCAACACCTCTGTCACCATGCGGAAGGTTCCGCCGTATACATCTTCTGTCACAAGAACGTGATCGCCCTGTGACAAAAGTAAAAATGCTGTTGAGATCGCAGCCATGCCTGAACTGAAAGCAAATCCTCTTGTTCCACCTTCCAGTGCGGCAATTGTTTCTTCGAGAGCTGTTCTTGTCGGCGTTCCTGAGCGGCTGTAATCGTATGCGCCAAACTCTTCAAATGAAGATTGGTGAAAAGTCGATGCGTGCTGGATCGGTACACTAACCGCTCCGGTTGCGCCGTCTGTTTTAAATGGATTGTGCACGAGCTGGGTTTCCAGCGTCCAATTGTGATTATTCAAAAGAAACAGCTCCCTCTTTGACCTGACATAGTGCCTGTTTTAGGTCCTCTTTTAAATCTTCCGCATGTTCAATTCCGACCGAAAAACGCAGCAAACGATTGCAGACCCCGTTTGCGATGCGGATCTCTTCAGGAATATCCATGTGCGTCTGTGTGGCAGGGTATGTAATAAAACTTTCCACCCCGCCGAGGCTTTCTGCAAAACAAATGGTCTTCAGCGCTTTTAAAAATGGGTTGACCCACTCTTCTTTTTGCAGACGGAAGGACAGCATGCCGCCTTTTCCGGGATACAGTACATCGGCAATTTCATCCTGCTCTTCTAAAAACGCCGCAAGCTCCTGCGCGTTTTCCTGATGCTGGCGCATTCTGAGGCTCAGTGTCTTCATTCCTCTCATCAGAAGCCACGAATCGAATGGAGGCAGGACGGCGCCGATCGCATTTTGATGTTGAAACATTTCCTCACCAAGCTGCTCATCCTTTACAACGACAAGTCCAGCAAGCAAGTCGTTATGCCCGCCTAAATACTTGGTTGCACTGTGAATCACAATGTCGGCTCCCAGCCCAAGCGGACGCTGCAAGACCGGGGTATAAAATGTATTATCAACGATCAGCAGAAGACCGTGCTCTTTTGTTATCCGGGCGATCTTTTCAATGTCCGCCTCCTGCATGAGCGGATTTGTCGGTGTTTCCACAAACACCGCTTTTGTGTTCGGCGTAATCTTAGAGCGTAAACAGTCCTCATCGCTGAAATCATCATATTGAAAGGTTAATCCGTATTTTTTCCATTCATTTTCAAACAGACGGTACGTGCCGCCATATAGATCCGATGAAACGATCAGTTCGTCTCCGCTTTTAAATAGAGCCATAATCGTTTGGATGGCTGCCATTCCCGAACTGAAGGCAAGCCCCCTCGCTCCATTTTCTAAGCTGGCGATCGCATCCTCAACAAGCTGGCGTGTCGGATTCTTTGTGCGGACATAATCAAATCCCGTTGATTCTCCGATCCCTCTGTGGCGGTATGCTGTTGATAAATAAATAGGAGGACTCACTGTTCCCGTTACTTCGTCGCTTCGGTTCCCGATTTGGGCTAATTTCGTTTCAACGTGCTGTGACATATAGCTGACACCTTCCCTTTTCATAATAAAAAACCCCTTCTTCATAAGAAGAAGGGGTTTAACGCTTCTTCTTATCTTCCAAGCATAAAAAACGCTTGCTGGATTTAGCACCTTGGCGTTTTGCACATATGCAAAACAAGCCGGTTGCTGAGGTTTCTAAGGGCCAGTCCCTCCACCTCTCACGATAAGAAATATCGATTTCAATTTTCTGATTGTTTTATATTAGCGCAATTTGCAGTTTATTTCAACACTTTTTTCTTCGAGTTCCGAACTGTTTAAAGAGAGAAATTTCTAATAATTCATGGTACAATAATGAAAAACAGCAAGAAAGTCTAGTGATGTCCTGGAGGAATGTATTATGGCACCGAAAAACGGCACAGTGCAAGAAAAGAAATTCTTTTCAAAAGAGCTTAACGAAGAAATGACTTTGCTCGTTTATCTGCCGTCCAACTACTCCCCGCTTTATAAATACCATGTCATTATCGCGCAGGACGGCCACGATTATTTCAGGCTGGGGAGAATTGGCAGACAGGTCGAAGAATTGCTGTCCAAACGAGAAATAGACAGGAGCATTATTATCGGTGTTCCTTATAAGGATGTAAAAGAGCGCCGAAATACCTATCATCCGGAAGGCTCAAAATTTTCAGCGTATAAACGGTTCATCGCCCATGAGCTCGTTCCGTTTGCGGATGGCGAGTACCCTACCTATCAGGTTGGCTATGGGCGAACGCTGATAGGGGACTCTCTCGGAGCGACCATATCGCTTATGACAGCGCTTGATTATCCGAATATGTTCGGTAACATCATCATGCAGTCTCCCTATGTAGACAAACATGTATTGGAAGCCGTGAAACAGTCGGACGATATCAAACACCTCTCTATTTATCACCAGATCGGAACAAAAGAAACTGAGGTCCACACGACAGACGGAAACATTCTGGACTTTACAGAACCGAATCAGGAGCTGAAACAGCTGCTGGAGGAGAAGCTTTCCGATTATGTTTTTGAACCATTTGACGGAGATCACAAATGGACATATTGGCAGCCGCTCATCACGCCGGCGCTGAAAAAAATGCTTTGACACTCTATCATACTTTATTTCCAGGAGGGACATAATATGAAATACGGAATCGTTTTATTTCCATCAAAAAAACTCCAAGACCTTGCGAACTCTTACAGAAAGCGCTATGACCCAAGCTATTCCCTAATCCCGCCCCATTTGACGCTGAGAGCATCGTTTGAATGTGCAGAGGAGAAAGCGGATCAGCTTGTATCCCACCTGAGAAACATCGCAAAGGAGTCCCATCCAGTGGTTCTCAAAATGACAAAATACAGCTCATTTTCGCCTGTCAATAATGTCATTTACATCAAAGCAGAGCCGACGGAAGAATTAAAAACACTCAATGAAAAGTTATACACCGGTGTACTGGCTGGTGAACAGGAATATAATTTCGTTCCGCACGTGACGGTCGGCCAAAATCTTTCCGACGATGAGCATTCAGATGTGCTGGGACAATTAAAAATGCAGGAAGTGTCGCATGAAGAAATCATTGACCGTTTCCACTTGCTTTACCAGCTGGAAAACGGATCGTGGACAGTATATGAAACCTTCTTGTTAGGCGGAGGAGAATAATCGTTTGGAAGCAGTCATCGCAAAAAATGAAGAACAAATGAAAGATGCATTTTATGTAAGAGAAGAAGTCTTTGTCAAAGAACAAAACGTGCCTGCTGAAGAAGAAATTGACGAACTTGAAAATGAGTCGGAGCATATCGTCGTGTATGACGGCGAAAAGCCTGTCGGCGCCGGAAGATGGCGTATGAAGGACGGCTACGGCAAGTTAGAGCGGATCTGTGTATTAAAAAGCCACCGCTCCTCCGGTGTCGGCGGCATCATTATGAAGGCACTCGAAAAAACGGCGACAGACGGCGGCGCTTCGGGTTTCATTTTAAACGCGCAAACGCAGGCTGTGCCGTTTTACAAGAAACACGGGTATCGCGTGCTTTCTGAAAAAGAATTTCTCGATGCCGGCATTCCCCACTTACAAATGATTAAGGACTAACAGCATCCGGGTCTATAGAGACCCGGATTTTTTCCGCACATAAAAAACCGTTCTCTGGAAGTGAACGGTTTTTTATACATATCGATTAATATAAGTGCCCATTCCTTTTTCTCGCAATCTCTTATAAAGAGAGCGCTTACGTTTCGCCTCGTTAACTTTTCTTTCAGCGGCCGTTTGATTCTCCTGCTGCTTTTCAAGTTCCTTGTATACCCGCTGAAATGAGACATAGTTGATTTTTTCGGTTCCG
Source organism: Bacillus sp. NS1 (assembly GCF_058248265.1). NCBI lineage: Bacteria > Bacillati > Bacillota > Bacilli > Caryophanales > Bacillaceae > Bacillus > Bacillus sp. NS1. The sequence goes on along the minus strand of NZ_JBZAZF010000002.1, from coordinate 294,636 downwards.
GCATAATCCTGCTTATGTCCAATCGTTCTATTTGCATATTGAGCGTATTGCTGGTTCTTAATTTGACCTGCATATATCATACGATACCCATCCTTCTGCTGTCTCTTTTCCCTAAAACTTACTTTTTGAAACACGTTTCTTTTGATATGATAGTCTTTGTCTTTATTGAACACCTTTTTTTGATTGGGAGGATCCCTTTTTGAAATGCGCCCGACTGAATGATCGAACCATACATTTACATACATATTCGAGAGAACATTATCAATTCCTTTTTGAAGAAGGAATAAAAGGACATTTATTTTGTTCTCATTGCGGAAAACCCGTTTTGTTAAGGCTCAACATTGCGGATCCGCCGGAGTTTATCCACCGCAAGCCAGGCCATTTTCCGGCATGTGAGGAGGCCTGCGAAACGAAACCCGCTAAAGAGGAGAAAAAAGAAGACTATCAGGAATCCGGTGTCTTTCGTTTGCCCAAGGGGAAAGCAATCGCTGCTGAATCGTCTCCAGCTGTCATGGAATGGCAGCAGCCGAGAAACATTAAACCAAGAACACCATTTGTACAAAAAACAATAGAACCTGATACGAGTCTTTTTCCGTCGGTCGGCTTGAACACGGATCAGCTGAAAGCTGTCACGGAAACGGAAGGCCCGCTGCTAGTGCTTGCAGGTGCAGGAAGCGGAAAAACACGGGTGCTAACGGCGCGCGCCGCCCACATGATTGAACACTTAGACATACCGCCGGAAAACATGCTGCTAGTCACCTTTACGACAAAAGCCGTCGCCGAAATGAAAGAGCGTATGGCCAAGCAGTACGGATTACAGCCTGCAAAAGTCAGAAGACTTGTCACCGGAACATTCCACAGCTTGTTTTATAAGATTTTGTATCACTATGATTCTGCTAAATGGAATGGCGAACATCTGCTGAAAATGGAGTGGCAGCGGGAACAATATATCAAAAAAGCACTCTATGAAGAAGGTATTGATGAGAAAGAGTTCCCCGTTGATCAGGCCCTGCAGCAGATCGGTTTCTGGAAAAACACTTATGTTCCGAATGAACGCATCCCTTTAAAAGATGAGTGGGAAAAACAAGTCTATCGTTTATATGAACATTATGAACGACAGAAAAAAGAACACAACCAATTTGATTTCGATGACATGGCTTCAGCCTGCTATGAATTGTTTATCGATCGGCCGGATCTTCTGGAACAATATCAATCTCGGTTTACGTATATCTTAATTGATGAGTTTCAGGACATTAACCCGGTTCAATATAAAATTATGCAAATGCTGGCAAGCCCGGAGCAAAACCTGTGCTGTGTCGGAGACGATGACCAGTCCATCTACGCGTTTCGCGGAAGCAATCCGTCTTTTATTCTTGATTTTCAAAAGGATTATCCCGGAGCGAAGACGATCTATTTAACTGCGAACTACAGGTCTACGCATCCGATCGTCTCAAGTGCTGATATCGTCGTGAAAAAGAACAAAAACAGATATGCCAAATCGCTTGAAGCGGCGCGTGATGACGTCCAGGTCCCTGTGCTGTTTTATCCTTATGACGAAGAGGAAGAAGCAACAATGATCGTTTCCGATATGAAAGAAAAAATTCAAAATGGGGCAAATCCTGAAGACTTTGCGGTTCTCTACCGCACAAACAGCGGGGGCCGCGCCATTTATGAAAGGCTTCACCATTCGTCAATTCCGTATACAGCAGACCGCGGCGTCCAATCGTTTTACAGCAGACGGATTGTCCGCCAGATTCTTGCATACTTGTATGCCAGCCAAAATGAAGATGATACTGATGCGATTAAGCACTTGCTGCCCGCCTTGTTCTTAAAACAGTCCACATTGAACACGCTGAAGGCGCTCTCGATTACCGAGGACTGCTCTATGATTAAAGCGCTGGCCAAGCTGCCTGATCTCAAGCCGTTCCAGTTGGACAAAATCAAGAAGATCGTGCCGTTTTTCGCAAGCCTCCGCACGATGAAGCCGGTGGAAGCGATCACCTTTGCCGAAGGAAAAATGGGCTTCTCCGAGTATTTAAAAAAACGGGGCAATGAGGGGAACAAGCTGGAAAAAGGCTCTGATGACCTGCGTGACATTAAGGTCGTCGCCAAGAAATTCAAAACAATTCCTGACTTTCTCGCCCATGTAGACCATATGAGAGCCGCTGAGAAATACAAAACGGATGAAAATGGCGTTCAGCTGATGACCATTCACCGGTCAAAAGGCCTTGAATTCAAAACCGTCTACGTGTTAGGCACGGTAGATGGCTCGATTCCACACGATTTCTCATTAGAAACAGCGAGAAAAGGAGATGAAGCTTCTCTTGAGGAAGAAAGACGCCTATTATATGTTGCCATGACCCGGGCAAAACAGCATTTATATTTGTCTTGTCCCGCAAACAGACGCGGCAAAACGGCCCACCGTTCAAGATTTTTGCATCCCCTTTTACAACAAGCAAGACAGCCCTTGCATAACTAACAGCCCGGCAGTCCTGCCGGGCCTTTTCTATAAAATAAAAAAAGGCCGGCTGTATTGAGTCAGCCAGGCCCTCTGCTTATTTATTATCCATCATTTTAGAAATCGTACCAAAATCAAGCTTTTCTTTTCCGCTTGTAATGGACTGAACAATCTTATCTTCTAATTCTTTCGGCACGCGTCTGTTTGCCAGCTGTGCTACACGTTTAATGACACTGCGTACTGTGTTTTCGTCTTTAAAATTGGCATTTTGAAGGGAGCCGGCAAGATTCATGACATCCTGCATATTGACACCTGTTTTCTTTTCGACGTTCTTAAAAAATTGATTATCCATAATACGCCTCCTTTTGGCGGAGTGATACGGTATTGTATGAACACCCATTGTTCAATGTGCTTTTTCCAAAAATAAAAAATGAACACAAGGCAAGGAAGTACAGGACATCACCCGTACTTCCCTCAATAAATCTTAGAAGTTATAAAAAGATGCACCCACGATGATAAGGAGAATGAACAATACGACTAAAAGAACAAATGTTGAACCATAGCCGCCGCCGTAACCGCCAGCATAACCGCCATAACAGCCGCCGCCGTAGCCTCCTCCGAATCCGTATCCAAAGCCCATAGATAAGCACCTCCTTTACTCTCTATACACTATGTGAACAGCCATAATCGGCTTGGATATTCGCATAGGGCGTTTGCGGATTTATGATTGATCGTACTGAGCCTTGTGTTTTTTTAGCAAGGCTTCTGTTTTTTCAGCCAGCTCTTCAATCTCCTCTTCAAACGCCAGACAGGCTTCATCAAATGCATCCAAGTCTTTTCTGATCCTGCTCATGATGCCTTCATGCTCTTTTTGCTTTTGTTCGTGAGGTTCATATCTTCCGTCTATCCATTTTTTAAACTCATTCACCGGCATCCCCCCACTCATGATATATGCTGTGCGAGACCGCCCCGTTAAAAAACAAAAAACCGGAGGTCTCCGGTTTCTTTGCCAGGCTATTGAGGCTTTTTCTTTTTATTTCCGCACCCGCAGCCTTTCTTTTTGATCTTTTTTGATTGATACGATGCATCTTTATATGGAGTTTTTTGGGAAGGTTTATTGAATTGACTCATTTTGTTCCCTTCCTTTCATTATGTCATATATGCTACTTTATGCGGATGCTAGTGAAAAGTTGCTGGTGGGAACGCCTCAATCCTGCAGCCATTTTGATACAAGTGTTTCAATAATACCGGCAAGACCAGCGATCGCCAGCAGCAAAATCAGCCACTGGGCAATTTGCGGGATCAATGCCTGGCATAAAACCAAAAAGCCGGCGCACCACACGCCTGTGCACCAATAGCAGCTCAGCAATTCACCAATAAACGCCCTCACACCCGTTCCCTTAATCACGATATACGTTTCAATGTTCCCGTCCGCATCCTTTTCCTCCTTTTCTTCGTGAAATAGGCTGCGAAGCGGCGCCATAATCGTATCAAACACCAGCAGCCGAGCGAGCCGAAAGACCGCAAGTGAAAGAAGAACAATTGTCAGTCCATTAATAACCACTTGTTCACTCCTTTGCCAATCATGATCCCTTCACATATATGCCAAAACCCTATCGTTCATGAATCGTATCTTGTCCGGCGGAAAATTGGTTATTTTTATTATTCCGCTCTGCACCCCATTTGCATTATATAGAGTATGGATAAGAAAGGAGTGAAGGTTATGTCGATTGAAGAAAATGTTGAATCCCTGCATCCTGTAATATTTGAACAATTATCAAGCGAATTCGAACAGCAGATCGAAGTGATTGATTGCGAAAATATCACAATAGATACATCACATATAACATCTGCCCTTTCTATACAAGCCTTTGTGACAACCATGATTATCCTGGCGACACAGCTCGTCATCGCCGACGAAGACTTGGCTGACGCAGTGGCGAGCGAAATTCTTATTCTCGATAACTCGCAAATTAAAAAAAGAACCATCATTAAAATTATCAACAGCCGCAACATCAAAATTACTTTGTCTGCCGACGAAATAATAACCTTTGTACAAATTTTGCTTCAGGTGCTTAACAGCATTCTCCTTGAAATTGACGTCCTTTAACCCTTTCTTTTCACAAACTTAAAAGCCGAGGTGAAAACAAATGTCAGATAACGATAAAATCAAAGAAGAGCTTGAAAAGCTTCCGGAAGCTGATCCAATGACGAAAATGCTGGTTCAAAATATCTTTCTTAAACACGGTGTCACGAAAGACAAAATGAAAAAAGTATCAGATGAAGAAAAAGAAATGCTCTTGAATCTGGTAAAAGACTTGCAGGCTAAATCAGCTGCATTAGTTGAAAATCAAAAGAAGAAAAAAGAAGAAGCCGCCGCGCAAGAGAAAAAGAACGAAAAACCGCTAAGCCGGAGAGAACAATTAATTGAACAGCTCAGACAAAGACGTCAAAACAATAACAATTCAAACCAATCATAAAAAATAGGGTTCTTCATCAGGATATATGCCTCAGTCAAAGTAAGAGGCTCGCTCATTTAATAACAGTAAAAGAAAAGGAGGAATAGATATGGAAAGCAGACCATACTCTTGGGTTGCACTTGATCCTGACTGTGACCATCCGTTAGACGAAAAAGAAAAAGATAAAAAAGAAGAAAGAAAATGTCATTGCGATGTTTGCTGTAATGGCAATGGGTTTTTTGGCAACGACAATGCCTTCATTGACCAAAATCTGGCTCAGGCAAATCTCAATAAACAAGTCTCCGATGAAACAATTATTATCAGAGACTCTTGTGATATCAACGTTTCATCTACAGACGTTCAAGCCGTAACATCAGTTGTAACGGCGGTTAATGCAGCTGTCCTAACAGTAGCTCTCACATCCATTGCAGACGGAGTAATTGCCGAATTAGTCGCACAAGATTTGTTACAGCTTTCAGCTAACAAACAAGTAAACCGCCAAAAACTTCTCATCGAATGCTCCCGGGGCGTAAATATCACAACAGTAGATGCTGATATAGCAACATTGGTTTCCACAGCTACTAACACACTTGTGGCACTCTTAGCCATCACACTCGTCCTCTAACTCTAAAAGCAGAGCTAAAAACGCTCTGCTTTTTCTTATTTTCCAAGCATATGATGAATATATAGACGTTCACCCACACCAAGTGGGGCACGGGTACATATGTTGTTAAGGACTAAAGTCAAATACCCTATAAAGAAGGAGCTGAAATCAATGAGCTGCGGAAAAACCCATGGCCGGCATGAGAACTGTGTATGCGATGCAGTGGAAAAGATTTTAGCAGAGCAGGAGGCAGTTGAAGAACAGTGTCCGACTGGCTGCTATACCAACCTTTTAAACCCTACGATTGCTGGAAAAGACACAATTCCGTTTCTCGTTTTTGATAAAAAAGGCGGATTGTTCTCCACATTCGGAAACGTGGGGGGATTTGTGGATGATATGCAATGCTTTGAATCCATTTTCTTCCGCGTCGAAAAATTATGCGATTGCTGTGCAACACTGTCTATTTTACGCCCGGTCGATGTCAAAGGCGATACCTTAAGTGTTTGCCACCCTTGCGACCCGGATTTCTTCGGGCTAGAAAAAACAGATTTCTGCATTGAAGTCGATCTCGGATGCTTCTGTGCGATTCAATGCTTGTCGCCAGAGTTAGTTGACAGAACATCCCCTAACAGAGATAAAAAGCATCATCACAATGGATAAACACTTGTAAAGAGGAATCCCCTTCCAAACTCTATTACAGGTGCAAATTATTCAGCTGCTTCCAGCGTGAGGCAGCTGACTCTCCATCATTTCGCCAGTCTCAAATTTATAAGGCAGGAGGGATAATATGAGCCAGAAAACATCAAGCTGCGTGCGTGAAGCTGTAGAAAATATTGAAGACCTGCAACACGCTGTTGAAGAGGATTGCCCGACAAGCTGCCATTCAAAGCTTTTGTCGCCAACTCATTCGCTGGGCGACACGGTGCCTTTTGCAATATTTACATCAAAATCAAAGCCTTTAGTCGCCTTCGGTAATGTCGGCGAACTCGATAACGGCCCTTGCTTTAATACAGTATTTTTCAGAGTGGAAAAAGTTCATGACAGCTGCGCAACACTGTCATTATTAATCGCATTTGACGAACACAAACACATTTTGGACTTCACCGATACAGATACGGTTTGTGAAGTGTTCCGACTTGAAAAAACGAACTACTGCATTGAAGTGGACTTAGACTGCTTCTGCGCAATCAACTGCTTAAATCCTCGATTAATCAATCGCACGCATCATCATCATCATTAATGATAATGCTGAAAAGCTTGCAGGCCTGCAGGCTTTTCTCTATGTAAAAAAGCTGTCCGGGAAGATCTGCCGGGCAGCTTTTTTCATTTCATTAAAAACCGAGCGGATGCAAAGAGGTGATTTCATCAATCGACAGCTCAGTCGGCGCGCCGTTTCCAGTCGTTCGAAGCAGGACGGAATCATTTCTTCTTCCGACAATCACACCCCTGTACGTTCTTCCATTGGCTTCAATCAGACAGAGTGCTCTCGGCATGTTATGAGGCAGCTTTGTTAAAAAATCAATTTTTTCATGGATTGTCATCTTGCTCATTGGCTTTTTCACTTTTCTTGCAGGCGGTGCTTTTTCCTCCGCTTTGGCAGCATTATGGACAGCTTCCGGTTCTTTTTCAGGCTTCCGGGCCTCAAGTTCAGGTGCAGGCTCTTCCTTTTTTTCTGCTTTCGGAGGCTCGTGTTCGACGGTTTCTTCAACAGCCTGCGGCTCTGCTTTCTGTTCCTGCTGGTTCTTTGTGTTCTTTGTGTTCTCTGGCTCTCTGACCTCTTGTGTTTGCTGACTCACTGGCTCAGCTTCAGGCTTTTGCTCTGCTTGCTGGACATCCTTTGCCACAACTTCCTCCGGCTGTTTCTCCTGGTAGGCCGGCTTTTCCTCTGCTTTTGGCGGAGCGGGTTTGCTGGCCTTTTTTTTGATGACAATCTCCTGCATGGATGACCTTGTTGTTTCTGCATAATCCGGCTGAACAATATACATGAGCGGTTTTTTATCCGCGTTTCTTTTCTTATTAGACATCTTCATCCCTCCGATTGTGTCATATTCTATCTATATGACAGAAAGCTGAAAATCAGAAGAAATAAAAAAGCAATCCCTGTTCGGGATTGCTTGACATAGATCCTGCTTAGCGGGCAGTGATATGGAAACCTGAATCAACGTGAAGATTTTCACCTGTAATGCCTCGGGACATATCACTGAATAAGAACGCAGCTGTATCGCCCACTTCTTCAGGTGTTGTCGTGCGGCGAAGCGGCGCACGCTCTTCGATGTCTTTTAAGATAGAGTTGAAATCACTGATGCCTTTAGCAGATAATGTTCTGATCGGCCCTGCAGAAATGCTGTTAACGCGGATATTTTCTTTTCCTAAGTCAGCAGCTAAGTATTTCACACTTGCATCAAGAGAAGCTTTCGCTACACCCATGACGTTGTAGTTTGGCATCACAAGCTCGCCGCCAAGGTAAGTCAAAGTGACAATGCTTCCGCCTTCAGTCATCATCGGACGTGCCGCTTTGACAACAGCTGTCAGAGAGTATGAGCTGATGTTATGAGCCAAAAGGAAACCGTCACGATTTGTGTTTAAGTATTCACCGACAAGTTCTTCTTTATTGGCAAACGCGATACAATGCGCGATACCGTGGATCACACCGACCTGCTCCTTAATGCTTGCGAAGCAAGTTTCGATTTCCGCGTCGTTTGTTACGTCGCAAGGAAGGATAATGGAATCATTGCGTTCTAACGTTCCCGCAAGCTCGTGAACAGATTTCTCAAGGCGTTCTCCTGCGTATGTGAAAATCAAACGTGCGCCTGCTTCATGTAAAGAGCGCGCAATTCCCCACGCGATACTGCGTTTATTGGCTACTCCCATCACAACAATGTTGCGGCCTTCGAGTGAAAAATTCATATGTATAAAGCCTCCTATATTTAATAAAGACATAGTATTAGTACCTGATCTTAAATTCCTATCCTATCATATCATAACCTTGTCCAGATGAAAAGCGCTACCATAAACAAACGTGAAAGAGACCACCATCAGCTGGTGATCTCATCGGCTAGTTTTTAAGCTGTTTCGTTTAAAGGCGAAATGGTTTGTTGGCCCGTGGCCCGATCCGATGCCGAGCGTATTTTCCACTGCTTCGCGGACAAAGTTGGCCGCAACCTCGAATGCCTGATGGATGCTGTCTCCCTTAGCAGTTTGAGCTGTCAAAGCCGCAGCAAAGGTACAGCCTGTGCCATGCGTATGCTTCGTATCGATATAAGGATGGCTGATTTGCATAAACATGTTTCCATCAAAAAGAAGGTCAGTAATGTGATTGTCCTCAGGCTGGTGCCCGCCTTTGATAATCACATGCTGCGCACCCATCTTTACGAGCTGCTCCGCAGCTTTTTTTCGGTCATCCAGCGAACGGATTGTCATTCCTGTCAGCGTTTCTGCTTCCGGAACATTCGGCGTAATCGCGTAACTTCTCGGAATGAGCAGCTCCTTTAAGGTAGCAACTGATTCGTCGTGCAGCAAGGATGCACCGCCCTTTGCGATCATAACCGGATCAACAATCACACGGTTAAACCCGTACTCGTCAATTTTTCTCGCCACTTCTTCAATCATTTCAGCATTCCAGAGCATTCCCGTTTTTACGGCGTCCGGCCTCAAATCCTCAGCAACAGCATCAATTTGCTGTCTCAGCGCCTCTACAGTCAGCGGATGCACCCCATGGACGCCAAGCGTATTTTGGGCGGTTACCGCCGTAATCGCAGACATTCCGAAAACATCAAGCTCCTGAAAGGTTTTAATATCGGCCTGTATCCCTGCGCCGCCGCCTGAATCAGAGCCGGCGATTGTCAATGCTTTATCTATACTCATTACATTACACTCCTTTTATTACCCGATCCATTTATGATAAATGGATTTTGCCCGGGCAATATCATTCGTTCCATGGATCAATGCTCTGCCATCCCTGAACAGCACCATTTTCATATCATCCGAGCGGCAGGAAATTAAATACGGATTCGCGGCTACTTCAAGCCCGGCCTGTCTCAGCTGGCCGGCTAGCACTTCAAGGTTCGCTTCTTTTGTAAGGGATGATCTGATTTGCACCGTATTCCTGCCGCACAATACAGCCGCTTTTGTTTGGTTCTCATATGACAAAAACGGAAAATCTTTCGTGCCGCAGCTTGGGCATGCGTCATGTTTGAGACCCGCCGCTCTCACCTCTGACCGTTCGTTTTTCCACAAGTCAAAGGAGCGCAGCACTGGCTCGCACTCCTCTCCCGTCAGCAGCTTCAGCGCGTCTGTCACCTGAAAGACCGCTACCTGCAAAACAGCCGGACTGATAATGCCGGCTGTGTCACATGTCGCTCCGCCAATCGGAAGTGTATCAAGCAAGCAATGCAAGCAGGGGGTCAATCCCGGCACTACGGTAAAGGTGAGGCCATAGCTCCCTACACAGGCACCGTAAAGAAAAGGAATCCCTTCTTTGACCGCAGCATCGTTTACGATTAGGCGGGTTTCAAAATTATCAGCCGCATCCACAATGATCGAAGCGCCCTTAATCAACTCGAAGATATTTTCCGCTGTCACATCCATGACAAGGCCAGTCACATCGACCTCGCTGTTAATCGAACGGAGACGATGCTCAGCAGCGGCCGCTTTTGGCATTTCTTTTTTGACATCATCTTCTGTATACAGCTGCTGGCGCTGCAGGTTGCTCCATTCAACGTAATCTCTGTCGGCAATTTTCACAGAGCCGACTCCCGCCCTGACCAGCATTTCAGCACTCGCTGTTCCAAGCGCGCCGGCGCCGATGATCACGGCGCGCGCTTCTTTCAATTTCTTCTGGCCGGCTGGGCCGATCGGAGCAAACAGCTCCTGTCTGGAGTACCTGTCCGTCATACCGGAAGACCTTCTCCCGGACTGCTTGCCGTTCCGTATTGCTTAAGCGGAATGCGGCCCGCCTCAAAAGAGAGGCGCCCTGCTTCCACCGCGAGCTTCATGGCATGCGCCATTTTCACAGGATCATTCGCGCCTGATACAGCTGTATTGAGGAGTACGCCATCCGCTCCAAGCTCCATTGCGTATGCTGCATCTTTAGGCGATCCGATTCCGGCGTCCACGATGACAGGCACCTTCGCCTGTTCAATAATAAATGACAGATTCAACGGGTTTAAGATTCCTTGTCCCGATCCAATCGGGGAGGCACCCGGCATGATGGCATGAACGCCAAGCTCCTCCAGTTTTCTCGCAAGCACAACATCATCCGACGTGTACGGGAGCACAATAAATCCTTCTTCAAGAAGCTGTTCAGACGCTTTTAATGTCTCAACGGGATCAGGCAGCAAGGAACGGCTGCATCCGATGACTTCGACTTTAATCATGTCACAAAGTCCTGACGCTTTCGCCAGCTTTGCAATCCGGACCGCTTCTTCAGCGGTGCTGGCGCCCGCTGTATTCGGCAAAAGCGTATATTTGGATAAATCAAGCTGTTCCAGAAAATTCGGCTGAGACGCTTCAAAGATGTTCATTCTCCGCACAGCAAATGTTAAAATATCAGACTCGGAAACGGCCACCGCTTCCTTTTGGATGTCAAACGATGGGTATTTCCCCGTACCCAGCAGCAATCTTGATTGAAATGATTTCCCGCCAATTGTTAACATGCTCATCCGCCTCCTACAAAATGGACAATTTCAATGATATCGCGATCACAAAGCTCAACCTCGTGATAATGTTCTTTGCCGATAATTTCTTTATTTCTTTCAACGATAACGATTTTATTTTCAAGCTGATAAGACGCCAGCAGGTCTTGAATTGTACCTGTATCTTTTTCCCACTTCACGTCTTTACCGTTCAGCTGTAGCATCATATCTGAACCGCCTCCTTGCGATCAATTCGGAATGCGTGCAGCCAGTCTTGATTGACCTCTTTATTCATCATGATATCACTGATCAAAGCGCCCGTTGCCGGAGCAAGCAGAATCCCATTTCTGAAATGGCCCGCCGCAAATAAAATACGGCTGTCCTCAGGGTGTCTGCCGATGTACGGCTTCCCATCCTTTGTTCCCGGCCGCAGTCCTGCCCAAAAACGATCCACCTTCATATTCTGAATGGCCGGCAGCATCGTTTTTGCTTTTCTCATAACAGATTCCAATCCGCCAAGATCCGGTGTTTCACTCCAGTCACCCGGCTTCATTGTCGCGCCGACAACCAGTCTGCCGCTTTTTCTCGGGACGATATAGCAATGGTCATGGTAAAGTGTTTTTGTCAGCGGTATATCATCATTCCAAACAGAAAGGCACTCCCCTTTTACAGGGAAAAATGAATTGTTCAGCCCGAGCTGTTTAAAAAACATTCCGCTCCACACTCCGCTGGCAACCGCGACATGATCCGCCCACACATTACCATTCGGCGTCTCGATGGACAGCGCTTCCCCGTCACGTTCGACATGCAGGACAGGAGTATGCTCAAAAATCTCCGCCCCAAGCGCTTTCGCTGCTTTCGCATATGCCTTGCAAACGAAATAAGGCTCAACATGCACATCATCCTGGATAAAGGCTGCCCCGAAAATGTCACCAGACGTATATGGCTCTGTATCTAAAACTTCTTCTTTTGTATGCCAGCTGACAGAATCCAAGTCATCCATCTTCCTCAGCCGCAGCACATCTTCTTCAGAAAACGCAAGCTTAAACATACCGCCGTTATGCTGCCTGATATCGATACCGGATAATGTGTAAAGCTCTTCCCGAAGACCTTTGTACAGACGCTGGCTGTGCATGGCAAAGTCAAAAAACGCGTCACGTTCCTCGCACTCGGCATGGGCGCCCAGCATTCCGGCAGCGGCATTTGTTGTTCTGCCACCCATTGTTCCACTTTCAAACAATGCGACGTTTTTGTTTTCCTTTGCTAAATGATAAGCAATCGCGGAACCGATAATTCCGCCTCCAATGACAACTGCATCATAATGCCTTTTCATAGCGCATCTCCTTTAGCTTACGGGAATATCGTCTGGCAGCTTCCAAAGGGTCAGCGGAAGAAAAAATCCCCGACATGACTGCAATGCCATCTGCTCCTGCTTGTTTTACGGCTCTTAATCTGTCCGGCGTCATTCCTCCGATTGCAATAACCGGGACAGAAATCCGCTGTGCGATATCTGACAGCAATGACACACCTCTGCCTTCAAGACCCTTTTTACAATCCGTTTCAAACACATGGCCGAACAGCACGTAGTCTGCGTCTTCCTTTTCTGCTTGAACCGCTTCCTCCAGTGAGTGCACCGACCGCCCGATATGCAGGTGAGGAAATCTGGCTCTGACCTGCTTCGGCGAAAAGCTGCTGCTTGGCAGCTGCACGCGATGAATTGTAGAAAAAAGCGCAATATCCACCCGTCCGTTCATGACCAGTTTTCGTTTATCAACACCGCCTTCAGAAATAAGCTCAAGCAGTTTCAAAATATCTGCCGCCGATTTTGAGCGTTCCCGAATGTGAATAAAATCAACTTCATTCTGAATAGCTATAATTGCTCTCGCTAACTCTTCAAGCGGCTTGCAGTCATCAGTTATGGCGTGAAGCTCCACATTCCTCCACCTCTTTTATGCCGCTGTCAGACCAGCCTTCTTTTCGATAGGCCATTCCCCAAAATTGATACTCATAGAAGCTGGAGATGACAAAATTCTCTTTCATCTTGGCGCGCACTTCCTCCGTGCTGTTTTCCGCCAGCTCATCAAACCGGTTGATTTGCTCTTCGACCTGCTGTCTGAACCAGTCACCGCCGTATGTGCCAATCCACTTTTGATAAATCGGATGTCCCGGGTCACAATGCAGCAATTTCTCACCAACCTCGTAATAAAGCCAGTAGCATGGAAGCAGAGCCGCTAAAATCTCAGCAAAATTTCCGCTCAAAACTGAACGATACATATGGGATGTATAAGAATACGCCGTAGGAGACGGCTTAAACGCCTTACGTTCTTCCTCACTGATTTCCAACAGCTCCGTAAATTCGCGATGAAGCGCCATTTCCGCCTCATATGTACCTTGGGCGTGGCTTGCCATCCGTCCCGTTGTATAAAGGTCCTTCGCATAAGCGGCGCCAAACGATTGCACCTTCGCAAAATGCGTTAAATAATAAGAATCCTGAAGCACGTAGTATTTAAAACGGTCAATCGGAAGCGTTCCGTCACCGATTCCCTGAACGAATGGATGGACAAAGCTCCCCTCCCACCATTCTGCTGCTGCACTGCGACATTCTTCTGAAAACTTCACACGTCATTCCCCCTGTCTGATAAATAAAAAAACCACTTTCCCGCAAGGAAAAGTGGTTTGGAATTGGCATAGTAAAATAACACAAATACCGCTCCACTTCCCTACGCAGGTCTGAACCTGTTCAAGTTATGAGGGTCTAAAAGTCACACTTTTATCTCAGCCCTTTTAAAGGACACCCCTAGTGGTTATACGAATACATATTGAATTGTTCTGCACCTCTATATTAACACGAATCCCTATTTGGTCAAGATTTATCCTTCCAATGTTTTCTTAAGTTCCGTTACGTACCCCCGAGATCCGGTAACAATTAGGCGGTCTCCCAGTTTCATCCTTGTATCCCCATGAGGAACGATGCTGTCCACACCTCTGAAAATCCTGACAAAGATGACGTCCCCTGTTATAGGGAATTCCCGTAAAATCACACCGTCGTATATGCTGTTTTCCATATTAATTTGATACAGCGAAGACTCCTGGTTCGTGAGCAGCCTCATGACTCCAGGCGCTTCTATTAGTGCGCGAAGCAGTGTTTTTGTTGACAGCAGAATAGAAAAGATGCTGATTCCCTGCTCCTTCAGAGCTGCTTCATTCTCCGGTGATCCGACGCTGGCAATGACTCTTTCTGTGCCTTTTTCCTTTGCAAGTAACGCAATGTCCGCATTCATGTCTTCATTCCCAGTTGCAACAACGAGAATATCCGTATCAAAAATGCCGAGTGATTCAAGCGTCTCGTGTTCATAGTCAGAGATCGTTTCGACGGTAAATACTGATTCTGACAGTTTTTCCTCTGCATTCTCTTGATAGACGTGTACAACACGCACATCATACTCTTCCTCCGGCAGTTCAAGAGTAACAGGCAATGTCATTTGGTTTGCACCGATAAACGTAATCGTCTTTTTCTCCTCCGGCTGCTCCTCCCGTTTATACAATTTTTTAAAGAAGACCGGCGAAAAAATACTTGCAATGACGGCTACTAACGTCAGCGCTCCTGACATATTTGCGCTGATCACGTGAAGCTGCTGGCCGATTGTCGCAGCGGCAATCACAAGCGAAAGCGTTGATGTCAGCAGGAAACCAGACGCCAAAACGGTTCGGTTATCATACCACTTCTTCAAGTACAGGACAGGAATGATTTTGCTCACTAACAGCGCCAGAAGCAGGAGCGGAATCATGATCAAAATTTTCGGATCTTGGAAAAGGGTCCAAATATCCAGCTTCACACCGACCATTACAAAGAAAATTGGAATTAAGAAGCCGTAGCCAAATGAATCCAGCTGTTGAACAAGTTCTTTGTTTGGCGAAAGAAGGGAAACGAGAACCCCCGCTAAGAAAGCGCCGAGAATATTTTCTGCCCCAAGTGATTCAGACAGGGCAACGAGTACAATAATTAACGTAAAAATCGCACGTGTTCCGATCTGGATCGTCCCTTTTGACATGGATTGAACAAAAGAACGGTGTTTGAAGACCCTGCCGAAAAAGTAAAGCACCACTCCGGCTGCAAACAGGATCATAAGGAGCCACATGTTTCCGCTGTCCTCTCCGTATAAAGAAGAAAAAACAGCAAGAAGAATCATCGTAGCCAAATCGGCAATAACAGCTATGAGCAAAATAATCTGCCCGATATTTGAATTCATGATCCGTTCCTCTTTTAACGTTGGAACGACAACGCCTAATGAAATTGTTGAGATAATAAGCGTCATTAAAAATGCATTTGTGATAAATCCTGCCAAGACGAACCCATAAGACAGCAGCAATGATAAAATAAAAATACCGCCAAAGATAATAGATGCTGCAGCAAACGTATTAGGCGCTTCTTTGCCGTTCGGCATAAGCAGCTTTTTCTTTCCTTTCTCAAACGATGAAAAATCAATTTCAAGCCCGCTTAAAAACATTAAAAAGATAAATCCGAGCATAGAAAGCGTCTGAAGCCATGTGTCACCCTCCACAACTAAATTAAGACCGCTTTTTCCTATAATCAATCCCATAATGATTTCAGCAACGACAACCGGGATGCTGAGTTTAAACCGATGCAAAAGGATGGGTGTCAAAAATGCAACGATAAGTACTACAACTAAAGATGCGACAGATGTATGCGCCATAATCAAAACCTCCTTTTTAGATCAGGGTTATGAAAGTTCTTAATCAAAGAACAAAACCTCATTTTTAAAAAACATAACGCGATTTTAACAAGGGTGATGATGAAAAATAAAGTAATAAGGTCTTAATCCTGTTTAGAAAATGATTCTTCTATAATTTGCACATAAAAGCTTGTGATGACTCACAGCACTTTGCATCATAATAAATAAAATCATTGGTAAGGAGGATTCCGCATGGCTTACGACATAATCAGCGATATTCATGGCTGCTATGACGAAATGACTGCATTAATCCAAAAGCTTGGCTATACGATCAAAAATGGAGTACCTGTCCACGAGGAAGGCAGGGTGCTTGTTTTTGCCGGAGATTTAACTGACAGAGGACCCAAATCGATAGAGGTCATCCGCTTTGTAGCGGGCGCTTACGAAAAAGGCGCTGTACGATATGTTCCGGGAAATCATTGCAATAAGCTGTACCGCTACTTAAAAGGAAATCCGGTAAAAGTGATGCATGGTCTCGAAACAACAGCGGCAGAGCTTGACGAACTTTCTAAAGAAGAAAGAAAAGCAGTTAGCGAACAGTTTATGAAGCTGTACGAAACGGCACCGCTTTACGACATCTTACATAACGGGGAATTAGTTGTCGCCCATGCTGGCATAAAGGCTGACGATATCGGCAAACATACCCGCAGGGTGAAAGACTTTGTGCTTTACGGTGATGTGACGGGTGAAACGTATCCGGACGGCAGACCCGTCAGACGTGATTGGGCGGCAGCCTATAACGGCAAGGCTTGGGTGGTATACGGCCACACACCTGTGAAAGAGCCACGGAAGGTCAACCGCACCATCAACATTGATACAGGCTGCGTGTTCGGAAATAAATTGACAGGCTTTCGCTTTCCAGAAATAGAAACCGTCTCCGTCCCAAGCTCTCTGCCTTATGACGAATCAAGATTTCGTCCCATATAAAAAAGGAGAGAATCAATGATTCTCTCCTTTTATCAGTTCTTTCATATCTTGAGGAATTGAAGCGTGAAACGTCATGTTCTCCTGTGTTAGCGGATGGATAAATGAAAGCTGCTCGCTGTGCAGGGCCTGGCGGCCAATTTCCCGTCTCGTTCCGCCGTACAGTGTATCGCCGCACAGCGGATGCCCGAGATAGCTCATATGAACACGAATTTGGTGGGTCCGTCCAGTCTCAAGATGCAATGTCACCGAGGTCTTGTCGTCATTTGCGCATGTGACATAAAAATGAGTAACCGCCTTCTGGCCGTCCGATGTTACCGTCCGTTCAATAATACTGTCAGGATGTCTGCCAATCGGGGCATCGACTGTTCCCTTCTCCCGTGTCATCCGCCCGTGGACCACTGCCGCATACCGGCGTTTCACAAGCCCGTTTTTTTGCGCTGACGATAAAATGGAGTGGGCAAAGCGATGCTTGGCAACAAGCATGACACCTGATGTATCCCGGTCAAGTCGGGTGACAAGATGAACTGTCGCCCGCACTCCGTTTTTTTGATAGTGATGGATAATTCCATTGGCAATGCTGCCGGATGGGTGTTCTCTCGAAGGGATAGATGACACATACGGCTGCTTGTTTATTACAAGCACATGTTCATCCTCATACAGGATATCGAGAGGAACAGGCTCTGCCAATAACGTCTCGCTCACCTGTTCCTCAGGAAACTTGACGACAAGAAGATCTCCCTCTCTCAAAACGTATTTGACCGTCACATGCTCACCGTTGATAAGCAGGTCTCCACCGCCAAACTTGATATCGGTCAGCAGACGTTTTGAAATTCCCAGTTCACCGGCATATTCTTTTAGTGTCATCCCGTCTTCAGCGGAAGTAATGTTCTTTCTGATAAAAAAATGCTCCACGATACGTCCTCTTTCTATTCACCTTTGCCGATAAACGAATCTTGGACTCTTTTCCAAAATGGAAACGGACGGAATCTCGCAAACCTCACATTTTCGGATGCAACTTGGCAGCGGATCGACTTTACATCCTTATGAAGAAGGGTTAAATGGTCAATTGTCACTTGAAAGTCAACTTCGTTTCTCGGCTTAATCATGCAATCATGATGGGAAGGGAGAAGCAGCGGCGATCCAACCGTCCGAAATACGCGGTTATTAATAGAAGCCATTTCCGCAAGCTGGATCGCTCTGATAGACGGATGGATAATCGCTCCGCCCAGCGCCTTATTGTAGGCTGTGCTGCCAGATGGCGTTGACAGGCAGAGGCCGTCACCCCGGAAGGTTTCAAAGAGCTGTCCCTTGATTTCCACATCAGCTACAAGGCTTCCTTCTATGCTTTTAATCGTGCATTCATTCAATGCTAAATATCTTTCTTCACGCTCGTTTTCGTGATAGGTCACAATCACTTCGAGAAGCGGATATTCGACTGTATGATACGGCGTTTTCGCAATCGCGAGAACAAGTTTTTCAATTTCATGAGGAACCCAGTCGGCATAAAACCCCAGATGACCCGTGTGAACGCCGACAAAAGCTGTTTTGTCTAAGCGGTCGCTGTATCTGTGAAAAGCGTACAAAAGCGTTCCGTCGCCTCCGACTGAAATGACGATTTCCGGTTCATTTTCATCCAGTTCCATATCAAAATCCAATAAATACGCCTGTATTTTGCTTTTCAGCGTATCAGAAACTTGATCTCCTTTTGATGATACGGCAAATTTCATGCTTTTCTTCCCCTTTACCTATTGTTGCTCGCTTCCTTTTTTCTTTCTTGAAAAGGCAGCTTGAGCTTCTTGTACTTCACCCCTGATCTCCGACATCTCTTCATCAAGCCGGGAAGCCGCTTCAGAAGCACGCTGAAGCCTTAATTTTACTTTTTCAGGAATGTTTCCGCTGTATTTATAATTCAATGAATGCTCAATGGTCGCCCAAAAATTCATCGCCAGTGTACGGATCTGTATTTCGACAAGAACATGCTTTTCTCCGGATACCGTCTGTAAGGGATACAGCACGACAAGATGATATGACCGGTACCCGCTCTCTTTATGTTCCGCAATATAATCCCTCTGATCCACAACGGTGAAATCTTTTCTGGCAAACAGCATGTCTTTTACGATTTGGATGTCATCGACAAATTGGCACATGATTCTAAGGCCTGCGATATCCTGTATGGTTTCGATCTCATGTAACGGTATGCTTTTCCGTCTCGCTTTTTCTAGTATGCTCGCCACAGGTTTGACGCGCCCGGTCACAAATTCGATCGGAGAATGGTCATCCTCATATTCATATAGTGTGCGGATCCCCTTGAGCTTCACTTTCAACTCTTCGACAGCCTGGCGGTACGGCACTAAAAAACGCTCCCATTGTTTGTCATCCATCATACATCCCCCAATTCCGAACCAGTTTCTATAAAAACACGCGTTTCACTTTTTCTTCCATTTCTCCGTAGTTTGCATTATCTTTAATATTTTCTAACAGATACTCCAGTTCCTCATGCAGGCCTGCCAGTTCAATGGTTTCGCCCCCGGCCTCTAAAACAACCGGGACTCTTTGTTCATGGGCCTGCTTCAGTTCCGGCCATACATGTTCCTTTATAATGACATATTCAAAAGAATCAGCTAATTCAAGTATGTATACAAAAGCAAAGTGGTCAGAATCAACAAGCATTTGACCTGACGGCTTGCGTTCCGCTTCGTTTCCTTCTGTCTCACAGGCAAGGCGAAGCTGATCATCCGATAATGTTGCGTTCAAAATTTCGATTCTGTTTTGCATAATGCTCTCCTTTTTAAACAAAGTACAGATTCATTTTATCATATCAAGCTGGATATTGATAAACCTAACATCTAAAGAGATAATAGTAAAAATAAGATTTACAGGGCGGAAAGGAAGAGCATCATGACACAAGAAATTGAAATAGAGTTTAAAAACATGCTGACCAAACAAGAATTTGAAACGATAACAGCCACACTCCAGCTGACAGAAAAAGATTTTACAGATCAAAAGAATCATTATTTTGACACAGATAGCTTTGCGCTGAAACAAAAACACGCTGCGCTTCGAATCCGCAGAAAAAACGGAGAGTATGTCTTGACGCTAAAAGAACCGGCAGATGTAGGGCTTCTGGAAACGCATCAACAGCTTTCAGAGGTATCAGACCTTGCCAGCTTTTCAGTTCCCGAAGGCCCTGTGAAGGACCAGCTGCACAAGCTTCAAATCGATACAGACGCCATTCAATACTTTGGATCTCTAGCAACAAACCGCGCGGAAAAAGAAACAGAAAAAGGCTTAATAGTTTTAGACCACAGCCGATATTTAAATAAAGAGGACTATGAAATTGAATTTGAGGCGGCAGACTGGCATGAGGGCAAACAAGCCTTTGAGAAGCTGCTTCAGCAATTCAGCATTCCTCAGCGTGAAACCAAAAATAAAATTCTGCGTTTTTATGAAGAAAAACGAAAGTCTATATAAGGTGGAATGACATCGTGAATGTAACGAATTGGGCAGCTTTACTTCAGCTTCAAGCATTACAGTCTATATCTAATGCACGCAGCACAGGCACTCAAAATGATGCGGAAAGCCCGCTCTCAAGCTTCAGCTCTTTGCTCAGCCAATATACAAACGGTCTGACGACTCAGCAACCAACAGCATCTTCTGTAACATCAAGCCCGCTCAGCCTGCTGAACGGCGCTTCTTCAACAGCGCCGTCACTGCTTTCAGCTAATGGGCTTAACTCATATACGAATAGCAATTCAGGTTATATCACAAAAGCGGCAGAAAGCACCGAAACAGCTGCTGCAGATTCACCTTCAAACAAACATGAAGCAAAACAGATCAGCTCGGGAGACTTCTCCATTGACAGTGCTATAAAAAAGGCAGCTGACAAGTATGGCGTCGATGAAAAACTAATCCGTGCCGTCATCAAACAGGAATCAGGTTTTAATGCAAAAGCGGTCAGCGGGGCAGGTGCGATGGGCCTCATGCAGCTCATGCCGTCAACAGCAAGCTCACTTGGCGTTTCTAATCCACTGGATCCGCAGCAAAATGTGGAGGGCGGAACGAAGTATTTAAAACAAATGCTGAACAAATACGACGGCAATGTGTCTATGGCATTAGCGGCTTACAACGCCGGACCGGGAAATGTTGACCGATACGGAGGTATTCCCCCTTTCCAAGAAACGCAAAACTATGTAAAAAAAATAACTTCAGCTTATTACGCGTAACCAGAGCGGCTTCTGCCCTCTGGTTTTTTTGCGAAGTGAAATCTTACGCATTCCTGATTTTTATGTGATATGATATGAAATACAAACCCTGGCTTACAGCCGAATCTTTTGATCAAACGCATAAAAGGCAGTTTGTTTGTAGAAATGATGCCTTGTTGCTAAAATAAATCTAGATGAAATATTGAAATACAGAAAATTACTTTTTGCAATAGGATTTATGATTCCTATTAGCCATATTTAAAGGAGTAGTCAACATGGGACAATCGTTTAACGCACCTTATGAAGCGATTGGAGAGGAACTTCTATCGCAACTTGTTGATACTTTTTATGAGCGTGTCGCGTCTCATCCTTTGCTGAAGCCAATTTTTCCGAGCGATTTAACAGAAACCGCCAGGAAACAGAAGCAATTTTTGACTCAGTATTTAGGCGGGCCTCCGCTTTATACTGAGGAACACGGCCACCCCATGCTCAGAGCAAGGCATCTTCCCTTTCCAATTACAAACGAGAGAGCTGATGCGTGGCTCAGCTGTATGAAGGACGCAATGGACCATGTAGGGCTGGAGGGCGATATTCGCGAGTTTTTGTTTGGCCGGCTGGAATTGACAGCAAGGCATATGGTGAATCAAACGGAAGCGGAGGATCGATCATCTTGACAAACTATCAGCATGAGCAATACTTCGCCCATTGCCACGGCCATCCAAAAAAACCGCTTGAAATCTACATGTTTGTAGACCCTTTATGTCCTGAATGCTGGTCCTTAGAGCCCGTCATTAAAAAGCTGAAAATCAGATACGGACGCTTTTTCACCTTACGCATTATCGCTTCCGCAAGCCTTACCGCGTTAAATAAGAAACGGAAAAAGCACCTTCTCGCAGAAGCATGGGAAAAGATCGCGAGCCGTTCCGGCATGTCGTGTGACGGCAATGTCTGGTTCGAGCAAGATCAGCCGCTTTCATCGCCTTATATGGCTGCTCTCGCTTTTAAAGCAGCCGAACTGCAAGGAAGAAAAGCCGGCATGGAATTTCTCAGAAATATGCAGGAGAGTCTGTTTGTTTCAAAGAAAAATATTACGGATGAAAACGTGCTTTTGGAAATCGCGGAACAAACGAGTCTCGATCTTGAAGAATTCAAAAACGATCTTCATTCTCAAAGCGCGGTCAAGGCGCTTCAATGTGACATGAGAATTGCCGCTGAGATGGATGTTTCCGTCAATCCGACGCTGACGTTTTTCAATACACAGCATGAGGACGAAGGACTTAAAGTACCCGGCAGCTATTCATATGATGTATATGAAGAAATCTTATTTGAGATGCTTGGCGACGAACCGAAGCCGTCGGAAACACCGCCTCTGGAATGTTTTATTGAATATTTCCGCTTCGTTGCCTCCAAGGAAATAGCTCTTGTTTATGACCTGAGCCTTGAAGAGGTAGAAAAGGAAATGAAAAAATTGGCGTTTGCTAAAAAGGTTGCCAAAGTGGAAGCCAAACACGGAATGTTTTGGAAGTCTCTCAGCACTTATTCTGATGAATATCAATCATGCGAAAAATAGCCGCAGGCGTGTATATGCTTGAGGCTGTTTTTTTACGCCGGAATCAAACATACGTTCTGTTCATAACACTAAAGAAACCGCGCCGGGATAAGCGCGGTTTCATATGTCTTAACGACAACAAAGGGGATGGGAGAAATTTTTCACGGTCAAACAAAGGGGTAATGTTTGTTTGTGATCAATTTCACATCCTTATGATAACAAAAGATGTCGACTGTTGACAAGCTCTATGCTTAATGTTCATATTTTTGTCACAAAACATAACGAAGTATATTTACTCATATCCTAATAAGGAAAAAGGACGAGGGGGACCGCCATGATGTATACTGTGATCTCAATTGTGTGCATTGCCGTTTTTTTCTGTTTGAATATATTAGGCATGATGCATATGCTGCCGCTTTATATTACCTCTCCTCTGCTGTTTTTGTCTATTTTGTTTACCCTCTACCGCCTGAACCATCGGAAAACCTTTAAAGGGTTTTAAAAAAGCCTGTGCGTCATTTTTGCACAGGCTTTTTTTTTTAAGACTGCTTGACTTTCATCAGCAGCTCTTCCATTTCATCAAGTTTTTCTTCAAACATTTTGCACGCAGCTTCGATCGGCTCTGGAGATGTCATATCAACGCCCGCTTTTTTCAGGACATCAATCGGGTATTGTGAGCTTCCCGCTTTCAGGAAGTCAATATAACGGTCAACCGCCGGCTTTCCTTCTTTCAAAATCTGGCTGCTTAACGCCTGGGCAGCGCTGTACCCTGTCGCATACTGATACACATAGTAATTGTAATAGAAATGCGGAATCCGTGACCATTCAAGGCCGATTTCCTTATCAATCACCATGCCGTCTCCGAAATACTTTTTATTCAGATCGTAATAGACATTTGTCAAAAGCTCAGGTGTAAGCGGCTCCCCTTCTTGCGCCTTTGTATGGATCAGATGTTCAAATTCAGCAAACATCGTTTGTCTAAAGACCGTACCTCTAAAGCCTTCAAGCATATGGTTGAGAATATATAAGCGCTGTTTTTCATCATCTAAATTGTTTAGCAGGTATTCTCCAAGAAGCGCTTCGTTTGTCGTAGACGCAACTTCCGCGACAAAGATACTGTAATTGCCGTATGGGTATGGCTGATGCTTTCTCGTATAGTAGCTGTGTACGGAATGTCCAAACTCGTGCACGAGCGTAAAGAGATTATTGACGTTATCATGCCAGTTCATCAAGATATACGGATTCGTGCCGTAAGCTCCTGATGAATAAGCGCCATTGCGTTTTCCTTTATTTTCATAAACGTCGACCCAGCGGTTTTCCAGCCCTTCCTTCAAGATGGAAGCGTATTCTTCCCCTAAAGGTGCTAGACCTTTCAGCATGTAATCTTTGGCTTCCTCGTACGTGACCTTCATCCCCGCATCCTTCACAAGCGGTGTATACAGATCATAGATATGCACTTCGTCAAGCTCAAGCACTTTCTTTCTCAGCGCGATATAGCGGTGCAGGAGCGGCAAATGCTTATTAATCGTTTTGACGAGGTTGTCGTACACTTCCTCAGGAATACTGTTGTTAGAAAGCGCAGCTTCACGCGCTGACTTGTATTTTTTCACTCTCGCGTAGAAGTTGTCCTTTTTCACAGTGCCGCTTAGCGTCGTGGCCATTGTATTTTTATATTGACCATATGTTTTATATACTGCGTCAAAGGCATTTTTGCGGACTTCACGGTTTTCACTTTCTAAGAAATTTATAAAGTTGCCGTGCGTGATCTGTTTTTCATTCCCCTCTTCATCTTTAATGGACGGGAATGTAATCTCGGCGTTATTTAACACGCTGAACGTATTGGAAGATGAGCCGAGCACATCAGAAGCTTCAGCAAGCAGCGCCTCTTCCTTTTCGCTCAGTACATGCGGGCGTTCCTTTGTAATCTCCTCAATTGCATGGGAGTACAGTTTCAGTTCTTCCTTTTCAAGAATAAACTGCTGCAGTTTATCTTCTTCTATGGATAAAATTTCCGGAACCAAATAAGCTGTCGCGCTTGCGGCTTGTGTATACAGGTTCCCCGCCTTGTCATTCAGCCCCTGGTAAAAAGAGTTCCCGGTATCTTGGTCAGAGCGCATATGCGCATATGTGTACAGCCTGCCCAGCCGCTCCATCACTTTATCTTGGAACGTAAGAGCCTCGTATAAATGATCGGCTGAATCTGCCAGCTTTCCTTTATACTTAGATAAATTCGGAATTAATTCTTTTACAGCTTGAAATTCTTTATTCCAGGCCTCATCATTAGGAAAAATATCCTCAAGTCTCCATGTGTCTTCTGCCTTTACCTCACTTCTGTCAGGCAGTTGGTTTGCTTTTTTTTCCTCAGCCATGGTGATCCCCCTCGTTTTCTTTGATTCAAGCCAATTGAAAAAACCGCTGTTTCTCAATAAACTTGTGTTGTGAATATCTTCCGGTTTTTCACTGCCTTTTGTCAAATCATATGCAGTAATGAAGAGAACGAATGTCAAAAAAGCAGTAAAAACGCGAAAAACCTTTCCTTTTGTGCCTTTCACAGCCAGCCCACCACCTTTGTCTTAGGGTGAGCAAAATGAGACAAACTCATTCTATAAAACAGCTGCGGTCTCTTTCTATGAGATCCTGTAAAGAGCGTAAGCCTTCTGCAGGCTGGTTCAGCACATATACTTCTTTCTGAGTCTCCCTTAAAAATCCCTTCTTGCACAAAAAATCAATGTACTGTTTCACCACATCAGAAAGACAATCTTTGCTGCATTCGTACCTGAGCGAAATGTTCTTTTTATGAATGTGCAGTTTGCATTGCTGTAAAACGGCTGAAAAGCGAATTGGCACGCGTTTATATCCTAGATCCGTAATAAACAGATATAGAAACCCCTGCCACACAAAAACCGGGCTTTTAAAAACAGCTCCTTTTATAACAGGAACAAACACTTCCGTCGGAAGAAAAGAAAGGGGTGTCTGCCGCTTTTCATAAAACAGCAGCCTGAGGCGGTTTGTTTCCTTGGAGATAAACCGATGGGGTTTATGGCGAAAACGGTGAATCGCTTTCGTCCAGCTGGAATATCGAAATGAAGGTGTCGGTTCAGTGAAAAAAAGATCGTACGCAGCAGCCCGATGGATAGGGATCGTTTGAACGGAGGAATACGAATGGTTTGTGTAAAATGGAATGATGTGGCTGAGCCGGCAGAAAGAACGTGTTTCCGGGCAATAACATATTAGTTCCCTGGATGGACTTGCATTGATAAACTGCCAATGAAATGCAGAAAGCTGATAAAAGGATGGGGCCGCGCGTTGTATGCGGCTGTATCCCACAATCCACTGCGGGATGATTCCTGCTTGTTTGAAGCCTTCCGTCCGCTTTTGAAAAACATCTGAAGAAAGAGTGGCACATTGATACTCAACAGCAAGCATGCGTCCCTTGATCTTTGCCATGATATCCGGTCTTTGATTGATGTTCTTGATATACGGTTCTAATATCGGCGAAGCCTGTTGCGTTTTCAGCCATACGTACAGCTGTCTTTTTCCCTCTAAGTGGTAGGCGCTTTCCGGTTCTATGTCTATCGAGCAAGACTTGTTCTGTTTATGGGCGAAATGCGGCGCCTTTTGGAGTCCGAGCTTCACATCAAGCTCTCCTCCGCATACCGGGCAGAAGAATCGTCTCCACTTTAATTTCTGGCTTTGCCGAGCGCCTAGAAGGTGAAACATTTGGCCGTCTTCAGTCACAGCACTAAACAATTGTCATCTCTCCTTTCCAGATAAGATATATTTTCTGGAAAAGATGATCAACTCCTGTTCGCTGTATTTTCCGCATGTATGTATGTTTTTGATTTCGCGTCTCAAAAATGGCATTTCATCGCATAAAAAAAACCGATTTCCGGAAAGAAATCGGTTTGCTATGATGCAAAGTGTTTTTTTATCGTTTCTAGAGCATGCTCTGAAATAATCAGCTTGCCGTACTCTTCAAGACGGTGTATGCTGATTGAGGATTCATTTGCGTACTCTAACAGGATGCTTAGCTGATTTTCAACCTCTTCATCAGTCATATTGCAAAAATCTACATATAAATAATATCGGTTCTCAAACGAATATAAAGTCGTTTTGCTTCCGTTAACGTTCAATTTAGATAGAGAAATAACATCCTCAAAATCGCCAAACCGCAAGACAAATTGAAGCTTTTGCTCCTTCTCTTCCTGATTGACGGCTTGCTCTTCTTTCTGGAAATCATCCAGCAAGGCGTCAAGATCCTCAGATGCTGGTTCTTGCTTTTTATCCTCAGGAATCGGCAGTTCGAGCTTTTGTCCGTCTTTGGAAAGCTGGGCTTTTGTGACGATGATTTCTAATCCTTTGTCCAGTGCCTGAACTTGAATCCAAAGAGGGCCTTCCACAGCAAATTCCTCTTCCTCATGAACTTCATCCATGACTTCCCAGAAAAGTTCTTCACTTCGCTCACGGTTATACCAAATTTCTTCTCTGTCAAAACCGCGATCTTCAATATCTCCGTAAGACATATAAAATTTTACTGTATGCTCGTTAATTCTTTCAATTTCCATTTGCCAACCTTCCCTTCTATATAAGATGTTGAAGGGACATCTAAGCTCCCGATTAATAGTACTTTACTACACTTTACCCATTCCGTCCACATCTTAACCTTGATGCAAGGCCAGTGTGAATTCCTTTGTATTTCTATTTTATGATAAAACAGTCACAAAAGAAATAAAAATGCACCTTCACCTAAAAAACGGCATATCTGCGGCTCATATCATAAAATACGACCTGTCTCATATAGTAGTAGTACAAGCAATGGAACGAAAGCGAGGTGCCGATTCATGGAGCATGACTATCTGATTTCTCTGCTTGTTATTGTTGGGATCGACCTGATCCTTGGCGGAGATAATGCGGTCGTTATTGCCATGGCCAGCAGAAATTTACCGGACAAGCAAAGACAGCAAGCCATTATTCTCGGAACATTTATCGCCGTTGCCATGAGAATCGGATTAACAAGCGCAGCGGTATACCTTTTGAACATTCCGTTCTTGCAGTGCGCTGGCGGAATTTTCCTGCTGTATTTAGGATATCAGCTGCTGATTGAGAAAAAAGACACGCAGCATATCAAAAGCAGCACCTCCCTGTGGAGGGCGATACGGACGATTGTGCTTGCAGATCTCTTTATGTCGCTGGACAACGTTATAGCAGTTGCGGGAGCGTCACACGGTGAGTTTTCTCTCGTGGTCATAGGTTTGTGTGTATCGGTGCCGGTTATTATTTGGGGCAGCAAACTCATCCACATCGCACTTGAGAAAATACCGCTTCTGATTTACGCGGGAAGCGGTCTGCTTGCTTATACTGGCGGAGAAATGATTGTCAGGGACAAAAAGCTGTCTTTTTTTATGGCGCAGCACGGTGCGGTCGAAACGCTCCTCCCCATTTTAACGGTTGCATTTGTCATCCTTGCGAGTATTTACTATCAGCAGGTTGAAAAATAAAAGAAGGCTGATGATCAGCCTTCTTTCAGCGTGTAGACAAACCTTCGCATTCGTTGTCAGGCCTGCGCGTCGGTGCTCACGAATAAACATATTCGTTGTGCTCCAATGCTCGGCCTTCCTAGACTTCAAAGGTTTTCAATCACGCTTCCTGAAAAGATGACAAAATCCTAAAACATAAAACCGTTTTAGGATTTTGTCAACACTCTAAAAAAGAAGGCTGATGACTCAGCCTTCTTTTGATGATACGATCTATTAGTTTGCCAAACGCTGTGCTTCTCTTAATTGGAAAGAGCGGACTTTTCTTGGCAAGAAACGTCTGATTTCGTCTTCGTTGTATCCGACCTGCAAACGTTTTTCGTCGATGATGATCGGACGGCGAAGCAAACCTGGGTGCTCGTTGATCAAGCGGTACAAATCTTGCAGCGGCATAGATTCAACGTTCACATTTAGTTTTTGGAATACTTTTGAACGGGTTGAGATGATTTCATCTGTTCCGTCCTCAGTCATTCGAAGAATTTGTTTTATTTCATCAATTGATAAAGGTTCAGAGAAAATGTTTCTTTCTTCAAATGGGATATCGTGCTCCTCAAGCCACGCTCTCGCCTTTCTGCATGAAGTACAGCTTGGTGATGTGTATAGTGTAACCATTCATCTTCACTCCTCTAATTAGTAGGATGAACATCTATTTTATTCTTAAATTGAAATTACTCTAAAAAAGGAATCTTTATAGGTATTATACTATAAAAAAGTAAGTGTGAACAGTATCCTAAGAAAAAAATGTGTCAATCCAGCAAATTTTTAATTTTAATGATATGTTCTAATTCTCAATTAGCTTAACTGATCGAAAATATTTTTTTGTTTTTCTTCATCAATGAGTTTCAGGACCTCGTCTGTTTTTTCGTACGATTCCCCGTACCATTTCTCCTCTTTATAAGTATGAATGTTTTCATATGTCTGTTTCATGGCTTCAAGAATTTCTTCTTCTGATTCTGTTTTTGGTGACCAGTACAGAATCTCCATCTTGTTTACTTCATTCGTAGCCAATGACCGGCGCCGGTACCCAATTGACTGAGCATGTTTGAAATGCTCTCTTTGATAAAACCTCAGGCGTTTTTCTGTATCAGTATCATCTTCATCCACAGGCTCCACCTCGAGCAATATAGGCTTATTTTTCTTTTTCAGCTTCGCGATCAATTTGCCGCCAAGCCCCTGCCCTCTTGCATCCTTAGACACATACAGATAATCAACGAAGATAAAAGAATCGAATTCCGCAAACATTAAGATGTGATGTTTGCCTTCATCTTTATGATAAATATCGCTCCGCTCTTTTAGAAGAGCTTCCATATGCGCTTTTGATTTCATTTCTTCAATTGGAAAGTACTCGCTAAGCTTTTCATACCAGTTCATTGATTTGCTCCTTATGAGTTCATTGTCTTCATACTTTTAGATATACCCCATTTCTTCTTGTTTAAACAGCCTTACATCTATAAAGACGTACGAACTTCCGCCATGGTTTCATTTTTTTTCAGCAAAAAACGGAGCCAGATGCTCCGTTCATATTTTGAAGTGTTTGTAAAAAGCTCTCATTAAGCACGGCTTTCCTGCTTGTAATGAAGCAGACGGGGCTGCGCTAGTGCAATAAAAAACGTCATGATATACAATACAGCTGACGCGATAAAAGCTGTTTGCGCACCAGCCGCATCAGCCACGAGCCCCATAATGGAGTAGGTGACGCCTGACCAAGGAGCCAAAATCGCATTTTTGGCAGCTATGATCCCGATACGCTTCTGCTCGGGAATGACCTCCTGCAGCATGGTTTCCTGGCAAATATCACGCACCTGATAAAAAGGCCCCATTACAGCACAAGCAAGAGCGCATAAAAACGGAATTGGGGAAAATGAGAACAAAAGGGTCAGCACCGACATCACAAGTGAGCAGAAAATAATCGAATAGCCCATGTTCCGCTCAAAAAAAGCAGAAAAACGAATGGCAACCACACTGCCGACAATGGCACCTATAAAATAAGAAGCGTTAAACATCCCCCACCACACCTCTGTTTCATGCAATACAGCCGCAGTAAATGCGAGAAGAATCGCGGACGACCAAACAGAACCTGCCAGAGCTTCTATCATGTCCATTAGAGTAATGTCTCTTACAATAGGGATGATCATTAAATCCTTCCATATACTTCTGGCAGATGCTCCTTCAGCTGTTCCTTCAGCCGCTTCTTCATTTATATGAAGCACACTGATGGAAGCACCTGAAAGAACAAACAAGCAAATGGCTGCACCGACAACGAGTTCAAAAGGTACGGCATACGTCAAAAGACCTCCAAGGCCCCAGCCTGCTGTTAGAAACAATTGATTCGAGAGGGAGATCACACCATTCGCTTTCACATATTGCTCTTTTGGAACGATAATCGGCAGCAGCGCAAATCTTGCCGGCTGAAAAAAGGCGCCCGCAAATGAAAAACAGAACACAAACAGCAGCGTTACCCAAAAGAAAACCTGTCCGTTACGACTAACGCTAAAAGCCATCAGTAATGTAAAGACCGCTCTCAGCAGATTTGCACCCGCAAGCACCTTTTTAAATCCGAGATCGCGAAGCACTGGGGAGATGCAAAAGCTTGCTGCTATACTTGCAAACGACATGAACGATAAAACAAGACCTGCCAAAAAGACGGAGTCGGTCATTTGATAGACCCTTACCATTAAAACGATTGTGACAAGGACTCCTGCTAAAGATTGAAGAGATTGAGACAGCAGCAGCGCAAAGACATTTTGTTATGCAAAAATTGAATCGTATTTCGCCTCCGCTTTTTCCTTCAATTGTAAATGTTATCACTCTCACTTTCTATGATTACGAAAAAAATCCTTCAAGAGAAATCTCTTAAAGGATTTATGATTCATGAATAAGCTTTAAATTCTGCCTCCGTGCACATCACAAAATGTCCAGGTTTGACTTCACGGAATTCCATCGTCTCCCCATCTTTTAACTGATGGATGGACGGATCGTATTTTTGGCGGACGCGATTTCTCTCATAGTCCGGATCAGGAAGCGGAATCGCTGAAAGCAATGACTTTGTATATGGGTGAAGCGGATTTTCATAAAGCTCATCTGCCGGCGCAAGCTCAACCAGTTTCCCGAAATACATGACTCCAATGCGGTCGCTGATGTATTTGACCATCGATAAATCGTGGGCAATAAACAGGTATGTGAGCCCTTTTTCTTTTTGCAGTTCTTTCATTAAATTTACGACCTGCGCTTGAATGGATACATCCAAAGCGGAAATTGGCTCATCCGCGATAATGAATTCCGGATCAACAGCAAGAGCTCTGGCAATCCCGATTCTTTGACGCTGGCCGCCGGAAAACTCATGCGGATAGCGGTTCGCGTGTTCCTTGTTTAAACCGACTGTTTCCAAGAGCTCATGGACCCGCTGCATCCGCTCTTTTTTCGTTTTTGCCAGCTTATGAATATCGAGGCCCTCGGCAATAATATCAGCAACTGTCATTCTTGGATTCAGGGATGCATAAGGATCTTGGAAAATCATCTGCATTTTGCGGTTGAATTCCAGCAGCTTTTTCCGCGATTTTTTCCCATGCACATTTTCGCCGTTGAACAGCACCTCACCATCGGTCGCTTCGTACAGCCGAATAATGCTTCGGCCAGTTGTCGATTTACCGCAGCCAGACTCACCAACCAGCCCTAATGTTTCACCTTTATAGATATCAAATGACAAATCGTCTACAGCCTTAACCGTTCCTTTTGGCGTGATAAAGTGCTGTTTTAAATGTTTGATTTCTAATAGTTTCTCAGTCATTTCATTCACCTTCTCTCACTAAGACAGGTTTTTCATACGTATTTGCCAGTTTACGCATTTTCGCTTTTACCGCTTCAGGCGGCTCTACCTTTGGCGCGTCAGGATGAAGCAGCCATGATTTGACATAATGAGTATCGGACACTTTAAACATTGGCGGCTCCTGTTCAAAATCGATTTTCATCGCATAAGAGCTCCGCAGCGCAAAAGCATCTCCTTTTGGCGGGTTTGTCAAATCAGGCGGCGTGCCAGGGATTGCAGTCAGCTGTTCCTCTCCTGAACTTTCCAGTGTCGGCATAGATGCAAGAAGCCCCCACGTATACGGGTGTCTCGGATCGTAGAAAATCTCGTCTACTGTACCGGTTTCTACAATCTGTCCAGCGTACATGACAGCGACCCGGTCAGCAACGTTAGCCACGACACCAAGATCGTGTGTGATAAAGATGATGGACGTATCAATTTTCTTTTGCAGATCCTTCATCAATTCCAGAATTTGCGCTTGAATCGTTACATCAAGAGCAGTGGTCGGCTCATCGGCGATCAGAAGCTTCGGATTCGCCGCAAGCGCCATAGCAATGACAACCCGTTGTCTCATTCCGCCTGAAAATTCGTGCGGAAATTGGTTGACCCGCTTTTCCGGCATCGGGATACCGACTAACTCCAACAGTTCAACCGCGCGTTTTTTCGCCGCTTCCTTTGAGATTTTCTCGTGTTTAAAAAGCACTTCCGTAATTTGTTTGCCGACCTTCATCGTCGGATTTAAAGAAGTCATCGGATCCTGGAATATCATCCCGATCTCTTTTCCCCGGACATTTTGCATTTCTTTTTCGGACAGCGGCACCAGATCCTTTCCTTCAAACAAGATCTCACCGCGTTTGAAATAACCCGGAGGCATTGGAATCAGCTTCATGATCGCTTGAGAGGTCACACTTTTTCCGGAACCTGATTCTCCGACGATGGCCAGCGTTTCCCCTTTATCCAGATGGAAATTCACTCCGCGGATCGCCTGAACCTCTCCGCCATATGTTTTAAATGAAATCGCTAAATCTTTTACTTCTAATAGGCGTGTCACCCGTATCACTCCCTTATTTACGTAACTTAGGATCCAATGCGTCTCTTAATCCGTCGCCGACAACGTTAAAGCCAAACATCGTAATGCAGATGAAACCGGCAGGGAAGAATAAACGCCACGGATAATAGGTCAATGCAGGCAATCCGTCAGAAGCCATCGTTCCCCAGCTTGCCAGCGGAGCCGGAAC
Source organism: Bacillus sp. NS1 (assembly GCF_058248265.1). Lineage (NCBI taxonomy): Bacteria > Bacillati > Bacillota > Bacilli > Caryophanales > Bacillaceae > Bacillus > Bacillus sp. NS1. The sequence goes on along the minus strand of NZ_JBZAZF010000002.1, from coordinate 261,473 downwards.
ACCAAGTCCCAAATAGCTTAAAAAGGCTTCTGTGAAAATTGCAGTCGGAACTGTCAATGTCATCGTGACCAAAATGGAACCCATTGCGTTTGGCACGATATGTTTAAACAGCAGACGAGATGTTTTCGCACCAAGTGTCTGTGAAGCAAGCACATACTCCTGATTCTTCAGCTGCAGCACTTGTCCACGCACGATTCTGGCCATGTTAATCCAGCCCGTAATCGTCATGGCAATAATAATCGTAAATAGCCCTTTCGGAAGAACAACCATCAGTAAGATGACCATTAATAATGAAGGAACTGCCCAAAGGATATCAGCGATACGCATCATAACTTCATCCGTTCTGCCTCCGCGGAAGCCTGAAATGCTTCCCCAAATGACGCCGATCAGCAAATCAAGAACAGCGGCTGCAACACCGATAAAGATTGAGATTCGCGCACCTACCCATGTACGGACGAAAATATCCCGTCCAAGATCATCTGTACCGAACCAGTGATCTTTTGAAGGCGGCTTATCCGCATTTAAGAGATTAGTAGTTGAATAATCGTACCTTGAGAACATCGGCGCAAAAATGGCCATAAGGATAATGAGCACAATAATGATAAGCCCGACCATTGCAAGCTTATTGCTGCGGAAGCGAAGCATCGCATCTTTCCAGAGGGAAAGGCTCTTTTTACTTATTTTTTCTGCATCGCCGGAATTCGCTGCGGCTGGTTCAAACAGGTTTTTTGGAATGTTCTGCATGGCCTAGGCTCCTTTCTTTGCTTTGGAGAGCTTGATTCTTGGATCAATAATGCCGTATAGCACGTCTACAATTAATACACACAATAGCAAGATGACACTGAAGAATACCGTTACACCCATAATGACTGTATAATCACGGTTTGTAATACTGTTTACGAAGTGTGCACCAAGTCCCGGGATCCCAAAAATCGTTTCAATGATAAAGCTTCCCGTTAAGACCTGCGCGGCCATCGGGCCCATGTATGTAACGACTGGCAAAAGCGCGTTTCGGATGGCGTGCCGCACTGTAACTGCTGGACGGGACAGCCCTTTTGCTTTCGCTGTGCGAATATAATCACTGTTTAACACTTCGATCATGCTTGAACGGGAAAGTCTGGCAATAAACGCCATCGGCATGGAAGCAAGTGCGATTGAAGGCAAAAAGGTGTATGCCCAGGACTCCCACCCCGCGACTGGAAACAGCCCAAGCTTCATGGAGAACACATATTGCAGAACAGCTGCCATGATAAAGCTCGGAACCGAAATGCCAAATATTGTTAAAATCGCGACGGTATAATCCTGCCACTTATTATGGTAAAGGGCTGCAATGACCCCAAACAATACACCTAACGCTAAAGCGAGGAGAATAGCTTCTGCTCCAAGAGTGAATGAAACGGGGAAACCTGAACTGATCAGGTCGTTAACACTCTGACCTTTATATTTAAATGACGGTCCGAAATCCCACATTGCAACTGATTTTAAATAACTGACGTATTGTACAAACAGCGGCTTGTCCAAGCCGTAATGTGCATTTAAGTTTGCTTCAATTTCAGGCGGAAGCTTTTTCTCACCTGAAAATGGCCCGCCCGGTGCTGCTTGCATTAAGAAGAATGTCACAGTAACAATCACAAATAATGTGATAACCATATAGACTAAGCGTCTTCCGATATATTTTAGCAAGGGGGAACACCTCCATGTTTTTTACATTTTTATACTCCATCAGTAAGAAAGGTATATGGGGCTTTTTTCCCCATATACCTTGAGGTCTTTTATTTTCAGACGAAGCCTTATTTAAAATATGCGTTTCTGAAATAAACCTCACCAGTACCTGGCATGATAACACCTTTTAGGTTTTCATCCTGTACCCAAGTATCAGTATAGAAATAGATTGGGGCAACTGGCATTTCATCAATGAAAATACCTTCTGCTTTTTTCAGCAGCTCTGCACGTTTTGTTTTATCTGTTTCGGTTTGTGACTGGTTCAGAAGCTTTTTGAATTCTGGATTTTCCCAGCCAGTATCGTTATTTCCTCCGTCTTTATCACGGAACAATTCAAGGAAGTTGATAGGATCGTTGAAGTCGCCCAGCCAGCCCATACGGCCGATTTGATAATCTTGGCTATGGAGCTTATCAATATATACATTCCATTCTGAGTTATCAAGCTCTACATTCACGCCTAAATTTTTCTTCCACATTTCTTGTACGGCTTGAGCGATTTTCGCATGTGCATCATCAGTGTTATAAGACAATTTGATTTTCGGCAGGTCAGATGCCTTGCTTAAGCCCATTTCTTTCAGGCCTTTTTCAAGGTATTCTTTTGCCGTTTTGATATCGTTGTCTTTGAAGTAGCCTTCTTTGTTATCCTCAAATCCCTTCATTGTCGGCGGGACCGCAGCCATTGCCGGGATTTGCTCTCCTTGTGTAACGTTTTTAACAATCGATTGACGGTCAATAGAATATGTTAAAGCCTTACGGATATTTACGTTGTCTAACGGCTTAGCTTCAGTGTTGAATTTGTACCAATACACACCTGCGATCGGCTCAACATGTAAAGAACCGTCTTTTTTCAGGGTAGGCAGAGATTCTGTCGGAAGCTGTCCGAGCGGCATACCGGCCCAATCAAGTTCGCCAGCTTGGAATTTTTTCAGTTCTGTATTGTTATTGTTGATCATAACCATATCGATTTTCTTTAGTTTGACTTTGTCTCTATCCCAATACTGGTCATTTTTTTCGAGAGTAATAGAACCGCTGTGTTTCCATGCTGTCATTTTGAACGGCCCGTTTGATACATAATCATCTCCGGCATTTGTGTTCCACTTTTTATTTTTTTCTGCAATTTTCTTGTTGATTGGCATATACGTATAGAACGCAGTTAATTCGGTGAAATATGGAGTCGGGTTATTTAATTCAACCTTTAGCGTTTTGTCATTTACAGCTTTTACTGCCACATCATCAAGGCTGCCTTTGCCGGTATTCGCCGCTTCAGCACCTTTTATGTAGTAGAGCTGGTAAGCGTATTGTGATTCGTTATTAGGATCAAGTGCCCATTTCCAAGCATATTCAAAATCTTGTGCTGTTACAGGGTCACCATTAGACCATTTCACGCCATCACGAATTGTAAATGTATATGTCTTTCCGTCTTTGCTCGTTTCAATTTTAGAAGCCATGCCTTCTTCAGGCTCACCATCTGCATTGATGCGTGTCAATCCTTCAAAAGTCTGACGGATGACACCGCCTGATACTGAATCATTTGCCAATCCCGGATGTAAGGAGAACGGCTCAGTTTTAATATTAATGTTAAGTGTCGTCTTTCCTTTACTGTCCTTTTTCCCTTCACCGTTTGATCCGCTGCCGCCAAAGCCGCATGCGCTCAGCACGAGAGTGAAAATGAGCATCAACGTGACAATCGACCAACGCTTTTTCATTATCGCAAACCCCCTAATAATAATTTTTTCAGCTCCTTACGGCTAAATCCTCAGAAATATCAGACAAATGAACCTGAGTTTCCATAACTTTTATTCTGTTCCGTCTTTTCTGATTATTTTTGTAAAAAAGCTGTAACAATAGAGTGAACAAGTTCATTATAATGAAACAAATAATTTATTGCAATATTATTTTATCAATTTAAAATATTTGAACTTCGTTAGTTTTTCTTCCACGAACATAATATCCTTCTACCATTTAAAGCATAAATTGATTAAAAACTATTTTATAAGTTTTCTCTCCATATTGCTTTTTACATATAATATCTAGCTGTTTTCACGGTGATAACAGTTATCATTTAGGGGTTTTACAGCATCAGTGGTGTTTATATCTTTTACAATGTTGCTGGAAAAAAGAATGTTTTTTTATGATGACAATTGGTTATAATTGATTTATAATGAAGCAATCAAAAGAAAAGCGTGCTATGAAAAAGAGTAGTACACATTTCTCCCGTTTGAAGAGAGTCTGCGGTGCTGGGAGCAGATAACGGGCAATGTGGAATGGACTTTGGAGCAGCTGACCGAAACCGAAAAAGTAGGCTCAGCCGGAGCAGTCTCCGTTACAAACGTCAGAGTGATTCCATTTTAATGGAATAATCAGGGTGGTACCACGGTTCATTCGTCCCTTTTTTATAGGGGAAGAATGAGCCTTTTTTATTATGTTTTAAGAAATGAGGTTGATGTTTTCATGAAACAAACGATTTTTTCAGGCATTCAGCCAAGCGGCTCCGTTACGCTTGGCAACTATATCGGTGCAATGAAGCAGTTTGTCGAACTGCAGCATGATTATAACAGCTATTTTTGCATTGTGGATCAGCATGCAATAACCGTGCCTCAAGACCGGCTTCAGCTAAGAAAGAATATCCGCAGTCTGGCGGCGCTTTACTTAGCTGTCGGTCTTGATCCAGAAAAAGCAACATTGTTTATTCAGTCAGAGGTTCCCGCGCATGCACAGGCCGGTTGGATGATGCAGTGTGTAGCATATATCGGCGAGCTTGAGCGGATGACACAATTTAAAGACAAGTCCAAAGGCAATGAAGCTGTCGTCTCCGGCCTGTTAACATACCCGCCGTTGATGGCCGCTGATATTCTGCTGTATGGAACGGATCTTGTGCCTGTCGGCGAGGATCAAAAGCAGCACCTTGAGCTGACGCGGAATCTCGCAGAACGCTTCAACAAAAAATATAACGACATCTTTACGGTTCCGGAAGTGAAAATTCCAAAAGTCGGGGCACGCATCATGTCTCTGAATGATCCGCTGAAGAAAATGAGCAAATCCGATCCGAACCAAAAAGCTTTTATTACATTGCTGGATGAACCGAAGCTTCTTGAAAAGAAAATCAAAAGCGCTGTGACAGATTCTGAAGGCATTGTAAAATTTGACAAAGAAAACAAACCGGGCGTTTCCAACCTTCTTACGATTTATTCAATCCTCGGCAATACAACAATTGAAGAGCTTGAAGCAAAGTACGAAGGGAAAGGCTACGGCGAATTTAAAGGTGATTTGGCAGAAGTCGTGGTTAACGCATTAAAACCGATCCAGGACCGCTATCATGAACTGATTGAATCTGATGAATTAGACCGGATTCTTGATGAAGGTGCGGAACGGGCGAACCGGACGGCAAACAAAATGCTGAAAAAAATGGAGAACGCCATGGGTCTGGGCCGAAAAAGACGCTAATCAAAAAACCGCTCTATGCAAAGAGCGGTTTTTTTCAGTTTACCTTTGATTCATTTTCCATTTCCCATAGCTTTTCGAAAAAAGGCTGTCCTTTTATCAGGTTTTCGCAAAATGCCAGATGCTTGTCCGACCAGCCTTCAATGGTTTCGTTATACAGCATGTCCCAAATCTCTTCAAAGCTCATCCGTTTGATTTGTTCATACATATGCGGGTTCCACTCTGTGTACCAGTAGCCGATTTCAGCGCGGTTTTTCAGCCCTTTTAATTGGTCTAGCGCCATAAACATCAGCTGCTTGATTTGCCGTTCTTTTCTTGTCAGCCCTCTGACGTGTTCCGGTGCTAATGATAAAATGTGATATTCTTTAGAGGATTCCAGCTTCTTTGGCTCAAATTCATATGTTTCAGGCTCTACATCTTTTACCATTTCATAAACGAGCTGCTCCTGCCGCGGGATCAGACGGCTTTTTCTGACAGGGATCGTATAGCCGATCGTATCGACAGCCAAAATGCCGATTCCGTCTGTTACAACAAAACAATACTCAAGCTTTGTCCGCTCATGATTTTTCCGAATGTACGATTTCTGATGTACGTCTTCAAGCAAACCTTTCGGAAGCTCAGACAAATCGTTTTCTATGTAATGAAACAGTACTGACGGCACCCTTAACAGCGGCACCTGATCCAAAAGCTCAACCGTATCTTCCTTGCGCCATTCGTGAAAGTGGCATACATTGTAGCCATTTTCTTCCCCTTCAAACCAATTGACCCACACATCATGAAGAAATAACATCTCTAACCCCTCACTTTTATAAAAACTGTTGTCCACAGTATAGGCAAGGGACAGAGAAATTATTCCAAAGAGATTGAGGAAATCTGGAATCGCTGGGTTTATGTAAAAATCACAAAAAGCAGATCTCTTTGTATATTTTCTGACAAAAGGAGATCTGCTTTTCTTCTGTTTTCGTTATATTTCATAGCGAATATTAATCTCATTTTTATTTAATATTTTTTGGATCCAGCGCATCCCGCAGGCCATCACCGACAAAGTTGAAACATAAAACGGTGATTAATATTAATAGCCCGGGAAATAACGGGTACCACCATGCTTGAATCATCACTGTGAAATTCTGTGCGTCTTGAAGCATGTTTCCCCAGCTTGCAATTGGCGGCTGGATTCCGAACCCCAAGTAGCTTAATGCTGATTCAGCGAGAATGACAGATCCTACTTTCAGCGTCGCCGAGACGATAATCGGCCCTAATGCATTTGGCAGGATATGAGAAAAAATAATTTTGTTCGTCTTTGTCCCAATTGTTTTAGCGGCGAGAACATATTCTCTTGAACGAAGCGACAAGAATTCTCCTCTTACTAACCGTGCCGTCGTGGTCCAGCCTGTAAGACAGAAAATTAAAATCAGTTTGTCCACACCTGGCTTGAAGATGGTGACCAGTGTGATCAGTAAGAAAATATCAGGTATGGATAATACAATGTCGACCAGACGCATAATGATTGCATCGACTATTCCTCTGAAATATCCAGCTAACGCCCCTAAAACTGTTCCGATCAAAATCGAACCGACTACAGATGCAAAACCAACCAATAAAGAGACACGTGCTCCATACAAGATCCGGCTGAAAATATCACGGCCGAATTTATCCGTTCCCATCAGATGTTCAAGGCCCGGTGCCTTATATTTATCAAGCAGGCTTTGTTGCTCTTGGGGATAAGGCGCAATAAAAGGAGCAAAAACAGCTGACATAATAATAATTAAAAGAATAACTGCACCTAGAATGGCCAGTTTGTTTTTCGAGAATTTTTCCCAGAATATCTTGGTCATCGTCTCTGGTTTTTTCGAAATATTTTCTTTCAGCCTGATCTCCGGCGAGGGAGTTGTTTGCAGCTCTGACATCTCTGTTTCCCCCCTTTTAATATTCGATCCGCGGATCAACAATCGCGTAAAGGATGTCTGCAATGAGGTTTCCGACAACGACAAGAACTGCCGAGATCACAGTCATTGCCATGATAACCGGATAATCGCGCTGGAATGCTGAATCGACAAACAGCTTTCCTAACCCCGGCCAAGTGAAAATCTGCTCTACGACAACCGCTCCGCCGATAAAGGAGGGAATCATTAAACCGAAAATCGTAATAACAGGCAATAATGCATTCCGCAAGCCGTGCTTAAACAATACTCGATTCTCTTTGAAACCTTTTGATCTGGCAGTCCGAATATAATCTTGGTTTAAAACATCAAGCATATTGGATCTTGTATATCTCGTTAAGCCTGCCATATCAGCTGTCGCCAGTACAAAAGCGGGTAAAAGCAAATGATGAATCCGGTCTAAATAACTAAAATCCGCGTTAAGCGTTGCGACGCCCCCGGTCGGGAACCAGCCTAGATTCACGGCAAACACCATGATTAAAATCAGTCCGAACCAAAAATTCGGGATCGCCAAACCGATAAATGAAGTAAATGTAATGCCGTAGTCCAGTTTGGAATAAGGTTTTTTTGCAGAAATCACTCCGAATGGGATGGAGATAATCAGCGCCAAAATCGTTGACACCAGCATCAAGAGGAGTGTGTTAGGCAGCCGCGCTAAAATTAGTTCTGAAACAGGCGTCCCTTTTCTGATGATGGACGTGCCGAAATCACCTTGAACCATATTGCCGAGCCATTTTAAATATTGAACGTACTCAGGATCGTTAAGGCCATATTTTTCAATAAATTGCGCCCTATCTGCCTGGCTGATCGTAGGGTCCATCATAAGCGTCATCGGATCACCTGGAGCGGCTTTCATAATAACGAAAGACAAAATTGTAATTCCCAATAGAATAGGAATCGAAGATAGCGTTCTTCGAATGATATATGTAACCATATTCTTGTCCCCTTCGTTGTTCTATTTCAAAATCAAAGGGGAAGGAAACGCGCTCCCTCCCCTGCAAGGGAGATTATTGGGCAAGCCACCATTTTTCAATTTGGTACAGCTCGCGTTTCGGATGATACACATACCCTTCTAAATTAGCCGGCATCGCCATATGGTTGTTCGGATAATAAAGGAAGGTATACGGCTGATCTTCAGCAAGCTTTTGGTAGATCTTTTCATAGGCTTTAGAGTATTCCTTGCGGTCACTGATTGATTTTGCATCCTTCAAAAGCTTATCAACCTCTGGATTTTTGTACCACATGTTATTTAAACCTTTTTCAGACTGGCTTGAATGGAAGATATCGTAATGATCCGGGAATGTGGACAGACTCCAGCCTAACACCATTGCGTCATAGTCCCAATTAGGGGCACTTGTCTGCTCAACTAACGCACTCCATTCAACGATTTGCGGCGTTACTTTAATACCGACTTTTTTGAGCTGCTCTTGAACAACAACAGCAATATCCTCACGCACTTTATTTCCTTGGTTTGTTTTCAGTGTAAACTCAAACTTTTTACCGTCTTTATCTAAGATGCCGTCACCATCAGTATCTTCCCAGCCGGCTTCTTTCAACATCTTCTTCGCTTTTTTCACGTTGTATTTAAATTTAGGCACTTCTACGTTTTTCGGATAGTTCCAAGAAGCCGGGCTTTCAGGGATGTAAGCGACCTCTGCGTCTCCGTCCAATACGGTTTGCACCATTGTTTCACGGTCTAAAGCTGTCGTAAGCGCCTGACGTACTTTTTTATCTTTAAAGAGCTCGTTTTTCTCATTCCAGCCGATATATGAGTAGCTCAGCGCCAAGTCTGTTACCACCTTGACATTATTAAACGATTCAGCTGTCTTATAGTCAGTTGACGGCACGTTAAAGAAATCGATATCGCCCGCTTGAAGCTGGGCAACCGCTGCATTGGCGTCAGGAATGATTTTATACGTGACACTGTCTAAATACGGACGGCCGTCATAATAGTCATCATTGGCAACAAGCTTCACGTATTGGCCATCTTTCCATTCTTTAAATTTGAAAGGCCCGGAGCCAATTGGATTTTTCCTGTTAAATTCATTATCCTCAAGCTCTGCAACCGGTACATCTTTTAAAATGTGCTCCGGCAGAATGCCGTAGCTGTCTAGCGTATTGTTATAGAAGTTAGGGTCTTTGTATTTGAGGGTAAATAGAACCTCGTAGTCTCCCTTTTTCTCTACCGATTTCAGCATTTCAAAGTTAGAGCCGCGCTCTCCTTTGTAATCCTTGTTCAATGGAATGTTGTACGTAAAGACCACATCATCGGCAGTAAGCTCTTCTCCGTCATGGAACTTAACGCCTTTTTTGATTTTCACGTCATATTTCAGACCGCCATCCAGCTCTTTCACACTTTCTGCCAGTGACATTTTGACATTTAAGTTTTCATCTGTTTTCGTTAAAAAGCTGTAAATCATTTGTTCAATATCTGTACTCGATTCATCAGTTGAATATAACGAGTTGAAAAGGGTTGGCGCTCCGATTGAACCCACAACCAAATCCCCGCCTTGCTGAGGTTTTCCGTTTGATTTTTTCTCGCTGCTGCTGCTTGATTTCGATCCAGAGCAGGCCGATAAAAAGATGGCCAGAACCATCAATACACTTAGCATCATTAGTGCGGTTTTCCGTCTTTTCATTAGATATTCCCCCTTTTGAAATGTTCGTTCCTCTAGGCTGTTGTTTATGTAGTGTGCATACCCCCTCTCAAAGCTGTGCGTTCAACATTAGCTATAAAGGTGACAAGCCACAAAATGGCTGGGAGCAGCTTCTTTGAATTCTGGTATTTGTTCCTTGCATATTGGCTTTGCAACAGGACATCTTGTGTGGAAAACGCAGCCTTTTGGCGGATTGGCCGGACTCGGCAGTTCTCCCTTCAGGACGATGCGTTCACGTTTGACAGATCCTTTTCTTCTTGTAACCGGAACGGATGATAAAAGAGCTTGAGTGTATGGGTGAAGCGGATTGTCGTAAAGCTCATGCTTTCCGGTCAATTCCATCATTTTGCCAAGATACATCACTCCTACTCTGTCGCTGATATGGCGGACGACACTTAGATCATGAGAGATAAATAGATAAGTCAGGTTGAATTCTTCCTGCAATTCTTCCATTAAGTTGATAACTTGAGCCTGAATGGATACATCAAGTGCGGAAACCGGCTCATCTGCAATGATCAGCTCTGGATTCAAAGTAAGCGCTCTGGCGATGCCGATCCGCTGACGCTGGCCGCCGGAAAATTCATGCGGATAACGGCCGGCAAACGACGGGTGAAGGCCTACTCTCGCAAGCAGTTCTTCGACTTTTTCGTTCCGTTCACGCATCGTATACATGTGGTGCGTGTTAAACGGCTCCTTAATGATAGAACGCAGCGTCTTCCTTGGATTCAAAGAGGCAAATGGATCTTGGAAGACCATTTGAATATTTTTACGGACACTTTTCCGCAGCTTCTCCTCTGACAGATTGGATATATCCTGCCCCTTAAAAAGGATTTGACCTTCTGTCGGTTTGTACAGCCTGATCATCGTCCTGCCGGCAGTCGATTTTCCGCAGCCCGACTCTCCAACGATTCCGAGTGTTTCTCCTTTTTTTAATGTAAATGAAACACCGTCCACCGCTTTAACATCACCGACTTTTCTTTGAAAAAAGCCTGAGCGGATCGGGAAGTATTTTTTTACGTTACGAAGCTCTAAAATTGTTTCTTGATTGTCTGCTGTCATGATTGTTCGGCACCCTCTTCCTCATATAAAAAGCATCTCACCGTTCTTCCGCTTTTGTGTGTCAAAAGCGAAGGCTGATTTGCCCAGCATTTATCCATGGCTTTCGGACACCTTGGGGCAAAACGGCACCCCGGCGGCAGATTATCTGGAGTCGGCACACTGCCTTTAATGGCATTTAATTTATCAATCTCTCCATCTATGACGGGAATCGACGTAAGCAGGCCTTCTGTATAAGGATGAAGCGGCTCTAAAAATAAGTCGTCAACGGTGGCGTTTTCTACGACTTGTCCGCAGTACATGACAATCACTCTATCAGCTGCTTCCGACACGACACCTAAATCGTGTGTGATGAGAAGAATCGACGTGTTGAACTTCTGGCAGAGATCTTTCATGAGCTCCAAAACTTGGGCTTGTATTGTCACATCCAGTGCTGTCGTCGGTTCATCGGCAATGAGCAGTTTAGGATTACAGCTGAGTGCGATGGCAATCATCACCCTTTGCCTCATTCCGCCGGACAGCCGGTGCGGGTACTCCTTCATCATTTGCTCGGCCCGGGAGAAACCGACCATTTCCAAGAGTTCAACAGCTTTTTGGCGAGCTTCTTTTTTCTTCATGTTTTTATGGTAAATCAGCACTTCGGTAATTTGTTCTCCGATTGTTAACACCGGATTAAGGGAGGTCATTGGTTCCTGAAAGATCATGGATACTTCGTTTCCGCGGATTTTGCAATAGTCGTTTTCAGTGTATGAGGTGAGGTCTTTGTCTTCGAGTTTAATAGAGCCATCCATGATTTTTCCGCCTGAACTTTGGACAAGGCCCATAATTGATAAAGAAGTAATGCTTTTTCCGGAGCCCGATTCACCTACAAGTGCGACGGTTTCGCCTTTGCTGATGTGAAAATCGACTCCGTCAACCGCAGGGATCGGCTCCTTTTTCCTGAAAAAATAAGTCTTCAAATTATTCACTTCTAAAAGTGTGCTCATGCTAGCTCCCCTTCCCCCTCTTGTTGTCAAACGTTTTCAAGAGAAAGTAATCCCTTTATTCAGAAATAATAAATAATATTGAATTATCGAAAAATTTTATAGTTGTATATTATTACAATCATTTTGCAAAATCAAGAATTTTTTAGGATAAATGTAATATTATTAACAAAATTCCATTATTTTATTCTTTTAAAGCGTTGCATTCAAAAAGGTTTCGGCAGGAATGGACAGCCCGTCTGCCGTGCTTGCTTTGTTGGCCGTTAAATATTTTTTTACAATATTGAATCCGACTGCGTATCCAAGCATTTTAGGCTGATATCCTTTGCCAAATAACAGCTGTGAGAACAATCGATTGTCCCGTTTGATTTCCTGGTGGGGCGCAATCTTTTTGTCGTATAAAGCTTGCAGCTGCTCCGGAGTATACCAAGACGTCCATTCAGCCGTTTGACTTCGGCCGAACCTCTCATAAACAGCATATTCCGCTAACCCTTCCATGATGATTGTATCAAGTAATGTGACATCCTTTTCCTCTTTTGTCAGATGATCTAACCGGCAAACATGATGATATTCATGTGTCATCAGAGCAGATACCGATGCAAAATCTAAATTTGACGAGAGAAAGAGGAACATCTTGTCTTGAAAGGCGAGTCCTGATTTTGATCCGAATTCTAAACGAATTCTCTTGTTTCGTTCATCAACCGGCAGCGTGACAATCGGTACATCAGGACCATGCCATTTGTTTTTAAGGTACTGTTCTTCCTTTTGAATATGCTCGTAAAAACCTTTTTCTTTCAGCTTGGAAGCAGTCTGAATGCCCTCTTTTATGTTTTTAAACATCCCATGATGCTGAAGGTGGCCCAGAATGCCTTTCCAGTTCTGTTTCTCCGCACCTGAAAAAAGCGGGACAATGTAATGGGCCAAATCATCTATTGAAGCAGCCTTCCCAAGCCAGCTATATGTTTGTTCCACACTCATGTGATCGCCTCCTCTTTTTATCCTATGCGCACAAAAAAAACCGGCTACCCTTTAGGGGCAGCCGGTTTGGCGTGATTATGCTTGGTATTTCTTAAAGATTAGTGTTGCATTGTGTCCGCCGAATCCCAATGAGTTGCTGAGAACATAATTGAGATCCTGTCTGCGGGCTTCATCAGGCACATAATCTAAATCGCATTCTTCGTCAGGCGTTTGAATATTGATTGTCGGCGGAATCATACCTTCCTTAATGGCAAGCACAGAGAAAATCGCTTCAATACCGCCAGCTGCTCCTAAGAGGTGGCCTGTCATCGATTTTGTAGAGCTTACCGCAAGTTTATGCGCATGCTCGCCGAAAACGGTTTTAATCGCCATTGTTTCGTATTTGTCATTGTAATATGTGCTTGTTCCGTGAGCATTGATATAATCAATTTCTTCAGGCGCTATACCCGCATCTTTAATGGCTTCTTGCATCGCTCTCGCTCCGCCTTCACCGTCTTGTGCCGGCGCTGTGATATGGTAAGCGTCTCCTGTTGAGCCGTAGCCGACAATTTCTCCGTAAATCTTAGCGCCGCGGGCCAGGGCATGCTCAAGCTCTTCAAGAACGATAATCCCTGCACCTTCACCCATGACAAAGCCATCACGGTTTTTATCGAATGGGCGGCTCGCTGTTTTCGGATCTGGATTAGTAGACAACGCTTTGTTGGCACTGAAGCCTGCGAATGACATTCTTGTCAGCGGCGCTTCTGTTCCGCCTGTGACCATAACGTCTGCATCGCCGCGTTGAATAACTTTAAACGCGTCACCGATAGAGTTCGTTCCCGTTGCACATGCTGTAACCGTACAAGAGTTAACCCCTTTTGCTCCTAATGCAATAGAAATCTGGCCTGTCGCCATATCAGGAATCATCATTGGCACGAAAAACGGGCTTACCCGTCTTGGTCCTTTTGTTAAGAAGATTTCAAATTGAGACTCTAGTGTTTCGAGTCCTCCGATACCGGAGCCTACCCAAACACCGACTCTTGGCGCAATCTCATCGGTAATGTTAAGATCAGCGTCTTCAACCGCCATTTTTGCAGCTACAACCGCATATTGTGTAAAACGGTCCATTTTTCTAGCTTCTTTTTTATCCATATAATCTTCAACATTGAAGTCTTTCAATTCAGCAGCTACTTTTGCCGGATATTCTTCAGCATCAACACGAGTGATCGGACCGATTCCGGACACACCGTTGATTGCGTTATTCCAACTTGTATCGACATCGTTGCCAAGCGGAGACAATGCTCCGAGTCCTGTAACAACTACTCTTTTTTTACTCATCTTGTGTGCACCTCTCACCTTTTTTTATCGGCCCCAGCGTATTGCAATGGCGCCCCAAGTTAATCCTCCGCCGAATCCTACCATGACGACCACATCGCCATCTTTGATTTTACCGGCTTCCAATTCTTCTACGAGAGAAATCGGAATGGATGCGGCAGAAGTATTTCCATATTTATGAACGGTTTTAGACATCTTTTCGACAGGAAGCTCCAAACGCTCACGTGCAGCTTCCATGATGCGGATGTTCGCCTGATGCGGAATCAAAAAGTCGACATCTTCTTTTGAGAGTCCGGCTTTTTCGATGACATTGACACATGATTCTCCCATTTGGCGAACTGCAAATTTAAAAACTTCTCGTCCATTCATGATTGTATGCCGTTTTTCATTGAGATACAAGTGCTGACCGCCTGTGCCGTCCGCTCCAAGTTCAAATGAAAGGATCCCTCTGTCATCACTGACTGGTCCGACTACCGCAGCGCCAGCTCCATCACCAAACAGAACGGCTGTGTTGCGATCTTCCCAGTCTGTAATGCTTGAGAGCTTTTCTACACCGACAACAAGAACATGTTTGAACGTTCCGGATTCAATAAATTGTTTACCGGTGACAACCCCGTACATAAAGCCCGCACAAGCCGCGCTGATATCCATAGCGCACGCTTTCTTCGCGCCGAGCTGTTCTTGAATCATACAAGAAACCGTAGGAAATGACTGATCAGGTGTAACTGTTGCAACCAGGATCATATCCAGGTCCTCAGCTGCAACTTCAGCTTGTTCCAGCGCCTTTTTCGCTGCTGCAACAGCCATATGTGATGAATACACATCATCTGCGGCAATTCTTCTTTCTTCTATTCCTGTTCTAGTACGAATCCACTCATCAGAAGTTTCAACCATTTTTTCAAGATCATGATTTGTTAAAACCTTCTCAGGGATATAACGTCCAACTCCAAGTATTCCAGCTTTCATAAGGGAAGACTCCTTTATATAGTTAATTTAGAAGATCAATCAGGTTGTGATCAATTATTAGTATCAGGTACTAATTCTATCCTATTTTTTTTCACATGGCAATATATTCGTCTAAACTATCAGTTCACCTTACTCATACAGTATGGTATATGGAAAAGGAGGCGTATACAGGTGGATATATTTTCAAAGATGATGTTCGGCGATAACGCAAAGCAAAACCCTGAGAAGGAAGAAGTGGAGGAGGAAGTTTCCCGGACAAACGAAGAAGAGACGATTGATTATATGTATATTATGAACCAAATCGGTTCGATTATGAACTCTCTCGATCAAATCAAGCCCGCTCTCAAGGAGCTCGCGCCTATGGTTTCCGCTATTAAAAAGAAAATCAAGTGAAAAGCCACTTTCGAAAAAGTGGCTTTTTTTTATTCGGTTTCAGATTTCGCGTCAGACTTGCCAAGCTCATAAGCTTCAGCCATTACCGTTGTAAATAGATTCATAAACGGCTGTATGGCCTCCATTGACAGCTCAATGCCTGATCTTTCAAGCTGTTCTTTCGCTTCAGGCAGATATTTCATGGCAATTTGCAAGAACTCAAGTGATTTTTCGTGCTGCATGTGACGTCACTCCATTACTCGTTTTTTGGCAGTTCGCCTGTTTTGTTGTACGTTTTGATCAGCTTGGCGATTCTTTGCTGAAAGTCTTTATCGACAAGCGGGCTGAATGTTCCCATGTCAACAACCCCCGTTTTAAGATCGTAGTAATGATCGCCGCCTTCAAGGGTGCCTTTGTTGAATTGCTCAGCAATGATTTCATAGGCCTTGTCCACATTTTGCACCGTGCTGGTTAATACGGTATTTTCGCCCAGATCCGACTGATCTGTGACATAGCCGATGGCATAAAGGCCATCTTTTTTGATTTGCTGAATGACAGGAACATTATACCCGTCCCCGGCGGGATACACAACATCCGCGCCTTCGTTCTTCATTTTCTGATAAAGCTTTACTGCTGTCGTATCATCATCCCAATGATCCGTATATTTTGTGTTTACTTCTATATCCGGATTTTCATATTTGGCTCCTTTGATAAAACCGTCAACCTCCGGCTGCCACGTAAAGGAAGCAATCACGCCGACCTGATTCGTTTTCGACATATGGGCAGCTGTCATTCCCCCAAAAAAGCCCATTGCTTCGCCGCTGAAATGGACACTTGTTACATTATCAGCTTTCGCTTTCGCATTAGAAATGACGAATTCCATATCTGGATAATCTTCGCTGACCAAGTTAAACACCTCTGCATATTCACTCCCATGGCCATAGAGAAGATTAACGCCCCGCTTATGAAAATCTTCAATCGCATTTATAATATCTTCATCTGTTTTAACGCCTTCTTTATAGTAAACGTCCACATTGTATTTTGATTGTATATTCAGTAATCCTTTATACCCTTTTGTGCCCCATACGAGGTCATTAATCGTATCAGGAAAGAGCATGCCGACCTTCTCAATTTTTCCTTTAAACGGAGTTTGTCCACAACCGCTTAATAAAAGGAGGACAGAAAAGATCATGACAAGCCTTGTGATCAAGTCATGTTCAACTCCTTTTGACAAGCTATAACATGTATCATTTATATACGTTTATTGTATCTAGAAAACTCGAAACATGGAAGGTATTTCTTAATATTTGTCGAAAATTGATGAAAATTGTCTTTTCCACTCGGAAATTTTTGCTTTTGCTTCTTCTTTTGAGGTTTTTTCTGTGACTTGCAAATCAAAAAACTGATTTTTGCTATCTCGGCTTGGTTCTAGCAAGAATCCCAGAAGCTCATCAGCCACATCGTCTGTATAATAGCCGTCTTCCTCGGTTTCTTCTTTCCAGGGCCCATACATTTTCGGCAGGATCACCGTTTTTTCTGCCCCCGTCTTTTCACGTTTTTCCCATTCGTTTCGGTCTTGTTCATATACTAATATATAGGGAGAATCAAATTGGTCTAAAGGCAAAACGCTGCCGAACTGGATACAAATTGTATCATATTTTTGATCTTCAATGTGTTCAAGCTGGCGAAAGAGTCCATTTCTCCCAAGCCACATGAGTCTTTCTTCTAAGTACATTTGTCTCATTTCATCTTCTGTTTCCGCCAGAATGACATCCACATGTATGCCTTCATCCATCATTCGCTCGCATAATGAAAGGCCGAAAAATTCGTCCGCACCTACAATCAGCGTTGATTCCATTGCATCTGCCGCCCTTCCGGTTTTTCATTTCCCAAAGCAAAACAGCCTCCGCAAAAGAGAAGGCTGTTGTTATTGTATTCTTTATAACTCTTTTTCATGACTGTGAAAGAATTTGCAGATTGATGCATAAATTCTGCTTGGATGCTCAAATAAGTGAAATGTCATATCGACCGGTGAACCTTGCTTTTGCTGTTTTTCCTTGAATACTTCGGCATGTACGCTATACGGATATGGAGCTCCGGTCATACGCTGCCATATATGAACCGGCACGCCGCTCGGATAGCTTTCAATTGTTTTGTAACGGAGCACTTCCGCTTCTTTTTCAGAAATTCCGTAGCTTTCCGATACTTCTTTTAAAAATTGCTTATAGAAAAATTTATTTTCTTTCTCCGATTCATAATGTGCCTGAAGATCGAGACAAGGATTCAACATTGCGGCTGAGCGGATATGATCCGGGGAAAAACGAAGCAGTTCATCGGCCACGAGAGCACCCATTCCTTCTGCTAAAATATGAATCTTCGGATTGAGGATTTCCTGCTTCAGCACGGAATGTATCAGCTGTTTGGCATAGGTGACCGCTTTTTCCGCACCCCAATGCCTTCCGAACAGATTGCTGTTAAAAAGGGTATATCCTTCATTCCTCAGCATGTTCAAAAGCTGATTTCTGCCGTAATGCTGAAGCCAAAAGCTTGAATCTTTCCCGACAAAGTGGGTTCTGTCCCCCAAGATAAAGATGCCGAAGCCGTTCGGGCGATAGGGCAGATGAATGACATTATGCTCCGTTCCCAATCGAAAGTACCTTTCCGTTATTCCCATCGCTTGCCCGCCTCCTTTCACACTTCATCTCACGCTATCTTATGTAAAAAGAAAAGAAACGAATAAGGTAAAGTCCTAGCCTTTTACAGTTTTGGCTAATATACTGATTGACGTTTTTTATATTTTACCATTAAAGTGTGACGAATCAGACTCTTTTGTTACCTCACTTTCTGCTAAAATTGGATTCCCCCTTCGCTTTTTGTATGGTATGATAACTTTTAGAATAGAATGAGAAGGACGAGGTGGAAACGTGCGATATATTATTGCCTTTATTTGGACGTTCCTTTTATCACATATGGCATGCTACTTGATTGCCAGCATGAACAGCGCTGCGTATAATTTCAAAACATCATCTGTTATTGCTGTTGTACTGTATGTCTTAATCATGGTTTTAGCCGAAATCATGCCTATGAACAAAAATGCAAGCCAGCATTAAAAGCCAAAAACCCAAAACATTTATTGTTTTGGGTTTTTTCTTGATCACGGCTTTCTTTTATAGGTCCACAGCCGATTATGATTTGATGTTTCGGGGAACATTTCCCCTGCTGACAGATGGATTTTTTGAGGGTTTTTAACCATGCTTCCCGTCTCGCCAATTTCTACGTAGACACCGTTATTAGGCGCTTTCTGCCCGGGCCGGAATTGATGCTGCTGTCCCATAGTTTTTCCTCCTTTTCCTTTTTGCTGTAGTATGTGCCTAAGCGGCTGTGAATATGTTGCGATCAAAAAAACTGCTGAGTCTCACTCAGCAGTTTTTTGATTATTCCCCTTTGTATAAAATGGCCTTCAGCAGTGCTTTTTGCACATGGAGACGGTTTTCAGCCTGCTGGAATACGGCAGAATTCGGACCGTCAATAATCTCCGCAGTCACTTCTTCCTCACGGTGTGCAGGGAGGCAATGTAAAAATGTATAGTCGGGTTTGGCATGGCTGACCAGTGCCGCATTCACCTGATAAGGCGCAAAGATAGCAAGACGCTCTTGCTCTTCAGCTTCCTGCCCCATGCTTGTAAACACATCAGAATAAATCACGTCCGCATCTTTTACAGCTTCAATCGGATCAGCTGTGAGCGTGATAGAAGCGCCCGATTGAAGTGCAGCTGTTTTCGCCGCTTCAACTGCTTCATCTAACACTTCGTAGCCCTTTGGCGAAGCGATCGAGATATCGCAGCCCATTTTGGCGCAGCCAATCATTAATGAGTGCGCCACGTTATTTCCATCACCGATGTACGCGACTTTCACGCCTTTAAGCTTCCCTTTCTTTTCCTTAATCGTCAAGAGATCTGCCAGCGCCTGGCACGGATGGTATTTATCCGTAAGCCCGTTGATGACCGGAATGTCAGCTTCTTTGGCAAGCTCCTCCACCTTTTCATGTTCAAAGGTCCGAATCATGATGGCATCCACATAGCCTGACAGCACTCTAGCCGTATCAGCAACAGTCTCACCGCGCCCCAGCTGCAGATCTTTCTGGCTTAAGAAGAGGGCGCTCCCGCCCAGCTGCGCCATGCCGGCTTCAAATGAAACACGGGTCCGTGTTGATGATTTCTCAAAAATCATCGCCAAGGTTTTGCCTTGAAAAATAGGCTGGATTTTGTTTTGTTTCAGCTCACCGGCTTCAGCAAGCAAGGCATTTATATCCTGTTCACTAAGATCCTTTAACGTTAATAAATCTTTTCCGTATAAACTGGTTTGCGTCACTGTGTGCATGATGCCACTTCCTTTTTATAGAGATCTTTGAGAGATACGGGCTGCGGATGGCCTGAAGCGCTTTGTAAAAACGCACGCACGGTTTCTTCTTCTGTAAAGACGGGGATGCCATGCGTCATGGCTTCCAAACGTTCTTTGCGTGCTTCTTCAGAGCCGCTCAAATTGATGTGGAGCGCTTTTCCTTCCTGTTCCATCCATGAGGCAAATGTCCCTTCATGAACGGTAAAACCGGCTTTATCCGCTAACTCCTTCACATCTTCCGGGCCGTTTTGCAAATAAATGCTTCCTTTTTGATTCCAGACACGTGTATAAATTTTTTTTAAGGCGCTGTCGGCATCGTATGCAACACACATGCCTTCTCCCGTTGATTTCATCTCCGGCCCAAGCTTGACATCCACATCTTGAATCGCATGAGAAGAAAAAACAGGGAACTTCACGGCAACCCCATGATGATTTTGTACTGCAGGGTTTACATCTTTTAAAGATGCCCCTGCCAGCAGACGTGTGGCGAGCGGGATCATAGGAACACCCATTACTTTGCTGACAACAGGAACCGTGCGGCTCGCTCTCGGGTTCACTTCAAGAACGAGAATATTTCCATTGTCGATCACAAATTGAATGTTCATGATGCCTTTAAATGAAAGCTTTTGGGCAATTTTTTGTGCGGCATCTTTTATGCCCTGCTGCAGCCCGCTTGTGATGGACGGTCCCGGAAGGATGGCAAAGCTGTCTCCCGAATGGACACCTGCCCGTTCAATATGCTCGGTATATGTCGGGATAAAGACATCTTCACCGTCGGAAATCAAATCAATTTCGACTTCCTTTCCTGACACGTACTGATCAATTAAAATCGGGTACGGCATGCTGTCCTCACCGTTCAGCAGCTGAGAAAGCTGGGCTTGCGAATCAACAATGATCATGCCCATTCCGCCGATGACATAAGATGGGCGGATTAGCACCGGATAGCCGATCTCATCAGCTTTTGCAGCGGCCTCTTCTTTTGTATATGCGATTTCTCCTTTCGCGTGGTTCAATCCAAGCTCATCAAGAAGCTGATAGAATTGATCCCGATCCTCTAACACGTCGAGCGTTTTAAACGACGTGCCGAGCAGGGTAATGCCGGCTTTTTCAAGTGCTTCAGCAGCATTGATCGCGGTTTGGCCGCCGAATTGCACGATTGCAAAATCAATGTTTTCCTGCTCCGCCACGTTTAAAATGTGCTCCGTTGTCATCGGTTCAAAATACAGGCGATCTGCAATTTCATAATCGGTGCTGACCGTTTCCGGATTATTGTTGATCATGATGGTTTCAAACCCAAGCTCTTGCAGTGTCAGCACGCCATGAACAGCACTGTAATCAAATTCAACGCCTTGCCCGATCCGAATCGGGCCTGATCCGATAATCAGCGCGCGTTTTTTCTCTTTGCGGCTGATATCCCCATCGGTCTCTCCGAAATATGTGGAGTAGAAATAGTTTGTTTTCGCATCGAACTCAGCCGCGCACGTATCTACAATTTTGAAGGAAGGCGTAATGCCCATTTCCTTGCGAAGCGAACGCACTTCGTCTTCTGTTTTGCCGATCAGAGAGGCAATCGTTGCGTCTGAAAATCCCTTTTCTTTTGCTTTTTTCAATAATTCAAAAGAGAGATCATTGCTCTCTTCCATCATGCGGTTTTCCAGTTTGATGATGTTGTGAAAGGCATGAAGGAAAAACGGATCAATTTTTGTTTTCGCATGAATGTCATCAATTGTCACACTGCGGCTCAACAGCTCCATGACAACGAAAAATCTGCGGTCGTCCGGAGTGACTGCCAACTCCCAAAGCGCTTCAATCGACAAACCGCTGAGCTCTGGAAGGTGTGTACCGACATTTTTCAGCTCAAGGGATGCTGCCGCTTTTTGTATCGCCGCTTCTAAATTCCGTTCAATCGCCATTACTTCACCGGTGGCTTTCATTTTTGTGCCAAGCTTGCGGTCTGCGTTTTTGAATTTATCAAACGGCCAGCGCGGAAATTTGACGATCACATAGTCCAACGCAGGTTCAAAACTTGCGTAAGTAGAGCCTGTGAGCGGATTTTTCAGCTCATCAAGGGTATATCCGACTGCCAGTTTTGCAGCCATCTTCGCAATCGGATAACCGGTTGCTTTAGATGCGAGAGCAGATGACCGGCTTACACGCGGATTGACTTCAATGACGTAATATTGCTTGCTAAATGGATCAAGCGCGAATTGAATGTTACAGCCGCCTACGACATCAAGTGCTGAGATGATCGTCAGGCTTGCCGTCCGCAGCATTTGATAGTCTTCATCCGTCAATGTTTGTGACGGCGCCACAACGATGGAGTCACCTGTATGCACACCGACCGGATCGATGTTTTCCATGTTGCACACGGTAATGCATGTGTTATTGCTGTCACGCATAACTTCGTATTCGATTTCTTTAAAGCCGGCAATGCTTTTTTCCACAAGGCATTGATTGATCGGGCTTGCTAGTAGCGCCTGCTTGATCATGGCTGTAAACGCTTCTTTATCTGGAGCGATTCCTCCGCCCTTTCCGCCTAATGTGTAAGCAGGTCTGATAATGACAGGAAAACCGATGGATTCCGCAAAACGGAGGGCGTCGGCCTCGTTATCAACAATTTCGCTCTCCGGCACGGGCTGGTTCAATTCGTTCATTAACGAACGGAATTTTTCCCGGTCTTCACCTTTTTGTATCGTTTCAACGGATGTGCCGAGCAGTTTGACGCCATGCTCTTTTAAAACACCCGTTTCTTCAAGCTCCACCGCTAAATTCAACGCGGTCTGCCCGCCTAAATTGGCAAGAAGCCCATCAGGCTGTTCTTTCTTAATGATGGCTGTCAGACTTTCTGCTGTCAGCGGCTCAAAATAAATTTCATCAGCGAAGGCTTCATCGGTCATAATTGTCGCCGGATTGTTGTTGACGAGAATCACACGATAGCCTTCCTCCTTCAACGCGATGCACCCTTGAGTGCCTGAATAATCAAATTCCGCTGCCTGCCCGATGATGATCGGGCCTGAGCCGATTACTAATATGCTTGAAATACTGGTGTCTTTAGGCATGCGCGATTTCTCTCCTTGCTGGTATCACATTCTTTAAATAATCATCAAAAATCCATTCGCTTTCCGCCGGTCCAGGATGGGCTTCCGGGTGGAATTGAACACTCATGACAGGCAGTTTTTTATGGGAAAGCCCTTCAACTGACGTATCATTGACATGTTGAAACCTGATTGTGAGCTCTTCTTCATTTATGGACTGTTCATCAACCACATAGCTGTGATTTTGGCTTGTCATGAAGACACGTTTCGTTTCACGGTCGATGACCGGATGATTTGCGCCTCTGTGTCCGAATGGCAGCTTGAATGTATTCCCTCCGAACACGAGCGCGATCAGCTGATGGCCGAGACAGATGCCGAGAGTCGGATAACGGCTGACGATGGTTTTGATCTTTCCTAAATACGGCTGAATGACTTTCGGGTCTCCAGGTCCGTTCGATAACACAATGCCGTCAGGCTTTATATCGTATACAGCTTCCATTTGCTGATACGGCACCACAGTGACCTTGCAGCCTCGTTTGACAAGTGATGACGCGATGGACTTTTTATAGCCGAAATCGATGAGGGCGATATGTTTATGTCCGTCGCCGAATGTGCTGATTTCCTGTGCGGAAGCCTGTTCTGCCACGTTCTCAGGCTGAAGGGCGATCTCAGCTGCTTCTTTAGAGGCTGTGACAGTCGCACCCATTGTTCCGTTTGAACGGATTTTTTTCACGACAGCCCTCGTATCAACATGGGTCAATAGCGGAATGTTCCATTTCTGTAAATACTCCTTGAGGCTGTATACCGCTTCATGATGAGAAAAATGGTCACACGCCTCGTAGACAACCGCAGCTTTCACTTGCGGTTTCTTGCTTTCAAAATCCTTTTCATTAATGCCGTAGTTGCCAATCAGCGGGTAGGTAAATACGATAATCTGTCCTTTATATGATGGATCTGTCAGCACTTCCTGGTAGCCTGTCATTCCTGTAAAAAAAACAGCTTCTCCCGTACAGCTTTCATGACCGTCCAGCTCGCCGCTGAACGATGTTCCATCTTCTAACACTAAATAACCTTCCATCTAACAGCCCACCTCTTGATGAATAATTAATTATAAAAATGAATTTTTATACCATTATATCGAAAAAAATTACTGGTTTACAGCGGAATGATGAGCGATTGCCTGTTTCAGCTTGCTAACGGCTTCAGCTATTTCATCCTTTGTCACTGTGAGCGGCGGCAGCAGCCGTATGACGTTCGGGCCGGCCGGCAAAACAAGCAAGCCTAATGTCTGCAATTCAGTAATGATGTCAGCAACAGGGCCATCACACTCAATTCCAAGCATTAATCCTTTACCGCGGATTTGTTTGACAAACGGGCTCTTTAGCTCAGCCTTGAGCAGTTCTTTTAAAAATGCCCCTTTGTCAGCAGCCTCTTGCAGGAAGTCAGGCTGGAATACAATTTGCAATGTGGCATTTACAGCAGCCATCGCCAGC
The DNA here is from genome assembly GCF_058248265.1 of Bacillus sp. NS1. Classification (NCBI taxonomy): domain Bacteria; kingdom Bacillati; phylum Bacillota; class Bacilli; order Caryophanales; family Bacillaceae; genus Bacillus; species Bacillus sp. NS1. Next base: position 237,116 of record NZ_JBZAZF010000002.1, on the reverse strand, counting down.
ATATTTCCTCCGAAAGTTGTTCCGTGAGAACCAGGGGTAAACGCTTCTCCAAGCTGTTTTTTGCCGATGACAGCACCGACTGGAAAGCCGTTTCCCAATCCTTTTGCGATTGTGATGATATCCGGCGAGAGCCCGAAGTGCTCGTATGCGAAGCCCTTTCCCGTCCGTCCGATGCCGGTCTGGATTTCATCAACGATCAGAAGGGCTTGCTTTTCATTACAAAACGACTGTACGGCTGTTAAAAATTCTGCGTTAGCCGGATTGACTCCGCCTTCTCCCTGCACTGTCTCAAGCATCACCGCGGCTATGCCGTCTTCCTCTCCGAGAGCCTCAAAAGCGGAAGGATCGTTGTATGGCAGGTAGTGAAAGCCTTCCAGCATCGGGCCGAATCCTGTTTTGATTTTATCCTGTCCGGTCGCAGCCATCCCTGCATACGTGCGGCCATGGAACGACTGAAGGAAAGTGATGATTTTCGTTTTTCCAGTTGCTTTTCGGGCGAGCTTTATCGCGCCTTCATTCGCTTCCGCACCGCTGTTGCAGAAAAAGACGAGATCTCCTGCACTGTGCGCTGCCAGCTTTTGTGCCGCTTGCTCCTGGAGACTGTTTTGAAATAGGTTGGATACGTGCCATACGCTGTCGAGCTGTGTTTTGACTGCTTCTGTAACTGTTTCATGGCAGTGGCCTAGATTAGATACCGCAATCCCTTGGATGAAATCAAGGTAGGTTTTGCCGTTTTGATCCTCAACGTACGTTCCCTTTGCTTTTTTGATGTCAATATCCCAGCGTCCGTAGGTTTGAAACAAGCTGCTCATGAAACAGCCTCCTTTGCTTTAACAATTTTTGTTCCTTGAAAGGTTTGTTCTGCGAAGAATGATCCTTTACCGTTTACGATCATGACTTCAGACACCTGATCTGATAAAGCTGACAAGGCTGAATTCACCTTCGGAATCATTCCCCCTGTGATCACTTCCTGTTTGATCAGCATTTGTACCTCCTCAGGGGTCAGAACGTCGAGACGCTGCTTTTCTTTCATGATCCCATCGACATCAGTGACGAACATCAGCTTATCAGCTTCAAGCGCTCCGGCGACTGCGGAAGCAGCCAGATCGGCATTCACATTCAGCGTCTTGCAGTCACTCGTCATAGACAGGGGTGCAATAACAGGAATGATGCCCTTTTCCATCAGCGCGTTCACCATCGATACATCGACCTTTTTAATTTCGCCGACTTCCCCGTATGTTTCCGGATCAAGATAATCCGCCTCCAAAAGACCGCCGTCTTTACCAGAGATGCCTGCGGCTCGCAGTCCGTGTTTGGCAAGCTCGGCAACGAAAAATTTATTAACAGAGCCGGATAAAACCATTTCAGCCACTTCCAGCACCGGCTTCGTTGTTTTCCGCTGTCCTCCCGAAAACTCTGTTTTGATATTTAACCGTTTCAGCATATTTGTGATTTCCGGGCCGCCGCCGTGAACGATCGCCAGATTCCATCCTGACGCCATCAATTCTTTCAGGTTATGAAAAAATTCCACCGACAGCTCACGGATGACACTTCCCCCGCATTTAAAAACGATTGTTTTCTTCATTGTGCTCCCCTTTATTACGTGCGATAGCTCGCGTTAATTTTGATATAGTCATAGGTCAGGTCACAGCCCCACGCTCTTCCGTTTCCGTCACCTTCGTCCATCTTGATGACAATGGTGATTTCATCTCCTTCAAGGTATTCCTTGGCAAGAGATTCAGAGAATGGCTGAGGTTCGTTATGCTTAAACAGGCATTGGCCTCCAAGATATACCTCTACTTCTTCTGCCGTCACCTGAGCTGCGCTGTGCCCGATGGCGCCGATGATGCGCCCCCAGTTGGCATCTGTTCCGTAGACCGCCGTTTTCACGAGACTTGAGCCGACAATTTTTTTGGCAATCACGTTTGCGTCAAGATTGTTTTTCGCCCCCTGTACTTGGGCTTCGATTAGTTTTGTCGCGCCTTCTCCGTCTCTGGCAATCTCTTTAGCCAAATCCTCGCAAGTAAGCAAGAGTGCTTTTTTAAAGATCGGCCATTCTGGATGATCTTCCATCAGGCACTCGTTTTCCGCGCATCCGTTTGCCATGACCAAGACCATATCGTTCGTGGATGTTTCACCGTCAACTGTGATTTGGTTAAATGAAACGTCAGTGATTTCGCGAAGCGCCTTTTGCAGCGCTTTTTCTTCGATTGCTGCATCAGTTGTGACAAACCCCAGCATCGTGGCCATGTTCGGATGAATCATTCCCGAACCTTTAGCTGCCCCGCCGATCGTGACTGTTTTGCCGCCGATGGTCAGCTCATAGCACGTCTGCTTGATCACTGTATCGGTTGTTAATATCGCTTCCTCAAAATCTCCTGATCCCGCAGGTGTTTGTTTCAGCAGCTCGATGCCTGCCTGAATTTTTTCCATGTCTAAATGTTCGCCGATGACGCCCGTTGATGAAACAGCGACAAGCTCCGGCTCAATGCCGAGCTGTGAAGCAAGGCTCTCCCGCATTGCATATGCGTCCTTTATACCCTGTTCTCCCGTGCAGGCATTGGCAATGGCGCTGTTGACGATGACGGCTTTCAATGCTGCCCCATGCTTTAAGCTGTCTTGTGTGACTTTAATCGGAGCGGCCTGAAAGTGGCTTTGGGTATAAACCGCTGCACTTACGGCCGGTGTCTCGCTGATAATAACGCCGAGGTCTTTTTTTGAGTAGCGCAGGCCGCAATGCACGCCCTTTGCCTGAAACCCTTTTGGCGAGGATACATCACCTGTTACTTTTACAATTTGATCTTCACTTAACTGAATCATGGTTCGATTCTCTCCCGTTCTATGGATATATTGGCGTCATGGTGAGTCCAGTCTCTTCATTCCAGCCATTCATCAAATTAAAGTTTTGCACAGCCTGACCGGCGGCACCCTTCATTAAATTATCGATTACCGAAACGATTGTGACTCTGTTCGTTCTCTCGTCGAGGGTAACGGCGATATCACAGAAATTACTGCCGTACACTTCCTTCGTTTGCGGATACTGCTCTTTTGGCCTTACTCTCACAAAATATGAATCTTGGTAAAATTCCGAATATAAATCATGCAGGTCATCTGCCGATAGACCAGAGGTTAATTGTGTATATATCGTCGCCATGATGCCTCTTGTCATCGGAACCAAATGAGCCGAAAATGTAATAGGCCCGAGCCCTGGCTGCCATTCTTGCAGCGCCTGTTCAATTTCCGGCGTATGCTGATGTTCATTGACTTTATAAATTTTAAAATTGTCGTTCAGCTCAGAAAAATGAGTTCCCATGGATGCTTTTCTTCCCGCTCCGGAAACACCAGTCTTTGCGTCAACGATAACGAAAGATTCATTGAGCAGTTTCTTTTGAGCCAATGGCGCGAGGCCAAGCAAAACAGCAGTTGGAAAACACCCCGGATTGGCGATGAGTTTCGCCTGTTGAATTTGCTTTTGATTCAGTTCTGCCAGACCGTATACCGCCTCATGAATCACTTCCTTCGGCGCCGCAGTCCGTTTATACCACTTTTCATATTCAGCAGGCTCTTGTATCCTCAGATCACCTGACAGATCAATAACTGGAATTCCCGCATCTGCCAGCTGCGGAGTCAATTCACTTGATACTCCGGGCGGTGCGGCAAGAAACATGATATCTATTTCGTGTTTGATCGTATTCATATCAATCGGCTTCAGCTTCTGATCAGCTAAGCCAGTTAGATGAGGATAAACCTCACTATAGACATTCCCTTCTCCGCTGGATGAATAAAGTATACATTCCTCTGCATGTGGGTGATGTGAGAGAATCCTGACAAGTTCGGTGCCGCCATATCCTGTAGCGCCTACAATTCCTATTTTCAAAACAAGTTCACCTTCTTGGTCTTTGTGAAATTATTTAACATTATAACATGAATAAAAATTAATTCAATCGTATATTTAATATTTTTATTCATTTATAAATTTTCTGTTCAATAAAAAATCCATTCGAAAAAAACGACACTGTTTCATCAGAAAACGTTGATCTGCCGCCTTATTTCAGCCACGTAAAAAAACAGGCTGACCGCGTCAGCCTGTTTTCATCATCATCAATCCGCTCAAAAAATAAAGAATAGAGCTTGCATAAAAAATCATTTGCACTGTGAAAAAGTCGGCGAGAAAGCCGCCGAGCATAATGGCTGCTGCTGAAAAGACAGCTGTCCAAAAGTGGTAATTCCCAATCTTCTTTCCGCGCTCTCCGCCGTCTGTAAAATCGGCGATCAGCACTTTTTCTCCGTGCTTTTGCATCGCTCCAAAGAGCCCTAACAGCACTTGGACGATATACATTTGAACGACGCTTCCAATATGCGGGACATACAAAAGCAGCACGGCCATGCCCCAAGAGTTTGCAAGCAGAAAATAGCGGCTGTCGAGCCTTTCAGACAGCCGTCCGAGCAGCGGATAAATGAGCGCTCCGCTCAGCCCGAACAATCCGTAGGAAAAACCGAACTGCGTGTAGCTTGAACCGATGTTTTTCACAAACAGGATATAAAATGGAAAGATTAAGCTGCTTGCGAAGAACACGCTGCTTTGTGATAATGTCAGCCATTTTAATTTGTTTTTCCCCATTATTTATACCTCTGATAAAAGTAATTCATAAAGCGCTCATCCGGGTCATACGTTCGTTTTTTCTGAAAAAACGATTCGCTTTTCGGATATGCCTGTCTCATTTGCGCTTTTGTCTGGTAAGTCATATACGGCAAATAATAGCTGCCGCCGTGCTTGATGGCAACGTCTGTCATGCGCCTGATAATCCGGGCAGTGTCTGCCTGGCCTTCTTTTGAAAAGCCCTCATTTATCAAAAGCACGAGTGAAAACATATCATTCTTCGCATAGGAAAGCTCGGCTTTTTCATTTTTCTGTACGTAGCGGATCGTAATGTTCAGCAGATTTAAGTCCTCGGCCGACAGCGTTTGTCTCAGGTCATCAATATATGACGTATACTCCTTCACCGGCACAAAGTATTCTTGCAGAACATCTGTGTTGTCATTGCTTTCATATTCGAGAAATTTTGATTCTGACCGCATGACGTTATTGCGTGAGACCTTTGTGCCGTTTTGGCTCTGAAAATAGGATTGCTGCGTGTTCCACAGCCAATTTCTTCCCCATTCATATCGTCTTGACAAGCCGAGTGCAAACTTTGTTACCCCCGTATACTCGTCTTCTTTGAGATCACTGTATGATGATAGCTGATCCTGATGATCAGCCAATTCATAATTCGTTACATACATGTCTTCCAGAAATCCTTTTTTCGCTGTTGAAATTCGCGCCAGATGCATTCGTACATCCGGATTTCCTTTTACGTGCTTTGTAAAATAGTCTGAGTATACACTGTAATTCATTTTTTCAGTCTGCATGACATACAGCTCATCATCCGTCAGCTCAAGCGTTACATCAAGAATCACGCCAAAAAGGCCGTACCCTCCAATGACTGCTGTAAACAAATCATCTTCTGGAGTAACGGTAACGATCGTTCCGTCAGCTTTTAAAAGCCGAAATGATTTGACTGTATCAATCAGCGAGCCGTAGCGGATATCACGTCCGTGGGCATTGGCGCTGAGAGATCCTCCAATTGTAAAAATGTTTTGTGACTGCATGACTTTTATCGCGAGTCCGTATGGATTCACGTATTTCTGAATGTCATTCCATGTCGCCCCGCTTTGCACTCTGATGGTTTTCTGCTCTAAATCGAGGGACAGGATTTTATTGTAACCTGTCATGTCGAGAACGATGCCGTCCTCATAATATGTATGGCCGCCCATGGAGTGCTGGGCCCCGGCGATCGAGATTTTTATGTTTTTTCGATTTGCTTCTTTGACCGTGTCAATCAGCGTCTCCTCTTCCTGCCCTTTCACTGTCTGCTTAATTTTCACAGGCATCAGGCGGCTGACATCCGTCATCTCGCTTGTGTCTGTTTTTTGATCTGAGTGCACAGAGTACGCAAACAGGGCCGCATACGCGCCTGTACAAAGCGCGAATGCAAGCAATTTCTTTTTCATGGCGCTCTCCCTGCTGTTTTTATGATCATTATACCATGTCTGCGCCCTCATTTTTCCAGATTATCTTCTTGCCCGTTTTTCGGCACGCCGGTCGGCGACGATAAAGCAGGCGTGAATCGCACCCGGCAGCCAAAAGATACAGGTCAATATGAGATTCAGCAATGCCTGAAACGGTTTTCCCGAAAACAAAACAGCGAGCGGCGGGCATAGGACAGCAAGCAGGTACATCATTTTACCTCACTCCTTTCAGTTGTAAAAAAGGACAGCCTCACAGTAAGGCTGTCCTCTTTTGTTTTGTTTTATTGAATGCCAAGCGCGATTTTCGCGTATCTGGACATTTTGTCTCTTGTCCAAGGCGGATTCCACACAATGTGAACCTCCGTCTCTTTTACTTCAGGAATGTCCGCTAACGCTTTTTTCACTTCATCAACGATAATCGGCGCTAACGGGCAGCCCATTGATGTCAGTGTCATCGTAACGTGCGTTAAGCCGTCTTCATCCATATCAACATCATATACCAAACCAAGGTTCACGATATCAACGCCAAGCTCAGGATCGACAACCTGTTCCAGGGCGCCCATGATGTTTTCTTTTAATGCTTCTTCCACGTTCCCTCACTCCTTTTTTCTACAGTATAACGTAAATACAGCCTTTGTTCACACCTTTGTGCTTTATAAGTGCGTATCAAACCATTCAATCGTTTTTAACACAGCTGTCCGCGGGACTTTATGGTCAGCGTGTTCATCTCCGATAAATTGGAGGCGTTCCGGCTGTTCGCTGTAATGGGATTTGATCGTGTCATAAAATTTCCGGGTCGGCGCGTAAGGCACGACTTTATCTTTTGCGCCGTGCCAAAATAGTAGCGGGCGCTGGCGCAGTCTCTCCGGCTGAAGGCTGAGATCCCGCAATTCGAGACGTTTCATCAGCTCCTCTACTTTTTCTTCCGGCACATCGATATCAATGCCCTGAGATTGAATATGGTCAATCTGCTGCTGAAACAGTTCTACATAATTCGGGCTTCCCATCAGGCTGACGCCGGCTTTTATCCAATCATAAGCAGTCAATGCGCCAAGCGTTGTGATACCTCCCATTGATGTGCCTGCGAGGCCGATGCGGCCGCTGTCTATCAGGCCCTCTTTTTCAAAGTGGGTTTTGAGTACGCCGATCTCTTCAATCTCGTTGAGGACGATGTCCCAAAAATGGCCGGCCAGCTCTTCAACTGCCATTTCTTCTCCCCGTTCACCATGGTGCAGAGCCTCCGGCAGAACGGCTCTAAAGCCCTTCTCCGCAAGCAGATAAGCAATATGAAGGTTGTGTTCCTTCGCGCTTGTAAAACCATGTATAAAGATCACGAGAGGAACAGCGCGGTGCCTGTTCTCTTCCTTTACAATATGTAAAAACGGAATACCGGAAACGGTTTGATTTTCAATTTGAATCACAATGTGCCCCTCCTTAGGATAACCATAATCATAAGTGTAACATGTAGACAATAAAGATGGTAAAAAGCTACACTGTAATTAAGGCAAAACAAGCAAATTCTAAGGTTAAAGGAGCTTTTCATGGAGACAAAACCCTATTTAATCGCATTAGATTTAGATGGAACGTTATTAAAGGATGATAAAACCATATCGGAAAACACCCTTCGGACGATACAGCGCCTAAAAGATGACGGGCATTATGTCTGCATCTCAACGGGCCGTCCGTACCGTTCAAGTTCCATGTACTACCAGCAGATGGAGCTGACAACGCCGATTGTCAATTTTAACGGGGCGTTTGTCCATCATCCGCAGGACGACAGCTGGGGACGGTATCATACCTCGCTGCCGCTTGATGTTGTCAAACAGTTAGTGGATATCAGTGAGAACTACAACGTACATAACGTGCTTGCTGAAATCATTGACGACGTGTACTTTCATTACCATGATGAGCAACTGATTGATGCCTTTAACATGAACACAACGAATGTCACGGTGGGAGACTTGCGGGAAAACCTCGGTGAGGATGTTACGTCCGTGCTCATTCATGCAAAAGAAGAAGATGTGCCGGCCATACGCTCCTATTTATCAGATGTGCATGCCGAAGTGATTGATCATAGAAGATGGGCCGCACCGTGGCACGTCATTGAAATTATTAAAAGCGGCATGAACAAAGCGGTCGGCCTGCAGAAAATCAGTGATTATTACGGTGTGCCGAGGGAGCGGATCATTGCTTTCGGAGATGAGGATAACGATTTGGAAATGCTTGAATTCGCAGGCTGCGGCGTTGCGATGGGAAATGGAATTGACGAGGTCAAGCAGATTGCCAACCGAACAACGGCTACAAATGAAGAGGACGGCGTGGCAAGATTTTTGAAAGAATATTTCTCACTTTAAAGACCAGCTTGTATTAATTTTTCCCACTCATAAACCTTACTTCGCCCCACCATACTATTGAAGACGACTCATCTCGTCAAAGTATGGAAGGGGGCAGTCTCAAAATGGGTAAACGAAGCAAATCCAGAAGGTTTATTCACCAGGGTAAAGACTCCATCGGGCTACACGCCGCAAGATTTCCATATCGGTCTACTTTAGAAGAAGCTCACCAGCATGCCGCCGCACGAGACTCGGCTGAAAGGCAGTATGAATATTAAATGAGAAATGAACTGTTCCAGCAGGCAAAATCATTTGTTCAACAGGCTGTCATGGTGACAAACGGTTTTGAGGAAGGCGATCAGGAGCAAGCAATTCTGAGAGCCAAAAACGCCGTATCTTCTGCGTATGCCAACTCGACAGATGCGGAACGTCACCAGCTCCATCAATTTCAGGATCAACTGGACAAACTGCAATAAAAAAAGGCTATGGCGAATCGCCATAGCCTCTTATTTGACTTCAAACTGCTGAACGGCTTGAACCTGCTTGAGATTCTCTGCTCTGCCCTTAAATGTCACCTTCACCTCGTAGGTTCCCGGCTCAGGGACTTCCTTCCACACATCAGAGAAATCATATGTTTCTCCAGGTTCTAGTGTCAGGTTTTGAAAAGCTTGCGTAAACATTTTGTCTTTCGAATAACGGTATCTTTCTTTGTGCTCAGAATCATACACGACAAGTTCAAATTTTTGTCCTGTGCTGAATTGAAACTCGACAGCACGTTCGCTTTGGTTCTTCAGCGACATGTTAAACTTGATTTGTTCAGGCTCCTGAATTGCGTCAACAGATAAAACAACCTCTTGATTCTCCATTCCGCCTGATACCTCCTTATCGGGTTCTGTCTGCTCATCTTTCCCGCAGCCTATCAAAAGCAGCACGGGCAGGAGCATCACAAGCAGCCGTTTCACGAATTCCACCTGCTTTCGTCAGTCTTTTCTAAAGAATCCAAAAATCCCTGTCGTTTGAACAATGTTCGTAAATGCTTTCGGATCAACTTCTTTGACGATCTTCTCTAAATCGTACAATTCGTACCTTGTGATGACGATAATCATCATTTCTTTCTGTTCGTTCGTAAAAGCTCCTTTGGCCGGAACAGTTGTGATGCCGCGCACCATTTTTCCGTAAATGGCTTCTTTGATTTCGTCCGCTTTTTTCGTCACGATCATCGCCGTGAGCTTCATATGGCGGGTGTGAATGGCGTCGATCACCCTAGTTGTCACATACAGTGTTACCAGGGTATATAATGCTTTCTCCCAACCTTGCAATAATCCTGCCGTCAAGATGATAATCCCATTCAGAATGAAGAAATACGTGCCGACGGGTTTATCCTTCCACTTTGCAAGCACCATGGCGACGATATCGAGCCCACCTGTAGAAGCGCCGTATTTTAATGTTAAGCCGATACCGACCGCTGAAATGACGCCGCCGAACACCGCGTTCAGCAAAATATCATGTGACAGGCTTGTTTCCGGCAGGATCCCCATAAACACAGTAGTGAGTGCGACACTTAAAATGCTGTACACCGTAAACGATTTGCCGACTTTCAGCCACCCTAAAATACCGACCGGAATGTTTAAGAGGAACAAGAGCGTTCCCGTCGATATGTAAAAGGGGGCATATTGAACAATGACGCTTGATAAAAGCTGGGCGACACCCGTAAATCCGCTGGCATATACATCTGCCGGAATCAAAAATAAGTTCAGCCCGGCCGCATTGAGTAAAGCGCCGATGATGACGATGAGTAATTTTTTTGTTTGATCTAGTACCATGGCATGTTCCTCCGCTCTTTCTTCTTTATATGTTTTCCCTTAAAACAAATATTTGAACACGATTTTGGCAAATTAATATGATATAGTTGGCTTAACTCTTATGATAACGAGCGATAACGGAAAGAAGGGAAGCAATATGACAGTTCATCTCATCGCTGACAGCGCCGCCGATCTGCCACGTTCTTATTTTGAAGAAAACAACATCGGCTTTATTCCGCTCAGAGTTTCTCTCGGCGATAAAGAATACGAAGATGCAGTCACGATTGATGCGGATCAAATATTTGAAGCGATGCAAAATGGAGAAACGCCTAAGACGTCCCAAGCCTCACCGCAAACGATTAAAAATGTGTTTTTGCAATATGCCGAAACAGGTGATCCCGCTCTTTACATTGCCTTTTCCTCAGGCCTCTCCGGCACGTATCAGACAGCTGTGATGATGGCCAATGAAGTGAAGGAGGAATTCCCCGATTTCGATTTACGGGTCATTGATTCCAAATGTGCTTCATTAGGATACGGCCTGGCTGTCCGGCATGCTGCCGATCTCTGTATCAACGGGAATACAATACAAGAAATTGAAACGTCTGTAAAGAACTTTTGCAACCAGCTTGAGCACATTTTTACTGTTGATGATTTAACGTATCTCGCAAGAGGCGGCCGAATCTCCAAAACGTCCGCTTTTGTCGGCGGCCTGCTGAATATTAAACCGCTGCTTCAGATGGAAGACGGCAAGCTTGTGCCTCTGGAAAAAATCCGCGGACAGAAAAAACTTTTCAAACGAATCATCGAACTAATGAAAGAACGCGGTGATGATTGGGGCAATCAAACCGTGGGGATCAGCTACGCTGCGAACGAAGAAAAAGCCATTGTCATGAAAGATTTGATTGAAGATGAATTCAAGCCGAAAGAGATCATCATGCATCCAATCGGTTCTACGATCGGCTCGCACGCCGGCCCCGGCACATTAGCCGTATTCTTTTTAAGAAAATGAGCAAACAAAAACCTCCAGACATTTGATATATGCTGGAGGTTTTATATTAATTTTTTATTTACATAAATGATAACTCCAGCTCCATATGCTAAAATCATTGGCGGAATCAGCTGATCTTGTCCTTGGAATGAGATAAAACCGTTTAAAAGAATAAAGATCCCTGAATTTAGAAAAAAGTATCCCGCAATTTTAGCCAGACGGTCTTTTTCACGTATCCGAGACTCACCGAAACCGGACAATATCCATGTTTGCTTTTTTATTCCGGCCATATAAGCAACCCAAAAGAAAAGCATCGCAATCAGGATCAATAAAAAATCGATGCGAATTTCCACGAACTCTCCCCCTGTCTTTTAACTAACCAAACACTCTGTCTCCCCTAATGATACGTAACAGAATTTTATTTGTGAAGTTCTTATATAAAAAATAGAAGGCCTGTGCGGCCTTCTATTTTTTCTCGTATGTCCACTCGTCCTGCTGATATACTTTTCCGTTCTTCATCAAATGGCCTAGCGCGCGTTTAAAGGCGGCTTTACTCATGTTAAAACGTTCTCTGATATCGTCAGGCTGGCTTTTGTCGCCGTACGGCATAGCGCCGTTTCTTGTTCTCATATACGTTAGAATGTACTCGGCATCTACAGACAATGCGTCCTGTTTTCTCGGAAGCAGCGACATGTTGACTGAACCGTCTTCTTTGACTTGAATCACCCGTCCCGTAATTCTTGAACCGAGTCTTGGCTCCTCTTTTCTCTCTGACGGATGGATAAAACCGCGGATACCGTCATCCGTGATGATGAATGAACCCGTTGCGATTAATCTGTAAACCGTACCTGTCAGCTCTTTATTCATCAGATCTTCTGAGGCGTCGGTAAACAGTTCGCTGATGATATCTTCCGGCGCTGGTTTCGCAAACATGCGTCCTCGGTTTGTCACCTTCAGCATACAGTAAAGCTTATCCCCTTTTTGCGGCCAGACATCCTCGTATGGCGGCAAATGCTCAGTTGCAACTAGCGCGTCTTTAGATAAGCCGACATCAACGAAAACGCCCATATCTTCCACTGTATCCACCACTTCGACCCAGCCGTACTCATCAGCGCTGATGACCGGAATTTTCATCGTGGCCGCAAGTCTCTCCTGCTGATCGACGTATATAAAAACCTCTACTTCGTCTCTGTCCTCGATATCCTCAGTTATTTCACTGTTATGTAAGAGAATCGTGTCTTCTCCGTCGGTTAAAAAGTAACCGAAGTCAGTTTGGTGATCTATACTCAAGGTTAATTGCTGCCCTGGTCTCATGCTATCGTCCTTCCTGTTCCGCTTTATTTTTCTGCGGATTCTGTTAACATTTTTTCCAATCATCACAAATTGATTCTTTGATCTGTTGGAAGTTTCTCTTTATTCTACTATAATCAACACATAAGTTAAATGTTATGGAGGTTTTCATATGGCAAAAGAAAGCTCATTTGATATTGTATCCAAGGTGGAATTGCCCGAAGTGCAAAATGCGATCCAAATCGCACTCAAAGAAATCAGCACACGCTACGACTTTAAAGGAAGCAAAAGCGACATTTCTTTAGATAAAGAGGAGCTTGTCCTCGTTTCTGATGACGAATTTAAATTAAGCCAGCTGAAAGATGTACTGGTCAGTAAATTAATTAAACGAAATGTGCCGACAAAAAACATTGATTACGGCAAGGTTGAAAGCGCGTCAGGCGGAACGGTGCGCCAGCGTGCAAAACTTGTTCAAGGCATTGACAAGGAAAACGCAAAAAAAATCAATACAATTATCAAAAACTCCGGACTGAAAGTAAAGTCTCAAGTGCAGGATGACCAAGTGCGCATCACCGGAAAAAACAAGGATGACCTGCAGCAGATTATCACAGCAGTGAGAGGCGCAGATCTGCCAATTGACGTTCAATTTATAAATTTCAGATAAATTTTCTGAATCCTATTGATTATTGTCTTTATTTTCGGTAAATTTGGAGAAAGGGAAAACGCTAACCACCTTTTGGCACTTCCTGAACACGAAAACTTCATATCCGTTCTTATCAAGAGAAGCAGAGGGACTGGCCCGACGAAGCTTCAGCAACCGGTGTAATGGCGATAAGCCATGACCAAGGTGCTAAATCCAGCAAGCTCGAACAGCTTGGAAGATAAGAAGAGACAAAATCACTGACAAAGTCTTCTTCTTAAGAGGACTTTTTTTATTTCTCTTTTTTCCTTGCTGAATGTGAATAAAGGAGGCAGACAATGGGACTTTTAGAAGATTTGCAAACACAAGTGTTAATCGGCGACGGCGCAATGGGGACGCTCCTCTACTCCTATGGCATTGACAGGTGCTTTGAGGAGCTCAATATTTCAAAGCCGGAAGAAATTCAGCGCATACATAAAGCATACGTTGAGGCAGGAGCCAACATCATTCAAACAAATACGTACGGGGCCAATTATATTAAATTATCCAGACACGGCCTTGAGGATGACATCAAAAAAATGAATCAAGAGGCAGTAAAAATCGCACGGGCTTCCGCAGGCGATGCGTACGTTCTGGGGACGATGGGAGGCATCCGCACATTTAATAAAAATGCGTACAGCCTTGACGAAATCAAACGCAGCTTTCGCGAGCAGCTGTACCTGCTGCTGCATGAAGATCCGGATGGATTGCTGTTAGAAACGTATTATGATTTGGAAGAAGCCCGTGAAGTGCTGAAAATCGCGCGCAAAGAGACTGGCCTTCCGATTATGTTAAATGTCTCCATGCATGAGCAAGGCGTACTGCAGGACGGAACGCCGCTTTCTGAAGCATTGCGATCGATCGCGGATCTCGGAGCTGATATCGTCGGCATTAACTGCCGGCTCGGCCCTTATCATATGATTGAAGCGCTCAGCGAAGTGCCGATTTTTGATGACGTGTTCTTATCAGTTTATCCGAACAGCAGTCTTCCCTCGCTTGAAGAAGGCCGGCTCGTCTATGAAACAGACGACACGTATTTTCAAAACAGCGCGTCAGAATTCCGTAAGCAAGGCGCACGGATTATCGGAGGCTGCTGCGGCACCACGCCAAATCACATCCGGGCGATGGCGGAAGCGGTTGGCGGGCTTGCTCCGATTACAGAAAAAGAAGTCAAAACCCGGGCGAAGGAATTCGTTTCTGTTCAGCACGAGCGGACAGAGCCCGGCTTGAATGAGATCGCGGCGGAAAAACGCTCCATTATCGTAGAGCTGGATCCGCCGAAAAAATTGAGTTTTGACAAATTTCTGTCCGCCGCTGCTGAATTAAAAGAAGCGGGAATCGATGCCCTAACGCTCGCTGACAATTCCCTAGCGACCCCGCGGATCAGCAATGTTGCCTGCGGCGCCCTTGTGAAGCAGCAGCTTGATATGCGCTCTCTTGTCCATATTACGTGCCGTGACCGAAATATTATCGGCTTGCAGTCACACTTAATGGGTCTTGATACGTTAGGGCTGAATGACGTGCTGGCCATCACGGGCGACCCTTCTAAAATCGGGGATTTTCCGGGTGCCACGTCTGTTTATGATTTAACATCCTTTGATTTAATCAGGCTGATCAAACAGTTCAATGAAGGGCTGTCCCTGTCTGGAAAGCCGCTTGGCAAGAAAACGAATTTCTCAGTCGCAGCCGCATTTAATCCTAACGTCCGCCACCTGGATAAAGCGGTAAAACGGCTGGAGAAAAAAATAGATTGCGGCGCCGATTATTTTGTTTCACAGCCTGTCTATTCCGAACAGCAGCTTGTCGATATCCATAACGAAACAAAGCATCTGCAGACGCCGATCTATATCGGAATTATGCCGCTTACTAGCAGCCGGAATGCTGAATTCATCCACAATGAAATTCCGGGCATTAAGCTGTCTGACTCTATTCGGGAAACAATGGCCCTCGCCGGTGAAGACAAAGAGAAGCAAAAAGCGGAGGGCCTTGCAATTGCACGCTCTCTGTTGGATACGGCATGCGAGCTGTTTAACGGCATCTATTTGATTACGCCTTTTCTCAGATCTGACTTAACTGCTGAGCTCACTTCTTATATCCAGCAAAAAGATGAGCAGCGACAAAATATCTATTTGCATTAATTCCGATAAGACTGCCTGAATCAATCGGGCGGTCTTTTTTAATAGGATTCGTGTTACGATATAGAAAATCGGTATATGAGGAGGAACATCATGCTCGAAGTCAAAACCATTTCCGCGGAAGATACATACGAAATCCGGCATCGTATCCTGCGTCCCCATCAATCCATCGAACAATGCAAATATGAACAAGATCATGCAGAAGGCGCTTTTCATCTCGGCGCGTTTTATGAAGGAACGCTGATCAGCATCGCTTCTTTTTTCCCTCAAAAACAGCCATTAATAACGGCCTCCTCCGCATATCGGCTGAGAGGCATGGCAACACTTGAAGGATATCGCGATCAAAAAGCCGGAAGCACGCTGATCAAATACGCGGAGCAAAAACTGGCAGATAGAGGCGTACAGGCGGTCTGGTGTAACGCAAGACACCATGTCAAAGGCTACTACGCAAAGCTCGGCTGGGAGGAACTAGGCTTACCGTTTGAGATTCCCGGCATTGGCACTCATATTGTGATGTACAAAACACTCGGAACAGGCAGGTGATCTTATGGACGTAATGGATGAGCTGATTGAGCTTCATGAAGAGCATGCATCCGGTCTATTGCGGCTTTGCAGGCAAGCCGGGTGGCCGGATTATGGCGAACAAGAGCTGACACTTCTTGTCCAACAAGGACGCTTTTTCGGTTATCAAAATGTCCGCGGAGACATCATCTCTTGCATCGGCTTGTTTTTGTTTGGCCGTCTTGCTTCTATTGGACTCGTCATCGTGGACAAAGAATACAAACGGCTCGGTCTAGGGCGGCGGATGGTAAACGCGTGTATCAGCCAAACGGATGAAAGCACCGCCATCAGGCTTTGTGCTACAAAAGAAGGTTTGCTGCTTTATGAAAAAGCAGGTTTTCATTCGGCTGGTTCAGTCCGAAAGTACAGCTGTCACAGTTTTCGACCGATCGAAACGCAAAATCGCCTTGATGCTGAACTGTCACCCTTTAGAGAACAAGACTTTCAAGAATTAGCTGCGGCCGATCTGACAGCCTTTGGCGGAGATCGATCAAACCTTTTGCAGCAGCTTATTCCTACCTCAGAGGAATGCGTCATCGCCAGAAACAATGAGGGACATCTGGTTGGCTACGGCCTATCTGTACAGACACCTGCCAATCTGAAATTCGGCCCCATCATCGCCCCATCATCAGACGTTGCTGCACGAATCATCAACAGGCTGGCCGCAGGCAAACAAGGTCCGATGCGCATCGATATACCAGCAGAACACACATCTTTTCATGACAGGCTGTTAGAGATGGGATTTCATTCAGACGCAGAGCTTCCGCTTATGCTTTACCAGAAAAAGATGTTTCCGGACCAAAATGGACACTTATATGCGTTGATTTCACAGGCGCTCGGTTAACCCTCCTTTTTCCCGAACAGGTATTTTCTGTTCGGTTTTTTGCTGTCTAAACGTTGAATAAACGAAGCTATCAGGGACATTCTAAGCAGAAGAAAAGGAGTGTGCTCTGAGATGGAATCATCAAAACAAAATAACGGAATGACGATTGTCGCAATCGGTTCAATCCCGTTAATATTAACACTTGGAAACTCAATGCTTATTCCGATTTTGCCAAAAATGAAATCTGAACTTCATTTATCACAATTTCAAGTCAGTCTCGTGATCACAGTATTTTCCTTGATTGCGGCGTTTGCGATTCCGATTGTCGGTTATCTCGCTGACCGATTCTCAAGGAAAGTCATCATTATCCCTTGCTTAATTTTGTATGGTGCCGGCGGCTTGTTAGCCGGGTTTGCGGCAGGTTTTTTTGACAATGCGTACCCTTGGGTCATGGCAGGACGGGCGCTTCAGGGAATCGGGGCAGCCGGGACCGGCCCGATCGCCATGGCACTGACGGGGGATCTGTTTAAAGGCGCCCAGGAAAGCAAGGTACTCGGTCTCGTTGAAGCTTCAAACGGCATGGGGAAAGTGCTTTCACCGATCATAGGCTCGCTTATCGCCCTGCTTGTCTGGTATGGCGCGTTTTTTGCCTTCCCGGTATTTTGTATCATTTCGATCGTGCTGACTTGGATTTTTATTAAAGAAAAGAAAAAGGAAAAAGAACCGCCCCCGATCGGAAAATATGCAAAAGGGCTGTTAAGTGTTTTTAAACATGAAGGCAGATGGCTGTTTACCGCTTATTTAGCCGGAGCGACCTGTTTGTTTACTTTGTTCGGCATCCTGTTTTATCTATCAGATGTCTTGGAGAAAACATACGACACCGACGGCGTCAAAAAAGGCTTGATTTTGGCGATTCCGCTTTTGGTCATGTGTGTGACGTCTTATACAACCGGAAGCAAAATCGGGCAAAAGCAATCGTTAATGAAAAAGCTGATCGTTCTTGGATTGGCGTTCATGACGGTGTCTTACGCTACACTATCATTCATTGAGAATCTGGTCCTTTTCATCAGTGTTCTCGTACTGAGCAGCATCGGTTCAGGACTTGTTCTGCCTTGTGTGAACAGCTTTATTACCGGGGCTGTCGGCAAAGAAAGACGGGGATTTGTGACCTCGCTGTACGGATCGGTGCGTTTCTTAGGGGTGGCGATTGGGCCTCCGATCTTCGGCCGCTTAATGCAATGGTCCAGACCCGGCATGTTTTTGAGTATTGCGGGATTGACACTTGTTGTCGGTATTCTCGTGATTTTGCTGATTCATGTGAATCAAAATAAAGAAGAAACAAAAGAAAAAGAAGATCCTAAAATGGCTGGCAATCGGCTTCAGCCAGTCGAGGAAAGGTAGTATCCAGTTTGAAAATCGAACGGGTTGAGACCTTTCCGCTTTTGTACCGATTAGAAAAGCCGTACGGAGACGCAAACGGATTTAAACGGTATCGCACTTGCTATCTCATCAGAGTTGTCACCGAAAGCGGGATTGACGGCTGGGGAGAATGCGTTGATTGGCTCCCTGCTCTCCATATCGGTTTTACCAAACGGATCATTCCCTATCTTTTAGGAAAACAGGCCGGCAGCCGCCTGCCATTAGTGCGCACGATTCAAAAATGGCACCAGCGCGCGGCCTCCGCTGTAAGCATGGCGCTAACAGAAATCGCGGCCAAAGCTGCCGATTGTTCTATTTGCGAACTATGGGGCGGGCGGTACAGAGAAGAGATCCCTGTATACGCCTCATTCCAATCATATTCAGACCATCCGCAATGGATCAGCCGGTCGGTTTCCAATGTAGAAGCCCAATTAAAAAAGGGCTTTAAGCAAATCAAAGTCAAAATCGGCGGGACTTCATTCGAGGAAGATGTCCGGCACATCAATGCGCTGCAGCATACGGCCGGCAGCTCCATTACGATGATTCTGGACGCCAACCAAAGCTACGATGCCGCTACAGCTTATAAATGGGAACGATATTTCTCAGCATGGACAAATATCGGCTGGTTTGAGGAGCCTTTGCCCTTTGATCAGCCGCAGGATTACGCTTTGCTGCGCAGCCGTTTATCTGTTCCTGTTGCCGGTGGAGAAAACATGAAAAGCGCGGCAAAATTCGCCCCTCTCCTTTCACAGCGCTGCTTGGATATTATTCAGCCCGATGTTATGCATGTCAACGGGATCGATGAGTTTCGGGACTGCCTCCAGCTCGCGCGTTATTTTGGCGTCAGAGCGTCCGCCCATGCATATGACGGATCGCTTTCACGCCTCTATGCCTTATTTTCGCAAGCCTGTCTGCCGCCGTGGTCTAAAATGGAGAAAGATCAAATTGAACCGATCGAGTGGGACGTCATGGAGAATCCGTTTACAGACCTCGTCAGCCTTCAGCTTTCAAAAGGAATGGTTCACATTCCGAAAGGAAAAGGCATTGGAACAGAAATCAATATGGAGATTGTTAAACGCTACAAGTGGGATGGTTCAGCATATTAAGCTGAGCCATTTCTTTATTTGCAGACATAAATGATGGACAGCCTCATAAAATGGAAACAGCGGACAAGTCTTTTCATAAAGGAGCAAATGACTTAATGGCTGAACTGCTGATGAAAGTAAAACTCACGTTTATGATTGTCGTAGGCGGCGTACTACAGGGACTCGGCATGTCCTTATTTTTATTTCCGCATGATATTCCGACAGGCGGGGCAGCAGGTATTGCGGTGCTATTGCATTATCTGTTTGAAATTCCCCATGGGTTTTCAGTGTGGGCTGTGAATGTATCGATGCTTTTTACCGCCTTAAAATGGCTGGAGATGAGAACATTCACCGGCACCCTCGCTTCGATTACCGTCACCTCTGTCTCGGTATTAATCTTTGATGCGGTTTTTCCGGATATCACATCAAACCTGTGGCTTGATCTTGCAAGCGGCGCTGTGTTATTGGGACTCGGCATCGGGCTTTTATACAAATATAAAATTTCAAACGGAGGATTCGGGGCTCTTGCTCTGATGATTTCCATCTACCGCGGCGGGAATCCCGGTACAATCCTGCTGATCATGAATTGCATCATTTTTATGGTGACTGCGTCTATTATTGCCTGGGGCATTGTCATTCAAGCCCTGATATGCCAAGTCATATCGACAAGAGTCATCGACTTCATCTATAACATCCGTCTGACTTCACTCCCCTATCTCACGCCTATGTACCGCCATAAAAAATAATAGGCAGAGGCTCTCTATAAGGCGAGAGCCCCGAAGCCGCGGTTTTACAAATAAAAGGTATCGGATCTTAGCCCTAAGCGCAGCGTCTCTAACGCGATCGCATCATGAAATGGGATATTGGCCAAATTCACATTCGGCCCGATCTTTTGAATAAACCCTTGCTGGAGCGTTTTGTTCGGCGCTTCAAAAATCAGCCGAGTGATATCAATATCCGAGGAAATGATATCATCAACGATTTGAAACCGGACATCGCCGCTGCTGGAACAGATCCCTCCTGTCCCGCTTTCCCTTGCCTCCGTAATCACTTTTTCCGCGCCCGCTTCCATATCCTCAATGATATACTCAAGCCATTCCTCAGAGCTTTGCCGGCTTGCCAATTCAGCATCCTTGCTGCCCACCTCGCTAAGCACAAGAAATTCATCAGAAAAATCGGCAATGTAAGCCGCTTTCTCTTTATTCGTCATCGGAAGCGTGCCGTTTGAAATCTCAATATATTCACAGCCGAAATAGGTGCAGTACCGATGAAATTCATTCACTTTTTTCTGGCTTACATACTTCTCAAACAATGTACCGCCAAAGAAAAATTTAATGTCATGCTCTTTCAGCGTGCTGATTTTTTCTTCAAGATCTTTCGTAAGTAATGATGTGCCCCAGCCGAATTTCACAAAATCAATATAGTCGGACGCTCCGGCTATTACATCTTTGAAAAATTGCAAGGGATATCCGTTATCGATTAAAATGGTCTGCCCGGTTTCTCTCGGCTTGCTTGTTCTCACTGGCAATTCTAGTGAAAAATCATTCATATTATGACCCTCTCTATCGTTGGAACTTCTCTTTCTTGTTTCACTTTCATCACGAAATCGCCTGTTAGTTCTTTTGTACAGTACGTGATATCTTCCGGATCAAACAATGGCTGGCTGCGGTCAAAAAATTTCTCCGCAACAGAAGAGCGTTTTATTCTTTCAATCGACTCCGCAGCGGTTACCGCATTTGTCCCTTCGATGATGCCTTTCATATACTCCGCACATGCCATGTCGTCATCACCTGACGGGTGGGAAGCAACAATGTTCATGACACAATCCTTTGCGGCGAGAGTTTTCACATGCTCTGCCGTTGTTCTGGCGTTGGAAAACCCAGTTACAAACAGATGCTTGGCGTTCAGGGCCCCTAACGCCGCTGTGACGCCGTTTGTTGTTTTCTGGATCAGGCACTTATCCGCCATATCCTGTTCCGCCATGCGTTTTGGAGAATTATCCAAATCAAATCCGCTGATACCGACCCCCTTTTCCTCTCCCGTCAATACGTATTCCGGATAAGTGTCTTTCAGCGCAAAGGCTTCCTCTGCTGTTCCGACCAATAAAATCTCTTTCGCCCCGCCGATAAACGCATAATGGGCGACCGTAAAGGCTCTGATGACATCAATGACGATGTTAATATCCGCCGGGGCAGGCGAATGATGATTCCCCTGATAAATGGTAATCGGCATAATACCTCTCCTTGGGCATAAAACCAGTTTGCTTAAAAGCATATTCAGCTGGTCTCTTAATGGTTCCGTTCCTCATTTTAGGCGGGTGCCGCACCTAAAAACCCTGAACCTTTATGCAAAAAATGAATAGTCTGCCTATAACTCGATCAAATAGATAAAAAAACAGACAGATGCAAACGGGGGGAAAACGTTGAACGAACAAATCATCACATATGACACATGGAACCACACGCTGTCCAAACAGATAACGGATCAATTGATCGATGAGCTTGATGTGTTGAAATGGGCTTACCGAACATACGGGGAAAAGATTGTGTACGCGTGCAGCTTTGGCGCAGAAGGAATGGTGCTTCTCGACCTCATATCAAAGATCAACAAAAACGCGCACATCATCTTTTTGGATACAGGGCTGCATTTCCAAGAAACATATGAGCTGATCGAGACCGTCAAAGAGCGATATCCGGGATTGACAATCCAGTTACTCGAACCCGAGCTGAGCTTAAAAGAACAGGAGACACAATACGGCGGTGAGCTGTGGAAGCATAACCCGAATCTATGCTGCCAATTGCGGAAAATCGAGCCGCTGAAAAAACACCTGTCCGGCATGACAGCTTGGATTTCAGGGCTGCGCAGGGAGCAGTCGCCTACGAGAAAGCATATTCAATACGTGAATCTGGATCAGAAATTTAAGCTCATCAAAATTTGCCCGCTCATCCACTGGACATGGAATGACGTTTGGACGTACATCCGCCTGCACAATTTGCCTTATAACAAACTGCACGATCAACATTACCCGAGCATAGGCTGTGAAATGTGTACATTGCCTTCCTCGGACCCGGACGATGAGAGGGCGGGAAGATGGGCCGGACGGGAGAAAACAGAATGCGGCCTGCATCAAGAATAATGTCCGGCATGCCCATGCTTTGGGAATGAAATGATGTTGAGTCGCTGCCTTGACGTTTTAATCAGCGCACAAAAGAAAACAAAGGAAACGTAAAAATGGAGGTTGAACACGTTGAATGGAAGCGAGCCCCATGGAGGGGTGTTAATCAACCGCTGCGATCCCGCATGCCATTTTGAAGGGTGCACGTGCGAAGCGGAGCTGGATCAGCTTGCACTGAGCGACCTGGAGCTTATCGCGATCGGCGGCTACAGCCCGTTAACTGGTTTTTTGGGAGAAAAAGATTATTATTCTGTTGTAAAAGAGATGAGGCTGGCAAACGGCTTGCCGTGGAGCCTGCCGATTACGCTGCCTGTCGGAGAAGAAACAGCAAACAAACTGTCTTCCGGAGATCGCGTCAAGCTTGTGAAAGACGGCGTCACCTACGGCATGATGACAGTCACTGATATCTACCAGCCTGATAAAACACAAGAATCACTGTCTGTATTTAAAACAAACGATCCTGCCCACCCAGGCGTGAAAAAGTTGTTGGCGCGTCCGGATTACTATATCGGAGGGCCTATCGTTGTCAGCCGCCTTCCCGACAAATCCTTCGAACAGTTTTACGCAGCGCCCGCAGAAACACGAGCGGCCTTTAAAAAGCTCGGCTGGAAAACGATTGTCGGTTTTCAAACCAGAAACCCTGTTCACAGAGCGCATGAATACATTCAAAAAACAGCGTTAGAAACGGTCGACGGTCTGCTGCTGCACCCGCTTGTCGGAGAAACGAAGTCAGATGATATCCCGAGTGATATCAGAATGGAAAGCTACCAGGTTTTGCTTGATCACTATTATCCAAAGGATCGTGTCATGTTATCGGTTTTCCCTGCCGCCATGCGGTATGCAGGTCCGCGGGAAGCGATTTTCCATGCGCTCATCCGCAAAAATTACGGCTGCACCCATTTCATTGTAGGCCGTGATCACGCGGGTGTCGGCAGCTATTATGGAACGTACGACGCGCAACATATTTTTCAATCATTCACAGAGGAGGAGCTGGGCATCAAACCGCTGTTTTTCGAGCACAGCTTTTACTGCCGAAAATGCGGAAACATGGGCACCTCGAAAACATGTCCGCACAGCCAAAGAGACCACATCCACTTATCCGGCACAAAAGTGAGAGAGCTTCTCCGCAACGGCAAAAAGCCTCCTAAAGAATTCAGCCGGCCTGAGGTCGCAAACGTTCTGATCAAGGGTCTTCAGCAACAGCCCGTTGCCATCCAGATCCAGCATAACAGCGGGGGATTGCAATGACTCACAATCCAAACATCATTTGGCACCCTGCTGCAATCACAAAGTCTGACAGACAGACCTTAAACGGACACAAAAGCTGCGTTCTCTGGTTTACCGGTCTGTCCGGCTCAGGAAAATCGGTGCTTGCCAATGCCGTTGATGAAAAACTGTACCGAATGGGCATTCAGAGTTATGTGCTCGACGGCGATAATATCCGCCACGGCTTAAACAAAGATCTTGGTTTTCAGACTGAAGACAGGATTGAAAACATCCGCCGGATCGGAGAAGTGGCGAAGCTGTTTGTCGAGAGCGGTCAAATCATTTTAACAGCGTTTATTTCTCCATTCAGAGAGGACCGGGACATGGTCAGAGCACTCTTTCCTGAAGGAGAATTCTTCGAAATGTATGTAAAGTGCCCGCTGCATGTTTGTGAACAGCGCGATCCGAAGGGACTTTATAAAAAAGCGCGAAACGGAGAAATCAAACATTTCACCGGGATCGATTCTCCGTACGAATCGCCGCTTTCACCCGATTTCATCATTGAATCAGACCAGATATCTATTTCCGACGGAGCTGATTTGATCATTACTGAACTGCAAAGCAAAGGAATCATATAAAAAACCCGATCAATATCGGGTTTTTTCTTATGATTTGGCAAACTGCGCAATCAAACTGTTGATCTTCTCTTTTTCTTCAAAAAAAGCTCCGTGCCCGCTGTTTACAAACGGAACCAATTCCGACTGTTTGATGCCGCGCTTCAATTCTTTGGCAAAATCAAACGGCGCAATTTTATCCTTTCTCCCATGCAGGATCAGCGTCGGCACCTTGATTGAGGCAAGCTCCTTTCTGAGATCCTCATCTCTTAATGCGATACCCGAGTGGATCGTCCCATAGGAGGAGGCCTCCAGCATCAGATTGAGAAACCACTGCCTGAACTCTGGTGACACTTTTTCCTCAAAAAACTGCTGCCCTAAATCAGCCAGTGTTTTTGGCCGATCCGTTTTGAATTGTTCAATCATATCGTCAATATCCTGCTTCCTCATACCGTACGGATAACCCGGGCGTTTTGTGAATGCGGGTGCCGCTGCAGACAATAAAATCAGCTTATCAATATCGGCTCCGTCATGCCTTGCCAAATAACGGATTGCAATTGCGCCGCCCATCGAAAAACCGGCAAGAACCGCATTCTCAAGCTGCAGCGTATAAATGACTGCCTTCACATCATCGGCCATCGTGTCATAATCATAGCCTTCCCACGGGCGGTCCGACTGCCCATATCCCCGTAAATCAATGCCAATGAAACGAAATCCTCTTTTCGGAAGCTCATTCATTTGATATTCAAACATCTTATGATTCAACGGCCACCCGTGTAAAAAGATGATCGGCCTTCCATGTCCGATATCCTCTACAAACAGTGTCACATGCTCCTCGGTTTTGACGTAATGCCCCATTCCGCACTCCTCCTGTTCCCTTTTCTTTCCCGGCCTGTATACGCCTTGACGTACAGGAAGCTTTCCATTTATGCTAACAAAACAAGCGGGCTGCTATACCAAGAAAAGGTTCTTCACGATTTACTATATGTATCAATTTCCATAACGATCTATTAAATTGATCCCGGAGGCTTCTGGTTTTCGGGCAGCAAAGGATGTCATCGCATGAATAAAATAGTGATTCAAAAACCGCACATACCGGAAAACCTGCAAACTGCAGATTTTCATGAAACCGTAACTCAGGATGATGTAGTCAGTATGCATTTGTTTGAAGATTGTACAATCTGCGGCGAAGAAATGGAAAGACTTTGTGTGGAAAAAACGATATTCAGAAATGTCGTATTTATCGATGTGTCTTTCCGGCATATTGAACTGACCGATGTGATCTTTGAAAAATGTGATTTGTCAAACGCCGATTTCAGCGGGGCTGTCATTCACAGAACTTCCGTTAAGCAATCAAAGATGGTTGGAATGAATGTGGCGGAATCAACGCTGCGGAATGTTTCATTCGAGGAGTGCCATGGACATTTCAGTTCATTTTCGTACTCAAATATGAGACAAGTTCGATTTGATCACTGTGCCCTTATGCAAAGTGAGTGCAGCAATATGACGCTCCAGCAAACACACTTTGACGGGTGCGAACTGGAAGGCGCCAGCTTTTTTGGCACGTCCCTTCAAAACATGGACCTCAGCACCTGCCGTTTTGAACAGCTTCATGTCTCCCTCGACAAATTGAAAGGCTGCAAAATTGCGCCGGAGCACGCGATTGCTTTCGCCAGGGCGCTGGGGGCTGTCATTATATAACAAACGCTTACATCAGGCGGCGGGCTGTATCGGCTGCCGCTTTAATGCCTGTTTCCAAATCCGTAAGAGACGCATAGGAATACGACAGCCTGATGCTGTTTCGATCTTCGCCGTCATAAATGGAACCGGGATTCACCAGCACCTGCTGTTTCAGCAACTCATGAAAGAAACGGCTGACAGGCAGGGTTTTGTGAAATGTCACCCAAATATAAAAGCCTCCGGCGGGAATGCGCCACGCCGCGATGTCTCCGGCATACTGCTTAAGAAAATGAATTGCCGCGTCTCTCCTTTGTTTTAGCACCCTTCGTATCCATGTCAGATGCTCTTCATAATACCCCTGTGACAGCCATTCGGCGGCAGCCCACTGGGACAGGCCGCTCGATCCGTAGTCTGTCTGCATTTTAATGTCCGCCAGCCTTTCAATGACTGGCTCCGGTCCGGCTAGCCAGCCGATTCGAAGGCCGGGGCTAACCGTTTTTGAAAAAGTGCCCAGATACAGAATATTGCCCTCATGATCCATTGCTTTTAAGGGGTGCGGCGGTTTTTCTTCAAACCACAAATCACCGTACGCATCATCCTCAATGATCGGCAGTTGCTCTTTTTTTGACAGGTCGATGATCTCTTTCCGTCGCTGCTCTGACATGACAGTGCCTGTCGGATTATGGAACGACGGAATGGTGTAAAGCAGCTGTCCTCCATATTGTTTTCGAAAAGAAGAGACAAGCCCCGCTTTGATTCCTTCCTCATCCAAAGGAAAGCCGCGAAGCCGCATCCCCGCTGATTGAAACACATGTAAAGATTGAAGATAGGACGGCTTTTCGGTCAAAATGACAGAACCTCGTTTTAAAAGCCCGACCGAGATGAGCTGAAGTGCCTGAAGTGCGCCGGACACTATTAAAATCGCTGACGGTGATACATGGATCTGCTTGCCTTTTAAATAGTCCGCCACCGCCTCCCTCAGCTTAAGATTTCCTTTCGGCTGCTCGTATCCTAAAGACAGGGCGTGCGGATTCATCTGCTGTAACATCCGGCGCATTGTGTCTTCCGGAAGCAGATCTGGTGAAAGCTCTCCTGTGCCTAATCTGATGATATCCGCTCTTGGTTCGTTTTGGTTAATCTCCTGAATGATAGAAGAATTTGGGTGATGAATACCGGAACGGACGTAATTGCTCCAATCGAGCGGAGGCTCAGCCGCCAGCACGCTCCAAGTACTGTTTACAACCTTCGTTCCGCCTCCTCTTCTCCCCTCTAACAGGCCTTGAGACGTGAGTTCATCAATGGCTGCTGTTACTGTGCTGCGATTGACTTGAAACATGTCGGCCAGCGTTCTCTGTGAATGGATTTTCGTCCCCACAGCCCACTCTCCGTGAAGAATTTTGTCTTTCATGTATTGTTCAATCTGCCGATGCAGCGGAATATCCGAATCCCGGCTTGGCTGCCATTGCGACATAGTCATGCCCCCTTATTTTACATTATACATTTGGCTGGTTCTAAACCCAACCAAATGGCCGGAGACATGATAGAAAATCTCCCTTATGATTGAAAAAAAAGATGTAAAGGGAGTTTTTTCAGCATGAATGCAATTATTCACGGAGTTGTGCTTGCCTTTGGCTTAATTTTGCCGCTGGGAGCGCAGAATGTATTTATTTTTCAGCAAGGAGCGTGGCAAAGGCATATTTGGCAGGCATTCCCCGCCATCATCAGCGCTTCTGTCTGCGATACCCTGCTAATTGTTTTAGCTGTTGCAGGGGTATCTGTCATCGTGCAGCAGCTGCCTGTGTTTGAGACAGTCATGATGGCAGGCGGATTTTTATTTCTCCTCTATATGGGCTGGGTGACTTGGAACAGCCGTCCGAAAGCAAACCAAAATGAGAAAAATACGTTCACAGCTAAAAAACAAGCTGCGTTTGCGGCCGCCGTTTCTCTTTTAAACCCACACGCTATTCTGGACACGATCGGCGTCATCGGCACGAGCTCACTCCAATATTCTGGGCTTGAAAAATGGCTCTTTATGGCCGCCTGCATCGCTGTCTCTTGGTGTTGGTTTATCAGTCTTGCGATAGCGGGCCGGCTGTTTCAGACGATAGATACGAGCGGCAGGCTTATGCTGATCGTAAACAAATGCTCTGCAGTGGTGATGTGGACAGCAGCAGGATATTTCGGGGTATCGCTCTTCAGCAATTGAAGGAATAACAATTAAAACAGCGAATGTCTTAGAAAAGGAGGCAATGCTGATGACTGATGCAAAACAGTTTTATGACTACCATTCCTGGGCGAACAAGCGCATATTTAACCATATCGAAAACCTGCCGGAGGAAACCGCTTATCAAGAAGTAAAGAGCGTATTCCCTTCTGTCAGCCACGTGCTGCTTCATATGTGCAGGGCTGACTATATTTGGCTGAACGTTCTTTCGGAAGTTGCCTACCAAGAGATCATAGACAGCGTAGGCAAATTCGAGTCCGCGCAAGGTGATATGACAGCGATTAAACAGCATGCTTTCGAGTTGGAAGCACAGTATCATGATTTCTTCAGCCGCCAGATGGACTTGGAACAGACCTTCTCAATGAAACATCCGAAACTCGGTACACTGGAGACAACTTATGCAGACATCATCCTGCATGTCGTCAATCACGGCACTTATCACAGAGGGAACGTGACCGCAATGCTGAGGCAGCTTGGCCATACAGGTATACCTACTGATTATATGTACTATTTATATGAAAAGAGCGAAAGCAAGGGCTAAACTGTCCTTGCTTTTTTGATATGAACGATTTGCGGGAGAAGCCTCAAACGCAACATGATAACGCTTACATACCGGTGTAAGCACGCTTCACATCCAGCTGTACGGGCCTGCCGCTTCGATATGAATTGGTCGCGGCGATGCCGACTTCTAGATTGATCGTCGCATCGACATCTGTCACAATCGGTGTTTTTCCATTCCGGACACACTCAGCAAAATGCTGCAGCTCTAAGCAGTAGGCTTCATGAAAACGAGTTTGAAAGTCTGGGATAATATCATAGCTGCTCCCTTTTGCCGACAGGATGGTCACATGTTGATTCCTCAATGTCCCTATGAAAATACTGCCCTCTGTTCCGATAATTTCCGCCCGGATGTCATGTCCGTATGGAGAGGTTCTGCTTGCCTCGACATCCCCCGCAGCGCCGGAATCAAATTCGATATACGTCAGCGCCTGATCCACATCGCCGTACTGCTCCATAAACGGGTTGTTCAGGATCCTGCCGTGTCCCGAAACAGAAGTGATCTCCGCTCCGAGCAAATAACGGGCAATGTCATAGTCATGGATGGAGCAGTCAATAAAAATTCCGCCGCTGTGTTTGATAAACTCTGCGGGAGGCGCTCCCTGGTCACGCGTAAAACCTTTATAATAGATGGGTTTGCCGATTTCCCCAGCGTCGATCCGCCGTTTGGCATCTGCGTATGCGGGATCAAATCGCCTCATAAAGCCGACCTGGCAAATGACACCTGTCTCTTTCACTTTTTCAGAGACTGTTTTTGATTCCTCAAGGCTTAAGGTCAGCGGTTTTTCAACGAAGATCTGCTTGCCGTTTTCCGCTGCTTTGATGATTATATCGCCATGTGTGCTTGTCGGCGTTACGATGATAACAGCGTCAATGCCAGGATCTTCTAACATCTCATACGGGTCCTCTGACCATTTTTCGATACCGAATTCTCTGGCAACCTGCTCCGCTCTCCCTTTCAACGGATCACCGACACTGACCAGCTTTGCCTCCGGAACACTGGTGACGAGATTTTTCGCATGATAATAACCGAGCCTTCCTAATCCTAATACTGCACACCTTACTTGATGTTTCACGTCCCATCCTCTCCTTTATGTCATTCTAGGATCGCTCAAGAAAGCGCTTTCTCACAACTGCTAAAAAACAGCGGTTCAATCCGCTTCCACATATTGCGCAAGCGCTTTCTCAAAAGATGGTTTCATTTTACACTGCCTGTTGTTTACACGCAATATGTTTTTTTGCTTCAGCTGTCAAAATGAAAAGAACCCGCTCATTAGCGGGCTTATGTTTTGAGTGGTGATGTAGAATGTCTGACCACGAGCTCAGGCGGCAGCACGATTTTTTGTTTTGTCTTTCGTCCTTCGATTGCTTCTGCCAGCAGTTCGATGACACTCCGTCCCATATCTTTGATCGGCTGGGCCACGGTGGTCAGGGGCGGGGCCGCCATTTCTGCAAGTATCGTGTTATCAAAACCGATGATGGAAAGGTCGTCCGGCACTTTTATGCCTCTTATTCTCGCAGCTTGTATAGCGGCGCAGGCCAATACGTCGTTGAAGGCAAAAATAGCCGTTGGGGTGTTCCTGTCCAGCAATTTTCCCGCTTCTTCCTTGCCGCTTTCCAAAGAAAATCGTGTCGGGACGATAAGCGATTCATCGACAGGCACGCCCGCTTCCTCCATCGCCTGACGGAAGCCTTTGATTCTGTTTTTTTCACCCGTTGTTGACCCGTCCCCAACAATGCAGGCGATGTTCGTGTGGCCGAGTGACAGTAGATGCTTGGCAGCCTCATACCCGCCGCGAACATCATCCATGACAACAATATCCATCGGAAGCAGCGGCTTATCCTGAGAAATCATGGCGAGCGGAATTTGTTCGCTGGCGATTTCCTCCAAAGCAGACATGCTGTCATGATTCTCAATGCCAGTCGCAAAAATAATCCCGTCCACTTTTTTCTGCTTCAGCATCGAAAAATACTTTGTTTCTTTTTTCGGATCGTAATCGGTACTGCAAATCATCATTTGAAAACCGAGCTCATCCGCCCTTTCCTCAATGCTTTTGGCAAGTTCGCCGTAAAACGGATTTGAAATATCAGGCGCCACAAGTGCGATCATATTCGTTCGTTTTCCTGTTAACGCCGCAGCGTGGACATTGGGCGTGTACGCCATTTCCTTCATGATATTCATCACCTTCTGCCGCGTTTTGCCGCTGATTCTGCCCGTATTGTTAATCACGCGCGACACAGTGGTGATCGAGACTCCTGCCGCCCTTGCCACATCGTAGATTGTTGTTTTCATGTTCATCCCTCGTCTGGTTATTGAACTTTCCGGCTGACAATTTTCCGGTATTCAATTGGTGAAATGCCCTCTATCTGCTTAAAGAGTTTCGAAAAGTATGTCGGGTCTTCCATTCCGATCGTTTCCGCAATGACACCCATTTTATCATTTGTAGAGGATAAAAGACGCTTCGCTTCTGTCATTCTCACCCGGTTCGTGTATTGTGCCGGCGTGACGCCTAGCACCTGCTGCATGCAGCGGCTCACATAATCCTGATGATAGTGAAGGGCGAGCGACAGATCCTTGATTGTCGTCTTTTCCTTATAATGCTCCTGTAAGTACCGAGCCGCCTCCCAGGCTACCCGCTCTTTCGCAGACGGTATTTGAAACGCCTCTTTTTGAAGATGCAGCATCAGCTCCTCAAATAAGATTTGCTTTCTAAGCGGCAAATCGGAGTTTTCCGCGGAGTAATCTATCAGCCTTTCAAACTGCTGCGCCATAAACTGCGGGCGCTGCACCTTGCCTTTTCTCGGCAAAGCCAGTCCGTAGCGGGCCGGCTCCTCGAAGCTCCCTTTTTCCTTCTGAAGCTCAGACCAATTGCTGCCTCCCTTTGCCGTAAATTCATACCGATGTTCATTAAAGTGAAGCCAATAATAGTAGGTTGCTTCATCACTGCCCTTCGTCCCGTAATGTTCAAGACCGGGAGAAAGCAGGATATACTCGCCGCCTTCAACAGAGAACGATTTTTCATTTTCTGTTATATATAACGTTCCCTGTTTGACATATATCAGATCAAACACGGAGAATACACGTTTCACATGGGTTTCTCCCTTTTTAAAAACCCCTTCTCCGGCTGCGATAAATACCGGAAAAGGCGGGACTGTAAACAGGATGCGAGGCATTTTGATCATCCTCCTTTTTAAGTCGGATTTTTGCAAGAAGTATCGTTTCTCTCCCTTTTTATTATAAGGAAATGGAGGTACACTTTAAAACGTTGATTTTATTTACGAAAGGGGTTAGACACAATGAAACAAGCTGTCTTCAAATCAACTGCTTTGAAAAAACCCGCTGACAAATCGTTCTCATTATTTTCACTTACTTGGCCGATCTTTATTGAGGTCTCATTATATATGTTTATGGGTAATGCCGATACACTGATGCTCAGCCAATACTCAGATAACAGCGTGGCAGCAGTCGGCGTCAGCAACCAGATTTTGAATTTAATTATCGTGATGTTCAGCTTTATCGCAACAGGAACGACCGTTATCATTTCACAATTTTTAGGGTCACGGCAAAAGAAAGAAGCCATGGAAGTCGCTTATGTATCAATCGGCGCCAACTTCTTCATCAGCCTTGCCATCAGCGCCATAATCTTTTTCGCGGCTGTCCCTCTGCTTCATATGATGGGATTGACAAGTGACCTGATGCCTGATGCAAAAGTCTTTTTACAAGTTGTCGGAGGTCTGTCCTTTATACAGGCTTTAATCATGACATTCAGCGCGATCTTAAAAAGCTATGGCTACACAAAGGATACAATGTTTGTCACAATCGGCATGAACATTTTAAACATTGCCGGAAACTTTGTTGTTATTTTCGGTCTGTTCGGCTTTCCTGTTCTCGGTGTTGCCGGTGTGGCGATATCTACATCTATCGCCCGCGTCATCGGATTAATCGCGATGATTATTATAGTCAACAAACGCATTCAGCTGAAGATGTCGCTGAAAAAAGTCTTTCATATGCATAAAGAGCATTTGCGCAAGCTGCTGAAAATCGGCATCCCTTCTGCAGGAGAACAGCTTTCATACAACTTGTCGCAAATGATTGTCACGTATTTTATCGCCATCATGGGCGCGCAGGCTTTGACAACAAAAGTGTATACGCAAAATATTACGATGTTTATTTTGCTGTTCGGCACTGCGATCAGCCAAGGCACGCAAATTTTAATCGGCCGTTATATTGGCGGTAAACAATTTGATGCTGCTTATGAGCGCTGCATGAAGAGCTTATATTGGGCACTTGGAATTGCTGCGGCTACATCGGTTTTGATGACGATTTTTTCAAAAGACCTGATCGGCATCTTTACACAAAGCCCTGACATTATTGCGACTGCGAGCCTTTTGATTGCCATGACGATTATCCTTGAACCGGGCCGCTCGTTTAATGTCATTATCATTAACTCCCTGCGTGCCGCGGGGGATGCGAAATTCCCGGTTTACATGGCAATGATTTCGATGTGGGGCATCGGCCTCCCGCTTGCCTATCTATTCGGCATCCACCTCGGGTTCGGTCTTGCCGGCATTTGGATTTCCTTTATCGCGGACGAATGGGTCCGGGGAATCTTAATGTACAGAAGATGGCGCTCCCGTATCTGGATTCAAAAAGGAATGGCGTAACACCCGGCTCAAGGCCGGGTGTTTTTTATATGTCAGACAGAATCCGCTTCACTTCGTTCTCTGTGACATCGTATTGATGTTGAAATACATCGTGCTGCTCCGCCCGGATTTTTTCTAAAACAGCTCGATACAATTGAAGAGCGGCTTTCACCGTTTTTTGCGAATACTGCGGAAATAGCGGCAAGGCATCCTGACACTCCTCAAGGTAGGCTTCCGCTTCAAAAGCGATATACTCCCATGTCATGGTGAACGCCTTATTCACGACGCCCTTCTGAAGATCGTCCTCTGTATATCCAAATTGCTGCATCACCTGCCGAGGGATGCGGCTTTTTTGCTGGTGGCCCGTGCCGATATCTCTCAGAAGCCGAACCAGCTGAATCGCTAAACCGAGAGAACCTGCTGCATGTGTAAGCTGTTCCCGATGCCGGCGCGCCATGATCGGGAGCAGCATTAATCCGGCCGCGCCGCCCGTCTGGTATGCGTGCATGAGCAGTTCATCGAGGCTTTCGCAAGGTGTATCTTCCGCCTTCTGTGCGGCAATGAACTCACGGAATGGCGCGCTGTCCAATGTAAAGGTCTGATAAGCATGGCTGAACGCCTTCCACAAAAAATGATTCCCGTTATATGTCCCGGAAAAAACCTGTTCCGCCTCAGCTTCGATGGCAGATAACGCCTTCTCTTCCGCACCGGCCGCCGTATGGCAAAACGCCATAACCGCCCAAGCTGCCTGTCTTTGCTTCAGCGGAAGAAACGAGAATGCTTTGTAACAGGCTGGTTCGCGGGCGCTGACGATCTGCCCGCACTGCTGATAGGCTTCTTTTATCTCTTTCATTTCTTTTCACTCCTATGTATCACTGCTTCTTCAAGTCTATTATGTTTTTTCCCAATTGTATATGAAGAAAAAGCCGATTCCTCTACATGGAATCGGCTTTTTCTTTATCCCTCATCAATATCAATGCGATACGCTTCAAACCATGTATGAATTTGAGCAAGGTGGGCGATCAGCTGGGGCCCCTTCATGAGCTGCCCGAACCACGGAACCTTGAAGGAAGAGCCTTCCGTTTCTAAAAGCTGATCCAATTGCTTTCTGTCAAGCAGGGTATGAAGCACGGAGTCCTTTTGGCTTCTGATCGTGTTCAGCCATTCGCTGACGCCTTTTGTATATTCCGGGTGGTGTGTTTTCGGATATGGGCTTTTTTTGCGATAGAGAATGTCGTCAGGCAAAATACCCTCGAGCGCTTTGCGCAAAATGCCTTTTTCCCGGCTGTCATGCATTTTCATTTCCCATGGGATATTCCAAACATATTCCACGAGCCGGTGATCGGCGAACGGTACCCGCACTTCAAGGCTCGCCCCCATGCTCATGCGGTCCTTCCGATCCAAAAGGTTCGTCATAAACCAAAGCATATTTAAATAGAACAGTTGTCTTCTTGCTTTGTCCACACCCTTTTCTCCGTCTAATAAAGGCGTTTCCGCCAAGGTTTCTTCGTATTTGGCATTTACGTATTCTTTGAGATTCAATTTTTTCTGCCATGAATCAGAAAGCAGCTTGATCCGCTCTTCTGTCGACCTCATCCATGGAAAGCCTGACTCAACGTCTGCCATATGGAACCACGGGTACCCGCCGAAAATCTCATCCGCGCACTCTCCCGACAGGCTGACGACAAAGTCCTTTTTGATTTCCCGGCAAAACCACAACAGAGACGAGTCGACATCAGCCATACCAGGCAAATCTTTGACCAGCACGGCTTCCTCCAAATGATCGACGAGATCTTTTTGGCTGATAACGCATTTGTGATGCGTCGTGCCGAAGGCCTCTGTCATTTTTTCAATCCATGGTCCATCATCATTCGGCTGAAAAGCGCTCGCTTGAAAAAATTTATCGTTCTCTTCGTAATCAATCGAATAAGTATGAAGCGGTGCTTTACCTTGCTTTTCAAAATGGCCTGCCGCAATCGCTGTAATGGCGCTTGAGTCCAGTCCGCCTGATAAGAACGTACAAACTGGCACATCCGACACAAGCTGCCGTGTCACCGCGTCCTGAAACAATGATCTGACATTGGCAACCGTGTCATCAAAGCTATCCGTATGTTTTTCGCTTTCAACATTCCAATAACGCCAAATATTCAGCCCGTCTTTAGAAAACGTCAGCGCGTGAGCCGGCCGGACTTCTTTTATGCCTTTAAATACGCCAGTACCCGGAGTTCTGGACGGCCCAAGCCCGAAAATTTCAGAAAGTCCTGTTCTGTCCACTTGCGCTTTTATATCAGGGTGTGCGAGGATCGCTTTGATCTCTGACCCGAAGAGAAAAGAAGATCCTTGCTTCGTGTAAAAAAACGGCTTCACGCCGAGACGGTCTCTCGCGGCAAACAGCAGATCACGCTTTTCATCCCACACAGCAAAAGCGAATATGCCATTGAGATGGTCTACACAGTCTTCCTGCCATTCAATGTAGCTGTGCAGCAGCACCTCGGTATCTGACGTCCGCTCGAACTGATGGCCCCGCGCCCGCAATTCTTTGCGCAGATCTTCCGTGTTATACAGCTCGCCATTGTAAATAATGGTGTACGTATCTCCTTTATAGTTGCATGCCATCGGCTGGCGTCCGCCCTCAATATCGACAACCGCAAGCCTTTTATGTCCAAATAAAACATGGTGCTCCCCCCAAACGTTAGAATCATCAGGCCCCCGTTTGGAAAGAGTGTCTGTCATTCTGTTTATCGTTTGTTTTTCCTGGACGAGCTGCTTTTTAAAATCGACCCAACCCGTAATTCCACACATGTGATATCAGCTCCAATCCCGTTTCTTTCATAACAATTTCGTTTCTTTCAGCACCTTAGTAAGTTTATGCATCTATAGGCAGATAGTTGATTTGTCCACAAAAGAGTTGTATGGGACAGGCTTGAATTGGAAAGAAAGGAGAGGAAAGAAGCAAAAGGAGACAGCATGCATGAAACGGAAACAATTATTATATAAAGAGGAGCGAAAATGGGAATACGGCACCATCCTCATTGAAGATGGCATCTGCTTAATCGAAAACGAGGAAGGCGATATACTGCTGGCGGACAGTCTCGATCACAGCCCAATCTGGATTCATCATAATGGAAAGTGGGAGCAGGCCGGCTTTCAGGATCAATTGGTTCTGACATGCGGTGAAGAAAACATCTCCCTTTCAGGCGGAGAACGCATCCGCTATGAAAAATCAGTCAAGCGGCCGCTCATGGCGCTTTTGGATTCGCTTGATGACGAAACCTTTCTCGCATTTTTACAGCACTTGCACAGCTTTGGCTTATCGGTATTCGATTGCGTGTTTTCTTATAATAAAGGAGTCTTTTCGAATACATCGGAGGAGCAGGGCGTTTCTTTTTATCACTTTTCAAACGACACCGCCCAGTGTGCGATGCAGCATCACTATAGCAGCGAAGGGACAGGAGACCGGTTCGAATGGACGGCTTCAAATGGAAAGCGATCCATTATGTATTCAGCAGTCCAGCGGGGGCACAAATAAAAAAAATCCTATCGTAACGATAGGATTCTCAGATTGTTAACAAAACCCTAAAACGGTTCGTTTTAGGGTTTTGCCATCTTTTCAGCGTGATTGAAAACCCTAGAAGTCTAGGAAGGACAAGCATCGGAATAGACCTCCGCAGGATGCGGTGACAGCGGTGTTCGAGCAGGACGCTCTAGCTTTTAGCCGCTGATCTTTTTTAGTTGAGCACCGAAGGGCAGGCCTGGCAACGAATGCGAGGGTTTGTCGACACGCTGAGCGGTGCAGGGAGCACCGCTTTTTGATTACTTTTCAACAACAACTTTTACATCCTTGCTTTCTTTTTTGTCTGTATCGGCAGCCGTGACGTACAGTACCGTTCCGGCTTTTTGTTTTTTAATTTTCACCGTGAACGTTCCTTTCGCGTCAGCTTTGGCAGAAGCAATGACTTTCTTTGATTTGTTTTTCACTCTGATCATTGCCTTGCTGTTCGCCTTTCCTTTCACTGCCGTATCTTTCGTTTTCACTGCGTTTACTTTCGGTGTGCCGGAAGGTTTTCCTTTGACGACGACAACTTTATACGAGGTTTTCGCATCGCCTTTTGTCGCTTTGACATACAGGACTTGATCTTGTTTTTGAGTCGGGATGTTGACCTTGAACGCATTGTCTTTTCCGGCTTTGGCGCTGCCGAGTTTTTTCTTGCCGTTCATCACTTCGATAAGTGTGCCTTCCTTCGCGCTTCCTCTGACGGCTGTTTGCGTGCTTTCCAGCTTGTTGACTTTGAGCTGTAGATCAACTGCGCTGACAGCCTTCATGACATTCAGCCGTCCGTGGCCTGAATGCCAGTCTATTCCAGGTGTCTTCGGAATGTCAATCGGGTCGCCATAATCATCATACAATTCTTCTTCTTCGCCATCGACGCTTTCAAACGAAATATCATCTGCCGTCTTTTTCAAAATATCCTCTGCTTCTGTTCTTTTCAGCTTAGGGTTTTGAGCAAACAGCAATCCTGCAGCAGCGGCAGCATACGGCGTCGCCATAGATGTTCCGCTCATGTACGTGACATTTCCGTTCGGCACTAAACTCGGGATATCAGATCCTGGAGCAGAGATGTCCAAACCTTTTCCATAGTTAGAGAAATCAGCGGTCATATCCATGCGGTTCGTTGCTCCGACTGACATCGCATATTTAGAAGAAGCGGGATAAGATAAGGAATTGGCTCCGTCATTTCCGCTGGCTGCGGCAATCAGGACATTTTTGTCAGCAGCGTATTTCAAAGCAAATTCAAGCACGCGGCTGTAGCCTCCGCCTAAACTTAAATTAATCACCTTTGCTCCTTTGTCAGCAGCATATTTGATGCCGAGGGCAATTTGTTCAGTATCTCCGTAGCCTGTGGAATCAAGCACTTTTACCGGGATAATTTTCGCTTTGGCATTCAAACCAGTCATAGAATAGCCGTTATCGCTTTGGGCGGCAATAATGCCGGCGACGTGTGTCCCATGCCCCTGATCATCCATTGCGTTATTATTCCGCCCGACAAAATTACGACCGAGATCGGTTCTTACTTTTCCTTTTAAATCAGCAAGCGTGCTGTCCACACCAGTGTCTACTACTGCAATCAATGTATCATTCAGCTTGCGTTTAGACAGCAATGTGCTGGCAGGCTCGTATTTCACATCCGCGTTTTTGACACCGCCGTTTTCACCGTTATTTTTAAGCGGCCATTGGTAAGGGTATTGAATATCGTTTGACAGGCTTTTGTATTCCTGCACAGGTTCCGCAAACTCTACGTTAGACATCTTGGATAATGTCGCAGCAGCGCTTTTGACCCGTTTTGCGCTTGCCGTATATGTGCCGTTCTGTTTCTCGTCTTTTGGAAGCTCAAATGAATACAGATTGTCAAACAGTTTCTTTGCCTTTTTCACATTGGAAATGTCTTTTTTCGATTGCGCACTTGCAGAAAAGCCCTTCATTTCATTATGTACGGAAGAGAGGCTTTTGTTGTTTTTCACCTTGAAAATGACCTTTGTAGTCTGAACTTCGCTTTTTGCCGCAATCTTATTTTCTGTTAAAATTGCTCCTGCTGTTTTGCCTTGCAGCTGCTTGATATTTAATTGTTCCGCCTGTTTCTTTATCTCCTCTTTAAGGAAAGACGGGACTGATTGTAAAGCTTTCTCGTAAAGCCGATTGATCGCTTTTTGATCCTTTTCAGTAATCTTATATGAAGAAGACGCTCCGTTTTCTGATACATCATCAAACAGTGGCTTTAATGTCACAAGATCCTGATAGATTTCATTTCTCGCTGTTTTATTGAGTGCTACCTTTGCCACGATAAACGGCGCCGCTTTGTAGTAAAGGCTTGTCAGTTCTTTGCCTTCTGCTGTTTGGCTCAGCTGCTCATCACGAATCGCTCTCAACTTATCCAGGATGCCTTTACCTGATTTCTTCTGATCGACACTCATTTCAACCGGACAAGCTTCTTCTTGTTCTAAATCTGACGGCTGCTTTTTGGTGCCTTTATACCCAATCGAATACTTGGCTTCCGCAGCTGCTTCTGCCGTTCCGCCGTCCTCTGGTTCTTCTTCTCCGAGGTATTCAACTTTTACATAGTAAGGGCCGCTCCACGCGTATGGAAAAATGATTTCACTTTTTCCATCCTCCGCCGTGTAAGAACGGTACATCTCAAACGTTTCATCTTTAAGCGCTTTTTCCTTACTTGGATATAGAGATACATTCAGTACTGAATCACTCTTTACGGTCAGTGCCATATGTGAGTTTTTCTGAATATCCGTTTTTCCCGGGGTCACTTTGTACCATTTTACCTGTTCCGGTTCCTTCATGGTGCCTGTCTGTTCTTTGCCGTTTTCCAGAGCCGCTGCCTGATCGATCGCACCGGCCGCTGCCGCTTTGGTTCCCGGAGAAAAAAGGCTGAAGATCAGTGCAAAAATGAGCACTGCCGCCACAAACGAGCTAAATTTTCTGCGTTTCATGATATCCCTCCTGTAAAATAATGAATCTTCTTGAAGGTATCATAATTTCATAGGACGAGATACCGCTTACAGGGAATTTTAAGGTTATTTTAAATGATTTGGAATATAAGGGAGGAAATACCCAAAAACCCGACTCCATCTTAGGGCCGGGTTCATGCTCTTTCTATTAAAACAATTGAAAACCGATTGGCAAATGCAGACCGAGCAGCACTGTCAGCACGAGGACAATGATGAAGCCGATCCATAGGCCTCCGGTTGATTTTTCTTTTTTCTTGCGGATGAGAAGCATTTCCATTAGGCCGATGGTGATAATGCCAAGAATCATTTTCCCGCCGTATTCTCCGTTCCAGTTGGCGAAACGGACAAACAGCTCAGCTCCTGTCAAAATAATAAGGATATAGAATAACCGCAGAATCATATGAGTGATTTTTGCGCCCTTCGCACTTCCTGACGAATACAGCGAGTAGCTGACGAAAAGCAGAATCAGCGCTACCACCCATGTCGTAATATGTAGATGTGTCATACAGGTTCCCCCCTATCAGATAAATTACCCCACTTATAGTACCATGAACTTATCCTCTGTCACAAAGATGAATCTCAGAAAAAACGGGCGGGTCCGTGTCCGCCCTCCTGTTTGGTTCAGCCGATTTGGTTTGACAGCGTTCCGATCGGGTCAATCGTAATGTCGATTTTGTCACCTGACCGCAAGAATATTGGCGGAGTAAAACCCTTTCCGACACCCGATGGCGTACCGGTGGCAATGATGTCTCCCGCTTCAAGCGTCATCCCCTTTGAGAGGGTTTCAATTAATTCCGGAATGGAAAAGATCATATCGCTCGTCGAACCGGATTGGCGGAGCTCGCCGTTGACTCTTGTTTCAACCTTGAGGCGCTCAGGCTCCTGAATCGATGATTTATGTACAAGGACAGGCCCCATCGGACATGTTGTATCCAGGCTTTTTCCGATAAAAAACTGCTTATGTCTTTTTTGCAGATCACGCGCCGTGATATCATTCACAATCGTATATCCGAAAATATGGTCATATGCATCTTCTTTTGATATGCGGGTGCCGCTTTTTCCAATGACGACAGCAAGTTCTCCTTCATAATCAAGCTGAGAGGTGACCTCTTCAT
The DNA here is from genome assembly GCF_058248265.1 of Bacillus sp. NS1. Classification (NCBI taxonomy): domain Bacteria; kingdom Bacillati; phylum Bacillota; class Bacilli; order Caryophanales; family Bacillaceae; genus Bacillus; species Bacillus sp. NS1. Next base: position 196,200 of record NZ_JBZAZF010000002.1, on the reverse strand, counting down.
GGCTGTTTACGATATCACCCTGGCCTGTAACCGTTACCGGCGATTTGGTAAATACCATCGGATGCTCAGGAATATCAGCCTCGCTTCCCATTTCAATCGCGTGATCCCTGTAGTTTTTGCCGATGCAGATGATATTTTTTGACGGCTTAGGAATGGGTGCATGGAGCTTCACCTCAGATAATGAATACATAAATGACCCCAGCTCATCATTCGGTTTCTTTGCCCACTCTGCCAGCTGCCTTGCATGCGCAACAAATTTATCCCCTTCTGCGATACATTCAATCAGCGATCCCGGAATCGTCTCAAGTTCAAACAGTTTTTTTTCAGCCTTTTGCAAATCCATAATTTTCTCATCATCAATGATCAGGCCGACAAACATTCGGTTGTAAAGTTCCCCTGTCGCAAATTTCATGTTATTCCTCCATCATCTTTTAAATCAGAATGCTCCTTCATGTATTCTCTGTCGAATGCTGAAATCCCTTTTTCTCATATCTGTTTTCATTTCGTTTCAGGACGAGCTTCCTGCACATATCATACAAATGTCGTTTTGAGGAGGAGGAAAGAATATGGAGAGCGTACATTTATTTTTTCATCGGCAGCAGCTGAATCGTAAAGGTACTGCCAAAGGGCTTCTGGTGACAAACAGATCAGTTTCTCCCATTCTTCTCACACAGCGTGATAAGGCGGAAAAGGCATCCTATGAAATCAGCTGGGAAAAGTCCCTGCTTGGTGAAAGCACACTTTTTTTGAATGCGGAACTGGATGATCCATCCCTGATGCGGCGCAGGCTCGCTTATTGTTTTTTTAACCAGATCGGTGTTCCTGCTCCCGCTGCCTCGTACAGCTTTCTGACCATCAATGGCGAGCCAGAAGGCATTTATTTGAACATCAAGAACGATCAGCTAGCCGATAGAACAAGTTACCGAGTGAAGACTGCCGACCCAAGGGTTCCGCTGTCTGTTTTTAAAAATGACTCTTCCGCGTTCTTACATGAATTTCTTACCCTGATCCGCACCGCCGGAGATGATGAATTGGCTGAACGAATCAAAATGTATCTGGATGTCAAACTGTTTTTTTTGTGGCTGATCGGCAGCGCCTGCACCAATCAAGGCTTTTATTACACATTTTGTTTAAACGAATCCGGCCAACTTCACGTTTCCCCGCTAGAGACCAGATCGCTTGCCGCACACGGAAGGTCTGACGAAGATCCTTTGCTGACAAACGGACGGACGCTTTCGTCAAGGCTTCTTTCCATTCCCGCCTTCCGGTCTCAATATCACACGTTAATGCAAAACGTGCTGAACCGGTCGTTTACCATTGAACGATTGTCTCCTTTCATCAGCGAATGGCATCTTGACATTTGTCAAAAAGCTGATGATGATCCTTTCATAAAAAAAAGCCCCTTGCAATTCGAAAAGGAGCAAACAAACATACTTAGAGAAATTGAGGAACGGCAGGACTTTTTGCAAATACACTTAGCTAGACTATAGTCCTTTCTTCTATTAAAAAAGACCGAAGCAAAAATTGTCGCTTTTTTAGTCAAATTGACGAAAGGCAACCTTTTCAGTGAAAATAGGTTATACTAACGATATCCTATGTTTATCAAAATAAATTCTAGAATTGGAGATAGCGTAATGAACAGTAAAATTGAAGAAATGAGAATCATACTAATTGAAACAGCACAAAAATACGGCATGAATTCAAAGGAAACGATTCAATGCAGCCAAAAGCTAGATAGCCTGCTGAACACCCGAATTAAAGAAGAAATGATTTTTTGGGGATATCCTGAAAATTCCCGTATGTAAATCATTATCTATAACAATTTGAATACACCACATGTAACTCCGCTTTTTGCTCAGCACTTCTGGGATATACCTCAGGGCGAGAATGTGCCCGCCCAAAAATCGGATACCGCAGCACGACTTACTCCAAAAAGCATTTCTACACGCAAAAACACCAAAGAAACTGAAACAAAAATCACGCAGGCGGATAGCGGCACCCATCGCCGCATTTCCGCTGTATACAATACCCGCTTTTAAAATGTTTAAACATGACGGCCGAAAAATGAGACCGCTTCCATTCAAAGCCGATATGTCCCCTTTAAATTTCTCTCACACATATGTGCGTTTGTCATAAGCTATCGTGAATAGCCCAATTACAATCAAATTATATTTTTACTTTACCTTCCTTTTTTCAATTTTTCAACAAAGGATGTGCTCGTATGCCGGCCATTGTCGGAGCGTTTAAAATTAATGCGATTGGTACGAGCGGAGTCATTCACATCGGGGATTGTATAACGATTTCACCTCAGGCAGAGGTCAGAACGTTTGCCGGTGCGGGCAGCTTTAATACCGGCGACAGCCTCAAGGTGATGAATTACCAAAACGCGACCAAAGTGTATGACAACGATGCAGTTGATCAGCCGATCGTAGGGAATGCGTAGAAGGGGTGTGCTTCATGAACTTTTATATTAATCAAACTATTCAAATTAACTATCTCCGGCTGGAATCAATCAGCAACTCCTCCATTCTGCAAATCGGAAGCGCCGGGTCAATCAAGTCTCTGTCAAACTTGTATAATACGGGCAGCTATGTCGAAGCCGCGCCAGAGGTAACCGCTTTGGGGCAGCCAATCGAATTACAGGAGCCCGATACAGGTCCATTGGTTCCCCTCCAGCCTCCTGGCCGTTAATCTTCTGAAAGAGGTGAAAGAACATGTATGATCAATCTGTTTCCTCTTACTTGCAAAATTTGAATTCTTTTGTTCAGCAGCAGGCGCTTCATGTTCAGCAGCTCGAACGGCAGCTGAAAGAGATTCAAACTGAAATGAATACGATGAAACAGCGGCCGGCCACTACCATTGAGCGTGTGGAGTATAAATTTGATCAGCTGAAAATCGAAAGGCTTGACGGGACTTTGAATATCGGCTTAAATCCGACAGACCCGAACAGCGTCCAAAATTTTGAAGTCAGCCAAACGGCACCTGAAATCGGGATGTTGCAGCAGGAAGAGAGCGCCCAGCTCATGCAGCAGATCCGCCAGAATGTCGATATGTACTTAACCGAGGAAATCCCAGATGTTTTGGAGCAGCTTGAAAACCAATATAACAGCAGGCTTGACGATACAAACAGGCATCACGTCATTGAAGACATCAGAAAACAAATGGATAGCCGGATTCACTATTATATGTCCCATATCAAAAAAGAAGAAAATACTCCGCCTGCACAATATGCGGAACATATCGCTGAGCATGTGAAGCGGGACGTAATCCGTGCAGTAGAACATTTTCTGGAACATATCCCTACCGAAATGAAAGGAGATGAGCAAGCGTGATCTTTACAGTCATCAATCGCAACCTGGAAGTCGGGGATATCCGGATGAACGGTGTGTCCAGCTCCTCTGTTTTTCACATCGGAGACACTGAATCCATCTATCTGTCTTCTATTTTCGATACACCGCCTGAATCTCTTATTATCGGGCCGTTTGCTCCGCTGCCGTCGAATAATGTTTAAGCGTATATCCCGTATCAGACTGATTAAATTCAACTCTCTTGGAATAGCAAGTGTGTTTCAAGTTGGCGATACAAACGAAATCGATATGAGTGTAAAAGTATTAGCTGTTCAGCGCTCGCTGGCTGTGTTTTACAGTAATGAAGGCTCATTTAACAGAAAGGAGTACCCGATCTTTCAGCAGCAGGCAGTGAAGCCGATTCCCGAAACAGGTGTACACAGCGCGTTTTGCCACGAGGTGCCGATTATTCATGTCCGCAGCATCAAAATTCAAGGGGTCTCATCTTCTTCTGTTTTTCATGCGGGAGCATCTTCACTTGTCCGAGGCGACGCGAGAATCAAACATATCAGGCAGATTCAGTCTCCGCGCTCACAATCGCCCGACAAGAGCATATAATAAACAGAGACTTCGATAAAGGGTGTCGTTTATGCCAGCAATTGTCGGGCCTATAGCTATCAATTCCATATCGGGCGGAGTCGTAAACTTTGGTGATTCCTTTTACCTTTCTCCGAAAAGCTCTTCAAAATCTGCGCTCGGTTCGGGAGCAGGAAACACGGGAGATTTCCTTCTATTAAACAATGCAATCAACGCGACAAATTATATAGACCCCGATGTCAGCGATCAGGATATGGTTGGAAACGGATAAAAGCAGCCGCTCTGCAAGGAGAGGGCTGCTTTTTAGTCATTTTTTCTTTTTTCGTTCATTTGATTTCTTTGTTTTGGTCAGTTTCTCAGGCGGCTGTTTTCTGATCCATTTGACAAACCGTGCAAGCTGCGGATCGCTTCGGAGTTCATCTATTCCGTTTAAGCGAACGGCAAGCTCTTGATTGGTATATAAAGCATGAATCTGTTTATGGCAAGGAATACAGAGCATCGCTGTCGGAAGAAACGTTCCGCCTTCCTCTTTCGGTGTGAGGTGGTGCTCTGTCAGCTGGACATTGCTCCGGCCGCACAGTTCACATATTCCGGCAGTCTGTTTTGCCATATCCGCTCCTCCCTTACATCAACTCAAGTGATACCCGTGTACCGCGGCCGCTCGGTTCTGCCGGATGGACGATCAGCTTTTTCGGAAGCCGCGCCCGCAGTTCCTGCACATGGCTGATGACACCGACAGACAGATTGTCTGACTGCAGTTTTTCCAAGGCTGTTACAACCGTATCAAGCAGATCTTGATCCAAGGTGCCGAATCCTTCATCTAAGAAAAAGAACTGGAGCGGGTATTCCCCGCGAAGCTGGATCTGCGCAGACAGCGCAAGAGCAAGAGAAAGCGAGGTGAGGAAGGTCTCTCCCCCAGACAAGCTGGATACCGGGCGTTTGACGCCTCCATTCGCGTCATCCCGCATCACGAATCCGCCTTCTGAATCCACTTCGATGGCATAGCGCTGTCTCGTCAGCATGCCAAGTCTTGCCGAGGCGTCCCGCGCAACGCTTTCAAGCTGCTCTTCAGCTAAAAATTCAACGAAGGTATTGCCTTTAAACACAGCTTGCAGCTTGTCCAGCCTGTCGATATGCGTCTGCCATTTCTTCAGTTCAGCTTCAATTTCGTTAAACCGTTTATGATGGTCGCGAATGACGGCCAGCGCTTTCGCTGCTGCGCCTTTTTCCTCTATAGCAGCGCCAAATGCGTCCTCAGCTTCTTGTAATGCCGTAACGGTTTCGCTCCATTCACTCTCTGATAAGGCTCTGCCGGCAAGTATCTCTGCAACTCGTTTTAAGTTTGCAGCATTTTGCTTCAGTTTATCCACAAACTGGTCTATGACGGTTTTCATCTTTTCAAGCTCATCGGCCGGGATGAGACTTTGCTCCACCTCTTCAGTCCGGGTAAAGCGGGTGCTTTTCGCATACTCAAGCCAAGCAGCTTCCGCTTTCTCCAATCTGTCCTTCGCCTCTTGAAGGGTGAACTCGCTTGCTGAAGCGCGGCTTTTTGCCTGATTGAGCATGGTTTGGGCGCTTTGCAGTTCTTCATATAGAGATTGCTCTTTTTCCTTTAACAGCTTTAGATCCTGCTGGACAGAGCGGAGTTTGGTGTGTATCGAATTTCCTTTTGCGTAATCTCCGAGTTCGTGCTCATAATCAGCTATCACACTCTTGATGCGTTCAGCCGCATAATGAAGCTCCAGCTTTTCCCGTTCAAGCTGGTGTCCCGATTCCCGCAGCTTTTCCTTTTGTGCTTCATGCTCAGTAAGAAACGCAATGCTGCGCTCAATCCGTTTTTCGCATTCTTCTGCAGCCCGGTCCTTTTCTTCAATGGCTTGCTGCCATTTTTCCGCTTCATTCACAGACTGATCCTGAAACGCTTCTTTAAACATTTTCAAACGGCTTTCCATCGAGGACTGAAGCTCGACGATGATGCTTTCAATCCGGTCAGCCTCTCTTTTTTCAAAACCGATTTTTTCATTAAGCTGATCGGCCTTTTTTATAGACTCCTGATAGGCGCTGATCATTTGTGCCATCCTTGTTTTAGCAGAAAGAATATCCTGTTTGATCCGTTTCCATTCAATTTTGGCAGTATCGAATGCCTCATGCACCGGCTGATTATCGTAAGAAGCTGCCACTTCAAGGCTCGGTGCTTGAATCGTTTGCAAAAACGGACACTGTTCGATAAAGCGCGCGGATTGTTCTTCAAGCGTGATTTTGGCTGAAAGAATCTCCTGACTGAGAGCTGCCGCTTCCGTCAATAACATATCCGTCTGTTTGATGTTCTCTTCAAGATTGCTGTCGAGCTCATATGTTTCATGTACTGAGGCAGACGGATCATGATGGGTTGAACCGCAGACCGGGCAAGGCTTTCCGGCGGTCAGCTTTTCAGCTAACTCTTTTGTCAGCAGTGCCACCCTTGCTTTTTCACGCTGCGAGTGAAGCGTTTGCTGTCTCTTTTTAGCCTGCTCAGTCAAACGTGTTAATGAACGTTCCGTCTCGCACACCATATGGTATACAGTTTGTACAGCCTCATATGCCTGAATAATGTTGCTTTTTTCCGCTTCCGTCTTTTGAACGAGTGTACTCTTCTCCTCATTCATCTTCTGCAGCACGAGGTTCAATGCGTCACTACGTTTTTTCTCTTTCGTGATTTGCTCCTCAGTCTGTCTGATGCGCAATGCCATTTCTGCGGCCTGCTGGCAGCTTTTTCGCTCATCGGAAGTCACCTGCAGGGATTTGAGCTGTTGCTTCAATTCCGTCTGTCTGTTTGACCCTCGTGTCAGACGGTCTGTTACAGTCTCCAATTCATTCATGACAGATTGAAGGGCCTCTTCTTTCTGCTGGAGTTCAGCCTTTTTGCGCTCTTCCTCTTGCTTGGCCTCACTCAGTTTGATTTCGATCTCCTGCAAGCGGGAAAGCTGTTCCTGCTTAGTTAAAAGTTCAGGCTCTTTCTCGCTTTTATGCTGGCGCCACGCTTCATACTCTTCATGTTTTTGTTGAAAGAAAGCAGTCCGGTCTGCTAAATCCTTTTGGGCAAGCATTTGTTCCTTTGCAGCTTTCTCCTCATGCTGGATCGCTTCTGCGTACCGGTCCGCATAGGGCTTCAGAGCGGCGGCTGTTTCTGCTTCCAGCATGCGCGTTTGCATTCTGTCTACGTGCGGCTGTTCCTCTTCGAGACGTTTTTTCTCTTCTTCATAAGCGGCTTTTTCCTTTTGGACATTCCAAATCTCTTGGTGCTCTGTAAACCGCTCTTTTGCCTGATCACGATTCTTCCTCATCTCTTCCAGCCGTGCTTCTGCTTGTTCGAGAGCCTTTTCCGCCTGCTCAACTGCTTCTGAGCTCGCCTCTCCGAGACCTGACTGTTCAGCAAGCATTTCATTTTTTCTCGCATTGGCTTCCTGCGCCTGCCGTCTCAGCTTTTTGACAAGCCGGTCTCCGTACTGCTCCAAATTAAACAAACGCTGAAGCATATGCCTGCGCTCCGCCCCTTTTAAAGACAGAAATTCAGCAAATTTCCCTTGCGGCAGGACCACCGCTCTCGTAAAGTCGTCGATCGTCAGCCCCAAGAGCTCCTCCACTCTTTTATTCACTTCACTGGCTTTATCAGCCAGCACCGTATGTTCGTCCTTGATTTCAATAAAGCGGCAAAGTGCGGTTTTTACCTTCATTTCATCCGTTCTCTTAAACACGCGCTCGACTTTGTAAGAGATTTGATGATCCGTCTGAAGCGCAAAGGTAAAGGAAACAGACAGCGTATCTTCCGCATGGTTTAAGATCCCGTGCGTATTATTCGCCGCCCGCTCCACCTTTCCGTATAAAGCAAGCGTCATTGCGTCGAGAATAGAGGATTTACCGCTTCCTGTCGGGCCGAAAATGCCGAAAACACCGGCACCGGAAAGGCCGTCAAAATCTATCGTCTGCTCCTCTCTAAAGCTGTGGAGCCCCTTAATGCTTAAGGCGATCGGCTTCATTTCGCATCCTCCTCTTCAACGCCTGATGCAAGCTCTAAAAACAGCTTCACCATTTCTTCATCTGGCACCGCGCCACCAGTTTGTTTTTCATAAAATTTCTTAAAGCGGTCCTCGATCGACACATGCTTAACCTCGATCCGTTCCCGTTCTTTGTTCTGTTCTTCAAAAACCGGCCTGATATGGATAAAGCCCGGGTGCGCCTTTCGCAACCTGTGAATTTCTTCAAGTGACAGCTGGTCCGAGACACGGATTTCAAGGTCAATCCAGGCATTCTGATCCCTGCCTTCATCCAGCCAGCTGTACACCTCGCTTAAGCCATTTGCGGCTTTCCACTTCACAAGTGGCTTGCCGCTTGATAATAACACCTCACGCCAGGAGGCCTCTTCCCCCGGCTTAGCGTCTACGATCGTCACTGATTTGGCATAGCCCGCTTCAGAAAAACTGTAGGCGAGCGGAGATCCCGAATAACGTGCAAGCGTCCGCGCCCGCTTGATCGTTTGCGGACGATGCAAATGGCCGAGCGCCACATAAGCGGCATCCGCCGGCAGGCTTTCAGCAGCCACCGTATAAGCGCCGCCGACTTCAATCGGCCGCTCTGAATCCGTTTGGTTTCCGCCTGCGACATAAATATGGCTGGCGGCAATCTTCACTGCATCTTTGCGGAACCGGCTTGTCAAATGCTCAAACGCCTGTCTGATTTTCACATCATAATGATCGCGAAGCAGCTTTTCATCAAATGTATCGGAAAGCACTTCATTTAACCGCGCTTCAGATGGGTACGCCAGCGCTCCGACCGCCAAAAGCTCCCCTGCTGAAGGCACTTCAATATGGAGCGGTTCTGTTGTTGGATAGCCGATTAAATAAATGCCGCTTTCATGTGTCAGCGGTGAAGCGGCGGACAAACGGTCAGGATTATCATGGTTTCCGGCAATGACAACAATCGGGCGCTTCCCTCTGTCGCTAAGCGCAGACAGGCTTTCATAAAACAGCTGCTCGGCTAAAGCCGGCGGGTTCACGGTGTCAAACGCGTCTCCCGCCATTACAATGGCATCGACCTGCTCTTCCTTTACAATCGTATTCAGTTCATCAAGCACATCGGCCTGTTCACTCAGCCTGCTTCTTCCTTCTAGCGTTTTTCCAAGATGCCAGTCAGCCGTATGTAAAATCCGCAAATGCTATCACCTCTCTTTTGTATAGAAAACGAGATCCGCTCCGTCTGAAATCCCGGAGCTTACGGATCTCGCTATAATGTCAGAATGTGCCCTCCGTCAAAGAAATAAAGCGCACATCCCTTTACCTTTGTTTTTGCAATTTGCTCAACTGCCTTCGTGTACAGCTGAATTTGCGTTTCATATCGTTTCTTCAAGATAGGGGCCGCTCCTTCAAAGCCGTGCCGGAATTTGCCCTCAATCCGGTCTGATTTATAGTCCAAGAGATATAAGCCGTCCTCAGTTTCATAGAGACAATCTATGATTCCCTGCACTAAAAGCGGTTCATCCGCCTCCTGTGCATCTGGATAGATCTCCTTGGCCGGAAGCGCTAAACTGAATGGCACTTCCCGATCCTTCCATTTAGCGCCGATCAGCTGTCCGCCGATTTCTGTATGGAAAAAATGCACGATTTCTTCTATATCAATAGCGGCTTTTTGTTCTTCAGTGAGCAGTTCTTTTTCATAAAGCTTTTGAACCGTCTGCTCCGCTTCTTCTATCGTCGGTACATGTGTCAGCGGGATATGCTGCATAACCGTATGCATGGCCGTCCCTTTCTCCGCTGCTGTCAGGCCTTTTTTCATCATAAAAGCGGGCCGCCTGTACAGAATGCTTCCTTCAGCAGGTTTAACGGGGGCCTGGCCGCTGTATTCATCCTCGTACTCTCTTTTTCTCTTGATCTCAGAAACCGACTGCTTTGTGCGAATTTGTGTGACCTCGTAATGCGGATATGTCCAGTTCAGCTGCTCGCGGGCTTTTTCATCAAATGCAAACGAGCCAGGAACTGGTTCACCTTTGCGGATCGCTTCTAAGCGCTCGCTTTTTTCTTCCATTCTTTCTTCCAAATCATCATCCAGCAAATCATAGGAATGAATCATTCGAACGGCAAAACGAGCCGGATGTCCTGATATATCAGCATGCGCTGCTGCACCGTTTTCAGCCAAAACCTCCATATCTCTGTGTCTGGCAAGAGCCGGCCCGATGAAATCTAAATAGGTTTTCGCCTGATAGCGGTCAAATTCCGGAAGAAGCCAGTCAGTTTGGGACGCGGATGCCTGCCATTTTGCGAGCTGTTTCTGATGATCCTTGCACGAACCAATCAGAAACAGTTTTTCTTTCGCTCTCGTTAATGCAACATAGAGAACACGCAATTCCTCTGACAGCAGCTCCCTGCGCATTTTTTTCTTCATCGCAATGAGCGGAAGCGTCGGGTAACTGATGCGCAATTGCGGATGAATATACTTCGAACCAAATCCAAGCTCCTTGTCCAGCAGGTACGATTTGTTCAAGTCCATCATGTTAAAATTCCGGCCGAGACCTGCTGCAAACACGACGGGAAATTCGAGCCCCTTGCTGCTGTGGATCGTCATTAAGCGGACAACATCCTCCTGCTCGCTGAGCGCTCTCGCCGTTCCAAGATCATCGCCCCGCTCCTGCATGCGTTCGATAAACCGCAGGAAACGGAACAGTCCGCGAAATGCCGTCGATTCATATTGGCGCGCCCGGTCATAGAGAACACGCAAATTGGCCTGGCGCTGTTTTCCGCCCGGCATCCCGCCGACATAATCCATATATTTCGTGTCTCGGTACACTTCCCAAATCAGCTCAGATACAGAGTGGTTTTTCGAAAACGCGCGCCATTTTTGCAGATGGCCGTAGAATGTTTGCAGCTTCTGATAAAGCTCATCGTTCCGGTCGCCAGCAGCCAAGTAGTCTTTCATCGCTTCATAGTACGGCGCTTTTGTATTTTCAAGCCGGATCAAAGACAGCTCGTTTTCATCTGCCCCGACAATCGGTGAGCGCAGAACAGAGGCAAGCGGTATATCCTGATACGGGTTATCGATCACTTTCAGCACGGAAAGCGCAACGGCGACTTCGACCGCTTCAAAATAACCTGACGTTAAATTGGCGTAAACCGGTATGCCCTGTGCTCTCAGCTCCTCCATGATTTGCGGCGCCCACGGCATGGAGCGTAGCAAAATCACGATATCGCGGTATTGAATATTGCGGTGTGTTTTCGTTTTTCCGTCATACACCTTAAATGGCGATGAAATCAGCTTGCGAATTTCCTTGGCGATCGCTTTCGCCTCGAACTGCACCGTTTCCAGCTCTTCTGCTTCCTCGCCTGCATCCGTCTCTTCTGTGTTGTCGATCAGCAGCAGCTCCGTTTCCGTCTCATCATTATCCGGATACGCCGCACCAAGCTTCAGCTCAGCCTGCTCGTCATAATCGACCTCACCGATTTTGCCGCCCATCAGCTGTTTAAATAGAAAGTTTGTGCTATCTAAAATATCAGCCCGGCTTCGGAAATTCTTATTCAAGTCGATTTTCCGACCCGTGCCTTCTCCGCTCTCTGTAAACCGTTTGTATTTGGAGAGGAAAAGAAGCGGCTCCGCAAGCCTGAATCGATAAATCGACTGTTTGACATCTCCTACCATAAACAGGTTACCGGTCTCCTCCGGCCCGCTTGTGACGAGCTGCAGGATCGATTCCTGCACTAAATTGGTATCCTGATATTCGTCAACGAGCACCTCATGAAACTGTTCCTGATAAAATCTTGCCGCCTCGCTCGGCTCACGTTCACCTTTGTCATTCTCAGCTGTCAAAATGGATAAACAGTAATGCTCCAAATCAGAAAAATCAATGATTGATTTTTCCTGTTTCGCGGCTTCGAACCGTTTTCCGTAGCTGATAACAAGCTGTACGAGCGTTTCAATGACAGGCTTCATATCGGCCAAGCTTTTCAAATGCTGTTCAGGACTTCTCGTGAAGTAATCGGATTTAAGCTTTTCAAGCAGTTTTTTTGCACCGTTTCTCAAATCCGTCGCTTCTTCAAGGAGCGCAGGATCAAACTCGTCCCCTTTTACTGCTTTCGCGCGCTTAAAAGAGACTGCGGGCACACGCCTATATAGTTCATTGAAATCGTCCTGATACTGAATCAGTTCATCAATCTGCGCAAGATCATCAAGAAAGGTGTCAGCGCGCGGGGCGGGGCCGCCCGGCGCTTTTGTCAGCTCCAGCGCGCGCTGCAGATTCTCCTTCGCTCCGTTAAGCACCATTGCAATATCCTCTTTGACATATTGATAAAACGGAAGCTCCTCGATGGCACTCTTTTCCGATACATCATACAAATGAACAAAGCTTTCCAGCCATGCCTCCGGGTTTGGGTTTGAACGGGAATACTCGTACACCTGTTTGACGAGAAATTGCAGGTCCAGATCGTGCCGGTCTGTCGTATAGCGGTCAACAAGCTCAAAAAATGCCTTTTCGCCCTTTGCGTATTCGTCTTCAAACAGCTCGTCCAACACCTCATCCCCAAGCAGCTCGCCTTCTGTCTGATCAGCAATCCGAAAGCCCGGATCAAGATCGATCAAGTAGTAATATTTCTTCAGCACTTGCAGGCAAAAGGAATGGAGTGTCGAAATGCTGGCCCGGTTTAAAAGAGACAGCTGGCGTCTGATATGCAGCGAGCCAGGGCGTTTTACAAGCTCTTTTTCCAAGGCATCTGCGATCCGGTGTTTCATCTCTGCCGCTGAGGCGTTTGTAAATGTCACAACGAGAAGGCGGTCTACATCAATCGGGTTTTCTTCCGCGGTGATTTTCCGTATCATTCGTTCAACGAGAACAGCGGTTTTACCCGAGCCCGCCGCCGCTGCCACGAGAATATCCTGGCCGGTTGAAACAATGGCATTCCATTGGTCATCTGTCCATGTGCTGTCTGCCGGTTTAGGAATGTTCATTGCCATCCGCCTCCTTTTTTATCCACTCAAGTATCGTCTTGTCCTTTTCAGCCTTTAGCGAGCGATACTCGTTCTCTTCTAATGATTCATCAAATTGGCATACTGATTTGAACGCACAGTATGTGCATGGCGTCTTGTTCTTCATTTTATACGGCTCAATCGATACGCGTCCGTCGGTGATTTGTTCGCCTGCTTCTTGGAAGGTTCGGCGCACATGCTTCGTCAACAATTCAAATTCCTTTTCGCCGACTGCCGCTGAGTCTGATCTGAGAGAGCCGTCTTTTTTCAAGCCCGCGTTGATGATATTTGATCGTCCCTCTTGAAGGGTTGTATCCATGAGGCGAACAGCTTCCTGATCGCCGAGAAGCAGGCCCTTCATTTTAAATTTCTTAAAGATCTCCTGTTCAATCTCGTCAAGCCCAAGCGGGAGATTAGATTGAATCATTGGGTCATGAATATGGAAATACAGCACTCCGGCCGGTGTCGCTCTCATGCCAAGCCAGTCTGCTGAATGAGTAATCGATAAATCAAGGTACGTCAGCATTTGAAGCGCCAGCCCGTAATATACTTCCGCTAAGTCAAGGCCTTTGTCGCTTGATTTATAATCGACAATCCTTAGGAGCAGGCCTTTTGAGCTTTCCGCTTTATCAACACGGTCAATTCGCCCGACGAGTTCCATCGTGCAGCCGTTTTTCAGCTTAAAGGTCAGCGGCGGAAGCGGCCCTTTTCCTCCAAAGCCCAGTTCAAGCCCGATCGGCACAAATCCGCTCGCTTTCGCGTGCTCGCTTAAAATGCCGGACACGCGTGTCACAATTTTTTGCAGTTTTTCCTTCACATAATAATGCCGGTTTGAGCTGAGCAAAATCTCCTTTTGCAGTTTCGGTGCCAGCCGCTCTACTGCATCATAGGAAAACAGCTCGCACTGCTCTTTCGTTAAATCGCGCCAATCCATTTTTTGCTCGCGCAGCCGGTCTGAAATCAGCTTTAAGCTGGAATGAAACAGCTGGCCGATATCCGGTGCTTCGAGCTTGAAAAATTGCCGTTCCTTCAGATTGAGCCCGTGCGATGCAAAATGGGAGAACGGGCACGCATTAAAGGTTTCCATTCTCGATACACTGCCCTGAATGCGTTCACCATAGAGCTGTCTCGATACGCTGCGTTCAAGCTGCTTTACTTCATTCCGGAAAAACAGGCTTGAGAACAGCTTTTTCGATTGCAGTCTGTCCGGATCACTCATCAGCACATTGTACGTGCTCCACCAGACGTCGCTGATGTCGTATTCCCTAGTCCATAATCTGAGCTGGCTCGCGGTAAAGGACTGTGCCACGCTTTTATTGACGACATACATAAGCTGTTCCTCATCGCTGACCTGTTCAGGTTCACTTGTCAACAGACGCTCCTTATGCTGCGGAAACAGTTCTTCCAGCCGCTTAACGATAATCGACGGCAAAAGCGTTTTTCCTTCCGCATCGGCAATCGGATACGATACGTAAAGCCGGTCAGACGGACTGGAAAACGCCATATAGATGAGGAAATGCTCATCAAGCAGACGCTCCCGCCCGCCTGAGGAAAGCTCAACCCCAATCGTTTTCAGCCATTCCCGGTCATCGTCCGACAGCACTCCGTTTTCATCAGGGCGTGCCGGCAGAACGCCGTCGTTTGCCCCCAGCACAAAGGTGCAAGAGGTGCCATACATTCTGGATAAATCCATATTGCCGACAAACACTTGGTCTAGGGCAGGCGGAATTAAAGAAAATGTAAGCGACTCCGCGCCGGCTTCCATCATTTGCTGAAACAAATCAAGAGAAATCTCATCATCCCCCATCATTTCAACAAACTCCTCAAGCAGCTGAATGACCGCATCCCACGCCTGCTGATGCTGCTGTGCTTCAATGATTCTGCCGTCTTCCTCAGCACGCTGTCTTTCCTGATCCAGCTTCAGCGGCACATCCGTCTCTTCTAGATAGCGGTAGAGCGCCTCCGCCTTCTCCTGAACCGTCTTTGCTTTTTTCATTCTTTTCTGGAGCCGAAAAAGCGGCGGAACAATCCAGTCGCGTGTGTCATTCAGCATGTTTTCCATTTCGATTTCCTGATCGGTTTGCGCAAAATCATCATCCAATGACACAAAACGTCTGTAATGGAAACGGTCGCCCTTTGTCCAGCGATCGCCTTTGATACCGTAGGCGATACAGTAATTTTCAAGCTGATCGACCTGTTCTCTCACCTTAGTCTTCGGCTCGTTAAGCGGGAATAGCAGTTCGGTTTTCACACAGCGAAACACTGCTTCATAACGCCAATTCCCTTTCAGAACATCAATGCTCGACCTGATAAATTCGATTAACGGATGGTTCAGCATAGAAGCTTTTCCATCAATGAAATAAGGAATCTCGTAATCTGCGAAAACTTCCTTCACCATATCCTTGTAATCTTCCGGCTGGCGCGCAAGAATCGCTACATCCTTATAGCGATAGCCCTTCTCTCTGACAAGAGTGTGAATTTCCCGGGCAATGCCTTCCAGCTCAGCTCGTCTGTTTGTGGCCTGCATTACAGTAAAGGCCTCTTGTTTTTCTGCGTACGGGATAGCCGGACGCGCTTCATACTGCGCCTCTAGATGCGCCAGTTCTGGCGTCTGCATATGCCGCTCAGTTCCGTTTAGCTCTTTATAGGTAATATCCAGATTCAGTTCCTTGGCCTTCTGATGCAGGCGGTAATAGGTTTTTCCCGTCATTCTGAACAATTCCAGTTCATGCGGCTCCCGCTCATATGACGGCTTGTCCGCTGTCAGCGAAAACGTGATATGCTCTGCATGAACCATAAGCTGCTCCAACACCCTGAATTCCTGAGGTGTAAACTGGTAAAAGCCGTCCACATAGATATGCGCGCCTTTTACATCCTCCGACAGCTGAATGTGCTCTGCCAGCAATGTCAAATAATCCTCAGAGTGAAGATATTGATCTGCAAGGCTTTTTTCCATTTGCTGATACAGAATCGATAAATCATGAAGCTTTTCAGATAAAACACGTTCTCCGCGATACTCGGAAGCCGTTCCGCTTTCCGCCATCCGGCGGATATCTTCCGGTTCCAAACAGTAACGCTTAAACTCTGCCAGCATCCGTTCAACCTGTGCGGTAAACCCGCTTTTATCACTTGCTTTTTGATAGACTTTAAACTCCTGTTTATGCTCCTCAATGAGCTTCCGAAGGAGCATCTGTACGCCTGTGCTCGTAAGAAACGGCCTGCTCATTCCTCCCGTATGCTGGAGGACGCGCCAGGCCAATCGTGAAAAGCTGAACACTTGAGCACGTATCATTCCGCCCATATCAGGCGTTTTAGCAAGCTCGTATTCCATTAAAAACGTCATTTGATCCGGGACTAGAAAAATGATCGGTTTCCCGAATGGAGCCCGGCGCAGTTCATCCTGAATGCTGTCGATGATCAGCTTCGTTTTTCCACTCCCGGACCTGCCTACTAAAAACTCTGCTCCCAATTAGAAGACCCCTCTCTTTTTATCTCTATATATTTTATCGAATGTTGACGAAAATGACCAATCTGATCTATTGGTAAAAACGGCCTTTTCGCATATAAAAAGCTGAATTTCTCCGCACATGTCTTCCTGACCTACATATACTTCTACAGAAGCCCAATTCCTAAGAATGGAGTTGAACCCTTTTGCATTACAGCTACTACCCCTATCCGGCGCCATACCGGGAAGATCCTGTTTTGATTCGGAATTTGAAAAAGGCCATTGACGGAGAATTCAGCGCGATTCAATGCTATCGCAAACTTGCCGAACTTACCTACCGCGATGAAGTCAGAAAGCAGATTGAAGAAATCAGGCGTGACGAAATGCGCCACCTCCGTGAACTTTCCACACTGTACGGTGCCATTACCGGCAAACACATCATGCCGAAACAGACGGAGGAATGCCCAGACACTTTCACGAGAGGGCTTGACGCAGCTTTTAAAGATGAACAAGAAACTGTCGACTTTTACTTACGTGCGGCCGAGGAAACTTCAAACTTAAAAGCGAAAGGCATCTTTACGCGCGCCGCACGGGACGAACAAAATCACGCTGTCTGGTTTCTATACTATCTGATGGAACGTTAATATACCCCTCACACAAAAAAACACACTCACCTTTTTTTCAAAAGCAGCCGGGAAACATAAAACATACACTGCCACACAGGGGGAATCAGTTATGGAGCAATATTCAGAAGCTTGTATTGAGGCTTGTAATCATTGTTTTACAAGATGCCTGGAAGAAAGCGTGCATCACGATCTCAGCGGCTGTATCCGGCTCGATAGGGAATGCGCGGATATTTGTGCGCTGGCGGTCAAAGCCACGCAAACGGACAGCCCGTTCATGAAAGAAATTTGCGTACTTTGCGCCGATATTTGTGAAGCGTGCGGCACTGAATGTGAAAAGCACGAGCACGAGCACGATCATTGCCAAGCATGTGCGAAGTCCTGCTTTACCTGCGCTGAACAATGCCGCAGCATGGCAGGTCATAAAAGACGGAGAGGGTTCAAAAAAAGGAACCCTCTTTTTTATTTGGACAGCCACACGGAGTACAAATCAATCCACCCCTCTTCATCAAGCATCAGGCCTTTCACATTCTCGCCTGATGTCACCTGCAGCACATTTTGATACAGCGGAATCGCATTGAACTCCTGTATAAGCTGGCAGTCAATGTCCTGCAGCATAAGGACTCTCGAACTGCGGTCAGACATTGAAAATATTCGTTCTGTCATTCCTGAACAAATCCGTTCCAGCTTTTCAGATAGATGCTGACACAAAAAACTGTTCTCCGACAACAGCAAATGCAGAAAACCAAACTCACTGTCTTGATAAAACGTCGCACTGTCATGAATGATATCTGCCATTTGCACGATTTCCGGCCGGCGCAGATCAGCGGAATCACAGAATTGAAGTGTAATCCTGATGCCATGTTGGGCGCAAACATTTTGAATCCACTCGGCATCCTCACAATGATCCGTCTCCGAAAAGGTACAAAGCACCAGCGGCTCTCCCTCGTACCCGCTCTGCTTCAGCAATTCAAAAGGTGAAACGTCTCCCCAATCAAAAGGATTCGGATGCAAAAAAGACGTAACCGGGGTTCTGCGGTGCCCGCCCGCTTCACGAACGAGCCGTTTAGAGGAAATCAGCAGGCGGAGCGCTTTTCTAAAGCTTCGATGCTGAAGAGGCCCCTTCTTTTTCAGATTGAGCGACAAATACTGAACATGCCTTTCATCAAAAACAGTTTGCTGCTCAGGACATGCTTGTTTTTCTTGAATGGTAAAACCGTTTACCTCTCCGGCTTGTTCAGAAAAAACAAACTCAACGCGATCCAAAAAGGGCCGTCCCTTGAAGTAGCGCTCATTGGCTTTAAGCACAAGCATCTGACCGCATTGCCGATTGACCCGAAAAGGCCCTGTGCCATTGATCCCGCCGCCCTGTTCTGCCGGCAGAATGGACAGCCGTTCATCACAAAGAACATACGGCAAAAGCTCATTCGGCTTATCGAGTATGAGTTCCACACAATAAGGCCCATTTTCTAAGATTTGTTTCACTCCGTGTAACAGCCATTTATATGGGTTGTCAGCCTGTGTCAAAAAACGCTGAAACGTAAACGCAACATCCCGCGCTGTCAGCAACTGTCCATTATGAAAAGACACACCCTTTCGAAGAAAGAATTTCCATCGTTTTTTCCCGTCCTCTTCCCATCCATGAATCAAATGAGGCTTCGGCTCCTGCAAAACTGGATCAAACGTGAGCAATGTATCAAATATCTGTTTAACGAAATGCCCCTCAGACCGCAAAAAGATGCGGCACGGGTCCAAACTGCTGACAGATTCAGGTGCGATGAACAGCCGGAGCACATCCTCTTCTCCATCCCGGCCGGTCTCTGTCACAAAACCGAATACCTCAGAAAACCACATATCATATTCGTTTTGAAGCCCCCGAAACGAGGATTGATACAGCTGAAGCAACTCCTTTGCCTTTTTAAGCTTTCCAGCCATTGTATATTCCTTGGCAGTTTGAAGAAGCAGTTCCTCAGGCTGGCGAAGAAACGCGATTTTGGATTTACGACCGCGCCCCGCCCCACTTTCCCGGATGATCCAATTCTTGTTCTCCAGCTTATGTAATATAAGCTTTGCATTTCTTTCTGTACAAAATAAACAGTCAGCCATTTCAGTGAGAGTCATTTCATTCATTTGCCCATATGGAGCACGCCCTGTTTTTACAAGTGCCATATAGTGCTCAATCAGCTTCAATCCCCGCACCTCCTGACAAAAGGGGAATCTTTTTCTGTTATTTTCTTCACTTTTTGGGCCGCCGCCCCTTCTATACACTACTACTATATCAAACAGCGAAAGGCGGCGATCACATATTGAGCGGCTTTCAATCTATTAAATTAAGATATACCACTCCAGTTTGGCTCCGCTTTATCGGAGAAATGCTGACAAGCCTGACGGGTGCAATGATGGCCCCTTTTATGGTGCTGTATCTGCATGAACAATTAAATGGCAGTGTCATGATTCCCATGCTGATCATCAGTCTTCAGCCATTTGCTGATATTTTCCTTACACTCGTTGCAGGACGGGTAACGGACCAGCTAGGGCGGCGCACAGCGATTCTGATCGCATTGCTTCTGCAATCAGCGGCCATGACGGGGTTTGTGTTTGCCGAGCATTCATATTTTTTCGCCATTCTCTACGTCATGAATGGCATCGGGAGATCGTTGTACATACCTGCTTCCCGCGCCCAAATCGCTGAAAGCACGCCGGAAAGCAGACGTTCAGAAGTGTTTGCAGTCATCAATGCGATCTATTCGGCGGGCCTGACAGCAGGACCGCTAGTGGGAATGCTGCTGTACAATTATAACCCCGTGTGGATATTCGCTTTAGATGCCGCGGCATTGTTTGCCTACTTTCTGATCGCTGCACTGAAACTGCCAGAAACAAAGCCGTTAAAGACAGCTGTTACACCGGAAATGTCCACGAGCTTTACGGTATACAGACCTGTACTGCTTCTTTTGCTGCTTTCTCTCCCCATCAGCATGTTATACGCGCAAACAGAAACAACTTACAGGCTGTTCAGCAAAAACATGTTTTCTGATTATCTATCCATTTTGACCATCTACTCGGCGGCAAAAGCTTTATTCAGCTTTGTTCTCCAAGTTCCTCTTGTAAAAGGGACAGAAAAGCTTTCAATGAAAATGATCCTTTTCATTACTTATATCTGCTACTCTCTTGCGGCTGCCGGCTTTGCATACTCAACCTCTCTGACCATGCTTTTAGTGACGGCAGCCGTGATGACGGTTGGCGAAAGCATCGGATTAACTCACATCCAAACCTTCATATCGAGATTGGCACCGCCCCATCTGCTCGGCCGGTTTTATGCGGTATACGGCCTGCATTGGGATATATCCCGCTCAATCGGACCTCTGGCAGGCGGGCTGATCTTGACATCGTTTGGCGGAGAAGTGATTTTCTACGCCCTTGCCGTGTGTTTGCTGACAGCTGGTTTATGCCTGACCTACACAATAGAGAAGCTCGAACACAAGGTCATAAGAAAAGCGAATGGCAAATAGAAAATAATTCATAATTTCTTTATCAACGAAAATATACTATAGTAATAATACATTCACTACGTGAACAATTGGAGTGTTACGTGAAAAGGAAGAAGGGTTTTACATTGAAGAAAGACAAAAATCTCCTCAAAGATCTATGGTTTATCGCAATCAGCGCAGCCGGGGGGTTTATTCTTTCATTAACCGGAATATCGATCGGATGGATGATCGGAACGCTGATTGTCGCCTGCTGCCTCGCCATGATACGGCCAGCATGGCTGATGATGGCGCCAGACCAAAAAGGAATTGACCGCCGATGGCTCGCCCTCGGGCAGATGATTCTCGGCATCGAATTGGGCCAAAAGCTGAATTTATCCGTTCTCTCTGTCCTTAAAGACCATTGGTTTTCAGTCGGCGTTATGCTGATATTGTCTATACTACTTGCTATGCTGTCAGGATATGTGCTTTGGCGTTTCAGCAAAACGGATATGATGACAAGCTTTGTCGGCACCGCTCCCGGCGGGCTGTCCGCCATGCCGAGTATCGCGCAGGAAGTCGGGGCCAACACCGCCATTGTCAGCCTTGTTCAAATGATGCGGGTGCTGCTCGTAGTGCTCTCCATTCCATTTTTAGTCATTCTGATCTATACAAAACAAGATCGTTCCGCAAGTGCCGCAGCAGAAACGCTTTCCTCGGCAACGGCAGATTTTAGGCTCGCTCCCGTTTTGTGGACTGCTGTTTTGATTCTCGCTGCCTGGGGAGCTTGCAAAGCAGCGAAATTTTTAAAATTTCCGGCTCCTTGGCTGCTTGGCAGCATGCTCGGTGTAGCACTTGTACATGTTGGGGGAGCTGCGGTGACAGGGCACGACATGACGGCATGGTGGCCGGCACAAGCTAACCATGTATCACAAGTATTTCTTGGGGCTACGATTGGCTCTAAGATGTACAAAAGCATGTTTGCCGGCGTCACCCGCACTCTCATCGTCGGGTTTGTCTCGTCCGTCGGTTTAATCGCAGCTATGTTTTTGAGCGCCGTGATTGTTTCCAAGCTGACAGGAATCTCGCTCATCACTTCTGTTCTGGCATTTGCGCCCGGCGGCATTGCAGAAATGGCGACGACGTCTGTTACCTTGCATGCCGATTCCACCTTTGTCGTTGCGGTTCAGGTCATACGCGTCATCCTCGTCATTGCCCTCTTGCCGCCATTTTATCGTCTGCTTCACCATCTTCATGGTGAAAAAAAAGGCAAAGAGAGCTCCGTCAGCGGCAGTAACGCCTAATTGGAAAAACAATCCTTCCATGGTACACTGACAGCAGATGGGGAAGGAGTGATCTTTTGCTGCGCAATAATCCCGAGAAAGCAATGCACTTATATTATGGAATATGCTTAGGAATCTGGCTGATTTATAATTTGTTGACATCGGGTTCTCCTGGACTGCCGCTTATGATTTTAGCCGGAGGAAATCTGATTTACGTTACAATCTTGAAAAAGAAAGAAGAAACGTGAAAAACACGCACCTTAGTGCGTGTTTTTTATTTAAAAACGTTGTGAAGACCGTCCCCCATTTCTTCTGATGACGGATACCATTTTGTCACCAGATCCCGAAACAGCCGTTCCGCAAAAAGAATCTCTTCCTCTGTATACCGATCAAAAAATGACAGAAAACGCTGTTCGACCTTCTGGTGATAATATTTGTGCAAACTGTGCAGTTTTTTCCCGGCCGGGGTCAATCGGAAGTAGACCTCCTTTTTGTTATCGCTGAGCTGTGTTCTGTGAAGGAAACCAGCGCCGAGCAATTTTGTGCTGATGCGCGATACAGTTGCTTTTGTCGTATTCATTTTTTCTGCAATAGACGTGACATTGATTGGTTCATTGTCCCCAACACAGGAAAGAACATGAATTTCTGTCATCGATAATTGAGATTTACTCTCGTGCTCGGCATCGAGCTTCTTCAATTCGTCAGCCAAAAAGGCTTTAATGAGCCCCTCCCATTTCTCCTGCTGATGAATGAGCTCCGCATATAATTCAAAAAGATTGCGCTTCGTATGATCTGTATTCATCGTTTTTTTCATCCTTTTTCATTCGATTGTTTCTTCTATCATACCGTTTTGTTACAGATGAAACAATCGAATTGAGCTACACCCGGCTGGTAACGGAAAACCAGCGGCTGATCCCTGATTGAATCACCTCACCACAATCAGGCTCCGATACATCCACTGCCCAGGCAACATGTCCATCAGGGCGAATCAAAATCGTATGCACGTCCAGCAACTTTTCATTCTGTTCTGCAATTGAAGCGTTTACCGTACGTAAGCCTTTTAATCGGCTATGCACATCAGCTTCTTGTACCAATGACAGCAAAACGAATGTCCCGTTTTGGAGAAAGCTGTACAGCCGTTCCAAACTGCCGTCAGAAAGAATCAGGTCCATGTCAGGAAGCCTTGACCCGTTCAAACGATGCGGCGGCATGTTAGGATCAGCTTCATACCTGACATCAAGCGCAGAAATTTGGCCTGCTACATATCGATTCACGTCAGGGAAGGCGAGCAGTTCCGACATCATACTTCGCAAATGGAGGCCTGCTTGAGTAAAATCAAACAGCTTTGTTTGTGCCTCCGTGTTCCTCAGGAGCCCTTCAGCAGCCGGGTGCCGTTCCTCATGGTAGCTGTCCAAAAGCCATGAAGGCGCAGCCCCCTTGACGGCCGCCGCCAGCTTCCACCCAAGGTTCATTGCATCCTGAAGGCCGACATTCAGCCCTTGGCCGCCGGCTGGAAAATGAATATGCGCCGCATCCCCTGCAAGAAAGACTCTGCCATCCCGATACCGTTTCGCTTGGCGCGCGGCGTTCCCGAACCGCGACATCCACGAAGGCTCGGTTAAGCCAAAATCAGTCCCGCAAATTCGTACGAGGTCAGCTTTCAGCTCCTCCTCAGTGACAGGCGCATCTTTCGGCGTCTGGGTGCGATAAGGGCTGATCACGACGACACGGTATCGGCCCGGAGAAAGCGGGACGATCATGAAACCGCCCTCTTTCGTACAAAGGGACAGCACTCCTGACGGCGGCGGAGAAAGGAGCGCCACATCTCCAAGCGCAGCGGTGACGGTGCTGTCTGTTCCCGGAAACTCAATTCCAGCCTGTTTCCGGACGGTACTTCCTGCTCCATCGGCACCAATGACAAACATACTTTTGATCGTCCGCACACTGCCGTCCTGATCCTTAAAAATTGTTTGCGCCTCTGTCTCGTTTTGCGTAACCGCCAGTGCCTCCGCCCCTCGAAACACCTCTGCCCCCAAGCTTCGTGCATGTTCCTCAAGCAGCTTTTCTGTTTTGGACTGCGGAAGCAAAAGCGTGTAAGGACAGTCCGTATCCAAGCCTGTAAAATCAAGACGGGTATCCAGCATCGAAAAGTGCCCGGAAGGTATCTTGCTTCCCTTGGATACGAAACGTTCCAATAGCCCCCTCATCTCAAGAAGCTCCAGTGTGCGGGGATGCAGCGTCAACGCCTTGGAATGCGGAACAGGCTTTTGAAGCCGCTCAATCACACATGTTTTCACCCCGGCCATCGCAAGCTCGGAAGCCAACATAAATCCGACCGGCCCTCCCCCTATAATCACTGCTTCAACATTCATCTAAATCACTCCTTTTGTTTCATATGAAACTAATATAAACCATTGAAAACAAACGAAAATACAAAACATTTATTATTTTTGTTACACACGTAACAATATTGATTATAACTTCTTACAAATTTTTCTTCAACACTTTTTTCCAAGCCAGCACAAAAAAGACGCCTCTTCAATTGGCGTCTTTTTATTCAGCATCGGAGATAACACCGACAATATTTTTTTCTCTTATCGGACCAAAGTGACGGCTGTCGAAGCTGTATATGCGATTATCTCCAACGACAAAATATTGTCCTTTCGGTACCTTGCTTGTACCTGTCACATCTTTCAAGGTAAAATCTCCCGTTACATGGCTTCCGGCAGAAACAGATTTCAAATGCTTCAAAAATGGCTCAGCCACCTGCTTTCCGTTCACATACAGCTGATCATCTTTATATTTGATCGTTTCACCGGGCAAGCCGATTACCCGTTTAATCAGCACTTTCTGATCGGGGCCTTTAAAAAGGACAATATCAAAACGATGGATGGTTTTAAATCGATGTGAAAATTTATTGACCAACAGTTCGTTTCCTTCCTGAAAGGTCGGGTTCATACTGACGCCTTCTACCTTGTAATCAATAAAGACGGCATTTTTAACCTGAATGACGAGAACGACGGACACTACACCGGCAAGAAACCAAAACCGTTTTTTCATGTTACTGTCTCCCTCCATCATGCTCACGCTGACTGGCTCTCACATGCAGGTACCGCTCTACCTTTTTGCCGATATACCATAAGATCGTGATCACCAATACAGCAATGACCGTTCGAATTGGCTGTGTAATCAGCGCGTGCAGATCATATCCGATGAAGCTGATCATAAAAATCATGACAAGCTTCCCCGAGGCTGCCGCCAAAATAAACGGCCGCGTTCCGATCCTCGACAAACCGGCAACAACATTCACCGCGGCTGACGGTGTAAACGGAAAACAAAGCAGAAGAAACACAGGACCAAAGCCATGCCTTTCCACCCATAACATCAGCTTTCTGACCGACGGGTGACTGCGGATAAAACCAAGCAATCTTCGCTGTCCGTATTGGCGGACAATCAAAAATACGAGTATAGATCCAGCAGTTGATCCAGCCCAAGACAGGATGAATCCTTCCCACAGTCCAAACGAGTTCGTATTTGCCACCACAAACACGATCAGCGGCAAAAACGGGAGAAATGCTTCAATTAAAGGCAGCAGCACAGCAATAAAAGGACCGAAAGCCCTATAGCTTTGAAATAATTCAGTTAAGTGTTCTTGTGTCAAATAGGATAAAAAATGCTCCAACATTTATACTCCTTACCGGGTTTGTCTATCCTTATTCTACACATTATCAGCAGAAAACTAAAAAGTTTTGGCGAATTTTTCTGTCTTGAAACATTTCACCAGCCGATATAGAATACACAGAGAACAAACGTTCCCGTTAGAAAGAAGGAATCAGCATGCCGAATCTGCAGGAGGAAATATACGAATTAATTGAACGGGCTCTCTTTTTGCCCATGGCCATTACGATTTTAAATCGTGATCTTGCCGGTATTGAACAAAGCACATTAAAATTGAAGCATCCTTATAAACAGCTTATCAGCGAATCATTAAAAATAGCACAAAAGGATTTGATGGAGGTCAGAAAAGAGCTGAGGAAAAGAAAAGTTGCGATCCACGAGGCGGAACGCGATGAGGCCTTTACGCTTTATGTATTTGTGATCGATGGTTATGAAGAAAAACACCGCTATTTTAATCCGCGAATTCGGGAGCAGGTCAGCGAATTATTAACGTTCTATTTATTTGCCCCGGACAGGCCATGAGTCTTTTGAATCATTCTGTACTCTCCCGAGACTGCCCGGTCCCTCTTCGGGCAATTCCAGCAATAAATTTCAGACAATTCACACTATACAAACAAAATGAATTTATTTATAATTCGAACCACAGCCTTTTCACCCCAAAAAACGACATATGCTTCCATATCTGCGACATTATTTTCAGTACGCTTTAGGCTTGCCCACACCAATCCTAAAAGAGAAGGAGGATTCTATGAAACTGATTCACATTCTCGCCGCTTTGCCCTTTATTGGAATCTTACTCGGCATCCCTTTTGCAAATAAAGTGACTCCCTATGTGTTCGGCATGCCGTTTATTCTTGCCTATATCGTGATGTGGGCCCTTTTGACTTCTGTGTTGATGGCGATTGTGTATGTCCTTGACAACGAAAATAAAAAGGAGGAAGCAGAATGAACGCAGCTCTCATCATCATTTTCGGCGTCTTGCTCCTGAGCATTTTTCTTGGCATACGCGCCCAAAAAGGAAAAGACATGAACCTTGAGCAGTGGACTGTCGGAGGCCGCGGCTTCGGAACCTTGTTCGTGTTCTTATTGATGGCAGGCGAAATTTATACCACATTTACGTTTCTCGGCGGAAGCGGATGGGCCTACGGGAAAGGCGGTCCGGCTTTTTACATCATCGCCTACGGCTGTCTGGCTTACATCCTTTCTTATTGGCTCCTGCCGGCGGTTTGGACGTACGCAAAACAGCATAAGCTGATGTCGCAGTCTGATTTTTTCACCAAAAAATATAACAGCCCGCTGCTTGGCGTTTTCGTTTCACTGGTCGGCATCGCCGCTCTCATTCCGTATCTTGTGCTGCAGCTGAAAGGCCTCGGGCTGATTGTATCGGAAACATCGTATGGCAAAATCTCTCCGACTGCCGCCATCTGGATCGGCGCCATTTCGATCACGGTTTACGTTATGGTATCCGGCATTCACGGATCTGCCTGGATATCAGTTGTAAAAGACATTATGATTTTGGTTGTCGTTCTGTTTTTAGGAGTGTATTTGCCAATACATTATTACGGCGGATTTCAAAACATGTTTCAACAGATTGAAACGGCGAAGCCGGGCTTCCTTACGCTTCCCGAAACGGGACAAAGTACGGCGTGGTTTAGTTCAACCGTGCTCTTGACAGCACTTGGGTTTTACATGTGGCCTCATACGTTTTCCGCTTCGTATTCAGCCGAAAACCCAAAAGTCTTTCGTAAAAATGCTATTATCATGCCTTTATACCAGCTGGTCTTGCTTTTTGTCCTTTTCGTCGGCTTTGCGGCTATCCTGCAAGTTCCTGATCTAAAGGGGGCAGACGCGGATCTATCGCTTTTAAGGCTGTCTCTGCAAACATTTGACCCTTGGTTTGTCGGGATTATAGGCGCTGCCGGGCTGCTGACGGCGCTTGTGCCGGGGTCTATGATCTTAATGTCCGCCTCCACGCTGTTTGCAAAGAATGTGTATAAAGTGTTCGCGCCCCGCACGACAGAACAGCAAGTATCGGCGCTGGCTAAGTTTTTAGTGCCGGTGATCGCGCTGATTTCGGTGTACTTTACTTTGAAAGGCGGGAATACCATCGTTACGCTGCTATTGATGGGCTACAGCCTTGTCACACAACTGTTCCCTGCCCTGCTGTTCAGCCTGTTCAAGCATAATATGGTGACGAAGCAAGGAGCCTTCGCCGGGATCATTACAGGCGTCGGAGCGGTTTCTTATATTACATTGACGGAAACGACGATCGGCACTTTATTTCCGGCGCTGCCGCAAGCAGCAAAAGACTTAAATGTCGGCATAGTCGCCCTGCTTTTAAATATCACGGTCATGGTAGCTGTAAGCTTTGCGACAAGAAAAACGAAAAGCGCTGCGGCTGATCAGGCGGCGTAATAATAAAAAAGCAATCTGGCCATCAGATTGCTTTTCTTGTTTAACGTTCGCAGGCGATATAATCTTTATCGCGGTCTTTCTTTTTATTGGCATCATAAAGCGCCTTAGAGACGTAAGGCTTGTACTTTGTTTTTCCGCCTTTATTTTTCACCTTCGACGTGCGGGCCACCCCGCCTTTGTATACTTTGTTTAACTCCTTGCAGTTCTTATAGACCTTCACCTTTGTTTTGGCTTCCGCCACATGGTCAGCTCCGTATGAAAAACCGAAAACGAGACCGAGTGACAGCAAAACCGCCGCCGCTTTTTTCATGACGATATACTCCCCCTATATCCAATATTTAGTTGTTTTATAGCTGGATTTTATCATAATTCATACAGTCTTATTTTACAAGATAAATATGGAAGAAGGTTGGTTTTTCTTGTCTTTCAGCGTTCAATCTGCCAAAACATGTTTTTCTCCATATGCTCAGGGGTACACATACGAATGTACACCAAACAGAAAAGGAGCGTTGATGATGTCTGATTCAAATCTTAGCAATCCTTTAACAGCATTTTTTCACGATGAATTTCCTGAACAATATCAAGAACCACCCGGCCTGCAGAAGAACATGAAGCCTGTGCCGGATTGCGGAGAAAAAAGCTACAAAGGATCAGGCAAGCTGACTGGACGAAAAGCGCTTGTCACCGGCGGCGATTCCGGTATCGGCCGCGCTGCCGCGATTGCTTACGCCCGGGAAGGTGCCGATGTAGCCATTAACTACCTGCCTGCGGAACAGCCTGATGCTGAAGAAGTGAAAGAACTGATAGAAGCAGAAGGGCGAAAAGCAGTGCTGATCCCCGGAGACTTGAGCGACGAATCCTTTTGCCAGGATTTAGTCAAACAAGCCCATCAGGAACTCGGCGGACTGGATGTGTTGGCGCTGGTTGCCGGCAAACAGCAAGCAGTCGAAAACATCGAAGATCTGCCTACTGAACAAATCTATAAAACATTTGAAGTGAACGTCTTTTCCCTTTATTGGGTTGTAAAAGCAGCGCTTCCGTTATTGCCGGAGGGCGCATCAATTATTACCACCACCTCAGTTGAAGGCTACAATCCAAGCCCGATGCTGTTAGATTACGCAGCAACGAAAAACGCCATTATCGGCTTTACTGTCGGACTGGGAAAACAGCTGGCTTCAAAAGGCATCAGAGTGAATTCAGTTGCGCCTGGGCCAATTTGGACGCCGCTCCAGATTTCCGGAGGACAACCGACGGAAAACATACCGAAATTCGGCCAAGGCACACCGCCATCACCGCTAAACCGCGCTGGACAGCCAGTTGAATTGGCAGATGTTTATGTATTCTTAGCTTCAGAGAATTCAAGCTATGTAACATCTCAGGTATATGGCATCACCGGCGGAATTCCGACAGCCTAAAGCAGGAGAAGGAGCTGTCCTGTTTGGTCAGCTCCTTTCTTTTTTTCTAATACCGCTCCCCGAGCTCACGTAAAATAAAATCATAAATCATCTTCGTCCGCTCTTCCTTCGGATACAGCATAAATTCCTGCCGTTTTGGCACGCGGTGTTCGATTCTGTCTTGGAATTTGGTTCTTAGCCATGCTGTTCGGTAAACCTGGTTCTCGAACGAATTGCAGGAGATCGGCAGCTCCATTGTTTTCCCGTTCGAAAACGTCACTTCCGTATCGTCGAATTCAGTCGGTTTGAATTCTTTCACATGCACATGGGAAATCCAGCCGCATTGGGGTCTTGTCGAAGAAAGTGTAGGGAATAAAAAGATTTGATTCGAAGGGTCCACCATGATCGGCGGTTTGTGAGAAATTTTTGTCACTTCATAAGTTCCAGCTTTTCTTCCCGCATAGCTTGATCCAAAAAACCGGCAGCTTCTGTCGACAATTTGCAGCGGCTTCATGCTGACGTAAAACACGCAGTCTTTTTCAATAATTTTGGAACAAATTTTGCCGTCGATTTCTTCTGGCAGCACGGCAATTGTTGCGCCGTTTACTTCATACGTTTCTAAAGGTGCGTCAGTTTTCTGACTCATATTATGGCCTCCATCCTTTTTCTGCAAAATTTATACTAATAATCTATCATCTGTTTTTATAAAACGACAGGTTTTTTTAAAAAATATGCTAAAATCATCTTTTAATGATATTTATCGGTACTAAATTACTAGTAATAAAGTGATTTTACATTCATATGAACTTCCGGTTTACGGCATTTTGCAGGATATGTCGATAGATTGCCAAGTATTAGTTGTCTAAAAATTATAAAAATTTATTGATTTTTTCGACCGTTATCCATATACTATAAAAAAGGCATTGGGGGGATTCTTTATGAAAGAGAAAAAATCGTACACTGAGCTCATGAAGTCCCGCAACACGCAAAAAACAAATGAATTTGATGTCACAATGATGGATGTCTACATTCAAATGGTGCTCGATGAATCCTTGTATAAGCGTCGGCTTGCCATGCTGACGGACCAAATCAACAAAGCCTTGGACGAAAAAGATAAAGATGCGTTTCTTACGCTCTCTAAAGAATATGCAACGCTCAAGCAGAGCGAATAAGCCAATCCTCAAGGATTGGCTTTTTATTACCCATTTACAATTGTTCCGCCGTTGACGTGAATCGTCTGGCCTGTGACATAGGTGG
Organism: Bacillus sp. NS1; assembly: GCF_058248265.1. Classification (NCBI taxonomy): domain Bacteria; kingdom Bacillati; phylum Bacillota; class Bacilli; order Caryophanales; family Bacillaceae; genus Bacillus; species Bacillus sp. NS1. Next base: position 165,775 of record NZ_JBZAZF010000002.1, on the reverse strand, counting down.
AATCGTCGCTGGCAAGGTATAGATAGCTTGGCGCCACTTCCACCGGCTGTCCCGGGCGTTCCATCGGCACGTCTGAACCAAACACTTCTACATCCTTTGCGGAAAAGCTGGCCGGGATAAGCGGTGTCCATATGGGGCCCGGCGCTACTGCATTGACCCTTATGCCCTGCTGAACAAGCGACTGGGAAAGTGACCTTGTAAACGTAACGATCGCACCTTTTGTCGCTGAATAATCGATCAGCGTTTTATTGCCTTTATAGGCGGTAATTGATGCAGTATTAATGATAGAGCTACCCTTTTTTAAATGCGGCAGCACAGCCTTTGTTAAGTAAAACATGGAGAAAATGTTCGTTTGGAAGGTTCTGATCAGCTGGTGGCTTGTGATTTTTTCGATGCTGGGCTGGACATGCTGCTCAGCTGCATTGTTAACCAATATATCAATCGACGGAAACGATTGGCTTGCCTGCATGACCACATCATTGCAAAACGCTTCCTCCCCGATATCTCCTGCAATCAGCAGGCATTTTACTCCTTCCTTTTCTACATACCGCTTTGTCTCCTCGGCGTCCTGATGCTCATTCAAATACACAATGACCACATTAGCCCCTTCTTTTGCGAATAACACCGATACAGCGCGTCCGATTCCGCTGTCTCCTCCAGTAATAATAGCGGTTTTGCCCTCTAATTTCTTTGCTTTCTTCGGCTTATCAAAAACCGGACGGGGATCCATGAGATATTCAAAACCCGGCTGCTGGTTCTGGTGCTGGGGCGGCAATGTTTTCTTTTTTTGATTCGCCAATGAAATCACTCCTTTTCAACCCTATTATGTTATGAACAATCCCTGCTTCCTATGTATGAAAAGAAAGAATATGGAAAAATTAAGAATAAATCTGATTGGAGGTATCATGGCTTGGCTAATCCATATTTTGCAAAGGAAGCACCTGAAACATACTGGAAAACATCAACTGACCTGCCTTCTTTTCCGGCGCTTCAAGAGGATACTGAATGTGACGTCACCATTATCGGAGGCGGGATTACGGGAATCACAACGGCGTATGAACTCACGAAGAGAGGCTTCCGTGTCGTATTGATTGAAGCAAATCAGGTTCTCAACGGCACCACTGCCCATACAACTGCTAAAATTACCGCACAGCATGACATGATATACGATGAATTTATCCGCAATTTTGGTTTGAATCACGCAAGGCTTTATTATGAAGCAAATCAAAACGCAATTGATTACATAAAAGGAATAGTAGATGAACATCAAATTGATTGCGAATGGATCGAACAGGACGCTTATCTTTACACAGCAAACGAAAACGCTGTGCAAAAAATCCGCACTGAACATGAGGCATACACAAAGCTTGGCATTGAAAGAGACCTGATCAAGGATCTTCCAATCCCCTTAGGTTCTAAGCTGGCGCTTGTCATGAAGAATCAAGCCCAATTTCATCCGCTGCAATACTTAAAAGCGCTTCTGGAGCAGATTGTTCAAAAAGGCGGACGGATTTATGAAGAGACCGTCGCGCTTGATATCAAAAAAGGAGAAAGGCCTGAAGTGGTAACCAAAAGCCGGCACGCCATTAAGAGCCGCTTCATCATATGCTGTTCCCACTTCCCTTTTTATGACGGAGGCGGATTATATGCTACAAGAATGTACTCTGACAGATCTTATGTCCTCGCCGTCAAGCCGAAGACAGAGTATCCCGAGGGCATGTATTTGAGTATTGATCAGCCGTCAGTGGCGCTCCGCTATACCATCGTAGGCGGTGAAAAACTGATTCTCTTTAGCGGAGTAAGCCATAAAACAGGCCAAGGAAAAGACATGTCGACACATTATGAAACACTGAGACAGCTGGCCGAAAGCACCATTGGCATCGAAAGCATTCCATATTATTGGTCCACCCAGGATCTTGTAACCATCGACAAAATTCCGTTTATCGGGCCGATGTCGGAAAATGAGGACAATATTCTTGTAGCGACCGGGTTCAAAAAATGGGGCATGACGTCATCAGGAGTTGCGGCCACTCTATTGTCAGATATTGTAGAGAAAAAAGATAATCCATACGAAAGCATTTTCACACCGTCCCGTTTCCATCTGAATCCCGGGGTACAGAAAGTGATTTCTTACAATGCTGATGTCGCCAAGCATTTCATTAAAGGAAAGCTTGAAAAGCCTAACGTCCAGTTTGAAGACATTGCGCCAGGTGAAGGGAAAGCCGTCACTGTGAACGGCAAACGCGCGGGGGCTTTTCGGGATGAACAAGGCTGCCTCCATCTCGTTGATACAACGTGCACCCATTTAGGCTGCGAGGTTGAGTGGAACGACGGCGAGCATACATGGGATTGTCCGTGCCACGGATCGCGCTTTAAGCCAACCGGCGAAGTGGTGGAGGGCCCAGCCATCAAACCATTAAAACAAATAGATCTCGATTAAACCGTTCATTTTAATGAACGGTTTTTTAAATATTTTTCATCTGCATCTTCATTCATGTTTCCCTTAGCCGATAAAAAAGAAAAAGGCTTAAAAAGCCAAAAAGTGAAAATTATATTTTTCCCAAGGGGGATCATTGTATTGTTATTTAAAAAAGATAAAAAACAAGAAACAGCTTACTTTTCTGATTCAAACGGACAGCAAAAAAACCGCATTCAGCTCACAAACACATATGCAGATGTCAAAAAACAGCTCAAAATGGTCAGACTAGGAGATGCCGAGCTTTACGTGTTAGAGCAGCTTCAGCCATTAATTCAAGAAAATATCGTATACATCGTCGATGCGTTTTATAAAAACCTTGACCATGAAAGCTCATTGATGGATATCATTAATGACCATAGCTCAGTTGACCGCTTAAAACAAACGTTAAAACGGCATATTCAGGAAATGTTTGCAGGCGTTATCGATGATGAATTCATTGAAAAGCGAAACAGAATCGCCTCCATTCATTTAAGAATCGGCCTCCTGCCAAAATGGTACATGGGCGCGTTTCAAGAACTGCTTTTGTCAATGATTAACATTTACGAAACATCCATTACAAATCACCAAGAATTGCTGAAAGCCATCAAAGCGACAACTAAAATTTTGAACTTAGAACAGCAGCTTGTCCTTGAAGCGTTTCAAAGCGAGTACAACCAGGCCCGCGATGAACAAGAGGAAAAGAAAAACCTTCTTCATCAGAAAATTCAAGAAACCTCTGGGTCGATTGCAAACCTGTTTTCAGAAACGAGCAGATCTGTTCAAGAGCTTGTGGACAAATCTGAAGGCATTTCCGAAGCATCCAAAGCCGGCACAGTGACATCCAGCACTGTTGAAGAAAAGTCGATCGGCGGGAAAAAAGAGCTTGAAATCCAGCAAAAACAGATGAATAAAATTGACACAAGCCTTGTCCAAATCGAAAAAGAAATGGTCAAGCTGGATGAAATCGCACAGCAAATTGAAAAAATCTTCGGCATCGTCACAGGCATTGCTGAGCAGACAAACCTTCTCTCGCTCAATGCTTCTATTGAATCTGCCCGCGCCGGCGAACACGGCAAAGGCTTCGCCGTAGTGGCAAACGAAGTGCGGAAGCTTTCTGAGGATACGAAAAAAACCGTCTCTACCGTGTCTGAGCTTGTGAACAATACGAATACACAAATCAACATCGTATCAAAGCATATCAAAGACGTGAATGGGCTAGTCAGCGAGAGTAAAGAAAAAATGACGCAAATTAACCGCTTATTCGATGAAATCGTCCACAGCATGAAGGTCAGCAAAGAGCAATCAGGCAAAATCGACGTCGATTTGCAGGCCTTTCTTGGAGGTCTTCAGGAAGTCAGCCGCGCTGTTTCTCACGTGGCCGCATCTGTTGATTCACTTGTCATCCTGACAGAAGAATAAACATCAAAAACCGGTCTGCCAAGCAGCCGGTTTTTTCACGCCTATATTGTTAACTTAAATTAAAAATAAGTTGACATAGTAACAGCCTGCATTTATTGTATAACCATATTTTATTACTGTTTGGAGGATTTCACATGCTGAGATTAATAGACATGATGCATATTGCCATTTTCACCGCGCTGATGGCCGTGCTGGGTTTTATGCCCCCTCTCTTCTTATCCTTTACACCCGTTCCGATTACATTGCAAACGCTTGGTGTCATGCTGGCAGGCAGCATCCTCAAGCCTAAGCCTGCTTTCTTAAGCCAGCTTGTCTTTTTGCTGCTTGTCGCCTTCGGTGCGCCGCTTTTGCCTGGCGGACGAGGCGGATTTGGCGTTTTTTTTGGACCGAGCGCAGGCTTTTTAATCGCTTATCCCTTCGCCTCATGGCTGATCAGTTTAGCTGTTTGCAGACTGCGTAAGGTGACGCCACTGCGTCTTTTTTTCACCCATATTGTATTCGGCATCATCTTTATTTACCTGCTAGGTATACCAGTACAAGCTTTTATGATGCATATTGATTTGTCACAGGCCGCCTTCATGAGCCTTGCGTATGTGCCTGGTGATTTGATAAAGGCGGCTGTATCTGCGTTTCTGGCGATAAAAATCACCCAAGCCTTGTCTCTTTCTGATACGATGTTTACGAAAGGAGGCTGATTCCATGACAATTACTCATACCTATTCATCTATTGCCGAAAGATCACCAGGCCGTGTGGCGATCCAAACTGAATCGGAGCAAATCACATACCGGGTTTGGGCTCAACTAGTCTCTCAAACCGCAAACTGGCTGCGGTCGCAGTCAAACATGCCAAACCGTGTGGCGATCCTGCTCCCGAACAGCCTGGCGTTTTTACAGCTGTTTGCCGGGGCTGCAGCGGCGGGGTGCACGGCAGTTCCCATCGACACACGCTGGAGCGCGGCTGAATGCAAGGAGCGGCTGTCCATAAGTAATGCGGATCTTGTGGTTACTTCAGCCTTTTTCAAAAACAAACTGATAGATAACAAGGCACCTGTTGTTTTGCTGGATAACTGTATGGCAGATATTTCTGAGGCATCCGCTGAAGCCGTGCCTATCATTGATCCAGAGCACCCTTTTTATATGGGATTTACGTCTGGCTCGACAGGAAAACCGAAGGCCTTCACGCGATCTCACCGTTCATGGATGGAGAGCTTTACGTGTACGGAAACAGATTTTTCGATTTCATCAGATGACACAGTATTGATTCTAGGAACATTAATGTCCTCTCACTTCCTATATGGGGCTGTCAGCACCTTGTTTCTCGGGGGAACCGTTTGCTTGATGAAAAAATTCTACCCTGCTCAAGCGAAGGAATGGCTGAACCGTAAATCTGTCAGCGTTCTCTATACCGTACCGACGATGACAGACGCCCTCACCCGGGTTAAGGCCTTTCCCAACAATCCCGTCAAAATCATTTCATCAGGTGCAGACTGGCCGGCAGAATCCAAAAAGAGGCTGGCCGCTACATGGCCTCATCTCAAGCTATATGATTTTTACGGTACATCAGAGCTTAGCTTTGTGACATATTCCTCACCGGAAGACAGCAAACGGAAGCCGCATTCAGCCGGCCGGCCGTTTCACAACGTCCACATTGAAATCCGCAATGCAGCCGGGGAACGCTGCCAGCCCGGGGAAATCGGAAAAATATTTGTCAAAAGCCCAATGGGGTTTTCCGGCTATGTCAACGGCAGCGCACCAGATGAATCCGGCTGGATGACAGTGGATGATATGGGCTGTGTCGATGAGGATGGCTTTCTATACATATCAGGAAGAGAAAACGGGATGATCGTATACGGAGGATTAAATATTTTCCCGGAAGAAATTGAACGTGTGCTTCTCTCCAGTCCAGAGGTTGAAAACGCGGCTGTCGTTGGAATCCCGGACGAGTATTGGGGAGAAATCGCTGTAGCTGTCATTCACGGAAACACTGATGCCAGAAAACTGAAAGCCTGGTGCAAACAGAAACTAGCATCCTACAAAATCCCGAAAAAATGGGTGTTTACTGACTCCTTGCCAGAAACGAGCAGCGGAAAAATTGCCCGTTCCATCGTAAGGAAATGGCTAGAAGAGGGTGCAGTGTAGTTTGAATGCGGTTATTGTTGATGCAAAACGAACGATCTTTGGAAAACAAAACGGGCTGCTGAAGCCATTTCTCCCGGAGGATTTGGCGGCTCCCATCATCAGCTGTCTCAGCCGAAAGCTAGGGGGTCAAATTCATGAAGTGATTCTCGGAAACGCGACCGGCAGAGGCGGCAATCTCGCCAGGCTGTCAGCTCTGCAAGCCGGACTGCCTTTATCGGTTCCAGGGATGACGATTGACAGACAGTGTGGCTCCGGTCTTGAAGCTGTGCGCTATGCCTGCACTCTCATTCAAGCGGGAGCCGGCACGATATATATCCGGGCGGCTCAGAAAGCAGCAGTCAATCGCCTTTTTCAGAACGGGCCCGCTTTTCTCCAGATACAATCGGTGATCCCGACATGGGCATCGCAGCGGAATATACGGCAGCACGCTTCTCCATCAGCAGAAAAAAGCAGGATGAATACGCGCTGCTCAGCCATCAACGCAGCAGAAACGCACATGATAAAGGATTTTACCGTCAAGAAATCGTTCCTCTCGGAGAATTAGAGAGGGACGAAGCATTTCTGAAAAGGCGGCCGATAGAAGCGATTATTTCCCGTGCAAAACCGGTTTTCGACACGAGTTCCGGAACGGTTACAGCAGCCAACAGCAGCGGCATATCAGACGGAGCGGCCGCTCTTCTTGTGATGGAAGAAGAAAAAGCGGCATCACTCGGCTATAAGCCTGTGCTTCGGTTTATCGGCAGCGCCGTCAGCGGGATTCACCCGAACTATCCGCCCGCGGCACCGGTTGATGCAATCCGGAAGCTCTTAACTGCACATGATGTAACACCTGATAATATCGATTTATATGAGATCAATGAAGCCTTTGCCGTCAAAATTTGTGTCTGCTCGCAAGAACTCGGCATCCCCTTTTCAAAAATCAATGTACGCGGCGGCGCGTTAGCTCTCGGCCATCCGTACGGCGCATCAGGTGCAGCTCTGGTAACCAGATTGTTTTATGAAGCGCAAAGACGGACAGACTGTCAATATGCCGTTGCTGCTATCGGGAGCGCCGGCGGAATCGGACTGGCTTTATTATTTGAAGTTCTTGCATAGGCGTTTTCATAGGATGCGTGCTTTTGATTTAGTATAATAGCGATATGACTAAAGTCAGAAAGGGGATTTTATGACAGCCGTTTGCTTAGTAAGACATGGAGAAACCGATTGGAACCTGCAGCAAAAATGCCAAGGCAAAACCGATATTCCGCTGAACGCGACAGGTGAACGCCAAGCAAGAGAAACCGGAGAATATGTAAAGGATTTCTCTTGGGATATTATTGTGACCAGCCCGCTGAAAAGAGCAAAAAGAACCGCGGAAATCATTAATGAATATCTGCATCTTCCGATTGTCGAGATGGATGATTTTAAGGAACGCGATTACGGCGATGCGGAGGGCATGCTGCTGGAAGAACGGACCAAGCGCTATCCGGATAAAAACTATCCGAATATGGAAACGCTGGAAGAACTCACTGACAGGCTGATGGGCGGTTTGGTCAAAGTGAATCAGGCGTATCCAAACCAGAAGGTGCTGATCGTCGCGCACGGCGCAGCGATTCATGCATTGCTGACGGAGATTTCCGGCGGGGACCCAGAGCTTCAAAGCACGCGCCTCGTCAACGCCTGCCTCAGCAACATTGAATTTGCAGAAGAGAAATGGCGGATTAAAGACTATAATATTAACAGCCACTTATCCGGCTTTATCAAATAAGAAAAAGACAGGCATTCGCCTGTCTTTTCTTCTATTTCTTATCAGCCGGCATCTCTTTCTGAAGCTCATCCAAAATGGCATTGGCCCCGTCCACACTGCGGCGCAGAGACCATACCGCGCGGTCCACGTGGTACACATGTCCGTTTTTCACTGCCTTCAGCTTCTTCCAAAGCACATTCTTTTCAATAGGGCGTTTGCCGTCCGCGTCGATCTCATCTGTTTTTCCTGTCATCAGGATGATCACATCTGGATCTGTTTTCAGCAGCTGCTCAAGTGTCATTTTCATGTTCACTGAGTCGCCGCCATTGCTTGATTCGCTGTTACTTGACGTGCTGATCGCGTATCGATAGCCAACCTGTGTTAAAAGTCTTGATGTAAAGAAATTTTCATCTCTCGCCTTAATCGTATCATTTGTATTTCCGATCAAAAGGACGGACTGGCTGTTAGCGCTGATTTTCCGCTTTGTCTCGCTAAGCTTTTCTTCATGTGCTGTCAGCTTTTTCTCCATTTCCTTCTCCTTGCCGACTGCTTTTGCAATCGTAAGTGAAGCATCAATTGTATCCTGATAATCAGCATTTAAATTATCAAGCGCGATCGTCGGCGCGATTTTTTTCAGCTGATCGTATACCTTCTTATGCCGGGTTGTGTCGGCAATAATTAAATCAGGTTTTAATGAAGCGATTTTTTCCATGCTTGGCTGTGAACGAGTACCGACAGATGTGTAGCCGTCAATTTTCTTCAGCACATCCTTGTTGATCAGCTGCTTCGCTTTATTGTCATCGGCAACCCCGACAGGCGTAATGCCGAGATCAAGCAGTGTGTCGATAAAACCAAGCTCAAGAACAACAACCCGCTTCGGATGCTCAGGCACATTTGTCTTTCCTAAATCATGTGTTACCTCCACTTTATTTTCTTTGCTGTTTTGATTGCCGCTTGAAGACGAGCAGGCAGCCGTTAAGACAGAAAGAAGTAAAACTGTAAGAATAATCAGTGTTTTTTTCATGCGTTCCAGTCTCTCCTGTATGTAGTTTCTAAGGTTAAGATGTCCAAGAGATAGTATAACACGGAATGAGAATCATTATCACTAATTATTTTTTAAATGAGAAGAGAAAGTTCAGCTTACAAGAACATCTTGTTTCTCTCTGTTTAAAACGGCCATGCTTTAAGTGATACGGAAGCTTTGGATGAACTTCTGGCTGATGACCTTATTTTTGTTAACCACATCGGTCAAATGCTGACGATATTAAAACACATCGGTCAGGTAATACAGCAGCTTAACATTATGTATATAAAAAAGCTTGCAGAAAAACCTAGATTTCTCTGCAAGCTGATCCTGTTAAAGCTTTACAATGACTCTTCCTTGAATCCGATTTTGCAAAATATCGTTTAACGCAGCCGGCGCTTCTGCCAATGATACTTCCCTGTCCACGATAGTCAGCAGCTGATCAGGCTTGAGATCAGAAGACATGCGCTCCCAAACAGCGGCTCTGACATCCATCGGACAGTACACTGAATCAATTCCGAGCAGACTGACCCCGCGAAGAATAAACGGATACACTGTTGCAGGAACCTCTCCCCCGCCCGTTAAGCCGCTCACCGCGACAGCTCCGCCATATTGGATTTTGCTTAAAAGCGAGGCAAGCTGTTTTCCGCCGACAGGATCAACCGCTCCCTGCCATTGCTGCTTGGACAGCGCCTTAAGCTTTCCGTCATAGACCTCTTCTCTGCTGATCACTTCGCTTGCACCGATCTGCTTCAAGTAATCAGCCGCATCCCGGTTTCCGGTGCTTGCCACCACATCATAGCCCCGCTTGTTCAGCATCGAGACCGCAATTCCGCCGACACCGCCGGTTGCTCCTGTGACAAGCACGCTCCCTTTTTCCGGAGACAGGCCGTTCTGTTCAAGCCGATGTACCGATAACGCCGCAGTAAACCCCGCCGTTCCGTACGCCATCGCTTCTTTTAAAGTAAGATTCGATGGCAGAGGCACCAGCCAGTCACCAGGCACTGAAGCATATTCACTTAATCCGCCATCGCGGGAGACACCGAGCTCATAGCTTGTCGCGATCACCTCATCACCCTCGGCAAAGCGCGGATCATTGGAAGAGACAACCGTACCCGCAGCATCAATGCCTAAAATAAGCGGATACTCTCTGACGATATTGCCGCCTGCTTTTCCGGCCAGACCATCTTTATAATTGATGCCGGAATAAGCAATTTTAATCAGGACACCGTCTTTCGGCAAATCCTCTGTTGACATGGTTTTCACATGGACTGAAACATCTTCGGCATTTTTCTCTGCCAGCAATGCTTGAAATAACGTTGACATTCGGCACACTCCTTTTCGTTTATATCGTAACCGAAGAACGTTCAAAAAACCAAATCATCAAGCTTCAATTTTACTTCGCCGGCACATTGAGACGATAATGGACAAAAGCAGTTTCCTCTTCATAGCCGTTTTTCTCATATAAGCTCCTTGCCGTCTTGTTGTGGTGTTCCGTCTGAAGCGATAAACGGTTTGCTCCGTTTTCCGCAGCAAAATCCTTTGCAGCAGACAGCAGCTGCCCGCCGGCTCCCTTTGCCCGCGCATGAGGAGCGACGAATAAGTCATTTAATATGTAGATTCTTTTCATAGACACAGAAGAAAACGTTGGATAGAGCTGGGTAAAACCTATGAATTCTCCGTTTTTTTCTGCTATCAAAATAATAGACTCGTCATTTTCCAGACGTGCTTTCAAAAAAACCTCTGCCCCTTTCAGATCGGACGCCTGCTTATAAAACTCCCGATACTGGTTAAACAGAGGCGCAATGGCTTCTGCATCTGATGTCTTTGCTAGGCGAATGTTCATCTCATTTCTTCCTCCCTCTCTATAATCGTTTTATTTTAGTCCTAATAGAATTTTCTGTAAAGTTTATTTGTTAGAATACTTTTATCAGCATGCATAGAAAAAATATCACGATAATATCCATTGATCTCACGGAAACACATGCAGGTCATTTGAAGGATTTTTTTCGACAGGAATTTGCCGGGGCTCAGGAGCATTTAACCTGAAAAAGCATGACATTTCAGCATAATGAACATTTACTCATGTCTATTTTCGTTCTTTTCTGTATAAAAATAGTTATTTCGAGTTCCTACAGAAATAGCGAGAGATGATATACCTAAATAGAGATGAAATCATCGCGAAAAAATGGGTCTACTAAAATATTATTCCATCTATTACAATAAATTTACAGAATAGTCTTTTAAGTAAGTCTACTCTGAATTCTTTTAAAGGAGAGGGTAAAGAGTGAGAAACAAAAAATTGTGGATCAGCTTGTTGTTTGCGTTAACGTTAATCTTTACGATGGCGTTCAGCAACATGTCTGCGCAGGCTGCCGGAAAAAACAGTACAGAAAAGAAGTACATTGTCGGATTTAAACAGACAATGAGTGCGATGAGTTCCGCTAAGAAAAAGGATGTTATTTCTGAGAAAGGCGGAAAAGTTCAAAAGCAGTTTAAGTATGTTAACGCAGCCACAGCTACATTGGATGAAAAAGCTGTAAAAGAATTAAAACAAGATCCTAGCGTTGCATATGTGGAAGAAGATCATATTGCACATGAATATGCGCAATCTGTTCCTTACGGCATTTCTCAAATTAAAGCGCCAGCTCTTCACTCTCAAGGCTACACAGGCTCTAACGTAAAAGTGGCTGTTATCGACAGCGGAATTGACTCTTCTCATCCTGACTTAAACGTCAGAGGCGGAGCAAGCTTTGTACCTTCTGAAACAAACCCATACCAGGACGGCAGTTCTCACGGCACGCATGTAGCTGGTACGATTGCCGCTCTTAATAACTCAATCGGTGTTCTCGGCGTAGCGCCAAACGCATCGTTATATGCAGTAAAAGTTCTCGATTCAACAGGAAGCGGCCAATACAGCTGGATTATTAACGGCATTGAGTGGGCCATTTCCAACAAGATGGACGTTATCAATATGAGCCTTGGCGGACCTTCTGGTTCTACAGCGCTGAAAACAGTAGTTGATAAAGCCGTTTCCAACGGTATCGTCGTTGCAGCTGCAGCTGGAAACGAAGGCACGTCCGGCAGCTCAAGCACAGTCGGCTATCCTGCAAAATATCCTTCTACCATTGCGGTAGGTGCGGTAAACAGCAGCAACCAAAGAGCTTCATTCTCAAGCGTAGGTTCTGAGCTTGATGTGATGGCTCCTGGCGTATCCATCCAAAGCACACTTCCTGGAGGCACTTACGGCGCTTACAACGGAACGTCTATGGCGACTCCGCACGTTGCCGGAGCAGCAGCGTTAATTCTTTCTAAGCACCCGACTTGGACAAACGCGCAAGTCCGTGATCGTTTAGAAAGCACTACAACATACCTTGGAAGCTCTTTCTACTATGGAAAAGGCTTAATCAATGTAGAGGCAGCTGCACAATAATATAAAAAAGAAGCAGGTTCCTCCATACCTGCTTCTTTTTTATTTGTCAGCATCCTGATGTTCTGGCGCATTCTCTTCATTTTCCGCGTGTTGTATCCGTTCCATGATCGAAGGGTGGCTGCCTCTGAATATCTTTACAAGCACCGGAGGATCAACCTGGCTCAGTCCCGTCACAGCCAAATCCTGAAACGTTTTGACAGCGGCTTCTCTGTTCTCCGTCAGCTCGATCCCATACTGGTCAGCCTGATTCTCCTGATAACGAGAGACAGCATTAGAAAAAGGCGTGACCGCAAAACTCAAAACAGACACCAACAGCAACAACAGCGGCAGTGCTGCCAGGTCATGCCGCCCCTCCAAATGAAACATGCTGCGGGTAAAGCGGACCGTTCGCTTGTAAAGCTTATCAATGACATAAAATCCGGCGAGCGACACAAACAAATAGCCAGCCAGTCCGATATAGACGTGTTTCATGACATAATGGCCCATTTCGTGGCCCATAATAAAGAGAATTTCTGAGTCGTCAAGCTTGTTCAGCGTCGTATCCCACAATACAATCCGTTTGTTCGCTCCGATTCCTGTGACATAGGCATTAAGCGCATTTGTTTTTTCGGACATGTTCACTTCATATACATGATCAGCCGGAATATCGGCTTCTTCTGCCAGCTCTAAAATTTTGCTTTCAAGCTCTTTGTTTTTCAAAGGGTAAAAATCATTGTATAAAGGATCGATAATGACTGGCTGAATAAAAAACAGAAACAGCGAAAACGGCACAGTTAACAGCCAAGCATATAACCACCATTTTTTTTCATGCCTTTTGATCAGCCAATAAAACACGAGAACGCAAAGCGTAAAGATCGGAAAGCTGATCCAAAAGTCTATGACCTGATCCTTAGCCCAGCTGGCCGCTGTCTGTGTAGAAATGTTGTATTCAAGCGATACTTGATAGCCTATCCAATCTAAAGGCAGCGTCACTAACGTTGTGATCAGCGAAAGCACAAACACAAAGCCAATGATCTGCAAAAACCGAAAGGGCACGGCTGCTTCCATCCATTTTTTGATCTTCTTTGAAACGCCGCTGACCAGCAACACAAAAAACAGAAACCAATCAAGAGGAATCCCAATAAAAAATAAAAAATTCTTTACATTCGAATACTGCTCGGCCACTGTCAATTCAGACGGCTTCATGAAAGAAGCCGGGTCAGCCTGCGTCCCTTTAACGGCCTCCGGTACTGCGGAATCACCAGACAGGAAAAAATACCAATAAAAAAACAGCCCATACAGCACGTAAGCAAGCCCTGCTGCCGCAATCCACCTGCGCATAACGCCTCACTCCTCACATCAACCCGTTACTTCTATTGTAATCATAAATTCAAATTCTTAGAACCAGGCTGTGCATTCGTACTTTTCCATCCTTTTAGGCATGGAAACCCTGATCGCTGGGAAAACTAACAATGTTTGGAGTGATGCAAATGAAAAAAATAGTGGCAGCCATCGTGGTTATCGGTCTTGTGTTTCTTGCATTTTTCTATCTTTACAGCCGGTCAGGCGATGTATATCAATCGGTAGACGCGGATTTGATCACGCTGTCTTCAAGCGGCCAGGAAGATATCGAGATTGAAAAAAGGCAGCACGTCAAAGATATGCTGGACATTATGAATCAGGGAAAACAGCTGAAGACAGAAAAAACATCAACCCCTGATTACGAAGGGACAATCAAATTTCATAAAGACCGGTACGACTCATTCAGACTATGGATTGACGGCAGCCAGCAAGCCGTTTATTTGAAGGACGGGACATACTACAAATTAAGTAAAAGTGATACAAAGGCGCTGCTAAACATTATTAAAAAAGAAGCAAAGGATTGAAATGAAAAAGCGAAGCTCGCCGCTTCGCTTTTTCGTATTATTGAGGCAAAATATCTCTCAGCGCCCGTCTGAGCATTTTCCCCGTCGCATTTTTCGGAATGTCGTCAAGAAACGTAATGGCGGCAGGCCGTTTGTATTTTGCCAGATGTTTTTCACAGTGCTGCATGATGTCCGATTCTGTTACGCCAGATCGTTTAGGTACAATATATCCCTTTACCGCTTCACCGCTTTGGGCGTCCGGCACACCGATAACAACTGCCTCCTTGACATCCGGGTGGCTGTACAGCACTTCCTCCACCTCGCGCGGATAGACGTTGTATCCTCCTACAATGATCATGTCTTTTTTCCGGTCAACAATGTAAAAATAGCCGTCCTCATCTCGTCTTGCCAAGTCCCCCGTATAAAGCCATCCGTCTTTTAACGCATGCTTTGTTTCCGCCGGCATTTTATAATAGCCCTTCATCACATTGGGGCCTTTCACGATCAATTCGCCGACCTGGTGATCGGGCAGCTCACGCCCGAGCGGATCTACGACCTTGTTTTCGACATGCAATATACTTGTCCCGATAGAGCCCGGCTTTCTGCCCCTGTCAAACGGGTTAAAACACGTGACTGGTGATGCTTCTGAAAGCCCGTAGCCTTCCAAAATGGTCACGCCAAATTTTTCTTCAAACGCGGTCAGCAGCGCGACTGGCATGGCCGCGCCTCCCGAAATGCACAGCCGAATGGAAGAAAAGTCATCTTTCTTTCCGTTTTCATGCTGAAACAAGTAATTATACATCGTAGGCACACCGGCAAAAATGGTCGCCTGCCGCTGCTTAACAAGCTGAAAAACAGATGCCGGGCTGAATTGAGGTTCAATCAAGACAGTTGCTCCGCTCATCAGCGGGGCATTCATGCAGACGGTTAAACAAAACACGTGAAACATGGGAAGAGCACAGACCACATTGTCATTCTCATCCATTCCCAAATAGCCGGCGACGTCGTTGGCATTGCTGTACAAATTTTGATGGGTCAGCATCGCGCCTTTCGGTTTTCCGGTTGTTCCTGACGTATACAAAATGACTGCGGTATCATCAGAGACAATCTCCGGGCTTTGTTTAGCGGCAGATGTCGGACGCAATATTTTTGCAAACGTTGTCATTTTCATCCTGACCTCTGGGTCTGAAGCTTCTGGCTCGGCATCTCCCGTCTGGCATAAAATGACGAGCTCAACCTTCGGAAGCGATTCATGCATGCTCTCATAAAGCGGCAAAAGCTGATCAACGCCCACGACCGCCTTTACATCGCCATTTGTCAGCATATAACCGATTTCTGTGGGCGTGTACAACGGGTTGATGGGCACAACCACAATCCCAGCCTTTAGCGCACCAAAAAACGCGATGATAAAATCGGGCGAATTGCCAAGCAGCAAAGCTAGATGGTCCCCTTTCTCCATACCGGCTTCCTGAAGTCCGTCCGCAAATCGCTGAATGTGTTCATTCAGCTCCTGATACGTTATCATGTGATCCTTAAACCTGCATGCGATGCTGTCGGGCTTCTCAGATGCTGTCTCTTCCAATTTTGAAACGAGATTCATTCTCCCACCCCTTAAAGTGAATGAACAGTCATTCATTAATGAAGATAAGCTTTCCCTTTCATTATAGAGAAACAGAAAAAAACACTCAAGAGCAAAAAGCCCTGAGTGTCAGTACTGTTATAGTTTCTTTAATGCTTCGGCAATCGGTGTGTCTCCTTCTGTCAGATCAAAGGCCCGATTTTCCGTATTGGTTTCATCTAAAGAGGCAATGACCGTTTTCGCAACGTCATCCCGGGAAATATCCCCCCGCGCCAGGTCCTCCGCTGCTGAAACAGTACCCGTTCCAGGCTCATTGCGAAGGCCTCCCGGACGGATAATCGTATAAGTTAAACCGCTAGCTTCCAGAATTTTATCAGCATAATGTTTGGCTACATAATAAGGTTTAAGTGATTCATTCCAATTTTCACGGTTGTGGGCTTGCAGGGCGCTAACCATAACAAACCGTTTAATGCCCGCGATATCCGCAGCTTCCATTGCTTTTGCCGCTCCGTCTAGATCAACCAGCAGCGTTTTATCATAACCTGTGCTGCCGCCGGAACCCGCTGTGAAAATGATCGCGTCGCAACCTTTTGCCGCGGCAGCGATTTCTTCCGGGCTGCCCTCCAGATTCGCAAGCACAGCTTCTGCACCGGCAGCTTCGAGAGACGCTTTCTGTTCTTCTTTTCTGATCATCGCTCTGACGGAATGATCAGGATTGTCTCGGAATAAAGAAACGAGTCTTTGTCCAATTTGTCCGTTCGCTCCGATTAAAAACACTTTCATGTGAATCCCTCCTGCCTCCATTATTTCAAAACCACAACCGCTCTTTCAAACAATGTGTTTTGCCTTAATAAATCAGATCAAGGAAATCCTCTTTCGTAATGTTCCCAAAGTAATGCTTAAGATTCACACCGTCCAGCACATCAGCGATGACACTGCGTTCATATTGTTTTCCGACCAGCAGGTTTTCAATTTCAGATACATCACCGGCTCCGAAGAAATCTCCGAAGATTTTGCAGTCCTCAATTTTGCCTTTCTTGACTTCCAGACGCAAGTCTATCGATCCGATCGGATAGCGTTTGGAGTGATTGAGGTTAAATTTCGGTGAACGGCCATAGTTCCAATCCCAATTCTGATAGCGCTCTTTCGAAATCTGATGAATGACCTCCCAATCTTTTTCTGTCAGCTTATACTCCGGCACGTTTTGAATATCATTTGTATTAAAAATATGGCGAAGCAAATGACTGCGGAATTGTTCTGTCGACATTTTATCATCGAGAAACTCACTGATATTTGCCACTCGGCTTCTGATCGATTTGATGCCTTTTGATTCAATTTTATCCTTTTTCACTTTTAATGCAGACACAACATGATCAATGGCTGAATCAAACATGAGAGTGCCGTGGCTGAAAATTCGTCCTTTTGTTGCAAACTGGGCGTTTCCGGATATTTTCCGGCCATCTACTACAATGTCGTTCCGGCCGCTCAATTCTGCGTCTACTCCTAGCTGGCGTAAAGCCTGGATCACCGGCTCAGTGAACTTTTTGAAGTTATGAAAGCTGTCCCCGTCATCCTTTGTGATAAAGCTGAAGTTCAAGTTCCCCAGATCATGATACACAGCGCCTCCGCCTGATAAACGGCGGACAACGATAATCCCGTTTTCCTCTACATATTTTGTATTGATTTCTTCTATTGTATTTTGGTTTTTCCCAATGATAATAGACGGCTGATTCACATAAAAGAGCAAATACGGCTGTTTTGGGTCTAAATGCTTTACACAGTACTCCTCGATAGCAAGATTGATCCGCGGATCATTGATATTTTGATTGTCAATAAATAACATGGTGCTCCTCCTTTATCCTTCCCACACAAAACCTGATTTCGCAATATTCACTTCGCCGTTAAAAACGGTTTTCGCTTCTTTGCGAAGATTGTCATGCACGCCGAAATGCGGCAAATGTGTCAGCAGCAGTTCTCCCGCTCCCGCTTCTTTTGCAATTCGCCCGGCTTCCAGGCTGTTCATATGGCCTGCGCTTGTCCCGTCTTGGTCAGCATAAAAATTGCATTCTGAGATCAATAAATCGGCATTTTCCGAAAATGGAATAAATGAATCCTGATAGCTGGAATCAGCAGTATATACGACAGTATGGCTGCCGTCAGTAATCCGCATGGCATAGCATGTCACCGGGTGAATCGTTTTTAAAAAGGTGATCGTAAACGGACCGGCAGTCAGCGGCTGATCCGGCTGGTAGGCAATCCCTTTCGTATGTGTTTTATATGTAAGCTTTTGAAACTGTTCTATATCAGCATCATGTCCGTAAATCGGAAGCGAATGCTCTCCTTTGC
Organism: Bacillus sp. NS1; assembly: GCF_058248265.1. Lineage (NCBI taxonomy): Bacteria > Bacillati > Bacillota > Bacilli > Caryophanales > Bacillaceae > Bacillus > Bacillus sp. NS1. The sequence goes on along the minus strand of NZ_JBZAZF010000002.1, from coordinate 147,807 downwards.
CGAGAAACGAACCGACTTGCTTGGCAAATTGCAACGGCCCGATGTCAGCGATATGGTCATGGTGATAATGAGACAGAACCACCGCATCCAGCTTCTCCGCCGGCACATATCTGAACAGCTTAGATAATACGGCACTGCCGCAATCAACAAGCAAAGAGTAATCACCTGACTGAAATAAATAGCCCGACGTCGCTTCATTTGCCGCCGGAAAACCGCCATAGCATCCGATAACTGTAACTTTCATAATGTCCTCCTATCTTTTCAAGAAAATTGATCCTCCTTCAATATACCCATTTTTCTTAAAAAAAGCATGTTTTAAACATTGTATCAAAACAGTTGTTGATTTTTACAATCTGTTATATTACAATGAAGACACTACAAAGGGGAAAGAGGGATTGGTTATGCTGGGGAAAATCACAGAATTTTTTAGAAACCTGCCTTCGAAAAAGTGCGCGGAATGCGGAAAAAAGATAGAAGAGCAGCATGAATGTTATGGAAATATATGCAATGACTGTATAAAAGTAAACGATTTGTAAAAGAGCGAAAATCCCGCGCAGCACGCGCGGGATTTTCTTTATTTTTCCACACTTCTTTATTTTGAAATAATAATTAGGTTAGGTCAAAGCTCACCCGTTTTTAGATAATTCTGGTGATTTCAATCACATTTTAGAAAATTCTTTATTTTCTAAATATAATTTACTATAGACGAATTCATTTCATATCTATTATAATTTGATCTAATAGTGAGATTAAATATATGTCTATTCATGATATATGTTGATACTTTGTTTTTTGGGAGGTAATCTATGAAAAGAATTAAGTTTGGATTAGCCACACAAATATTCGTTGGACTTATTCTAGGTGTCATTGTTGGCGTTATTTGGTACGGCAACCCAGCATTGCCTACTTACCTGCAGCCAATCGGGGATCTCTTTTTACGCTTAATCAAAATGATAGTGATTCCTATTGTTGTCTCCAGCTTAATCATCGGTGTAGCCGGTGCAGGAAATGGAAAGCAAGTCGGTAAATTAGGCTTCAGAACAATTCTGTACTTCGAGATCATTACGACTTTTGCTATCATTCTCGGACTAGCCCTTGCAAACATCTTCCATCCGGGTACAGGAGTTAATATACACGAAGCCCAAAAATCAGACATTAGTCAATATGTTGAAACTGAAAAAGAGCAAAGCAATAAATCAGTGGCGGAAACGTTCCTGCATATTGTGCCGACAAACTTCTTCCAGTCCTTGGTTGAAGGGGATCTTCTTGCCATCATCTGTTTTACAGTTCTATTTGCATTGGGGATTTCCGCAATCGGAGAAAGAGGCAAGCCTGTATTAGCCTTTTTTGAAGGCGTATCCCATGCCATGTTCCACGTTGTAAACCTTGTGATGAAAGTGGCGCCATTCGGCGTTTTCGCGCTTATCGGAGTCACTGTGTCTAAATTCGGACTCAGTTCTCTTCTCTCTCTCGGAAAGCTCGTCGGATTGGTGTATGTCGCACTTGCTTTCTTCTTAATTGTTGTATTTGGAATTGTTGCAAAAATTGCCGGCATCAACATTTTCAAATTCCTTGCTTACATGAAGGATGAAATTTTACTGGCGTTCAGTACGTCCAGCTCAGAAACAGTTCTTCCGCGCATCATGGAAAAAATGGAGAAAATCGGCTGCCCGAAAGGCATTGTTTCATTTGTTATTCCGATCGGATATACGTTTAACTTAGACGGTTCCGTTCTCTATCAATCTATTGCCGCACTGTTTTTGGCACAGGTATACGGCATTGATTTGACACTTTGGCACCAAATTACACTTGTGCTCGTCCTTATGGTGACATCTAAAGGGATGGCTGCCGTGCCTGGCACTTCTTTTGTCGTCTTGCTTGCGACACTTGGCACTATCGGCGTTCCGGCTGAAGGACTTGCCTTTATTGCCGGTGTAGACCGCATCATGGACATGGCACGTACAGTTGTCAACCTGACTGGTAACGCGCTTGCTGCCGTTGTGATGTCTAAATGGGAAGGCCTGTTTAATCCTGCGAAAGCTGAGACGGTCATGTCTCAAGCAAAAGCAGACCAAAACGCAACCATTTCCGGTTAATGAAAAGCCTGCGGGGTTCTTGCCCCGCAGGCTTTTTTAATCTTTAATAAGCTCAAACAGCTCTGTAATCAAAACAGTATCCTCATACAGCTCCAGTTCACCGTTTTTGATCAGTTCCGCCCATGCCATCCGATGGTCTTCCTGAAATTCTTCAATTCGGTCTCCATTGCCCTCTCCTTTGACTAACCTCATATCAGGCGCTCCAAAGGTCGTTTCAAACACATCTGTCACCTTTATATTGCATCTCGGATTGTCATGTTTATCATAAACGGTAACAAGCTGCCCCGCCGTTTGATACACTTCTCTCAATTCATCTTTTGAATATAATGATTTCGGGGCGCACGTGGCTGTTTTTTCTCCGGCGAGGATTTGCTGAATCAGCTGTTCTCCCAAGCCGTCATCACCTTCCCATCCGAAAGTGCTTTTCAGCTTATAAATCTTCATTCGTCTTCTCCCTTATACCATCGGCGACTGTACATAATAGTACAGAAGCTTAGCTGTATGGCGAAGGGATGATTTATGAGTGCGTTCAAATGCATGCGAAGCGTCAATTCCCGGCCCGATCAGGCCATGTACAATATCATGCCCGGATTTGATTGCTGCTGACGCATCCGACCCGTAGTACGGATAAATATCAAGTTTATAGTCGATATGATGCTTCTCAGCTAAATTGGCTAAATGCTTTCTCAGCTGATAATGATACGGCCCGCTCGCATCCTTCACACAGATTGATACTGAATATTCATCTGTCGCCTGCCCGTCACCGATAGCTCCCATATCAACCGCCAAATATTCAACTGTTTCAGGAGGAATATTTGAATTCCCGCCGTATCCGATTTCTTCATTATTCGAAATGAGAAAATGAGTTGTATACGGCAATTCAATTTCTTCTGTTTGAATTTGATGAATTAGGCGGAGCAATAAGGCGACGCTTGCTTTGTCATCCAAATGGCGCGATTTAATAAATCCGCTTGATGTAATCTCGACACGGGGATCAAACGACACAAAATCTCCGACGCCAATGCCAAGCTCTTCCGTATCTTTCCGGCAGTGAACAGGTTCATCAAGGCGGATCTCCATATTCTCTTGATTCCGCTCCGCTTTGCCCGCGTCTTTGTATACGTGCACAGACGTTTGATGCATTAAAATTGTGCCTGTATACGTTTTTCCCGAGGCGGTTTCAATTTGGCAGTACTCCCCCTCAATCGAGTTGTAGCGGAACCCGCCGATCAAATCGATTTTCAGCCGGCCGTCAGCTTTAATCTCCTTTACCATAGCGCCGAGGGTGTCAACGTGCGCCGTCAGCATGCGGTGCCGGGATGTGTCGCGTCCGGGAAGTGTTGCAATTAAGCCGCCCTTATGGTTCCGAACCGTTTCTACCTTCCATTCATTTAAAAGGCTATCAATATAATTGATCACCTCATATGTATTTCCTGTCGGGCTTGGGATCGAAACAAGCTCTTTAATGAGCTCCATCGTTTTACGTACGGACGTCATAGGATATTCCTCCTTTTATTTTTCTATATAAAATATACTCTTTTCCCGAGGGACCCGTCCAATCTTTTCCTATCAATCTCTCATATGCTGTAGAGAGCATGGGAAGAGGAGGGATATCTATGTGCTGTCGTCATTCACATGAACGGAAACATCATTGTCACGATTGGTTTGATGAGTTTTGGTTCTTTGACGAGTGGTTCGATAAGGATTTCCACGACCATTGCAAGAAAAAGAAAGAATGCCATGACCCTTGCGAGAAGAAGAAGAAAAAGAAAAACCATTGTTTCTCTTGTAAAAAACACAGACACTCTTGCTGTCATTGCTAAGGGCTGAATCAGAAATATTCTGATGACCCATGCTTATCGAATATTTCCATTCACATTTTTCCAAGCAGGCTTTACTGCTGCTTGGACTTTTTTATTGAAACAGGCTTTTTGCTTTTACAATCCAATAGACTGATATGGCAGCTATTAAAGCAACAATGATTTCAACAGCTGCAGCATGTTCTATTATTCTTTTTTGGTATAAAACCGCCGGTACATTAAAGATCGCATGTAAAAGAATAGAATACAGCAAAAAAAGCGGCCGGCGGCTTTTAACCGCATACAGGATAAGCAGCGACAGCCCGATTTGGACGGCAATCGCACTGATTCTTTCTATTCCGCCCAGCAGCCATTCATACGAAGGGGTATGCAGCAGCTGCTCCTGAATCGGCAGAAGTGCCTGTTTGATGTCTTCATTGATCAGAAACTGTTCAAACGTTCCGCTATTGATCGCAAATGCGTATACAATAAGTGAAATGGAGGACAAGCCTGTAATCAGGATGGCTTCAAGCCCCCCATGGCCTGCTCCGAAAGCCAGGCCATCCGCCCAAGCATGATGGCGCTTCAAAAAAATTCTCATCATGATATATCGTCCGCACTCCTCAAAAATCCCGGCCATCAAGCAGCCGTAAATGCCATACCACAATGGATTTTGCATGGCCTCTTTCGTTATGTCATTCACTTGCAGTACATAAACATGAACGCCGCCCTCCAACAGCTGAGCAAAGACAAAAAACGTGAGAGCGCCAATAAAAAACACCTTTAACGAGGCGCCATACTTTCGTTTAAACCATACTATCAGTCCGACCGGCAACAAAAATGCAATAGCCCCGGATACCGCCATAAAGACTACTGCTTCTTGACTGACCATTTACCAGCCTCCTTTTTCTATTCCTAGATTCCCTATTTCACATTTTCTCTTTTTTTATGAAAAATCCTTCTTTTTAGTACCAGATGCTAATATCTAGTGTTATAATTTGGTCACAAGGAGTGGTTCATATGTCAAAAGCAAAAATTACGGCTATCGGCACCTATGCGCCTAGCAGGCGCTTAACCAATGCTGATTTAGAAAAAATTGTTGATACGTCAGATGAATGGATTGTTCAGCGCACAGGTATGAGAGAACGCCGGATTGCGGATGAACAGCAGTTCACCTCTGATTTATGCATCGAAGCGGTGAAGGATCTTAAGAGCCGTTATGAAGGGACACTTAATGATGTCGATATGATCCTCGTTGCCACAACAACATCCGATTATGCCTTCCCGAGTACGGCATGCCGTGTGCAGGAATTTTTCGGGTGGGAAAGCACCGGCGCACTGGATATTAATGCGACGTGCGCCGGACTGACATACGGTCTTCATTTGGCAAATGGATTGATCACATCCGGCCTTCATCAAAAAATTCTCGTCATCGCCGGAGAGACACTGTCAAAAGTAACGGATTATACCGATCGAACGACATGCGTTCTGTTTGGCGACGCTGCGGGTGCGCTGTTGGTAGAACGAGATGAAGAGACGCCTGGATTTCTTGCGTCTGTCCAAGGAACAAACGGGAACAGCGGAGATATTTTGTACCGTGCCGGGCTTCGGAATGAACTAAACGGGGTGCAGCTTGCTGGTTCCGGTAAAATGGTCCAAAACGGCCGCGAGGTGTATAAATGGGCAGCGAGAACCGTTCCGCGCGAATTTGAACGCCTTTTACGTCAAGCGGATCTGACAAGCGGAGAGCTTGATTGGTTTGTGCCTCACAGCGCCAACTTGCGCATGATCGAGTCGATTTGTGAAAAAACACCGTTCCCGATTGAAAAAACGCTCACCAGTGTTGAATACTATGGAAACACGTCTTCTGTTTCGATTGTTTTGGCGCTGGATCTCGCAGTGAAAGCCGGGAAGCTGAAAAAAGATCAAACCGTGATGCTTTTCGGATTTGGCGGCGGATTAACCTATACAGGGTTGCTTGTCAAATGGGGAATGTAACAAAAAAAGAACTTGTTTCATAGGAAACAAGTTCTTTTTTATTATGAAGCCGGCTGTTCTTCTGAAGTATCTTCCTTCCGGCTTAAAATCGTAAAGTAAGTAATGCTCAGCAAAATCATAACGAGGGCGATGCCGATTAATACGCCGGCCATCTGCCACATGTAGCCAAAATCCCCGTTTGAAATGACCGCTCTGAATCCGTTAATGCTGTAGGTCATCGGCAATGCGCCATGGATAACTTGATAGAAATTCGGAAGCAATTCTAACGGGAAGGTTCCTCCGCTGGCACCGAGCTGCAGCACTAAAATAATGACTGCGATAAATCGTCCCGGGTTGCCCATCGTTGTCGCCAAAAATTGAATCATCGCTAGGAAAGCGAGACTCGTAATGATCGTAAACACGTAAAATCTCCACGTGCTCTCAACCTCGAGACCAATTCCGAGAAGCAGAACCGTCGCCACAATCAGCGATTGAATAATTCCAACGAGCATCATGACATTGAATTTGCTGAAGAACCACTCAAAACCGTTTCTCGGACGTCCTGACGCTTCCTTCAGCGGGAAGACAACCGTCAGCATGATGCCGCCGACATACAAGCCCATTGACAGGATATAAGGTGTCAGCCCTGTTCCGTAGTTAGGAACAGAATGAATGGCATCATCTTTAGTTTTAACCGGATCGGCAAACATGCCGTATGTTTGATCGTCAGCGTCGATATCTCCTGTTTGATCTGCCGCATCCTTCAGCTTATTAGACAGCTCTCCTGTTCCGTCCAATAGCTTGCCTAAACCTGTATCAAGTGATGCAGATCCGTCTGCGAGTTTTGATGACCCGCTTTGGATTTGTTTAGACCCTTCTAACAGTTTCAGCAATCCGCCAGATACTTGACTGCTTCCTGTCACCAATTGCTCTGAGCCGGCTTTTGCTTTTGCGAATTGTTTATTATATTCACCGATACCCGCTGTCAGTTTATTTTGGTTTTCTGTCAGCTGCTGTGAACCATTGTATATCTTCTCAGTTCCATCGGTTAATTTGTCAATCGCATCTTGAGTGGCTTTAGCGCCGTTATAAAGCTTAGATGTAGCTTCCGGCATTGCTTTCAGCTGTGCGACCTGCGCTTTCACGTCTTGAAGAGAGCTTTTTATCGTTGCAATATCAGGCAGCTGATCAGCTGTAGGAAGCTGGCTTAAGATTTGATCAAAATCAGGCGCATCAACTTGCGGAAGCTTTTTCTCAACAGAGTTGATCAGCTGGCTTTTTTGCTCCGCTGTTAAGAAATCACTTGAGTTAATGAGATTTTTAAATGCCTGGTCACGGTTTTTTAAGCTGTTTTCAAAGTCAGTCAGCTGTTTTTGGAATTCCTTCATCGCAGTTTCTGACTTTTCCAGGTTGTTCACAGCTGTTTCAAGCTTCGTTAAATCGAGCGCATTTATGATTTTTTCCGCTTTTGCTGCTTTCTCAGAACCTTCTTGGGCTTTACTGTTGAGCTGATCCAGCCCGTTTGTCAGATTAGGCAAGCCCTGCTGCACTTTTTGAAGGCCGGCAAGAAGTTCATTCAGTTTGCCTGTCAGCTCGCCTGATCCTGCCGCAAGCTTTCCTGAGTTTTCATAAATCGTATTGCTGCTGTCCTGGAATTTTCCGAGCGAGCTGTCAAGCGATTGGATGCCGCTTGTCACCTGAGCCGCTCCATCCGCAAGCTGCGCCGTTTTGTCACTGATAGTGGCAGTGCTTTCCTTCAGCTTCTCCAGGTTTTCTTTCAGCTGGGCGCTTCCGTTTTTCGCATCTTTTGTGCCGTCATCGATTTTTTTCGCTCCGCTGCTTGCGTCGCTCAAACCTTTGGCGATATCTTTAAAGTTATCAAAAATGACTTTCGTATATTGCTCGGTCACTTCTTTAGAAACAGAGGCTTTTAGTTTATCAATCGCTTTTTCACCGATCGTAGCCCCTACATAGTTCGAACCGGCATTCGTATGGTATTTCAGATCCAGCTTTTTCGGATTTTTGTCCAATACAGTGCTGGCATTCTTAGAAAAATCCTCTGGAATCTCGACAACTAAATAGTATTTTTGATTTAATAAGTCCTTTAACGATTGGTCGAGATCACTGGAAAAATGCCAATCAAAGTTATTATTATCCTTTAATTCTTTGACCAGATCATCACCGATTTGAAGTTTTTCTCCTTCATACGTTGCTCCTTTGTCTTGGTTGACGACAACGACAGGCAGCTGGTCAACAGTGCCGTATGGGTCCCAATAAGCCTTTAAGAACACGCCGCTGTAAATAAGCGGGACAAACAAAATGGCAATGATGGGTATTAATAATTTTTTACTCGTTACGATGTCTTTCCACTGACTTCGTATTGTGTTCATCCTGATGCCTCCATTCTAAAACTGACTCATCATGAAAAATGGTCATTTTCTTGCAAAGAGAAAGGATTATCTAGTTGGCTGACAATCCTTTGACAACATACAATTCAAGCAGTTCCGCAATCGTCTCTTTATCGAGCGGGGGATGCTGTTTTTCCCAATCAAAAATGAGCGCGATATAAAGCTTCAACATCACAAAAGCTGTCAGTTCAGGATCGCACGGCTTGATTGCACCGTTCTTGATTCCGTCTTCAATCTTATTTTTGATATAAGACAGAATGCCTCGCTCCATTTTTTGGATCACTTCCTGAACTGCCATTGTACCAATCTCAGCATTTTCTTGGAAAATTTTAATCGTCAGCTGATGTGTTTTCCTGAACTCAAGAATGGCAAACAGCGCCCTGTGCACATTTTCATGGAACGGAAGGTTCGGCTCCATCGCTTCGTCCGCTTTTTGCTTCATTTCCTTCAATAAAGTAGTGAAAATCTCGTCAAACAGCTCTTCTTTGTTTTTGAAAAAAGTATAAATGGTTCCCTTCCCCACGTTCGCAAGCTTCGCCACAAGATCCATTGTCGTCGCTTTATACCCGAACTGAGTAAAAGACTTTGTGGCTGCCGCCAAAATGAGCTTTTTTCGATCTATTGACATTGTATTCACCTCGAAACTGACCGTTTGAACATTTTAGTCATTAAGTACATATGCAAATGTATCATAACCTGCTGTTCAATTCAATCATTTCTTTACGCAATATTGCCATTGCACAACAAAAAACCTCCGCTATGGCGGAGGTTTTTAGCTGAATAAATAGGTAAGCGCGTCAGACACGGCTGCTTTTCCTTGGTCGATGCAGTCGGGAATTCCAACACCTTCAAAAGAAGCGCCTGTCACGTAGACACCCGGATATGCGGAGGTCAGTGCTTCGCGCAGCTCTTTGATGCGCTGCTTATGGCCGACATGGTACTGCGGCATGCTTTCATGCCAGCGGGTGACACAGGTCATTTCCGGCTCCCCGTTTATGTTCATGACTTTCTTTAAGTCTTCTAACACAATGTTGATAATGTCGTTATCCGAGAGATCGACAATCGATTCGTCTCCGGCTTTTCCAACATATGCCCGAAGCAGTGTTTTGCCTTCAGGTGCTGCATGCGGCCATTTTTTATTCGTCCACGTACAGGCTGTGATGGCGAAATCACTGTTTCTTGAGATAACAAAGCCCGTCCCCTCATGCTCCATTTGGACGGCGCCTTCAGGGAAGCCCAAAGCGACATTTGCCACGGATGTGGAGTGCATATTTTTCAAATGAGAAATGACCGGAAGCTCAGGAAGCATTCCTGCAGCCGCTTTATGCGGGGCAGTCACAATCACTGATTCAGCATCAAGTGTGACGCCGTTATCCAGATCAAGCGAGTAGCCAGTGCCGCCGCGGCTGATCTTGGTCACTTTGGTCCCTTTGTATACCTTCGTCAGCTTTAATTGCTTTTCGATCTCTTCGACAAGGGTCTGCAAACCGGTTGAAAGGGTCTGGAACTGCCCTTGCTTTTTAGCCGTCAGCTGCTGGCCGGAGCCTTGAGGCCTTGTTTTTTTCATGCCGAGAATCAGGCTTCTGTGCTTTTGTTCCGTCTGGTAAAATTGCGGAAAAGTCGACATTAGACTGAGCTTGTCAATGTCGCCAGCGTAGATGCCTGATAAAAGCGGCTCGATTAAATTCTCAACCACTTCATCTCCGACACGTCTGCGGAAAAATTCTCCCAATGACTGGTCGTCTTTTGACTTGCTTGCAGGCAGGATGAAATCCATAGCGGCCCTTGCCTTCCCAGACACAGAAAACAGACCGGTTGAAACAAACGGCGCAATTTTAGTCGGTATCCCCATCACGGCTCCCTTAGGCATTGGATGCAGGGTGCGATTTACAAGCACATAGGATTGTCCTGTCGCATTGTTGACAAGCAAATGCTCAAGGCCTACATCTTTGACAAGCTGCGGAGCGCTTGTCTTCCGTTCCAGAAATGAGTCAGGCCCTCTTTCGATGGTATAGCCGTCTTTCTTGACAGTCTGGATTTTCCCGCCGACTCTCGGACTTGCCTCAACAAGCGTCAGCTCAAGCGGCAGATTTTTTTCTTTGATTTCTTTTTCCATATAGAAGGCGGCGGCTAAACCGGTAATGCCGCCGCCGATGATGACTACATGTTTTTTAGCGTCACTCATGTTCATCGCCTTCTTTAACGTCCTAATTTTTTTAATACAACTGTTGCTAATGCATCAATAAATTCCGGCTTTGCATTCGGCATTTCCGGGCGGTAGTAGCTTGCACCGATATCGTCAGTGACCACTTTGCATTCATAATCATTATCATAAAGCACTTCTAAATGATCCGCTACAAATCCGACAGGGACATATACGAATGCCTGATAGCCTTTTTGTTCGAATAAATCACGTGTTAAATCCTGTACATCAGGTCCCAGCCAAGGATCAGGCGTATTTCCTTCGCTTTGCCAGCCGACAGCATATTCGGAAACGCCTGCGCCTTCAGCAATCAATTTCGCTGATTCATGAAGCTGGTCCGGGTATGGGTCTCCAAATTCTTTGATTTTTTCCGGCAGACTGTGTGCGGATACGATGAGCATCGCGTTTTCTCTTTCACCTTCAGGCATTGACGCATATGTTTCCTTCACTCGGTCAACCCAGTATTTCACGAATTTCGGTTCATTGTACCAGCTTTCAACAGACGTAATCGTTAAGCCGCCAAGTTTTTCAGCCTCTTCTTTAGCACGCTTGTTGTAGGACTGCACGCTGAACGTGGAGAAATGCGGTGCCAGCACGATGCTGACCGCTTCTGTAATGCCGTCCTTATGCATCTCTGCTACAGCATCTTCAATAAATGGCTCGATATGCTTCAGCCCGATATACGCTTTAAACGTAATCTCGTCCTGAAACTCATTTAAGTGCTGTTCAAGCTTGTGCGCTTGCTCTTCTGTGATTTTGGCAAGCGGTGAAATGCCGCCAATTGCTTCGTATCTGTCTTTCAAATCTTGAAGCATTTCAGGTTCAGGCTTTCTGCCTCTTCTGATATGTGTATAATAACGTTCGATATCTTCTTCTTTATAAGGCGTGCCGTACGCCATAACGAGAAGCCCCATTTTCTTTCTACTCACTGTTTACACCCTCTTTAATGAACTGATACAAACATTTTGACAGGTTATCATTAAGATAACCAAAAGATATGCTTAGGAATATTGACCCATTTTTTTGTTTTGTGAATATTTATGGACAAATGCTGTCAGTTTTTTCAAAACCTCAGGACTGACGTCAGGAAATACCCCGTGTCCAAGGTTGAAAATGAAGCTGTCCGATTTCATGCCCTGATCCAGTATTTCCGTCGTTTTCTTCTCAATGACTTCCCATGGCGCAAGCAAAATGGACGGGTCCAGGTTGCCCTGCACTGTTTTAGTGATGCCTTTTGATCTGGCTTCATCTATGCTGAGTCTCCAATCGAGCCCGACAACATCAAGAGGTAGGTCATGCCAGTCACCTGCCAGATGGCTTGCACCGACGCCAAACATGATCAGCGGCACATTTTCCTCCGCAAGCTCTGAAAAGATCCGGTTCATCACGGGTTTGATGTATGTTCTGTAATCTGCCTGATTCAGCGCACCGACCCACGAATCAAAGATTTGAATCGCTTTTGCGCCTGCCTTAATCTGCGCTTTCACATATACAATGATCATGTCGGCAAGCTTGGACATCAGCAGATTCCATGCATCCGGCATGCTGTACATGAAGGCTTTTGTTTTATTGTAGTTTTTCGACGGACCGCCTTCGATCATATAACTGGCCAGCGTAAAAGGCGCCCCTGAGAAACCGATGAGCGGGACGTTGAGCTGCTCATTGACAAGCAGTTTAATCGTCTCAAGCACGTACGGCACGTCCTGTTCCGGATCAATCTGGCCGAGTTTTTCAATGTCCGCCAGAGACCGGATCGGCTGGTCAATCACAGGCCCGATTCCGTTTTTGATTTCAACATCCACACCGATTGACGGCAGCGGAGTCATGATATCTTTATAAAGGATTGCAGCATCGACTCCGTATTGCTCAACCGGCAGTCTGGTGACATACGCACAAAGCTCCGGCTGATGTGTAATGTCAAACAATCCGTACTTTTCCTTCAGCTTACGGTATTCCGGCTGTGATCGCCCTGCTTGTCTCATATACCATACAGGCGTGTGATCCGCTTTTTCTCCCCGTGCAGCTTTTAAAAACGTCTCGTTAAACGTTTCTCGTTTACTCATCTGATTTCCACCTTTCATACTGCAACCATACGTTCGTATTTCTTGACTTATTACACTATACCTTGTTTTAGGCAAATGGTATAGAAGTGAGGCTCAAAGTTCAAAAAATCGCCGAATTCCATTAAGAGGAAAACAATTTAGGCTGAACGTAATCGGTTCCATCCCCTTCTCTCTTTGTCTGTGTATTATAAGGCACAATTTTATAAGAAGCGCCTGAAAACAAGTTGGCATAAGGGATTTCATAGCTTCCCTTTCCTTCAACTGAATCAAGAAGCGTCTCCTTGCCATCCTTATTTACATAAATTCTGTATACGGCCCGATCATCCTCTTGAGCATCCCATTTTAATTCAATGGTAAAGAGCCCCGCAGCTTTAAATGTGTAATCTGCTTTCAGCGTTTTGACTGGCTCCAGTTCAATCGGGCTTTCCAGTTCTTTGACGTTTTTAGGCTTCGTAAACACAGAACCGGTTTCTCCAGCCTGTGTCAAAATATCCTTAAACAGTCTCGTCGGATACGCGCTGCCGCCTTTTAAATAATGACTTTGATCCGTTTTGTCATAGCCCATCCAGACCGCCCCGGTTATTTTCGGCGTATAGCCTGCAAACCAGGCGTCCTTTGTGGCGCCAGACACTCCTGTATAAGATGTAGAACCAGTTTTCCCCGCCAGATCGCCGTGATAGGTGCCGGAGGTTGCCGTTCCCTTTTTGACCACCTGCTGCAACATTCTCGTCATATTCCAGGACGTTTGCTTGCTGAATACCCGCTTTCCTTCTTCTTTATGATCGGCTATTGTTTCTCCGTCTTCATCCTTTATGCTGGTAATAAAGTACGGTTCAGTATACGTTCCATTCGCGGCAAATGTATGAAATGCCCCGGCAAGCTGGAGTGGTGAAACGCCTTTTTCCAAGCCGCCTAGAGCGAGAGCAAGCCCTTCATCAGGGATATCAATACCGTTTGCTTGCAAATAAGACTTTCCTGTTTCGACGCCGATCTCATTCAGCGTCCAGACAGCCGGCGCGTTTTTGCTGTACGTAATGGCATCAGACATGGTCACTTCGCCCTCATACTGGCTGTCATAGTTTTTCGGCGTATAATCTCCGTAGGATTGCAGCTCATCCTTCAATAGAGAGTAGGGCTTAAATTTCTTTTCCTGCATCGCCGGTCCGTATACTGCAAGCGGCTTAAATGTGGAACCCGGCTGTCGGGCAGCTGTGACACGGTTATACCCTTTGGATGTGTAATCTCTTCCGCCGATCGCCGCTTCCACACCGCCTGTCTTGTTATTGATAAAGACCGCGCTTCCTTCGGCATTCTGGTCTGTTCCGGGATAATAGCTTCCTTGTTTCATCACCTGATAAGCGGTCTTCTGCAGCTTCGAATCAAGCGGCACCTTGATCGTGTATCCGCCTTGAAGGAGCTGTTCTCCGGAAATCGAGTACTTGTTCTCCGCCTCTTCAATCACAAGATCAATATAGCTGTCAAACCAAGGTGTTTCCGACTGTTTCTTCACGTTCAGCCCGAGCGTCCTCCCCTGCGCGCTGACAGCCTCTTTCGCACTGATGTAGCCTTGGTCATTCATCATGCCGAGAATCGTATCACGCCGCTCCTTACTTTTATCAGGATGCAAAACAGGAGAATACGTAGAAGGCGCCTTCGGAATAGCGGCCAAAACCGCGCCTTCGGATACAGTTAAATCTTTTACTTCTTTATTAAAATAATAGTGGGACGCCGCTTGTATGCCGTAGACTCCATGCCCGAAGTAAAGCTGGTTCAAATACATTTCCAGCAGCTTGTCCTTGCTGTAATCCCGTTCAAGATTGATCGCAATGATCACTTCTTTTGTTTTTCTTAAAAACGTTTTGTCATGGGTCAGAAAAATATTTTTGGCAAGCTGCTGGGTGATCGTGCTTCCGCCTTCCACCTTTCCGCCTGCTAAGATATCGCGGTATATTGCCCTTCCGACAGATTTTGCATCAATGCCGTGATGCTCATAGAACCTTTTATCCTCAACAGCGATAAACGCTTCTCTGACCTGCTTCGGAATCTCATTGATCGAGACAGGCTCACGATTTTCTGTATACAGGCTTGCAACCTCATCTCCGTTTTGATCCACAATTTTTGAAGATGCATGAAGAATGAGCTTCTTTTCATCTATGACATAATGTCCGAGAAAAATAATTGAAATATATCCTATTAAAGCGAGAAAAGCAGTTAACACTAAAATAATGATGGGTATAAATAGTTTCTTTTTCTTTATCTTAAACATGAACTCACCTCGCCTTTCTAAAGGTAGTATGGGAAAAATTGTTTGGAATTATGTTCGAAGCACTCGCCAATAGAAACTTATACCATTGTTTTGATATACTAGCAAGCAGGAGGTGGCTGATATGAAGGTTTATATTACATATGGGACAGCCGATTTTTTAAAAACGATCGTAAAGAAGCATCCTTCGGAAAATATCCTTTTGATGCAGGGGCAGGAAAACGCGATTTTGATCCACGAAACAAGCGGAGATACGGTTTTCCAGTCACCCCACGCTTATGAAGTGATTGACCAAGTCGGTGAGTTGAAGCATCCCGGTTTTGCAGTATTGAACAATATTGCCGTTACTCAAGAAGGACGTCCGCTGTTTGAAAACAGATTTAAAAACAGAGCGGGAAAGGTCGAAAACGAGCCCGGTTTTGAAGCGATTCGTGTGCTTCGTCCGCTTGACAGTGACACCTATGTCATTCTCACCTTGTGGGAAACGGAAAGAGCCTTTCAAGATTGGCAGCAGTCTGATTCATACAAAGAAGCCCACAAAAAACGCGGCACGTCTGCCGGAATTGACACAACGTCGATCTTCTCACGGCCTTCGTATGTCACCACATATTTCGCTGTTGAATAGCTGCCGGCATGTCCGGCAGCTTATTTAATGGGAGGAAAGCAAAATGATGTATACCTGCCCAGCCTGCGGGTTTAAGGGATTGACGGAGCCGGCATATGATAGGCTTGGTAATCGTGTTGCGGTTTCCAGTTCGGATATGATGATTACGAGATGCAGCGCGAGGATGGTTCATATTTAGAACGATCGGAAAGCATCATTGCCTATAGAAAAAACGGGATTGCTGGTGGAGGCATCATTTTTTCTCCTGAATGCTTCCCAACACATCAGCAAAAATCAAAAAAGTGCTAAAGCATAATTGAACTGAACAGCTGCAAAATATCAATGTCCATCTTCCATCATAACCCAGCCTTCCGTCCCGGCACCTTCCGCCCGCCTATGAATAATCTGTAGGAAGCGGAAGGAGTGATCGATGATGGAAGTCGGGATTTTGTCTGTCCATGTTCTGTATGTGTTTTTTATCGGAGCGATTATCCTATTTATGCTGCTGCGGAAAGACACAACCTTTATTTCCTTACTCGGCATTTTTATGATATCGCTTTGGGCCAGCCATTCACTTTCAGCTTCTGTCAGCAGTTTATTCCACAGCTTTATCTACGCGGCCGGCGAACTGCTGCCCACGATTTTCATCATTTGTTTTATCGTTTCGATGAGTGATTTGTTAACAAAAACAGGGATAAATGAAGCGATGATTTCTCCCTTTGCAAGCCTTGTGAAAGGTCCTGTGACTGCCTACTGGCTGATTGGCGGCCTGATGTTTGCCATTTCTCTCTTCTTCTGGCCTTCTCCGGGTGTCGCTTTGATCGGCGCCGTCCTGCTCCCGGCAGCCGCCCGCGTCGGTTTGCCGCCCATTGCCGCAGCCATGGCCATGAACTTATTCGGACACGGCTTTGCTCTGTCAGGAGACTTTGTCATTCAGGCAGCACCAAAGCTGACAGCGGATGCAGCGGGCATTCCAGTCGGTGATGTCATCTCAGCGAGTATTCCCCTTGTGCTGATTATGGGCGTGACCACCACAACCGCAGCATTTATTATGATTCAGCGAGAACGCAAAAAACAGCTGGGTGCAGCTTCTTTTTCCCCCGTACATTCTGGCGAACAAGACACCTCGCTGTACTTGCCAAAACGCCTGCGGTCCATACTGGCTTTTTTGATTCCTTTTGTCTTTATTGTGGATATCGCCTGCATGCTCTTGTTTAACCTACAGGGAAATGATGCGACCGCGTTAATTGGCGGGTCTGCAATCTGCATCCTCCTGATCGTTCATTTTCTCGTGTATAAGCAAAAAGGGCTTGAAAAAATCACCGGTTATTTTATTGATGGATTCCAGTTCGGCTTTAAGGTTTTCGGTCCCGTCATCCCGATTGCCGCTTTCTTTTATCTTGGCGACTCAGGCTATGAAAACATACTAGGCACTTCACTCCCTAAAGGTTCCCACGGAATTGTCAATGATCTCGGCATTGCTTTATCCCACATGATGCCCATGTCAAAGGAGCTTGCCGCTGCTGCTTTAACTGCCGCCGGTGCCATAACCGGCCTGGATGGATCAGGGTTTTCAGGCATTTCTCTCGCCGGCTCTATCGCCAAGCTCTTTTCGTCCGCTCTTCATACTGATCCCGCCGTTCTGACCGCACTCGGCCAAATATCTGCCATCTGGGTGGGCGGCGGAACACTGGTCCCATGGGCGCTGATTCCCGCCGCTGCCATTTGTAAAGTTGATCCTTTTGAGCTTGCCAGAAAAAACTTCATTCCCGTCTCAATTGGCCTTATCGTGACAACCATCGCTGCCATGATTTTGCTTTAAAACGCGCTGAGTTGAAATATTCAGACTTTTTCTATACAATCATGGAAAAGCATAGAAAAGGGGGAAGCGGCCTTGTCCATATCCACATTGCAGAAAGAGATTAACAAACAGCTCGACAGCTGTTTTGAAGAAATGGTCGAGATCAGGCGCCACTTTCATATGTATCCCGAGCTTTCGTTTCAAGAAGAAAAAACCGCCGCATTTATTGCTTCCTATTATGAATCGTTAGGAGTCCCGATCCGCACGAACGTCGGCGGCAGAGGGGTTTTAGCATATATAGAAGGAAGCGAACCAGGCCCTACTGTCGCTTTGCGGGCCGACTTTGACGCTCTCCCCATTCAAGATGAAAAAGATGTTCCTTACGCCTCCAAAGTGCCAGGTGTCATGCACGCATGCGGCCATGACGGCCATACGGCAGCTCTTCTCGCTGTGGCGAAGGTCCTTCACCAAAACAGACATGAGCTGAAGGGAACATTTGTGATGATCCACCAGCATGCGGAAGAATATTATCCGGGAGGCGCAAAGCCAATGATTGATGACGGCTGTCTCGAAAACGCGGATGTGATATTCGGCACGCATCTTTGGGCGACTGAACCGCTCGGAACCATTCTCTGCCGCCCCGGCGCCGTGATGGCGGCGGCGGACCGATTCACGATAAAAATCCTCGGGAAGGGCGGCCACGGCGCTCACCCGCATGATACAAAAGACGCCGTCCTGATCGGCTCGCAAATCGTTTCCTCTTTACAGCACATTGTCAGCCGCAAAGTCAACCCGATTCAATCCGCCGTCATTTCGACAGGCTCTTTCATCGCCAACAACCCGTTTAATGTCATTGCAGACCAAGCGGCACTCATCGGCACAGCACGTTCTTTTGACGAAAATGTCCGCAGCATGCTGGAGAAGGAAATTGAAGCAGTTGTAAAAGGCGTGTGCACCATGCACGGCGCGTCCTATGAGTATAACTATGAATGGGGCTATCCGGCGGTTGTGAATCATCCTGCAGAAACGAGCCACTTGGTCAGCGTCGCAAAGAACACTGAGGGCGTTCAGCAGGTCATTGACGGTGAACCGCAAATGGGCGGCGAGGATTTTGCTTACTACTTACAAAATGTCAAAGGCACCTTTTTCTTTACAGGT
Organism: Bacillus sp. NS1; assembly: GCF_058248265.1. Lineage (NCBI taxonomy): Bacteria > Bacillati > Bacillota > Bacilli > Caryophanales > Bacillaceae > Bacillus > Bacillus sp. NS1. The sequence continues at coordinate 129,435 of NZ_JBZAZF010000002.1, read as the reverse complement.
GCCGCTCCTGAACAGCCAGAGCGCGTCTACTCCCATCACCATCCGAAATTTGATATCAATGAAAAAGCGATGCTGACTGCAGCCAAGGTACTTGCGGGCGCGGCGATCACCTATCATCAGCTATAAAAAAACAGCCGGAGTGTTCATTCTCCGGCTGTTTCCTTTCCTATTCTCAGATGAAAAACGTGTCTTGCCGTCTCCCCAAGCTGAGCAAGCAGCTTATAATTGGCAATGCCGCCGACCGCCGCTCCTACTCCGGGCAAAAGCTGCAAAAGCTTCACGACGTCGATATAATCGCGATATTCCTGCTGGAACACTCTCCAGTCGATACTCTTTTTCTCCGTCTCCCAATTGTCGACGACGGAAAAAAGCGATTTTCGGCAGTCATCACTCGAAAACGCAAGCTGAAACACAAGCAGCAAAAACATTCTTTCTTGTGCATCCTTCACATCAAAGCCATAAATTGAGGATAAGGTAAATAAACACTTCATCTTAATCGAAAGCAGCAGCGGGAAATCGGCAATGCCTAAAAAAATGCCGCCCGCTCCGGTGCCCACTCCCTCAGCAGCTGCCACCTTCTGATAAGAAGCAATCGTTTTTTTCGCCAGTTCGTTTTTTTCACCGAGCGAAAGTGCACTTGTATCCTTCTTATAGGTTATGATATTGGAGCCGGCCATCGTCGCTTCCACCATTTTTTTCACGCTCTCAGTGACGACCGTATGGATTTTTTCGGGAATCCGCTCATTCACCTTCGTTTGCACACGCTTCGAAAAACGTTCAAACATGGAATCCTTCCGCAAAAAATGCATTTTCCATTGAAGGGCTTCCTGCATCAGCAGATGATTGTCTGTCATTTGACTACCCCTTTTTTAGCTCACAGCTTTCCATGTTTTTTCAGTCTTGTTGTCATATAAGACGGCAGAACAACAAAAATCAGAACGGAAGAACCGATCAGCGCATAAAGAAAACCTGTCAATCCCGCAGCATAGGCAGATGCAGCAGATATCAGCAGCGCTTGAACGGTAAGTGCAGTTTTTAATAGAGAGAAATAGCTTTTCAGCTTCGTTTCTTTTTTCACAGGATAAAGCTCTTGAAGCGCCAGATGATCAAAGTGGCCAAACAGCGGCAGAAGCTGAATGCCTGTTATGAAAATGGTAAACACAGTCAAAACCCCTGCTATGAGCGGGCTTGCCGACACATACATAATGATCAGCGCGAAAATGACCGTTAATCTGACGAGAATCCCCAAATAATCACTTGAACGCAAAAAGGCGCGGGTGAACATGTAGGCAAACGTTTTCCGCTGTTCAAACGGCACAAGCCGCAGCAAAAAGTCGAGATACGCCCTGCGTTTCGCTTGCTTTCGCAAATGCGGCACATCAGTGAACAGGTTGGCAATCCGATAGAAACGCTGCTTGCGTCTCAATTCGGACTCAATATGGCTCTCCCATTTAAACGTTTTGCGTTTTGCTGAGGAAGACATATACAGATAAAGAGCAGCCATAATGACATAGACCACAACCGCATACATATAAACAGATTGGAAAACAAAATAAAGAACGAGCGTATTCGCCGCAAAGCGAATGATCACATCCATCCGTTTCATGCTTCGGTCGTTCTGGAAGGTCGTACGCCATTCCATCACCTGATTCCACGCTTTCAGCAGCAAAAGCTGGACGAAGACTGCCGCATACGATACAAGCGAAGCCCCCGGTGCGACAGCGAAATATAGCGGCATTGCAACAATGCTCAATGCAATCAGCGGAAACAGCTGAGACACATAGCTGTAGACAAACGCCTGCTTCAAGTAAGGCTCCATTTTTGCTTCAAGCGGCAATAAGAAGACAAGGTCAGCCTCCTTCAAAAGCGTCCGCACATAAGAGCTTGTCAACACGAGTGAAAACAGCACGGCCATTACCCAGAAGGACGGAAAGTGAGCGGGAATGTCCCGTATCCATTTGCTGTACCAGCTTGCAGCGCCCGCGAGAAAAAAGATCAAAACAATGACAAGGTGATCGTTGAGCATATATTTCATGTATGTTCTTGTTTCTTTGATATGCTCCTGCAGCCGCGACTGCCAAATATCAAGCATATTATTCATGGCCAGCGTCTTCCTTTGTGAGCTCAAGATACAAATCGTCCAGCGCCGCGTCCTTCATTCCAAACTGCTCTCTGAGCTCAGACAGCGTGCCTCGCGCGCGCACCTCGCCGTTATGTAAAATAATAAACGAATCACAATAGCGTTCTGCCGTTGCCAAAATGTGCGTTGACATCAGCACGCTCGCTCCGCCTTTTTTCGCTTCATTCATACGCTCAAGCAGCGCGTTAATCGCAAGCGGATCAAGCCCTAGAAAAGGCTCATCAATAATATATAGTGCGGGCTCTGCCAAAAATGCGCACATGATCATAACCTTCTGTTTCATTCCTTTAGAAAAATGAGCCGGAAACCACTTCAGCCTCTTTTCCATTCGGAATTCCTTTAAAAGCGCCGGCAGCCTTTTCTCCATCGTTTCTTTTGACAGGCCGTATGCCATGGCTGTTAATTCAAGATGCTCCATCAGCGTCAGCTCTTCATATAAAACAGGTGTTTCAGGTATATAGGTGAATTGTGAACGGTAGCCTTCCGGGTCCTCAGCAAAGGTTTTTCCATTTAATTCGATTGAACCTTTATGCGGGTCCATCAGCCCGATGATATGTCTGATTGTTGTACTTTTACCAGCACCGTTCAGCCCGATTAAGCCGACAATTTGATTCGGTTCGAGGGTGAATGATACGTTTTTTAAAACCGGATTCCTTGTATATCCGCCGGTTAAGTCTTTTACCGATAGCAGAGACATAATTTCTCCCCTTATATTGTTTTTCTTCATAGTACCAAAAACAAGGCCTGAATTGAAACAATTCCCTTTTAACAAATGATGAATTTGCTGTTATAAGAAGACAGGCTTCTGGACATCATAATGGTCGTAGAGGAAAAGCATATCAACTGAAAAATGAGGTGTTTGTCAAAGACGTCTTAGATACAGTTGGATAGAAAATAAACATGTCCAATGCTCAAACCTTTTCTCTTCACTGAATTGATGAATTCTTCATCTATGAAGCAAATTGTCAAATGAGGTGTTTATCGCAGGAATCGTTAGGCATTAAACAAGTCTTCATTTTATTGACAAATGAGGTGCTTACCAAAGGCATATCACATTTTCTTTATATAAGCTCTTCCTCTGCATTCAGGGTGAACGCTCGCCGTTCATCCTGTTTTCTATTTTCTGCATTTCTGTGGTACGATGAGTGTATACATACTAAACAATTTCATAAGGAGGAACCCTCATGCATTGTGCAGAAAATTGTATCTTTTGTAAAATCATCGCCGGCGACATCCCATCCGCAAAGGTGTATGAAGATGAGCATGTATTGGCCTTTCTTGATATCAGCCAAGTGACAAAGGGTCATACGCTTGTCATTCCGAAAACACATATCGAAAATGTGTATGAATTTACGGATGAATTAGCAAAACAATATTTTCACGCCGTTCCGAAAATCGCCCGCGCTATTCGGGATGAATTTGAACCGATCGGCTTAAATACGCTGAACAATAACGGCGAAAAAGCAGGACAATCTGTTTTCCATTATCATATGCATATTATCCCGCGCTACGGAAAAGGAGATGGATTCGGAGCGGTTTGGAAAACACATGCTGATGATTACAAACCAGAGGATCTGCAGAACATCTCTTCCTCTATCGCAAAACGCCTAACCTCATCATAAGATGGGGTTATTTTATTTGTGAACATTTCGCAAACATCCGTCAATTTCTTTTGATTATTCTAATTTTTTATCAAAAAACTGAATTTTTGTGATAGGATAATTGTATTATTTTATACATTAACGTGGAAAACAGGGAGAGATCATGATGGAACGTACAACGAATTTTAACGCAGGTCCTGCAGCGCTGCCATTGGAAGTTCTGCAAAAAGCACAGAAAGAATTTATTGATTTTAACGAATCCGGCATGTCTGTTATGGAGCTTTCCCACCGCAGCAAAGAGTATGAAGCGGTGCACCAAAAAGCGAAAAACCTTTTAGTTGAACTGATGGGCATCCCGGAAGATTACGATATTTTGTTTCTTCAAGGCGGGGCAAGCCTTCAATTCTCAATGCTTCCAATGAACTTTTTAACACCTGAAAAAACCGCGCATTTTGTGATGACCGGCGCATGGTCTGAAAAAGCACTGGCAGAAACGAAACTGTTCGGAAATACGTCTGTCACTGCCACAAGTGAAGCAGACAATTATAGCTTTATTCCGGAGGTTGACCTTTCGAATGTAAAAGACGGTGCATATTTACATATCACGTCCAACAATACGATTTTCGGCACACAGTGGCAGGAATTCCCGAATTCCCCAATTCCGCTCGTCGCTGACATGTCCAGCGATATTTTGAGCAGAAAAATCGATGTGTCCAAGTTTGACGTGATATACGGAGGCGCCCAAAAGAACCTCGGCCCTTCCGGTGTGACAGTTGTCATCATGAAAAAAACTTGGCTGCAAAATGAAAATGCGAACGTTCCAAAAATCTTAAAATATTCAACGCATGTCAAAGCGGATTCACTCTACAACACTCCGCCGACATTTGCGATTTATATGCTGAGCCTTGTTCTGGAATGGCTGAAGGAGAACGGCGGTGTGGACGCTGCTGAACAGCGCAATGAACAAAAAGCTCAGGTTCTCTACAGCTGTATTGATGAAAGCAACGGATTCTATAAAGGGCATGCCAGAAAGGACAGCCGCTCACGCATGAATGTTACCTTCACGCTTCGTGATGACGAATTAACAAAAACATTCGTTCAGGAAGCAAAAGCAGCAAAAATGATCGGGCTTGGCGGACACCGTTCAGTAGGAGGCTGCCGCGCTTCTATTTATAACGCGGTGTCTCTCGAAGACTGTGAAAAATTAGCTGCGTTCATGAAGAAATTCCAGCAGAAAAATGAGTAAAAAGTCTGGCTATGCAAACCGTTCGTTTGGTATACTGTTTGCATATCACATTCTTTAAGCCTTCGCAATAAATGACGAGCATATTATTGGAGGGCAAAAAGCTTAGCAGAGGAGAGCATAGATATGAAAACGAAAGAGTTAGTCATTATGGCTCTGTTTGCCGCAATCGGCGCAGCGCTTCATTCCATTATTCCGCCTTTTTTAGGCGGCATGAAACCAGATATGATGCTGATCATGATGTTCATGGGCATCCTTCTGTTCCCGCGGGTGCAAAACGTACTCGTCATCGGGATTGTGACCGGAATCATTTCCGCGCTTACAACCGCATTTCCAGCCGGACAGATCCCTAACATCATCGATAAACCCGTGTCAGCGTTTCTGTTCTTCATCATATTCCTTTTATTCAGAAGGAGCCAGAAAACAGGTGCAGCCGCTGTGCTGACTGCGATCGGGACCATCTTATCGGGAATTGTATTTTTATCGTCAGCTTTATTGATTGTCGGTTTGCCTGGCGGTTTTGCCGCATTGTTCGCAGCAGTTGTTCTGCCGGCAACTGTGCTGAACACAATTGCAATGATTATTATTTATCCAATTGTCCAAACCATTTTAAGACGTTCGAGCTTTATGGAAGCTGCTAAATAATTGTCACACAAAACCTCTTCCGCTTCCGGGAGAGGTTTTTTCGAACAGAGAGCCCGCAGCATGTCAGCATGTTTTAAGAGAAGAGTTTTGTGAAAAAGATAAGACATAGTGTAAAGGCGGTTCCGGTTGAACAAACAAGCGCTTTCTGCCGGATGACCTTTTTGGGCGGATAAGAAGCAGCCTGGCTGAGAAGTCTGATATAGTAAACAGCGCCTGAAGCGAAGGCAAGGGTGATGCAGGATAACACGATCATAAAGACAGACAACCTTCTCCCTCCTTTTCACTTAAAAAATATGCTAAAATAGAGCAAGCTATGTATAGAAGTTCAGGCTTTCAACAAAAATGAAAAATGCTGAATGAATCCTATTTTCAAGAAAAAGACGGGGTGATTGTAATGGCGGACGGACGTTCTCTATTAACAGGACTATTCGTAGGCGGCATCATCGGAGGAGCAGCAGTTCTTCTTTCTGCACCTTCCTCAGGAAAGCAGCTGCGTGAAAAAATGAAAACCAATTATGATTCTTTCGAGGAAACGATCAAACGCTTGAAATCAGACGGGCTTGCGTTAAAAGACCAGCTGATCAAAGCGGCAAAAGAAAGCACAGATGTCATTAAAGACGTGAGCGGAGAGCTCCAAACGTCAATTAAAAAATGGCAGGAAGAGATTAAGCCTCACCAGCAAGATCTGCAAAAAGAAATCGCTGATATTGAAGAAAAAATCAGACAGCTGGAGAAAACCTTACAAAACTAATATCCTATTCTAAAGAAAAAAATGCAGGCCAAAATTGGACCTGCATTTTTTTTTGCCGAAAAAGCCTCTCACCGCAATGGATTGTGAATTTATTAAAAAATTCTTACATTTTCATCTTTATTAATCTTTATTTTATTGGCATAATAGAGAAAAAGAAAAAGAGAAGCAGGTGACGTAATGAATCGAGTGGAACCGCCCTATGATGTGAAAGAAGCTCTTGTCTTCACCCAGAAAATGGCTCAGCTTAGCAAGGCTCTTTGGAAATCGATCGAGAAGGATTGGCAGCAATGGCTCAAACCGTATGACCTGAATATTAATGAGCATCATATTTTATGGATTGCGTATCAATTGAATGGAGCCTCCATTTCTGAAATCGCGAAATTCGGGGTCATGCATGTATCGACCGCATTCAACTTTTCTAAAAAGCTGGAAGAACGAGGATATTTAAGGTTCTCCAAACGGCTGAATGATAAACGGAACACATACGTCCAATTGACTGAGGAAGGCACTGAGGTATTCTGGAGCTTGCTTGAGGAATTTGATCCGACTCGCAACGCGGTTTTTAAAGGGTCGCAGCCTCTGTATCATTTATTCGGAAAATTCCCTGAAGTGGCTGAATTGATGTGTATGATACGCCATATCTACGGCGATGATTTTATGGAAATTTTCGAAACGTCACTCACCAATATTGACAATGACTTTGAAAGCGTAAACGGAAAACTGAAGAAAAAAGCAAAGGACAGTGCGGCGGATGAACCGGCAGAAGAGCTCGAACCTGTAAACAGTTAATCAAAGTGCTTCATGATGTCAATAAAGACTTCCATCAGCTCTTGATAAAGCCCCTGCTCGTACAGGGCAAAAATCGTTTCATGAACATCTAATTTTTCATTCAGCTGTCCAGCAAAAAGCGCAAGGAGCTTATCGAAGGTTACAAATCCTTGCGCTTTTTGTGTTGCCAGCTCTTCTGACAATTCTTCGCATATCCTCATAACCTCTTCCCCTTCTTCCCTGCTCAGCCCTTTATCAATGAGAAGCGCATAGAAGGGGTACCTGTCCATATCTACTGTTTTCACCAATAATTGTATGTAATATTCTAATCGCTTAATGCGATGATCCATCGAATCCATCCACACCACTTCTTTCTATCTTTAATCTTATTTTAGCTGATTATTCACTGAGAAGAAAGTTCTAACCCCATATTTCGCGCTGTTTGTTTGCTTGTTTCAAAAAAATACCTGCCGGATGATATTTTTTCTTAAAAAAGCATTGATTTTTTCTCTTGGGAGGAGTAAATTATTTTGAGATTCTATTCAAGATGTATGGAAGGATGACTTTGATGAATTGCTGGAAGACCATAAATCTCATGAAGGATTATGGTGCCGTTCGCATAATATTAACTGCTGTATGTTTTATGATTTTGGTTTTTATATCTACCTTTTTAGCATTTGAGCTGCTGCGGCCTGGCACAAGCTTAAGCGATGAATATGTACCTTTATTCGGCGGTTTGCTCGTCGTTATTTTATTTGTACATAAAGTCATCCATGTCCTGCCAATCATCTGCAAAAAAAGAAAAATAGAAAAAAAGTTTTATATACTGCGCATGCGCACATGGAAACGAATACCAAAAACGACAATGCTGATTTCACTCGTAAGCCCGTTCTTGCTGATTACGCCTGTATTGTTTTACGCCGCGCTGGCTTTTCCGAATCACGCCCATTATTTCTGCATGATTTCGGGCATTCATGCCGGCTACTGTCTGCCTGATTTCCTGCTGGCCCTCAAGCTGATAAAAGCACCGAAAGCCGCTTTTATTGATCAGGAAGCAGACGGCTTGGATATTCTTGTTGAAAAGTAGCCAAACCTTGGCGCTAGCGGCGATTTTTCAATTTGCATTCTATCTTTTTTAATAAATATTTGGTAATGTAATATGGGACAGTTCAGAGAGAGGGGGAATCTCCCATCATTTTATTCTATTTTATCGTGGCTGCCGTGTTTATTTTATATTTCATAAACAGGCTCACCAATACATTATGCCTTGTCAGAGAGATTCCTGAAGAGCGGCAAGATAAGGTATTCCGATTTATTAATGTATCTATATTAATTTTACTGATCTCTTCGTTTGTGGAGATCTCCTTTACAGTGTAAATACGAAAAAAAGCATAGCTGAATCAGCAGCTATGCTTTTTTATTTTGATTAGTACAGCCAAGAAGCGCCGATGATAATCAATAAAATAAATAAAACAACCAATAAAGCGAATCCGCCTGCAAATACTTCACCCATCTTAAAAAGCACCTCCTGTAAAAAACTTTATTTACCAATTACATGTTATGCAATTCATGTTTAAAACGATTAGGCGCTAGTGAAAGTAAAGGATCGCTTATCGTGCAAGCGATCCCCCGGGCTGCTTAGTAGATGTAAGCTGCACCTACGATGATAAGCAAAATGAACAGTACTACGAGCAACGCGAATCCGTTAGAGTATCCTCCGCTCATGTTACATACCTCCTTTTCTTGATCAATATATAAGTATGTCGTCAGCAAAAGTTTGACTAGACGAATGCCCTTTATTTAAAATCTTTTTACAGAAAGCCACAATATGTTATGATACGCATAGGTAATTTAATTTGGAATGATTAGGAGTGTTTGAAAACAATGAAGAAAATTGCAATAGCAGCTATCACTGCTACAAGCATCCTCACTCTCAGTGCTTGCAGCAGCGGCGACAAAGAAGTCATCGCAAAAACAGACGCAGGCGATGTAACAAAAGGCGAGCTCTACACAAACATGAAGAAAACAGCTGGTGCAAGCGTCCTGACACAGCTGGTGCAAGAAAAAGTATTAGACAAGAAATATAAAGTGACAGATAAAGAAATTGACAACAAGCTGAAAGAATACAAAACACAGCTTGGCGATCAATATACTGCTCTCGAAGAGCAATATGGCAAGGATTACCTTAAAGAGCAAGTAAAATATGAATTGCTCACGCAAAAGGCAGCTAAAGATAACATCAAAGTAACAGATGCCGATACCAAAGAGTACTGGGAAGGCTTAAAAGACAAAATCCGTGCAAGCCACATCCTTGTCGCTGATAAAAAGACAGCTGAAGAAGTAGAGAAAAAGCTGAAAAAAGGCGAGAAATTTGAAGACCTTGCGAAAGAATACTCTACAGACAGCTCTGCTTCACAAGGCGGGGATCTTGGCTGGTTCGCAAAAGACGGTATGGTTGCTGAATTCAGTAAAGCTGCATTCAAATTAAAAACAGGTGAAGTCAGCGATCCCGTCAAATCACAATACGGTTACCATATCATTAAAAAGACTGAAGAACGCGGCAAATACGATGATATGAAAAAAGAACTGAAATCTGAAGTACTTGAACAAAAACTAAATGACAGCAATGCCGTTCAGGAAGCTGTCCAAAAAGTTATGAAGAAAGCTGACATCGAAGTAAAAGATAAAGACCTGAAAGACACATTTAATACGTCTTCATCAAGCAGCAACTCTTCTTCATCTTCAAGCACTTCTAAATAATAAAAAAAGCTGTGCAGGCTCATTGAGCTGCACAGCTTTTTTATGCGATGGAATGGTTGTGATTTTCTTCTTCATGCTGTTGAGAACTGCGCCGTTCTCTCTCCTTTTCCATCCTCTCCATATAAATCTGCCCTTCTTTTTCAATAAAGGACTGGTCTACTTTTTCTTCCTCTTTGGCTGCTGCCACAATTTTATATGCACTGAAAATGATGCCTACAATACAAAGGTACACCCACCATGGAAAAAATAACACGGGCTCCTCCCCCTTTTTGCATAGATTCTTTATTCTTAACCATATGCGGGAATGAGACGAGTTATGAGCGGCAAAAGCGCATAAAAAGGACTGACCTGAATGTTTCAGCATCAGTCCTTTTTGATTATTTATGAAAAGTCGGTTTGTAAAAGGAACGGTTTTCCAGTGCAAATACACGTTCAGTGTACTCGCCCGGCTTCACGCGCTCAAGTGCTCTGTCCATCATATTCATTTTCGCATCCAGGTTGTCTATATAGTGTAAAATTTCTGCTTCTTTCACCATCGGCGGTTTTGGGCTGCCCCATTCTGCTTTGCCGTGGTGACTCAAAATCAAGTGCTGAAGAATTAACACCTCTTCAGAATCGATTTGAAGCTCCTCTGCAGCTTTTGAAAGCTCTGTAACCATAATCGAAATATGGCCGAGTAGATTGCCTTCGACCGTATACGAAGTTGAAACAGGGCCGGACAGCTCTTTCACTTTTCCGAGATCATGCAGGATAACGCCGGCATAAAGCAGATCGCGGTCAAGAGACGGATATAAATCTGCAATCGATTTCGCCAAATTCAGCATAGATACAACATGATACGCTAAACCTGAGACAAACTCATGATGGTTTTTCGTAGCTGCCGGATAATCCATAAATTCAGTTTCGTGTTTTTTGACTAAAAACCTTGTGATCCGCTGGATGTTCGGATTTTTCATTTCAAATATATATTGAGTGATGGTATCCATCATTTCATTTTTCGGAATCGGTGCGGTTTCTAAAAAATCATCAATATTGACATTTTCATGCTCGCTCACCGGTCTGATATTTCTCAGCTTCAGCTGGGTGCGCCCGCGGTAATGGTGGACATCCCCCACGACCTTCACAATCGTCTGCGGTGCATAGGTCACTTCATCACTTTGCTTGGCATCCCACAGCTTCGCTTCAATATCACCTGACTGGTCTTGCAGCATCAGCGTTAAAAACGGTTTCCCATTGCTCGCAATCCCTTTCGTCGAGGATTTAATCAATAGATATTGGTCCACCTGTTCGCCAACCTCATGTAGCATAATCCCTTTAGCCATTCTATTAAAGCTCCCTCCGTATCTTACATAATATCAGTATATCACATACCGATTTACAGCTATAGAACCTCTTTTATGACACCAAATGGATGATTTGGCTGCTTTGAAATGCATCTTTTACATGGTCATGGCATGTAAAATACAAAATCTGCCTTCCGCCTTCAGATAAATCATTTAGAACGTCTAATACACGTTTGAGTCTTTCCTGATCAAAATGAACAAAGCTGTCGTCAAGCTGGAACGGAAGCCTAGATCCATCCTGACGCGTAACAGCCAGAGCAAACCGGATCGCTGTATACAGCTGTTCACACGTCCCCTGTGACAGCTCTTCCGCATGATAGACAGTTCCATCACAATGCATGACCATAATGGAATCATCCGTTTCAGAAAAATATATCGTCTTGTAGCTTCCGTCAGTCAATGGACGGAAAAATTCTCCTGCCGTCTCCAGAAGGCGCGGAAGCTCGACTTTTTTATGACGTTCCAATTTGTTTCGGATCACCTGTTTGATTATTTGGAGCGAAGCCCATTTTTTAGCGGTTTCTTTGACACGCTCTTTTTGCATTTCCAATTGCAGCTTGAGATCAGAGACCAATCCCGAAGCCTCTAGTTGTTCCTGTTTCACGAAGAGCAATGCGATTTGGCTGCGAAGCTGTTGGATCTCCTCAGCCAGCCGCTCTTTTCTTTCATTCTCAACTAATTGCTTGTTTTTCAATTCAGAAAGCGTATTGGAATCCGCCAGTTTAAGCTCCTCTGGCTGTCCGCCTTCAAGCTGTGCGTTTATGTGATGAAGCTTGTTCTCCGTATCCTTCAATTGCCTGTTGATGTCGGCTATGGCGCAAAACTCATTTCTGTCTTTTGCAGCCACCGCGGAAAATAGCTGTTCTATCTGTGCCTGAAAATACTGTATTTCTTGCTCCAGCTCCAGCAGCTGATCCTTTATATAATAAATATCTGTTTCGATAGCCTTTTTTTGCTTCGCGATTTCTTTTTCACGTTCAACGTTTTTCCGCAGTGTATGAAGGGCGTCTGGGATGGAAATGTTCTGACTCTCATTCGCAGGATAAAGCATGCTGACGCGTTCTTCAAATGTGCGCCGGTGCTTTTTCAGCCTCCCTGCTTCAATTGTCAGCTCATGCTTTTTCTTCACTTCTTTTTTGACATCCTTCATCAAGCTGTATGCATCAAGCAAAAAAGTCGGATCTTCCTTGAATCCGAGCTCCTTCATAAAATGCTCGACCTGTGTAAAGGACGGGGCCATATCGGCTTCCCACTGTTCAAACTGCTGGATGACTCTTTCATATGCTGCCTCTTTTTGCTGGAGCACTGCCCGATGTGTGATGAAATGCTGTTTATTGCGGTCATCCTCCCATAACGCTTCTCTAAGCGCTTCGGCTTCTGCCGGTGAAATGTTTATCATTGGCTGTCTCATCTCCCGGCTGTTTCCGGAAGACGGTGTTTTTTTTCCAGAAGCAAGCCAATACACAATAAGGGCAGCGCCGATACTAATGGCGGGAATCCATTGCTGCAGCAGCAGAAAGAGAACGATGAACAGCATACCAGCTGCAATAACAGTCTTTTTCTGTTTAGCCTGCTGCCTTTCAAAAAACTTCAGCTGTTCTCTCAGCTTCGCTTGCTCCTGATGTTGCCCCTGTGCTTCATCATATGCTTTCAGAGCCGCTTCTTTATCTTTTCTTTCGCTGATTTCAAAGATGGCGGACGAAGCGGCATGAACGGCCTTTTCTGCGTCTTCCAGCTCTTGCCGGGCAAGTTCAAACGTCTCATCAAGCTGCCTTTTTCTGTCTCGTGCCTGTACGTATTGCTGCACCGCCTGCTGGAGCTGCCATTCATAGTCATATGACGTGTTCATATTCAACAGCTCATTTTCATCCGTTTTATTGAGCTGTTCCAGCCCTGCCGCTGCTTGTGCGGACGACTGGCGCAGCTGTGCCTGAATGGCGGCGAGCTGTTCCCCATAGGATTGGTACATATGAAACGCTGCCGAAAGCTCTTGTATCAGCGTTTCCTTTGCCAATATTTCTTTATCGGGATTAAGTTTTTGCATCTGTTTGTCCAGCTCCGCCATCTTCACCCGAAGCGCCTCCAGCTGTGCGGATTTCGGGTGAAGGTGGGATTCATATTTTTCCAGCTGATGCAGTCCGTCTGCCTGAAATTGTCCCGCCTGTTCCGGGTATTGTGCTATCGCCTGTTCCAGCGCCGCTTTTTCATTTAGCAGCGGCCTCAGCTCAATCGCTCCCTCAATCGTTCGGATATGTCCTGCCGCCTCTTTCAATTCGGTTTCTGCGGCTGCAAGGCGGGCTTCGAGCGTTCTTTTTTCCTCAAGAAGCTGATGATAGCCCGCTTCCTCTGCTTCAGCCTGTTTCAGCTTCGCTCCCATCTGCTTAAGCGTTTCCAGCTCCTGATTCAATTGAGGGTTTCGCCCGTTTGGTTTATAGAGCCTTTCGCTTTCCTTTGTCAGCCGTGAATCAAGCTTAGATACGGCTTCAGCGCCAAATAAACTGGAAAACAGCAAAAATTCCCCTATCTTGTCCCGATTAAAGGAGTGAATTTCCTGCAGCCCGAATACATCAAACGAATAAATGGCTTTGTACAATGCCCTGTCTGTACCCTGGAACAACTGCTTTAAAAAATCTCCTTTCTTCACTTCGCCCTTTTCTGTGTACACTCTTAGCTTTTCGGCAGTCCCTTTCGTCCGTTCGATTTTCACAGCCCCATACTCAGGGTGTTCAGCTTCAAGAACACCGCCATAGACACCGCCTGTTTTCGGTTCATATTTCTTCGTTTTCGGAAAACCAAACAGCATGCTTTCAATAAATGACATCATCGTCGTTTTTCCTGCCTCATTTAATCCGTAGATTAATTGGACAGGCGAGGCGGAGAAGTGAAAGGTCCGATTCGAAAATTTCCCGTATTGGTAGATATGTAAAGATTTAATTCGCAAAGCTTTCACCGCCTCATGTTCCAAGCACCTTAAGCTGTCTTTTCAATAAAATCTGTGCCTGCTCTTTTATTTCCTGTAACTCTTCTTGGCTAAACCGGTCCGCGTGCCTTCTGTACACAGGATGCCGCTCAAGCCCTTCCAGTACGTCTGACAGATCGCAGCGATCAATGTCTGTAAATAAACCGCCAAAAAAAGGATCAAGGTTTGTAAGGTTTGCTTCATTTTCTGTCTCATCGTCCAATGAAAGCGGCCAAACGAAGTGTTCCTCCTCCGCCTCTTGCTCCTGAAAGGCTTCGAGAAGCTCATCTAAGGTGCCTTTCGGCGCTTCCAGCAGCCATTCCGGCGCCCGCCCTTGTAATACAAGTCTTACACAAACAGGGCTCCCCTTTATCCGCAGCTTCGAAAACGCGTCCTCAACCATTTTGATAAGGGCGGTCATATTCTTTGCCTCCGTCACATCAACTGCCGCTTTTTCCCACAGGATGTCATGCGCTTTCTGAAATTCGTAAGATATATCTCCATTTGTCACACGAACGAGATAATAGCCTTTATCTCCCGTCTCCTTCATATGGCGCGCTTGCGTGTTTCCCGGATAGATGACTGCCGGGTGCTCGGCGGAAAGAACCTGGCGTTTATGTATATGGCCAAGCGCCCAATAATCCATTCCGCTTTTCACGAGATCGTCATGCGTAAACGGGCAATACGGATCGTGTCCTTCAGATCCTGATAGCGTGCCATGGAGCATACCGATATGAAGCGGCGCGTCAGTCGACCTCCGATAGCGGGCGGCTTGGTTTTCCGTCACTGCTCTGGCCTGATAGCTGAAGCCGTAAATGCTCGCTATGCGTTTGCCTTCCTTATAAAACGATTTTTCTTCAGGAACAGCGGACGAAAAAATATGGACATTCTCAGGCCATTCAATCGGCGTCCACTCCCCGCCAAGATGATCGTGGTTCCCAAAGATCACATAAACTGAAATCCCGCACTCTCTGAGTCTTTCAAATTGCTTTTTTAAAAAAAGCTGGGCCTTTAAACTTCGATTCGCTTCGTCAAACAGGTCCCCCGCCAGCAAAATGAAATCAACGTTTTCTCTCACTGCGGCATCTATCATATGTTTCACGCTTGCAAACGTGCTTTCTTTGATCCGGGCAAAAATCGGTTCCGGCAGATGCGATATCCCGTAAAACGGGCTGTCGAGATGTAGATCTGCCGCATGAATAAAGGTTAGATCAGTCAACATTCTGCTCCTTTCCAGGATGAAGTACCCTTATTTTAGCACCGAATTCTTGCGAATGCACGTTCTGTCAATAAAGAAACAGCCTGAGGAACCTCAGGCTGTTTTTCAATCAGTTTTTCGCTAAACGAAGCGCTTGTTTGATCGCTTTAAATGCGCTTGAATTGCCGTAAATCAACACACCGCCTTTGTAAATTCTGGCGCCGATGACTGCTAGTATAACAATGGTGAGCAGTGTGATTCCGATACCGGCAGCCGCCTGCCAGAACGGAATATCAAGCATACCGACGCGCAAGAACATAATCATTGGCGTAAAAAATGGAATAAACGAGGTTACTGTAATAAATCCTGCATCAGGTGCATTCAAGCCGAACATCGCGATCATAAAACCGGCGACAACCAATAGCGTCATCGGTGTGATCGTTTGCTGCACGTCCTCTATTCTGCTGACGACACTGCCGAGAAACGCAGCCAGTGTCGCGTATAAAAAGTAGCCGAGCAAAAAGAAAATCACAGCATAGATGACAGTGGTAGCGGAAACGTCGGTTAGATTAAGGAATCCGCCGATAGGTGAAGCTGTTTCGTTCGTTTTGTTCAGCATCAGCGACAAAGAGCCGGCTCCTATAATGACAGCAAGCTGCGTGATCCCAACAAGCCCGATGCCAAGCAGCTTAGCAAACATCTGCTGGATCGGCGGCATGCTTGAGATCAGGATTTCCATGACACGCGAAGATTTTTCGGTTGCAACCTCCATCGCAATCATGCTGGCATACATAATCACAGAGAAATAAATGACGAACAGCAGAATGTAAACAAGCCCTACCGTCTGGCCAAGCTCTTCCTCAGACTTCGCCCCCTCTTTCAGCGCCTCCTGCCCGACAGTAACGGGCGCATAAAGGCTGCTGATCGTTTCCTGCGAAACACCGAGCTCTGCCGTTCCGACAGCCGTTTTGGTTTGCGTCAGCGCCTGCTGCAGCGTTTGGTACGTGCTTTCATCAGAAATCGTTAACGCTTTATATGTTCCTGAAATGGTCCCTTTTTCATCTCGTTTGATGATGAGCATGCCATCGAGCGTTTCATCTTTGACTTGCTTTGTGACCTCGTCAGCGGATTGCTTCGACTGCTTCACATCAAGATCACCGTTTGTATCCACCGCTTTCAGCTGCTTCGAAAAAATCGGATATAATTCGTTTGTTTCATCAACAACGGCGATTTTTTCTTTCACATCATCACCTTGAAACGAAGAAATGATCGACTCCAGATTCGTTACAACTAATACAAGCAGTACCGTGATGACAGTCGAAATAATAAAGGATTTTGCCCTAATCTTATTTTTGTATGTATGAGAAAGCATGATCCAAAATTTATTCATAGACGGCCCCCACCTTTTCTATAAAAATATCATGCAGTGACGGCTCTTCAAGCTCAAACTTTCTGATAAACCCTTTTCCTTGGAGCATAGCAAAGATCTCTTGAGAAATGTCTTCATTAGCGATCTGCAGCTTGACGCCGCCAGCCGTTTCCTTCCATTGGAGAATGCCTTCATGAGACTGCAAAAAACGCAGATCGTCATCAGAGTGAATGGTGACATTCTTTTTCCCGAAGGAACGTTTTATCTCCTTCAACTTGCCTTGCACAACCGGCTTTCCTTTCTGCAGTATGCAAAGGTTCTCACATAGCTCCTCAACATGTTCCATCCGATGGCTAGAAAATAAAATAGAAACGCCGCTGTTTTTCAAAGAAATCACAGCATCTTTTAACAGCTCAACATTGACAGGGTCCAGGCCGCTGAATGGTTCATCTAGGATCAGCAGCTCCGGCTTATGCAAAACAGCCGAAATGAATTGGATTTTCTGCTGATTTCCCTTCGAAAGCTCTTCCACCTTCTTATTCTCGTAATCTGTTATATTGAAGCGTTCAAGCCATGTCCCGAGCTCTTTTACAGCCTCCCGCTTCTCCATTCCTTTTAATCTGGCAAGATAGACGAGCTGATCCTTTACCTTCATTTTCGGATAAAGGCCCCGCTCTTCCGGCAAATAACCGATTTTGTTGCTCATACTATAATTCACAGGACTGCCCTTCCAGCTGATTGAGCCCTCCGTAATGCTTAATAAACCAAGGATCATGCGAAACGTCGTCGTTTTTCCCGCTCCGTTTGCGCCTAAAAGACCGAACATTTGCTGTTCCGGAATGTCTAAGTCCAATCCGTCAACGGCTTTAAAATCTCCAAATCTCTTCGTTACGTGATCAATTGTAAGCACCGAATCTCCTCCTTCCCTGACCCATTATATACTAATTTTGGATGAAACATAATAAAGGATTTTGATTTCCTTTTTAGAATATAAATGAAGAAGACTATAAACCTTGAAAATGGAGGAGAAACCTGATGGCTGATTATTTCCTTACAGCTTTTGATCCTTCGGGGAAAACACTGGTAAATGAGAGATTCGAGGCAGAAAATGAAGAAACGGCAAAAACGCATGGTGAAGCTCTGTTAAAAGAAAAAGAGCTTCACAGCCATACCCATCGTTTAGTCAATGCAGCCGGAAAGCTGATTTTGTTTCACAGATGATCAGCTTTCCGGCTGATCTGTTACGCTTGGAACTTCGGCTCCCGTTTTTCTAAAAAGGCACGGATTCCTTCTTGGTGATCCTTGGTCCTTCTCATTTTCTCTTGGGCGCTGCGCTCAAGAGAAAGCACCTTTTTCAGTTCTTCAAACTGAAGGCTTTGAAAGATGGCTTTCGTTTCGATCATCGCCAAAAGAGGTGAGGCCAAAAGGGTTTCGATAAAGGGTCTTGCGCCTTCCGCAGGGTCTCCAGCAAATGTCCCATCCAAGAGACCCATATCGGCGGCTTCCCTGGCGGAAAGTTTTTTCCCGCTCCAAATCAGCTTTATCGCCTTCGCTTCCCCAATTCTTTTCTTCAGCAAATAATGCCCCCCCCCGTCCGGAACAAGCCCAATGCCGATAAAATTCATCGCGAGAACGGCGTTTTTTTCCGCGAGCACAATGTCAGCGCACAGCGCCAAACTCAGGCCCAGTCCCGCAGCAGCACCGTGAATAGCTGCAATTGTTACTTTCTTCATCTGATATAACGTCAGAGTGACAGCCTCAATCGTATCCATTAGCTGTTTAAATTGATCAGGGTCATGCTCTGATGTCATCATCCGGATATCTCCACCGGCCGAAAAGCCTTTCCCGGTTCCTCTCAGGAGAACGATGAGCGCCTCGCTTGCAGCCGCCTTTTCAACCGCCTCCTTCAGTTCAGACAGCATCTGTTCATTCAGGGCGTGATGGGCATCAGGGCGATTCAGGATAATTTCTGCAACGACTCCATTCCGTTCATATTGAATAAACTCCATATGAAGCACCTCCATGTATGCGCTTGCTTTTTTCTTTCTCATATACATTCCCTGCCATCCTCAAATAAACCTTTTTATTTTTCAGGGTCAATAGATACCGAAAAATGCATATTGTTTGAGTGGAAACATAAAGTTTTATATAGTGAAAGAGAGGATATCAGGATGAGAGAGGAGGAAAGGAAGCATGGATAAATTGCTGATCATTTTTCTGTTAAGTTTATTTATGGTGTACTTTCCCCCTTCGGATGTGGTTCTGCCTTCCCAGCTTGAAGCAAGCACTGACAGCTATGTGCCTATGTCCTCATATCCGCAGGAAGCACAATCAGCCAAGATTCCGTCGCCGAGCAGCCTGTACCCCGCAGAACTGATCAAAGAGTACAGTCCGCTGGCGCAATCTGTCAGGCAGCTGTCTGTCAAGCCCCTTGACGAACCGCTGATGAACAGGCTGGAAAAGGTTTGTGCCGTCCCTGTAAAATACCAGTCTAATTACCTCCGAATATAAATGCTCAAGCTTTATTTGTAACTCACCCCATTTGGCCAACACTACATTCGGAGGGATTTCATTGAATATTAAAGAAAACGATCTGCCGGGCATCGGCAAAAAATTTGAAATTGAAACGAGAAGTCACGAAAAAATGACGATTATCATTCATGATGACGGAAGAAGAGAGATTTACCGGTTTAATGACCGAGACCCGGATGAACTTCTTTCCAATATCTCATTGGATGATTCTGAAGCAAGGCAAATTGCCGCTATTCTAGGTGGCATGGTCTATAAACCGCAAGCGCTTGAGTCCATTGAAATGGCCTTCAGCGATCTCATTATTGAATGGTTTAAGGTTGAAAAAGCCGCCAAATCGATCGGGCGCACACTCGGGGAACTTGATGTACGCCAGAATTACGACGTCACTGTGATCGCTATCATCAAGCACAATCAGGAAAAGCTTTTAAATCCTGGAGCCGATTCGGTTATTGAAGAAAATGACACACTTGTCCTCTCAGGTGAAAGAAAGCATCTGAAGAAACTAATTCACGATTTTCTTTCTGGAGAGGGCGTGTGAGCGGCCGATGGATCATCTTGTATTTGAAGTCGGGACTGCGCTAGTTCTTGTGGCGATTGCCAGTGTAATCGCCAATAAAATTAAATTTTCGATTATTCCGTTTCTGATTGTGCTGGGCATGCTGGTTGGACCGCACGCGCCGAAAGCGGGGATTATTGACCTGACATTTATAGAAAGCAGTGAAATCATCGAGTTTTTTGGGCGGATGGGCGTACTGTTCCTCCTCTTTTATCTCGGACTCGAATTCTCAGTCGGAAAGTTGATTAAATCCGGAAAATCAATCGCGATCGGCGGAACGATTTATATCTTGATTAATTTCAGCCTCGGGCTGCTTTACGGGTTTATCACCGGGTTTTCCTTTCTGGAAGTCCTCGTCCTCGCAGGGGTCATCACAATCTCGTCAAGTGCGATTGTCGCAAAAGTGCTCGTTGATTTAAAAAGAACCGCCAATCCGGAAACCGAGCTGATTCTCGGCATCATTATGTTTGAGGATATTTTCCTTGCCGTGTATTTGTCCGTTGTTTCCGGCCTTGTGTTAGGTGATGCGACATCCGTCGGGAGTGCGCTCTTGTCCATTTTGATCGCCTTCGGTTATATGCTGCTGTTTTTTATCGCAGCCAGAAAGCTCCCGCCGCTGTTGAATAAACTGTTGGACATTCGCTCAAACGAAGTGTTTATTATCGTCATTTTCGCCGCACTCTTTTTTATCGCCGGGTTTTCAGAGACGATCCATGTAGCGGAAGCGATCGGGGCGCTGCTGCTCGGTTTGGTTTTTTCAGAAACAGAGCATTCCGATAGGATTGAGCATCTTGTCGTTCCGTTTCGCGACTTCTTCGGCGCAATGTTCTTTTTCAGCTTCGGCCTCAGCATTGATCCGTTTTCACTCGGTGAAGCGGTTTGGCTTGCGTTGGGAGCAGTGATTCTGACCATTCTCGGAAACTTTATTGCCGGAATGGTGGCAGGGCGACGCGCAGGGCTTTCTCATAAGGCTTCATCGAATATCGGACTGACGATCGTATCACGGGGGGAGTTTTCGATTATCGTTGCGAACCTTGGGATAGCCGGAGGCCTGTCAGCCACATTAAAGCCGTTTGCCGCATTATACGTCCTCATTCTGGCGATTTTGGGACCGCTTTTAACAAAGGAATCAAAACGAATTTACCGCTTGCTGAACAAGATATTTAAATGGAAGCCTGATGTTCAGCCTGCAAGAAAACAAGGGTAAAAAAAGCAGCACTGTGATCAGTGCTGCTTTGTCGTTTTCTCAAAAATCTGCTCTAAATATTTAATTTTTTCGTCCGTGTAATGCTCAAAGCGCTCGTTGTACGATTTCGGATCTTTCGGATTGGCAAAGTGCGTGATTTTCCCCGTATCCCGATCAATAAATTTACTTGCAGCGCCGCAGCCAATGCCGATAATCGTCTGCACCTCTTCCATAATCATGATGTTGTAGATGCTTTCTTGTCCCGGCAAAGAGTATCCGACGTTTTCAAGGTTTCCAAGAATATTTTTCTGGCGGTATAAATAATAAGGCACGTACCCATGCTCTTTCGTCCAAACCACCGCGTCATCCATCATTTGAGAAACCTCTTCCCTGCCGGCAACTTTGTACTTATGCTTGTTTCTCGTCATTTCTGACGCCCGTTTAAAGGAAAGCGTATGAACGGTAAGGGATTCCGGCATCAGCTTTTCCGTTTCTGAAAGGCTGTGTCTAAACTCCTTCACACCTTCCCCAGGCAAACCGATAATCAGGTCCATGTTGATATTATTCATGCCGTGCCGACGTGACAGATGATATTTCTCAATGGTCTCTTCAACCGTATGATGCCGCCCGATCGCCTTTAGCGTTTCATTTTCATAGGATTGCGGATTGATGCTGATCCGGTCAATATCATATTTGTTTAAAACGGCGAGCTTTTCTTCAGTAATCGTGTCAGGGCGGCCGGCCTCCACCGTAATCTCACGAATGTTTTTCACATCCGGGAAGGAGCGGACCATTTCTTCATACAGAAGATCCATTTCTTCCGCTGTAATGCTTGTTGGTGTCCCGCCGCCAAAGTAAATGGTTGTAACCTTGACATCATGCTTCTTAAGCCACTCGCCTATTTTCTGCATTTCGTAATGCAGCCCCCATAAGAATGAGCCGACTCTGCCCGCCTGCCCTTGGATAGCGTACGCAGGGAATGTGCAATATGCGCACTTTGTCGGGCAGAACGGAATGCCGATATAAATACTGACTTCATCCTTTACTTGGTACAAATCCGGCACTGCCGCCAGCTGCCGGTCAACAATCTCCTGCATTAGCTCGATTTTCTCATCATGAATTAAATAGTCTTTTTTCAATTCAGCATGCGCTTGCTCCTTCGGCATTCCGCTTTGCAGCTTTTTGTGAAGCAGCTTTGTGGGCCGGATCCCTGTCAAGATTCCCCACTTTTGCGTGATGCCCGTATGCGCCTGAAGAAGATTGAGATACACATAAGAAATCGTGTTTTTCACTTGCTTAAAAGCTTCTTTTTCATTCATGTCGGGAGAAAAAGATTTTGTATGCTGTTCCTTTATGCCAGTTTCCATCACTTCTCCCGAAACCGTCACATGCTCATCCGTTTGTGAGCACTTTAAAGAAATAACAAAATCTGCGGGCTCCTCTCCACCGTACACAAGCTCGCACTCTTCATAAAACAAATTTGCAATATTTTGCAGAGGCCGATGCAGGCGGTCATCATGTATGCCTTCTATTTTTATTTGCAACTTCATCACCTAATTTATCAGATTCAAAACTTTCTTTAGTGTACAGAAATAAATCGCTAAAATCAATCCGGCAAAAAGCCGCCGCACCTGTCAGGGCGCGAGCGGCTTTTTTTACACACGTTTCATGTGGAACTTATCAAGAAATCCTTTTCGCTGCTGCATTCGGAAATATTCCTTCATCATGTAAGCAACACCTTGCTCGTCATTGGACCTTGTGACCCAATCGGCCTTTCTCTTGATCTCCGGAGCGGCGTTCCCCATCGCTACCCCAAGACCGGCAAGTTCAATCATCGGGAGGTCGTCATACTGATGCCCGATGGCCACAACATCATCCATAGTTAGGCCCAACTCTGATGCGACAAGGGCCAGGCCAGTTTCCTTCGAGACACCTTTAGGGACGATATTCAGCTTCTCATCGTTTACATGAATAACATCAACTGCTGGGAAGGCTTTCGTAATCGTTTCTGTAATGTCATGCTGAATGTCGTGCTCTGTGTACACCTCGATGACAGGTGCACTCACCGGCTCATCCATGAGAAGATCGCTTAAAGATTCAACGAACTGGACTGGATAAAAGATCGGATCAGACGGATGAATGAGTGCTTTCCCCAATAAATTTGAATTCACCTTTTTCTTGTTTCCAATGGAATACTTCTCGTGAAGAAGCCGAATATTGCATTGATAGCTCTCCAGCACTTGAACAATGTTAAAGGTGTGATCGTCAGAAATTCTCTTTTCAAAAAACGGGGCGTCTATTTTCTCAGCGATGTATGCCCCGCTGTGGGTGATCAGCTTAGCATCAAGCTTAAGTGATTTCGCTATTTTCTGTGCTGAACGAAAATGGCGATTGGTCACGAGAGTAACGTAAATCCCTTTTTTCTTTACATATTCAATCGCGTCCTTCGTTGCCTGATGAATCTTCCCGTTCGACCGTAGCAGCGCTCCATCTATATTTAAGGCAAGCAATTGTTTTGACACAGAGATGTCCCCCTCCTTGATGACTGTACTTGTGTATAGGATATGACCCTGTCTCTGTGTTTAGAACAACCTTTTCTGGAAAGCAAAAAAGCCTGGCTCAGCAGACTTTATGTATGGCATGATGATAGGATACGATCGAAGCAGCCATTCTCCCTAATATCGTTATTTCGATTTACGAAAAATCATGTATCAGGAACCCCTTGTTTGACCGATGATGCGCTCCGAACACTTACTCTCTGTTGCTTATCCCCTCTATATAACGGCATGATATGCGACCGTATCCAATTGAAATCAGGTAAGTGTAGGCGCTTTCAATGCCATTATCTCAGTTTTTCTTGCTGATGACAAGGGTTTTTTTAACTAAAAAAAGTATCCAAATGATGTATACTAAGGTAGGATTTGTTGTTAATTTTTGGAACAATCTTCTTGATACAGAACATACATTCTCATATAATATAAATAATAAACGAAAGAGCGGTGATCAGGTGGCTGATTTAAAAGAAATATACAATGAAAAACTGATATCTCAATTGATACATCATATAAAGGCATCTTGTCCTGATTTTAACCAAGACAGATTCGAGGAACAATTGCTGCAGGAAGACTGGCCTGAACTCGCTTTAAAAGAGCGGATGCGCCGCATTACAGCTTCCTTATACGAAACACTGCCAAAACATTACGGTGAAGCGCTCGCAATTTTACGGGATGCAGCCCCTCATTTTAAAGGACTCGGCGGAATTCTATTCCCTGATTATGTGGAACAGTACGGGTTAGCGCATTGGGAAGAATCAATAGAGGCATTGGAATACTTTACGCAATATTCTACCTCAGAATTTGCTGTGAGGCCTTTTTTGCTTTTAGATCAAGAAAAAATGATTGCACAATTGCTTAAATGGACCGAGCATGAAAATGAATACGTGAGAAGGCTTGCGAGCGAAGGAAGCAGACCCCGCCTGCCATGGGGAAAATCGATACCCGCTTTGAAATCAGACCCTTCCCCCGTTCTGCCGATCCTTGAGAAGCTGATGCAGGACGAGTCCTTGTATGTAAGGAAAAGCGTGGCCAACAACCTTAATGATATATCAAAAACGCATCCTCATTTGCTGACAAAAGTCGCAGATCAATGGTATGGAACACATCCCTATTCCGATTGGATCATCAAACACGCCTATCGGACCTTATTAAAAAAGGGTGATAAACAGGCCTTAACGCTTTTTGGTTATGAAAGTGCTGATTCAATACAATTACATGATTTAACATGTCAATCCCGCCGTATAACCATTGGCGAAAGCCTTGAATTTTCTTTCTATATTCATTCAGACAGGGATCAAAAAGTAAGAATTGAGTACGCAATTGATTATGTAAAAGCAAGAGGTCAGCGTCATCAAAAAGTATTTAAAATAACAGAAACAAACATCAGAAAAAACGAAACGAAGCCATACACAAGAACTCAATCCTTTAAGGATCTAACTACCAGAAAACATTACAAAGGAATTCATACATTATCAGTGATCATCAATGGAGAGGTAAAAGGTTCATTAGATTTCCAAGTTTGCTGAGAATAAAAAATCCCTTCTTTTCCAAGAAGGGATTTTACTGTTTAGCCTTCGACACTGCCGTAAAGCTCTTCTAAAGGCTTCATAATGATTTTGTTCAATTCGCCGATCAGCACGCTCATGCGCTGCTCCGCTTCCATCAGCTGAGAAATTTTTTCGTGCTGCTGTACAAGCGCAACTGTTTTTTGAGCCTGAGTCACTTCTTCTTGTGTAATTTCTTCTCCTGCCATTTGTTTTTGCTGGAGTCTAAGCTGCACATCACGGAAATTTTCGAACATGCGCTTCGCTGATTCATCTGCGTTTACTTCATCGTAAAGGTTTTTTAAACGGGTGAACTCTTCGCTCCCGCGTAATGCATTTTCCAGATCATACGCTACATCATAAAAATTAACAGCCATTGTGAATAGCTCCTTTCATCATTGCCGTTTAGACATACCACTCCACTATAACAGACTATGGAGCTCCTTTCATTAATCAAGAACCATTTCTTCTTAAAAAAGGGTGACAAACAACGCTTGAACTGCGCCTATGATTCCGCCGAGTAGGCCTCCCAAATAGGTAATCATTTTAAATTCTTTTTTTGAAATGGACAGCACCATTTCTTCGAGCCGCTGCACCGGGAACTGATCCACCTGCTCCTTGACGATTTCCTCAAGACGCATCCGTTTTAAGACACTTTCAAGATTAGCCGAAATCCCCTCAAGTAATTTGTCTAACAGTGCCGGCAGCATTTGCCCGGTCAGTTCAGATTCATAGCGGACGGTTAGCGTGCCAACCGTATTGTCGAAGAAAGGAGCAGTCGAAAATGTTTGCAGCACTCTTCGCTTCAAGCTGAAAATAAGCGCTTTCGCATTCCATTTTTCGTCTGCTTCATTAAACGTATACTCCCTCAGCTTGCCCCATTCGTTTTTCAAGAGATCAGAAAGCAGTTTATTTGTTTCCTCATTCCGCAAAAACTTCAGCAGTTCCGGCAGCACGCGGTCCGCAAGGCTTGTATTCCCCAGAAACATTTGTACCATGCTGCCAAGCATGCCGCGTTCTTTTAAAAAGCCATCAATCATATTGCCAAGACGGACTTTTCCTTCATCACTTTCAAAATAATTGACACTGCGTGACAATATATATTCGGAAATCATCGGAATCTTTTCCTCAAGCTTTTCCTGCACTTCCAAAGGCACCAGGTCTTTTAACGATTGGTGCTCGTATTGGCGGAAAAGCTCATTCAGCTTATCATCCGTCCAGCGGCTGATCCATGCGTCTGCCGCTTCATCAGGACGCTTCACCCCGGCTTTTTCAAGCGCTTCTTTTACTGTCATTTCAGAAAGTGACAGCTTTTGAATCAGCTGTTCCCCGGCTTGAAGAGCCTGCGTTTTGGCTGCATCAGAGACGAGCCTCTTTTTAATGCCCTCAGGGGTTAAGAGATGATTGACTACCATCAGTCCCATTTGTTTTGCAAGTTCATCCCGTCGTCTCGGAATCAGCCCGGGGGTAAAAGGGACTCGTTTCCCAAATAAATAGTATGCCTTATAGGGCCTAAATAGCATTTGAATTGCTAAATGATTGGTCACCGCGCCAATAGCAGCGCCGATCACGATCATAAAAATAAAGGTTCCTGCAATACCCATTCCTATTCATCTTCCTCCATCTGTGCTTCAGCTTTTTTTCTTATAGATGATGTACCTATTCGTATTATAGAGGCTCATGCAATCACTTAGCAAACCAGGAGACAAATTCCTGTTGTCAGAAAATCAGCTTGTTCTTTTGGAATAGGGCAAGGTGAAGAATCGTAATCTGTAAAGTAGAATACCGTCAGCTGCGTTCGTCTTGAATGTATTTAGCGTAAAGTTGCTGACACCCGCCAGCAGCTTTTGAATAAAAGGGGGAGTCTCACCATGATAACACTCGGTTTTATGTCCTTATCCCGCCAGCATGAAGCGGACTATTCCGCAGAGCTGGCCAAAAGAGCACCCGAATTTGGCATACGTTTCATCCGGTTTACACCGTTTGATATTTCTCCTGACACATTGCGTGTCAAAGCATCGGTTTATCATTCGGCCAGCAGCACATGGAACGAAACTGAAATGGCGATTCCAGATTATATTTACGACCGCTGTTTTTACGGCAAGGATTCACAATCCCAAAAAGCAAAACCAATCGTTGAGTGGCTCAAAAAATACCCAAAAACGGAATTCATCGGCCGGGGCCTTCCCGATAAGTGGACCGTCCTTCATGACTTGCAGCAGCATGCTGTGATCAACCCTTATATTCCGGAAACGATGAAGGTGAGCCGCTATGAACAAATTCACTCCTTCTTATCCAAAGAAAAGGCCTGCATCTTAAAACCGGCGTTCGGCGCAGGAGGCAGAGGCGTGATTCTTTTGGAGCTGGGCAAGAAAAACATAACCGCTACGTATCACATCGGAAAGGATAAGCAGACAAAAACCTTTTCCAACCAAGCTTCTTTTAAAACATGGTGCAAAAAAGTGCTTCAGCATCAATATTTGCTTCAGCCTTATTTAAATATTCAAGATAAGGAACAATACCCGTGTGATATTCGCCTGTTCATGGAAAAAAACGAAGCAGGTGAATGGAATACAGTCGGAAAGGCAGTGAGACGCGGATACAAACACGGGCTGCTGGCCAACTTGTCTGGAGGATCTGATGCGCTCACATTTGATTCTTGGTTTGAAGATATACCGAAAAAACAGCAAGTGGTCTTACTTGATGACGTGTTCTCGATTACCCAGTCGGTTCCGTATTATCTTGACGAGCGCTATGGGCCGCTGTTTGAACTCGGCCTCGATATATGCCTTGCGAAGGACGGGAGAATTTGGATTCTGGATATCAATTCCAAACCAGGCAGAAAGTCAATCCTGCGTGTCTCTCCCGAGCAAAAAGAACAGCTGTACACTTGTCCCCTAAAGCGCTGCCAAAATCTATTTTCTGAGCAAAGCCAGAAAGGAGTTCTTCCGCGTGAATCGTAAACGGTTTTTGATCGGCATAGACAAAAACAGTGAAAACACCCTGTTTCTTCCTTCTTCGCTGAAGCGAGACGGACTTTTGCATGCCGCGTTCGGGACGAAGGTTGTCAGATGCCACATTTCTTACAGACAGCATCTGGACCAAACCGTGCTTCTCTCTGAAAATCTGTTTCATGAGCTTTTGCTTCCTCACCGAAGCAGGGCTGACATTCTGATTCATGATCATACGGTGCATATCGGGCCGTTAATCGGCATTTTCACGGCGGGGTTTACCGTATCTCTTGAGCGCCCTTTTAAGGATCGTTCCCTCTTTTTTTCTAAGCTCGTCACGTTACATGAGCAAGCCGGAGGCTACTGCTTCGTTTTTGGCGCGCACCAAATCAATTGGGAGGAAGGCACGATTGAGGGGCTCCTCTACAGGGAAAACGGCTGGGAGAAAAAGATCGTTCCATTGCCGAACGTTGTTTATGACCGTTTGCCAAACCGAAAAATTGAAGATTCGCTTCTCTTGCAGCATACAAAAAAGAGACTGATCGATGAATATCAAATTCCATGGTTTAATAAAACGTTTTTCAATAAATGGAGCGTTCATCAATTGCTCGAAAAAGATCCAAGAACAGCCCCTTTTTTGCCGAAATCCGAGCTAACACCATCTGTGGAGCGGATTGATGAGCTCTGTGATGCATACAAAAAAGTCTATATCAAACCGGCAAACGGAGCACTCGGCACCGGCATTTATCAGCTGACAAAAACAGACGACGGCCTGACGGTGAAACATACGAATGACGCCAAAACGTTTTCTTCAATCGATTATTCAGATGCCGCCGCATTTTTGGCAGAATTTCAAAAACAGCATGACCCGTCAGACTTTCTCATTCAGCAAGGTGTTGATTTAATCGAATTTCAAGGCAAACCAGCCGATTTCCGTGTCCATACGAATAAAAACAGAAAAGGGAAATGGACGGTGACAGCAATAGCCGTAAAAATTTCCGGAGAAAACAGCATTACAACACATCTTTCTAATGGCGGAATTGTAAAAACACTTGCAGAAGTATACGATGACCCCGCCGAAAGAATTGAGGTCATTAAAAAGCTTTCTGCTGCGGCACTGACGGCAAGCCATGTGCTTCACGATCATATCGAGGGGTTTATCGGGGAGATCGGTTTCGACTTTGGCATTGATCAGAACGGTAAAGTGTGGATGTTTGAAGCCAATTCACGTCCGGGCCGCAGTATTTTTTCTCATCCCAATTTGCATCATGTTGATTCTCTGACAAAAAGAAGAAGCTTTGAATACGCGTCATATCTATCCGAGAAGGCGATCACCTCCCATAATGCGCTGTGGCCTTCGTAATCTGTCCGCTTTTTTTGATAAAGCGGGCTTATTTTTGTTGAAATCCGGGACAAATTGCATCACAAAGACCTCTTCAATGATGTTCTGAAACAGTGCTACAATGAACATAATTCTTCGTATTCAGGTCAATTGATATCAATTTTAAGGAGCGTGGCCGTAATGATTTCTCATTTCAGCTGGAAACCTTTGTTCCAAAAAGAAAAGCTGCCCGGATGGAGAATTTCGTTTTATTATAAAGGAACCCATTATGAAGGCATCTATCACAAAAGCGGTGAGATTGAATGGGGAAATTTATATCCCGCCCGCGCTGACGAGCCTGCTCTTGCAAACGAAATTCATGAACTGATGCTTTTTCATATTTATGACTAGCTTAGCCTAAGCGGCTAAGCTTTTTTATATCTTCTCAAGATTTACCACTCAATTCTTTGCATGCGTTCCCGGCCAATTTAACATAATACTAGTAACAAGCCGGCAAGCATTGGGTTACGCCGAAGGGCAGTGACACCCGAGACGGGTCCACGGACTGGTGCAACTCCAGTTAACCCAACCATACTAAACAAAAAGGAGATTTTACACATGGCTAACCAAAACTCTTCAAATGACTTACTAGTTCCTGGCGCAGCTCAGGCTATCGATCAAATGAAACTTGAAATTGCTTCCGAATTCGGTGTTAACCTTGGAGCGGATACAACTTCCCGCGCTAACGGTTCTGTCGGAGGAGAAATCACAAAACGTTTAGTATCTTTCGCTCAGCAGCAAATGGGCGGCAGAGTTCAATAACAACTCAATATATGGCTATAGAGGGCGCGGTTTCCGCGCTCTCTTTATATTTGTCACCCTTTTTTCCTACTCCACATATCCTAGAAAAAAAGGGAGGGAATAAGGATGGCATTCATCGCCTTTGTGAATTGGGAGCTGGTTCAGTTCGTAAGTATTTCCATGATTCATGAATATGTTTCCCATCGTTCTGTCTATTTGTACAGGTATTCTTTCCCGCGCTGTTCAAACTGAGAACATCCTTTTATAATGAGTGGCGAGGAGGTTTTTTGATGAAAATCGCTTTATTTGGAGCCAGCGGCCGCGTTGGACAAGCCTTTTTAAAAAAAGCTGCCGCAGATGAACAATTTGACATTTACGCTCTGGTCAGATCTCAACATGCTGAACTTCCCCTTCAAAAAGACCGAATCGTCATGGGGAACGCGCGCCGCCGGGAAGATGTAACAAAAGTTGTGAAGGATGCTGAAATCGTGATTAGCTGTCTCGGCACAGATGGTGATGATACCCTATCCGCAGCTATGACAAATATACTCGCCATTATGAGGGAACAGCATATCAAAAGACTGATTACGATCGGTACCGCAGGCATTCTTGATTCCCGGTATGAACCGGGAAAGTACCGGTTTGAAACAAATGAATCGAAGCGAAAGCTCACCCGCGCAGCTAGGGAGCATGCAAAAGTATACGAAATGCTAAAAGATTCCTCGTTAGACTGGACAATCATCTGTCCCACTTACCTCCCGGAGGGACCTGCAACTGGTGTTTATCGTACAGAGCGTGACGTTTTGCCGGAGGGCGGCACGAGCATTTCGGTCGGCGATACTGCTGATTTTCTATATCGTGAGCTTGTTACAGGAGAATATGTCGGATACCGTGCCGGACTGGCTTATTAACTACATAAAAAACCCAAAACATGATTGTTTTGGGTTTTTGAGCGTTATGCAATGGAATGTTTCTGGCCCTTTTGCAGCTCATACATTTGATAATATTGGCCTTTGATTGCCATCAATTCCTCATGGTCCCCTCGTTCAACAATTTCTCCTTTATCGAGGACCAAAATCTGATCCGCGTTTCTGATTGTTGAAAGCCGGTGAGCGATGACGAAGGTGGTGCGTCCTTGTTTGACGATATCAAGCGCCTTCTGGATTACGGCCTCTGTCTCTGTATCAATGTGCGCCGTTGCTTCATCTAAAATCAAAATGGCGGGATCGAACGCCAAAGCTCTTGCGAAAGAAATTAACTGCCGCTCTCCAGAGGATAGTGTGCTCCCTTTTTCAATCACGGGTTCATTAATGCCTTTCGGAAGCTTTTCCAGAAGCGGCTCGGCACCGACTTGCCGCAAAGCTTTTTTGATATCTTCTTCGGTCATTCTTTCGTCATCCAGATTGACGTTAGATCCGATTGTGCCCGAAAATAAGTACGGATCCTGAAGCACAATGCCCATATGGGATCTGAGTTCCTGTCTTGACATGTTGTAAATGCTTTTTCCATCAATCAGAACATCCCCTTTTTGCGCATCATAAAAACGAAACAGGAGATTCAAAATCGAGCTTTTTCCTGATCCGGTATGGCCGACGAGCGCTATGGTTTCGCCTTTTTGCGCGGTAAAGGAAATATGTTTTAATACCTCTTCACCATCATCTTGATAAGCAAATGACACATCACGAAATTCAACCCGCCCCAGCGCGCGCTCCTTCGCCGGTTCACCCGCTTCTTCCGTATTCTTTTCTTCAAGCAGTTCGAACACGCGCCCGGCAGAAACCCGTGCCAGCTCCAGCTTTGAAAACTGATTGACGATGCCTGTAATCGGCTGAAATAACCGGTTTAAATAATCGACAAACGCGTACAGCACACCGACGGAAACAATTCCGGCCGCATTCAGGCTGACACCGCCAAAATGCCAGATCAGACTGACAAACGCAAGGTTCCGGATCACATTGACAAGGTTATGGGACATTAAGGAGTTTAAATTCAGCATCCTGTTTTGAAAATAAAAATGAGATTCATTTAATTCCTCAAATTCTCTCATCGTTTCCTTTTGATGACGGAAAGCCTGAATTATCGTCATGCCTTGAATGGATTCATTCATTTTAGCGTTAATGTCACTGTTGATTGAGCGGATTTTTTGATTGTAATAAGACGCGTATTTTCGGTATATGACCGACCACACCCAGATAATCGGCACAATTGCCAGACACACAAACGCGAGCTTAACATCCAGCAGAAACAAAGCCGTGAATATCCCGAGCATATAGATTCCGCTTGTCACAAATGTTGACAGCACTGTGACATATAAATCCCTAATGGCCTCCGTATCATTGGTAATCCGCGCAACCACTTTCCCGGCCGGAAGGTTGTCAAAGTAGCGAATCGGCATTTTCTGAATATGCGAAAACACGTCCTGCCTCATCTTTTGAATAATCTGATTGGCGCTCATCTGCAGCAAATAATGCTGTCCGTATTGAAAGAAAACCGAAAAGACAAGCAAGCCCCCATAAAGGCAGATTAGAAACACCATTCCCTTTATTTCCGGCTGATAGAACTGGAAAAGTTCCTGCTTTGTCAGCTTTTCGGCAGCAAATGTCCGGCTCTTGTCTCCATTTGTGATCGTCAGCTTCCCGTCAGAAACCGTTCTGTTCCCGTCAAAGCTGACAGCCTGATCCACAAAATAGAACGCCATTCCCACTTGATAAATATGCGCTTCTTTCTCTTGAGAAACAGGGCCCTGGATACGGTCTTCTCTGACATAAGATGTACCGTGAAACTGAACGGCGTTTTTATCTTTTTCCGACGCTTCATACCATGTTTTTTCGATGCCGAGGATATGGTCGTCAATCATTTTTTTGCCGATAAACGGCCCGGTCAGTTCTGCCCCGACGGCGACAGCAAGCAATAGGACGGCAATGATCAGCAATTTTCGATAAAGGAGTGCGTATCTCCATAACGTTTTTCCTGTTTTCATGCACCCGCTCCCCCTTCTTCCGCAGTGAACAGCTGCTGTCTTTCATATTGTTCGCGGTACCACCCATTATTGGCCATTAGTTCTTGATGCGTGCCTCTTTCAGCAATCACACCGCCGTCCATCACAAGGATCAGGTCAGCATGCTCTACCGCTGATAATCGGTGCGTCAAAATGAATGTTGTTTTTCCTTTGCGGTTTTCTCTGATATTCCTGATAATTGCAGCCTCTGTTTTGGCGTCTACTGCAGAAAGCGAATCATCCAGGATCAATATCTCCGGATTCGCCATAAGTGCTCTCGCAATCGAAATTCTTTGTTTTTGCCCGCCGGACAGTGCCACGCCTTTTTCACCAACCATCGTCCCCAAACCAGTTGGAAGCATATGTAAATCTTTTTCAAAATGTGCTTCGGCAATGGCTTGCTTAACTTCTTCATCACTTGCATCCTGTTTTCCATACAAAATATTTTCTTTTACCGTCCGTGAAAACAGCAAATGATCCTGAGGCACATATCCGATCCACCCGCGGAGCTGGTCAAGCGGGATCTGCTGAATCGGCACGCCTGAGAATGTGATACTCCCTTCACCGGCAGGATACTGGCGCAAAAGCTGCTTAATAATCGTCGTTTTTCCGCTCCCGGTTTTACCGGCAATCCCGACAGTCTGCCCTTTTCGTACCGTAAACGAAATATCTTGAATATTGCCGCTTGTTGAGCTTGGATATGTAAAGCTGACATGGTTGAAATTGATATCCCCAGGCTCTTTAAGATCAGCAGGCTGCTTTGGGTCCATCACGTCCGGCTCATAAGAAAGGGTTTCATTTACCCGGTCTAATGATGCATTGCCCCGCTGCATCACATTAATGAGTTCACCGATTGCAAACATCGGCCAAATCATCATGCCGAGATAAACGTTAAAGGACACAAGCTCACCCAGCGTCAGCTCGTTCCGGAACACCAGAAACGCTCCATAGCCGAGCCCGATCAGATAGCTGGCGCCGACAAGCAGCTTCACCGTCGGCTCAAACAATGAATCAATAAAAGCCACTTTCATATTTTTCTGATAAACATCTGCGGTCATATCATTAAACCGGCGGACATCATTTGTTTCCTGTACATACGCGCGAATCACCCGCACGCCCGAAACGGATTCAAGCACCCTGTCATTCAGCGCCCCGAACGCATTTTGGGCCTCCGTAAACCGCTCATGAATTTTACTTCCGTATAGACTGATCGCAATCGCCATAATAGGAAGCGGGATAATGGCGGCTAAGGTCAGCTTCCAGCTGATCAGAAACCCCATCGTCAAAAAGATCGTCATCATAAACATCGTAGAATCGACTAATGTCAAGATGCCAAACCCCGTCGTTAAACTGACCGCCTGAAGATCATTCGTCCCTCGTGCCATCAAATCGCCTGTCCGGTTTTTTTCATAAAACGGCGGCGACATGGCCAGCAGATGCCCCATCAGCTTCGTACGGAGAATTTTCTCCATCACATTCGCTCCGCCGAACAGCTGGTGCATCCAAAAATAAGACATGATATACACGACCGCCGTCAGCACAAAAAAGATACCGATATAAAACAGCAGCCCCTCCGCAGTAAACGCCCCTGATTTCATATCATCTATGGCGTTCCCCAAGAGCTTAGGCGGAAACATTTCAATGACATTGACTCCCAATAAAAGCACAATTGCAATCGTATAGCGCAGCCAGTACGCTTTAAAAAACCAGCCTAGCTTTTTCAATACTGAAAACATCGATCCCCATCTCCTTTATCTCATCAGCCGCCTTCTATTTTTTCCTTGCTGCTTTTTTCGTTTAATTTGACATGAGCTGCCCTCGTCTCTGTATTTGTCTTCACATCCCATACACCTGTCTTTCCTTAGATTTTGTATATAAAAAAGGCATGAAGCGTCAGCTCCATGCCTTTTTTAACCAATATGATATGCACAGCGCTCTTCAGCGCGCGGCTAGACTTAAAAAAACCGTTCGATCAAACAGAACATAGGGGTTGCCGCGCCAATATGAAATTGTTTTGGAAACACGCAAATTCCTTGGCATAGCAAACCCTCCTTCCATTGATTTCATCTTTTTTTCATCATATAAACAAAACCTTTTTTTGTCAATCATTACTTGAATAGGAAAAGGGTTAATTGTACCCGAATCCGGGTATTGTGTTGTAAGACGCTTTTGAAAGGGTGAGAATGATGTTTCATGCTGACCGTATCATCGTTGCGTTTGACGGAAGTGAAAATAGTAAAAAAGCACTGCAGACAGCCATCGATCTTGCTACAACAGTAAATGCTGCCATTACCGTCGCCCATTCACATGATATGAAAGACAATCAGACCATCATCGACCCGCCGAGGCCCGCAGCAGGGGCAAGCTATATTGGCGGAGGCATGACAAGTGTTCCTGATCCGCTGATATCAGACGTTGCACCATCTGAGCCAATGATCTATGAAGACCGTACGGAAGAAGTCATCGCCGAAGCCAGAATGATGCTGAATGACCAACAGACAGATGGAGATATTGATATATTAGAAGGCGATCCGGCTGAATCAATTATCGAGCATGCAAACCGTATTTCTGCCGATTTGATCGTAACCGGAAGCAGAGACCAAAACAGGCTGAAAAAGCTCATATTCGGAAGTGTAAGTGAAAAGCTTTCAGCGAAATCGGATATACCCGTCCTGATTGTAAAGTGAGCACGCCCCGTGCTCGCTTTTTTAAATTCATAATTGTGAAAAAACATAGATTTTCGTTTTTTTCTGTTATAATGCTTTCGTGCCCAAAAGCACAAAAGCATTAAAGATGAATTATGGGGTGTTATTTTGGATTCTCAAAGAAAGCTGACGTTTCCGTTAGCCGTCGGTTTATTTATATTAATGTTAGGAATCATTATTTCTTGCTTATTCTTGTTTCATACAGAACCGCATATTCCGCTGTTTCTATGTGTTGTCATGCTTTCGGCTGCCGGTTTATGGTTTGGTTTTTCCTGGAAGTCATTAGAAAAAGGGATTACAGATGGGATCAAGAACGGCGTACAGCCGATTATCGTTCTGGCGCTGATCGGTATCTTAATCGGCGCTTGGATGTACAGCGGCGCAATACCGTCCGTGACAGTTTATGTCCTGTCATTTATTGAACCCAGCCACCTCCTTTTGACTGCTTTGTTTTCTTGCATGATCATCAGTACGCTTGTCGGCTCAAGTTTGACAACAGTGAGCACGATTGGGGTCGCGCTGATCGGAGTGGCGAGTGCGGCCGGCGTTCCGCTTGAATGGACAGCAGGCGCGGTCATATGCGGCGCATGCTTTGGTGATAAAATGTCGCCGATGTCGGACACAACCAATTTTGCCGCCGGCATAGGCGAAATACCAATCTTTGAACACATTCGCCATATGATGGGCACTACTA
The DNA here is from genome assembly GCF_058248265.1 of Bacillus sp. NS1. NCBI lineage: Bacteria > Bacillati > Bacillota > Bacilli > Caryophanales > Bacillaceae > Bacillus > Bacillus sp. NS1. Next base: position 92,815 of record NZ_JBZAZF010000002.1, on the reverse strand, counting down.
TTCCGGCTTTGCTCATTACTGTCGTGCTGTTTTACTTTCTCGGTTTATCTGTGTCAGCGGACACGGCTTCAACCGATGATATTCAACATGTCATAACCGGAATCAATGATGCCGCAAACGTAACGCCGTGGGCGCTTCTTTCTCCACTCTTAGTCGTCTTGCTGGCGGTTAAGCGTGTGCCCGTGATTCCCGTGCTGACTGCTGGAATTATTTCCTCGGGAATTTTGACTGCTATATTTGTGCCTGACAGCAGCCTGCAGGCGTTTATGACAGCTTTGCAAAATGGCACGTCGTTCGAAACTGACAATGAGGCCGCCGCTAAAATTATCAACAGAGGCGGACTGCAATCCATGATGGGCTCAGTCTCGCTCATTATGATTGCTTTTGCACTCGGCGGATTGATGGAGAAAATCGGATTGATTTCCGCGCTATTGGAGGGTGTCATGAAAGGCATCCGTTCAAAAGGCCAACTGATTGCGGCAACTGTCTGTTCAAGCATCGGCATCAATCTGGCAACCGGTGAACAGTATCTTTCAATATTAATACCGGGACAATCATTTAAAGCCTTATACGACAAACAAAACATCCAGCGAAAATTTCTTTCCAGATCCTTAGAGGACGGCGGGACATTAATTAATCCGTTGATCCCTTGGGGAGTATGCGGTGCTTTTATGACGAGCGCACTTGGTGTTCCCGTCATAGAATATATCCCGTTTACGTTCTTCCTCTATATATCACCGATGATCTCCATTTTGGTTGGATTTATTAAAAAATAAAAAGAGCTCCGCTTGCAAAGCGGGCTCTTTTTTTATGCTTCATTATGAAATACTTGCAGCCTGCTGAATGCTTTCTTGAAAAGCAGCCTGAAGCTGTTTTGTCACCGGTCCGGGTTCACCGCTTCCGACCGATTCTCCATCGAGCGTCACGACCGGAATAATCTCTGCCGTTGTTGATGAAATAAAGATCTCTTCCGCCTGTCTCAGTTCTTCCTCACTGACAGGCTTCTCTTCAAGCTCGATCCCGTTCTTTTTAATAAGCCCTAAAATATTCATTCGTGTAATTCCATTGAGAATGAGCCGATTAGCCGGATGCGTTCGCACCGTCCCATTGATAACAGCATAAACGTTAGAGGATGTACCTTCCGTAACAGTGCCGTCTCTTAGTAAAATAGTTTCAAAGGCTCCCGCTTCATAGGCTTTTTGCTTGGTCATAACATTATACAGTAAATTCAGACTTTTAATGTCGCATCTCAGCCAGCGGAGATCCTCATCTGTAATGGCTGCCACTCCGTATGCCTGCTCTTGCTCCGGTTTTTTCACACTAAAAGTGTAAGCAGTAGTCTGCGGTTCAAGTCCAGCTTCATATTGATGTTTTCGAGGCGCCACACCTCTTGTTGTCTGAATGTATACCGCTCCTTCACTGATCGCATTCTCCTGTACAAGCTTTTGCAGGTCCCACTCTAAATCTTCTATACTGAACGGCAGTGACATTCCGATTTCAGCCGCACTTCTGAAAAAACGCTCCGCATGCTCGCGCAAGCCGAACAATACCCCTTTGTACACCCTGATAACCTCATAGATACCGTCACCAAACTGATAACCGCGATCTTCCAAATCAACCGAAGCTTCGCTGCGTTCGGTCAGCTGGCCGTTGACTAAAACCTTCATAATAACCCTCCCTTTTCGAGATTTCCCTGATGTTTTTCTAGCTGTCATTGTCACTTATTCTACCATATTGGACGAGCTGAAAAACAGAAAGATCCAAGAGATCTATAGCGGGAAGGAGTTTATTTTTTCCTTAAAATCTGACATTTCGACACATTTTCTATGTTCTTTCCCGATTTATTCCTGTATACTTGACTGGTAATACATAGGTTGTAAACATATGGCATCTTCATAAGCTGCCTGCTGTACAGCGGTATGTAGAGATTTTATGCCAATGGAGAGATTGTTATGCGACAAACGAGAGGAGACGCTTCTCCTTCTGCAGTTTCGCTTGCTTTTAAATTTGCAAGTTTAGCAGTTTTATGTGTGCTGCTTTTGCTTATGGTGATTCTGGGGTATTCCAACAGCTCATCGAAAGCAAAGGAAGTCACTGTCACAACAAACGGCCAGCTTCGCAATGAGAAGGAAAGCCTGAAGCTGAAAAACGACTCCCCCGATCTGCTGATAAAACATCTGCAGACAAAACAGAACATGGGAGATAAGACGGTTTACTTAACCTTCGATGATGGCCCGTCAGCCTATACAACCCGCTTGCTCGACGCACTGAAACGCGCTGATGTAAAAGCGACATTTTTTATGCTGTCACCGCGGATGAACGAATTCAAACAAGCGGTGAAAAGGGCAGAAAAGGAAGGCCACACACTCGGTTTACACGGCGTCACCCATAATAACAAATTATTCTATCAAACACCGACATCCCCGTTAAAAGAAATGCAGGAGGCGCGTGACACGCTTAAAGACATAACAGGATATAAAACCGATCTTGTCAGAACGCCATACGGGAGCAAGCCGTCACTGACCGCTTCACAAATCCGCAATCTTGAGAAAGACGGTTTTGTGTACTGGGATTGGACGATTGACAGCCTGGACTGGAAATACCGGAATTCAAAATATGTGACGGCAGTATTACAACAGCTTGAGAATATGGAACACAGCCACTCAAGCAGGCCGTATGTCATTCTCATGCATGATCTTCCAGCTACCGTAAACGCGCTGCCGGCATTAATCGATAAACTCAAAGAAAAAGGCTATTCCTTCGGAGTATTAGAGGACACCATGGTTCCTGTTCATGAATAAAAAAGTGAGGCGCACGCATATGGGTGGCCTCACTTTTTTATGTCCAAACTTCGGGCAAACTCTCCAATTTTTTGATGGATGACCATGTCAAACAAGCTGTCACAATACGTCGGCTCGAGGTTAATGATGACTTTCTTCATGCCGGGAATCCGGCTTGCGTCCTCAGGCACAAATCTCGCCGGAGCAACTTCGAGAGACGTGCCGATGACCAATAAAAGATCTGCTTGATCTAACTTTTCATAAAGGGTGTCAAAGTGCAGGACGGCATCACCAAAGAGAACAACATCGGTTTTTAATACCGTTCCGCAAATATCATCATCTTTTCCGACCGCCGTGCACTCCGGCACCTCTCTCTCCAGCAAATGAGGGAGCTCATATCGGACGCCGCATGCCGGACAAGCTGCTGTCTGGATAGAGCCATGCAGTTCATACACATGCCTGTTCCCGGCTTTTTTATGAAGGCCGTCAATGTTTTGCGTGAAAATATCGACTTGCTTCCCTTGCTTCTCCAGCTCAGCTAAAAGCAAGTGCCCTTCATTCGGTTCAAAGCTGCCACTCATCTTCATCTGGAACAATTCTTTGAATTTAGGCCAAAACAGACGCGGATGGTTTAAAAAGTAATCAAGACTCATCGCTTCCATTCTTGAGGCATCCTCCGTCCAAATGCCCCCGGCTGAACGAAAGTCGGGAATCCCTGATTCTGTGCTCATCCCAGCTCCGGTCAGCACGACAATTCGCTGCGCTTCATTTAGAATATTTCTGAATGCTTCCAACTCAACACCGCCTTTTTTCTATTATTTTACCACGAAAAAAACTCCGCCTCTGTAGACGGAGTCTTTCCCTTTTTAAGCTCGTTCCTTTTCCTCTTTATTTAAATTGACTTGGAACGGATCGTTTTGGTGCTTTTGCTTAACAAAAACCATTTGGCCGGGGTATGCAAACTCAACACCTTCTGCGGCTAGAATTTCAATAATTTTATAGTTGATATCCTCTCTAACATCAAGATTTTCAGCCCAAATCGTTGTTTTTGTATAGAAGTTGAAAAATAAATTGTAGTAGCTGTCGGCAAACGTATCAAAGTTGACCATGATCGTTTCATTATCAACGCCCTCATGTTCCAAAAGCATGGTTCTGAGAGAACGAATGGAGCGTTCAAGGTTCTCAATCGGCGTAGCGTAGGATACATGGATGGAAAACGTGATCTGGCGTTTGGTCATTCTCGTCCAGTTCGTGATTGCTTCCATCGACAGCGTAGAGTTCGGCACCGTTACAAGCGCCCCCTGTGCTGTTCTGAATCTCGTGCTCCTGAAGGTTATATCTTCTACTGATCCGGTTACTGTCGACGTCTCCACCCAGTCACCGATGGTAAACGGTTTTTCAGTAATAATAATGATGCCGCCGAAGAAGTTGCTGATGGTATCCTTCGCTGCAAGCGCAAAAGCAAGTCCGCCAAGACCTAGGCCCGCCACAAATCCGTTGACATCATAATTAAATTCCTGAGCGATCACACTGACACTGAGCGCAATGATGACAAAACGGAGCAATTTGGATAAAAACGGCGCCAGAATGTCATCCATGTCCAGTTCGAAGCGCTGATTCACCTTATGGAAGATAAACGACGATGCTGCGGTCAAATTACAAAGCCCCCAGCACAAGAGCGCAACAATCAGTGATCGGTATATTTTGCTGATGATCGGCATTTGTTCGTCTAAAAACGGTGAATACCGTATTGCTAAAAACAGCCCTAAGGCAACAAAAAACCACCTGGCCGGCTTTTCAAACGCAAGAACGACCTGTTTGAAAATTTCTGTTTTCCGCCGATTCGTTAAATTAAAAAGCAACTGAAAGAAATATCTTGTAAACAGTTTTCTCAGTATAAGAAACACCAGCAAAATCGCCAAGCTGATGCCGATTTGTATGATTTTATCAAGCGTAAAATATTGCTGCAGATAATCTGGCATGACAGTCTCCCTTCTATTTAAATCGAATGTTTATTATACTAAAAGATTCGTAAAGATGCTCTTCTAAATGTCTTTTTGCAGCACAAAACCCCGGCGAACGCCGGGGCCATTTCTCAATTCATCTATTCAGCCAGATACACTAGGGACAGTCACTTACTTTTTTTCGTTTGTGTCTGATCAAGGAGAGTTGCTTTTTGCATTTCAGCATCCGTTTCGGCTTTAATTCTTTCCTCCACTCTGATTCTCCCTTTTCCCATGATCTCGCCTCCTTTTTTGCTATTATAAAGTAACAGAATGTTTTGTGAATATGTCGAAAGACCTAATTTCCTGCCGAAATATGTTCTGAAACGCTGAGTGTCTTTTTTTAGTTATACGCACTCATCAGCCCGGACCATTCCGAGATGGCAGAAAAAATTCACCAGTTTGTATCGCCGCGCATATATGGATTTGATACAATAACAGAAATGCCCATACGAGGAGCTGACTTAGCTTGTACACCATTGCCCATCGAGGAGCATCAGGTTACGCTCCGGAAAATACGTTTGCCGCATTTGACCTTGCGGCGAAAATGAATGCAGATATGATCGAACTGGATGTCCAGCTTACAAAAGACAGGCAGATTGTTGTGATACACGATGACAGGGTTGACCGAACAACAAACGGCTCGGGTTTTGTTAAGGAATTTACACTGGAGGAATTGCAGAAGCTCGATGCAGGAAGCTGGTACAGCCCCAATTTTAAGGGAGAGCGTATTCCAACCTTAGAAGCGGTGCTCAAACGCTACCACAAAAAAATCGGCCTTTTAATTGAATTAAAAGGCCATCCATCTCAAGTCGGAATTGAAGAAGAAGTGGGACAGCTGTTAGGGCAATTTTCTTTTTCTATCAACAATATTGTCCAATCCTTTCAATTCCGCTCCGTCCAGAGGTTCCGCGAGCTTTATCCATCGATTCCGACAGCAGTCATTACAAGGCCCAACTTTGGCATGCTGTCCAGAAATCAGCTGAAGGCCTGCCAATCTATCGCAAACTATGTCAATATAAAATACACACGACTCAATCGGCTGATGATCGCTTCCGCCCATAAAAATGGCTTAAAAGTATTTGCATGGACTGTCAAGAATCCAAAGGTAGCAGCAAAATTACAAGCCATGGGTGTGGACGGCATCGTAACAGACTACCCGGATTTCATCAAAAAGGATGGCAAACATGAAAATATATAGCGCGGTTTTTATCGGAGGCGCGCTTGGCGCCTGCCTCCGATACGGATTAAACATGTGGATACACACCGATCAGTTTCCGGCAGCAACCTTGCTGGAAAATGCGGCTGGAAGCCTTCTATTAGGCATTCTGACCGGTTTTTTTATGGTCAGGGCAAAACGGCCTCTGCTGTCGGCTTTTTTAGGCACCGGATTTTGCGGCGGCTTCACGACAATGTCCACGTTTTCTAAAGAAACGGTGCTGCTTTTGCAATCACAATCTTCACTGGCTGTTTTGTATATGGCAGTCTCATCGATATCAGGAATCGCTCTTGCACTGATTGGTGTTCTGGCGGGCCAGCGCATAGTAAGCATTCGGCAAAGAAAGGGGCTGCAGGAAAAATGACACTAGCGGGTATCTTCATAGCGGGCGGGCTTGGCGCGATCCTGCGCTTCTGGCTTGGCAATGTCATAACCGCCAAAGCCAAAGGTTTCATCCTGCCCATCGGCATAGTAACAGTCAATATTCTCGGAGCTCTCGGGCTTGGAATATTTATAGGGTTTCACGTTACAAATGCTTCGGCCTCCCTCATCATCGGCACGGGATTTTTTGGCGCCTTTACGACCTTTTCCACTTTCAGCGTTGAAAGTGTACAGCTCCTGCTGGCCAAACGCGTAATGGAAAGCATCCTGTACATCGCTCTGACGCTTTGCGGGTCGCTTTTGGCATTTTGGTGCGGCTGGACAATCACAACGTAAAAAAACCTTGAGCTTATTTCTCGCTCAAGGTTGCACTGTTCAGCATCACAGGCTCGGGCATCGGCAGCGTGTGGTGCGCCGTAATCCCGGTTGTGCTGCCAGCTTCTTCTTTTATATCGATTTGTTTAATTAATCGGCCGTCCATCTTCAGCACCTTTATCGTATACGAACCGATACGGATGGATTCACCAGCCTCAATATCGATGTTTTCTTTTAATATCAGCCCGCCGATCGTATCGACGTCCTCTTGAATCGATGCACCAAGAAGGCTGTTCACCTGATCGATCCGAACCTTTCCATCCATCACATAATGGCGGTCGCCAAGCTTTTGGATCACCGGCTGTTCATCTTCATCAAATTCATCTCTGATCTCGCCGACAATTTCCTCAAGAATATCCTCTGTCGTCACAAGTCCCGAGGTTCCTCCGTATTCATCAGACAATATGGCCATATGAATGCGTTCGCGCTGCATTTTAATCAGCAAATCATGAACCGGGATGGTTTCAATCACTTCGATTACGGGCCGCACATACGGGTGGATTGTCATCTTCATTCGTTCCTCTTCTGTCATAAACAGCAAATCAGAAAACAAATGCTTCGTATTAACCAATCCGATGACACTGTCTTTGTCCCCGTCTGTGACAGGCCAGCGCGTATATTTTTCCTTCAGCATGACTTCTAGCATCTCGGCCATCGTCATCTCTGTTGACACAGCGGCCATTTCCTTCCGCGGTATCATAATTTCTTTAGCGATCCGATTATCAAATTCGAAAATTTTATTCACATATTTATATTCAGACGGATTAATCTCTCCGTTTTTTAAACTCTCAGACAACAGCATTCTGAGTTCTTCCTCAGAATGGGAACCATCATGTTCTGACGCAGGCTTTAAACCGAACATCCCGCATAAAAGCCGCGCCGATCCATTGAGGATCCAAATAAACGGAAACAGGAGCAAATAGAATAAACGCAAAGGACCCGCTATCAGCAAAGTCAGCTGTTCAGCCTTTTGAATTGCGACCGTTTTCGGGGCCAGCTCACCTACAACAACGTGCAGGAATGTAATCAAGCCGTACGCGACCGCAAATGAGATCGCATGAGAAACCGATTCCGGCAGATCGAGCGGTTCAAACAATGGATGCAGCAGCCGTTCAAATGCCGGCTCCCCCAACACGCCGAGCCCGATTGATGTCAATGTAATGCCCAGCTGGGATGCGGATAAATATTCATCCAAATCTGTAATGACACGCTTTGCGAGTATTGCCCGTTTGTTTCCTTCCGTTATAAGCTGATCAATTCTGGATCTCCTTACTCTAACAATCGCAAACTCGCTTGCAACGAAAAACGCGGTTAAAGCAATGAGCACACCAATTAAAATCAGACTGTCAATATCGTCCATTTAACCTTATCCCCTTCATGAAAGGATAAGGAGTCACCTCCTGATATAATCATTTTTCCTTAACATTGAGGTACGCGGTGTATTGTTGCCTAAGCAGTGGGCCCCATCATACCACCTCCAAGTCAAAGTGATTATAAATTGTATATTTTATTGTAACACAACTCATTCCAAAAATGATTTTTAATTTTTAGACTTTTATTATAGGGAAAGCCTTAATTGCTTGCACTGCTTCTGCTTGTCAATTCTGCTGACTGCCTGGATTGGAGGAGTAAGGATTTTGTGAAGATAAAAAAGAAAACAGCATGGAAAACTGTTTTCTCTATCTTTGCCTTCTTAAGCAAAATCTTTATATAAAGAAATGAAAATATCCCGTGAGTTTTTAATCTGCTCGATCGGCACGCTGAAGGATAAACGGAAGTGCCCTTTCATTCCAAAACCGCTGCTCGGCACAATTAATAATTTGTACTTTTGGGCGGCATGCACGCAAAATGCGACTTCATCTTCAATTGGCGATTTCGGAAAAACGAAGAAGCCGCCCTTCGGCATTTCAAATTCAAAACCGGCTTCCTTTAAAATGCTGACCATTAAATCCCTGCGCTCTTTATAAGCGCTTGCGTCTACTCTTACATCATCCATTCTTGCCACAGCCCGCTGCATCATGACAGGCGCATTCACAAATCCAAGCGTTCGATTACAATACACAAAAGCGTTGATCAAAAGACCGGCATCCGGCATCTTGCTGTCCAAACCGATATACCCGAGCCGCTCCCCGGCTATGCCGAGATCCTTACTGAATGAGCTCGCCAAAATCACACGATGATACGATTGAAACGGATTTGCCAGCTCTTCATCATAGATTAATTGACTGTATGGTTCATCAAACAGAACATAAATCGTCTGGCCGCTCTTCTCTTCTATTTCTTTTAATAAAGCGCCTAAATCATCTATATTTTTCTGGCTGAGAACGGTACCTGTCGGGTTATGAGGTGTATTGAGGATCAGCCCTTTCGTCTTTGGAGTGATCGATTGCCTTACCGCTTCAATATCGATCTCAAACCGGGACGTCAACGGGCAGCTGACAGCCTTCCCCCCGTAGTTCTCAATATACAATTTATACTCGGCAAAATAAGGTGCGAGAATAATGACCTCTTCTCCCGGGTTTACGATACTTTTTAGCGCGACATTCAATGCGCCGCCCGCACCCACCGTCATGACGACGCGTTCCGCCGAGAACTCCGCTTCAAAACGGGACGCCAGAAATTGCGCGACTTTTTCTCTCGCCGCCGGAAGTCCTTGGTTTTGTATGTATCCGTGATTGCCTTTTTCAGCTTCCTCTATTAACGCTCTCTTAAAAGCTTCAGGCGGTTCGACAATCGGGTTGCCGAGTGAAAAATCAAATACCTGGTCATCCCCGAACTCTTTCTTCAGCCTTGCGCCTTCATCAAACAGCTTGCGAATCCATGATCCTTTATTTAAGTTTTCTTCAATTTCCCGGGATAACCCAGCCAATCTCATCTGTCCCTTCCGTATATAAAAGTTTGAAAATTCTATCTTTCTATGTTACTTCAATGAGATGATGAATTCCACTACTTCCAGTTACCGTCTGGAAAAAACAATAAACTTGTGCAAGACACCGTTCATATATTAAACTATTCTCATAACTATAACGTGATGGTTGGGAGGGATATAGATGGGGCTGAGACTTATCGCATCAGTGAACTAGCGGCACTTGCCGGAGTAACGAAACGAACAGTTGATTATTATACGAATCTCGGTCTGCTTACGCCGGCCAGATCCTGTTCGAATTACCGTTACTACGACGAAATTGCACTCAAACGGCTTATATTTATTGTAGATTGTAAGAAGCAGCGATTGGCCCTGTCCGATATTAAAGATCGACTGGAGAACCAGTTTCCCTCTTCAGCTAAACTTGATGATGAAATTGGAAATCTGGCATTAGAAATTGATCATATGAATCAAAACATCTCCGGAATCTTGCATCGGTTTGAACGGCTGAAGCCCGAGGAGCGCGACAGGCTGAAAAGCAAACTCCCGCCCGAAAAGCTCGCCGTGTTCCAATCATTTATGCTGCTGTTAAGTTAAAACCATTTTATCTAACAGGAGGTGTTACCTTCATTCTCATTGCTAGAATGAAGGTTCTAATTGGACATAGTGAATTTGATTTTTGTCGCTGTTTTAATCGCCCTGACGGCATTTTTCGTGGCATCTGAGTTTGCCATTATCAGAATCAGAGGCTCACGGATTGATCAGCTGATCGCGGAAGGAAATAAAGCAGCAATAGCCGTAAAAAAAGTGACCACGCATCTTGATGAATATTTATCTGCGTGTCAGCTCGGAATTACATTGACTTCCATCGGATTAGGGGTTTTAGGTGAATCAACGATTGAAGGGCTGCTTCACCCGCTTTTCGTACAATTGAACGTTCCAGGTTCCCTTTCACATGTCATATCGTTTATTTTTGCGTATGCCATTATTACGTTCCTGCACGTTGTTGTCGGAGAACTTGCACCTAAGACAGTCGCTATCCAAAAGGCGGAATCAGTGTCTATGCTGTTTGCGAAACCGCTGATTTGGTTTTACCGCATTATGTTCCCGTTCATTTGGCTTTTGAACAATTCCGCACGGTTATTGACAAAAGCATTTGGCCTGGAGACCGTTTCAGAAAACGAACTCGCTCACTCTGAAGAAGAGCTGCGAATCATTCTGTCTGAAAGCTATAAAAGCGGTGAAATTAACCAGTCAGAGTTTAAATATGTGAATAAAATCTTTGAATTTGACGACAGGCTCGCGAAAGAAATTATGATTCCGCGGACCGAAATTGTCAGCCTTCCGCATGATATCAAGATTTCTGAAATGATGGATATCATTCAGATTGAAAAATATACCCGCTACCCTGTAGAAGAGGGCGATAAGGATAACATTATCGGTGTTATTAATATTAAAGAAGTACTGACCGCCTGCATCAGCGGCGAGGTATCTGTTGATTCTACCATTTCTCAATTCGTCAACCCGATCATTCATGTCATTGAATCTGCGCCGATCCAAGATCTGCTTGTCAAAATGCAAAAAGAACGGGTCCACATGGCCATCCTGTCTGATGAATACGGCGGGACTGCCGGGCTCGTGACGGTTGAAGACATTATCGAAGAAATCGTCGGCGAAATCCGCGATGAATTTGATATTGATGAAATTAACGAAATCCGCAAAATCGGCGAAGGCCATTATATTCTTGACGGAAAAGTGTTGATCGACCAAGTAAACGATCTGCTCGGCATTCATTTAGAGAACGAAGAAGTCGATACGATCGGCGGCTGGTTCCTTACCCAAAAATACGATGTTGAAAAAGACGATTCTATCATCGAAGAAGGCTGCGAATTTATCATCAATGAAATCGACGGCCACCACGTCGCTTATATTGAAGTCAAAAAGCTTGCGGCAGAAGAGCTGGTCGAAGCTGGGGAACCAAGAGAAGCATAATATAAAAAGACACCTTTTACTGAGGTGTCTTTTTATTATGTTTTATTTTAACCTCCCTATTCTCCTCCTATGAAAACTGCTGCTAATAAAACGCTAATCCTCGGGAATTCTAATCAGGGGACTGGATCTCATTTTAAAAGCGAGAAAAAGGAGTGACATCATGAAAGTAGTGGTAACTGGAGCAGCAGGCAAAATAGGACGGTGGGCCGTAAGAACAATACTGGAGGCCGGCCATGATGTAACAGCGTCAGATCGATTATTAAGAGAGGAATCAGCATCGAAAAAATTTATTCAAGCAGATTTGCGGGATTATGGCCAGGTATGTCAGCTTATTATGGGCTGTGATGCTGTGGTTCACCTCGGGAATATTCCGACCGATGTCAGGAATACCTCTCAGGCGATATTTGAAAATAATATGCTTGTCAATTTTAATGTCCTGGAAGCCTGTAAAGATTTTAAAATCCCTAAGCTGGTATGGGCTTCAAGTGAGACGGTGCTGGGATATCCGTTTGTCCCGAAAGAGCTCAGCTACCTTCCTGTAGACGAGGAGCACCCGACGATCGTGAAATCATCGTATGCCATGGCAAAACGGCTGACTGAAATTCTCTCAGATATGTATTCAAAGCTAACCAAAACACAAATCGTCACTCTTCGTTTTGCGAATATATATGAGCCCGATGAGTACGAAAAAATACCCGGGATGCACTGGAACGAGCAGCAAAAAGAGATTCAAAAGAAAAATGCATGGGCGTATTGTGATGTCAGAGATGCTGCACACGCTTGCCTGCTTGCAGTCGAAAAAAATAATCTCGGAAACGATGTCTTCCATATTACTGCGCCGGACACCATCATGAAAGAACCGAGTGAAGATTTGGTTAAGCGGTTTTTCCCGGATGTCTCTTTAAAAAGAGATATAAAAGGATATGAAACGCTGATGGCAATCGATAAAGCGAAAAAGATCCTTGGTTATGAACCGCGTTATACATGGCGTTCTGTATTAAACAATGACGGCTCACTTAAAGCACTGCCAGAGGATCAGCTTTCATTATCCAAAATATAAAACAAAAAAGCAGCAGATGTTCAATGAACTTCTGCTGCTTTTTTTATATCATAATCATCTAAATTGATGTCTACATCCATTTTGAGAGCCAGCTTTGCCAGCTGCAGCCCCATATAGGGCCCCATTGTCAAACCTGACGATCCAAGGCCATTTGCTGCTATGATCCCGTCCCAGCCGGGAAGGGGTCCGATTACCGGCACATCCCCTGGTGTAAAGGGGCGTAAACCGACTCTTGCTTCTTGAAAGGTGCTGTTTGCTAAACCAGGAGCCATTTCTAAACCTTTGTTCAACAATTCCTGCAGCCCGCCGGCCGTTATCCGTACATCATGTCCTTCTATGTCATCTTCACGAGTTGCTCCGATGGCTATTCTCTTGTCAGCATAAGCTAACAGATATTCCTTAGAAGGCGGCATCACAGCCGGCCAGCTGTCCATATCGTTTGCGGCCGGAACCTGTACATATACGATTTGCGCTTTTTGCACGCTTACTTTGAAGCGAATGCCTAAAGGCTCCAGCAATTGGCCTGCCCATACACCAGCACAAACAATCACCTCATCAGCAGTATAACGTTCATCACCGACGGTTACGCCTGTCACTCGTTTTGAATGATATTGAATTTTGGCGTCGCCTGTTAAAAAAACGGCGCCCATTCTTTGAGCAGAACGCACTAATGCATCTCTCAGCACTTCGCCATCCACTCGGGCAGCACCGCTTATATGAATGGAATGGTACCGTTTATCCAATAGCGGAAACATACCCGCTGTTTTTATTTCAGAAAGAAAGGAAATCTCACCGATTTCCGGGGCATCTTGTTTACGTTCCTGCACCCGTTTTTCAATATTCTCTATCTTTTCTTTCTCCTGATGGATACTAAGAGCACCAACAGGAGCATAACCCGTTTCTTTCTCGCCTTCTTTTCTAAGCTCCTCTATGAAACTGGGGTAAAAGTGTGCTCCTGCCTTTGCCATTCTGTACCACGCCTGATTTTGCCTGGGTGACAGCCATGGACAAATAATGCCCTTCGCCGCATAGGTGGCCTGTCCCTTATCCTTCCGATCTATAACAAGGACCTCGGCCCCCATTTTGGCTAACTGATATGCAGTTGACGCTCCCAGAATTCCAGCTCCTACCACGATAATTTTTTTCATTTTCCGTAACCTTTCCCAATAGTCAATTCCTCAATTAGTATAGCTAATTGCCGAGGAACTTATAAACAATCGGAAAATCAGTGAGTAGAAATACTGATGGTTTATAGCTGCTCAAGCTTCTTTTCAAGCTCTTTAATGCTGTTATTCAAAGCCTCTGTCATTGCTGCAAGTCTTTCTTTTGACGGCAGGTGGGCAAAATCAGCCTGCTGAAGTGGCTCACCGATAATTAGCTTCATTTTTCCTTTTTTGAACAATTCCTTTCCGCTTGAAGGCCCTTTATAAGCAGCGGGAACGAGCGGAGCTTTCCCCATTTGCGCAATCGTCACCGCGCCTCTTTTTAAAGGCACGTCCTCAGAGGTTCTTGTTCCGCTTGGGAAGATACCGACGATCTCTCCTTCTTTCAGCAGCTTAATCGGTGTTTTAATACTGCTTGGCCCGGGATTTTCCCGATCTACCGGAAAGGCATGAATTTTTTGCAGAAATGAACCGATCCATTTATTTTGAAAAAGCTCTTTTTTCGCCATGTAGTGTATTTGATAAGGAAGAATCCCGACTCCGAGTGTGATCACATCAACCCAGCCGGAGTGTGTACACGCGATGACAAAACCTGAATCGGCCGGAAGGTTTTCTTTGTTATACACCTTCACTCCTCCGCGAAGAGAAAGAATAACTTTTAAAGCATTTGCACAAAACTTATACATATCGCACTTCCTTTGTCGTAATCAATGATTCTTACTGTTACTTATTATAACAACATTTTTTATTACCTGGTACTAATTTTTATGATTTCTCTGGTTAAAACGACAAAAAGCTGAGGATGTGCCCTCAGCTTTTGTTATACTTCCTCTCTTGTCGGCGGTGCCATAAACTCCGGTCCGACCGGGTCTGATATCGTATTTTCTAATATGGTATTGATGTCTTTATGATCTTCACTGCTCAGCGTCCAATCTGTAATCTCTGATACCGCTTCAACCTGCTCAGGCTTTCTTGCTCCCCAAAGAGCGATATCTGCTCCAGGCTGATCTAATATCCATCTGACAGCCAAATGAATTACTGATTTACCATAACGTGTTTCCGCCAGTTCATCCAATTGTTTGACAGCGGAAAGATACTCTTTAAAGCGGGGCTTTTGGAATTTCGGATCGTGATTTCGCAGATCGTCGCCCTCAAATGTATACGCTTCGGTCATTTTTCCTGTTAACAGCCCTCTGCATAAACTGCCGTATAATAACGTTGTGATCTGTTTGTCTTTCGCATAAGGAAGAACATCCTCTTCGATTTCTCTTTCAAACAGATTATATGGAGGCTGTATCGTATGAAGCGGTGCGGCAGCGCGAAATGTATCCATTTGCTCAACTGAAAAATTACTGACGCCAATCGCCCGGATTTTCCCCGCATCATACAATTCCTTCATTACTTCCGCCGTTTCTTCAATTGGCACAAGCGGATCAGGCCAATGCACCTGATAAAGATCAATATAATCCGTTTGAAGCCGCTTCAAAGAATTCTCGACTTCCTCTATGATTCTCGCTCTGTTCGCATGGCGGAACAGCTGGTTGTTCTTCCAGTCCAGAGCCGTTTTCGTTGCGAGAATCACCTGATCTCTTTTGCCGTGCTCCTTGATCGCCTTGCCGACGATTTCCTCGGACTGTCCGAAGCCGTAAGCCGGCGCGGTGTCAATCAGTGTGATCCCCTGATCAAGAGCGGCGCGGATTGTTTTGATGGATGTTTTTTCGTCAGTGCCTCCCCACATCGTTCCGCCAATCGCCCATGTACCGAGGCCGATTCTGGAGGCTTTGATTCCTGTATCTGCTATACGGGTATTTTCCATTGTGCCACTCCTTCACTTTTTCACTATCTTTTCCCCGCTGGCAAAAATGTTAAACATTTCTCGGTACTATCTTTTGCGGCCATTTTTGGTTACTATATAGGAATGGTGTTTGATTAGGTATAAAAAAGCCGTTTGCACGTAATGTGCAACTTTAAACCTTTCTTATGCGTGTATAAGATAGAGGGGAGAAAAGGCAGTGACGATCGATGAAATTTACCAAATGTACATGAATGATGTTTACAGGTTCCTGCTCTCCATGACAAAAGACAAGCATCTTGCCGAAGACTTGCTGCAGGAAACCTTTATGCGGGCATACATACACATTCACTCCTATGATCACAGCAAAGTAAAACCCTGGCTTTTTCAAGTGGCGCGAAACGCCTTCATTGATTACGTCAGAAAGCATAAGAAAGAAGTCACCATTTCTGATGACTTAATCGGAAGCCTCTTTCAAAATGCTGTTCAGAGCCCTGCCCATCAGGTAGAGATAAAGGAAGTGCTGACTGGTTATATGTCCGAGCTCCCCGATAATTATCGGGAGGCCTTAACGCTATATTATTTAAAAGAGTTAAATTACAAAGAAGCATCCCATATTATGAATATTTCAGAGGCGAATTTTAAAAGTGTTTTATTTCGCGCCAGACAGCGGCTGAAAGCACTTTATAATAGAGGTGTTAATGATGAATGAAGAATTTAAAAAGCGTTTTGATCAATATAAAAATGGGGAAATGAGCGACCAGGAAATGACAGCATTTGAGGAAGAACTTGAGAAGCTCGAAGTGTATCAGGAACTGATTGACAGCGAGCTAGAGGACATCAACGATTGGGATGTCAGCATTAGTCCTGAAAAACAAAAAGCGATTTTAGCCTACGGAAAACGCAAGTCTTATTTGCGAATTTCTGTGCTTGCCGTCATTTCGACATTAATGATTTTGCCGCTCTGTACGCTGGGTAGCTACCTCTATTACGGAATGGGAGGAAAACACAGCACCGGCAATGAGCTTATGGAAACCGCCGCAGTCACTGTGGCCCTGACCATGCCGAATGTTCTTGTTGATACATCCGGACTGAAAAGCCAAGTGAAGCTGTTTGGCATGAATACGGAATTCCCGCTGCAAAAGCAGATCGGCACGAAGACGGCTGCCGTAGGGAATGAACGGGTTGAAATGTTTTATGATAAAGTGAAAGCGCCGGCCGTTAACTACTATGACTTAGAAGTGAACAAAACAGGCCATTACTTTACACACCCATCAAATGCGTCAGAACAAACAACCGCAAAAGCGGAAAAAACGTTAAAGACATTGCCTGAAGGAACGGTATCCGAGGTCTATCTTTCATATGACCGTGCATACCCGACAAAAGAGGTGTATAACAAGTTCAAAGGCTACGATGTGAGCTTTTTGTGGAATGCAATTGAAACAGAGAAAAATACAAATAAGACAGTGTACACAGAACCTCTTGGCTATCCTGGGAAGGATTCAAAGTTCTTGGCTGCACTTAATTCAAAAGGCAAGTCAAATGGCGATCAGTTTATCAACGCCCTGAAATTCATGTCCAAGCACGAAAAATGGGCGCAGGTCATTTCAAAACGAAAAGACCTGAATGTGGATAATCGATTGGATTATGTAGAGAAAAACGGTGTCAATGTATACGGTTCGGTCGTTACAGGGCCGACCAAGGAAATCCAGCGCATGCTGAAAAACAAATCTGTAAAATCAGCGAATGTCGGCGAGGTGGAATTATGGAACTGGTAAGAATTTTTAAAGAACACAATGTATTCGGCTGGATCTCTGTCGGGACAGCGATTCTGTCCCTGCTCTTGCTGAATTTGGCGATTATCAGCAACGTCACATTTTATTCCTATCAAATGCTTCCGTTCGCCATGGCTGCCGTTCCGTTTGGCATTATTGAACTCTTCATCAAGAGAGGGCGGACAGGTCCTGGCTTGCTCGGCGTCATCCTGAATCTCTTTGTGATCATTTGTGTGTATACCATTGTATCTGTTGATACCAATTTACAGTTTGGCTTTTAAAAGAAAGACGCCTGAAGAGGCGTCTTTTTTCATTGCATCGGCTTTCGAAACAAGTAGCTTTCTATAGTAAAACCCATTTTGTCTGTATAAAATCGGTGAGCGTCTTTACGCTGAAGGCCAGATGAAAGACTGACAAAGCTTAATCCGGCTTTTTTCGCCCAGTCTGTGGCATAATCCAAAAGCATTTTGCCGTATCCCTTTGATCGGCAAGGCGCGGTTGTCACAAGATCCGCAATCCATAAGTGCTCCCCTTTATGAATGGAAACCCTCGGCAGCGCGCCGCATAGCGCCCTGATTGTTGTACCCTCATATAAGGCAAACAGCATATACGATTCTTTCTGCACGCAGGCTTCAAGTCTTTGTAAATACGTCTCTTCATTCAGTTCTGTTCTCAATTCACTCATTATCGGATACGACTCGGCCCATTCTTCTTTCGTGGTTAATTGTTTCATATGAATCATCTTCTCAATCCCCTTTCCATTCGTTACAATGATCATAGCGAATAAATGGCATTCACCAAATAGCCAATATCAGAAAAATTGACCATGCCAGATACAAAGGAGATATGAGATGGATATCACGCCTTTTCTTGATAAAAAAAGCAAAACACCGCTGTATGAGCAGCTTTATACCTTTTTCAAACAAGAAATTTCACATGCGCGAATACCGAAGGGAACAAAACTTCCGTCAAAGCGCAGGCTCTCCGGCTTGCTCGGTGTCAGTACGGCAACAATCGAACGTGCTTACGAGCAATTAACTGCTGAAGGCTATGTCAAAAGCAAGCCAAAAATCGGCTGGTACGCGGCGGAAGTAGAAGCAGACTTCCCGACAGCTCCTGACCATTTTCAGCAGTCTATGCAAAAGGTCTTACATGTAAAGAACACACCTGCTATTGACTTTCATCAGGGCAATGTTGATCATGACCTCTTTCCCTTTAACGCCTGGAGAAAAAGTATGGCAAAAAGTCTGGATCGCTATTCCGGATCGTTCCATACCTCTGGCGATCCACAAGGAGAACCTGAACTCAGGCAGATGATTGCCCGTTTTGTCAGGCTGTCACGAGGAGTACATTGCGAGCCAGAGCAGATCATCATCGGCGCAGGAACTACCGTGCTTCTGCAGATTCTTTGCCTTACGCTTGTGCCAGGAACAAAAATCGGTTTTGAAGAACCGGGTTTTCACCGGTCGAGAAGGATGTTTGAAGCAAATCGAATGAATGTCATTCCGATTTGTTCTGATAAAGAAGGCGTCCTGCCGGGTGAGCTTAAACGCCAAAATCCGTATCTGGTGTATACGACTCCTTCGCATCAGTTTCCGCTCGGGACCATTATGACGATAACCCGCAGACAGGAGCTGCTGGCGTGGGCGAAAGAAGCAAACTCGTTCATTATAGAGGATGATTACGATGGAGAATTTCGCTACAGCGGCCAGCCCATTCCGTCTTTGCAGGGTCTTGATCCGAATGGCAGAGTCATATACCTGGGCACTTTTTCAAAGTCACTGCTGCCTTCCTTGCGGCTCAGCTACATGATCCTCCCCCCTGCACTCGTGGAACCGGTCAGAAAAAACGCTCAGTTAATGAAGCAAACCGTCTCTTCCCACTCGCAAATGGCACTGGCAGACTTCATCGAAAGCGGAGAGTGGCAAAAGCACGTAAATAGAATGAGAGCCTTATACCGAAAAAAACATGCTGTCCTGTTAGAGGCCATACGCTCTGAACTAGGAAACACCGTTGAGATTCTCGGTAAAAACTCCGGGCTTCACATCCTGCTGCGGCTTTTGTTTTCAGTAAGTGAAGAAGAAGCGATTAAAGCTGCCGCCGACAACGGCGTAACCATCTATCCCGTATCCCCCTCATATAAAGGACAGCCGCCATTTGTTTCTGTCTTAATCGGTTATGGCGGTTTGTCAGAAGAGGACATCAGGCTTGGTATCCAAAAACTGAAAACAGCATGGGCTAAGTTGATATCGTCTAATTAAATAAGAAAACAGGCTCCGGAAACGGAGCCTGTTTTTTAAAATGATAAAATCCCGATTAAATTTAAGAATACAATAATAATGGCTAATGGCACGATAAAACGAAGCAAATAAAACCAAGTGTAAAAGAATGCTTTACCTGCATTTGATCCGTTTCTCATTTCCTCCCAGAGCTCGCGCTTCGAAATTTTGAGCGGGATAAAAAGAGAAATTAACAGAGCGCCTGATGGCATCAAAACATTGCTGACGGTAAAATCAGCAATATCAAAAAACGTTTTACCAAATATGTGCACATCGCTCAATACGCCATAAGACAAGCAGCAAGGGATTCCGACCAAGAAGATTAAAAGCCCGCTCGTCCATGACAGTTTTTTTCTCTTCTTTTCGTTCCCTTTTCCGATTGTGGCGACAATAATTTCAACCATCGAAAACGCTGAGGTTAAGGCTGCAAATAAAAACGCAACGAGAAAGCCGATAAAAAATAACGTGCCGAACGGAAGCTGTTCAAAAACGGCCGGAAGCACTGTAAACAGCAGTGTTGGACCTTCATTTGGCTGAAAGCCGAATGAAAAAACCGCCGGAAAAATGGCCAAGCCCGCCAAGAGTGTCACAATGATATTCATCACGACAATGGAGGCTGCCGAACGAGGGACATTTTGTGTTTTCGGCAAGTAAGAGCTGTAAGTCACCATTACCGAAACACCCAGTGTTAACGTAAAGAAGGCCTGTCCCAGCGCGAATAATATCGATTCTGGAGTCAGATCGCCGAAATGAGGCACAAGCAAAAATTTCACGCCTTCCATCGCACCATTAAGTGTGAGAGACCGAAGAACGAGAAGAATAAACAATATAAACAAAATCGGCATGATCACCGCACTGACCCGTTCAATCCCTTTTTGAACCCCTCTGGCCACTACCAAGACAGTCAGCACCATAAAAACAAACTGAGCCGCGATCGTCTGCACCGGATTTTGGATAATAGAAGCAAAAAGGGTGCCATACTGTGCTTGAGAAAGTCCGGACAGTGAACCAGATGCTGTCTTCACGATATACAGCAAAATCCATCCTCCGATTACACTGTAAAACGACAGTACTAAGAAACATGCTGCTACGCCGACCCACCCTGTTAGAAACCAAGCTGTTCGCGGCGCTTCTTTTTTATATGCATCAATGGCATTCGTCTGGTTCCGTCTTCCAAAAATAAATTCCCCCACTAAAAGCGGATAGCCTAAGAGGAT
Organism: Bacillus sp. NS1; assembly: GCF_058248265.1. Taxonomy (NCBI): domain Bacteria; kingdom Bacillati; phylum Bacillota; class Bacilli; order Caryophanales; family Bacillaceae; genus Bacillus; species Bacillus sp. NS1. The sequence continues at coordinate 71,913 of NZ_JBZAZF010000002.1, read as the reverse complement.
GGTAAATAACACAAAGATAAGAAAAAAGGCTCCTCCTCCATTAGTCCCCGCTACATAAGGGAATTTCCAAATCGCGCCCAAGCCGATGGCCGAGCCGGCGGCTGCCATGACGAAACCGATTTTCGAAGCCCATTGGACTGGTTTTTGCTCAGACAATAAACGTCACTTCCTTTCCAGCCTATATTATCTCTTATTTTTGTCTTCATTTCTATATATTCATGATCAAGAATATAAAAGAGAGCGGTCTGAATCACCGCTCTCTTTATTGAAAGATTATTGATTTAATTTTGAATGCTTTCTTGAATACAGGAAATAGATTGCCAAGCCGATTAACAGCCACACTAAGAAGCGGACAATCGTCACCCATCCAAGATTTAAAATAAGGAACAGGCAGAACAGAATCGCCAGGCCGGGGATCACTGGAACCCCCGGACATTTAAAAGCTCTCGGAAGATCCGGCTGTTTCTTTCTCAAAACGATAACTGCCACAGAAATCAGCACAAACGCTGAAAGCGTCCCGATGTTTACCAGTTTTGCAAGTTCATCCAGCGGAACAAGCGAGCCGAGAAGCGCCGACATTGTTCCGAAAAACCAAGTGGCCACATATGGTGTTTTGTGCTTTGGATGTACCTTAGAAAGTGAGCCCGGCACAAGACCGTCACGTGACATGGCAAACATGACGCGTGTCTGTCCATAAAGCATCACGAGCATAACTGTCGTCATCCCTAAAACAGCGCCAATATCAATAATGCCTGCCACCCAATTTTGCCCTGCGCTTTGAAGAACGAGAGAAACCGGATGATCCACACCCGCAAACTGAGCAAATGGGATAACCCCTGTCATGATCGCTGATACGGTGACATATAAAATCGTGCAAACCAATAAAGAGAATATAATGCCTTTAGGCAGATCCTTCGCAGGATTTTTCGTCTCTTCCGCTGCAGAGGATACAGCGTCAAATCCGATAAAAGCAAAGAATACGAGCGCCGCTGCACTGAATACGCCGCCAAAGCCCATCGGCATAAACGGCTGCCAGTTATGCGGCTTCACGTAAACGGCTGCCACTGCGATAAACAGCAGAACGACCAGCACTTTCAAGATAACCATGATGTTGTTGACTCTTTTTGATTCTTTAATTCCTAAATAAAGCAAAAACGTTATCGCCATTACAATCACGAATGCAGGCAGATTAAAAATGGTAAAGGTGCCTTTCACCGCGCCCGGTGCCGCTGTTAAAGCAACCGGAAGATGAATGCCAAGCCCTGATAAAAATGATTGGAAATAACCAGACCAGCCGACTGACACTGCACTTACCGCCAGCATGTATTCTAAAATTAAATCCCACCCGATAATAAAGGCCATAAGCTCTCCCAATGTCGCATATGTGAATGTATACACCGAACCTGAAACAGGCACGCTTGAAGCAAATTCTGCGTAAGACAGGGCGGCGAATAGACAAGCCAGCGCCGCCACAACAAATGAAACGGTCAGGCCGGGACCGGCCGTGACTGCACCTGTTCCCGTCAGCACAAAAATCCCTGTGCCAATAATAGCTCCGATTCCAAGCAATGTTAAATCGAATGCCCCTAATTCTCTTTTTAAAGATTTTTCACCGCTCGTCGCAGCGATTAAATCCTGAATGCTTTTCTTCCTAAATACGCTCCCTTTCATTCCCCTTCAACTCCTAGACTAATTCTCTATTTTTATATATTTTATTTGAATTTTCTGAATTCATGAACGATAATGGGCATTTTTCTTTTTTTCTACTCTATTTGTACCGGTCGTGAATCATTCCTTTCTCCTACTCAATATTATATATAAAATCACAAAAATGAAAACGAAATTGTTAGAAAAATCGACAAATTTTTTATTTTTAAATTTCTCGTCGTAAAAAAACCAGCCATCAGGCTGGTTTCTCGTTGATTATGTTGAAATAAAACGGCCGCCATTCACATGAATGGTCTGCCCTGTCATATAAGAAGATTCGTCAGACGCCAGCAGGACATAAGCGCCTGCATGCTCAACCGGCTGTCCCGGTCTTCCCATTGGGGTATCCAAACCGTGCTGTTTCACTTTTTCCTCAGGGAATGTCGCCGGAATAAGAGGTGTCCAAATCGGGCCAGGCGCCACCGCATTCACTCTGATGCCTTTATCCGCAAGCGACATCGCCATGGACCTCGTAAAGGAGACAATTGCACCTTTTGTGCTGGAGTAATCAATTAACGCCGTATTCCCTTCATAAGCGGTAATGGAAGTCGTATTAATAATTGCACTCCCCTCTTTCAAGTGAGGCAAAGCTTTCTTCGTCATATGAAACATGGAAAAAATGTTTGTGCGAAATGTTTTTTCAAGCTGTTCTGTTGAAATGTTGAGAATGCTGTCCTGCGGATGTTGTTCAGCAGCGTTGTTCACCAAGATATCAAGTTTGCCAAAATGGTCTACTGTTTGCTGTACAGCTTGTTCACAATGGTTCTCGTCCCCGACATCTCCCGGGATAAGCAGGCAGCGGACATGTTCCTTTTCGATCCGTTTACGCGTTTCCTCAGCGTCCGAATGCTCGTCTAAGTAGAGAATGGAGACATCAGCCCCTTCTTTAGCAAACGCAATAGCGGCTGCTCTCCCTATTCCGCTGTCGCCCCCGGTAATGATGGCGACTTTTCCTTTCAGCTTTCCGCTTCCTTGATAATCCTCGTTCTCTGACAGAGGCAGCGGATTCATTTCTGACTCAATGCCCGGCTGTCTGTCCTGATGCTGCGGCGCTTGCCCTTCCGTTTGTCTGTCCATTGGGTTCATATTCATCACTCCTAGACATGTGGTTGATACTGAACGTTACCACGCCATAGAAGCGAATAAACGGCAAAATATGTTATGAAAGAACTTCTTCAGGAATGACGCCTGTATATTTCGCCGATGGACGGAAAATCATGTTGTTTTCTGCCTGTTCGAGCACATGGGCGCACCATCCTACCATTCTGCTTGCTGAAAAGGTCGGTGTAAACAATTCATCATCAAAATCGATCGCCTTCATGACAGCCGCCGCATAAAATTCAACATTTGTATACAGCTTGCGTCCCGGTTTGTAGATTTCAAGCAAACGAATCGCTTCTGCTTCTACATGCAGCGCAAGATCAAGGTCGCGGTCATTGCCGGCCACCTCTTCTGCTTTCTGTCGCAAAGCTTCTGCCCGTGGGTCCTTCGTCTTGTACACCCTATGGCCGAATCCCATCAGGCGCTCTCCTTTTTCGAGTTTTTCTTTCAGATATGCTTCAGCATTTTCTTTTTCTCCAATGTCTTCAAGCATTTTTGTCACCGCAGAAGGAGCGCCTCCGTGCAGCGGGCCTTTCATCGTGCCGAGAGCAGCAGTGACGGCAGATACTAAATCACTCTCTGTAGATAATGTGACCCGTGCCGAAAAAGTGGATGCGTTCATGCCGTGCTCCATGGCCAGAATCATATATGTTTCAAGCGCTTTCTTTTTTGCCTCTGAAGGCTGTTCACCTGTGAGCATATAATAGTAGTTTTCGACATGTCCGTACTGGGAAGATGGCGCAATTGATTGTTCACCGCGCGTCCATCGTTTTCTGTACGCTATGATGGAAGGCGTGATTGCAATCAGCCGAATCGCTTCTTCTGTTTTAGGATGGAATGTGTACGCATTTTCTCCCAATGCGGATACAACCGTTCTCAGCACCGACATGTCGTCCATGTTGTTTGGCAGTGACTGAATCAAGCGCTCGATGTGTTCCGGCAGATGCCGCTCCGCAGCCAGCTTATCTTCAAATGTCTGCAATTCTTCAGATGTCGGCAGTTTTCCAAATAAAATCAAATAAGCGGCTTCTTCAAAGCTGTGATTCAAAGCAATGTCTTTTGCATGATGGCCTCGGTAAATCAGACGGCCTTTTTCGCCATCAATATGGCTGATAGATGTTTCCACACATGTAATTCCCTTTAATCCGTAATGTACCATTTGTATTCCCCCTATCCTTTTCTGTTATTATAGTAAATATAATATTTAAAAAATAATGAATATTTTAAAGGGAATTAATTAAAAATATTAATCAGAGGGAGAATAGAAATGGACTTCAAATGGCTTCACACCTTTGTGACCGCTGCGAAATATGAAAACTTCCGAAAAACAGCGGAAACGCTTTTTTTATCTCAACCCACTGTGACCGTACATATCAAGCAATTAGAAAAAGAAATCAGCTGCAAGCTGTTCGAGCGAAAAGGAAGGCAGATCCAGCTGACTGATGAAGGCAGAGCTTATTTGCCGTATGCGCTCCGGCTTCTTGATGATTACGAAAACAGCATGGCAGAGCTTCACAGAGTGAGACAAGGCTACTCTCAAACCTTACAGCTCGCGGTTTCTCCGCTTATCGCAGATACTGTGCTCCCTTCTGTCATGAAGCGGTACACAGCGATGAATACGGAAACAGAAATGGCAGTTACGATTTTCGAATCAGCAGAAATCGCGTCACTGATTAAAGCCGGCGAAGCAGATATCGGACTGAGCTGTTTAAAGGTGCAGTCTTCCTCTTTAACCTGCCACTGTTTATTTCAAGATCCTGTTGTCCTTGTTGCTCCGCCCGATCAGCGTTTCATAGATGACAAAGAAATTGATGCCAAAGAGGTGCTTGAGCAGTACCTGCTTTTGACCCACAATCACCCTGATTACTGGGACGACTTGCTCCATCAAGTCAGAGTGACATTTCCATTTGTGAGAACAATGAAAGTCACACAAACACATATAACGAAACGGTTTATCAAGGAAGGACTCGGCGTTTCATTTCTGCCCTTATCCACAGTAAAGCGTGAATTGGCAGAAAAACAGATGATCAGAATCCCTTATCAATCAGTGCAGCTGCCCTATGCCGGCGCTTACGCAATTGCCCTTTATGAAAATAAGAAAGAAAAAAAATTTTTGGATTTTCTATCACATTTTCATTTTTAGGAGCAACCAAAACGAATGTGCTTCGTCTAATGAAAAAAACCCGTTCCAATGAACGGGTTTCCTATTAAAATTAGAATCTTTTCGCACCGAGGTAACGAGGCTTCCAGTAGCTGTTGTCCAGGCTGCTGATTTGTACGCCGTCAGACCCTGCATGAACGAAACTGTTGTTTCCGATATAAATTCCCATATGAGAAGGGCCGGATTTATATGTTGTGAAGAAGACAAAATCTCCGACAGACGGGTTGGAAATGCTCTTCATAGAACTCCAGTATCCCGCAGTGCTTGTTCTGCCCACACTTGTTTGTTTATTCAGCACGTACCAGATGAATCCGCTGCAGTCAAAGCCGGAAGTTGTCGTTCCGCCCCATTTGTATGGCGTTCCGATTAACGCTTTTGCATCAGAAACCAGCTTGCTCACATTAAGTGATGTAGCAGATGATGCTTTGCTGCTTGAAGATGAAGAAGAGCCGGAAGAAACATTTTTTGAGCTTGAGCTTGTGCTTGTTCCTTTTACTTTCAACACTTGGTTAACGTAGATTACATCTGATTTTAAGCCGTTTAAGCTTTTTAATTTGCTAACTGTAGTGCCGTATTGATTTGCGATTTTAGACAGACTATCCCCGCGTTTCACTTTATAAGTTGAAGTTGAACCTGAAGATGTTGATACGCTTGATGAACTAGAGCTGCTTGAACTTGTTGAACCTTTCAGTTTCAGAACTTGTCCGATACGAAGTAAGTCTGATTTTAAGCCATTCAGTTTTTTCAGTTCATTGACTGTCATGCCGTATTTTTTAGAAATTTTCCAAAGGCTGTCCCCGCTCTTTACTGTGTATGTAGAAGAAGATGAAGAACTGCTGCTTTTTGAACTTGTAGATTTGCCGTTAATCGATAAAGTCTGCCCTACATAAATGATGTCTGAACGAAGGTTGTTTTCTGATTTAATTTTACTGATCGTAGTGTCATATTTTCTTGAAAGATCCCATAGCGTGTCGCCTTTTTTCACCTTGATGCTTTGTGCAGATGCCGCTCCTGCAAATAATGTCGATCCTAAAACAACTGCTGTCGTCGCTGTAATGATTTGCTTTTTCATATTTTCCTCCCCAAATTTTATATCTATATATGTATCTCTTTTTTTTAATTAATCTTATTGTTTTCTATTATAAGGATAGATTCCCAACAGAAATAGTCTTGACTTCATGCGACAAATTTCTTAATTATTCGTTCTTAAAAAAAGTTTTTAAGGGTATTAAATATTTCATTTTCGTTTCAAAGGTGACAAAAAACGAGTGCTTTTGTCATGTTTTATGGGAGGTTTTTCAACATAAAGGAAATAAATGAGAACCTTTCGGGGTCAACTTACTTATGGAAGAATGTGTGATAAAGAATATACGTGGAAAGCTGCGGTCATCCGCAGTTTTTTTATTTAAACAAACATATCATGCAAGGGCAAAGAGGTAAAGATTTTTCTGAAAAATGAATGCTTTACATCAAATAAGGCAAGATAACGAAACAGCGTTTTTATATTTCCTTACAATGATTTACTTAATGTTTACACGATCAATAGCCGCATTTAACAATATTTCCCTAACATGATAAACAGAATACATTTAAAGGAGGCATGCAAAGAATGAATTTGTTTCAAAACATGAAATCAAAACTTTTGCCACTCGCCGCTGTTTCTGTCCTTACAGCTGGGATTTTTGCCGGAGCCGAGGTGCAGAAAACCGAAACGGCAAGCGCTAAAAAACAAGACAAAGCCGAAATCAGAAATGTCATTGTGATGATCGGTGACGGCATGGGGACTCCTTACATAAACGCCTACCGTTCCCTGAAAAATAACGGTGAAACACCGAATAACCCGAAACTAACTGAGTTTGACCGGAACCTGACAGGCATGATGATGACGCATCCGGATGACCCTGACTATAATATTACAGATTCAGCAGCAGCCGGAACAGCATTAGCGACAGGCGTTAAGACTTATAACAATGCAATTGGCGTTGATAAAAACGGAAAAAAAGTAAAATCAGTGCTTGAAGAGGCCAAACAGCAAGGCAAGTCAACAGGTCTTGTCGCAACGTCTGAAATTAACCACGCCACTCCAGCCGCATATGGCGCCCACAATGAATCACGGAAAAACATGGACCAAATTGCCAACAGCTATATGGATGACAAAATAAAAGGCAAGCAAAAAATAGACGTTTTACTTGGTGGCGGAAAATTGTATTTTAACCGCAAAGATAGAAATTTGACGAAGGAATTCAAACAAGCCGGCTACAGCTATGTGACAACAAAACAAGCACTGAAGAAAAATAAAGATCAGCAGGTGCTCGGGCTTTTTGCAGACGGAGGGCTTGCTAAAGCGCTCGACCGTGACAGCAAAACACCATCTCTCAAAGACATGACGGTTTCAGCAATTGACCGCCTGAACCAAAATAAAAAAGGATTTTTCTTGATGGTCGAAGGCAGCCAAATTGACTGGGCAGCCCATGACAATGATACAGTAGGAGCCATGAGCGAGGTTAAAGATTTTGAACAGGCCTATAAAGCCGCGATTGATTTTGCGAAAAAAGATAAACATACGCTTGTCATTGCAACTGCTGACCATACAACCGGCGGCTTTGCCATTGGCGCAAACGGCGAAAAGAATTGGCACGCGGAGCCGATTCTCTCCGCGAAAAAAACACCTGAATTTATGGCCAAAAAAATCAATGAAGGCAAACCGGCCAAAGATGTGCTCGCCCGCTATACAAATCTGAAATTCACATCAGAAGAAATCAAAAGTGTTGAAGCCGCTGCACAGGCTGACAAAAGCAAAGGCGCCTACAAAGCCATCATCAAGATTTTTAACACACGCTCTAACAGCGGCTGGACGAGTACCGATCATACCGGCGAAGAAGTGCCATTATACGCGTACGGCCCCGGAAAAGAAAAATTCCGCGGACTGATTAACAATACAGATCAGGCAAACATCATATTTAAAATTTTGAAAACAGGAAAATAAAGAGGATGCAGAACGCTGCATCCTCTTTTTTTATAAATACCTGCGGTGAACACCTTTTCCGTCGTACGAAAACATGACTTCCTTATCCTCAAGTACAGACTCGATGTGTACGCTTCTCCCCCAAAGCTGAAATAAATAAGGGAGCACTTTCTCCAAATACTTTAAATCCAGCTCAATGCCCTCATACCAATGCTTAATGTAGAGCTCGTTATTTTTCATGTAATCGCCGTCGTTTACTGTCAAATATGGAAACCCGCCGTTTACCCGCATGCTCACGAGCTGGTCGCGTACCGATTTCCATTCTTTATCGACGATTTTATAATCTCTGCCCTGTTTTTGAAACAAGTAAAGATCCTCGCGCATAACTAAGTCTTTTGTTAAATAATTGCGGATGAAAGAGATATCAGATTCAATTTCCCTGACCTCAAACATTTTCTCGCGGCCTGAGTCAGGCTTCACGCCCATTTTTTTCATTTCTTCCGTCGGATTGTTGTACCGCTCCTCAATGTCTTCAAATATTTTCAGCCCTAAATAATAAGGATTAATGCCTGTTTTGGACGGCTGAACGACACCTGCATTCAGCTTGGCGAACTCTATCGCTTCATCAGAGGTTAAATCAAGCTCACGTATAATTCGCTGGTGCCAATAGGAAGCCCAGCCCTCATTCATAATCTTTGTTTCCAGCTGAGGCCAGAAATAAAGCATTTCCTCTCTCATCATCGTTAAAATATCACGCTGCCACGGCTCCAGCTCCCGGGAATGCTCCTCGATAAAAAGCAGAATATCTTTTTCCGGTCGCGGCGGGAAAGGTTTTTTCGATTTTTTCACTTGTTTTTTCGGTTTCTTTTCATCCAAAGACCATAAATCATCATAAGGCGTTGCTGCCTCTTCCATCTCCTCTTCCTCATCATCCACACTCCATAGGAGCTTCGGACGGACCAAAGACGGATCGATATGCTCCTGAATCGAAAGGATCGCGTCTAAAAAAGCTTCTACTTCCTTTATCCCGTGAACCTGTTCATAGTGTTTAATCCGCTCGGCCGTTGCCGCCATGCTTTCCACCATATCGCGCTTCGTGTTTTGGAATCTGCAGTTGTTTTTAAAGAAATCGCAATGGGCGAGAACGTGAGCGACAATTAATTTATTTTGGATCAGTGAGTTGCTGTCCAGCAAAAAAGCGTAGCATGGATCTGAATTAATGACCAGCTCATAAATCTTGCTTAATCCAAGATCATAATGCAGCTTCATTTTGTGAAACTGCTTGCCGAAGCTCCAGTGGCTGAATCTTGTCGGCATCCCGTACGCGCCGAATGTATAAATAATTTCAGCCGGGCAGATTTCATATCTCATCGGGTAGAAATCAAGGCCGAATCCTTTTGCAACTTCGGTAATTTCCTCAATTGCCCGCTGTAATCCCTTCTTCTCCTCCGCGTTCAACCGAATCCCCCCCTACTTGGACTTATCTATAATGTATGAGCCCGCCTGACAAAAGATGATAGCCTCACATGGGCAAGAAAAAATTCGACCGGCACATTCAGCTGTTTGCCGATTGTGGCAGTGGGTAAAAACACACCATATTACGAAAAAAAGGAGCGATACCAATTGAATGTAGCAGACATGCTTTCTTCTTATCTCAGTAAGCTTCCAAACGTAATCATTGCTTTACTCGTCTTATTAATCGGATGGGCTATCGCTAAAATTATTGAAAAAGCGGTTTACAAAGGGCTCAGAAAAACAAAAATCGACGACAAGCTCTTTGCTGGGAAAAAGCCATCACGCTATTCCTCCGAAAAAGTCATAAGCAAGATCGTTTATTTTATCGCATTGATTATCGTCTTTATTTTATTCTTTAACATTTTGCACCTGACAACAGTAGCATCACCGTTTGTCAGCATGCTTTCCGCAATTGCAGCAGCCATCCCAAGCGTGCTGAAGGCCGGACTCATTCTGCTGTTAGGGTGGGCTGCAGCCTCTGTATTGAGCTTCCTTGTTAAAAAAATCGGGATGAAGCTGAACACGAGTGACAAGCTGCGCAAGTGGAATTTGGTGTCTGAAGGAAAAGATATTCATCAGGCAGTCAATGCCGCTTCACAAATTGTTTTTTATCTCGTGCTGCTTGTTTTTCTGCCCGGGGTTTTATCTTCTTTAAAAATCAGCGGCATTTCAGGTCCGTTTACAAATATGATGGAAAGCGTGCTCGCTTTTCTCCCGAAATTATTTGCCGCCGCGCTTATCGTCTTAATCGGCTGGCTTGTTGCCCGTCTTGTACGTGACATCATTACGAATTTCCTTGCAAGCATCGGCACGGAGAGATTTGCAGCACGTATGGGTTTATCTATTTACTTAAAAGATACAAGCCTTTCTGCAGTCATCGGAACAATCGCTTATGTGCTGATTTTAATACCGGTCGTCATTTCAGCGCTTGACCAGCTGGATGTCGCCGGCATTTCGAAACCGGCTGTCTCTATGCTAAACACCATTTTAAACATGCTTCCGAACATCATCATAGCCATCGTACTTGTTTTAGCGGGTATATGGGCAGGAAAATGGGTAAACACCATGGTGACCGGACTGCTCCATCGCGCAGGCTTTGATTCTGTGTTAGGAAAAATGGGCATGGAAACAGGAACGCCTGCGAAGCTGTCCCTGTCTCAAGTTGTTGGTATGATTGCGCAAATCATTGTCATTCTGCTGTTTACAGCCGAAGCGCTGCAAATTGTTCAGCTGCACTTCCTCGTAGAGATTGCGACTGGCATCATTGCGTATCTGCCGAATGTTCTTGTCGCTGTATTCATTCTCGGCATCGGCCTTTACGCCGGAGAATTGGTGCGAAAAGTGCTCGCAAGCATGATCAAAGGCCAGGAATTCAAGTCTTTAGCGGCGATTGCTAAATATACGATTATTGCACTTGCTTTCTTTATGGCCCTGGACCAGCTTGGTGTCGCTGCCACAATCGTCAATTCCGCGTTCATCATCGTGCTTAGCGGCTTCGCACTCGCTTTCGGTTTATCCTTCGGCCTTGGCGGAAAGGATTTTGCATCACGTTATCTGTCTACATTTGAACGCAAAATGCAAAACACCGAAATTGATAAGAACCGCAAAAACCAAAATCCGCCGAATAACATGTAATAAAAAACGTGTACCCAGCAGGGTGCACGTTTTTTATGGAAAATTCCTTTTTTTTCATTTTTCAATCGATTATGATAAGATATAGAAAATGTCTTATTACGAGGTCTTATTATGAAGTTAACAAATTATACAGATTATTCATTAAGAGTGTTGATTTTTCTGGCTGCAGAACGTCCCGGAGAACTTTCAAATATAAAACAGATTGCCGAAACGTATGCTATTTCAAAAAATCATCTCATGAAAGTGATATACAGGCTCGGCCAGCTCGGCTACGTAGAAACAATACGCGGACGAGGCGGCGGTATACGCTTAGGCATGAACCCGGAAGACATCAACATCGGTGAGGTTGTCAGAAAAACGGAAGACGATTTTAATATTGTGGAATGTTTTGATGTGAACAAGAATCTCTGCGTTATTTCCCCAGTATGCGGTTTAAAACATGTGCTTAATGAAGCGCTTATGGCCTATCTTGCGGTTTTGGACAACTACACACTGCGCGACCTTGTTAAAAACAAAGAAGACATTATGAAGCTTTTAAGATTGAAGGAATAGATTGATTCCTTCTTTTTTATGCCCTTTTTCCCCCTTTTTGTTAAGAAAATTTGGCTGTTTTTAAAAAAAGGCAAAACGATGGGACGTATCTGCCGATATAAAAAAGAAACAGCATATTCAAAATCATTGGGGGAAAAAAGGAGAGCTCAGATGAAAAAGAAATTAGCAGCAGGTCTGACAGCATCTGCGATTGTCAGTACAACTTTAGCAGTGACACCAGCTGAAGCAGCAACGATTAAGGTCAAAAGCGGAGATTCGTTATGGAAACTGGCCCAAAACTACAACTCAAGTGTGGCGGCTATCACATCCGCCAACCATCTATCGACTACTGTTCTGTCGATCGGCCAGACGCTTACGATTCCGGGCAGCAATTCCGGCACTTCATCTACTTCAAGCTCAACAACCAAGAAGAGCGGAAGTTCTGTTTACACAGTGAAAAGCGGAGATTCACTTTGGCTGATCGCAAATGAGTATAAAATGACGGTGCAGGAACTGAAAAAATTAAATGGACTAAGCAGCGACATGATTCGTGCGGGCCAGAAATTAAAGGTGGCCGGTACGGTTTCTTCAAACTCCAGCTCTAGTTCCAGTACAAAAAGCAGTTCTAATAAGAGCTCAAGCTCTTCATCTTCTACCGGAACATACAAGGTGCAGCTTGGAGATTCGCTTTGGAAAATTGCAAACAAAGTTAATATGTCCGTCGCTGAATTGAAGGTCTTGAACAACTTAAAATCAGATACCATTTATGTGAATCAAGTGTTGAAAACAAAATCAAGCGGCTCTAAAACGTCTTCCAAAGACACTTCATCCAACTCCAATTCGAGCCAAACTTCAGGAACAAAGAATTATACTGTAAAAAGCGGAGATTCACTTTGGAAAATTGCAAACAACTATAACTTAACTGTTCAGCAAATCCGAAACAGCAACAATCTAAAATCAGACGTGCTGTACGTCGGACAAGTGCTGAAGCTGACAGGTCAAGCATCTTCAGGCACTTCATCTCCATCGTCTTCTTCGTCAAATGCTAGCTCAAGCACGACGACTACATACACGGTGAAAAGCGGCGATTCCTTATGGGTGATTGCTCAAAAGTTTAATGTAACAGCTCAGCAGATTCGGGAGAAAAACAATTTAAAAACGGATGTCTTGCAGGTTGGCCAAAAGCTGGTCATTACCGGAAAAGCTTCATCTTCATCGTCTTCTTCATCCGGTTCTTCAAGCAACACGAGCTCAACAAGCGCAAAGATTAACACAATGATTGCCGCCGCTAAAGAGCAGCTTGGGGTTCCGTATCGCTGGGGGGGCACGACACCGGCCGGGTTTGACTGCAGCGGATTCATTTACTATGCCCTGAACAAAGTCACATCCGTATCTAGGTTAACGGCAGCTGGATATTGGAACACAATGAAATCTGTCAGCCAGCCTGCTGTCGGAGACTTCGTTTTCTTTACAACATATAAAGCCGGCCCTTCCCACGTCGGAATTTATCTTGGAAACGGGGAATTCATTAATGCCAACGATTCCGGTGTTGTCATTTCCAGTATGAACAACTCTTACTGGAAACAGCGCTATCTTGGTGCAAAACGATATTTCTAAAAATAGAAACTGTATGGCCTGAGCGGCTGTACAGTTTTTTTAGAGCCTAAAGACATTGATGCTGATCATATGCTTTGTAACCGGATGAAAATAGACTTCGGCCCGAACAGAAAAGGTATCATCTTTCTGTCTGACCGTCACCCGAAAAACATCTTTCGTCTGCTCATCATTCACCTCGGTCCGCCCCATATAAGCGTAATCAGAAAATGAAGCACCCTTATATTCATCCTGAATTTTACTCCAGGCGAGCTGTTCCCACTTTTGAACGGACTCGTCTGTGTCCGTTGAATGCCCTTTTGCAGCCATTGACACGATGATCAATCCGCAAAAAAGAAGCGCAATGGTATACGGCAGAGATTTCATGTTTTCAGTCTCCTGTACCCAGATTATGTTCTCTCATAGGTTTTCCAAAAGAGACAGCTTCATTCAAGCATTTTGATTTTATGTCTCCCTCATATTGCTACCCCTGTACTGCCGCAGACGCCAAGTTTTGCCCCGTCAATAACATGGAATGCGGCATAAACTAATCACGAACTTCTCACACAAGAAAGGAGAAGCGATTCATGGATTATGCCGATTACGATAAAGCGTTGTATTACACCCATCGTTCTCAATGGGATAATTTATTAATTTTAATGGTGCGTACAGAGGATGATTTGTTATCAAAACGAATCGAGCATTTTCTGCATGCCTATCATTTTGAACAGGATTACGCCGTTCTTGAAAAGATGCTGTATTCCCTTCTCCGTTATATTGATCATGCCACAGAACTAACTTACGAAGATCAATTAGCCTTGCTCACATAAACAAATCCCGGCGTTCAGACGCCGGGATTTCCTGCTTTTGCGAACATGCTAAGTTCTTCGACAAGCTCCTTTATGCTGACCTTTATATTTTCCATCACTGCAGCATTTTCAACATCAATGTGCACCGGATCAAGCACGAGCTGCTTCGGAATGACATTGGCGTAAACACCCCGCATTACAGTTCTCATATTGTTCAGCGCGTTGATGCCGCCTTTTCCGCCTCCTCCCACTGCCAATAATGCTACAGGCTTATATTTGAATTGTTCGCTGCTTAGAAAATCCAGTGCATTTTTTAAAGCGCCGCTCATGCCGCTGTGATATTCAGGAGATAATAAGACAATCGCATCCGCTTTAGTGACGCGCTGCTTAAGCTCCTGTACCTGCAAAAGTTCGGATTGCTCCGCTTCACCGTTAAAAATCGGCAATATAAACTCGCTTAGATCAATTAGGTCTGTGTGATACAGCGCTGAAATATAGGATGCGGCAATTCTTGTTCTGCCATGTTTTCTGGGCGTACCATTTATGACTAACATATTCATTTTGTGATCTCTCCATTCAAGTTATATTTCACTGCGAAAAGCGCTGCTTGTGTGCGGTCGGCCACTTCAAGCTTTGCCAAAAGATTCGACACATGGGTTTTCACTGTTTTTTCTGAGATAAACAAGGCTGCCGCAATCTCTTTATTGCTTTTCCCGTTCGCAATTTCGTTCAGAACGTCCTTTTCCCTGCGTGTTAATTGATAAAATTTTTCTTTTTCCGGATCGTGCTGATTTCTCATATGTGTCAGCACATGGGGCATAATAGCTGAAGAAAGCCTGTATTCGCCGGCATGCACTTGTCTTAGTGTTTTCACCAATTCCTCGGGCTCTGTATCCTTTAATTGATACGCTTTCGCACCTGCCTGAAGCGCAGGGATGACATGCTCCTGATCGGAATAGCTCGTCAGCACAATGATATTGATCCCCGGAAAATGCTGTACTGCTTTTTTTATGGCTTGAATGCCGTCCATCTCAGGCATAGAAAGATCCATTAGCACAAGATCAGGTTTTGTCTCTTCGATGACACGAAGAGCTTCTGTTCCAGTTGCTGCCTCGCCGGCAACTTCAATGTCATCCTGGGTGGCAAAGAAAAAACGAAGCCCCTTTCTGACAACATGGTGGTCATCCGCAATTACAATTTTCATTGTACTGTCCTTCCTTTCTGATTGGTAAGCGGAAGCCTAATGGACAGCTTTGTTCCCGCTCCAAGCTCTGACTCAATCAAAAACGCCGCGCCGGCTTTTTCTGCCCGTTCTTTCATACCCTTGATGCCGAGTGAAGGCAGGCCTTCATGCACTTCATAACAAAACCCTGCCCCATGATCGATTATATCCAGCTCCGCACGGCACGAAGAAGCCGTCAGACTGACATACGCCGTATCAGTTCCGGCGTGCTTTTTGCAGTTATTTAAAGCTTCCTGTACGACACGCCACAGCATATGCTCCTGCTCATCAGTAAAAACAGGACAGCCTTTTTGTGTGAAAATGACATTCAATCCAATGAGCGCGCCATAGCTTTTAATAGCTTCAGACAGCCCTTTTTCCAATCCTCCGGGGCGAAGCTGCCATATTAACGCTTTCATTTCTGCGAGCGCGTCCTGTGATAGATTTTGAATGAAATCAATCATCTGCTGCAGATTCTCATCTTTTGTTAGTGTCTTTGCCGCTCTAGCTGTTAGACTGACGGAAAAAAGCATTTGATTGACAGAATCGTGAAGCTCCTGAGCGAGGCGGTTACGTTCCATTAAAAGAGCATTTTTTTGTTTATATTCAGAAAGCTTCATGCGCTGGATCGCCGTTCCGATCTGAAAGGCGACAGATTCGAGTAAATGCAGCTCTTCCTCGTCAAACATGGTTTTTCCGGCCGCCGCTACATTTAACAATCCGAATCTCCTGTCCCCGTCTTCTAAAGGAACAGTTGCATGATGCGTAATCCCTTCTGTGTCAAAACAGTGCAGTTCCTCAGCTGATTCTATGCGCTTGCAGTTCATTATATTAGCCGCCCTTCTAAGCCCTCCGTTATTAAATTTCGTCAGGCAGTAGCACTCCCCTTCACACATCAATACTTTTTCCTTGCGGCATAAAGCTGGGGGAAGATAAGCGTCGGCCGCTAACGTATAGGACCCGTCTTCTTCGATCAGAAAAATCCAGCCGGATTGAAGGTTCGTCAGACTCAGCAATTCTTTTAAAACCTCATCCAGTGTTGCTTTGACATCGTGCCCTTGGTTTAAGGTTTCCGCAATCGTTTTCAGCGTTTTTAATTTTTCCATCCTCGTTTTGCTCACATTTCTCACTCCGGCATCGGTCTTGTTATTTAAGATTATACCAGTTTTTTGTATGTCACTACTTCGCTTGAGGGAGGATTTTCTTTCAGACTTTTGGATGAGAAAAAGAAAAAAACCGGATCATTTATAATGATCCAGCTTAAACTCGAATTATTTTGCTGTAGCCTCTACAATGTCATCTACCGTCTTCATTACATCATCAGAAAGAGTGGAAAGACGCGTTTCACTGTCTTCTAAAGAGGTGCCTTTTACGGCGAAATAGAATTTGACCTTTGGCTCAGTTCCGGAAGGACGAAGGCAGAACCAAGACCCGTCTTCCAGGAAGTATTTCAGTACATTTGATTTTGGCAAGTCGATCGCTTCTTCTTTATTTTCCTTCAGAAGCGTGCGTTTGCTTACAGCGTAATCTTCGGCTGTAACAACCTGTTTGCCGGCCATTTTTTGCGGCGGGTTTTGTCTGAAGGAAGCAAGGATCGCTTCAATTTGCTCTGCTCCTTGTTTTCCTTTCAGCGTCAGGGATTTCAGCCCTTCACGGTAAAAACCGTACTCGTTAAAGAGATTGATGAGCGCTTCATACAATGACATTCCTTGTTTTTTATAGAACGCGCAAACTTCAACTGCCAAAAGCGCCGCCTGAATGGCGTCTTTGTCGCGGGCAAAGTCCCCGATTAAGTAACCGTAGCTCTCTTCATAACCGAATTGGAAGGTGTACTGGCCTGATGCCTCGTATTCCTTAATCTTTTCACCGATAAACTTAAAGCCTGTCAGCGTATCAATCGTATCAAGACCGAATGAAGAAGCGACGGCACGCCCGATTTCACTTGTGACGATTGTTTTAAGAACAACACCATTATCAGGCAGGATGCCTTGTTTTTTCTTTTCAGAAAGCAAGTAATGAAGCAGCAGTGCACCAGTTTGGTTTCCTGTCAGCACTGTATATTTGCCTTGATCGTTTTTCACCGCAATGCCAAGGCGATCAGCATCAGGGTCTGTTGCAATGAGAATATCTGCGTTCTGCTCCTCCCCAAGCTTAATGGCATATTCAAATGCCGCATGCTCTTCCGGGTTTGGAGAGCTAACAGTAGAGAAGTCTGAATCCGGCTGCTCCTGTTCTTTGACAACCGTTACATTTTTGTAGCCGAGTGCTTCAAGACCGCGTCTGACCGGTTTATTCGCAGTTCCATGCAGCGGTGTGAACACAACGTTTATATCTACTTCTCCAGATAATTCAGGATGAACGGAAATGGACGTCAATTTTTCTGTATAGACTTTATCAATGTCTTCACCAATGATCTTGATTAAGCCTTTTTCTTTTAACGCATTTTCATCGTCGACAGTGATCGTCAGCTCATTTTCAATCGCGTTTACCTGCTCAATGACAATGTCCGCTTCCTTTGGAGGCAGTTGGCCGCCGTCATCTCCGTATACTTTATAGCCGTTATATTCAGGCGGGTTATGGCTTGCCGTCACCACAATTCCCCCATAGGCGTTCAGCTGTCTGACAGCGAATGACAGCTCCGGCGTCGGGCGAAGCTCATCAAACACGTATGTTTGGATGCCTTGTGTCGCAAGTGTTTTAGCCGCTTCCATCGCGAACTCCGGCGATTTATGGCGGGAATCATAAGCAATGACAACGCCCCGCTTTTTCGCTTCCTCACCTTGCTGCGAGATATATGCCGCAAAACCTGCTGATGCTTTGCGAACAGTGTAAATATTCATCCGATTAGTCCCGGCGCCGATTTCTCCGCGCATTCCGCCGGTACCGAATTCAAGGTTTTTATAGAAGCAGTCCTCAAGAACCTGTTCATTCCCCTCTAACTCAGTGAGGCGCTCTTTCAGTTCCGGATCTAAATTTTCAGTCTGTTTCCAGCGTTCATAGCTCTTTCTCCAAGTCATATTCGTCCTCCTATGTATCAGCTTATGCCATTATTTTATATGAAGCGGGTGCCTCTGTCACTTGATAACCTGAGGTCTGGCACTTTCGGCACGTAAAAAGAAATAACGGGCTGACAGACAGCCCGTTATGATTTATTGTTCGAGCGGTACAACCGCATCGTGTAAAAGCTTGTTGAGGTTTTCTGTATGTTTGTTTTTCGCTTGCTCATCCCATTGGAATCGCTCGCTCATAAAATCAATAACGGCATCTTTATATGTTCTTACCCAATTGATATCAAAAAATAAACGTCCCGTTCTGCGGACAAAGAAGTCAGCAGGTGTTGCCGTCATCTCTTCTTCTATACTGTATTCTGCCTCAGCAAGAATATGAACCGGAATGTGGCGTTTTGCGGCCTCATCTTTCAGCGCTTCCACTCGGTTAAAGACTCGCTCTACGTTAGAGCCGTATCTGATCGCCAGCTGTTTTGCGTCTTTTTCTGATAAGCCGGCTGCGATTCCTTCTTTTGTTTTCGCAGTAACGAAGGACATAAGATTTTTAGAACCGCCGACGTGTCCTCCAGAGATTGGCATGTTTTTCGTTTTACATGGTCCGAAATCCTTTTCGCCTTCTTCTTTTAAGCGATCACGCACAAGATCGACGATGTGCTCTGCCATTTTTCTGTATCCGGTCAGTTTTCCGCCCGCGATGGTGATCAAGCCTGAGTCAGATGTCCAAATCTCGTCTTTCCGTGAAATTTCAGAAGGGTCTTTGCCTTCTTCATGAATCAGCGGACGCAGCCCCGCCCAGCTGGATTCGATGTCATTCGCAGTGATATTCAGTTCCGGGAACATGTAATTGATTGAATTGATGACATAATCACGATCCTCCGTTGTCATTCGAGGATGCTCTAGCGCCTCTTTGTAAACGGTGTCTGTTGTTCCCACGTATGTTTTGCCTTCTCGAGGAATCGCAAATACCATACGGCCGTCAGGTGTATCGAAATATACTGCCTGTTTCAGCGGAAAGACAGACTGGTCAAATACAAGGTGAATGCCTTTTGTATGCTGCAAATGCTTTCCGTTTTTGGAATGGTCTTTTTCTCTGAGCTGGTCTACCCAAGGGCCTGTCGCATTGACAATTTTTTTCGCGTACACTTTATATTCTTTTTTTGTCAGCATATCTTCAATTAATACGCCGACTGCTTTGCCTTTTTCGTAAAGGAGCTCCTTCACTTTGGAATAATTCACAGGCTCTGCACCGAATTTAACCGCTTCCTTCATGACCTCGATTGTCAGTCTTGCATCGTCAGTGCGGTACTCAACATAATAACCGCCGCCTTTTAAGCCGTCTTTTTTCACCAAAGGCTCTTTTTGCAGCGTTTCTTTTGCTGAAAGCATGCTTCTTCGTTCTGATTTTTTCACACCTGCTAAGAAGTCATAAACTCTTAAACCGATAGAAGTTGTGAATGAACCGAATGTGCCGCCTTTATGAAACGGAAGGAGCATCCATTCCGGTGTAGTAACATGCGGACCGTTTTCATAAACGATTGCCCGCTCTTTTCCTACTTCAGCGACCATTTTCACTTCAAATTGTTTTAAATAGCGCAAACCGCCATGCACAAGCTTCGTTGATCGGCTTGATGTTCCCGCCGCGAAATCCTGCATTTCGCTGAGCGCGACCTTCATTCCCCTTGATGCCGCGTCAAGAGCTGTTCCTGCTCCTGTAATTCCTCCTCCGATAATAAATAGATCATATGTTTTTTTCGTCATGTCTGTCAGCATGCGATCTCTTTCAAGACTTGAAAATTGATGTTTCATTATTGCTCCTCCTTGTTGTCACGGTGTGTAAATAGAAAAAGAGACCACAACAGCCAAAGTGCATGTTTACACTTTGGTGCTGTGGTCTCTCCTCATCTCAGGACCGTTCTTATTAACTTGTAACTATTATATCATACTTTTACTTTATTTAAAAGCCATAGCTGCTTTCACGGCTTTTTGCCAGCCTGTATACAGCTCATTTCGTTTTTCTTCTTCTAATTTCGGTTCAAACCGTTTATCCAGATTCCACTGGTTCGCGATTTCAGAACGGTCCTTCCAGAATCCCACAGCAATACCTGCCAAATAGGCCGCGCCAAGCGCAGTTGTTTCATTAATTTCAGGTCGTTCCACAGGAACATTCAGCAAATCGCCTTGGAACTGCATCAAGAAATTATTTTTCACAACTCCTCCGTCTACACGAAGCGTTTTTAATGAAATGTTTGAATCAGCTTCCATTGCGTCAAGCACATCTTTTGTCTGATAAGCCAATGACTCCAGTGTCGCACGGATAAAATGTTCTTTTGTTGTGCCTCTTGTCAAGCCGAAAACCGAACCGCGCACATCGCTGTCCCAGTAAGGTGTTCCTAAGCCGACAAATGCGGGAACAACGTATACGCCGGCAGTTGAATCCACTTTCTCCGCGTAAGATTCGCTTAGCGAGGAATCCTGGAACAATCTCAATCCGTCTCTGAGCCATTGGATGGCGGAGCCTGCGACAAAAATACTTCCTTCTAAAGCATATTCAACTTTTCCGTCAATGCCCCAAGCGATTGTCGTCAACAGCCCGTGTTCGGACTTAATTGCTTTTTCCCCTGTATTCATCAGCATGAAACATCCTGTGCCGTACGTGTTTTTTCCCATGCCTTCTTCAAAGCATGCCTGACCGAACAGTGCGGACTGCTGATCGCCTGCCGCTCCCGCAATCGGGATATTTTTTCCGAAGAAGTGGTAATCAACAGTTTCAGCATACACATGGGAAGATGGCTTCACCTCAGGCAGCATGGATTTCGGTACGCCTAAAATCTCAAGCAGTTCATCGTCCCATTTTAAATCATAAATATTAAACATCAGCGTCCTGGAGGCATTGGAGTAATCAGTCACATGCGCTTTTCCGCCTGACATTTTCCAGATGAGCCATGTATCAATCGTTCCAAACAGCAGCTCGCCTTTTTCCGCTTTTTCTCTCGCACCTTCCACATTGTCTAAAATCCATTTCACCTTCGTGCCGGAGAAATATGGATCGATTAATAGTCCTGTTTTTTCTCTGAATAGATCATTATGTCCTTTTTCACGAAGCTCCTCACAAACGCCAGACGTCTGTCTGGACTGCCAAACGATCGCATTATAGACAGGCTTTCCTGTATCCTTATCCCACACAACCGTCGTCTCGCGCTGGTTCGTGATACCGATGCCGGCAATTTGAGAAGCACTGATCCCAGATTCAGAAATGACTGATGCGATAACAGCGAGAACAGAGCCCCAAATTTCATTCGCATTATGCTCAACCCAACCTGGATGCGGGAAGTATTGTGTAAATTCCTTTTGAGCGGAGTGAACAATTTTGCCTGCTTTATTAAACAGAATCGCTCTTGAACTTGTCGTCCCCTGATCTAAGGATAAAATGTACGTTTCCATAAGATGTCTCCCCTTTGATTAAATATATTTTGAATTTGATAATGTTTTAGCTGAATGTGATTTCGTATAAACATAGAGCCCTAACAATACCACAACCAATATAACGCTTACAATCCAGAAACTGCTCGTGATCTGCCCTTTAAATGCGGCGTTGTAAAATACGCCGCCAAACGATCCGCCCAAAATCGGGCCGACTACCGGAACCCATGCATATTTCCAGTTTGACGATCCCTTGCCCGGAATCGGAAGAAAAGCGTGCGCAATCCGCGGACCTAAGTCGCGGGCCGGATTAATCGCATAGCCTGTGGTGCCCCCAAGAGAGATACCGATCGCTACAATAAGAAAACCGACGATTAAAGGATTAAGCCCTTCTGTAAATTGATTTGCCCCAATGGCCAAGATTCCAAGCACAAGGACAAATGTCCCGATCACTTCACTTAAAACGTTTGCAAATATATGCGGAATGCTGGGACCTGTTGAGAAAACACCCAGCTTGGCAGCGGGATCATCCGTTGCCTTCCAATGCGGAAGGTAATGCAGATAGATAATCACTGCACCGATGATGGCTCCAATCATTTGCGCCGCAATATAAGCCGGAACCTCTTCCCATGGAAAATCTCCTACAAATGCAAGCGCTATTGTTAGCGCCGGATTCAAATGGGCTCCGCTGATGCCGCCAACTGCATAAGCCGCCATGGCAACACCCAATCCCCATCCAAATACAATAACAATCCAGCCAGACTGGAATGAAAGCGATCTCTTTAAATTGACACCTGCACAAACACCTGCCCCAAAAATAACAAGCAGCATCGTACCGATGACTTCTCCCCAAAATGCTGTCATAGCACATTCCTCCTAAAGTCACGATTAAGAAGTATGATAGAGAAGAAGGGTATAAAAAAACCACAACAAACCGCTTTACGGGTGCATAAACATTTACCGTAAAGAGCTGCTGTGGTCTCCGAGTTCTCCATCACAATGTATTAACCTAGTGCAATTGTATCAGTGGATGAAAGCGGTGTCAATCATTTTCCGTCAAAAAGTTTTCATATTTCTTCCATAATTTGGTATTTGACGTTGTAACAGCAACAGCCCCCGCTTTCAATGCCTGTTCCACATCCTCTTCCGTACGGATGAAACCGCCAGCAAAGATGGGAATCCCTGTTTTCTCTTTTATTTCCCGAATAAGTGACGGGACGATGCCAGGCAGCACTTCAATGAAGTCAGGTTTATGCTTGCCGACAAACTCCATGCTTTTCTCCATTGCGCTTGTATCAAGAAGAAACAGGCGCTGAATCGCATAAATTTTCTTTTGCTTCGCTTTGGCAATCACGTTCGATCTTGTTGAAATAATCCCGGCTGGCTTGATGTCCTGGCAAATAAACTCCGCTCCGTATTCATCATGCTTGATCCCTTGAATCAGATCGACGTGCACCATCATGTTCTTTCCATGCTTTTGCGCTTCTCTGATCACGCCCTTTAGCTGGCCGAGATGAATATCAAGAATAACACCGTAGGAAAATGAACTGTTCAAAAACTCATCAAATTGCTTCATATTGCGAATAGCCGGTAAAATGGGCTGTTTGTGAAAACTCATCGTGTGCTCCTTTAACAAATCACTTTTATATTAAATCGTCTTAAAGCTATCTTTCACCGTTTTCACGATAAAGGAAAGGTCCTCTTCTGTCAGGCAAAATGGCGGTGCGAGCTGGATAACGTTGTTGTAGCCGGCGACTGTATCGCCGTTTTTGCCGATGATCAGGCCTTTTTCTTTGCACGCCGCAACCACTCGGTTTACTTTGTCGGCATCAGCTGGCTCTTTTGTCAATTTATCTTTGACGAGCTCGATTCCGATCAGCAGCCCTTTACCTCTCACATCTCCGACTGCCGGGTGTTCTCTTAAAGCCTGAAGCTCACCCAAAAGCGTTGCCCCAAGGTCGCGGGATCGCTGAATCAGCTGTTCGTCCTCCATAATTTGCAGGTTTTTCAACGCCAATGCACAGGCCGCCGGGCTTCCGCCGAACGTGTTCACGTGGCGAAAACGGTCATAAGGCGCTTCACCCTGGTACGCTTCGAAAATATCCCGTTTAACAGCAGTCGCTGACAATGGCAGATACGCGCTTGTGATTCCCTTTGCCATCGTAATGATATCAGGCTTCACGCCGTAATGCATAAACCCGAACGGCTCGCCTGTCCGTCCAAACCCACAGATGACTTCATCGCAAATCAAAAGAGCTCCGTGGCGGCGGCAAATGTCCTCCACCTTCTTCATATATCCGTCCGGCGGCATTAAGATGCCTCCGCCTGTAATGATGGGCTCCATGATGACCCCGGCAATCGTTTCGCTTAACTCCCATGTCATGATGCGGTCAATTTCGTTTGCGCTCTCAAGCGTGTCGGCATCCTCAGGATTCCGGTATACATCTGGCGGAGCTGCATGCAGGAACCCTTGGCTTAAAGGCTCATATTTATATTTCCGCTGTGCCTGTCCGGTAGCTGAGAGCGCCCCCAATGTGTTGCCGTGGTATGCTCTGTATCTTGAGATGAATTTATAACGGCTGTGGTCACCGTTTTGCAGATGGTACTGGCGAGCGATTTTAAAAGCGGTTTCGTTTGCTTCCGATCCGCTGTTGGAAAAAAAGATGACATAATCGCCGCCAAGCCATTCATTCAGCTTTTCCGCCAGTTGAATCGCCGGTGCGTGACTTTGCGTTAACGGGTAGTAA
This sequence comes from Bacillus sp. NS1, assembly GCF_058248265.1. NCBI lineage: Bacteria > Bacillati > Bacillota > Bacilli > Caryophanales > Bacillaceae > Bacillus > Bacillus sp. NS1. Next base: position 47,499 of record NZ_JBZAZF010000002.1, on the reverse strand, counting down.
GGCAGCTCCTTTAATTGCTCATAGGCAGCCTCCGCAAGCTCCTTTCTGCCGTAACCAATATTGACACACCACAAACCGGACATCGCATCCAAATAGCGTCGTCCGTCTATGTCGGTCACCCAGGCCCCTTCAGCCTTTTGGGCAATCAGGCTGTCAGCTTGATGCGCTCCCTTCATGGCATGCCACACAAATTGCTCATCTTTTTGCTTTAATCCCTGATTTTGCTGAATGTTTTCCATCCCCATCATCTCCATTTCATTAGCGTTCACTAAAGTGCCAATTCAATTGAAACAGACCTTCTTCTCTTATGTGATGTCTTGGTGATGATTTCCCTGCCTTCAATATAAAGCCAGACGGGGCTAGAGTCAATAAAGCCCGGAAATAATAAAACATCCTCTTTCTCAAGACGAAAGAGGATGCAGCATCCAAAGCAGAACAGGCAAGGTGACAATGCTCAGCATCGTGCTGATAAAGGTCGCGCTCGAAACGACTTCCGGTCTTGTATTAAACTGGACAGCCATTAAAGTCGTGTTGGCAGCGGTCGGCATAGCGGCCACGAGAATCATAATTTGTTTTGTCATGTCATCCACCGGCAATATCATTGTGAAGCCTAGCGCAATCATCGGAGATACCATCAGCTTCAAAAGCAATGAATAAGAAATTTTTCTATATTCAATATTTTTGAAAGAAATCAATGCAAGCTGCATGCCAAGAATGATCATAATCATAGGAATGGCCGCATTTCCGACCAGCTCAATTCCCGTCATTAACTCTTTAGGGATTGAAATATCCATAAGCTGAAGTATTGCACCGAAAAGTGCCCCGTACGCAACAGGCATACGAATAACCCGGGTCATGACCATTTTAAATCCGCCTTCCTCCGAACCTCCTTTTGCCGCATAATACATGCCGATCGTACTCATGATTAATTGCTGCAACACCATTAACACAACGGCCGTGTCCAGTCCGGCTGTCCCAAACACCAGCAGAACAACAGGCGTGCCGTAATTGCCGTTATTCATAAAAGCGGATGACAGGATTATTGCACAGCGATCTTGGTTCGGGTACTTATGAAAAAAAGATAAAAAGTAGACAAACAGAACAAGGACCAGGCAAAGCCCCAGCACAAAAATAGAGAGATAGACATAAACCATCGTCAGCTTGTTAGTATAGAACGTATCAAATGCAAGAAAAGGAGACATTAAGTATAAGGACATTTTGGACAGTGTTTGAATATCAAAGCCGAGCGTTTTCTGTCCAATATAACCGATTGCGAAAATTCCGAAAACGGGGACTAAAACAAGCAGAAACTCCATAGGGCACCTTCTTTTCCGATATACAATTTACTTTTATTTTAAAGAAAGCGCGTAATCGTTTCAATTCCGTTTTTGATCAAAAAACCCGCCAATATTCGGGCGGGTTTCGGGATTATTTTTTATATTGAATATGATAAACATCACGCCGTCTGTCCTTTAGCTGACGCACTGTACCATTTTGGCGCTGTCTTCTGAGTATTTCCAGGTCAACATCGCCGATAACGACCATTTCAATATTAGGGTTTGTTTCACCGACAATGCCGTCTCTTGCGAATTCAAAATCAGATGGTGCAAAGATGCCTGACTGAGCATATTGGATATCCATATTTTCCGTTTGCGGAAGGTTTCCAACCGTTCCTGAGATAACCGTATAAATTTGATTTTCAACCGCTCTTGCCTGCGAACAGTATCTGACACGCAAATAGCCTTGGCGGTCTTCTGTACAAAATGGCGTAAAAATGATTTTTGCGCCTTTGTCCGCCGCAATCCGGGCAAGCTCAGGAAATTCAATGTCGTAACAGATCTGAATCGCGATTTTTCCGCAGTCCGTATCGAACACGCGAACCTGATCTCCGGCGCTGATTCCCCACCATTTGCGTTCATTCGGCGTAATATGGAGTTTATATTGCTTCTCGATCGTTCCGTCCCGTCTGAACAGGTAAGCGATATTATAAATCTTGCCTTCCTCTTCGACGAAATGAGATCCGCCGATAATGTTGACGTTGTACTTCACGGCCAAATCAGTAAATAGACTGATGTAATCTTCTGTATACTCAGTAATTCTCTGTACCGCCAAGCTCGGTGACCGTTCCTCAAGGAAAGACATCAGCTGGGTTGTGAAAATTTCCGGGAACACCGCAAAATCAGATCTTGCGTCAGAAGCGACATCGACATAGTATTCTACTTGATTCGCAAATTCATCAAAGGAATAAATTTTCTTCATTTCGTATTGAATCACACAAATTCTCACAGGGAACGCCGATTTATAATAGCGTTTTGTCTGCTGCGGAAGATAATCGACATTATTCCATTCCATCAGCGTCGCATACTTGATCGAAGCCGTATCATCAGGGAGATAATTCGGGTTAATCCGCATAAGGGTAAAGCCGTTCATCAACTGAAAAGATAGGACCGGATCGTAAATTTGGTGGCGAGTCACCTGTTCAACATACTCTCTCGCCGTCATTTCGTCTGCATATTTATGATAGTTTGGGATCCGTCCGCCTATAATGATGCTTTTCAGATTTAAGCGTCTGGCCAAGTCCTTTCTCGCCTCGTACAAACGGTGGCCGATCTTCATTCGTCTGTATTTCGGATGCACCATGACCTCAATTCCGTACATATTCAAGCCGTCCGGATTATGGTTGGTGATATAACCGTCATCTGTAATGTCCTGCCACGTATGGCGGTCATCATATTCATCAAAATTAATCAGGAGACTTGAGCACGAACCGATAATTTCACCTTCGAATTCTGCACAAAACTGCCCTTCGGGAAAATGCTCCAAATGGCTGATTAAATGCTCCCGCTTCCAAGGCTCCATCCCCGGAAAGCAATCCTTTTGAAGATCGATAATCTTATCGATGTCTTTCTCTTCGATATTGCGAATGACCATTTTCTTTTCAAAACGGGTCAAATCTAATTTCTCAGACAATCTACTCGCTCCTTTCTAGCGTTGTTTATTCAGATGATCAAGCAATAGGGCGAGCTCCATCTCCGCCATTGATTCAAGCCTGTGATCATAGTCTTCAAACATCAAGGTGCCCGTGACTTTATTCGGGACAATGACACACTTCATGCCCGCTCTTTTCGCAGCAATCGAACCGTTGACAGAATCCTCAAACGCGAGACATTCCGATGGCGATACACCAAGATTCTTTGCCGCTAATAAATACAGTTCAGGATTCGGCTTCACCTCTTCCACATCATCCGCCGTTTGAATGACCTCAAAATCATCAAACAAGCCGATTTGCTTCAAATGGCCAGACACCCACTTATAATCAGAGCTGGAGGCAAGGCCTACTTTTAAGCCTAAATCCTTTGCCGCATTCAGATACGCTTCGACACCCGGTCTCGCTTTTTCTGTTTCCATGCGTTTGGCAAACCGCTCTCTTCTCAGTTTTGTCAGCTCTTCATGGTTCAGCTTTTTGCCGATCTGCTCTTCTAAATAATCAAAAGGCCGAAATCCTGCGGCTGTTCCAATTACCTCTCCCCAGACAGACAGCGGCAGGACTGAGCCGTGTTCCTCAAATATTTCCTGAAGGACTTCATATTCATGTGTTTCTGTATCTAGAATCAGTCCGTCAAAATCAAAAATTAACGCTTTAATCACTGCGTACAACTCCTTTAGTCCGAATTGAGACATATGTATACACTCACTATACCCCGAAACATGACTGCTTTCAAAAAGTAAGGTTTATGTGAAGAAAGAGCCTGCACACCGCAAGCTCTTTCTTATTAATGAATGTTATGATGAGAAATGTTTGTCAGCGCTTCTCCTGCAGACTCGTTCGACATCTGATTGACTGCCAGGTCTCCAAGCGCAACGATCCCGACTAGATTGTTTTGATCTACAATAGGAAGGCGGCGGATTTGGTGCTGGGCCATCAGCTGCGACGCGTCTTCCAGACTCATATTAGGATTTCCTGATACGAGGTCTGTTGACATCACTTCTGAAACGGGTGTCTGGCCATCTCGGCCCTGAGCTGTAGTTCTTAATGCAATGTCACGGTCAGTCAGCATTCCTTTTAAAACACCTTGCTCTACAACGGGAATTGCCCCGACGTTATGCTGTTTCATGAGAGAAGCCGCTTCCTGAATCGTTTGATTCGGAGAAACGGTTGCCACCTGCGTTGTCATTGTATTTCTTACTGAACTCATTGTCAGCACCCCTTTCAATCATTAGTATGTTCAGACACGTGCCGATTAAAAAGGGAGTTAGAGGAAAGGTTTTATGATATGATTTCTCTGATGCAAAAAAGAGCTTTTCTGAAAATGGAAAAGCTCTTGCTGCCTAGTTATATCAGCCTTCTATGACCAAAAAAGGCTTTGTTAGTCTTCGTTTGAAAGTCGGAAAAAGAAAATGGAAAATAAATTCCAAAATCATTCAGCATCTTGCTGTTTTTTTCAAAAATCGCCTGATCACTCAAATCTGTGTGCGGCGAAGGCTTGGTCAGGATAATATGTATCATTTGCAGACAAGCCATGATTTGAAATGCTTCTTTTAATGTTCCTTGGTAATAATGGTTATTTAAAGACAAAACGCCTTTCTTTTTAAAGCGCTGAATGTCCAGTTCGGAGAAATAAAGAGGAAATACATCATGGATCAGCTCCATTGACAGCTCCTTGATAAAGCTCTCCTGTTCTGCAGTTGCTGCGTTCACAATTCTCACGTCAATCACCTTTCTTGCCATCGAATATCCTAAGTCTTAATCAAGAATAGCACAGAAAAAAACACGAAAGCTAAGGTAAGTGTTTCCTATGAGAAACAGCAGCCTTCCGCTTCGAAAAGGAGCCATTTGACATGAAACAAAAAGGCAGAGGGCTTGAGTTCCTCATCAATGAAAAACAAGATGGCCAATGGCTGTTTTCTGTACTGAAAACAGCGCTCAAAGCCTCTAAACCCGTGATTCAAGACTGGATGTCCCATCATCAGATAAAGGTCAATCACGAAGCCATCATAAACAATGTTATCGTAAAAAAAGGAGACCGTGTGTTCATTGATCTTCAGGAAAGTGAAGAATCCTCCGTCATACCACATTATGGAGAGCTTGACATTTTATTTGAGGACAATCACATGCTTATCGTCAATAAACCTGCGGGCATAGCGACGCATCCGAATGAGGATGGCCAAACTGGCACACTGGCTAATTTGATTGCATACCATTATCAGGTAAATGGGGAAATATGCAAGGTGCGCCACGTCCATCGTCTTGATCAGGATACCTCCGGCGCAATCGTTTTTGCCAAGCATCGTTTGGCACAGGCCATCCTGGATCAGCAATTAGAGAAAAAGACGCTTAAACGCACGTATACCGCCATCGCTGAAGGAAGGCTAAAGTCAAAAAAAGGGACAATTGATTCACCGATCGGCAGAGACAGATCACACCCGACAAGACGCCGGATTTCACCAGGGGGTCAAACAGCCGTCACTCATTTCAAGGTAATTGCCAGCAATGCGAAAGAGCGGCTGTCGCTCGTTGAATTAGAGCTGGAAACAGGCAGAACACACCAAATTCGTGTTCATATGGCGAGCATCGGCCACCCGCTGACAGGAGACTTGCTTTACGGAGGCGGGAGCAAGCTGCTAAACAGACAGGCGCTCCACGCCAAAAAGGTACAAGCCATTCACCCGATAACCGGCGAGCTGATTGTTGCCGAAGCGCCTTTCCCGGCTGATATAGAAAACCTTTGCCACACTTATTTTTCATGAAGAAAAGCCGCAGGAATGGCCTGCGGCTTTTTAAGTGACTCGTTTTCCGTATATAATATAGCGCTTCGGGGCGTTTCCGACATATGAAAACGGATAACAGGTCGTAAGAATAAGCTCTTCCTTTTCATGCTGGAGCGTAATAATGGATGTGTCATCCTTATCGACAATTTTTGTTTTTACAATTTCATATGTGAAATCTCCATATGACAGGAGTATACGGAGCTGATCCCCCTTTTCCAGCTCTCCCGTCCGGCGAAACACGGTATCCCGATGTCCTGACAACACAATTTGCCCGTTTTCATCAGGATAATAGCTGTCCTTGTAATGCCCGACACCTTTTTCTAAATCATCTGCATCAGTGCCCTCCACGATCGGAAGCTCTGCGTTGATTTTCGGTATTTCTAAGATGCCGCTCGCTTGGCCGGTCTCAGGCTTAAATGATGCTTTGTTCCCTGCTTGACCTGCGCTTTGTTTCGTGTCCGAAGCTTCCTGCGGCTTTTCAGCCGCCAGTTTTGCTTCTTTTAATGTCTGTTCGGTCTTCATATTCGTATCGATCAATTTAAGGCCTCCATAGCCTGTGATCAAAAGACCGACCGCAATAATGACGAGTGGAATAATCTTTTTCACGTTCTGGAGGCGCTCCTTTTTCTTCTGACATATAGATAAGTTCCTGACAGTGTCACCGCCGCGCCGATTACCATAAAGTTATAGTGGCCCGCTGATGTATCCGGAAGCTGATGATCAGACCCGCCTTTCGAAGTTCCGTTTTGTAAAGGCAATGTGCTGATCTTACCGGCTGTGTCAGCATTTTTTTCATCGCTCGGCATTTCACCTAATCTCAAAATGTCTGAAGGCGTCAGCTGATGAACCGGCACAGTGCCTGGAGTCTCTTTTATATCTGTCTGGTCTTCCCCAGGTGCTGGGTCCTCTTTAACCGGCTGCTCCGTTCCCGGGTCATCTCCCGGCTCTTCCGTAACTGGATCTTCTGTTACAGGGTCTTCAATGCCGCCGGCTTCAGCTAGTTTAATTCTTCCCTCTTTTGTATACACAATAGGCTCATCAAAGCTTTTTACGTACTCAACTGTCGCGTCCAAATCCTCAGGCCCTGTTACCGGATTTTTCCCAAGCAGTCCGATTGGCTGATATTTGGTTCCTGTTGCTGTCGCCATAAAATTGTTGACGGTCAATGTATATGTGGTATCGGGCTGAATCTCGGTGCCATCTGCCATTTTCATATCGACAGCTTTTCCGGTTTCTTTGTCCCACGTATACGTAAACCCGCTGATGCTGTAGTCAGGCCCAAAAACCGGCGAGATTTGCGCATTGACAATCTCTCTTAAATCTTTCCCTTTAATCTCAAGCTTCGTTAACACATTTCCGAACGGCTGGATATTGTAAAGATCTCCCCACATAATGGGTCCCTTCTTCAGCGCTTCACGTATTCCGCCGCCATTCATTAGGGCAAAATCTGTTTTCATGGCCGCTCGCATGCCATCCGCAATCAGGTTTCCAAGAGGCGTATCACCATCATTCGAATACCCCCCTTCCATATCAACAGCCGCTTCGCCGACGACCTCGCTGATAATCGGCTCAGCAAGTGTTTGATATTTCTTTAAAATGGCTGACGCTCTGGCATCCGGTTCTATTTTACTTTGATCAACATATAGGATTTCCGCCGACTTTTTGACAATGTCTTTTGTCGTTTTATCGAGCTCTACATCAACAACACTTATGGCTTTTCCATATTCAAACGCCTGAACAATCAGTTTTCCATTCACTTCACCGTTAACAACCTTATGATTATGCGCTGCAAAAATCACGTCGATTTCAGAATCTGTTTTGTTTGCAAGATCAGCAGATTCACCGGTAATTGCGGTGCCATTCTGTTCGGCTGACATATGCGCGAGAACCGCGATGGCCTTTACGCCTTTTTTCTTCAGCTCTTCTGCCGCCTCATTCACCGCTGTTACTTCATCTGTAAACTCGATGTTTTTTATTCCGTCTGGCATGACCATGCCCGCGGCCGACTGTGTGACAACCCCGATAAAAGCAACGGGTATGCCCTCCACATTTATGATGTCATATGCCGGCAAAAAGGGCTCTCCTGTAGATTTCATTTTACAATTGGCGCATACGAGGGGAAAGTTCTGTCCATCATATCCGCTTGTGCCTTTCGGGTGGTCTCCGCCATTTAAGATCCTCAGCAGTTCATCCGTGCCTTCATCGAACTCGTGATTGCCGACAGTTCCGACATCAAATCCGATGTCCTCCATCAGCTCTACAGTCGGTTCATCTTGAAGAAGAGATGAAACTGGAGAGCTGCCTCCAATCATATCTCCCGCGTGCACAATCAGCGTGTTTTTCTTTTCGGCCTTTTTCTCCTTCAAATATGCGGCGGCATAGTCCATGCGTCCAAATGTGCCGTCTGCAGCTCCGTTCCCATCGAGATCAAGCTCATATTGCTGATCGATCTTGCCATGCAAATCATTCATGCCGAGAATTCTAAGCGGTATATTTTCTTGAGGTGCCGTTTGCCTCTTTTTATATCCTGCGTTCCCCGCTTCACTTGCTGAGGCGAAGAAAATTCTGTTTTCCACAGCTACCTGCTTCCAGTCGGCCGGCTGCACATACGTTTTATTTGACGAATCTCCCACATATCTTGTCAGGCCTTTTCCTTGCTCTCTAGCTCTAAATTCAAACGGCATTTCCAAGAGGGGATCGTCTTCATTCCAAATTCCTTTTTGCTCTTTCTTCGCGGCAGCAACGGCAGCCTGAAACTGCTGATAATCCTCTTCATTGTCAACCGGCCAAATAAAATATGTCGGAGCATAGCCATTTTTCACAAGCTCTAAGTTCACGTTTGAACCCGATTCGGTTATGACCTGCCCAAGAAGTCTGCCATAGCTGTCCTTGGCTTCACTTCCGACCTTAACCGTAATTTTATCTCCTGAAGACAGAACCGTTTTTAGATAGTCAGATGCTTTTTTGCCAAATCTTAATTGATTTTCGTCTGCTTCATTTTTGGGTGTGTGATACGTTTCAGGTGTATCTACATTTACAAAACGGATTTTTGTCGTTCCAAGTACCGGAGATTTAAGATGGATGGTATCACCGTCAACAACCCGGTCAACAATACCTTCATATTCACCCTCCACAGCTGGAGGTGCGGGCTGTTCTTCTAGCAGCTTCACGTCAGACGCTTTTCGCGGAAGTAGCTGAAGGGATTGGTATCTGCTTAATACACCGGTAAATTCATACCATTTACCCTCATCAAGTTCGTCTATCACCCCTGTTTCATTCATAACCCGGAGCGTCATAGCATGGTGGTCTTCATCAATCATCGTTACATTGTAACCGCCGCCGGCAGGAGAATTTGGAATTGAGGAAACAAACGCTTTTAGTGTTACAAGGCGGCCTTCAAACTGATCACCCAGACTGCTGTTAACCAGTTCATCGATTGTTGAATGTTTAGGAGCGGGGAGAGATTGGTTTGACTGGTTGATTTTGATGCCTGATGATTTTGGAACAATTTCTTTCAGCCCTTGGTATGTTGTGATTTTCCCTGTCACCGTGATATCCATGCCTTCTTTTAATTCAGGAAATTGCCCCGGTACAGCCGAATAAATGTTAATGCCCCCGGTTTCATCCTGCATATAGGTCGACAGCTTCCCGCCTCCGACCGCACTTTGATCAGCAGTGACGATCCCTTTTATCGTTACTTCTTCATTCAGCCGTCCCCGCGCTTCATGTATTGTGACTGGCTGTTCAGCCGGCGGAGTTTTCGTGTCATCAGTTACATCCATCGACTGAACATTCTTAAGTCCTGTCGTATTAAAGTAATCTTCAAGCTTTCCTTGAACAGTTATCTTTTTTCCTAGAAGAAGCGGATTGGTTTGCAGCCCAAATTGGCTTCTGAAGGCGGAGGGGATTTGCACAGGAAGGATGTGATCAGACGATGTCTCGTTTTTACTGTCTGCCAGCGCGACATTATAATCATTTGAAAAAGGGCTTGTCAGCTTATAATGCTGCGGGGAAACAGCCTGGCCGACAGCATATCCTTCAACAAGCGCCTGTCCTTCTTTTTGCTGTATCGCCTTATCAACCGTTAGCGGCTGTTGTGGCTCAGCTGCCTTTACAGCTTCGCACGTGTACATCACATTCAAGAACATCAATGCTGTGATCAAGACAATATGCAGAATACGCCTCATCATTTTTCCTCCCTTAATATACACATTATGACAACGACTTTGTCTGCTTATCATTTCGACAGACAGCATATAATTCCTTTCGGGCTTCTGCATAAAACGCGCCAGACTGACACATAATACAGCTGATCTGAAAAAAAAGGAGGAATTCGGTTTGGATCAGTTAAATCAGCAGCAGCAATCCCAAATGAATAAAGGTATTCCTGGCAAGCCGCATAAAAATCACGGCGGACATGAAATGTTTGATATGCACGAGGTGCTTTCCGGAACACTTACTGTGCTAGATCAGTTTATGATGCTGAGACAATTTTGTAAGGATCAAGAACTATTAAACATCCTTGATCGTCAACATCAATTCATTACGTCTCAATACAACTTAACTGCAGAATGCTTCAAAACAGGAAGCGAACCTTCACAAAAAACAGCAACTTACATGATGAAGGAAGACAACCAGACTGTTTACGGCATGCAGCCGTCACAACCTAAAAAACCTGTTCAATCTATGAATGATATTGATGACAGTATCATCAGCCGACAAATGCTTTGCGCGATTAAAGCACAGGCTTCTATGCTGACGATGGCTTCTCTGGAAATGACAAACCCAGCCGTCAGACGAGTACTGTCTGCGCAAATTCAGCAGTATGTTGAAATGGCTTTTGAAATTTTCCTATACCAAAACAAACACGGCTATTACCAAGTTCCTCAGCTAGATGCGCAAGATATGGAACAATTGAGAAATTCATTTGCTCCGGCACAAGGGCAAATGCCTCCAACTCAAGGCGGTATGGGACAGCAACAGCAAGGACTTCATTAAATAACAAAGGCATTGGATTGATACTATCCAATGCCTCACTGTTTTCTTCAAATGTTTTCTTAAAATCTTTTTCAAATTGATCAAGACTTTCATTTGTTGCCGATTGAAACCCTTTTTTAAAGTTCCCTTTTTTTGCCGTTTCCTTTATCATTTCTGAAATAATGTCTTTCCCGTATTTGTCCGTCAGCTCATTGATCATATAAAAGCTTTGCAAATAGACATCAGTCTCAAATTCAGCTCGGGCTTTCTGCCAGTCTTGATCTGACTGTAAACGGTCAAAGGGCACAACAGAAAACGTGATCGGATCTATGAGCAATTCATAGTTCGCGATCCACTCGCTTAGCCCTTCATGAAACCATAGCGGAAACTTATCGGGATCTGCTTCAAGCTCCTTCAATTTCTGGTGAAAGGCATGGTGCGTGTATTCATGAATCAACAATCTCTGGTACAAATAAACCGCTACCTCGTCACCTTCTAACAATTTCTTTTTCTCTTCAGGCAACAATCCGATCAACTGCTCCCGCTCAGAATAAAAACCGACGACATCCAATAAACCGGAGTAAGCCTCCATCTGTTTTTCATTAGAAAAAAAAATAATATCAATAGGCTTTTGATTCGAATATCCAATCATAATCTGATTAATACTGACCGCATATTCAAGCGTATCTTTCGTCAATGGCAGTAAGGACTTTTCCTTAGAAGTGTAATAAATATCGGCCTGTTTAAATGACTCTTTCTTCATGTGCTTCGTCACTTGTTCTTTTGTTATACCAGATGCCTGCCCTGGCAAAGACAGTATATACATCGTGCTTGATACGATGGCCGAGCTTACAGCCAGCATCACAAGGACTCCGCACAGGAATAGAGCGGATGCCGCACGCTTTCCTATGCCATCCCGCAAACGTCTCCCTCCCTGAGCCGGTCCGTCTTGTACCTTTTATTTTTACTCTATGCAGCCTGCGTTTGCGGTGTGTCATTAACGCAAAGAAAAAGCCGCACAAATTATGCGGCTTTTTTCATTTATTCAGCTTGCGGGAATATACGCTGTACAGTTTCACTGAATTCATCGAAGAATCCTGCAACCGGATCGCCATTTTGTATCCGCTCGCCATATCCCTGCATTCGGTCTACAAAGTCTGGATTGGCAGAAACATAAACATTATCCATGTTTTTATCAGTGTCTCTTACTTTATCGGAAATTTTCTTTTTCAGATCTTTTCCAACTTCTTTATTTCCATTTGTTAATACAACAGCAACATATGCTTGATTTCCGGCAACGATTACATTTGCATGTTTTACTTCTTTCATATCTGTGATTTTATCAGCAGCATCGTCAGCAACTTCTAATTTGCGGTTATCATTACCGTTGTTGTTGTTGCCGTTATCGTTGACATTGCCAGTTAGATTATTATCGACATTGTCACGATTATTATTGGCATCGTTCATATTTCTTGTGCCATTATTGTTTACCGGGTTGCGGTAATTAACGTTTTCTGGATTTGCATTATCACGTCTGCCCTCACCCTGATTGGCCATACCGCAGCCAGTCATAAGCAAAGGGATAAGCAGCATGGACGCAAGGACTTGTTTTTTTCCAAGCATGTGAATTCCTCCTTTATCACTTTACTTATAGGTTTTTCTAAATGGTTTTAATTATGCATGTTATTCTGAAGGAAATGCTTTCCCGGGAAATAAAACGGTTAATTTGTCTAATGAGAGGGGAAAATATCAATACACTTATAAAGGAGGGATCACGTTGTTCAACCAGCGAAAAGGAATCAGTCCGACAGCCTTATTTATTGGTTCAACTATGCTTATTGCTGCTTTATCACCACAGATCCGCCAAAGAATCAGCGGTTTTATTACAGGTCAAATGAACAAACAGAATTCTAAAAATAACATGTTTGGTGCTTCTAATGTAGGAAACATGGTCAAACAAGCACTTGGCGGCGGTAATCATCAGGAACGTTCGCAAAATCAAAGCCAACAGCAAAATGGCCGTCAGCATCAACACGCCGGAACGCAGCAAACCCAGCATCAGCATACACAGACTCAAACTAGGCAAACTGAGACAGCAGCGAAAAAAAGACAGCCGCATTATGCTGAACCTATTCAATTTGAACAAAGCGCAATGAATGTGATGGACGACAACACCATGATGGAAATGCTGGAGGACTTAGAACCCGGCCGTTAAAAAAAACGTGTAATCCAAGATGGATTACACGTTTTTATATGTTACGCTTCTTCAGCTTCAATCACTCTGGATTGATCATTAAATACCCCTGGATCAATTTCCTTCGTAACCTTACTCGTAATGAGACCAGATGTCATACTTCCGCTGACATTCAAAGCAGTACGCCCCATGTCAATTAACGGTTCGATTGAAATTAATAAACCGGCGAGGGCTACAGGCATATTTAATGATGATAAAACAAGAAGCGCCGCAAATGTCGCTCCGCCGCCAACTCCGGCAACACCGAAGGAGCTGATGGCAACGACAGCGATAACTGTGATGATAAATACCGGGTCAAACGGATTTTGGCCAATAGTCGGGGCAATCATCATCGCCAGCATCGCAGGATAAATGCCTGCGCATCCATTTTGACCGATTGAAAGACCGAACGAACCGGCAAAGTTTGCTATTCCTTCCGGCACACCCATGCTTCTCTGTGTTTTAATATTCAACGGCAAAGCACCAGCGCTTGACCGTGACGTAAACGCAAATACAAGTACAGGGAGAGCCTTTTTCAAATAAACAATCGGATTCAAGCCGCTGAGCGTCAGCAGAAGCAAATGAATGATAAACATTGTGATTAACGCGGCATACGAAGCAACCACAAACATTCCTAATTTTAGAATGCTGTCAATATCACTCGTGGCAATCGTTTTAGTCATAATGGCCAGCACCCCATAAGGCGTCAGTCTCAAAATGAGGGTGACCACACGCATGACAATGGCATAAACGGCATCAACCATTTTTTTAAATATTTCTGCCTGTTCCGGCTGTTTATGTTTCACGCCTAGGAATGCCATTCCAAGGAAAGCGGCAAAAATAACGACTGCGATTGTTGAAGTCGGTCTAGCTCCCGTAAAATCTAAAAATGGGTTTCCCGGCAGCAGTTCAACAATCTGCTGCGGCAGCGTTTTCGCTGTCATATCCTCTGATTTCTGCTGAAGCTCCTGTCCCCGTGAAAGCTCTGTACTTCCTTGGTCAACCTGAATCGCCTGCAGATCAAATGAAAGCGCGGACGCGATACCGACAGCTGCAGCAACAGCTGTTGTTGCTACTAAAATCCCGATAATCAAACCGCTGATTTTCCCAAGATTTTTTGTCAGCTTCAGCTTTGTAAATGCGCCGAGAATCGAAATAAAGACGAGCGGCATGACAACCATCTGAAGCAATTTGACATATCCGCCCCCGGCAATATTAAACCAGTCGGCTGTTTGAATGACTATATTTGAAGTCGGGCCGTATATCAGCTGAAGCGCAAATCCGAATACAATCCCCAGCCCCAGCGCAGTAAATACACGTTTAGAGAAGGAAACATGTTTTTTCTGCATAACAAAAAGCCCAAAGATAAGTAAAAATAAAATAAATACATGTAATACGACTAGTAAAGTCTCCAAAGCAGGTAAACTCTCCCTTCAAATTTTCTTATTTACTATATTACACTAATTCCGATGGGTCAAGTGTGAATTATTCCAACTGATGATTCAAGGTAAAAAAACCTTATATTATCCCTTTTTTGTCCTTTTCTTTCCCTTCCATCTTTAGTACCTTATATAAGGGTGATAATATTTGCTGAAAGAACTGTTTGTAAACTTGACGATTTTAATCACATTTAATTATCTCTTCACCCACCTGTTTAAAGAAAGGTTAGTACATAAAAAAGACAGCATATCCTTCCAAGCTGTTAAAGGACTGGCCTGCGGTTTGCTCGGGGTTATTCTGATGGTTTTTGGATTTACCTATCATAATTCAATCATTGATCTTCGAAATATCCCTATTATGATCGCCGCTCTTTATGGAGGCTGGGTTTCAACGGCAATGGCCTTGGTTATGATTGCCGCAGGCCGCATGCTGATCACGGTCAACACATCTGCAATATACTCGGTTATTACAATTTGTATTGCTGCCATCCCGTCACTCATTGTTTCTAAAAGAAAAAAAATTCAATTTAAACATGCTTTCTATCTTTTAATGATCACAAATAGTCTGATCTCCTTTTCCTTTTATTTTCTTATAGATTTATATTCATATGAACTTTACTTATATTTTTGGATCATCTCAATAGCGGGCGGCATGCTCAGTTTATATATTATTGATCATGAAACAAATGCACATCTTCTTTTTAAACAATATAAGTTTCAGGCGCACTTTGACTTTTTAACGGGCATCTATAACCGAAGAAAGTTTGAAGAAATCACACAAGCTCTGTATCAACAGGCGGCTAATACCCCGCAATTTCAATTCGCACTAATTTATATAGATATTGACCATTTTAAAACCATCAATGATCAATACGGCCATCATGAAGGAGATCAGGTACTGAAAGAGCTGGGTTCACGCCTGAAGCAGAGCATCCGAAATACTGATCCTGCCGCACGGATTGGCGGTGAAGAACTTGCCGTGCTCCTGCCGAACTGTACGCTTGATAAAGCTGCCAAGATCGCGGAAAGGATCAGATGTGCTGTCAGTGACGCACCAATTAAATTAACAAATGGTGAGGAGCTGTCAGTGACAATATCACTAGGGGCTGCTCATTATCCCAATAATACGGAGCATCCAGAGTCTTTGCCGATTCTTGCCGATCAAATGCTGTACAAAGCCAAAGAAATGGGACGAAACAAAGTATGTTTTTCAGAAAAAAAAGAATGAATTCAATGTTCGAATTCATTCTTCCAATCTGAAAGACGTTTCAAAGGCAGAAAAGCCGGTACAAGGTCCCCCTGATACTCTTTTTCTATAAATGCTGCTGTATCATCAGCTTGATAGAGCTCAAGAATGGTTTGCAGTGCTTCCCGATCTTGATCCTCCGCTCTGACAACAATCAAATTCATCTCTTCCTTAGACATCAGTCCGCCGCTCTTTATGGTATGTTTTTTCGGATCAAGTCCCGCTTTTTTTGCTTCAGACGGCCTCATGACAAACACGTCGGCACTGCTGACTGCATCCTGTTGCCTGGCAGCTTTTAATTTCAAGTGTCTCGGATTTTCTTTAATCATATCGACTGAACCTGTCCCGTTAAATCCATTTTTCAACGTTAGCAAACCCGCCTGCTGAAGCACCGTAAGCGCCCTGCCAAAATCGAACGCTTTATCCGGAACAGAAACGACAGCTCCGTGCGGTATATCTTGGATTCGGTCATATCGTTTTGAATAAATGCCCATAGGCGTTATGTATGTTGTACCGAGCGGTGCCAGCTTAAGTTTGTATTTTTGAATGAATGACTGAAAATATGAAATGGTTTGAAAGGCGTTGGCATCAATTTCTTTGTTAGCAAGCGCGATATCAGACTCCGCATAATCAAAAAAAAGTACCAGCTGAATATCCAGCCCTGCTTCTTCAGCTTTTTGAGCAATATAGTTCCATATTGCCTCG
This sequence comes from Bacillus sp. NS1, assembly GCF_058248265.1. Lineage (NCBI taxonomy): Bacteria > Bacillati > Bacillota > Bacilli > Caryophanales > Bacillaceae > Bacillus > Bacillus sp. NS1. The sequence continues at coordinate 31,130 of NZ_JBZAZF010000002.1, read as the reverse complement.
TCAGACTCAGCAATTCCGATTTTTAATGTTTCATGTTCTGCTGACGGTGAGCATGCAGTAAATGAAACGAGAAGAACAACAACGAAACTGCATATAAGCCACTTTTTCATTGTGACCATACTCCTATCTATGTATTAGAGCATGCAAGCAATATCAGACATAAAAATCATACGCTCTCTTAGTTGATAAACGTTGTCATTTGTAATATTGATTAACTTTTACCTTACTCATATCCAATAAGGTTGTCAATTCCTATACATTGTCTTCTCGAAAAGAAGGAATATCTAAGGCAAACGTATGATCACATATCGAGAAAACAGATGAATTTCCGTAAATAAATATCAAATTGAAAAATAAATATGGTATTTTCCGAAAAAAATTTCATTTAGCAGTTGTTTTTTCCGAAGATTACTGGTAGAGTAAAGGTAATTATTTTTGTTCGAACTATCTTTAAGAAGAAAGTTTTGTAAGAGTTTTCGTCTTGAAAGTTTGTTAAGAGCAAGAATAGTGAATTTAAGCGTTATGATCGCTTTAGGAGGAAATTTCATGTTAGAAGGTAAAGTAAAATGGTTCAACTCTGAAAAAGGTTTCGGATTCATCGAAGTAGAAGGTCAAGACGATGTATTCGTTCATTTCTCTGCTATTCAAGGCGAAGGCTTCAAAACTTTAGAAGAAGGCCAAGCTGTTTCTTTTGAAATCGTTGAAGGAAACCGCGGACCACAAGCTGCTAACGTTACTAAAGAAGCGTAAGCATAAATTGATATGAAAAACTGCAGGTGCAAACCTGCAGTTTTTATTTCGATAAAAAAGCTGTTTTGCTTAAGCAAAACAGCTTTTTTTCATCAGTTCGCAATATCCCGTTTCATGAAGATTCCGAAAGCAAGCAGCAGGAAGACAACAAAATAAACTGCCAGCATGACAACGGAGAAAGTCATGGTCATCCCTTCCACTAACGGTGTCCCCTCTACATATTGCAGCAAATTCACATTGGCAAATAAAATATACTTGGCCCATTCAAATTTCGCTGCAATAAATGCAGTGGCTGTAGTGCCGGCTACCAACAAAAAGATGGAAAATCCTACTGCAAGAGAGCTGTTTCTAAATACAGCGGACAGCATAAATGCCATCGTCGCCACCATTAAAGCCGCGACGGATTCAGAAAGATACGTTGAAGCCAAATGTCCCATCATGTTTTGCTCAATGACATGGCCATCCTTATAGATTAAATGAATATTCGCGGCAGTGTCACCGCCTGTCCCGAAAAAGATCAGCCCCAGCAAAGTAGAACCCATAAATAAAACAAACAGCAATAAGAAACCAAACACGAGAACTGTAATATATTTGGAGAGCAAAATCTGAAAACGGCTAAGCGGCCGGATCATTAATAGCTTAATGGTTCCCCAATTAAATTCGTTCGCGACAATTCCGGCTGCGATAATAATGGTAAACAGTCCGGTAAGGATTGTAAAACCAGCTGAATCGGTTACATAAGACCACACAGTATAGCCTGTGTCACCGGGGATGTTATGCTCTATCCGATAGTTGTTAAGGGTGATTGTTTCTTCATATTCACCTTTCAGTGAAGGATTTTCTTTGATTTCTTTCTTCAGTACGGCGTTTTCCGCTTGGAGTTCTTGTTTCCAATGGGGATTTGAATCACCAGCAGAAAAATGATTCGCCAGAAATGCATATCCAACCATTGTTAATCCCAGAATCCCGATCATCACCCATGTTCCGGCACGGCTGAAAATTTTGATCCATTCATTGTAAATCAAATTAAACATGTTGAACCTCCTCTTTTGCTTCACCTGTTATTTCTAAGAAACGGTCCTCTAATGATTTTGTCATTACTTTGACTTCATAAATGCGGATTTGCTGCATCACCAGCAATTCAATGGCCGCAGGGACTTCTCCTTTAGCCAGTTTGACTTCTACACCATTTGTCTTCTTCACCAAATTGTACTCCTTCAAAACAGAAGCGGCTTCATTCGGCTGCGCAACTTGAAAGAAATATGTATCGTTCTCATCAGTGATTTCATCTCTCACATTTTGAATATCAATAAGCTTTCCTTTTTGCAAAATCGCAATTCGATCACACATTAACTCCATTTCTGACAACAGGTGGCTTGAAACGATGACAGCCATTCCTTTTTCCCGTGTCAGCTTCTTTAGATGATCCCTGATTTCCCTGATCCCTGCCGGATCAAGGCCGTTTGTCGGTTCATCCAAAATCAGCACTTTCGGATCATGAAGAAGACATTGTGCCAAGCCAAGACGCTGTCTCATCCCAAGAGAATACGTTTTCACCTTGTCATGGATTCTGTCTGTTAAACCGACCAGTTCTACGACTTCATCTATTTTTTCCTTTGTGACGCCCTTGACCATTCTTGCGTATTGCTGGAGATTTTTATATCCGCTCAAAAATTTATACAGCTCTGGATTCTCTACTATAGCCCCAATATGTTTAATCGCCTTGGCATAATCTTTCGTAATTGATTGGCCGCAAATAAGCACATCACCTTTTGACAGCTTCATTAACCCCACCATCATCCGAATGGTTGTCGTTTTCCCTGCGCCGTTCGGTCCCAAAAAACCGAATACTTCGCCTTCACGAATCGAAAAACTCAGATGATCAATGATCGTTCGGCCTCTGATGTTCTTTGTTACATTTTTCAATTCCAAAACTGTTTTCATCGAATTCCTCCTCTAGCAAACTTCCATTTTTGATTTAAACCATTGCAATACAGACATGCCTTCCTGCTCACGAATATCCTCTACATCACGCTGCGCAACTTTTTCGCCATTTGCCAGTATGATTACTTCGTCTAGCAAAGTTTCAATTTCATCAATCTCATGCGTTGCGATCACGACAATCTGCTGCTCAAAGTCAATGTATGACACCAGACTGTTTACGATGGAGTCCCTGACCATCGGATCAAGCCCTGAAAAAGGTTCATCAAGCAAGATGACAGATGCCCGTCTTGCTAAAGCAAGGACGATTTTCAGCCTTCCCCGATTTCCCTTTGATAGCTTTTTGATCTTTTTTTCCGGGTCAAGCTGCATCTCATTCAACAGCTTATAAGCTTGTTCTGTTTGAAAATCGGGAAATTGGGACTCATAAAAATTCACCATATCCTTTACAGTAAAATGCGGATAAAACATGTCAAGCTCTGTAAGATAAGCCGTTTGACGCACCATATCTCTCATAACCGGCTTTTCGTCCGCTTTCACGAATCCTGAAGTCGGAAAGAGAAGGCCAGCCATCATTTTTAAGATCGTTGACTTGCCGCTGCCATTAGGTCCGATCAGTCCATAAATCCGCCCGGATGATAAGGTGATCGACACATCATTGACGGCAATATGGCGGCCGTATTTTTTTGATACGTGTTCTAAGTTGATTTCCATTTTAGCCCCCCTCAGTGAATGTTTTAATCCTTTCTACCATTTCCTCTTTCGTTAGCCCTAGCTCTGTCATTTGTTTCACAAAGCCTTCCAGGACTTCACGTGTCAGCCTGTCCTTCAGCTCATCTACGATTTCTGCTTTCTCTGCAATAAATGTGCCTTGACCTCTTCTTGTCTCCACAATACCCAGCCTTTCCATCTCACTGTATGTTCTTTGAATTGTATTGGGATTTACCTTGGTTTGAATCGCCATTTCTCTAACAGAAGGAAGCTTGTCTCCTGGGAGCAGCTCCTTCCTGACCAGCCGATAAAAGACCTGATCTGCGATCTGCAGATAAATCGGTTTCGAGGATTGAAAGTGATTGTCCATATTCACACCTCTACTTTACGATCAAGCAGTTTTGAAGCCATGATGAGCAGCAAGATCGTGATGATTACAGCAATAGGAAACCCGAGAACAGACAGATGTATCGGTTTTAATTCCAATCTCCAAACGTCGCGGAAGTGAAAATCAAAATTACAATAGACTGTTACAGGCCAGAAATGCTTTTGAGATTCAACCAAAGGGCTTATGATGTATTCATCGAAGTAGAACCACACTGCGACCAACAGCCCCATCGCAGCCCATCGCATTCCGCGCCAATTCCTGAGAGAGTGAAAAACAGTCCAAAACACAATGACTGTTACTGACATATCTAACGAGGAAATAAGCCCGTACATATTCAGCAAAACCACTGTACTTGTTATATCAGTCTGATGCTCAAGGAGATTTTTTACAGTGAACATATGATACATCCAAATACCATAAGCCGTTAATGCCAATTGAATCAGAGATTGATAGAGCAAAGATGCTGCCAATTTAGAAGAAAACAGCCAGAAACCGCCATTTGAATTGTACAGCCAAAGCTGTGATTTCCCTTCTTTGCGAAGATGATAAAACACAAAAACAGGAGATAGGAAAAGCACAAAAAAAGCAACAGCAACAAAGAAACCAAACATGACAAGAGGTTCTTTTGTGCGAGAAGCTATGATATGACCTGTCACTAATAAGAAAATGATTCCGCATATCCATACGAGCAGCCACATTCTTGAAAGCTTTATATCTTTTTTTAACAAACCTAAAAAAGAATCCATGTCTTTACCTCCCGGAAGTCTCTTCGGTGTATGAGTAACATAGTACACTAGATCAAATCCAATTACAACATATTCCATGGATGTAATTGATAAAAAAACATACTTCATACATATAAACAGCAAAAAAGGCAAATCCGCCATAAGTAAACGGATTTGCCTTTTTGATTACTTTTTCTTATTTTTCATGGAGAGCAGCGCATCACGATAGCTGCGGTCCTGCATTTTGTCACTTTCTTCAGTGACCTCTTCTTCTGTCTGATCTTCATCAGAACGCTTAAACTTTTGCAGCGCCTGCCTGTAAATATCATCACCCATTGTCTCACGTTTCTCTTTTGGAGAATCGCTTTTTACAACGGATGGCGTATGCTCAGCAGCCCTTGCTTCAGCAGGGTAATGCGCTTCGTTTTTTTCCTCTTCTGGAGGGGCGATTCTATCGGTTGCTTCTTGCTTCTCGGGTTCAGGTGAGGCGTTGCGGACGTTAAATGTAATAAGGGCCGCAATGACAATGACAGCAGCAATAATTGCTATAATAATGGCCATTTCAACCTCTCCTTACTGTCCTGCTGTTAGGTTTCCTGTGACTTGGCTGACGCGTCTTCCTAAGGCGCGGCCAAGCTGAATACCTTCCTCAGACATTAACTCATCACTGTCAACCGGACAAGTGACGCCTGCTCCGTAATAAGAGCCGTACAGTGCGTTTTCAGGCACATTGCCAGGCAGACCGACAACGATCATGCCTTGGTGGAACATCGGCGTGATCAAGTTGTGCATTGTCATTTCCAAGCCGCCGTGTGTTGTTGCCGTTGTGCAGAAAACAGCGCCGACTTTGTTGATCAGCTCGCCTTCAGCCCACAAGTAGCCAAGTCTGTCGATCCAAGCTTTAAGACCGGAGCTGATGGTCCCGAAATGCCCCGGGCATCCCCAAATAATCGCATCCATATCTTTCAGCTTGCGGATATCTGCTTGATCGACGTGGTCGATTAATACCTCAGCCGCCTCGTTTTCTCTCGCGCCTTCAGCAATCGCTTCTGCAAGAACCTTTGTATGTTCACCTTCACTGTCATACACTACATAAATTTTCATTCAGGAAACCTCCCTGTACAGATTAAGATTCCTTAGCTTCTTTTGGAGCAGGAAGCAATGAAAGCTCCTCTTTTTTCTTCTTACGCAATTTATCTTTTCTGACGTCACGCAGGAAGATACTTAAAATCAAACCTGCTACACAGAATAAGGTTGCCCACATAAAGGCATCATTTATCCCCATGACATTGGAATCAAGGGACGCGTGTTTATAAATATGTGAGTAAACATATGTTTTTGCCGTATCATAAGACACATTCATGTTCACCATTAAATTCGAAACTGCATTTTGGAACGCATGAAGGAAGTTCGGGTCCGCCGTGCTTGTTTTATCTGCAATTTGTGAATAATGGAATGTCGTCCGGTTTGTATAAATCGTCGTAATTAAACTTGTTCCGATTGATCCGCTGATTTGGCGAAGCGTGTTGCTCATCGCCGTTCCGTGGCTGTTCAGACGGGCTGGAAGCTGGTTCATCCCGGCTGTCATGACTGGCATCATTAAGAGAGACATACCAAATGCACGAATTGAATAGATCAGCATGATGTGCGTATATGGTGTATCAATTGTTAATTGCGTGTATTGATATGTTGTTACCACTGTCACGAGAAGCCCGATAATCGCAAGCGGTCTCGGACCGAATTTATCAAACAAAATACCTGAGATCGGTGACATAATCAGCATGACGATCGCACCCGGAAGCAGAAGCAGACCGGATTGAAGCGCCGTAAAGCCGACCAGATTTTGCAGATAGATCGGTAACAGGAACATACCCGTGTAAAGTGCCACTGTAATAATGATATTGATTACACTTGAGAGTGAGAAAATGTCATATTTAAACACCCTGAAATCAAGCATCGGATCATCATGACGCAATTGCTGAACAACGAAAGCAACAATTGCAATGGCTCCGATAATAACTGTAGACAGTACAATCGGGTCGGTCCAGCCATCAGATCCGGCTTCACTGACTCCGTATAATAAGGATGCGAATCCGACAATCGAGAGGATCGCTCCAAGTGTGTCGAGTTTGATTTTTTGCGGCTCCACCATATTTTTAAAGATGAAGAAAGCCACAATAATAACAATTGCGCCGACCGGCACAAGTCCGTAAAACATAATGCGCCATGTATAATGCTCAATAATCCATCCGGAAAGAGTCGGGCCGACCGCTGGAGCAAACATCATCGCAAGCCCGAAAATCCCCATTCCTTTCCCCCTACTTTCAGGCGGGAAGATTAACAGAATGGTTGTCATAACGAGCGGCTGCAAGATACCTCCGCCCACGGCCTGAATCAAACGTCCGATCAGCATTGTAGAGAAGTTCGGCGCGATACCGCAGACTAACGTTCCAAGCGTGAAACAGAACATCGCGACGAGAAAGAGACTCCGTTGGCCGAATCGTGTAATCAGGAAGGCAGATAACGGAATCAATACGCCGTTAACAAGCATGTAACCTGTTGTCAGCCACTGAATCGTCGTTGCACTTACACCAAATTCAGTCATTAAGTGCGGCATTGCAACGTTAAGAAGTGTTTGGTTTAGAATTGCCAAAAATAAACCTGCCATTAGCACAATCAGCAATGACATTGGGCTTTTTGCATTATTTTCTTTGCCTGTAGCCATCTAAGACAACCTCCTTTCATGGTTTGATGACTGATCTGTTTTACTCAGAAATCTTAACAGATGCATTCATACCAGGAAGCACCTTATCAGATGGGTTTTTGATTGAAATTTTAACAGGAATTTTTTGCGTTACTTTTGTGTAGTTTCCGCTAGAATTTGTAGATGGAAGCATATCAAAAGTTGAGTTAGTCGCATAGCCAATTTCTTCTACAGTACCATCAAATGTTGTATCAGGGTCTCCGTCAACTACTACGTCTACACTATTTCCTACTTCAATATCCGCAATATCTGTTTCTTTAATATTTGCAGTGATGTATAGGTTATCCATGTCAATGGTTTGCGCAATTGTTGTACCAGCTTGTACGGTTTGTCCGTTTTTCACTTCGTTTTTCACAATTGTTCCATCCATGATGGATTTTACGTCAACAGTTTGTTCACCTTTGATTTTTGCAACTGTGTCGCCTTTTTTCACTTTTTTTCCTTCTTCAAGATCCCAGTCGGATACTTTACCTGCTGCTGGAGCTGTAATAGCAGCCATATCGCCGGCTACTTTTGCTTCATCAGTTTTTACATAGTTTGTGCTTTGATAATAGTAGTAAGCACCTCCGCCTATAATTGCAAGAACAACAATCAAACCGATAATGTTGGTCAGAATTAAACGTCCTCTGTTCATTTTGTTTTCTCCTTTCGTTTCATCCTCTATCATTTTGTGGAAAACTGGTGAAAATATGTGAGAAGTTTTTAATTACCGCTTTTTTCTGAACAGCCTTCAGCAAGCTTCGTTAGGCTTCCGGCAAGCTTGCGCAAATATTGAAACTGAGATGTGTCGAGCTTCTGATAAAGGCCCGCACCCATTTTTGCATACTGTACAGCGGCTTTTTCTATCAGTTCTTCCCCCTCTTCGGTTAACTGAATCATGACGATACGGCGGTCATCCGGACTGTCATATCGATTCATCAATTGGCGCTTATACAGAATATCTGTCATCCGAGTCACAGAAGCAGGCTTAAGATCAAGCGACATTGCCAGCTTACTTAACGGAGTGCTTCCGCTTTGATGAATTTTAAACATCAGCAAATATTGAAGGACTGTAATATCATAAGGCTCAAGCACAATCTCCAATATCTTCTTCTGCTTTTTATAGATAGCCCGAGACGTATCGAAGAGCTGTTCAAAAGTGAGCAAAGCACGTTCTGATTCAGTCAACTCCTTTTCACCTCATTCCTCAATAATAGTTCACAAGATAAAATATTAATAAATGAAAGAAGATTTGTCAAAGGAAAAACTTCTTTTTTGTCCGTATTTTTTTCGCAACCGTTTTCTTACTATTATTAAATAAAAAAAAGCCCTGAGATGGGCTTTTTTTTACGAAAATTGATGGCTTACGCCTGACTCTTCATTTCTGAAAAAGTTCTTCAGCGCCTGAAAAACATCAGATTTCTGTTTTAAAATATAGTACTTAAATTTCTCGTCTTTCACATTTTTGTATGCAGACATTAACGTTGAATGCCTGTTGTACTGATTGACCTCACCGTAGCAGAAAAGATTTGCTTTCTTCATAATATCATTAACCAGTTTCACACAACGCGCATTGTCAGATGTCAGGTTGTCACCATCAGAAAAATGAAACGGGTAAATGTTATAGCGGGCGGGATTGTACTTTTCGTCAATAAGCTCAAGCGACTTCCGATATACGGAAGAACAGATTGTTCCGCCGCTTTCTCCTTTTGAAAAGAAGTCCTCCTCCGACACGACTCTTGCTTCTGTATGATGGGCAATAAATTCAATTTCCACAGTCTCATATTTCGTCCGCAAAAAACGGGTCATCCAGAAAAAGAAGCTTCTGGCCATGTATTTTTCCCAAACACCCATACTGCCGCTTGTATCCATCATTGCTAATACGACGGCTTTTGATTCGGGCTTTGTTATGTCATTCCACGTCTTATACTTCAGGTCCTCCGGGTAGATCGGATAGAAAGACGGCTTCCCTGACATCGCGTTTCGTTTAAAAGCTGACATCATTGTTCTTTTCTTATCAATATTACCGGTTAACCCTGTTTTACGGATATCATTAAATTCAATATCTGTATGAATGATATTGTCCCGCTCTTTTTGCTGGAGATTCGGAAGTTCTAATTCTTTAAAAAGCGCTTCTTCTAAATCCATTAATGAAACTTCTGCTTCATAATAATCTTCGCCTGCCTGATCACCGGCGCCCTGCCCTTTTCCAGGTCCCTGTTTTTTGTCTGATCCATCCCGGGCTACAACATCTCCAACCTGGCTGTCGCCTTCTCCTTGCCCTACGTGTTTATTTTTATCATAGTTATAACGGATTTTATACTCATCCAGTGAACGGATTGGGATCTTCACTACATCTTTTCCATTAGACATAATAATGCTTTCCTCAGTTACGAGGTCCGGAAGATTGTTTTTGATCGCTTCCTGCACTTTTTTCTGGTGGCGCTGCTGGTCATCGAAGCCTTTGCGATGGAGGGACCAGTTTTCCTCAGAAATCAAAAAATGGCCGCTGTCATTTTGGGACATGAATTCCCCTCCTTAACCATTTGTGGTCGTTATACATACGTATTCCGGCTTGTGCCAGATTATGAAACAAGTCTTTCGAAAAGATTTATATTCATCATATGCACAAAAGTACGGTTAATTGACAAACTATTTAGAAAATGGGACAAAATAACCCGCCCTATTCGGACGGGTCACGTTGCTTATCGGTTCAGCAGGCTGCCGACATATTTCAGCAGCTCATTGGCGCTCGTCGAGTTGTAGCCGTGCTCATCAATTAAACGGGCCACGACTTCATTTACCTTTTTCAGCTGCTGCTCATCCGGCGTTTTTGTTGAAGTCGTAATTTTAACGACATCCTTCAGATCAGCAAACAACTTTTTCTGAATGGCTTCACGCAGTCTTTCATGAGAATTATAATCAAACCGTTTACCTTTTCTCGCATAGGCTGAGATGCGGATTAAGATTTCTTCGCGGAACGCTTTTTTGGCGTTTTCCGAAATGCCGATCTGCTCTTCGATTGATCGCATCAGCTTTTCGTCAGGGTTCATTTCTTCTCCTGTCAAAGGATCACGAAGCTTGTTTTTATTGCAATAGGCCTCTACGTTATCGAGGTAATTGTCCATAAGTGTTTTAGCTGATTCTTCATATGAATACACAAACGCTTTTTGAACTTCCTTTTTCGCAATGTCATCATATTCCTTGCGGGCGGCAGAAATAAAATTCAAATACCGCTCCCTGTCCTCGCTTGAAATAGAAGGATGCTGATCTAGACCCTCTTTTAAAGAGCGAAGAACATCAAGTGAATTAATCGATTCCATATTTTTTCTGATAATCGTTGAAGAAATCCGGTTGATCACGTACCGCGGATCAATGCCGCTCATGCCTTCATCATTATATTCCTTTTTCATATCCTCAACGTCGACAGAATTATAACCTTCCACACTTTCTCCATCATACAATCTCATTTTCTTGACCAGATCAATATCCGACCGCTTCGGTTCTTTTAATCGGGTAAGAATCGAGAACATCGCAGCGACCTTCAACGTATGGGGGGCAATGTGAACATCCGACACATCGCTCTCCGCGATCATTTTTTCATATATTCTCTCTTCCTCAGACACTTTTAAATTATAAGGGACCGGCATCACAATAATTCTCGAGTGCAGGGCTTCATTCTTCTTATTAGAAATAAATGAGCGATACTCCGTTTCATTCGTGTGAGCCACGATCAGCTCATCAGCAGAAATTAACGCAAACCGCCCCGCTTTAAAATTCCCTTCCTGTGTCAATGAAAGCAAATGCCAGAGAAATTTCTCATCACACTTCAGCATCTCCTGAAACTCCATCATCCCGCGGTTCGCTTTATTCAACTCTCCGTCAAACCGGTATGCGCGCGGATCTGATTCTGAACCGTATTCAGCAATTGTTGAGAAATCAATACTCCCTGTCAAATCGGCAATATCCTGAGATTTCGGATCAGACGGGCTGAATGTTCCAATTCCCGTACGCTTATCTTCGGAAAAGAAGATGCGCTCAACCTTCACATCCTCAATTCTTCCTCCGTACTCTTCCTCCAGCCTCATGACATTTAAAGGAGAAAGACTTCCTTCTATTCTAATGCCGTATTCTCTGTAAAAGTCATCACGCAAATGATGGGGAATTAAATGTAGAGGGTCCTCGTGCATCGGGCAGCCTTTAATCGCGTATACAGCTCCATTATCCGTCAGGGTGTACGCTTCGAGACCTTTTTTTAGCATCGTAACCAGCGTGGATTTACCTCCGCTTACAGGTCCCATAAGCAATAGAATCCGCTTTCTGACGTCAAGACGTTTCGCGGCCGGATGAAAATACTCTTCCACAAGACGCTCCAAAGATTCCTCAAGCCCGAACAGCTCCCGGTCAAAAAAGCTGTACTTCTTACGTCCGTCAATCTCCTCTATCCCGCTGTCTTTTATCATATTAAAAACACGAGAATGAGCAGATTGCGCGACCATTGGATTTTCTTTAATAATCTCCAAATAATCGGCGAATGTTCCTTCCCATTTCAGCCGCTGCTCTTCCTCTCTGTACTGTTCAATTTTCTTTAATATATCCATAAGGACCTCCTCCATCATGTTTGATGCGCTATGCAAATAAGGTACTTTGATACAATCTATGCCGCCATCCCGTGATACATGCTTTGCTTTCTTAAAAATAAAGATACTTATACGGCGTTGACAAGGCAGACCGCGACCGTTCATAATAAAGGAAAATACAGAATCATCCAGACTCGGACATCTCGGAAAAATTGAAGAGGGGGAGAGACGGTGAAAACAATCATCATGATGGGTGTCATTGTCACTTTTTTAGTATCAATTTTTACTGCAGGGTACGAAAGCAAGCCGGGAAAACAATAAAAAAGGGTGCTCCTCATAAGAGCACCTTTTTGTATAACAGAACATTGTTTTACAGTTTTATACTTTCTTTTATCTTTGAATGATGATCGCATCGGTATTTGTTTTTGTACTCAATTGTTCCGATGCTGCAGCCCGGCCCAACGACCACTTCTTTTCCCCTGACAACTGCCGCCTCGGTGTTCTCCAAATAAACCTGATCTCCTTCTATGACGTCGGCAATCAATTTTACTTTCTTCCGGTTAAAAAAGCTCGCGCGTCTTTTCACTGTAATGGTTGTTCCGCCGATTTCCCGCACATGGCTTACATCATGGCATAATTCAAGCTTGGTATCACCCGCATTTAATAAACCTGATACATCAACGCAGCCTGTGACATGGAACATTTCCGTTTCACAATCACCTTTAACGCTTAGCTTCCCTTTCACACCGCATGATTCTCCAGTCACATTCCCGCAAATTTCAGTCAGGCCTTTCAGATTGAATCGATCAAATTGAAGTGAGCCGCTGACTTTCATTGTACCGTAAATATTGATTATGCCGGCTGTCAGGTTGCCTTTAAACTCACTTTCTCCGTGCACACGCAGCCGCTCAGTCTCTGCTTTCCCGAGAAAAAGGCCTGTTCCGAATATGCGGCAGCCCGCAGCAGACAGCCCTTCACCAATCACACCTTCACCTTTGATGCTGACATGGTGGTATGCGCCGCCTGTAGCGTGTCCGGCGCCATATAATTTTAAATTTACCAGTTTTGTTGTCTCCATTACGATCCTCCTCACATCTTCGTGCAGGTTACTACCGATGCGCTCGGATCACAAGTATAGTCCCCGCTGTATTCAACAGTTTCAATCTGGCAATCCGGACCGATTTTCACTTTATTTCCTCGTACGGTTTTCGCCTTTGTATTTGTCAGTTCAATTACATCACCTTCGATCAGTTCAGCCGTTAAAACAGGCTGCGGCATCAGTCTAAGCAATGTCAGCATTCCTTTTCTGCCGGTTACTTGAAGATGGCGGCATCCGATTTCCCGCACATAACTTTCCCCGGCAGAAAGCTTAATGGTCACCTCGTCAGCGTTCAAAAGCCCGCTGACTTTGCATTTCCCTTCTGATTGAAAGGTTTCCGTTTCACAATCGGCTTCCATGACCGCTTTTCCGCTAATGACAATGCCATCAGCCTTGACTGTGCCGCCAAATGTTGATGATCCAGCGATTTTCAATTGTTTTGAGGATACCTCTCCTTGGATAAAACCTGTTCCGTTAATCCGAATAGATTCTGCTTCAACGTCTCCATGTATCTTTCCTGAACCGCTGATGGTTACCGTTTTCGCTTTGACGCTGCCGTCAGCTTTTCCGGTTCCATTAAAAGAAAAAGTGTCACACTCTACGTCTCCGGCCACTGTTCCGCTGCCGTTAATTTCAACTGATTGAAATGTTCCTCCCTTTGAACTTCCTGATCCGTTTATCACCAGCTTTTCCATTACATCCATTGATGGCCCTCCTGCATATATGTTGTTTTTAATTCCTCTGACGCCTTTTCTAAATCTACCCGTTCCACAATCTTAACGGATGATTCAAACAGAATGCTGTCCGCTGCAGCCGCTATAAAACAGGTTGTAACACCGAGCTTACGCAGCACAATCAGCTCCGTCTGTTTCTTGAGCTCTTCAGTATCATACTGCTTTAACACCTCTGCAGCCATTTTCGCTTCTGCCAGACTGACATTTCCAGACTGCAGCAGCCCTTCAAGCACATACAGCGAAAGCAGATCTCGCGAAGAAAAAACCGAATTCCCGCCGCCTTCTGAAAAGACATCAAGAGCAGTCCTTGAAATCAAACCTTTATGAATCAAATCATCAGCGGTCATGCTGACATCCTTCATTTTCGGCGACAGCATTTCCCTCATTTCATCCAGTGATAAATTTTCCTTCATCTTTTGAATCATTGAAATGCGTTTTAAAATATCCTCTCTCGGAAAAAACGTCTCTTGCCCTGTAAATGTGGACTTGCGAATAAACCATTCCTCAGGAATTAAGTTCTTCCGCTTCCACCGATACAGCTGACCGTAAGAAATCGATGTTTTTTCAAGTAATTCTTTTTTAGAGATTAATTGTTCTTCCATAAGTCCAGCTCCTTCGATGGATACATTGTAACATAACACTGTTACGTTGTTAAGCCCAAAAACAAAACACAGCATCTCAAATCACATAAAAAAAATCCGCCCATCATTGATGAGCGGATTTTTTTGCTATTTTAAATCACGGTAATTTTGCTGGCGCAGCGCTTCATAAACGAGAATCGCCGCAGTGTTGGACAGGTTTAACGATCTAACGTGCTCTGTCATCGGGAGACGCAGGCAGCGGTCCATGTTATTTTGAATTAAATCCTTTGGCAAACCACTTGTTTCTCTTCCGAATACGAAGAAATAATCCTCGTTAAGATCAGTGTAATCAAACGATGTATGAGGCTGCTGGCCGAATTTCGTGATAAAGAAAAACTGGCCTTTTTGATATTCCTCAAACAATTCCTCTAAAGAATCATGATACACAACGTTAACAAACTCCCAATAATCGAGTCCGGCACGCTTCAGCATTTTATCATCCGTAGAAAAGCCGAGCGGACGAATCAGATGGAGCGTTGTATTAGTTGCTGCACAAGTACGTGCAATATTCCCTGTATTGGCGGGAATTTCTGGTTGATATAAAACGACATGTAATGCCACAATGTTCACCTCTGTTTTTCTTATCCGCCCATCATTATATCATTAATTACTCTTTTGTCGTATCATCAACGATATGAAAAAATGCATATCGTATAGACGGCGTATATGCCGTAGAATCCTCGTATGACCAATACCTCATCCGGCTGTCATAGGACTGGGCGTTGACAAGCGGCATATTGCCTTTGTCCTTCGCCACAACAATCGTTGTATGATTAAACCTGCCGTCTCCTTCAAAGTCATAGCAAATCACATCGCCAGGCCTCAGCTCTTCCGCGGATTTCACCCGCACCGCACGCAGGCCGGCCTTTGAATTCGACAAATACATTTTCATAGAATGAGCCACCGTCCAGCTGTAACTCCATGAGTTTTGTTTCATCCACCAGCCTGACCCTCTGTTCGGATGGCCTCGCATCGGTGCGCCTCCCGCATGAAGACACTGAGAAATAAAATTCGTGCAGTTATCGCTGAAATTTTTATAAGCCGGGTTGCGCTTGTTCCAAAATTTCTCGGCATATTGCACAGCGCCGAGACGATCGTATTGAAAGGCCCTGCCAAACTCTTCCCTTTCCTCTTGAGAATAGTCAATAATACTGGTCCCTTCATGAAATCCAGCCGGCTTTTTCGTAATTTCCTGGTCACTAATCAAAATATGATCATAAAGGAAAGCCATCCGCTCCTCTATGTGCTCTTCCATATACAAGCTGTCGTCCCGTTCCTTACACACGTATTCGTAATGGATGGTATACGTAAGGCAAGTCGTTCCGTCATCCTCAATCCGCACATGACCGATGACGGCCTTTGCTTTCGCTTTTATGATGTCAACTTTACGTTTATCCAGAAGCTTCTTCTTTCGCTCCATGACTTCAAGGTCTCCGACTTCAGATTCCTGTCTCATAGCATGCCCGTTAACCAGATAGCTCAGCCGCTCCTCCGCTAATTGTTCTAAAATGTGCTTCAAGCTCACCCCACCCGCCATACTTTTTTATAAAGAAAAAACACTTGGATACATCTCAAGTGTTTTTTTCCTTCTGTTCTATACGTATGTCAGGACAGACCTTGTTTAGTCATGCCTGAAGCTTTTAGCAAATCAATTCCTTTTTCAATTTCCAGCTTTGCCTCTTCATCCTTCTCTTTTTCCAACGCTTTTTCAAGCTCTTCCGCGTATGCGGGGTCTCCGATTTTACCGATCGCCCATGCAGCTGTTCCTCTGATAACAGGACGCGGGTCCTTATGCATCAGATCCGTCAATTCAGGCAGTGCGGAAGCATCCTTAAAGTGGGCAAGGGCGAGAATGGCGTTACGCTGAATCGGCTTTTTCCCGCGCCAGGAACCTGAGACATGTCCGAATTTCTCCTTAAATTCACGGTTGCTGATGGTCAAGAGCGGCTTCAATAACGGTTTGGCTATCTCAGGGTCAGGCTCCATTTCCGGATGAAGATGAAAGTCCTTCCCTTTATTGAGAGGACACACGGTTTGACACGTGTCGCACCCATACAGGCGGTTTCCAATCTTTGTCCGGAATTCATCAGGCAAAAATCCTTTCGTCTGGGTCAGAAAAGAGATGCAGCGCTGTGCATTCAGCTGCCCCGGATTAACAAGTGCTCCCGTCGGACAGGCGTCCAGACATTTCGTGCAGGACCCGCACATATCTTCAATCGGCACATCAGGCTCAAAAGGTATATTTGTAATCATTTCTGCCAAATACACATAAGAGCCGTACTCAGGCGTTGTAATCATACAGTTTTTCGCACTGAAGCCGATGCCGGCCCGCTCTGCAACTGCCCGATCAGACAATTCGCCTGTATCAACCATTGACTTTGTTCTGATATCCTCATGCTTGCTTCTCAGAAATTCCTCCAGCAGATCGAGCTTTTCCCTCAGCACATCGTGATAGTCTTTGCCCCAGGAGGCTCTGCAAAAAATGCCTCTGCGCTCAGTTCTCGTGCTTCTCGGCGCATCCTTCATTCTCGAAGGATATGCGAGAGCAATCGCCACAATTGATTTCGCTTTTGGCAAAAGCAGCTTCGGCGTCACCCTTTTCTCGATATCTGGCTCTTCAAAGCCGGAGAGATAGCCGAGTGATTCTTGAAGAATCAAACGGTCTTTTAAACTGTCAAAAGTATCGGCGGTCGTAAAACCAATCTTGTCCACGCCAATGCTTTTCGCGTATTCAATTAATTCTTCTTTGAGCTGATAAACGTTCATGTTTTGCACAGCCTCCTTTCTTTGTGATAAAACGATACAGCGTTTATAATAGGTTGATATCCCGTAATGGAGTGATTGCAAATGAATATCAAACTTGATTCTGTAATTACCGAACGCGCAGCCGGCTTACATGCGGCGGCTGTGATTTATAAGAATATCGAAGTCGGCTCCTCTCCACAAATGCTGAAAGGCAGGCTTCGCCTATTTCAAGAATCCCTGTTTTTCGATTATGCTGACGGCGGAATATCCGATGAATCCTTCGTCAAGGAATGGCGGGAACTCTTTAAACAGCTTAACCCTTCATTTGAGGGAGAAACAACCCCAATGGAGGACATGCTGATCCCGATATCCACAGAACAATTCATGGAAAGCAAGGATTCAGCCCATGACACCATCGATTTTTTCGCATTAAAATATTCTCTGCCCATTATGATTTATGATGCCGGCAAGCTTCATGAGCCAGTCCGAATCTCATTGGGAGAAAAAGAAAACATCCTGCTTTTCTCTGATGAAAACGGCATATTTGGCGATTTAAAAAACAACATCAATCGCTATCCCGTTTCAAACGAGACCAAGAACATGCTGCAAATCATTTTTTTTCCGCCATCCATTGAAAAAAGCAGCGCTGTTAAACTCTTATCATCATTAACGAAAATGTTTGAACAAATTCACGGCGGAGCCCATACAGTACATTGGCTTACGTAAAAGAACACGAGTGACGTGTTCTTTTTCACATAAAAAAACGCAATACTTCGTTTATCTAAGAAACGAAACACTGCGTTAATAACGTATGTATGGAGCGGGTGATGAGAATCGAACTCACGACATCAGCTTGGAAGGCTGAGGTTTTACCACTAAACTACACCCGCATTTGTGTTTTGTCAGTAACATTACCGCTCTGACTTGTCTAATATTACACGTTTATTATTTTTTCGTCAAGGGAATATAAAAATTTTGTCGAAAAAAAGTTTTCTTTTTGTAAAGATGTTAAGTCACATTTACATAATGTTAAGTATAGTATACAATATAATTAATCGAGAATGTGAAGGGGACAGACGTCATGATGAAAAATAAAGTAAAAGAGCTAAGGGCACGCTTCGGCTATTCTCAGGAAAAACTCGGAGAAACGGTCGGCGCCACAAGACAGACTGTGGCAGCTATCGAAAAAGGTGATTATGTTCCCTCACTGTTGTTAGCACTGAAAATCTGCAAAGCCTTCTCCATGAAAATGGAGGATGTCTTTTGGTTAGAGGAGGAAAACTAAGATGAGCATGAAAACAAAAGCAGCTTTTCAACTTGTTTTATTTGGCCTTGCATGCTGGACGTTAATTGCATACTTTGAAGCTTCAGAAGGCATTGCATCCTTTTTCCGCACAAAGAGCGGCGAGATGGTGTTTGAATTAAACCTCACTCCCTTTATTCTGTTTGTTGCGGCGTCTGCGGTTTATTTGTACTTACAGAAGAAAAGCCGCCCTGCTTCAAAAAAGCTTCTTCTGCCTGATGAGTTTGAAGAGCAGGATGAAAGAGAGCAGATGATGACGGCAAAAGCATGCCGCGCATCATATATCGCCGTCTACTTCTCGCTACCTGCCGCAGCGGTTCTTCTCATTTTTTATCCGCTGTTTCAGTCCCGTGTTCCATTTTTCCCTATTATTATTGTGTTTGTCATCATGATCATCCAGCACCTATCCTACGTCATCTCTTTCAAGAAAAACGAAAAAAACTCCGGCGCGCTATAAGCGGCCGGAGTTTTTCTTACCAGCTTGCTTTTTTGACACCGGGAATCTGGCCTTTATGTGCCAGCTCCCTAAAAGCGATTCTGGACATTTTAAATTTCCTCATATATCCTCTCGGGCGCCCCGTTACCATGCAGCGATTATGGAGCCTTCCCGGTGCAGAATCTCTCGGCAGCTTGCTGAGTGCCTCGTAATCTCCTTTTTCTTTTAACTCGCGTCTAATAGCAGCGTATTGTTCAACAAGCTGTTGGCGTTTTAACTCTTTTGCCACTTTTGATTTTTTAGCCAAGACGTAGCCTCCTTTTTTAAATCGAAATTATTACGATTTAAAATGTATCATGCACCATACATAAAAGCAAGCATAACGCTTTGTAAAACAACTGCCTGAAGCTGCCCATTTCTAATGATGCAATTCTACATCATAGGGTAAGGCATCTTAATGCTTAATAAGCTCTTTTTTATATTCAGATGGGGTGCACGGGCTCGCCCGTCCCTTTTATACTGCTGCCGATCAAAACAGGTCTCTAGAAAAAGTCGGTTCCGCGATGAAATATTCTGAGTCATTTCCTCTGTTGCGCTATCATTACGTTTCACCGATGAACTGGCCGCGCATTTCCCTGTTTATCCGCAATGCCAAAATGAACAGTGTTGCGTTTATTCTTTCCGTCTCCCTCTTCATTTCAAAATAAACAAATTGTTATGTATCGGGTTTTTCCTCTGAATAATCTGCACTTACCGGACCAATCTCTAACAAGCTCTCCATTTTGATAATGTTCCCAGCTGGAGAAATACCTTCACTGATATTATCAGCAGTGAATCCTGTGAAGCTGCAACAGTCATTCTGTTTTTTCAAAACCTGATATGTCCGCCCGCTTTGATTTCCGTCTGCTTTGAATATCCGCATGCTCACAGCATAGCTAACAGGCAAATGACTGATGGCTTATCAATGTGTTCAGAATAACAGCCCCCTTTTTTGAATACCATGTTCGGGGGCTGTGTTTTACTTAAACCGACTCATTTTTTTCTTTGACAAAATAAGTGTTCCCGACGGCTTCACCCCTTTTGTTCTGAAGCTTTCTCGTCCGTTCATTTTCAAAAGGCAAAAGCGGAAACACAAGCTCTGCAAAATAATACGCTTCTTCTAAATGCGGATAGCCCGAGAAAATAAACGATTCTATGCCGAGTGCCTGGTATTCCGCTATCCGGTCAGCAATCGTCTGCGGATCACCGACAAGAGCTGTTCCTGCTCCGCCTCTTACCAGGCCGATCCCCGCCCACAGATTCGGACTGATTTCAAGCTTCGACCGATCGCCTTGATGAAGGACGGCCATCCGCTGCTGGCCTGAAGAATCGTAACGGCTCAAAGCTGCCTGTGCTTTGGCAATGGTGTCATCATCTAAGTGGCTGATCAAGCGTTCAGCCGCTTCCCAAGCCTCTTGTTCGGTTTCACGGGCAATGACATGCAGCCTAATGCCGAATCGAACGGATCTCCCCTCTTTTTCCGCCTGCTTTTTGACTCTCTCAATCTTTTCTTTTACTTGTTCAGGCGGCTCGCCCCATGTTAAATACACATCAGTATGCTTTGCCGCAGCTTCAATCCCTGCCTGTGACGATCCTCCGAAATAGATAGGCGGATGCGGCGCTTGCTGCGGCGGGAAGAGCAGATTGCTGTTTTCCACTTTTATATGATTTCCTTCATAGGAAACCGTTTCACCCTGCAAAAGTCTCCGCCAAACGGTTAAAAACTCGTCTGTCGCTTCATAGCGTTCATCATGGCTGATAAACAGGCCATCTCCAGCCAATTCGTACGGATCGCCTCCTGCCACAACATTGATCAGCAGCCGGCCGTCTGAAATGCGGTCTAAGGTGGACGTCATTCTGGCTGCTAAAGAAGGCTGCATTAAACCGGGTCTTACTGCGACTAAAAACTTTAAGTCCTTTGTTTCTCCTGCCAAAGCCGATGCTGTAAGCCACGGATCCTCGCACGATCTTCCCGTGGGCAGAAGAACACCCGTATACCCCAGCCTGTCAGCCGCCTGCGCCACTTGTTTAAAATAAAGATGATCCGCAGTCCGTCCATCGCTTTCAGATCCTAAATATCTCGCGTCTCCATGAGTCGGTATAAACCAAAGAATTTCCATTTCCATCTCCCTTTCACGTATATTACCCTTCGTAACTGTTTCTCCACTTTAATAGTTTTTGTTCAAGCAGCCTGACAAAGGAATCCGTGAGCTTTCCAACCACTGCAAAAATGATAATCCCAGCAAACACTTTGTTCGTTTGTGAAAACTGTCTAGCATCCATGATCATATAACCGACTCCTGAGCTTGAGCCCATCAGCTCTGCTACAACAAGTCCGAGCCATGCAATGCCGAGCGATAAGCGAATGCCGAGCAGTATATTCGGCAGGGATGCCGGCAATATCACTTTGGAAATCTGCTGATGCCATTTAAATTCAAGCACCCGGGCGACTTCAAACAGCTTCGCGTCAACCCCACGGATGCCGTTAAATGTATTGATATAGACAGGAAAGAAAGCGCCGAGCGCAATCAGCAAAATTTTAGATACCTCATCAAAACCGAACCATAAAATAAACAGCGGCGTGACCGCCAGATGGGGAACGGTTCTGAGCATTTGCAATGACGGATCAAGATAAAGCTCCGTCCGTTTGGAGAATCCGGCCAAAATCCCGATCATCAAGCCAAGCCCCGCGCCAAGCAAAAAACCAAGCGCCGCCCGATAGATACTGATTTGCAGATGGCCGAACAGCTCACCGGACAAAATAAGCTCTTTAAACGTCAGGACGATTGCAACGGGTGTGGGCAGCACTGTAGCGGACATAATTCCAAGGCCGCCAATGATCTGCCAAATGGCGATGATGACAGCGGGCAGCAAAAGTCCCTTCATCCAGCCGTATTTTATCCTTCCGGGCTTTTTTCGCACCGCTTCCGCATTCGTCTTCGGCAGCGAGCCTGCAGCCTCTGCTTTCATCATTGATCACCTCCGGAGGAATTTTCCTTTAATGCTTTTTTAATAAATGTGTTATCTACAACCTCTTTCACATCAATCTTCTTGTCTATCGCCTTCGTTCGATATTGAAAATCTGCTGTCTCCTGCTGCGCTTTCACAATGTCGTCACTGATGACCTCATTCAGAGGCTCAGTATTTTTCAGCACATTTTCGACGACCTTTTTATCGAGATCTTTAATGTCTGCATACAAGTCAGCGGATTCATCCAGATGTTCCTTTTGCCACACAACAGCCTTATTAAAGACCTTCAGAAAACGGACCACTTCGTCCGGGTGCCCTTCCGCAAACTTTGTTCTTACTAAAGTAAATCCGGGTGAATATAAATCTGTGCTTTCCCCGTTCACAAGGATTTTTGCTCCGTGTTTGATTGTTTCTAAAGACAAGTACGGCTCCCAAATGGACCAGGCATCAACAGATCCGTTTTCAAACGCGGAGGCCGCTTCATCAGGCTGAAGCTGAATGATCGTCACATCATTAGCTGTCAATCCCGCTTGATCAAGTGCTTTATACAGAAAATCAAAACCGCTGCTGCCTTTGGCAACTGCAATTTTTTTTCCCATTAAGTCCTTGACGTCCTGAATGCCGCTGTCTGGATTCACAAGGATGCCGTTCGCTTTCAAACCGTCCTGAGATAAACCGATTTCTTTAAAATCAATGCCTGCCGCCTGTCCTGAGATCACAGGCGAATTGCCGACTTGAGAAAAATCAAGTTTGTCTGCCGCAAGGCCTTCAAATTGGGGCGGACCGCTTTGAAACTCCACCCATTTCACTTTGATGCCTTCTTTTTCAAATGCATCTTCAAACCAGCCTTTCTCCTTCGCAATCAAAAGCGGGCTTAAGCTTTGCTGAATACCGATTCGAATTTCTTTCAATTGTTTATTGTCACCGCTGGCTCCATTTGCTCCGCAGCCTGCCAGCAGAAAAAAAACGGTAACCAATACAATGAGTCTTTTTTTCATTTCTGCTTCCGCCCTTTCTATATCCCTGATCCTTCAGCGTACTCTAGATCTTCTGTTTTCTCGAATTCAGACAGTACTTTCTGTCTGATCGCTTGGAAATCCGGAGTCGTCCGGTTTCGCGGATATGCCAGATGAATGGGCATCAGCTTATGGATGTTCCCCGGTTTGGCTTTAAGGATCGCAAGCTCATTTCCTAAATAAACAGATTCATCTATATCATGAGTAACGAGAATCATCGTTGTTTTTTTCCTCCGCCATATATCCAGCAGCACGTCCTGCAGGTGTTTTCTAGTAAAAGCGTCCAGCGCACCAAACGGTTCATCTAAAAGCAGCACCTCAGGCTCCCGCAAAAGAGCACGTGCGATAGCGACTCTTTGTGACATACCGCCTGACAGCTCGCGCGGATATGCTTTCTCCGATCCCTTCAATCTGACAATCTCGATCAGTTCATCTACCTTTTGTTTGACTGTTGGATCTTTCAAGTTCAAATCGGCGGCAATATTCTGCTCAACCGTCAGCCAGGGAAAGAGGCGGTGCTCCTGAAAAATAAATCCTTGCTGAATCCCCGGAGCTGTTACACTGCGTCCGTTAACTTCAACACTCCCGTCATAATCTGAATCAAGTCCTGCAATAATCTTTAACAGAGTGCTTTTTCCGCACCCGCTCGGTCCGATGAGTGTTAGAAATTCACCTGGTGCGATTGATAATTGAATATTCTCTAAGACCGTTGTTTTGCGGCCCTCTTGAACAAAAGTCTTTTCTTTGATGCTGATGGTCACAGCCACTTTTATCCCTCTCTTTCTGCCAACCCCGCCTTCTAAAAAACAAAAAGGCCCCCATCTCTGTTCTTTGTAGAGATGAGAGCCTTCGGCGGTCCGATCAGCTGCCCAATTGTTTTTTTGTTTGAATATCATGTTAATTCAAATTATTCCGATATGTCAACTCTTTTTTAAACGAGATTTTTAACATCCTTGTTTATCACTTACTCAGCTTGTTTCGCAAATAGAGAGGAAGAAATTCATTTCTTCAAAAAGCTTTATTCTCCCTTAATGGCTGTTATAACAAGGTTTATCAATATTTTTAATACTAGATATCGCTTAATATAGATAACTATTTTATAATAATTATAAAATAATATTGACTTTTTACTTAGAGATGATATTATGTTTTTATAAATTCCAAGAGGTGATCACATGAGTTCAAATAAACTGACAACTAGCTGGGGCGCTCCAGTTGGAGATAATCAAAATTCGATGACTGCCGGTTCTCGCGGACCAACTTTAATCCAAGATGTACATTTACTCGAAAAATTGGCCCATTTCAACAGAGAACGTGTTCCAGAACGTGTCGTTCACGCCAAGGGTGCAGGCGCACACGGATATTTTGAAGTGACAAACGATGTAACCAAATACACGAAAGCCGCTTTCCTATCTGAAGTCGGCAAACGCACACCGTTGTTCATTCGTTTCTCAACAGTTGCCGGTGAACTTGGCTCGGCTGACACAGTTCGCGACCCGCGCGGATTTGCTGTTAAATTTTATACTGAAGAAGGAAACTACGACATCGTCGGTAACAATACACCGGTATTCTTCATCCGCGATGCAATTAAATTCCCTGATTTCATCCATACACAAAAAAGAGATCCAAAAACACACTTGAAAAACCCTACAGCTGTATGGGATTTCTGGTCACTTTCACCAGAATCACTGCACCAAGTGACAATTCTGATGTCAGACCGCGGAATTCCCGCGACACTTCGCCACATGCACGGCTTCGGAAGCCATACATTCAAATGGACAAATGCCGAAGGCGAAGGCGTATGGATTAAATATCACTTTAAAACAGAACAAGGCGTGAAAAACCTTGATGTCAATACGGCTGCTAAAATTGCTGGTGAAAACCCTGATTACCATACAGAGGATCTATTCAACGCGATCGAAAACGGTGATTTCCCTGCATGGAAACTATATGTGCAAATCATGCCTTTAGAAGATGCAAATACGTATCGCTTCGATCCGTTTGATGTCACAAAAGTTTGGTCTCAAAAAGACTATCCGTTAATCGAAGTCGGACGCATGGTTCTAGACAGAAATCCAGAAAACTACTTTGCAGAAGTAGAACAAGCGACATTCTCACCTGGAACACTTGTGCCTGGTATTGATGTTTCTCCTGATAAAATGCTTCAAGGCCGGCTGTTTGCTTATCATGATGCACACCGCTACCGTGTCGGTGCAAACCATCAAGCGCTGCCAATCAACCGTGCACGAAACGAAGTGAACAATTATCAGCGTGACGGACAAATGCGCTTTGACAATAATGGCGGAGGATCTGTGTATTACGAGCCTAACAGCTTCGGCGGTCCGAAAGAGTCACCTGAGGATAAACAAGCCGCATATCCGGTACAAGGAATCGCTGACAGCGTAAGCTACGATCACAACGACCACTACACACAAGCCGGTGACCTCTATCGTTTAATGAGCGAGGATGAGCGTGCCCGCCTTGTTGAAAATATCGTTAACGCCATGAAACCGGTAGAAAAAGAAGAAATCAAACTTCGCCAAATCGAGCATTTCTACAAAGCAGATCCTGAATACGGAAAACGCGTAGCAGAAGGCCTTGGATTACCGATTAAAAAAGATGAATAATAAAAAAGCAAAACCCGCTTTTAATTAGCGGGTTTTTTTATATTTTGTACGCACTGCCGTATGCTTCTCATCAATCTTTATATAAATTTCCTCCATAAGCTCCGCGCTGTTCATAATCTCTAGTTTGTTTTTTTCAATCAGAATCTCAAGCGGCAAAATCTGATTCCCGTATGTTTTTCGCTTCCTGAATCGTTTTCTCCCCTTCTCTTTTTTGATTCCCATCTATGATCCCTCCTTTTTCATACAAAAAAGGCCCTTATCTAAAAGATAAGAGCCTTCGGTGTCCCGATCAGCAAATACTGGAAATGTATATTGACTATATTAAAACGTATTCCATTTTGCCTGTCAATCTATTATTTATACAGCTGGCTGCCTTGATTCACAAATTCTTCAGCTTTTTCTTTCATCCCCTCTTGAATGGCATCCCATTCACTAAGATCTTTGTCCTTCGCATAATCCCGAATATCCTGGGAAATTCTCATGCTGCAAAACTTCGGTCCGCACATTGAACAGAAATGAGCGGTTTTTGCTCCTTCAGCCGGCAGGGTTTCATCATGATATTCAAGCGCTCTTTCCGGGTCAAGGGATAGATTAAACTGATCTCGCCAGCGGAATTCAAAGCGGGCTTTCGATAACGCATCATCCCGTATTTGTGCTCCGGGATGCCCTTTGGCAAGGTCTGCCGCGTGCGCAGCAATTTTATATGTAATGACCCCTTCACGAACATCATCACGGTTTGGCAGTCCCAAATGCTCCTTGGGCGTTACATAACAAAGCATTGCTGTTCCATACCAGCCGATCATCGCCGCTCCGATCGCTGAAGTAATATGGTCATAGCCCGGCGCAATATCTGTCGTCAGCGGCCCCAAGGTGTAAAAAGGCGCTTCTTTACAAATGTCCATTTGTTTATCGACGTTCTCTTTGATTTTATGCATCGGCACATGCCCCGGTCCCTCAATCATTACCTGAACATCATGCTTCCAGGCAATTTGCGTCAGCTCTCCAAGCGTCTCTAATTCAGCAAACTGCGCTTCGTCATTGGCATCAGCGATTGATCCGGGACGCAGACCATCCCCAAGAGAAAAAGCAATATCATACGTTTTCATGATTTCGCAGATTTCTTCAAAATGTGTATACAGAAAGCTTTCCTGATGATGAGCCAGACACCACTGCGCCATAATCGCTCCCCCGCGTGACACGATTCCAGTTGTCCGTTTGGCAGTCAGCGGCACATACCGAAGCAAAACACCAGCGTGTATCGTAAAATAATCCACTCCCTGCTCTGCCTGCTCGATCAGTGTATCACGATAAATCTCCCACGTTAAATCCTCCGCTACGCCGTTTACCTTTTCAAGCGCCTGATAAATCGGAACAGTTCCCACAGGGACAGGGCAATTGCGGATAATCCATTCACGCGTCGTATGAATGTCTTTTCCGGTAGAAAGATCCATCATTGTATCCGCTCCCCAGCGGATGGCCCACGTCATTTTTTCCACTTCTTCTTCAATGGATGACGTAACCGCTGAATTCCCGATATTCGCATTAATCTTCACATGGAAATTCCGGCCGATAATCATTGGTTCACTTTCAGGGTGATTAATATTTGAAGGAATGATCGCCCGGCCGCTTGCTACCTCATCTCTAACAAATTCAGGAGACACATGCTCGCGAATTGCGATAAACTCCATCTCAGGTGTAATGATCCCCTTTTTGGCATAATGCATTTGAGTGACATTTTGGCCAGCTTTCGCCCTCAGCGGTTTCCGCTTTAGTCCTGGGTAGCTCACGTTTGGATTTGCTTTTTTATAACCGTTATCTTCTGGTTTTATCGCCCGTCCTTCATATTCTTCGACATCGCCGCGCTCTGTGATCCATTTTTGGCGGAGAGGCTTTAATCCTTCTTGAATATTGATGGTCACCTCAGGGTCCGTATACGGTCCGCTTGTATCATAAACACGCACAGGCGCGTTTTCCTCTTCGCCGAACGACCCTGTCGTCGGACTTAACGCGATTTCCCTCATTGGCACTTGGATGTCCGAAGTAGAACCCTCCACATACACTTTCTTGCTCCCCGAAAAACTTGACATAATGGAAATGTTGGCTTGCTGCACTGAATCGTTTTGCATCACTGATCCTTCCCCTCTCTTCGTTTGAAAGGACAAAATCAAGCCCATAACCAGCACAAAAAACCGGATTCAAATAATGAACCCGGTTGCAGTCAGAAAGAAACATATTATTGCCCACACGACAATAATAAAAGCTATTCCTCTACTTCCCCACGCTGGTACGAACCAGATCAGGTCCAAAGGGTTAAGAAGCTTACCTTCTCTCTCAGCCCGAAAGCGGGCACCCCCAGTAACTATTGATTTCGCACTCATCTTAACATAAAAACAATCTGAAAAAAAGAGAAATGTAGAAAATATTCAGCCAATTCACCCTAAATATCTGACGGGCAGCGGGGTTTCAGATATGTCATGTTCACCCTTCATCACCCGATATGCCTTTGCATCCTGTCTTGAACTCACTATCTGAAACAGCTGTTCATTTATGAAATGAAGAGCCGCTCCGTCGTCCGCCGCATAGCCATCGCACAAGAATTCGTTAGATATCAGCTGGTGGTATATCGGTCTCCGATCCTTTTCACCGTCATAATGAGGACAGAAGCTCCCTTGCAAAAAACCTAAACTTTTCATGCTTGTCAGCGGTCCGGCTGAATCTGTCACCCCTTCTTCAAACCAGCAGATCGCACCGGCACTTAATCCAGCTAAAATCACACCGTTCTTCCATGCCTCTCTAAGAATAAGATCCAGCCCCCACTCCTTCCACAGCACAAGCATGTTCCGCGTACTCCCCCCGCCAACATAAATCACGTCCTTTTCCATAACAAAAGAAGTTAAATCTGTTGACGGCGGCTTAAATAAGGATAAATGAGACGGCACACAATCCAGTGTTTGAAATGCATGATAAAATCGCTGAACATAATTTTGGGAATCACCGCTCGCCGTCGGCAAAAAACAAATGCGAGGCGGCTTCCGTTCCGATTGATTGATGATGTATTGATCGAGGGCCAAATTTTCCGGCTCCATCGAAAAACCCCGGCCATCCATTGCAATAATCTGTTTCATCATCCCACTCCCCGGAAAAATTTGTTACTCATTATAGCATTTTGTATAAATGCATGATATAAGGTTAAATACTTAATAGGAAGATCTAGGAGATAAAATCCCTGACATAACAGGAGGTGAAGCCATTGAACGATTTCTTAGTCTCTACCAGACCTATAATGATTCTTGTTTGCTTAACAACAATAAAAACCAGCATTAAAAAGTACATGGTCGCAATAACAGAAACAACTAACCCCGACCTCAGAACAGCGTTGTATGATCAATTAGATGCAGCTGTTCATCTGCATAGAGAACTATCTGACCTCCTGATGGAAAAAGGCTGGCTACTGGATAAACCATTTCAAATCGATTCACTTTATCTTGCAGAGAACTGTAACAAAGTCATACAAAAAAGACGGTATCTCTGAGATCCCG
Organism: Bacillus sp. NS1; assembly: GCF_058248265.1. NCBI lineage: Bacteria > Bacillati > Bacillota > Bacilli > Caryophanales > Bacillaceae > Bacillus > Bacillus sp. NS1. Next base: position 2,143 of record NZ_JBZAZF010000002.1, on the reverse strand, counting down.
TCTCTTCATTTTATTGCTCCACTCTTCTTAAAGCCTCGTTTACAGTTTCTTTTATAAACGCGTCTTCACCGCTTAATCGGTCTAAACTGAGATCTCCGTTTCTCAACCTTTCGGAAATATTGTTTATATCCTCCTCTACCGTGATTTGCAGCTCACCAGCCAAAAACATTCTGTGTAATTCATCAGCAACCATACTTTCTTTATCCATTTCAATCCGCTCCTTTGTTTTCAATATTATTCTTAGTCTGTCCCTAGGCCGGACGAATAATAGGTAAAAAGTACGTATCAAACGAATCTTTTTTCTCTTTCTTACGTATATCTGTTGAGAAAAAGAAAAAGGGGAAGATCTAACATGTCATTTTTTAAGAAGCTTGCGGCAAGTGCTGGTATTGGTGCTGCAAAAGTGGATACAATTATAGAGAAAGACGCATATTATCCAGGAGAAGAAGTACGGGGGACTGTCCATGTCAAAGGCGGAAAAATCGCTCAGGACGTCCGCTATATTGATTTACAGCTTAATACTCGGTACGTCATTGTAAAAGACGATGAAGAGCATCGGAAATATGCTACAATTCATTCTTTACGGGTTGCTGATTCATTCACCATTCAGCCTGGAGAAGAGCATCAATTTCCGTTCTCATTCACCCTCCCTCTTGATACACCGATCACTGTAGGGAAAGTAGAGGTCGCTGTGGTAACAGACCTTGATATCGAAGGCGGTATCGATAAGTCCGACCATGACCGCATTTTCGTTGAAGCGCATCCTTGGATTGAAAGTGTGCTGGGAGCAATCGAAAATCTGGGCTTCCGTTTTAACGAGGCAGACTGTGAACAAGCGCCTTACTTCCAGCGCCGCCTTCCGTTTGTTCAAGAATTTGAGTTCATTCCGACATCAGGCTACTATCGTCAGATGCTCGATGAGTTAGAGCTTATTTTCCTTTTAGACGAAAACGGTTTAGACATTATTTTCGAAGTCGACCGCAGGGCAAGAGGACTGCGAGGATGGCTGGAAGAGATGTATAATGACGGAGAACAGCTCGTACGCGTCCGCATTAGCCAATCAGAGCTTGAAGATGCAGAAGGGCTTGAAGAGGTGTTAGGAGAGATCATAGACCAATACGCTGAGTGAATGATAAAAAGGAGCCTCAATTAAGGTAGGCTCCTTTCTATGATATAAAAAATAAAAACCCGTTTCTTCATAAGAAACGGGTTTTTCAGTATACCGGTGGTCGGGGTCGAACCGACACTCCAGAAGGAACACGATTTTGAGTCGTGCGCGTCTGCCAATTCCGCCACACCGGCAAGTTTTACGTCGTATCTAACCGACGAATATAAATATATCATGGATTTTATAAAGTGTCAACGTATATCAAAAAAGTTTTTTTGGAAATATAAAATAAAAAAGTATTAAGAGACTTAGCTAAACATAAAGGCTCAAGCAGCTTTATGATCATGTATCGGAACTTAGCTGCTTATGATAAATCAAAGCAATAAAAAAATGATCTACACAAGTAGATCATTAATATGATTAGTTATAGTTTAAACGAACAAACACCAATTCAACTTAACCTGTAAGTAAAATTGGTGCCGAGGGCCGGACTTGAACCGGCACGGTAGTCACCTACCGCAGGATTTTAAGTCCTGTGTGTCTGCCAATTCCACCACCCCGGCGTGGATGGTATAGTTGGAGCGGAAGACGGGATTCGAACCCGCGACCCCCACCTTGGCAAGGTGGTGTTCTACCACTGAACTACTTCCGCATCTTAAGGGACTCAATACATCATATGCAGTTGATATAAAAAGTGAGACTGGGCTAGCTGGATTCGAACCAACGCATGACGGAGTCAAAGTCCGTTGCCTTACCGCTTGGCTATAGCCCAATGATAATATGGGGCGATTGATGGGAATCGAACCCACGAGTGCCAGAGCCACAATCTGGTGCGTTAACCACTTCGCCACAACCGCCATAATCTCAAGATATTATAAATTTGGCAGGGGCAGTAGGAATCGAACCCACACCGGAGGTTTTGGAGACCTCTGTTCTACCGTTAAACTATGCCCCTATAAATGGTGGAGGGGGGCAGATTCGAACTGCCGAACCCTGAGGGAGCGGATTTACAGTCCGCCGCGTTTAGCCACTTCG